>CAVQKI010000002.1:0-317347 GCA_963713145.1 uncultured Thermoplasmata archaeon | reverse complement strand
GCGGCGAGCTAACGCTGCCCTGACGAGGCACCGACTGGCGCATCGCCTCGCATGGTTACTACGGTCATTGTGGCCCTGCGGCCGGGGATTCGCGCCCCACCGATGGTAGCTCACTGCGGGCGGCCCGATCCTATGGGCCGAGTCTCCTCGGCCCCCACCCCGAGGTCTCTGGAGGGAAGGTCCTCGCTAGCGGTCGCGTCCGCGTTACCGTGCGGTCCCCCCTCTGCCGGACTGGTCCCGGGGAACAGCGAATCGAGTAGCCCGGGGGAAGTCCTTCCACGAGTCCAGCACGAGGTCCGGGCGGAGGTTCGATGGGGGCGTTTGTCCGGGAACCTCGGAGTATCGCGGGCCGGACCCCTTCGCCCCTCGGAACAGGACGGCGCCTCGGAAGCCCGCGGCGCGGGCGCCGCCCATCTTGGTCAGGTCTCGAACATGGACGGCCTCGGTCGGGGTCGCACCCAGGATTCTATTGCTCGCCTGAACATCTGCGGTGCGGGCTTCGCCCACGGAAGTTCGTCGCTGAACGCCCACGATTCGATGAAGCGGTCCGAGAACGGAGCCTGCGAAGGACGGCTCGCATGCTGACCCCCGTTTCCCCGACCAGGTGGAAGACCACCGCGGTGCGATACCCTTCGTGCCTCAGACGCTGAAGCTCGGAGCGCGCCCCGGCCACCTCTTCAAAGGGCAGCGCTGCGACAGAACGCCGCCACCGCTCTGAGCCACTGCCGTGGCCGGGTCTGCCCGCCGCTGGCGGCCCACATTCTGAGAAGCTCACGGTCCGGCCAACCACGCCCCGGTCGGGTACGCCGGTGTAGAATGCCAGCCTGGCGGCCTCGCCGGGGTCGACACCCAGTCGGGCCCGTTGCGGCGGACCCTGGGGGAGCTCCGAACGACCTCCGCAAGCGCCACCTCCTGTCGCGCAGGTTCATCCTCGGGCCGGAGCGAAGCTCACGTGAGACGTGCAAGATGTCCAGCGTGACGGTCGGCACTTTCGTCGTTGGTCGAAACCCGCCGCCGGAATATTACCTTGAATCGGCCCCTGCATAGACGCGGGACTCGCAGGGTCGGCAGGGTCCGAGTGGGTCGAACCATCCTGTGATCGAATCGGGTCCAGCTCCGATGGAGCCCGACCCGAAGCCACTCTCAGATCTGCACGGAGCGCGAACTGCGGACGTGTCCAAGCTGGGAAGGCCGGGCCCAAGCGCCGGGCGCGCGGTCAGGTCGCTAGCGAGCCATCGGCCCATTTCGCCCGGGTACCATCCTGCCTATAGCCTGCGGCCACATTACTTGGGTAGCAGGGTCGACCCTGGGTGGACAAACTGACAACGGAATGTGAGACCGCTGGATGCATGCACCAGCGCCGCCTTCACGGCCCCGACGGCCATTGCCGCGCCTGCGCGTGCACCGTCTACACCCGCAACGGCCCTCCTCACCAGACCCGAGCAGCCCGAAAACAGGTCGCGCAAGCGCTCCGTAGCTGGTAGCCGAGTCGCCGGAACGCGGGGGACCCGGTCGCCGCGAACTTCCGGGTCGCTCCGCTTCTTGGCTGACCTTGTTTCGTCTCGCGGCTCTTGCAGAATCCTGACGTAAGGTCATCTTCCGGACCCCCGGGAGGCTCTCCGTTCGCCGAAGGACTTTACTCCGCCCGCGCATTCTCGACGGCGGATGTCCGTCGGCTACACCTCGGGGACCCTTGTGATGTACGTCACGAGCGAGCCAGGACTGCCGGGCGCGCTCATCGGAGATGTCCCATTCGCCTTCGGGGCTCGCCTCGCGTCCCTCTTCGTCCCGTTCGCGGGACTCGCTCAGGCCAAGGAGGTGAACGCGGCCCAGGCACAAGCTCTCGGTAACTCCGACGAGCTGCCGTCCTCGGCCCGACAATGCATCATACTCGTCCTCGATTACGCGAAGCGATTCGGCTGGTCGGTCCACCTGGTCGATGTGACCCGCCAGTCGGTTTCCGAGTCGGAGATCCTGGGTTCGCTCGGTGCCGACGTTCACCTTCCGCTACTTGTTCGCCCGGATAGCGCCCGGCTCGAAGGAGAGGAGCAGTTCACGCCGTCCTCTGTCCGGAAGTTCCTGCGAAGGCTCCGATGACCACGGACCCGGCGTAACCGCCGCGATCGCGTCTCGCCCGACGCTCGCTACCGGTGCTTCTCGCGTGGGTTCGACCCCACTGCAGCCGAGCGATACCCCGCCTGCGGCCGATCACTCGGCGGGCCGCGTCGGACCGGCCCGATCGTAGCGAGGATCGGACGATCCTCGGGACCAATGCCGACCCGATCGTCGGGGTACCAACCCGGTAGGCGAGCGTCTCCCACTCACTGGAGAGGGGGCGCGAGGGTGTGGCATCGGGTGCAGGCCTCCGACCAAGGCGCGTTCGTCAGGCGGCACTTCGGACACACCCAGGCCTGGACCCGCCGTGGGGGTGATGGGCTCTGGGCGGTCGGCGGTGGGGTGGGTCGCGATGCGTCCCTGAGCGCCTCTCGCGCGGACGGCAGGACGGGCCGGCTACCCGCGTCCGCAATCACCGAAAAGGGCGGGGCCGCGGTGTCGGCATTTTGGGGCGGCAACGGGGCGGGGCCGGTCGCTGCAGGCGTGGCGGCGGCGGACGCACTTGCGTTCCGGCCGGGGACCGACTACCTCGTGGCCTCGGTCGTCGCGCGCGCGACGTCGAGCGGCCGCCGCGTGCTGGCGACGTTGAGACTGCGAAGAGGCCCGATCCGGGAGGGTGTAGCGATGACCGATAAGGGCGGGCGCGAAACCGGGGAAGGAGCCGGCGCGGCGACCGCGGGCTGAGGGGCCGCCGCAGGGCTGGGCTTCCCAACCCCCGGGGACGGCGCCGGGTGACCGGCGGAGGCAGGAGCGCTCCGTGGATTGATCAACGGTTCGTCCCATCGCGTTACCGGTTCCGGCTCCGCCAGTGCTCTTGGGGGCGACCGAGGCGGAGGGGCGCCGGCCGGGTACGCCCCGGACCACTCCGAGACTGAGTCGACCCCCCGGGGCCGGAAACGCAGCGCCATGACTCCGCTTCCCACTCCGAGGATGGTGCCGACGATCGCGCCGCCGTACGCGATCAGGCTAGCGAATGCACCGACGAGGAGCAGCAACCCGATGAGGCGATGTCGGCGCGGATAGACGCTCAGGAGGTAAGTAAGAATCAGGAGCAGGACACCGATGGCCAGTCCTGCGACCGCGGCCACGACTAACAGGGTCGGGTCGAACCCCCAGAACGGATGGAAGGTGCATTGGGCCCCGGGCGGAGTGGGGTTGCAGCGGGTGTACGCGAGCCAGGCAGAGTCGCCAAGAACGAACGCGGAATAGAAAGCAACGGCGATCCCGGCAAGAAGTCCAAGGACGATCGCGCCGACCGGCCCCTCAGAACGGGGGGCCCGGTTCGAGCTCGAACGCCGCACGTCCTCACGGCTCCTGCCGGCGTCTGCCGAGTCCGGACCGGCCTAGGGTGGCCTCTGCTACCCATTCGAATCTCTGACGGAACCTTCACGCCCTCTCCCTTCGCAAGACCGCGGCAGCCCTCCGGTGGGCCGCCGCCCCGTATCCCCCTTGCCGGGCCAATAAGCTTCCCTTGGATGCCGCTCGCCGCGCGGCGATGTCGGGCGTGCCGGCTCGTAATGGACGGGACTCCTTCCCGGGCGGCGAGATCCCCCTGGGCCGCGGCGCCGGTCCGGGAGCTATCGGCGGCGCGAGCCCGAGTCTAGCGTGAGCCGGGTGCATCCTGCCGAGGAGCACGACGGACCCAGGTGCCGGCGATGACCCACGGCGGCTCCGCGCCGACCGGCTCGACCGCATCGGACCGGAACCGGTCGACGGCGGCCTCGTCCACATCGATCCCCAGTCCGGGCTTCTTCGGGATGACGAACCGGCCGTTCTCGATCGCGTATCCCCGGACGAGGGACCGCTTCCATTCCGGCCAGCTGGCCTCGAAGCTCTCCTGAAGGAGGAACGTCGGCAGCACGGCGTCGATCTGGAGCGTCGCCGCGGTCTGCACGGGGCCGAACGCGTTGTGGTACGCCACCGGGGCGCCCCGTGCCGCGGCGAGGGCCGCGATCTCCCGTCCGTAGGTGAAGCCTCCCGAGTTCGTGATGTCCGGTTGAAGGATGTCGACCAGGCCTCGGGCGAGGAAGCTCTCGAAGTCGGCGGGGGTGAGGAGGCGTTCTCCGAGGGCGACAGGGGTGCGAACGACTCGCCGGAACTCGGCGAGCGAATCCGAGAGCTCGGGGAGGTACCGGCTCCTCCATGAACTTCGGGTGGAACGGGTCGAGCGCCTGCCCCGCGCGGATCGCGGCGTCCGGCAAGAACCTCCCGTGATACTCGATGAGGAGGTCGACGCCCGCGCCGACCGCCTCTCGGACCGCCCGGACCCGGGCGACCGCCGCGACGAGCCCTTCCGGTGAAAGTGTCCGATACTGGTCCCCGAACGGGTCGAACTTCAGCGCCCGGAACCCGGACCGGACCATCGCCGTGGCCTTCTCGGCGAACTCGGTCGGCTCGATGCAGTCGGATTGACCAGCCGTTCGAGTACGCATCGACGCTGTCCCGGATCGCGCCCCCGAGCAGATTCGAGATGGGCACCCCGAGCTCCCGGCCGACGAGGTCGTGACAGGCGATGTCCACCGCCGATAGGGCGCTTGTCGCTTCCATGGAGCGCGACCGGTAGAACGAGAATCGCTCGAACTCGCGGAGCCCTCCTACGTGGTCTGATAGATCCCGGCCCTCGTAGAACCGGGCGACCTCGCGAACGCTCTCGAAGACGGGGTGCGTCATCAGGGTGGTAGGGGCCTCGCCCCAGCCCGCGGCGCCCGATGCGGTCGTTACCTTCACGAGCACGACGGTCGAGCTCCAGGGAGAGGACCGTTCGTCGCCGGGAGCGGCCACTTCGATGGGTTCGACCGACCGGATCTTCATTCCCCGGACCCTCGCTGCGAGACCGTGATCGCGTGGACGGCTTACGGTTTGGCGGGCGGCGCCGGCCCGGGCTCTCCCTCGCCGGATCGTTCGAGCGCCCGTCGGACGTGAGGGCCTGGCATCATCCCTTGGACGATCTCCTCGATCCGTCCGTCCGCGCCCACGAAGAAGGTCGTCCGCTTCGCGAACCCGAGCAGACCGAGGACGCCGGTACTGACGCGCGAGCGTCTTGTCACGGTCGGCGATCAGGGGGAACGGGAGCCCGCAGTCGCGGGCGAACTGCGCCTGGGCCTCCACCGTATCCACGCTCACGCCAACGACCGCGATCCCCGCGGTGCGGAACGCCTCGTAGTTCTGGGCGAATCCCTTCGCCTCCGCGGCGCATCCGGCCGTGCTGGCCTTCGGGTAGAAGTATAGGAGGAGGGGCTTTCCCCGGAATTCGTCGAGGGTCAGGGTTCGGCCATCGTGGGTGGTGCCCGTGAACGATGGCGCCGTGTCTCCGGGGCGGAGCATGGAAGAGGGAACGTGCATCCGCTCTTCAGTCCGCGCCCTCCGCGGACCGCCGTGCCACGGGCCCCATGGGGCGAAGGGCGAGCACCCGCGCTATCTCGGCCCTTTCGAGGGGCGGGCTCGCCGCGTAGCCCAGGATCTCCTCGAATCGTTCGGGTGGCGGCATCGGAACGGAGGCCGTCACAACCCACGGCCACCCGAGCACGAACCGCAGGGCGGACTGGGCCATCGTGCGCGGCCGCTCCTTCGTGAGGAATCCGAGGCGCAGGACCGGCTCGAACGCCTCCTGAAGGTCGCGTATGCCGTGGGGACCCGCGCCGGGTCCTGGGCGGCCTGCGAAACCCTGCAGGGCGGACCCGTCGAGCCGTCCTCCGGCGAAGACATCGCGGGCGATCCAGTACGGGGGCGGCAGGAACCTCTGCTCGGCTCGCCCGAGCGCATCCGTTTCGATAAGAGAGAGCACAACCGAGGCCAGCCCGGAGCCGTGCCGTCCCCGTTGAACCGGGCACCGCAGTGTCGATGCCGAACGCGACGTCGAGGATGACCCCTTCGTCGCGTAGGCGCAACAGATCGGGCACGACCGCCTCCGAGGGAAGGCTGCCTCGACGAGGCCTCCAGTCGACGACAACCTTGCGATCTCGGCCGAGGCGCTCGAGTGATTCCGCGAGGGAGGTCCGGAGAGCCGCCGAGACGCTCTCCCCGGTGAGAGGCGGTCGCTCCGGCGCCGAGCGGGAGGCGGGTCCCCTACCGAAGCCGCGTACGCCGAGGATCGCGACGAGGTCGGGGTCGTCGGACGGAAACGCCTCTGACAGCAACCGTTCGAGGACCGGCGGGTCATGGGCGTTCACCAGGTCGAACGTCGTTACACCGACCGCCCTTGCCCGGCGAAGCTCCGCGACGGCCACTGCCCGGTCGTGCGCCGACGGACCGGCACGTCCGCCAGGTCGAGCGAGATGGCGGAGAATCCGTACGACCTGCCGCCCACCGACCGGTGTTCGATCGTCGGGACGCTAGAGGGTGGCATGGAGGCAGGTCCGCTCACCGAGTCCGACCTACTCAACGGTTCCGGGCCGCGCGCCGCGTCCCTTCGCCGCCTCCTTATCCCTGCCCGGCCCTCCCCGTTCCATGGCTTTGGGCCGCCCGCACCGGCTGCCGCTCGCGGAAAGGCTGCGGCCCGTCCGGCTCAACGAAATCCTGGGGAACCCCAGGGCCCGGACGGAGCTCCGGTCGTGGGCGGAGAGCTGGAACGCTGGCCGAGTGCCTGCCCGCCGAGCGGCGATTCTGACGGGACCGCCAGGGGTCGGCAAGACGACCGCGGCGCTCGCCATCGCGGCCGAGATGGGATGGACGGTCGTGGAGATGAACGCGTCGGACGCCCGGAACCAGGCCGCCATCGAAAGGGTCGCCGGGCGTGCGTCCATCAGCCACACCCTCGGGGAGTACGGCGGAACCCGTGGGAGCCGCCACGCCCTTCTCTTGCTCGACGAGGCGGACTGCCTCTCCGGCCGCGCACCGTCCTCGGCCCGCCCCGCACCAGTACCTCCACCGCTGGGGGAGTTCCTCCGCGGCCGATACGGCACCGTCGAGGCGCTGAACGACGCCTGGGGCCTGGGAATCACTCCCAAGTCCCGGCGGTTTGCGGACTGGGGCGCCGTACCACGGACGCCGGGGAACGCCGCATGGGGACGGCTTCCCGAGGCCCGGCGTGATCTCGAGGAGTGGAGGGCGGCCGGAAAGGCGGTGGATACGTCGGACCGCGGTGGGATGGGCGCGATCGCCAAGCTCGTCCGGTCGACGCTGCAGCCCCTGATCCTCACCGTGAACGACGACCGGGAACTGACCCGGTACTCTCCCGCCCTGCGGGCGGGGGTCGCGCGCATACCATTCTACCCGATCCGGGACGCGGAGGTCGCCGGACGCCTCGCCCAGATCGTGCGGGAGGAGAACCTCCCGGCGGGTCCCGGCCTGCTGGACGCGATCGTCGCTCGCGCACACGGCGATTTCCGGGCGGCGCTGAACGACCTCGACGCCGTCGGGCTCCTTCCGGCGTCCGCTCTCCAGGGCGAGGCGCTCGGGTCACGCGACCTGACGGTGGACTTCGCGCGGTTCACGGAGGAGGTCCTCACGACGTCCCGATACTATCGGTCGGTCGAGATCCGCGACCGGCTCGACGCGCCCCCGGACGACCTTCTCCCATGGATCGAGGAGAATCTGCCCCATTTCTCGCCGGACGCCGTACACCGCGACCGCGCTTTCTCGGTGCTCGCGGTCGCGGACCGGATCCTCGTCCGGGCCCGTCGGGAGAGGGTCTACGGGTTGTGGAGCTACGCCGGCGAGCTTCTCACCGGCGGGGTGGGGCTGGCCCTCCACGAGCGTCCGGTACGCACGACCGCGCGCGCGGCGTTCCCTCAGTTCCTCGGGGAGATGGGGCGGTCCCGATCGGTCCGCGCGGTCCGGGAATCGCTTGTGGCAAAGATCGCGAAGCGGGACCACCTTTCTAGAGCGAAGGCGCGGGCGGCCCTGCTGCCGTTCCTCGAAGGGCTCCTGGCGGCCCGGCCGGGAGCCCATCGCACCGCCCGTGTCCGAGATGCAGCGCGGGCGATCGTCTCCGAGCTCGACCTTACGGAGGAGGAGACCGCCTTTCTCTTGCGTACGTCGCCCGATGCCCTCGAGGTCCGCGAGTTGCTCGAGACGGCGTCCGCCGAAGACGTATCCCCGTCGGCCGAGGAGGCGGAGGTCGAATCGAGCCCGCCCGCCCCCGCCGCCGCTCCGACGGCCGGAACGACGGAGCGACCCAAGAAAAGGACGCAACGGAACCTCGGCGAGTACGCCGGCTGATCGGCGCAGGGCGGCGCCAAGGGCGAGTCCGCGGGCCCGTGCGGACCGGTCGGGAGCGAACGCTCAGTCGAGCTTGGCCCGGACCGTCACGAGGACGTTGCCCTTGAGCGCGCCCGAGACCGGGCAGCCCTCTCCGGCCGCCTTCGCCGCCGTCTCGAACTCGGCGGCGGTCATCCCCGGCACCTTGCCGGTGACGTCGAGCTCCATCGTAGTGACCTTCCAGCCGTCGCCGACCTTGTCGAAGGTGGCGGTCGCGCTGACCACGAGCCGAAGCGGGGGCTTCTGCAGGCGGCCCAGACCGGCCGACAGGGCCATCGAAAAGCAGGCTGCGTGGGCCGCGGCCAGCAGCTCCTCGGGGCTGGTCTTCCCGGCCGGGGCTTCGGTCCGCGACGCCCACGACACCCCGACCTCTCCCAGCGCGCCGCTGGTTCCTTTGACCGTGCCGTGCCCTCGGAGAAGGTCGCCTTCCCAGACCGCCTGGGCGGTGCGCTTCGCTGCCATCGAGGGTGCGAAACCCGTTCCCGATTTAAGGTCGAGGCACGGCGGGCGAAGAACGAACGGCCAGGTTTTAGAGAGAAGGCGCTGGTAGCCGAGCAGTGGCGATCCCGCTCGCGCGGCTACCGCGATTCCTGGTCCTCGACCCGGTCTCCACGGTCCGGATCGAGATAGAGCTCAGGTCCCCCTCGTGCGAGATCGACGTCGAGCTACAGAACCCGCGACCGGGCCGGTCGTTCGTTCTTCTCATCGGTCGGCGGGGTGGGCCGTACCTCCAGCGAATGCGCCTCTCGGGCCGAGCCCGCGTCCTGTTCAAGCCGAAGCCTGTCGGCGAGTACCCTCCTCTTGCTCGCGAACCCGAATCGCGAGCCGCTCATCCTCCGTCTCCGTGGCCACAACATCCGGGCGCGTCGGAGGGCCCGTGCCCTCCCTAGGACCCGGAGCTCCGGTAACGCCCGGCGACGACGACCGAATGCCGCGCGCGCACCCTCGACTCGGAGGCAAGCCCTCCGCGACTCGGCGGGTTCGAGCATTCGCCTCGGACGCCCAGGGCCGCAGGGTGACGTCCGGGCGAAGAACTGAAAGCCCAACGCGCTCCCGACGGTCCGGTCGAGGGATTCCCGGATGTTCGATATCGCGCTCTACGCTGCGATCATCGTCACCATCTTCGCGATCGTCGACCCGATCGGCACGCTGCCGTTCTTCGTCACGCTCACCGACGGGTTCGATGCCGCCGACCGGGGTGTGATCCTGCGTCGCGCGGTTCTGGTCTTCGGGACCGTGCTCGCGGTCTTCGCCCTCGTGGGGCGGTTCATCTTCGCGGCGTTCGGGTTCACGTTGGGCGCGTTCGAGATCGCGGGGGGGATCCTGCTGTTCGTCGTTGCGTTCGACATGCTCCAGGGAGAGATCGGCCGGACCAAGCTCTCGCCCCAGGACCGGGACGAGGCGATCGCGCGCCGGGACGAACTGTCGGTCGTTCCGCTGGGCATTCCGCTCCTGGCCGGGCCGGGAGCGATCTCGACCGTGATGATCTACGAGGGGAACGCGGGGAACGACCCGTTAGTGATCGTGGCGACGTTCGTGGCGATCCTCATCACCGCGGTCGCGACGTTCTTCATCTTCCGCTACGGCCAGGCGATCCTGCACGCGCTCGGACGGGTCGGCGTGATGGCGATGACCCGCGTCCTCGGTCTGGTCCTGGCCGCCGTCGGCGTCCAGTTCGTGCTTAACGGGATCGCCGCTTCGCTGCCCCACCTGTAGCCGGCTTCGGGCGCGACGCGGGTCGCCGGCGAACGGCGGTCGCCTTCGCCGGACCCGCCTTGCCAGGTCGGCGCGCCAGCACGAGGCTCGAGGCCGTCCGCGGATTCCGGTCCTCCGCCCAGACCTTCTCGCCTGCACGGACGGGGACGGGGAGGTCGTTCTCCGCGGGAGGGAAGCTGCACTCGTACTCCTCGGTGTAGGCGCAGTAGGGGTTGAACGCCCGGTTGAAGTCGAGATCGTATTCGTCCGCCTCGTTGAGCTCGAGCGTGACGTAGCGGCCGGGCCCGTAGCTCTCGCGCCCGCTGGTCGCGTCGCGGAACGGAACGAACACCGAGGTGCCGACTCCTTCGCCCGCGTGGTAGACCTTGAGGCGCAGGTCCTTGCCCGCGAGACGGAACGTGAGGTCGCCGAGGTACCGCATGACCGCCTGATTGTCCCGGTTGGTCCGGAGGTACGCCTCCTCGGGGCTCGCCGTTCGGACGAGCGTTGCCCGGACGCGGAGCGCCGGATCGGGAGGGAAGTAGACGAGGTCGTGGAAAGGCACCCGTGCGGCGATGAACGGGGATTCGGGGTGGCGCGCCATGAACTCGTTCTTCATGGAGCGCTCGGTCTCGAGCTCTGTCTGCCAGGGTTCGGAGGGGGCCATCGCGTTGGAGGGTACTCCGGTACCGCATAACCGTTCGGGGCGCCCGACGGATGGGTGGACGACGGACCGGGGCCCCAGCGCACGTCGCCCGACCCGGCAGTGCTCCCGCGGCCGAGCCAGTCGAGCAGAGAGGGCGCTCTAGGCTAGTTTCTCCTGAGGGGAACGCGGCGCGGTGGACTCGAGCGACCGCGACACGAACGCCCGGTACACCCCGACGGACCGACCCATCAGGATCCCCGTGCTGAGTCCGAAGAGGAGATCGACGCCCACAA
The DNA here is from genome assembly GCA_963713145.1 of uncultured Thermoplasmata archaeon. Taxonomy (GTDB): domain Archaea; phylum Thermoplasmatota; class Thermoplasmata; order Lutacidiplasmatales; family UBA184; genus Lutacidiplasma. Next base: position 306,400 of record CAVQKI010000002.1, on the reverse strand, counting down.
GGACGAGTAGGGCGCTGGTAGGGATCGAGGTGGGCAGGGCGAACGAAGCGACGACGGCCGGCCCGAACAGGACGATCTCGAGGACGAACCGGAGTACGAAGAGTGTCAGGTAGAGGATCGGGATGAGCCATGGCAGGCTGTAGTACCACTGTCCGCTGCCTCGCTCCTCGAAGCGGACGATCCGCCGGACGTACGGGACAGCGGCCACGGCCGCGAGGGCCGGAACGGCCACGTACGGTGCGATCAGGAGCCATCCGTAGACCCCCCACGAGGAGACCGCGGCGAAGAGCGTCGGCAAGGCAAGCAGAGCGAACAGGAGGACGTAGAAGCCGGTGAAGCCGAACAGCCGGCCCGGGGAGTAGCGGGCCCCTCGCATCAGGAGATAGGTCCTTCGTGCGAGGATGGCCACGATCAGCACGAGGACGACGACGGCCGTTGAGATATCCGAGCTCGAGGGGGAGGACATCGGCGATCGAGAGAACCGGGCCTACAAAACGGCACGACCTCGGCGCCCCTCTTCCGTGCGAATCCCCGAAGTGGCTAGCGGGGCGCCTCCGACGTGCGGTAAGGTCCGGGGCCTCGACCCACGGGGGGGGCGGGCTGGTCAGGCGCTCGGGGCGCGGTTAGGATCGGTTCCGAGCTCGAGCACCATCAGGTCCTCGTCAATGTACGTGTCGCCCCGACGGATCGCCCGCGGCAGACGACCGATCTCCCGAAATCCGAACTCGGTGTAGAGCTTCTTCGCGCGGACGTTGTTCGCGAAGACGCTGAGCCGCACGATCTCGAAGGCGCCGCGCGATCGTGCCAGGGCGTCGCGCATCAACGCTCTCCCGATGCCGCGACCGCGATGCTCGCGGCGGACCAGGATCCCGAGCTCCCCGATGTGTCCGTTCTCGGCGTCCGCGCGGGCGGCGACCCGGCCGACGGTGCAGTTGCCGACCGCTCTGTGATCCAGCTCGGCGATCGATGTGATGGCGTCACCCGTGAGCCCGCGCCGGTAGAGGTTCGAGAACCACGACACCTGGTCGGCGGGGCCGGGCTTTTCCTCGAAGAGCGTGATCCCGATCGGGTCCCCCCTCTCCCGCTCCTCGTAGAGTGCGTAGTAGGTCTCCGAGAGGGCGTCGAGGTCGCTCCAGCGGAGCTCGCGGACGATCGCTGGGACCCGAGGTGGGTCCGGCCGGTCGGGCGTCAGAAGAGGTCCGTCAGGCGTAGCCGAACTGGTGCTTGGCGAACTCGCTCATCTTCTCGGGCGACCACGGAGGCTCCCAGACCATCTCCACGGTCGCCGAGTGGACGTTCGGCACCTTCTCGATGGCGGCCTTGACCTCCTCGGCCAGGATCCCCGCGACGGGGCAGCCGGGCGCGGTCAGGGTCATCTTGAGCTTGACGTCGTCCCCGGTCCACTCGAAACCGTAGATCAGCCCGAGGTCGACGATGTTCATCGGGATCTCAGGGTCGTAGATCTGCTTCAGGTTCTGCGTGATGAGCTGTTCCCGCTCGGCGTACACCCCGCCGGCGCCGGTGGGCGTTCCGGGGACTGTGGGAGCGGGCGCGGACTCGACCATCACGGGAACAATCGGCCCACGCCCTATAACGATGCCCGGGCGCGCGGGTGACCGAGTCGGTCGGCCCTACAATGCGTTTAACCTCCCCCACCGTAGTGCGAGTCGATGACTCCCGCGCAGGACGTTCACGCCCGGGCGCCGAGCCGCGGGCGCCTGCGTCTCCTCTCGGTCGGCCTGACCGGCATCCGCAAGCCGCTCTCGGTTCAGCGGGAAGGCCGGGCGAACAACCTCACCGTAACGTTCCGGGTGGCCGTCGACCTCCCCTCCGACCGGAAGGGATCCGACCTGTCTCGGAACGCCGAGATCCTGGCCGAGATCGTGGACGAGACCGCCACCCGGCCTGTCGAGAGCCTCGAGACGGCGTGCTCGAGCATCGTCCGCGAGCTCCTGGTGCGCCATCCGTACGCCACCGAGGCCTCGGTGGAGGCGTCCGCCGAGTACTTCCTCCGCAAGGGGGTCTCGGAGGCGAAGCGGAGCTTCGAGGACTACACCCTCCTGGCCGAAGCCCGTGGGACGCGGGCGGAGGACGGGACGGTGGAGGTGCGTCGGGCGGTCGGCGCGGAGGCGGTCGGCATGACCGCCTGCCCGTGCGCGATGGAAACCTGCCGGGAGCTTCTTACGAAGGAGTATCCCCTCCTTGCCGACCGGCAGTTCGAGTCCCTGCCGATGATCTCGCACAACCAGCGGAACCGCACCCGGCTGATCCTCGAGCTCGACGGGGAGACCTCGGTGGAGGCGGACGACGTGATCGCAGCCGTGGAAGCGGCGCAGTCGAGCCCGACGTACGCGATCCTCAAGCGCGGGGACGAGGCCCAGGTAGTGCTCGACGCGCACCGCCATCCGAAGTTCGTCGAGGACGTCGTGCGCGACCTTCTCGCCAGCCTTCCGGAGCGGTTCCCCAACGCGTCCGACGCCACGACCGTCCGTGTCTCGACCGTGAGCGAGGAGTCGATCCACAAGTACAACGTGGAGGCGTCCCACCGGATCAGCCTCGGCGAGCTGCGCCGGTCCTCGGGGCGGTAGCCTCCCGGGGGATCGGCCGTGGGGTACGCCTGGGACGGGTCCGCCGGCGACCCGGCCGATCGGCGCTCACCGGGCTCGGTATCGGGCTCGCGACCGGGCTCGTCGTCCTCCTCCTCGCCCTGTCCGCCGGCGTGGAGACGAGCGCGACCACGCTCGCCTACTCGAGCGGCGTGGACCTTCTCGCCACGAGTTCGGCGGCAGGGAACACGAGCATCCTCAGCGAAGCGCCGCCGCCGATCCCCGGTTCCCACCCCCTCGAGACCGAGATCCCCGCGGCCGACCCGAACGTCGCCGTGGCCAGTCCGTGGCTGATCGAGGGGCTCGTCTTCGGCAACGGTTCCCTCTGGTCGCACGCGAACAACAGTTCGGTACCCTCCGGCTGGGAACCGACGAGCTCCGGTGTCATCGGCTGGATCCCGTCGGACAACTCGGGCCTCGAGACGCCCGCCCTCTACCAAGGCACGGGGTTCACGGCCTCCGGCGACCCCCACTACGCGAACGGGTCGTTCGCCGGTCCGTCCACGCACGAGATCGTGCTCGACCAGGCGCTCGCCGAGGTGCTGGACCTGCGGGTCAACGACACGGTCTGGGCCGAGCCCGCGGCCCCTCCCTCCGCCGCGACACTTCCGGCGTGGTATGCGGCTGCCACGCGATTCACGATCGTCGGGGTCTCGGGGCCGTTCTGGCTCGTGCCGTCCGCGCTCCTCTCGTTCGTCTACCTCTCCGAACTGCAGTCGATCTACTCGGCGGCGTCGAACGCCACGGACTATCGTACTCTGGTCCTGATCCACCTGACCGACCCTACCGATCCCGCGGCCGATCAGGCCCAGCTCGCGCGGGCGTTTCCCGCGCTCAGCTTCTTCACCCTCGCCGACATCCTGAGCGACATCCAGCACGTCGTGAACGTCTACCGGACGTTCGGCGAGCTGATCGCGGCGATCGGCCTCGCCGTCGCCGCGCTCTTCACGACCACGATCCTGCAGATGTCTGTCGACGACCGCAGCCGGGAGCTGGCGCTCCTCCGCGCTGTCGGGTACCGCCGGGCCCGCGTCGGCCTTTTTGTGGTGGAGGAAGCGATGATCCTGGCGGGGTTCGGCCTGGCCGTCGGTCTTCCCGTCGCCTGGGGCTCGGGTCTCGCGATCGATTCGTTCCTCCGGCGGGCCGTCACGGGGCTCCCCTCCGGGTTCTCTTTCGTCTCGTTCGACGCCGCGGTGATCCTTACGGGCGTCGCGATCGTCGTCGCCGTTGGCCTTGTCGCCGCTGTGGCGCCCGCCGCCCGCGCGATGCTGCTCCCGGTCGCGGAGGAGCTGAGAGCCCCGTGAGGGGGATCGGTCATGGAGGCGCGCTTCGGCACGCCCGACTTCAACTCGTGCTCGCGGTCGTTGCGATCGCGGCCTCGGTCGCGCTTCCCGTCGTTCTCGTGAGCGTCGGCGGCGGCGTCGCGGCCCACGAGCTCGCCGACCTCGAGAGCGCAGGCTACCAGATCGTCGTGAGCGCGTCGGGCCTTCACGGGATCGAGGGGGCTCATACGGAGGCGAACTGGATCCTGGGCCACGTGGCGTCCGTGGTCGCGGCGTCTCCCGTCCTCAGCCTCTCGGTCGAGTCGTTCAACGGCACCGGCGTGATCGCACCCGTGCTCGCCGAAGGTATCGTCCCGGGGCAGTTCAGCCTCACCCTCGGACCTACCGAGGCCGACCTGTTCCCCGACCCGCTCCCGCTGGGAGACCCCAACGACACCGCCCACTTCGCGAACGGCTCGTACACCGGCCCCGCCACGTACGATGCCCTCGTCTCCACCACCTACGCCGCCTCCTACCACGTCGTTCCGGGCGACACGATCCTGCTTTCGCCGTCGACCAACAAGTCCGCCGGGGTCACGTTCCACGTCACCGGCACGTTCGGGATACCGTTCTCCTTCTTCCAGCCGGCGGGAGCGTACGCGGTGCTGGTCCCGCTCTCCGACCTGCAGGCGCTCACGAACTATTCGAACGGGTCCGGCACGATCGTGCCCGATGCGGCGGACTCGATCGAGGTCGCCGTGACCGGCGCGGCATCGACCAGCCCCACCGCGCTCGCCGGCATCGCGTCGGCGATCCAGGCCAAGATGCCCTTCTACTCTGTCACCACGCTCTCTCAGGAGGCGGACGAGCTGCGGTCGGCGGCCGCCGTTCTCACGGGCTTCTACCTCGGGCTCTCGTCGGTGGGCCTCGCGATCGGGGTCCTCTTCCTGGTCCTGGTCCTCTTGCGGCGCGTCGAATCCGGCCGGCGTTCGATCGGGATCCGCCGCGCCCTCGGGCTCCGGGCGTGGCGCATCGCGGGCGACGTGCTGGAAGAAGGAGTCGTCCTGTCGGCCGTGGGCGCGGGCTGCGGCCTCGTAGGGGGCTACCTGTTGGTCGAGGCGTTGGCCTCGTGGGGAAGCTCGACCGTGCGGGAGGCGGCGGGGTTCGCGGTCTTCAGCCCGATCGAGCTCGCGGAGATCGTGCTAGGGCTAGTCGTCCTTTCCCTCCTCGCGAGCGTCGTAGCCGCCCGTGCCGCGCTCCGCGTCGATATCGTGGAGGCGCTCCGGTGACCGCCGGCCGTCCGCCCGCGGTCGAGCTCGCGGGCGTTTCTCGCACCTACGGAGCGGGCAGCCCGGAGGAGGTCCGGGCGCTCCGCAACATCTCCCTGCGGTTCGAGCCCGGGGAGTTCCTCTCGGTGGAAGGTCCGAGCGGTTGTGGAAAGACCACGCTCCTCAACCTTCTGGGGCTCCTCGACTCGCCCACGGCGGGCGAGCTCCGCTGGAACGGCGAACCGGTCGGCCGACGGTCCGACCGGGAGCGGGCCCGGATGCGCCTCGAGGACGTCGGGTTCATCTTCCAGCGATTCTACCTACTGCCGATGCTGACCGCGCTCGAGAACGTGGAGCTCCCGATGGCCGCGCGCCGGGTCCCCGGACCCGAACGTCGCCGACGGGCCTCCGAGCTCCTGGCCGAGGTCGGCCTCGAGGGCCGGGAACGGTCGTACCCTCATCGGCTCTCGGGAGGGGAAGAGCAAAGGGTCGCGATCGCCCGGGCGCTGGCCAATCGGCCGGGCCTCCTTCTCGCGGACGAACCGACCGGCGAGCTCGACTCGACCAATGCGGCGGCGATCCTCGACCTGCTGGCCCGTGTCCGAGCGGACCGGAAGGCGACACTGATCGTCGTCACTCACAACCCCGACGTCGCCGCCCGCGCGTCGCGCCATCTGCTGATGAAGGACGGCGAGATCGCCTCGGACCGCACGGACGGCTGATCGATGACACGGATCGCGATCCTGCTCACCGACCGCTGTCATCCGAAGGAATGCCAGTGGGAATGCCAGGCGTACTGCCCCCCGGTCCGGATGGGCCAAGAGTGTATCGTCGAGGGCCCAACGGGCCGGCCGATCATCTCGGAGACCCTCTGCATCGGGTGCGGGATCTGCGTTCACAAGTGCCCGTTCGACGCGATCAAGATCCTGAACACGCCCGAGGCCGACCCGTCCGAGATCGTGCACCGGTACGGCTACAACGGCTTCCGGCTCTACCGCATGCCCGTACCCCCAGCGAAGGGGATCACGGGGCTCCTCGGGCCGAACGGTACCGGGAAGTCGACCGCGCTCCGGCTGCTCGCGGGCGCGGACGTTCCCAACCTCGGGGACTACGCCCGTCCGGGGGATTGGGCGCGGGTCCTCGAGCACTATCGGGGTACCTCGCTCCGGGCGCATTTCGAGCGGATCTCGAAGGGGGCGCTGACGACGGCGATCAAGCCCCAGTACGTCGACCGCCTGGCCGACGAGGCGGCCACGGTCGCCGAGTTCGCGGGCGACGGCCCGGCCGCTCGGAAGGCGCTCGAGGACGTCCGTCTCTCCACGGTCGCGGCGCGCAAGCTCACCGAGCTCTCGGGCGGCCAGCTCCAGCTGGTCGCGATCGCGCGAACGCTCGCCACGGACGCCGACCTCTACCTGATCGACGAGCCTTCGAGCTACCTCGACATCGTCCACCGCCTCAACGTCGCGCGCCTCCTCCGCCGCCTCGGGGAGACGAAGAGCGTCGTCGTGGTCGAGCACGACCTGGGGATCCTCGACTACCTTGCCGACCAAGCGCACCTGCTCTACGGCGAGCCGTCGGCGTTCGGCGTGATCAGCCACCCGATCCCGATGCGCACGGCGATCAACACCTACCTCACGGGGTACCTCAAGGACGAGAACGTCCGCTTCCGGACGGACCCGATCCGGTTCGTGGCCCATCCGCCGCGTCCGACAGGACACCAGAACGCGCTGGTCGAGTTCCCCGCCCTGGAGAAGAAGTTCCCGTCGTTCTCGCTCTCGGTGGGGGCCGGGACGGTGGCCCGTGGGGAAACGGTCGGCATCGTCGGGCCGAACGCGACTGGGAAGACGACGTTCGTCCGGATGCTCGCGGGCGTCGAGACCCCGACGAGCGGGACCCCGCCCGCGGGCGTGATCGTCAGCTACAAGCCCCAGTACCTGCGCGCGTCCCAGAAGGCGAGCCTCCGTGAACGGCGGGAAGCGCTCGCGAAGGACCCGACGTTCGACGCCGGCCTGTTCGACCGGGAGCTCGTTCCCGGCCTGCACCTCGACGGCATCCTGGACGTCGCCCTGCCCGACCTTTCCGGTGGGGAGCTCCAGCGGGCGGCGGTCGGCCTCGCGCTCGCGCGACCCGCGACCCTCTACCTCCTGGACGAACCGTCCGCGTACCTCGACGCCGACGAGCGGATGTCGATGGCGAGACTGATCCGCCGGCAGGTCGAACGGCAGAGCGTCTCGGCTCTGATCGTCGACCATGACGTCTACTTCCTGGACCTGGCCTGCGACGCGCTGATGGTGTTCCGCCCCGAGGCCGACGACGGTTCCCGGGGTCGGGGGGAAGGGCCGTTCCCCATGCGAGAGGGAATGAACCGGCTCCTCCGGACGGTCGACATCACGTTCCGCCGCGATGCGGAGACCCTTCGACCCCGGATCAACCGAGAGGGGTCTGTCCTCGACCGCGAACAGCGTGCGAAGGGCGAGTACTACTACGAACCCGCCGCCTGACGGAGGAAATACCCTTCCGGGCGGCATCTGTCCGGCCCCACGATTCCGAAGTCGAGATCACCAACTCTCTACGCGAGACGTGCCAACGTATGCTCCTCATTCGGTCCTCCACCGACGGAGCCAGCCCCTTCCGCCGGTGGGGAACCCGAGGCACCCTCTTTTTCAAATCGACGGAGGCGCCGGTGACCGGCCCTCCGGGTCGGCCCCGCATCTTCGACCTGGCCCTAGTCACGCTCGCACTTGAACGAAGGGCGCGGACCGGGGAGACTTGGAAGGAGATCGCCCGAGACCTCCGTACGCATCCGGGCACCCTCCAGAATCGGTCCAGCGAATGCCTCAGAATCGCGCACAAAACTCCGACCGAGTCGGTCCCGTCAGCCAGCCAACGAATCGTACCTCTTCTCCCGCACACCCCCCGCCCTGTGGTTTTGTGCGCATGACAGGTCTGCTCTTCATCCGGTCAACGCCGGGGGTTCTGCTCGCACTATCGACCAACGGGGGGACCCGAAGGAGGGTCCGTCGGTGGATGCCGACACACCACCGCTATGGGGGAGTTGGGGGTTCTCCTCCCCTATAGTTCAAACTTGGGCCGGTGAGCCGGGGAGTAAGGGGTCCCCCTGCGAGCCGGGTGCCGCTAGTCTCGCTGGAATCCGGGCCGGATTCGAGGGACCAAGTGATTATCGTTAGATTCCGATGCCGTCTCATGGACGCCCAGGGCGCCAAGAGAGGGACTGACCCGACCGAACGACAGTGGGACGAATCGACACCACGACAGAGGGGTGCGATTGGGATCGGGCACGTTGGCCTGATTCTCGGGGTTGTCGCACTGATTCTTGGTGGCACGGGCCTCGCCATCGCTCTCACGAACGGTGGGCACACGGGAGCTACTGGCGCGACTGGTGCCCAGGGCATTCAGGGTGTCTCGGGCTCGCGGGGAACTCACGGAACCAACGGTACAAACGGGTACTAACGGCACCAACGGAGCGCCCGGCCCCGGAGCGGTGATCAATGAAAGCTCCGTTGGCCCAGGGAACCAGGTGAACAACACTACCTGCGCCGCTGAGCCAGGTGCCGACGTGGGATTCAAAGCGAGCAGCGCCGGTACCGTGGTGGTGACGGCGACCGTGACAATCTTTGTCGGGCACACGTCCGGGGACCTGGGTGACGTCGCACTCTATCTAGGGAGCGGGCCGACCACGTGCAGCGGATTGCCCCAATACGTGTTCCTAAGCAGCGACCTGCCAACCGCTGGCTACTACGTCTCAGTGAGCTTGGTCCAGACCTTTGGAATCTCGACCACGGGCACGTACAGCTACTACCTGACCGGTCAGAACGTCGGCTCCGAAGCGTCATACTACTTCACGACCACGATTGTCGGAGTCTACTACCCATCGTAGGATCGCAGTCAGCCGGTCCTGCGGACTGGAAAGTCCCAACCCTTTCCCACCCCCCAGGGGACGAACGGGGGAGTAAGGGGTCCCCGAGCGAGCCGGGTGCCACGAGAAGATTCGGGAAGAAGTGAACCTCCACTCGTTGGTGGGGAGGGTGCCCTAAGGGGCTCACTCAAAGTCAATGGTCAGCACGCCATCGAATGAGCTAGGAGTCGTGACCGTAAAGGAAAGGCTCTGCGAGCCCTCGGCAGGAATCGTGAGCGGCACGTCTGCACCAGAGATTCCAAACCCCGCGGTCACGGCAGTCACCGAGATGATGGTACAGGACGTGGAGTTGAAGCTGGGAATGGTCAGCGTATCCTGAAAGGAGGCGTCAGGGCTGAGTACAACCCGGCGGAAAGCGAGTGACCGTTCAGCCCACAAACATCGTCAGTGGAGGTCATGTCGATGGCAGTTACCTGAACCGCGTCGATCTTCGAGAGAGAGCCGATGAAGACGCCCGCTTCTATCAACGCAATCGCGGCAATCGCGGCGATGGCTACGATCAGGATTATCAGGACGATGGCCCAGGCAGGAAAGTTCGACCTCTTACGAGGCGGTGTGCGGTAGGTCGGTCCGGCGAAGTCCTGGGGCCCAGGTGCCGCGGGCGCGCCGCACCGAGGGCAGAAGGCGCTTCCGGCTGGCTGGGGGCTTCCGCATCTCGAACAATAGGTCGGAGCGCCCATGGGCCCGGACCAGCGTCGGTTCGATAAGACCTAGGCCAAGTCTCGGACGAGCCGGGTGCCGCTACTCTCTGCAGGACACTATCCAACAAGTCATGCGCCCCGCCGCATCCATGCGACAAATGGCGATGATGTACGCCGCCTTCAAGGACCCTAAGGGGGCAGGGGTCGTGTTTCTCGTTCTGGGTTTGTTCCTTTGCGGCGTCGGTGTATGGTTTGCTTTCGCGCTAGGTGGCATCGTGCCCTGGGTTGCGATCGGAGGGGGGGCGCTACTGGCCGTTACCGGCTGGCCCTTCCGGAGCGGAATCGAGTAGCAAGAGGACCACTCGCGTTCCCCCTGCGAGGCGGGTGCCGCTCGGGCGACGAGCAGGAACGGTGATCGGGAGATCGTGGGCTCAATCGGTTCGCTCGATGTATCTCCGCGCGCGGTAGAACTGAACTATCCAGGTAGCATGGGCCGCTCCTCCCACGAGTAGAATGCCTTCGCTCACAGCAAGGAGTGTTGGCCCGAGGGGCCATGTGTGCCGGCCGGGCGCGGACGGGGGTATCCACCCTCCGGCGAAGTAGAATCCCATCACGACCGTGACAACGCTTGCCGCCGCCACGCCCCCCGCTAGCCAGGGGGTGAAGGTCGAAAGAAACAGCACGGCCAGGGGCCCGAGCAAGAATGCTGCGATAGCGACCCCTGCGTCGGCCGCAGGGCCATGGACGTATACCACCGGCAAGATGATCGAGTCAGCCGAAAGGATGCCTCCAAAGACAGCCAACGCTCGCCAGGGATCGGGATCATCCAAAGCGGGGCCCTTGCTCCAGCCCTGCCAGCCCGGCTCCAGCGGACCCGTCTCGACCTTGGCGCGCGGCGGGGGAACGGGATGCCCAGTCCGCCACACGCACCCTCCGAGGCATGATGGTCTCAGACGGCCTTCATGGATTCGACTAGTGGAGCCGGGCAGCAAGGGGTCCGTGACGGAGTAGCGTTCAGGCAGAGTGGCGGTACTGGCCGACTTCCCGCTGGACTAGGAAGTTGTGGAGTGACGATGAGTCAAGCCGCGCTGCGTGTGGCCCTTGGCCGTCGGTTTACCTGAGCGGCCCCTGCCTGACGCCGCGCCCTCACGGCTGTGGGGTGGCGAAGCCGCGGGCGGGCGTCCCCGCGGGCCCGATTCCGACCCCGCGGCTTCGGGATTTTAGTCAGGCAGGCTTCCCAGGGGGCTGCTGCCCACTGGTCCCCCGTTCCCACCTTGTCCCTCCCTCTCCCTCCCTCTCCCTCCGCTCCACCCGTGCGAATCGGTCGTTACCCGACCCGTAGAGGGGTCTCACCACATCCTCGAAAAGGGCGTCGGGGTCAAGTCGAAGACCCCCAAGTCCCGCAGTCGTCCGCAGGACGGTCAACCCCAGGTTCAGCCCCGCGTTCAGCTGGCGGTCGAGAGACCACCCGCACTTCCCGCAGTCGAACCGGGTCCCCACCCTCCTTCGGTGTTCCGATACTTCACCACATCTCGGGCAGGTTCGTGACGTGCGAAAGGGATCCAACCAGACGACGGGAACGCCTCGGTCAACCGCCTTGTAAGCGAGCTGCCGGTGGAGTTCTCCCTGAGGCCACGAGGAGAGGCGGCGTCGGAGCGATCGTGAACGAAAGTGTTGGGAGCCCTGCGAGCCAGGATGCTGTCGCCTCGGATGTGGAACGGCCGTTAGGTCCTCGAGAGCGAGAATCGCCTGCCGGGAGGCCAATTGATCGATCAAGGAGCGGGTGAGGACGTGGATTCGGGAACGAATCCGATTGCGCTCCCTACGGCCCTCCCGACCGAGGAGGCGACGGGATACCCTTCGGTTGTGGGCCTTCTTTCGCGCCAGCTGCCGACGACGCCCGACGTGGCGGGCTTGGATCGCACGGATCTGCGGAAACGCTACCCGGACATAGTCCGCCCCCTCGAGAGTCAAGTGCACCCCGTCGAGGGACGATTCGTTCGTGTCAAGGGCGACCACCGATGTAGGGGCGTACGGCTCCGGCGGGCGCAGAGCGTAGAGCAGGACGACTTGCCGAAGCCCGACGTGAACCTGCGTCACACGATGGTCCGGGTTCGCCAGAACCCGCCGGTGGTACTCGGAGACCGGGACGACGAGAGAACACCACTCCCCACGACGGAGGGAGAGACGTAGCTTCCCGGAGTTCGGGTCGAAGTGAAACGACCGACTAGGGACTCGAACGAAGGGGGCCCGGGCGTAGGGAACGCGGCTCAGGATGTGCTTTCGAAGGCGGCGCCGATGACCGCTGGCGAGCGAGCGAGCGATGTCAGCGGCGGCGAGACCGATTGACCCGGTGACCCTCGCCTCGAGCGCTCGATCCCGCGCGAAGCGGGACAAGGCCCGTCGAGACGTGACCCGGGTAGAGAGCGCCTCTCGAAGACAGAGGTTGACGAGAAGGCGGAAGTCGTCAATCAGGGCTCGAGTAGGCGGGGGAAGAGTGGCCCCATCGGGCGAGAGGGGGAAGACGAGGGCACGGCGAGGATCCACGACCGAAGCAGTAGTTAGGTGGGGGCGACCCTTTCGCGGCCGACGAATGGTGAACGATGACGTGTTGGGGTAGTCCGGAACTCCCAACTCGTCGAATACAATCCAAAAGCACGACCCCGCGGATGGTTTAAGGAGTGTTTTCATAGCCCGGCGTGGCCGCCCCTACGCTTCGACGCGGTCGTTCGACCTGGCGTACGGTGACGTATAGCCGACGGGCGCCGGTGGCCTTGGCGGCAGGGTCCCCCTATCGTACGGCGGTCCTCTCTCTCCTGATCGTCGGGTTCTTTCTCGTTCCCTCAGCGTTCGTTGGGGTGCTCTTCGCAACCAGCTCTCCGGCGGGGGCCGCCAACGCGACGGCGACTGCGACCCCCTCGGCCTCAGCGGGTGGGTACACCGTTACGCAAGCCCCCGACGACGCGGTTCCTCAGGCCCCCCGGTCGGGCGGAGCCGACAGCCCCGAACTCGGTCTCCTGACGGCAGGAGGGTCGGTCCCGGCGGGCCGAGCGGGGGCGAGCCCAACACCCGCCGCGGCCCTGAATCTTACCGTGTCGCCGACGTCCGGACCGGTGGGCGGAACGATCACGTTCACGGGAATCAACTATGCGCACAAGTCGTCCGTTACGCTCACCTGGAGCTTCGGGACCGTATGCTCCCCAACCACCAGCGCCACGGGTACGTTCGAATGCAACTACACCGTTCCCCAGGCGCACTACGGCCCGTGGGTGTTCACGGGCACCGGCTCGGGGGGCGGCCATGCCGAGACCACGTTCAAGATCGTTCCCAGCCTGATCATTACTCCGAACAAGGCCCCGACGAGCACGAATCTGACGTTCAACGGAACGGGATTCACCGCGGATTCGACCGTGAAGGTCACCTGGTCGATGGGGACCGCGTGCACCGCGACGACCGGGAAGCTTGGCTCGTTCGCGGCCAACTGCAACTACATCCTGCCGCCCCACCCTCCTGGGCAGGTCGTTTTCGAGGGGAAGGATGGCGCGGGCGAGACCGCAAACGCCACCTTCACGATCCTTCCAGTTCTCATCGCGGTCCCCTCCTCCGGTCCGGTGGGCGGAGTCATCTCGTTCCTTGGGACCAACTACACCCCCCATTCCCGAGTGAACGTCAGCCTGAACTCGACGATCGTGTGCACGGGGATTTCCAACGCGACGGGCGCGGTCAACTGCGCGTTTACCACTCCGGCACTCCCGGCGGGGCAGTACCTGTTCATCGGGACGGATAATCATACAAACGCCGCGAACACGACGTTCCAGATCATTCCCCGGTTGAGCCCAGGTCCCAGCTCGGGGCCGGTGGGCACAAAGGTTGTCTTCACCGGTACCGGATTTGCAGACGATTCTGTGGTCACGGTGTCGTATCCAAGCGGCACCGTCTGCGTCGCTACCGCCAGCACCCTCGGCACGTTCTCTTGCTCCTTCGTCATGCCCGCTTTGATCGCGGGCGCACACCAGTTCACCGCCCTGAACAGTACCCGACCGGCGGACCGCGACGACGTCGTTTGACGTCACGTCCCAATTGACCGCGACACCTCCGTCGGGACCCGTCGGCACGAACGTGACGTTCCATGGAACAGGCTACGCCGGCGCATCCCCGGTCACCGTGTCGTGGAGCGCCGGCACGGTCTGCTCCACCACGACGGCCGCGAACGGGACGTTTACCTGCCCGCTCTACACGATCCCCTCGACCTCAAAGGGAACCCATACGTTCACCGGAACGGACGCGGCCGACAACTCCGCCACGACCACCTTCACTGTCGCCACCCAGCTTCTCGCGAGCCCCAATTCCGGGCCCGTGGGAACGTCGATCATGTTCCGCGGGTCGAACTACTCCGCAGACGTCGCGGTGTCGGTCGCGTGGAGCGGCGGCACTGCCTGCAGCTCGACGACCAACGCGACCGGTAGTTTCGAGTGCACGTTCGTCCTCACGAACGCCTCCGTCGGACCGCAGGTCTTCACGGGATCGGACGCGGCTGGGAACTTCGTTTCCGTCGCGTTCACGGTAACTCCGTTTGTGACCTCGAGCCCCGCTACCGGCCCGGTCGGCTCCACGGTGGTCTTCTCGGGAACGGGATTCGCTGCCACTTCGCTCGTCACCGTGACATGGACCACCCTGACGGCCTGCGCGGCGACAACCGACTCCTTCGGATCGTTCCGCTGCAGTTTCGTGGTCCGACCGCAAGTCCAGGGGACCGACACGTTCACCGCCACGGACGCGGCCGACAACTCGGCACTGGCCACGTTCGCGGTCACACCCGAATTGGTGCCAACGCCCGCGACGGGCCCCGTAGGAACTTCGATTTCGCTGACCGGTTCCGGTTACGCGGCTGACTCGGACGTCTCTGTCGGGTGGTCCGGCGGAGTGGCCTGTTCTCCGACGTCGACCGAGACGAACCTCGTGGGCAACTTCACGTGTATTTTCGTTCTACCGTCAACGATTGCCGGCGCGCACTCGTTCGTCGGGACCGACGGCGCGTCCAACACCGCTACCGCCGTTTTCACTGTCGTCCCCTCCCTTTCGGTCAGTCCCTCCCACGGGATCGCAGGGACGTACACGAGGTTCTCCGGGGTTGGGTTCGCCGCGACATCCGCCGTCACCGTCGGATCGAGCATCGGTACGGCCTGCACCGCGACGACCAATTCCACCGGCGCGTTCTCCTGCACCTACTACATCCCCTCGGTGACACCTCAGGCGTACAAGTTCACCGCCACCGACGCATCCTCCAACGCCGCCTCGGTCACCTTCACCGTCCTCCCCCTCACACTGAAGGTCTCCCCGACGTCGGGCGTCGTGGGGACATCGGTCACATTCTCTGGCACGAACTGGGCGGATTCGTCCACCGTTACGGTCTCCTGGAGCGGTGGGAATGTCTGCACCTCCGTGCCGACCGGCGCGTCGGGCTCGTTCAGCTGTACGGTCACGATCCCGGCGATGCCCGTCGGTCCGCACACGTTCACGGGCACGGATGCCACGGGAAACACAACGTCGGTTGTCTTCTCCGTTGACTCTCGTTTGACGGCCACCCCAACGTCGGGTCAGGTCGGCACCCTGGTGACGTTCGCTGGGACCGGGTTCGCCGGCCACTCAGCGGCCACCGTCTCCTGGGCGCAGGGCGAGGCGTGCAGCGCGACCACCGGTGCTTCGGGCGGGTTCAGCTGCACGTTCGAGATCCCGGCCACGACGGCGGGCGCGACCGTTTTCGAGGGGACCGACGCTTTCTCCGACGTCGCGGTGACGGTCGTCACGGTCGAGCCGACCCTATCGATCAACCAGACAACGGGCCCCGTAGGGACCATGGTGACCTTCACGGGCACCGGGTTCGCGGGAACGTCGCTCGTGGTCGTGGGCTGGATCCAAGGTACGGCGTGCTCCGCCACGAGCTCTGCGCTCGGGAACTTCTCGTGTTCGTTCGAGATCACCAACGCCACGGCGGGGATCCACCCGTTCGCGGCGACGGATGCTTCGGGTAACACCGCGTCGGCCGGGTTCACGGTCCTGCCACAACTGATCCCCACACCGGCCATCGCCCCGGACGCGACCTCGGTGACCTTCGATGGTAGCGGCTTCGCCGGAAACTCGTCCGTCACGATCACGTGGGTGGTCGGGATGGCCTGCACGGTCACGACAAGCGCCGTCGGGAGCTTCAACTGCACGTATCAGCTCGCGGACACGACGCCGGGCTTCTATTCGTTCAACGCCACCGACCACTCGACGGATACCGCGTTCGCGGTCGTGCAAGTAGTTCCGGGCCTTACGGACGTGCCGACCTCCGACCCAGTGGGGGATGTCGTGACGTTCACGGCGGCCGGCTTTGCCGCGTCGTCCGCCATCACTATCACCTGGGCCCACGGGACCGCCTGCTCCGGAACCACCAGCAGCGCCGGGGCGTTCGTCTGCGCGTTCACCGTTACCGCGACCACCCCCGGCGGTTACGTCTTCACCGCCACGGACCACGCGTCGAACTCCGCATCCGTCGTGTTCGTGGTGACACCGTTCCTCTCGGCGAGCCCCGCGTTCGGGCCCGTCGGGACCCTGGTAACGCTTACCGGGACCAACTACGCCCCTGACGCGACGGTAACGATCTCCTTCGGGACCTTGACCGCGTGCTCGGGTCGAGCGAACGCCACCGGCGCGTTCGCGTGCCCCTTCACCATCCCTGTCATCGTCGGGGGCGCCCACACGTTCACGAGCCTCGATAGCTCGGGGAACGCGGCGTCGGTCATCTTCACCGTCACCGCCCAGCTCTCTGTGAGCCCGGGCTCCGGACCGGTCGGGACCGCGGCGATCTTCAGCGGGACCGGCTTCGAAGGGAGCCGGGTCGTCGTCACCCTGAACGGCAAAACCGCCTGTTCCTCCACGTCCAGTTCAGGAACTTTCTCCTGTACGTACGTAATTCCGACCGGACCGTCCGCCACGCTCTCGTTCCTCGGCACCGACAACGCGAAGATCCCGGACCGTGCGCCGGTCACCTTCCGAGTGACGCCTACGCTCACGGTCAACCCGAGCTCCGGGCCGGTGGGTAGTGCGGTGACGTTCTCCGGGTCCGCCTACGCGGCGAACGAATCCGTGACGGTGACCTGGGCCGGCGGTACCGTCTGCATCGCGATCGCCAACGCCACCGGGAATTTCTCCTGCACCTACACGATCCCGAGCGGCATCAACGGCGAACACGTGTTCAACGGCACCGACCTCTCGGGTAACACGGCGCTGGCCGAGTTCGAGGTGAACGCTTCGCTCCGCGTCTCACCCTCCTCGACGACCGTCGGCACGGTCGTTACGATCGTGGGCGCGGGCTACGACCCCGACTCCGCCGTCTCCGTCGTCTGGGCCGGGGCCACCGTCTGCACCACAACGACCAACGCAAGCGGCGGATTCCTATGCGAGTACACCCTGCCCGCCACCGTCGCCGGCCCGCACGTGTTCTCGGCAACCGACGGGGAGGCCGCGACGGCGATGGCGACCCTCGTGGTCGTCCCGTCCCTGGGCGAGAGTGTCTCCTCAGGCCCCGTGGGGACCACTGTAACGTTCACCGGCATGGGGTTCGCTGCGGCGTCGGAAGTGAACGTCACCTGGGCCACGGGGATCGCGTGCAGCGCGACCACGGACGCGTCCGGGAGCTTCTCCTGTGCGTTCCAGGTCTCCGCGGCGGTCGAAGGGGCCCACACATTCACCGCGAAGGACGCGTCCAAGAACACCGCGACCTCCACTTTCGGCGTCACTTCTGCCCTCACGGTCTCGCCCTCGTCGGCCCCCGTCGGTACGGTCGTGACGTTCACGGGGACGGGGTATGCCGCGGGCTCCCTCGTCACGGTCAGCTGGACGGCCGGAACCGCTTGCACTCAGACGACCAGCTCCGTCGGCAGCTTCTCCTGCACCTTCACCCTGCCGCCGTCGACCGCGGGAGCGCACTCGTTCACCGCCGTCGACCGGTCCTCGAACACTGCTTCGACCGTAGTGACGGTCACTCCTCTGCTCATCGTCAGTCCGACGAGGGGCCTCCAAGGGGTCGTGGTCACGTTCACGGCCCAGGGATTCGCCGCGAGCTCGACCATCTCCATCTCCTGGTCGCTCGGGACCCCGTGCTTGGGCAAGACGAACGCGAGTGGAACGTACTCCTGCACCGTCACTATCCCCACGATCGTCGCGGGCGCCTACGTCTTCACCGCGGAGGACGCAGCCTTGAACTCAGCCGCGGCGACGTTCACGGTCACTCCGCTCCTCACGGTCGGAACACCTTCCGGACCGGTCGGCACGGTTGTGGTCTTCACGGGCTCGGATTACGCAGCCGACTCCGCTGTGACGGTCTCCTGGAGCGGCGGGACGGCCTGTTTGGCCACGACGAACGCGAGCGGCGGCTTCACCTGCTCGTTCACGGTCTCCGCGGCGACCGCCGGGTCCCACACGTTCACCGCCAGCGATGCCTCGGGCAACTCCGCCACAGTAGGGTTCGTCGTGACCACGCGGCTCACGGTCTCTGCGGCCACGGGGCCGGTGGGGACGGTCGTCACCTTCCAAGGAACCGGCTACGATTCGTCCTCCGCGGTCACGATTGCCTGGAGCCAGGGCACCGCTTGCTCGATCACCACGAGCGCCCTGGGCAGCTTCTCTTGCACGTACACTCTGCCGTCGTCGCCAGCCGGGGCCCACACGTTCACCGGCGCGGACACCGGCGGAGCGACCGCGCAGGCGATCTTCACGGTCACGCCGCAGCTGACCGTCAGCCTGACGAGCGGCCCCGTGGGCACCGCGCTCACGTTCACTGCATACGGATTCGCCGGGGGATCCTCGCTCAGCATCGCGTGGCTCGGTGGGACCGTGTGCACCGGGACCACCGACCCGAACGGAAAGCTGTCGTGCGCGTACGTGATCCCCGCCACCGCCCCGGGGGGCTACCTCTTCACGGCCGAGGACGCCGCGGCGAACTTGGCGGTCGCCGCGTTCACGATCGTCCCGCTCCTGACCGTGGGCCCGACCTCGGGACCCGTGGGCACGGCGGTCACGTTCACCGGCACCAATTTCGCGGACGATTCCTCCGTCTCGGTCGCCGAGGGTGCCACCGTCCTCTGCACGACCACCACGAACGTCACGGGTGGCTTCACCTGCACGGCCACGGTACCCCCGTCGGCCGCGGGCTCCCACCTCATCATCGCCACGGACGGTTCCGGCAATTCCGGTTCCACGTCGTTCACAGTCTCCTCTCGCCTGTCGGTCTCGGCCGGTACGGACCCGGTCGGAGCCACGATCACCTTCGACGGGACCGGGTATGCGGCCTCTGAGCTCGTGACGGTCTCCTGGGCCGGCGGCGTGGCGTGCAGCGCCACGACGAACGCCAACGGAAGCTTCGGTTGCTCCATGGTGCTCCCCGGCACAACCGCCGGCGCGCACCTGTTCACGGGCGCAGACCCCACGGGCGACTCGGCCAACGTCACGGTGACCGTCACCCCCGTGCTGACCGTCAGCCCCGGGTCCGGGCCGGTGGGCGGTACCGATCACCTTCACCGGAACCGGCTTCGCCGGCTCGTCCGCCGTGATCGTCTCCTGGCCGGGGGGGACCGCCTGCAGCACGACCACGAGCGGGGCGGGTTCCTTCAGCTGTACATTCAAGATCCCTCTCGCTACCGCGGGCAGCTACTCGTTCGTCGGCACCGACCACGCGAGCGACACTGCCAGCGTCCAGTTCGATGTAGTGCCGGCGCTGCTGGTCAGCGAGGCCTCGGGCCCGGTCGGGACCTCGGTCACCCTCTCGGGCTCCGGGTTCTCCTCGGCGTCGACCGTGACGGTCTCGTGGGGATCCACGACCGTCTGCACGCCGACCTCGACCTCGAACGGCAGCTTCGGCTGCACGTTCGTCATCCCGGCGTCCACGGCCGGCGTACACTCGTTCGTTGCGGTCGACAACGACCTTAACACGGCTAGCGTGACGTTCACGGTCCTCTCGACCCTCTCCGCGACCCCCTTGTCCGGACCGGTCGGCACCGTGATCACGTTCGCCGGCACCGGCTACGCCGCGAGCTCGGCGGTCAATGTCATGTGGGTGCACGGGGCGGCCTGCTCCGCCACCACGAACGGCCTCGGGAGCTTCTCTTGCACCTTCACCGTACCTCCGACCACGACCGGGAGCTATGCGTTCATGGGAACGGACGGCTCGGGCAACACGGCCATGGTCCATGTCACTCTCGTCGTCGCGCTGACGGTGAGCCCCGGGACCGGGATCGTCGGCACCACCGTCACGTTCACCGGAACCGGTTTTGCCCCGCTCTCCGCCGTGAACATCACGGGTCTCGGCGGGCTCGACTGCCTCACGACCACGGACGCGAGCGGCGGGTTCAATTGCACCTACGTGATCCCGCCGACGTTCGCGGGATCGCACGCGTTCACGGCGACCGACGGCCTCCGGAACTCGGCCTCGACCCTGTTCGTCATCCTCCCATCCCTCACCGTAACGCCAGCCTCCGCCACGGTTGGGACCACCATCACGTTCACTGGGTTCGGGTTCAAGAACAGCTCGACCGTGAACGTTACCTGGGGCGGCGGTGCCGCGTGCACCGTGACCTCGGACACCAAGGGCGACTTCAGCTGCACGTTCAAGCTGACGGCAGCCACGGCCGGGGCGCAAGCGTTCAACGCGACCGATTCCGTGGGTGATCGCGCAATCGCCTCGATCACGGTGACTTCGCTGTTGACGGCGAGCCCGCTGACCGCTCCCGCGGGGACGTCGATCGTGTTCCAGGGCTCCGGGTTCGCCGGCAACTCCTACGTCGTCGTCTCCGCGGCGGGGAGCATCGCCTGCTCGACCACCACGAGCGCGACCGGCAGCTTCGCCTGCACGCTCAACCACCCGTCCGTCCCGGTCGGCGCGCTCCTCTTCACCGCGACGGACGCGTCCGCGAACACGGCAACCGTCACGATCACCTTCACCGCGCCGCCGAGCGCGCCCGCGAGCAACAACATCCTCGGCCTGGACCCGGAAACCTTCTACACGCTCCTCGCGTTCGTTATCATCGCCGCCGCGGTCGGGATCCTCGCATTCGTCGTGCACCGCGGCCGCAAGGGTCAGCAACCCGCGTTCTGAGGAGACCCAGCGCCCGTACGCGCCGGGGCCTCCGCTCCCGTCCGCCGCTACCGAGGGGTTCCTTCGCCCGCCCCCCGGAGCGATGATACCGCACAAATAGCAGAGCCGTTCTCGGAACGGCTGCAACGGACCGATGCTTTCGCCTCTCGCGGGGGACCGGGCCGAGTGCGCGCGGGGAACGTGAGCGGGGCACGGAGCGAGAAGGACCGTTCGAGCGCGAGCGCTCCTGTTCGTCCGGCCGCAACGTCCGGCGCGCCCAGTGCAACACCGAGTTCGGAGGCAGCTGTTTCCACCTCCGCCACGGGTCCGTCGGGCGCCGCCGGCGCGACCGCTTCGAGCCGCGCGACCGTTTCGTCCCAAGCCGAGCCTCGGGCAGCCCCCCCGGCGCGCAGGCTTCGCCGGCTCGACGCCAAGGGACGGTACCGGGCGCGGGGACGCCTGTCCATGGCGGTCCTCGGCGCCTACGTCGTCCTTCTCCTGCTGGTCGTCTTCGTCGTCACGCCGCGGAGCTCCTCGAGCGAGCTCTGGGTCCCGTACGCGCTGATCGCGCTGACCCTACTGTTCCTCGTCCGCTACGTGTCGACCTCGTACTCGATCGACGAGACGAGCCTGAGGGCACGAAAGTTCCTGGGCGGCCGGAAGGTGCTGCTGGAGGAGGTCCGACGTATCGAGTACTCCAGCCTCCGCGACCTCGCCCCCACGGGCGGCTGGTTCGGCGTGGGCTCGTGGGGCTGGCGCGGGCGGATGTGGAGCCCCGAGGTGGGCGAGTTCGACTCCGTCTACACCGACGCCGCGCGCGGGCTGCTCGTCACGGCGGGGACGCACCCCCTGTACCTTTCTCCTTCCGACCTCGAGGAGTTCGCGAAGGAGCTCTCGAGGCGGGTCCGGTCGTACACCGGCCCGCTCGCAAAGGACGTCGGGTCCCCCGGCGGGTCTCAGTAGGTCGTGAGCGTCGGGTCGATCCGCTCGGCCCAGGCGTTGATACCGCCCTTCAGACTCCGGACGTTCGTGAACCCAAGCCCGAGCAGCGTGCGGGTCGCGTCGGCCGAGCGCCCACCCGAACGGCAGTAGACGACCACGGAGCGCGCCCGGGTCAGCTCGTCCACCCGTTCGGGGAGGTCCGCCTTAGGGATCTCGAGCGAGCCGGCGATGGACGAGATCGCCCACTCCTCGGGCTCGCGGACGTCCACGAGGAGCGGCGGGTCGGCGGAGGCGAGCGCGTCCCGGAGCTCCTCCGGCGTCACTTCGGGAATCCCCTCCGTCGCCCGGCCCGGCTCGGGGACGCCGCAGAAGGCCGGGTAGTCGATGAGCTCGTGCTGCGTCGCGCGAGGGGAGCAGAGGACGCAGTCCGGGTTCTTCCGCAGCGTGAGCTCGCGGAAATGCATCTCGAGGGCGTCGTAGAGGAGAAGGCGGCCCACCAGCGGCTCGCCGACCCCGAGGAGGAGCTTCACGGTCTCGGTCGCCTGGAGCGCGCCCACCACGCCGGGGAGAACCCCGAGGACCCCCGCCTCCGAGCACGACGGGACGAGGTCCGCGGGCGGCGGTTCCGGGTACAGGCATCGGTAGCACGGGCCGCGCCGAGCGTCAAAGACGCTCACCTGGCCCTCGAACCGGTAGATCGAGCCGTAGACGTTCGGTTTGCCGAGGAGCACGCAGGCGTCGTTCACCAGGTAGCGGGTCGGGAAGTTGTCCGTGCCGTCGAGCACGACATCGTAGGGCCGGAGGATCTCGAGCGCGTTGCCGGAATCAAGCCTCTTCTCGTGGCGCACGACCCGGACGCCGGGGTTCAGCCCCTCGAGACGTTCCTTCGCGGCGTCGAGCTTGGGCCGCCCGACGTCGTCGGTCGAGTAGAGGACCTGGCGCTGGAGGTTCGAGAGCTCGACCGAGTCAAAATCGACCAGCCCGAGCTCGCCGACCCCTGCGGCCGCGAGGTAGAGCGCGGCCGGAGCTCCGAGACCTCCGGTGCCGACCAGGAGGACCCTCGCGCGGCGCAGGGCGCGCTGTCCGCGCACCCCGACCTCCGGGAGGAGGAGGTGCCGGCTGTATCGCTTGAGCTCGTCCTGGGTGAACGCGATGGGCGGAGGAGTGTCCGCGGCGCGGGGTCTCGGCCCGGCGGCCTTCGCGTCGGAACCTCCGGCGATCGCCGGAACGATGGAGACGACATCGCCTTCCTTGACCGGGGTGGCTTCCCGCTGGAGCGTTCGGATCTCGTCCTCGTTGAGGAAGATCGAAACGAAGTTTCGGAGCCGTCCTTCCGGGGTGAAAAGGTGCGAACGAAGGGCGGGATGAGCATCCGCGAGTCCGCGGACAACCGCCCCCACGTTCTCCCCCTCGACGACGACTTCGGGCCGGCCGCCGGTGAACGGTCGGAGCGGCGTCGGGACCCGCACGGTCGCTTTCGGCACCCTCCACTCCTTCGGAACCCGAGCTCGCCGGCGATCGCGCCGGGTCCCGGGTCCTCCTCCCTCGTGGGGTAGTACGGCCAGCGCGACGTCGTGGAATTCCCTGCGTTCGGGGTCGAGCTCGAAGGCGCCCAGGTCCCCGGGTTCGCCGTCGCCGCGGACCGACAGGACGAGGTAACTGTACCACGGCCATGCGTGGTCCTGGTCGAACTCCGAGGGCCGTGCGGGATGGTCGGGGTGGGAGTGGTAAAAGCCGCTGACCTCTCGGCCATTCCGGCCCGCCCGTTGCTCGGCCGCCCGCAGTTCGGCCGGTGAGATCACGAATCGGCGTCGCCGCTCTCCGTCCGATACGTTCGGGGCGGGCTCGATCGCGACGACCCGACGGCGCGTCGACGGGCCGCCCACCTGGGTCGGAGAAAGAAGGAACCCGCAGCATTCTTCGGGGTACGCCTCCTTGGCGAACCCTCGCATCGCCTGCACCAGGTCCTCTGGGAGCTCGACCGCCGTCACGGGGCTGCCTCCCGGCGTGCCTCGCCCCCGTCGGGAAGAACGGTGACGACGACGGACCCCGGTTCGGCCCTGCCGACGGCGAGTGCCGCGAACACCGCCGCTCCCGAGGACGGACCGACCGCGATCCCTTCCTCCTGCGCAAGCCGCGACACCATCCGTTGGGCGTCCTCGGTGTCCACGCGGACGGTCGCGTCCACGATGCGCGCGTCGTACGTCGAGGGGAGGAGCGCGGAAGGAAGGTGCTTCAGTCCCTCGAGCCCGTGCATCGGGCCGGCGGGTTCCACGCCGATCACGCGGAGGGACGGGCTCCGTTCCTTGAGGTAGCGTCCGGTGCCCGAGAGGGTCCCTCCGGTGCCGACGCCCGCCACGAAGTGCGTGATCCGACGGCCGAGCTCGTTCCAGATCTCGGGTCCCGTCGTGGCGTAGTGCGCCCCCGGGTTCGCGGGGTTGTTGTACCTGGTCCGCGTAGAAGTAGCGGTCGGGCTGGGCTTCGGCCCGTCGCCGGGCCTCGCGCTGGGCGCCGTCCGTCCCCTCGGCCGCGTCGGCAAGAACGACCTGCGCGCCGAACGCGCGGATCCGGGCGAGCCGCTCCGGGTTTGCGTTCCGGGGAACGTAAAGCTCGACCGAGAACCCGAGCCGGGCCCCCAGCATCGCGTACGCTACGCCCGTGTTGCCGCTGGAGGCGTCGAGCAACGTTCGTCCGTCGCCGAGCGACCCCGCGGCGAACGCCGCACGCACGATCCCCAGGGCGGCGCGGTCCTTGACCGATCCGCTCGGGTTCCGGAACTCGGCCTTCCCCCACAGTTCGACCGGCGGGCGTTCGCTTCCGCCGATCGTCTCGAGCGGGAGCAGCGGCGTGCCGCCGACGCTCCGGACCAGTGGGTCGTCGACCCAGGCGTGGCGCGATGCGAGCGTCCCCCGAATCTCGGGAGAGGTCAGCTCAACTGAATGAGATGCGTGCACCGCAACCCTCCCTTCCCGATCGACCCTTCCAGGTCGACGCCGGCTTCGCCGAGCAGCGTCTCCGTAAGGTGCTTGTCGAACACCTCGCAGAGCAGGTAGGGGTGGGCCAGCGCACTCCGGCGAAAGACGCAGTTCGTGCGGACGATGCGGACCTGGCCGTCCGGCGTCTTTTCGACACTGGAACGGAAACCAAGTCGGTTGAGAGCGGCCACGAGGCCACGGGTCCTGTCCTCGGCAGAGCCACCGCGGGGAACCTCCTTGGCCACCGCGCGGCCCATCCGCTCGGCGGCCTCGGCGAACAGCGCGCTAACGTACCCCTCGCCCTCGCGGGAGAGGAGCTCGTCCACGACCGCATCGAGGATGAGGTCGTACTTCTTCGGGAAAACCTCCTGACCGGCCGCGGTCAGGGCGAATCGCTTTCGCGGCCGGCCGACCCCTTCCCGGCGAAAGGTCGGAACGACCAGCCCCTTCTGTTGCATGCGTCCGAGATGACCTCGGGCGGCGCTCTCCTGGATACCGATCTTCCGGGCTAGGTCGCGGGCCGTTCGGGGTGCGATGGCCAGCTCCTCGAGGATCCGGCCCCGCGTGCCTTCGAGCGGTGGGACTTCGACCAGCACCATCGGTCCTTCCTGAGCCCCCAGGTCGTCCTGGGATTTACGCACCACGCCATGCTTAAATAACGGTATCGGCTCGGAATCCATCGATGGTGACGACCACTCTCGGGTCGAAGCACACGCTCGTCGTCGAAGGCCTCCGCGCAGAGGTTGCGGGCAAGCAGATCCTGAAGGGTGTGAACCTCACGCTCAACAGCGGAGAGCTCACAGCACTGATGGGCCCGAACGGGTCGGGGAAGAGCACGCTCGCCTACGCGCTGATGGGCCACCCGAAGTACAAGGTGACGGGCGGCCAGGTGCTCCTCGACGGGAAGGACCTGCTCAAGATGACGGTCGACCAGCGGTCGAAGGCCGGCCTCTTCCTCGGATTTCAGTACCCCCAGGAGGTCTCGGGCCTCTCCCTCTCAAAGTTCCTGTGGACCGCGCACATGCAGCGGCACACCCCGGAGACCGCCGACCCCGTCCGGTTCGACCAGGACCTCAAGGCCCACTTGAGCTACCTCGAGATGGACGAGGCGCTCCTGAAGCGGTCGCTGAACGAAGGGTTCTCGGGCGGCGAGAAGAAGCGGGTCGAGGTCCTTCAGATGGCCACGCTCCATCCTCTCTTCTCGATCCTCGACGAGCCGGACTCCGGGCTGGACATCGACGCCGTGCGTGCGGTCGGGGAGACCGTCGCGAAGCTCCACCGTCCGGACGCCGGGATCCTCGTCATCACCCACTACCAGCGAATCCTCAAGTACCTCAAGCCCGACCGGGTGCATGTGATGGTCGATGGCGCGATCGCCCTCTCGGGCGGCCGCGAGCTCGCGGAGGAGCTCGAGGCGAAGGGGTACGACTGGGTGCGGATCGGGCTACCGGGCGCTTCGACGTGAGCCGTAGGCTCGCGGGACCCCACGGACCGCGCCCATGGATGTGAACCGGATCCGGGCCGACTTCCCGATCCTCGGCCGTACCGACCACGGCCGGCCCATGATCTACCTGGACTCGGCGGCGACGTCCCAGAAGCCGACGGCTGTCCTCCAGGCTGAGGAGCAGTTCTACGCGCAGTCGAACGCGAACGTCCACAGAGGCGTCTACGCGTTGAGCGTTGAGGCGACCGACGCGTACGAGGCCGCTCGTTCCCGCGCCGCCCGCTTCCTGAACGCGGGGGACCCGTCCGAGGTCGTGTTCGTCCGCGGGACGACCGAGGCGCTCAACCTCCTCGCCACCAGCCTCGGTCGCTCGATCCTCCGAAAGGGGGACCGGGTCGTGACGACCGTGATGGAGCACCATTCAAACGTCGTACCGTGGCACATGCTGCGGGAGTACTCCGGCATCGAGCTCTCGTTCGTAGGCATTGACGACGAAGGGCACCTTCGCCTCGACGAGCTCGACCGACTGCTCGCGGACCGCCGGACAAAGGTGGTCACCGTGACCCATGTCTCGAACGTCCTTGGCACGGTGAACCCGATCCGTGAGATCGCGGACCGGGCGCACGCCGCCGGCGCGCTCGTGATCGTCGACGCGGCCCAGTCCGCTCCCCATCGGCGGCTCGACGTCCGGGCGCTGGGGGCCGACTACCTCGCCTTCTCCGGCCACAAGATGCTCGGCCCGATGGGGATCGGCGTCCTATGGGGGAAGGCCGACCTCCTGGAGGTGCTCCCTCCCTGCATGGGCGGAGGCGAGATGATCCGCGAGGTGCACACCGACCGCGTGAGCTACGCCGACGCTCCCGCGAAGTTCGAGGCGGGGACCCCGAACGTGGGGGGAGCCGTCGCGCTCGGCGCCGCGATCGAGTACCTCGAGCGGATCGGCTGGGACGACGTTCGGTCGCACGACACGCGTCTCCTCCGCAGGCTTCTCACCGGTCTCTCCGAGCGCTTCGGTTCCAGCGTCCGCGTGTTCGGTCCAAGCGACGTCGCGCGGCGGGAGGCGGTAGTCTCCTTCTCCCTCGCGGGCGTACATCCCCACGATATCGCGAGCCTTCTCGACGCCGACGGGATCTGCGTGCGCGCAGGGCACCACTGCGCGCAGCCGCTCATGGACCGCCTGGGCGTCCCTGCACTGACGAGGGCCAGCCCGTACGTCTACAACACCGACGCCGAGATCGATGCTCTGCTCGACGGAATCGCGAAGGTGTTGCGGCTGTTCTCGACAGACCCGCCGCCGCGTGCAGCGGCGACCTGAGCGGCGCTGCCAACCGCCCAGCCGGGGATGTCGCGCACGCCCCTACAAGCGAGGCTCCGACGATTCGAATCCTGAGAGCAACGAAGGTGTCGCGACAGGGACGACCTCTCATTTAAATACACCGGGGTGCTGGAATTGTCGGAGACTGTTATGGCGCAGACGGCATCCGAGATCACTCCGCTCGATTACACTCGCTACGATTTCAAGGATCCCGAGACCTACCGGGTCCGGATTCCCAAGGGTCTGTCGCGGGACGTCGTGCGGAGCATCAGCCTGCTCAAGCACGAGCCGGACTGGATGCTCGACTACCGCCTCCGGGCCTACGATCACTTCATCGACCGCCCGATGCCCGACTGGGGCCCGAGCCTCTCGGACATCGACTTCGACGCCTACACCTACTACGCGGACCCGCTGGGAGAGGACAAGCCGAAGAGGAGCTGGAACGACCTCCCCGCGGACATCAAGAACACGTTCGAGAAGCTGGGCATCCCGAAGGCCGAGCGGGAGTACTTCGGCGGCGTCGGGGCTCAGTACGACAGCGGCACGGTCTACCACAAGATCCGGGAGGACCTCTCCGCGAAGGGCGTCATCTTCTGCGACACGGACACCGCGGTCAAGGAGCACACCGAGATCGTCCGGAAGTACTTCGGAAAGATCGTCCCCTACAACGACAACAAGTTCGCGGCCCTGAACAGCGCGGTCTGGTCGGGAGGCAGCTTCGTCTACGTCCCGCCCGGGGTGGACGTCGGCATCCCGCTCCAGGCGTATTTCCGGATCAACGCGAAGAACGTCGGGCAGTTCGAGCGCACGCTCATCATCGCGGACAAGGGCGCGAAGGTGCACTACATCGAAGGATGCACCGCGCCGGTCTACTCGACCGACTCGCTCCATGCGGCGGTGGTCGAGGTCGTGGCCGAGCCCTACGCGAAGGTCCGCTACACGACCGTCCAGAACTGGTCGAAGAACGTCTACAACCTCGTCACGAAGCGCGCGGTCGCCCAGGAGCAGGCGCTGGTCGAGTGGGTCGACGGGAACATGGGCTCCAAGGTGACGATGAAGTACCCCAGCGTCTACCTCAAGGGACGCGGGGCACGGGCGGACATCCTCTCGGTCGCCTTCGCGAGCGAAGGGCAGATCATCGACTCGGGCGCCAAGTGCGTCCACTCCGCCCCGGACACCTCCAGCAAGATCATCGCGAAGTCGATCGCCATCCGCGGGGGCCAGACGAGCTATCGCGGTCTCCTCCACGTCGCGCCGGGCGCCACGGGCGTCAAGGCAGCGGTCCGCTGCGACGCGCTGCTCCCGGACGAGTTCGGACGCTCGGACACCTATCCCTACAACGAGATCCACGAGGAGGACGCGACCATCACCCACGAGGCCGTCGTGGGCAAGATCGGCGAGGAGCAGATCTTCTACCTGATGAGCCGCGGGCTGAACGAGTCGGACGCGATCCACCTGATCCTGATGGGGTTCCTCGCGGAGTTCGCGAAGGAGCTGCCCATCGACTACGCCCTTGAGCTGAACCGGCTGATCCAGCTCGAGATGACGGGCGCGGTCGGGTAGGCCGTCCCCGACCCACCCCGGTCACTTGCCCGGCGGCTTCACCGGGCGCGGTGGCGGAACCCTCGGGACAGTCGGTGTGCGACTTCACGAGGTCGATCACGGCGATCATCACGGCGTAGGCGAGATTCGCGTCCGCGGCCAGCCCGGCCGGGTCCGGCCCTCGCGAGCGGTCGAGGACCGCCCGTGCGCTCTGCAGCAGCTCGTGCGCCGTCTCGAGGCTCGCCGGATCCAGGACCCGCCCTTTCGGCGCGCGGACCAGCTCCTCGGTCTCTGCGAGGTCCTCGCGCAGGGAGCGGAGGAGACCGCGCAGGATCGGTTCGGGCAGGGAGTCCGGGTCGAGAACGAGGGGCAAGGTCGGGTGCGCTCCGGTCCCGCGGAGGCCCTGTCGTGGATTATCGTTGCGGCCCGGGGTCTGACTCACCGGAGCTTGGCGTCGAACCGCCACTCGGGGGCGCCGTCCGTTCCCGTCACGGACAGTTTCGGGAGCGCGCGGGTTCCGGTCGGGTCCCAGAGGATGTCGGTGCCGTTCCAGCGTGCCTCGAGCGACGGATAGAGGAGGTCCCGGAGGCCCGCCACGGGCGCACGGTCCAGCACGTAGGAAAGGAACCCTTCGCCTATCATCCGGACGGAGTCGGGCTCGTTGAACCCGCGGGATTCGAGATAGAAAACCTGCTCCGGGTCGACAGGGTGGACCGAGGTCGAATGGGTCGCCTTGACGTCCCGGCAGAGGATCTCGAGGATCGGGATCGTGTCCGACCGGGCGCCTTTCGAGAGGAGCATCGCGTGCTCCGAGATGAAGCTCAGAGTCCCCCGCGCTTCGTGCTCGATCCTTACGAGCCCGCGGCTCATCCCTCGGGCTTTGTCCGTGAAAACGCCCCGAGTGATCGACTGGCCGTGCGTACCGGTGCCCGAGTGGGTCAGGTGCACCGAGCTGTCGAACGACTGGTCGCCCGAGCCGTAGAAGATCTGAAGGTCGTCCACCGCCGAACCATTGCCCGCGAGCGTCGTGGAGTTCCTCGTCTTCGTCCGGAACCCGCCGAGGCCGTTCCACATCCAGGCAAGGCGTGCCCCAGCGCCCACGGTGGCGGTGCGTTGGTAGAGGGAGACGGTCTTGAGGTCTGGAGAATGTACGGTGAGGATCACGGACTTGGCGCGCTCGCCGAGCGTGATCTCGGTATTGGAGGCGGCCAGGCGCTGTCCGCCCGGGTCGGCGGTGGTACTGTACGTCTCTTCGGTCAGGAGAAGCTGCGCGCCGGAACCCGCGTGGACGCTCCGTCGCACGGAGAGCGCTTCCTGCGGCGCCGAGAGGACCACGAGGTCCTGAACGCGGATCGGCGTGGCGAGTCCGTCCGGGATCTCGAGGCGGTATCCGCGGTTGAGGAGCGCCATCGACAGAGCGGAGAGCCGGTCCAGTCGGTTCCTCGGCCGCGGGCAGGAACGCCTCCGACCCGGCTGCGCCGGAAGCCCAGACCTCCGGGAGCGTGACCAGTCTCACCCCGGCGTCGCGCAGCTCGTTCGGGTACATGCGCCCGGGTGCCGGCGGTGTCGTGGACCACGTGGACCGCTCCCTCGACGGGAACGATCGACGGGATCGCCCGGCCCTGGCGGACTGAGTCGACGCCCGAAAGGTCGACGTTGGTGAAGTAGCCGTACCCCCGGTAGAGCGGGTTCGGTTCGAGCGGGAGCTTGAGGAACCGCTCAAAGGCATCCTGCCTCCGGCGTGCGAACGGCTCGGGGTCCGCGAGCGCCGAGGACAGGTCGCGCACCTGGCCGGAGGAGACCCACTCGGCCGGCCGGACAGCTGTGGCCGCCATCGGATTTACGCACCGATAGGTGTTTATAACTTGCACGAGGGTGCGGGTGTCGGAGCGGGTGCCTCGGTCATGCGAGCTGCGTCCTCGCCTTCGCTTTATACCGCGCGCCGGTCTCTAACTCGAGGAGCTGCCGATGGCCTACGACATGTACCAGGAGGTCATCCTCCAGCACTACCGGCACCCCCGAAACTTCGGGGCCCTCGAGGGGGCCGAGTTACGTCGGAGAGGAGTCGAACCCTCTCTGCGGCGACCACATCACGATGCGCCTGAAGGTCGACCCCTAGTCGCACAAGATCTCCGCGATACGTTTCGAGGGAGACGGCTGCGCGATCAGCGTCGCCAGCTCCTCGATGCTGACGGAGAAGGTAGCGGGCCTTACCCTCGAGGAGGCCGGAGCGCTCAGCCGGGACGATGTCCTGCAGGGGCTCAAGATCCCGCTCTCGCCGGTCCGAGTGAAATGCGCGCTCACGGGCTACGCAGCGCTGGGGAGGGCGCTCCATCCTGGCGCGATCCCTCCGCCCGACTGACGCGCGCTCCCTCTGCTCGATGCGAGCCGTGCAGCATCTCGGCCGGTCCAACTTCGACCGGTTCACCCTTTGCCACGTCGGTGGTCCGTGATCGTAGTCGACCCGGACGTCTGCGTCCTGTGCGGTCTCTGCACCGGGGTCTGTCCTCCGAATGCCCTCGAGCTCACGCCGACCCAACTCCGGGTCCTTCCCAACTGCACGGACTGTGGCTGGTGCGTTCCGTACTGCCCGGTCGGAGCGATCTCCGGGGGACGGATCGTCCGTCCCAGGGCGCGGACCGATGACTCACCGGTCGTCGGCCCACCCCGCGGCCCCGCCCCGGGTGCTCCTCGTCGACCCCTACGTATCGCGCGAGGACCCGATGGAACGTAAGTTCGTCGAACTCTACCCGTCGCTCGGCCTCCTC
Source organism: uncultured Thermoplasmata archaeon (assembly GCA_963713145.1). GTDB lineage: Archaea > Thermoplasmatota > Thermoplasmata > Lutacidiplasmatales > UBA184 > Lutacidiplasma. The sequence continues at coordinate 274,587 of CAVQKI010000002.1, read as the reverse complement.
ACCCTCGGCGCGTACCTGCGGGCCCACGCCACGGACGTGGCGATGGTCGACCTGACGTTCGAGCGCGACGCCCGCCCGGTCGACCGGGCGATCCGGTCGTACCGGCCGCACGTCGTGGGCGTCCACACGAAGACCCTCACGGCCTCCCGCGCGTTCGAGATCGCGCGGAGCGTTCGTGCGGCAGGCGGGTTCTCGGTGGCCGGCGGCCCGGACTCGGCGACCCGGCCCGAGGCGTACCTGGAGGCCGGATTCGATGCTGTCGTACCCGCGGAAGGCGAGGCAGCGCTGGTCGAGGTCGCCCGCCGGGTCCGGGACGGTGTCCCCGTCGCGCACGTCCCGGGAGTCATCGTTCGATCCGGGGGTCGGCTCGTCCGTGGGCCATCACGGCCCTTCCTCGCGAACCTGGACGACCTGCCCCTCCCGGCGTGGGATCTCGTCGACATGGAAGGGTACCTTTCTCGCTGGGAGAAGGAGACCGGGGAGCGGAGGGCCGCGGTGCTGACCTCCCGGGGGTGCCCGTTCGACTGCTCCTGGTGCTCGAAGCCGACGTTCGGCCGCACGTTCCGGCAGCAGTCGCCCGAGCGGGTTGTCGAGGAACTGGTCGAACTCAAGCGGCGGTTCCGGGTGGATTACGTGCGATTCTCCGACGACGTGTTCGGCGTCTCGCGTCCGTGGATCGAGCATCTGCTCGACCTGATGATCGAGAAGGACCTTGGCCTCCGATTTGAATGCCTCGCCCGGGTCGACCTCCTCGAGCCGGACCTGCTCGGCCGCATGCGCCAGGCCGGCCTCGCCCGGGTCTACGTCGGTGTCGAATCCGGGAGCCAGAGGATGCTGGACGCCATGAACAGGGGTACAAGCTCGCCCAGGTGGAGCGGACCGCCCAAGCGCTTCGGGACGCCGGTGTCCGCCAGTTCTGGTTCCTGATGCTTGGCTACCCCGGCGAGACGATCGACGACATCGAGGAGACCCTGCGGCTTTTCCGCCGATTCAGCCCCGAGGAGTACTCGGTGTCGATCGCCGTCCCGGTCCCGGGAACCCGTTTCTACGACAAAGTGAAGGGCAGCCTCCGCGGCCGCTCCGCGTCCACGGACCGGGCGGGCGGCAAGACGCTGTTGTTCGAAGCGGCCTACGACCAGCGCCTCTACCGCTGGGAGCAGGCCAGGTTCGGGCTGGAAGCCGCCCTCGGAAAGGCTCGAGGTCGGTTCCAGCCCCGGGTCGTGGAGAAGATCGGCCGCGCGGCCGACCGCTTCCACGAAGAGGTCGCGACCCCGCTCCTCACACGAAAGCGGTCCGCCCCGCCCGCCGTGCGTCCTCCCTAGCCCCGCCCTGTTCGCGGATGCGCAGGGCACGGGCGCTTCAACCGGCAGAACCGGCACTTCTCCGGGGGGCCGGGGGAATCGGCTTCCTCAACCGACCATACTTCCGGCGTGGCATTCTCGGGCCCGAGGGCCGAGAGACGGTCCGTTCATGAGGCTGATCTTTGCGCCGCCCCCGGGCCTCCCCAAGCGAACCTAAAGTGCATCGCCGGCTGCGCCGGCACGATGGCGCTGCCGGGTGGCGCCACGCGAGAGGGCACCGGGCGGTTCCGGGACCGTTCGGTGAGGACACACGCCCTCCCCGTGGAACACTTCCGCGACTCCCCGACCGGCCTCGCGCTCAGCTCGCTCGGGCTCGGCACGTACATCGGGCCCTCCGGATGGGGCGACCGACATCGCCGTAACCGAGGCCGCTACGATCTGCCTCTCCTCCGGACGTGTCAACGTCCTGGACACCGCGCTCAACTACCGCTACCAGCGTGCCGAGCGCAGCCTCGGTCGAGCGATCGCTCACCTCACCGAGAAGGGCGAGCTCGCCCGGGACGAGGTGTTCGTGGCCACGAAGATTGGGTACCTCGCCCCAGACTCGGAGTCGAAGGTCCCGGTCGACCGCTGGGTCGACCAGGAGCTGGTCCGCACGGGGATCCTCGACCCCGACGACATCGTCGACGGGTCGCACGCGATGAGCCGCTCGTATCTTGCCGACCAGTTCGAGCGAAGCCGATCGAACCTCGGCCTCGCGACCATCGACCTCCTCTACGCGCACAACGCCCCCGACGCCCAGATCCCGGTCGTGGGTCGGGAGAAGTTCGGCGAGCGGCTCGAGGAGGCGTTCGCCTTGTTCGAGACGTTCCGCGATGCGGGCTCGCTCGGGTCGTACCGGCATCGCGACCTGGGAGAGCCTGCGCGTCCCTCGGACCGCGCCCGGCTACTTTCCTCTCGAGAGCGCGGTCCGGGCCGCCCGCAAGGTCGGCGGGGAGGAACACGGGTTCCGGTAAGTGCAGTTCCCGTTCAACCTCGCGATGCCCGAAGCCTGGACGGTCTCGAACCAACCAGTCGGCGGGACGCTGCACCCCCTGTTCGGCGCGGTCTCGAAGCTCGGGCTGGCGTGCTTCACGAGCGTCCCCCTTCTCCAAGGTCGGCTCGCGCGCTCGGGGCCGCGCCGCCACGGGCTCTCCTCCGCCCAGACCGCGCTTCAGTTCGCTCGGTCGGCGCCCGGAACGCTCGGGCCGGTGATCGGCCAGAAAGGGTCCGCGCACCTCTCCGAGAACCTCGAGGTCGCTGCACGCCGCCCGTGGGACGAGCCCACGTTCGCCGCGCTGCTCACCTAGCGAGCTCGCCCGGGTCCTCGAGATCGGTGAGCGGCGGCCCTGGTTCTTTCGCCGGGCTCCTTGACCCCCGCTCCCTCGACCCCGACGGTCGACCGACCGTCCTCCTTGCGGACCCTAAGGCTCCGGTCCGCGATCGACATCAGCTGGGTCTCGTGGGAGACCACGATGACCTGGGGGAGGTGCAGTTCGTCGAACAGCTCCCCCATCCGGATCATCTGCTCGGAGGAGAAACCGTCGGTCGGTTCGTCCAGGATCGAGCGTCTCGAGGCGAACCGCGCCCAGCGACCGGACGACGGTGGCGAGCGCGAGCCGGAACGCGAGGGCGAGACTCGTTCGCTCGCCGCCGCTTAGGGCCTCTCCCGGGGTGGGGTCGCCCTCGATCGCGACCTCGGGAGTGAAATCCGGGTTCGTCCTCGCGACGAGCCCCGGGTCGTCTACCAACGCCGCGAAGAAGCGGGAGAAATCCCGGTCGAAGGAGGCCTGGGCGTGCGCAAGCACATCCCTTTCCATCGCGAGCACGTGCAGTCGGAACGGTGCGGAGACCCATTCGGCCATGCGGTCGTACTCGCCCGCTCGGACGACCAGCCGCGAGCGTTCAGCCCGGCCCTTTTCTGCGAGCGCGGCACCGCCGGACCTCCCCGTCGAGCCGCGTATCGACCCGCACGAGCGCTGCCTTGTCCTCGTTCAGGCGTGCTTCGGCTCTCTGGGCGGACTCCTCGGCCAGCTTGAGGTCGAGCCGGAAGGCCCTCCGACGCACTCAGTCTTTCGCGCAGCTGGGCGATCCTCTGCGCGCGTTCGCTGCGACGCGCTTCCACGACCGCGATCTCCTTCTCGAGGCGATCGACCTCGGCGGAAAGGGCCCGGAGGGCCGCCTCTGCCGAGCGGGCTCGCTCTTCGGCGATCGTGCCTTCCTCCACCGCTGCCCTTTGGAGGGTTGCCGCAGCCTCCTTCTGCTCGAGCACGTTTCGGAGCCGGGCGCTCTCCTCTTCTACGGGCCGGAGGCGCTCCATTAGGGTCCGGGCTTCGGCCGCCTGGGCGATCGCCTCGGTCTTGGCGGCTTCGGCTCCATGGACGGCGGCCTCCCGACGCGCCAGAGCTTCCCTCGCGGTCGTTCGCCGGGTCTCGAGCGTCGTCCACCGTTCGTGGGCGCGCTCGTACCGCTCGCGAGACTTCCGCGCCTCCTCGAGTCCCGAGATGGCTTCGGAGGAAAGGCGCCGCTTTTCCTCGGCGCCACCCAGCTTCGCGAACGCCTCGGCCCGGTGCGGCGCGAAATCGGCGGCCCGGACCGACTGGTGGCAGGTCGGGCACACGCCCGCTTGGAGAAGCTCGTCCACCTGGCCAAGGGCGCCCCGGGTCCGCGAGACCTCCTCGAGCGCGGCATGGTCACGAGCCCGCGCTTCCGCGAGGCGCCGTTCGATCTCGGGAACGTCGAACGGGGTCGGCGCCGGAGGCTCGTGGGTGGGCCCGTCGGCGAGGGCCGTCTCGAGCTCGATCCTTGCCTCGTCCCGCTCGCGAACGGCCCGGTCCACGTGCCCCGTCGCGTCCGACGCCCTCCGCTCCGCCGCCGCCCCGTCCGCTCTCGCCGTAGCGAGGGATTGAAGGTCGCCGGAATGCTGCTCCAGCCCTCGTCGGGCCTCGATGCGCGCCTTTTCCGCCTGGTCCCACCGCGCGCGCGCCGCCGGTAGCTCGAGGCTCGCCTTCCTCGCCGCCTCCGCCTCGACGCGCCGTTGGCCGAGGTCGGCGGAGCGCTCGCTTCGGATCCTGCGGCGTTCCGCGATCCCGCGCTCATCGCCGCTCTCCTCCCGGCCGAGGCTCTCCGTTTCGCGGCGGTCGGCCTCGAGGTCCTGGGCTTTGGCGCGAAGGGTCGAGAGTCGGGCGGTCGCCTGCTCGGCGACCTCCTTCCGCTCGACGATGCCATGCTCGAGCGCTGCCCGCTCGAGGCGCATCCGGTCGGCGGCCTGCGTGGCGTCGGCGAACTCACCGTCCCAGTGGGCCAACCGGTCCGCTTCCTCGCGGCTGTGCCGGGCGCCCGCGCGAAGGTCCGCGGTGAGCAGCTGGGCGTTCTCCGCCGCGATCTTGTATCGCTCCACGCCCAGCGCCTTGCGGACCGTCTCGAGCCGGTCCTGGGGTTTTGCGGAGAGGATGTCTCGCATCCTCTCCTGGGGAACGTAGATCGCCCACCGCCACAGGTCGGAATGGGCCTGGGGGTTCGCGTTGTCGGGGAACCCGAGGAGTTCGATGACCCTCTGGCGGACCTCGGTAGCCGAGTAGGAGGTCGGGCGCCCGTCCTCCATGAATGTGATCCGTTCGGGTTCGAACAGCTCGCGACCCTTGCGGCGAACGCGGCGCAGGCGTCGCGAGATCTCGTACTCGTGCGTCCCGTCCTCGAAGCGGACGGTGACCTCGGCGTGGGCGGCGCCGTGGCGAACCAGGTACGCGGAGTCTACCTCGGCGGCACCGAACAGGGCCATCTCCACCGCGTAGAGCAGGCTCGTCTTGCCGGCGCCGACGTCCCCGACGATCAGGGTCGTTCCAGGGCCGAAGTCTACCCGCGCGGCCTCGTAGGACCGGATGTTCTCGACTTCGAGCCGGCGGAGCTGCACGACCGTTCCTCCCTACGCTGCGCGCTCGGCCCGAAGCCCGAGCGCCTGCCGGGCCGCCTCGAGGCGCATCGCTTCGTAGTCAGCCCGCGCCTCTCCCTCGGCCTTGGGCACGCCCAGCTCCCGCAGCAGGTCCCTGACGAGCTGCTCGCCCCTCGGCCCCTCGAGCCACGGGGCATCGAGCCGGGTCTCCGCGAGGAGCGCCGCGATCTCGCGCGTTTCGATATCGGTCTCGTCGCCCCGAAGGGTTCCCTCGGCCGGGGACCCGGACAGGTCGCGGACGTCCCACGTCACCGCACCCTCCTCCGGAGTGGCCGCCCGGCCGACCTCCGCCAGCGAGAGCCCGGCGATGCCGCCCTCCGCGAGGGTCCCGTGCACCTTCGGGAAGACGAGCGCTCCCCGGGCCGCCTCGGCGGCAAGGGCGCGCTCGAGCTCCGCGCGCGCTTCCTCGGCGGTCTTTCCCGAGACGTCCACGTCCACGAGGCGGATCAGATCCGGCGGGGCCGTGTCGACGAACTCGACCGATGGCTTGCCGGCCTCGACCGTTATGATCGCGACCCCCTGGTGGGTGCGACCGGCGACCGCGTTCTCGAGGTCGGTCCGGCTCGTCCCGAACACCGCGCCCGGGTTGACGAGGAGCCCGCCACCGGGGCCCTCGCCCTCGTAGGTGTAGTGGATATGCCCTCCCGCGTAGTAGTCGCAGGCCGCCGGAAGGTCCTCGCGGCGGATGCCTCGGATGTGCTCCTTGAGTCCCTCCGGCAGGTACTCCTCGACCGCCGCGTGGAACTGGAAGATCTTGAATCCCGGTTCGGCGGAGAACGCCTCGGAGTCGACCGCCCGGAAGTACTCTCGGTCCAGCCCGTGGGATCGCCCCGAGATCCCCGCGATCCGGGCGCCGGTCGCGGGGTCGATCAGGAACGGCAGCGTCCAGCGCGTCCCTTCCGTGCGGACCGCCTCGGGCGCGACCTTGACGAAAACGCCGGCCGCCGCGAGGACGTCCAGCCAGCTCGTCCGATGGGCGACGTAGTCGTGCGACCCGTAGATGGCGTAGACCCGTCGTCCCTGGTCAACGAGGCGCTTGAGGGCGGCCGCCACCGGCGCGACCTCGGTCGGGTCGGGGACGGGGGTGTGGAACAGGTCTCCCGAGATGAGCAGGAACTCGGCGGAGCGTTCCTCCACGACCGCGAGCGCGCGGAGGACGCTCTCCCGCAGCGCGGCCCGGACCTTCGGGGCGCGGGGCCACGCCCCTACGTGGGCATCGGCCAAGTGGGCGAAGACGAACCGGTCCGGCACCCTCCGACCTCCCTACTGGGACGAGCCCCCCGCATCGCGGGGACGCCGCCCTTCGGGAGTGGGGGGTGGGCTCGAGAGCCGCTTGGCCATCGCCGCCAGGAGCCCGGCTCCGGCGCCCATCGCCAGGAGGCCGACCAGGAACATGTCGTCCGATGCCGCCGCGGTCGCGGGCCCGGAGGGTACTCGGAGGGGTGGGGGTGGCGGCGGGCCTCCCGACCCGGAGCCCATGCGGAGGGCCGCCACCCGGGCGAGCTCGCTGTTGCGGAGCATCGCCTGCATGGCGGTGAACAGCTCGGTCGCCTCCTCCATCGTGATCTCCCGGCTCCGGAGGCGGCCCACCAAGTGGCCGTAGCGCGCGTTGCGCTGGGCATCCGATGAAGGTTCGACCGGGCCGCCGGCGGACATGGGGACGGGGGACCCACGTCACGGCCGCTCTTGAAAGGTTGGTGACCCCGTTCCGCGCGGCCGAGGCGTTATAGAGCCCTCCGTCCATCCTCCTTGGATGGTGGACTCCTCCTCGCAGGCCGGCGGCCGGGCCGCGGACGACAAGGACCGGCACCTTCACGTTCGGATCGCCGACGACAAGAGCTCGATCTTCGACCTGATCACGGAGTACCTCCAGGCGTCGGGAAAGACTCCCGACTGGTACCTGGCGAACCGCCGGGCGGTTGGAGGGGAACGAGGCCGAGAACCTCGAGGAGCTGCTCTCGAGCGCCTTCGAGGCCGGGGCGTTCATTTCCCACGACCATCCGCAGGACCTCGAGTTCCTCTGGGTCACGGAAGAGGAGTGCGAGAAGGAGCGGAAGCGCGAGGAACGCGGCGAGGAGCGCGAAGCCGCGAAGAAGGAACGCTCCAGCCTACCGCACTACGCTTGATCTTCCGGTTCCGGTAGAGCGGAAGTCTCTGCGCAACGGGCCGGACCGGCCCTGCTCGGGTGGGGAAAGCGTGGGGAGCCGGGTGGGCTCTATCGCGAGCCGCCCAGCCCCCTATTGACGAGGACTACGGCTTCTTCTTCGACTTGCAGCCGCACGTGTCGCACACGGAGAGCCACCTCGGGGCTAGGATGCCGAGGGGGGTTATCAACCCCACGTTCTGAACGCGAAGCCGCAGCCGAGGTCGCCCTCGGTCCTGAAAGTGGAAGGGATGCCGCCCTAGATCCCGATGACCGAGTGCGCCACGATGAGTGCGATGAACAGGATCGAGATCGTGTTGACGACCTTGATGAGCGGGTTGATCGCGGGACCCGCCGTGTCCTTGGTCGCGTCGCCGACCGTGTCGCCCACTACCGCGGCCTTGTGTGCGTCGGAATGCTTCCCGCCGAAGTTGCCGCTCTCGATGTACTTCTTGCCGTTGTCCCAGGCCCCGCCGCCCGTCGTCATCATGATGGCGAGGGGGAATCCCGAGAGGATGACGCCCAGGAGAAGGCCCGCCAGCGCGACCGGTCCGAGAAGGAAGCCGACCGCGAGCGGAGTGACGACGGCGATGATTGCGGGCACGGCGAGCTGGCGCAGCGCCGTGACCGTGACCAGGTCCACGCACTTGCCGTACTCCGGTTTCGCCGTCCCGGCCATGATCCCCGGGATCTCCTTGAACTGGCGGCGGACCTCGAACACGATCGCCTGAGCGGCGACCCCGACCGCGTTCATCAGGAACGAGGTGAAGAAGAACGGAAGGATCGCGCCGATGATCAGTCCCGCGACCACGAGCGGGTTGTCGATCGTCAGGAGGCTCGTGAAGTCGGACCATGTGTGGGTTCCTCCCCACTGCTGGGCCGCCGCGAACGTGTAGGCGGCGAACAGTGCAAGGGCGGCGAGGACCGCAGAACCGATCGCGTACCCCTTCGTGATCGCCTTGGTCGTGTTCCCGACGGCGTCCAAGGGGTCCGTGACCGCGCGCGCCTCGGGCGGGAGGCCCGCCATCTCGGCGATCCCGCCGGCGTTGTCCGTTATAGGGCCGAAGGCGTCGATCGAGATGATCATCCCCGTCACCGCGAGCATGCTCGCGGCCGAGAGACCGATCCCGTAGAGCCCCTCGGGGGCGATCGGCATGGTCGTCCACCCCTGCCAGCCCGCCGCGGTGTAGCTGACGAGGATCGCCGTGACGATCACGAGGCCCGATACGAAGACGGACTCGAGCCCGACCGAGAGGCCGGTGATGACGGTGGGGCCGGCCCCCGCCTGGGCCGACTCCGCGATGCGGTGCACGGGAGAGTACTTCGAGCTGGTGTAGTAGTCGGTAAGGATCACGATGAAGATCATCACCAGAAGGCCCGCGACGGTCGCCACGAAGAACCCAACGTTGCCACCCATCAGGGTCACGTCGAGGACGTAGAGTCCCGCGACGCCAACGGCGGTGGTCGCCGCCAGGCCCTGGTACAGGGCGCCCATGATCGAACCGCCCGAGCGCATTCGGACGAAGGCCGTCCCGATCAGCGTCGCGACGATCGCCCACGCGCTGATCAGCAGGGGGTAGAGGATGGCGTTCGGGAACCGAGCGCCGAAGTCGAACTGGGTGATCAGGTGGTTCTGGATGATCAGGTACGCGAGCAGCATCGCGCTCACGGCCGTGACGATGTAGGTCTCGAACAGGTCGGCCGCCATCCCCGCGCAGTCCCCGACGTTGTCGCCCACGTTGTCCGCGATGACCGCGGGGTTCCTCGGGTCGTCCTCGGGAATCCCGGCCTCGACTTTTCCCACCAGGTCTGCGCCAACATCGGCGCCCTTGGTGTAGATCCCGCCTCCGACCCGCGCGAAGAGGCTCATCAAGGAGGCTCCGAACAGGAGCCCGACCATCGCAAGCACGTTCCCGTTGAACGCGACATAGAATCCGATCAGCTCGAGCAGCGCGAGGCCGGCGACCGACAGGCCCGTCACGCTCCCTCCCCGGAAGGCGTAGCGCATCGTCTCCCCGAGGTTCCCGCCGCGTGCCTTGGCGGCCGTGCGGACGTTCGCACGGACGCTGACGAACATCCCGACCGCGCCGGCGAGAGCACTGCCCGCGGCCCCGAACAGGAACCCGATCGCGAACCGCGGTCCGTTGCTCGTTATCCCGAAGGCGAACGCGATGACGACCGAGAGGACGGCCGCGACCACGAAGACGACCATGTACCTCTCGGCGAAGGAACGCATTCGCTCCCTCGCGGATCGCGTGGCCGATGGAGCGCATCTCCTCGTCGCCTTCGTCCTCCCGAAGAAGGAGGACGGTCTGAATGCCCGCGTACGCGAGGGCCAGGAGAGCGCTCGCGAAAACAAGGAGCTCCAGTTGGCCGATAGAGAGCGACATGCCCGTCCTGATTATCCTCGCCGGCTCACGAGGGACCCCTAATAAGATTTACCGGCGGCCCGTCACCGGCCGGTGGCCGGTTCGCCTCGGACGACGGGTTCTTTAGGGCGAGCGCCGGGGAAGGAACCGTGCACGCGGGTGGAGCGAGCGACTATCGCGAACCCGGGACCCGCCGCGGCCGCGTGCCGTGCAAGCTCTGTGGCCTTTCGGTGGAGGTGGTGCGACTCCGCCGGCACTTGCGAACGGACCACCAGCTCGACACGGCGAGCGTCGAGGCTCAGTATCTGGCCGCCTTGATGGATCTGCGCAAGACCCGCCGCTCGCAGTACCTGATGCCCCCGAACCCGCCGCTCCGGCCGCGCCAGAGGAACCTACCGCGGATTGGGGCGAGCGAGGCGCGACCCCCGAAGGTAGGTAGATATACGCATTCGTACGTATAACTTGCAACGCGTCCCCATCACTGACGGGGACTCGCGGGGGGGAGCGAGGGATGCCGTCGGACCCAGCGCAGGGATACCTGACGCCGCAGGGTCGTAGCACTCTCGCTCCCGCACCCATCCTCACTCACTCTGCTAGCCCTGTCCGGGTAACCGGCTGGCATCGGACGCGCCAGGAACGGGACGCGCGTCGTGCTCCCACCGGAACCAGACGGGGCGATCCGTGGCACTGGGCGATCTGATCCTACCCGCGACACTCGGCGGGGCCGCTTGCGCGGCCGCCGCGGCGTTCTCCTGGGTCGTCTACTCACGCTTCTTCGTTCGATCGCCGCCGAATCGCGCGGTCGTCCTCTACGGAGGACGCGCGGCCACGGCTCGGAACCCCCCACGTTCGCCATCGGAGGCTGCCGAGGTTCGTCGTCCGCGCATCGTTGTGGGCGGGACCGTGTTCGTGGCTCCGTGGAACCGGAGTATAGGCTACCTTTCGTTGACCCCGGTTGAGGTTGACGTCACCATCCGCTCAGTCCATTCGCTCGCCGCCAACGCGGCGTCGGGCTGGGAGGTCCAGATCGGGATCCAGGCTAAGATTCCCTCCGACCCGAGCTTCCTCGCGACGGCCACGGAGAACCTCCTCGGGAAGGACGAGGAAGGGATACGTGCGGTCGTCCGCCGCTCAGCCGAGGGCGCCGGCCCCGCCATCCTGGCCCGCCATGGTCCCAGCGAGCCCGAGCCGGACTGGGAGGCGCTGGCAGCGGAGATCCAAGCCGCCGTGGCGGCCGAGCTTGTCGCTGTGGGGCTGGTCGTCCAGAATCTTTCGGTGAAGCAGCTCGTCCGGCTCACCCGAGGCGTGGGTGCCGCGGCGCTGACCGCGTCCCGCCCGGAGATGCCCCGTTCGACCACCGCGGAGCCCGAGGGAGAAGCTCCCCCCTCGACCGGTATCGACCTGCGCCTCGCGCGTCTCGAACGGAGCGTCGGGGTCCTGGGCGCACAGATCGACCGGCTCGTTCAGGATGGCGCGCTCCCCCGCGGCAGGCTTCCCCCCGGCGTCCGTGTCGATACCTCGCCGTCCACCACGGGCGAGGGTCCGGCCCCGGGTTCCCGGCGGGGCCGTGGCTCGGTTCACGATTCGATGGGGGGCGACAATCCCCCTCGTCCGCATCCGGCGTCCCGCAGCGGGCAGCCGGGCGAGGAGAAGGGGGACTCTCGGTCCCTGTTGGATACAGAAGCAGAGGGGTAGAGAGCAATGTGTCCAGCGGCGATATTGGGTGACCGAGCCTGTGGAAAGACGACGTTCCTGGGACTGCTCTACGCAGCTCAGGTGAAGTACGGTAACGAGGGTGGTGGATTCGTTCCGATTCCACGCCCCCCTCCAGTCGCTACGACTGATGAGCCAGGTCTACGAGGGCATGAAGGACGCCCGGTTCCCGGGTGCGACCCTGAAGGACGAGATGACGGAGATCGGATTCGTCTTCGGCTACAGAAAGCCGATCTCGGGCCGGCTCCCGGCGACCCTGAAGGACCGCAACTGGGTGAACCCGTTCGCGAAGCTCGCGTTCGCTGCGTACGACGTCTCCGGCGAGGATGTCCAGGAGTTCATCGAGACCGGCGTGGCGGCGAGCCCGATCATCCAGCAGCTGCTGAAGAGCCACGTCGTCGTGATCCTGGTCGACTGCAGCAAGATGACCACCGAGATCGACTCGCCGGTTTTCCGCCAGATGCTGAAGTACGACAGCGAGGTCGCGTCGCTCCTTGTCTCACTCCAGACGTACAAGAAGCAGGAGTTCTCGCGGATGAAGACGCAGGGCCTCAGCGTGGGGAACCCGGTGATCTATCCTGCGATCATCCTCTCGAAGTTCGACTGCGTCCGCGACGAGGTCCTCGTGAAGCTGGGTCTCCACCGCGGGGTCCCCCCCGGTGAGCAGAAGCGGAAGCGCAAGGACTACGCCGAAGCGCTCCTCCGCGTCTTCATGCCCCAGACACTCTCCCAGATCCGCGGCGGCAAGGTCGCGGGCGTCAACTTCGACCAGGCCGCGTATTTCTTCAGCTGGGTCCGGACCGAGATGGCGGAAGCCGGCATGCAGCCGATCGGCGCGCCGCGGATCGTCCGCAAGGGATTCTCTGCGGACGGCGGGGCCGAGCCGGACTTCTCCTACGACGACTACGTGGCGTTCATCGAGCACTTCCGCTATGTCGCGAACAAGGTCCCCGACGAGATCGTCGAGCAGTCGGCGCTCCAGACCGCTCCTCAGGTCGCGACCGCCTAGGCCGGCCCGATCGAAGAGAACGCACTCGAGAGGTCGGGAGGGACACCGGATGGACGAAGGGACCGAGGTCACGCTCGAGCACTGGATCTACGGCGCCAGCCCCGAGAAGGGGTACGGCATGAAGGCCGAATCGCACCGGCTGAACGGCCCGCTGTACATGCGCTATCTGGCGAGCCACTTCACGCCCGTCCGGGTCGAGAAGACGACCAACGGCGGGACGCTCATCGACGCCCGGATGATACATCCGGCGCCGGCGAACGACGAGGTCCTGCTCTCGGTGCTGGGTCGGGGGACGGCGGACGAGTACAACCGCCCGACAATCCAGAACCATACGGTCGTGATCCCCGGGGCGATGCTGCGCGACGGCCGGCTCACGTACTTTGATGTCGAGGCCGCGGTCCTCGAGTTCGACCACCGATTCCCCAAGGCCGGGGGTAAGGTCGACCCGCTCGTCCTCCAGCCGAGGCCGGCCGCGGAGGCGTCCCTACCGGCCGGCAACGGGATACGCCGCCTGATCACGAAGGCGGCGGTCGACACCCTGGCGAGCCGCTTCCTTTCGGACCAGCAGGGTCGGACCCTCGTTCTCTGCCGCGGGAGCACGAACCACTACCGGAACGAGCTCCTCTACCGCCTGATGGAACTCCTGGCGGCCGGTGGGGAGATCTCGGTCTTCCCGGCGATCAGCGACGCTCCCACCCTGAGCGCGATGAACCACTTCCGCCTCGCGATCTCCTCACGGGGGGTCCGAGCGGACGCGACGTGGACGCTCCTGGACGCGAGCATCGATCACGCCGCCCTGCCCCCCATCCGGGGCAAGAACCCGATGTACGCGCGCATCGGGGAGGCGTTCGCGGCGTAGCGGAACCGGCCGCGGACGGAACGACGCCCAGGTACGAGGAACGGAGGTCGGTAGAATGAGCGCGGCTCTTGTGCTCGGCGAACGCGGGTCGGGTCTCACGACGTTTGTGGGGCTGCTGTACACCGCCCAGGTTCGGCTGGGGACCGACGAGTCGGACGAGTTCCGGTTCCACGCCGAGCGAGAGTCGATCCGCCAGCTCGAGGCGATCTACGGCGAGCTGGGCGCGGGTAGGTTCCCGTCCCACGACGTGGACTGGGAGGACCGACCCCTCTCGTTCGTGTTCGGGTTCCGGCAGGGCAAGCTCCGGGGACTGGCCCACCGCGAGACCGAGCCCGATACGGGGTTCGACACGGTCGAGGTCCAGGTCAGTGGCATGCTGACGGCCTCGGTCGCCGAGCTCAGGGACAACGACGCCGTTCTCGATCCCATCACTCGCCGGTCGCTCCAGAGCCAGGTGGTCGTGCCCCTGATCGACGCGAGCTCACTGGCCCCACCCCCGCGGAACGGAGATCCGTTGCCCGTCTCCGACCGCGACCGCCTGCTCGCGAGGACGCTCGACCTTCTGGGAAAGTTCCTCGCGGCGGAGCCCGAGCGCAAGGCCCGTCGTCTCTTCCCGCTCTTCGTGGTGACCAAGTCCGATACGGTCCAGCTCGAGACCCTGCGCCGGCTCGACGCCCCGAGCGGAGTGCCCGCGGAGTGGACCCCCGACGCGCGCCGGGCCCTCGGAAGCCGACTGCTACGGACCTACTTTCCCGAGACCTCGAAGTTTTTCGAATCCCACGCGCGGGGATCGGGCCTCGTGGTCGCGGCTCCCGAGTGGTACTTCAGCGGCCTCGGGACGGAGGCGTCCGGCGGCGAGCTCAGGATCCAGCGCCGGTCCCGCGCGCCGGTCGGCGGGTGGGAGCCGGTATACCCGTTCGACGAGTACCGGGCCCTGATCCAGACGCTGGGGAAGATCGCCCACCGGCTGCCGTCCGGCTCCGCCGGCTGAACTCGCCCCGCGGCCGGTCAGGCGACCGCGTGTTCGGCCCGGTATCGTAGCCCTTCCGCGTGGGATCCTTCGCGCACGATCCGCCAGCCGCCCGCGACCCAGACGAAGTCCGACGGCCGCCAGTCGGGGTCGCCCTGGACCAGTTCACCCAGCTCAGCCTCCAGGTACTCGTGGTCCGTCGCGACCTCCGGGGCGAGCGTCCCCTTCTGCAGGAGGGTGACGAGCAGCGGCAGGCCCGAGGGCCTCCCGCGCCACTTGACGGAGAGGAACGACTTGCGGAACTCGGCGTCCTCGAGGGCCAGCGCCCGGAGCGCGGCGAACGCGGCGCGCGCCCGATAGTCCTTCGGCGGCGGCTCGAGCCTCGTTCGAGCCCGTTTCGCCTCTGCCACGATCATTGCCCACGCATCTTTCGATACGGACCGTGCCTCCCACAAGGTGGACGCGTCCAGGTCGAGGTCGTCGTCCCGGGGCGATTCGTCGCCCTCGGCATGGCCTCCCCTGTCAGAGCCGGCTTCCCCGGCGGCGTGGAGCCTTCCGGTTCCCTTACGAAGGGGGCGACCCGGCGCCAGCGTGAACGCCAACGCGGCTCCCGACGCCCCTGGGCCCGGCGGTCGGATGAGCAGTTCCTCGCACCTCGGATACCGGTTCGGATGAAGGACCACGAACGGACCGCTCTCCGGCCCGCTGAAGATCATCGCCAGCGAATCGTTCACCGTCGCGACCTGTCGACGGACGGCGAGCTCGCTGAGCCGGACGAGCGGGAGCGGCGTCTCCGGATCGCGCGGATGGCTCGCCAGGTCGTCGAGTATCGACTGCACCACCTCGGCGTTGATCTGCTGAGCGGCGGTGCGTCCGGTCGCGGCCTGGCTCGTCTTGTCCCGCGAGAGCTTGCGGCGGATCCGGCCGCCCAGCTTTCCCTCGCGCGTGGCCATGTCGCGAAGGGTCGAGAGCCGAGCATTGACCCAGGGCACGGTCCGGCCTCCAGAGCTCCTCGACTCGGTGAAGAGCCCCCCCCAGCGTTGCGGCATCCGCTCCGCCCAGGCGGGGTCGGCCTGGCTTTGTTCGTACCAGAGGACAGTCTGGTCCCTCAGGAACGCGCCCGCACTGAGGGGATCGTCCAGCTCTCGCTTTACCCGGAGCATGAGCGCCTCCGCCCGGTCGGCGACGGGCTCGAGCAGGGAAGGGTCGCGACGGGCCTCCTCCGCGATCTTGAGAAGTTCCAAGGTGTTGACGGCGACTAGGTCGAATCGCTCGAGCGGCTCGTCCTGGAGGAACGCCTGGACCTCCTTGAGGGGTATCGAGCCGCCGATCTCTCGAGGTCCCGGGTGCGCGGCGCCGCGGACGATGCCTCCGCCGGAAGCGACGATCTCAGGGGTCGACGACTCCCGCGGGCTGGAGACCATTCGTAGGGGGGTGGGGCCCTCGGAGCCGCGGCCCGTGCCCCCTCCGCGCGGGGCTACCGGGCGTTCGAGCCGAGCGAGCTCCGTCTGCCGGTCGTGCCGTTCACGGTCGATGCGCAGGCGCTCGACGGCCGTCCGACGATCACGTTCCCGCCGAATGCGAGAGGCCTCCGGGTCGTCGGCCATCGGTAGAGGCAGGCTTCCCCGCCCAGGCTAAAATGGGGTCGACTCGGGCATTAATCGTTTCGGCAGTTGCTTCAGGCAGTCTTGGAACCCACGCTCCGACCGCGCGGTGTTTCCGGGTTCGTTTCCGAACGGGAGCGGACCGAGAGCCCAGCTCGGTCTGGGACGGTGTAGGTGAAGGGTTTTGGGAGGCCGCTTGCCTAGGGACGTCGATGCTGGGCGGGACCGGACGGCAGCGACGCTCCCTCCCGCGGGACACGCCGCCCGCGGGGCGGGCATAGGATGTGCGCGATGCCCCGACGCTCCTCACAGTCCACGAAAGGGTCGGGGCCGACGTGGCGAGCGGAGCGATACGCTGCCGGGAAGGCGATGCGTCGCAAGATCCCCCGCTCGTCGCACGCGAGGTGGTCTCCGGAACGGGACCGCGGTGACCCGGTAGAGCTCCTCGAACGGTCGGATCGCGCGCGGCTGGCCAACCTCCTGCCCATTCGGTACGGCAGGATGGCAGCCTCCCCGTTCGCGTTCTTCCGGGGGGCCGCGTCGATCATGGCGCGAGACCTCAGCACAACACCGATGACGGACCTCCGCGTCCAGCTCTGCGGCGACGCGCACCTCGCGAACTTCGGAATCTTCGCCACTCCCGAGCGAGACCAGGTCTTCGACGTGAACGATTTCGACGAGACCCTGCCGGGGCCGTGGGAGTGGGACGTGAAGCGGCTGGCCACGAGCGTCCTGCTCGCCGGCCGTCAGAACGGATTCTCCCGGGCCGATAGCCGAAGGGCGGTTCGAAACACGGTCCGATCCTATCGGGAACGGATGAACGCCTTCGCGACGATGCGGTACCTGGACACGTGGTACGCGCACATCGACCTTCAATCCATGTCGCTTGCGACGAAGGCGGACCAGCGGAAACTGCTGGGCCGGGCGGTCGAACGCGCCCGGCGGCGGACCGGACTGCACGCCTTCCCGAAGATCGTGCGGGTCGTGAAGGGCCGATACCGCATCCGGGACGTACCGCCGCTGATCGTCCACTACAAGGACCACTCCGGCGCAGGAGAGTCGAGGGCGTTCTTCGAGCGGTATCTCGAATCCCTCCCGGACGAGAGACGGCGGCTTCTCGACCGGTACCACGTGGTGGACGTCGCCCAGAAGGTCGTGGGCGTCGGTAGCGTGGGCACCGCGTGTTCGATTGTCCTCCTGATGGCGGACAATGACCTCGAGGACCCCCTCCTCCTTCAGCTGAAGCAGGCCGTGGCCTCCGCGCTCAAGCCGTACGTGGGCTCGAGCATCTACCCGAACCACGCTCAGAGGGTGGTCGTGGGCCAGCACCTGATCCAGGAGGCAAGCGACATCTTCCTCGGATGGAGCCGCCTGAGGTCCCAGGACTTCTACGTCCGACAACTTCGGGACATGACGTTCTCCTCCGACATTACGAGCCTCGGGCCGAAGGCCCTCGCCGGTCAATCAGAGCTGTGCGGGATGGCGCTGGCGAGGGCCCACGCTCGAACGGGAGACCCAGCCCAGATCGCGGGGTACCTGGGAGCCAAGGGCGTCTTTGACGAAGCGGTCGGGGAGTTCGCGGAAGCGTACGCCGACCAAACAGAGCGCGACTATCGCGAGCTCCTGAAGGCGCTCCGGAGCGGCCGGCTGACTGCCGTGGCCGGCCGATAGGCGGGACAGTTCTGGAGAGGGTGCAGAGGCGCTCTTCTCGGGCAGGGTATCCGGCCGCGTTCGTGGCAGGGCGCGGCGTGGCGCTACCGGAGAACCAGGTACCAGACCCAGAGCAGCACGAGGACGGCGCTCCAGATCACGAGGAATGTGACGGGAAGGATCTCGGTTAGGCGAAACGGGTTCACGCGGTCCATCCACGAGATCGCGCGGACGTCGGCGAATCGTTCCTTGTGCGTCTGGTACGGGCGGAGCAGGTCGAGGTTGACCTGGTCTCCCGATCTCAGCGTGATCGGCGCCCGCCACTCCCCCTCGATCGGAGGCGCGTCCTGTTCGACGCGCAGGGCAGCCTCCCGCCACAGGTTCTGGGCGTCGGTGGTCCGGTGCAGCAGAACGACCCAGACAACCGAGATCACGATCCCCAAGGCCGCGAGGAACGTGACCGCCGCGGCGAGCAGCGGCGGATTGTTGATGAAATCCTCCAGCGTGACCACGAGGCCGGTGATCAGCACCGTCCCGATCGCCGCGTAGTATGTGGTACGGCTCGCGGCCAGCTGCCCCTCTTCCGAGGCGAGCTGCTGGTACTTGTCGTGGAGCCAACGCCGATCTGCCGGCGCAAGGGGTGGTGCCGGGCTCGCCTTCTCGGTGAGGTCGACGGACTCGGGCACGTCCCGGGGAAAGGCGCCCCGTAGTAACCCTGTCGGTCGGGGGATGCGCGGGCTCTACGGATCGAAGTCGCGCCGCCGGACGCGGTCCAGGACATGGGCGAGGAACTCCGGGCGGGACATCGTGCGGGCGGTCTTCGACCCGCGGATGCGCACCGAGACGGAACCGTCCGCGACCTCTCGGTCCCCGAGCACCACGACGTACGGGACCCGGTCGAGCTCCGCCGCACGAACGCGCTTGGGAAGCGATTCGTCGCTGGGGGCCACGTCGACGCGTAGCCCCTCCGCCCGAAGTTCGTCCGCCGCGCCGCGGGCAGCCGCGGAGTGGGCGTCGGTGACGGGCAGTACACGGACCTGGACCGGGGCGAGCCACGGCGGCCATCGGCCCGCGACGTGTTCGGTCAGGACCCCGACGAACCGTTCCCACGTGCCCAGGATCGTCACGGTGAACGACGATCGGCGTGTGCAACCGGCCGTCCGCCCCTTGGTACTCGAGGTGGAATCGTCGGGGCATCTGGTAGTCGAGCTGGATCGTGCCCGTCTGCCAGGGGCGGCCCAAGCTGTCTTTCAGGTGGATGTCGATCTTGGGCGCGTAGAATGCACCCTCGCCGGCAGAAGCGCGGAACTCGACGCCCGCGGACCGCAGCACGTTCCCCAGGACGGCCTCCGCGCGGTCCCAGTCGGCCGCCTCCCCGAGGAACGTCGCCGCCGGGTGGAGAGCTCCGCCGACCAAGAGAGCCGGAACGTAGCGCATGCCTCCTTCACCCATTCGAGAAGTACGCGGATCTCCGGTTCGATCTGCTCCTCGGTAAGGAAGATGTGCGCGTCGTCCTGGACCAGCTCGCGCACGCGCATCAGGCCGTGGAGCGTGCCGCTGGCCTCGTATCGGTGGAGCGGGGCGAACTCCGCGAGCCGGAGGGGAAGCTCCCGATAGCTGCGGGCCCGAGAGCCGAAGATCAGCATCGCCCCCGGGCAGTTCATCGGCTTCCAGCCGTACTCCTTGCCCTCGATGACCGAGACGAACATGTTTTCCCGGTAGTGGTCCCAGTGCCCGCTGGTCTCGAACACGGACCGGGCGAACAGGAGCGGGGTGCGGATCTCCGAGTAGCCGGCCCTCCGGAGATGCTCCTGGACGAACTTCTCCAGCTCCCGGATGATCACCATGCCGTTCGGCAGCCAGAACGGGAACCCCGGCGCGTGGTCGGCGAAAACGAACAGCTCCTGTCGCTGGCCGATCGTGCGATGGTCCCGGGCGACGGCTTCCGCGCGGATCTTGAGGTACTGGTCGAGCTCGGGCCGGGTCGGAAAGCCGACGCCGCGGATCCGCTGGAGGGGATGCGCCTCCGGTCGGTCTGCCGTGATCGCGGAGAACCCGAGGACGTGGACACCCCGGAGCCAGTGGGCGTTCGGAACGTGCGGCCCTCGGCAGAGGTCCGTGAACGTCCCCGTGTCGTAGACCGAAACGGGCTCTCCTGGAGGGGTGTCGGCGATGTAGCGAAGCTTGTACGGGTTGTGGGCAAACAGCCGCTCCGCCGCCGTCCGGTCCAGCTCTCGGCGGGAGAACGGCTCGCTGGCCGCGACCGAGCGCTTCATCGCAGCGCCGATCGCGTCCAGGTCTCCCGGAGTCAACGGCCGGAACGTCGAAATCGTAGAAGAACCCGTCGTCCGTGGGCGGCCCGTGGGTGGGGAGCGCGTCAGGGATCGTCTCCACGACGGCCTTCGCCACGAGATGGGCGGACGAGTGCTGGAGCACCTCCCATCCCGCTCGGTCCTCGAACGTGAGGGGAGCCAGCGAGCCGTTCTCGGCCACACGGAACGCCAGGTCGACCGGCTTTCCGTTCCAGAGCGCGGCGAGGGCGTGGCCGGCGCTCTCGGGGGACCATGCCGCGATCAGCTCTCCGGCCGACGTCCCCGGCCTGGATTCGACCTGGCGGCCGTCGGGGAAGACAACGACCAGGTTCGCGTCGGCGGCCATGGGCTACCGAGGGAAACCGACCGTCGGACGGGGAAAACGGTAGCGGTGGTGTAGGGGGTCCGTAGAGCCGCCCGGGTCGCCGGGAGAGCCTCGTACCGCGATGCGCTCAGCTCGCCCATCATTCGAGAATACGTCAGCCATCTGCCCTTCTGGGGGACCCACCGACCGCGCCCTATCTAACCTCGCCGAACGCCTGCGCTCTGCACCGACTCGGCCCTCCACCGAATCGGAGCTAACCCCTTCCGCCCCCGGGCAACCGGGGGGCTCTTCTTTTCGCCGCGAGGAGCCGAAATGACTCCCGCCTGGTCGTGGCTAGACCGATATCTCGCGCCGGGCCCCATCGTGGATGGCTCTCGGCATACAACCCTAATCTCGTTCGCCGGCAAGCTTCGCTATCGCGGCCCGGACGAAGCGAGAATTCTCCACGTCCTCCGCGACGTCAACCGGGATCGTTGCGTGCCTCCGCTCCCGGACCGGGACCTTATCGCAGTCGCCGCTCAGGCTGCGCGGCGCGCTCCAGTCGTTGAGGACGATGGGCACCCCGCAGTAGATGACGCTCCCGAACCGTTCTCGGAAGAGTCTCTACCCGAGGACGTTCGGCGAGCCCGCTGGCTCTTCTTCAATGACCACTCGGAATGGCACCGGCTCTTGGATGAAGACGACCCGAACCCAATTCCCTGTCGCTTACGCGATACTGTCTGAGGACTCAAGCCCCCAAGGACACGCTCGCCCCGTAAGGGCGTCTTAGGTGTGCGCCGTGGGGTCCTATTGGATAGCGTGCAAAGGGAAACCCCGTGCAGGAACAGGGCAGCAGCCCGCCCCATTGTAGGCATGGATTTCGATTCCGCCCCGCCCCATCGTAGATGGTGATTTCGAAACATCACTACAATGGGGCGTCAAATCATCCCTTGGTCCAGTTCCCCATCGGGCTAGGAGTAAGGGGTCCCCGAGCGAGCCGGGTGCCGCTAGTCTCGCCGGAGTCCGGGCCGGATTCGAGGGACCAAGCGATTATCATTAGGTTCCGATGCCGGCCCATGGCCAACGAACCCGCCAAGAGAAGGAGGAGACCGACCGAACGAGCGTGGACCAGAGCCGACCGACGGACCAGAGCCGCCCTGGGGATCGGGCACGTGGGCCTGATTCTTGGGGTCGTCGCCCTGGTTCTCGGGGGTTCAGGGCTTGCGATCGCTCTCACGCACGCTGGCTCAGCGGGTCCCGCCGGCGCACCGGGTACGAACGGGATTAACGGAACCAACGGCAGTAACGGGACTAATGGAACGAACGGCAAGGACGGCATTAACGGAACCAACGGCAGTAATGGGACTAACGGGACGAACGGCAAGGACGGCATTAACGGAACCAACGGCACGAACGGCATCAACGGCACGAACGGCATCAACGGCACGAACGGGACCGGGAGCTCCGGGACCCGGAGCGATCGTCGAGCAAATCTACAACGAGGGAACTACAGCACTGTCCGGTTCATGCGCGTACTATCAAGGATCGAACCTCAGTTTCACCGTGACCACTCCCGGAACGTTTGTCCTCACGGCTTCACTGATTCTCGTGTTTTCCCATACGACCGGGTACGAGGCTCTTGCGTACGCCAGTCTCGATAACGCCTCGGCGACATGCAATCCCGTCCTCAACAGCTTCAGCATCGCGGCCGTGACCGCCCCCATGCCTACCGCCGCCTACCTAACGGACCTGAGTCTAGTCCAGAGCTTCACCGTCGGTGCCGGCGGAACGTACTCCTTCGGCGTGATAGGCGATGAGTCAGGCACGGGAGGCCCTTCGGACTACTGTGATTTCTACTACTCCAGCACGGTAGGAGTGTTCTACCCGTCATAGGCTCCGACCCGATTGGTCGAGCGGCGAACCCCTTCCGGCCCCGGGGAAACCCGGGGCCTGATTCCCATTAACCCAGACCCCATAATCCTCAAACCGTCTTGCATCCTCCTATTGGATGCGACGAGGGTTCCCCATGGCGACAGAGGTCCTGAATGCGGAGCAAGCGTTCTACAAGGAGTCTCGCGACAAACTCCTCAAGGAACACCCCGGCAAGTGGGCCCTTATAGTCGAACGCAAACTCTTGGGTGTATTCGATTCGCCCGACACCGCATATGCCGAGGGACTCAAGGCGGTCGGAAACGTCCCGATGCTGGTTATTCAGATTCTACCTGAGCAACCCACGCTAAGGATCCCAGCCCTTCAGTTTGGATTGGTCAGTGCCCGTCTTTAAGTCCAAGATTCACCAGCCGGGCCAAGTCCCTATTCCACCCACGCCGGGCCTGCTTGTCGGCGCGGGTCCGCTCGTAACAGTCCAGATCGATGTCCCGGAGCCTCTAGCCAAGCTTCTCTCTGACGCTGGCAAGCCGACCCCGTCTCCTGTCCGTGGGATGGCGCTGATTGACACTGGAACTACCGCGAGCGTTGTCGATGCTTCTCTTGTGGATGCTCTCGGAGTTAGGCCCGTGGGAACGGCAACCGTTGGCACGGCTGGGGGCCCCGCGACACAGCCAGTCTACCCGATTCGAATACAATTGCAAGGCGTGGGTCTGGTCATCAACTTTAGCCGAGTGACGGGCGCGCCGTTGAAAGAGATGGGCCTTGTTGCGTTGCTAGGGCGCGATATGCTCTCAAACATGATCTTACTCTGCGACGGCCCCAACTCAGAGTACACCCTAGCTTTCTGATCCAGGGAAAATCGGGTCCTCCTTACATTGCTCGTGCGAGCCGGGGCGAGAACTACACCTCAGAAACACGGACAATCTCAACCGGTCGCTCCGGGTGACTTCTCGAAAGGGTCTCGATTACACGGTCAGCGTCGGTGCGATCCCGGATTACGGCGACGTGGTTCGGACAATCCCCGTGCGGACACCCGTAGCGGTGGCGATAGACGATACAGATCGTTGGAGGCACGGCTGAGCTATCGCATGGTGGGGGTAGTCCTGGGAGCCGGGGTCCTGAAACAGGTCCCGCACTGAGCCTTGGCCACCGAAGCTGGCATCCCCTCACGACCTGAGACGCACGTTCGGCCGGATTCTCTGCTACGAGAAGGGCGTCGATATCAACGAGATCCGGTCGCTCTACGGCCACGCTGCGACCGAACAGACGCTGTACTGCATCGGGGCCGTCTCCGACAAAATGCGGGCCGCCGTGGAGCGGTTCGACAGCCCGCGACCCAAGCCCGTCCTAGCCGCTCCGGGAGCCCTCTAACCCCATGTCCGGAGGGCAGGTACCTGACGTGCGCTCAGCTCGCCCATCACTCATCATGGTTCAGCTGGTTCTAGTCTTCATCATCGCGCGGCGCGGTACGGGGCGATTGGACGGTAACGGGTTTGCCCTCCGCCTGGTCGTGGGCGAGCAGTTCGCCGATCTGGAAGATCCCTCCGGCCGCGCCGCTCTCCCCGAGGGTGGCCGCGTCGTGGAGGGAGAACGTGCCGCCGACCCAGGTTGGCCCCGCGGCGGCGACCTGACGGACCTGGCCCCAGTCCGGCTCGGCCCCGCGTGGGGAGAGGATGATGTGGTCCGGGCCGATCGCACGGACCGCTCTGGCAAGAGCGCTCGCGTCGGTCGCCTCCCACGTGTCCGCTCCGACGGGGACGCCCGCCTCGAGTTCGATCTCGAACACGAGCTCCGACGAGAGTCGCCACGCCTTGCGGAGCTCGGAGGGGCCCTGAAGGATCGCGTTCGAGAGGACCGCTCTTCGCGCGCCCGTCACCAGCGCATCGATCGCCTGGTCCGAGGTCCGGACGCCCGCGTTGACCCAGAGCGGGACATCGCGAGCGATCTCCTGAAGATAGTCGAGCTGGGGTTGGCTCCCCTCGACCGCGTCCACATCGAGCAGGTAGACCAGCGGATAGTCCCGCGCGAGGCGGTCGGCGACGTCGAAAGGGTCGAGGGGCTCTCCAGCGGCGGAGCGGGCCGCTTCCGGACCGTTGGGTCCCGGGACGCAGACCTGGCCTCGCCGCAGCTGGAGGCACGGCATCAGTCGCGATGCCATGGCGTCCAGCTCCGTGCGCAGCGGCTTCGGGGTCCGGCGGCCGGAGGCGTTCACGGGACGGTAGGCCCCGTTGGGATTATCGCGCTTTGCCTAGAGGAGCCTATTTCCTCCCCCCGGCGTGGAGGGTCCGTCAGGAGGTGGAGGGCAGCTGACGGTGACACGTGCCGGCAACGGCCGGTCGCTGAGGAAAGTCCCCTCTCCGGGAAACACGGGGTCGAGCGGGAGCCCGACGGGCGAGAGTCCGAGCTCCGGAGCAGACACGACACAGCCCGGCGGGACGGTGATGAGGCCGCCTCGGAGGCTCCGCCGGGATTTGATGAAACGGCCGCCTCCCCGGGAGCAAGCTCCGAGCGACGGGGTGAGGTGTTTCCAGGACCGTCGAGGAGAGCGCGCAGTCGAATGCTGCCTGAACCAGAAAGGGGCTTACTACCACGACCTGGCCGGCTCGTCAGGAAACTGGCGGGCCGCCGGCCCAGGAACGCAAGTTTTTGGGCCGGGAACCCCCTGCCATCGCGCCCTGGACTGACCGAGGGCGGACTCCTCCCGGGGTTGTTTCCCCCGACGAATCCGGCCGACTCCATCTCAGTTCTGCGACAGCCGGCGGAAAGCAACGTATTTCAAGCGGGACTTACGAAGATGTGGCATGCAACCGCAAGGTTCGGCAGAAACGCAATCGGCTCCGCCCCCTCCAGCAGGCGGCGGCGGTGGAAGTGGAAGGGCAGGGTTGGCCACAGCGCTCGCGGCAGTCGCAATCGCGATCGCGCTCGTGGCCGTAGGGGCAAGCTTTGTTCTCCCCGGCCCCGCCGGCGCGAAAGGCGACCAGGGAGTGCAAGGCGTTCACGGGACCCCCGGCACGAACGGCACGAACGGCACAAACGGGACACAGGGACCACCCTACGAAGTCTTCTACGCGGTTATCAGCGCCTCCGGCGCCGTTGTGCGCGGGGCCGGCGTGAACAGCTCAACCACAGTCCTCCATGCAACGGGGGAATACAACGTCCTCTTTGACCAGAACGTCTCTGCCTGCAGCTTTGAGGCGAGCATCGGCCTAACCGGATCTTCCGGTACGGCGCCACCCGGCTTCGTCACCGTTGTTGGCTTGGCGATTTCGTCGGTACGGTGTCTGGGTCAGCACCTACAACGTGACCGGAGTCTTGACGAGCCAGTCGTTCCACCTCACGGTCCTCTGCAACGCGGGCCTCTGGGCGGTCATCGACTCCAGCGGAAGCGTAGTGCGCGGGTCCGGCGTGAACAGCTCGACGACGGCCATCTCCTCCGCGGGTGAATACACCGTGCTCTTCGACCAGGATGTCGCCGCGTGCACTTTCGAGGCAACCATCGGCCTGACCGGTTCCTCCGGAACTGCACCGGCGGGGTTCATCTCGGTGGTCGGCATGGGGGCCTCATCGTATGGAGTCTGGGTCAGCACGTACAACGTAACCGGTGTTCCGACCAGCCAGTCGTTCCACCTGGCGGTATTCTGCTAAGTCCTGCGACAAGGAGGAACCTCGCCGAACCCCTTCCACGGCCGGGGCCCTTCGCGGGTCCCGGCCCTACCTTATCGTCCGCGTAACGAGCCCCTCTCCGGCCCTCGGAGTGCGGCCTCCTACGGATCGGCTTGGCCCGTCAAGCCGCGCCCGCCGTCTCGCTGGAAATGGACCGGCTTCTGCTGACCGCCGCCACGGCGTAAACACTGAGCAGGACCAAGGCGACCCCGACCCCCTGCACGGGGCCGAGTCGCTCCCCTTCGAAGATCGCCGATAGACCGAGGGCTGTCACCGGAACAAGAAGGAGGTAGGCGCTGAGGTTGGCCCCCTCCACCCGGCCGAGCAACCAGAACCAGACCGCGTACGCGAAGGCGCTTCCGACCAGCCCGAGCCAGAGTGCGCTGACCCAGAGGGTGGGAGCGAGCGGCGGAAGTGACGCCGGGTTTACGATCAAGGCCGCGGCCATCAGCGCGGCGGCCCCTCCGAAGAGCTGGTAGACGTTCACTTCGACCAGCTCCTCCGGTCGGAATCGCCGCTCGAAGACCGTCGTCGCGAACGCCCAGCTGATCGGCGCGAGGGTCAGCTCGATCAGGGCGGGGATGACTTCCGACCCGGCGCTTGCCTGCCACGGCTGCGAGACAAGGACCACACCGGAGAAACCGAACGCGACCGCGACCCAGTGCAGCCGAGTTAGCCGCCGGTGCAGAACGGGCGATGAGAACAGGGCAACCCATACTGGGAACGTGTAGATCACTACGGCGGCCTGGCCGGCGGGCACCGTCCGCGCGGCGGCGAACCAGAGCGCGAAGAACAGCGCCGTGTTGGGCAGGCCCAAAAGTATCGCATCCCGCCGACCCCGTCGGTCCAGTTTCTTGGGCCCCTTCTGGAAGAGGAGGACCGCGGCCATGCCCAGCGTTCCTATGCCGGCGCGGAGCGCGGCGAGCCAGAGCGGGGTGGCATAGCCCAGTCCGACTCGGACGAAGAGGTAGTTAGCGGCCCAGGAGATGACCATCAGGCCGAACAGCACCCGCATCCCGGCGGACCAGGGGCTGGAGGCCATGCTCCCGCCCGTCGGCGGGGTCGATAGCGATTACGGGCCGTCGCTCGGTTCCGGGAGCATCGAGGGAGGCCACCCTGCCGTTCGGGCGGCTCTCGGCGAGAGAGTCTTAAGCGGCGTCCGCTACCCAGACGGCGTATGTCGCTCCACGGCCGCGACATCACTTCGATCCGCGACCTATCCCGTGAGGAGATCGAAGGACTCCTCGCGAGCGCCCGAAAGATGATCCCGTACGCGGAGGGATCCAAGGTCGCGAAGCCGCTGGCGGAAAAGATCGTCGCGATGGCGTTCTTCGAGCCGTCCACCCGGACGCGCCTCTCCTTCGAGGCCGCGGTCCACCGGTTGGGAGGGAACTGTCTTACGATCACTGACGCCGGAGCCACTTCGCTCCGGAAGGGAGAGAGCCTCTACGATACGATCCGCATGCTCAGCTCGTACGCCGACGCGATCGTGATTCGTCACCCGAACGAGGGGTCGGCCCGGCTCGCCGCGCGCGCCTCCGACCGGCCCGTGATCAACGCCGGCGATGGCGCGGGCCAGCACCCCACTCAGACGCTCCTCGATCTCGCGACGCTGCAGGAAGCGTTCGGGACGCTCACGGGCCTTCGGGTCGTCCTGCTGGGGGACCTCAAGTACGGCCGGACGGTCCATTCGCTCGCCTTCGCGCTCGCCGAGTTCGGGTCCGAGTTGATCCTCTCCTCTCCCCGGCCTGCGGCTCCCCGAGGAACGGCGCGAGGAACTTCGGCGCGCCGGGGGCCGCGTCTCCGAGGAACCCGACCTGAGAAAAGCGGTCCAGGACGCGGACGCACTCTACGTGACCCGCATCCAGAAGGAGCGGTTCGTCGACGAGTCCGAGTATCGCGAGGTCGCGGGGTCGTACCGCATCGACGGAAGCGTGCTCGCGCACGCCAAGCCCCGCCTGATCGTGATGCATCCCCTGCCCCGGGCCGGGGAGATCGCGCCGGAGGTCGACCAGACGCCCCACGCGGCGTACTTCCGTCAGGCGTTCCTCGCGGTGCCGGTCCGCATGGCGCTCCTTGCCGCCATCCTGGGCGCTCGAAAGCGGGGGGTGTAGGGTCCGATGCGGGAGCTCAAGATCACCCCGATCAAGAACGGCACGGTCATCGATCACATCGCCAACGGACTGGCCCTCGAGGTCCTTCGCATCATCGGAGTCCGCGACCTCGACAAGGACTCGACGGTGAGCGTGGCCATCCACGTGCGGTCGGGCAAGCTTGGGTGGAAGGACATCGTCAAGGTGGAGAACATGGAGCTCTCCCCCCGCAAGGTCAACGCGATCGCGTTGATCGCGCCCACCGCGACCATCTCGATCATCCGCGATTACAAGGTGCGGGAGAAGCGGGTAGTCGACCTGCCTCCGCGGATCGTCGGGGTGCTCCGCTGCCCCAACCCGACGTGCATCTCCAATCAACCGGAACCGATCGAGAGCGAGTTCGAGCTGACCGAGCGACGGCCGGTCATCCTTACCTGCGCGTTCTGCGAACGTCGCGTCGACGACTTCCTCCACCACCTCGCGTAAGCCGGGAGGCGGGTCGGTGGGCCCCGCGTTCCTGGACGGGTTCGTCGTCGTCTTCGCCGTGATCGGCGGCCTCGAGCTGGTCGACCGGACGAGCTTCGCGCTGATCGCGCTCGCGACGCGGAACCGGCCGTTGGCGACCTGGGCCGGAGGGGCGTGCGGCTTCGTCCTCACCACGGGACTCGCCGTACTGATCGGCGCCGCGCTCGAGACCGCGCTGGGACCCGGGCGGATCGAGCTGGTCCGGGTCGGCGGCGGTGTGTTCTTGCTCGTCTACGCCGCCTGGCTATGGACGCGTCGGGGTTCGAGCGACGGCACCGCCGTCGCCCTCGCCCGCGGACCCGCGTTCGCGGCCGCGTTCCTGACGATCTTCCTGCTCGAGCTCGGCGACACGACCATGGTGTTCGAGATCGTGTTCGTCACGAGCTTCGGCTGGGAGGTCGTCCTCCTCGCCGGCGCGCTGGCCCTCGTCGCGGTCGCAGCCTGGGACGTGAAGCTGGGGCAGCGGCTCGCGGGGTGGATCGAGCCGGCGTATCTCGAGAAGGTCGTGGTGGTCGTGCTCGCGCTGGTCGGCGCCCTAACGATTGCGTACGGCCTTTCCCCGTCGACGTTCGCCGCGCTCACCGCGCGACTCTGAGGGTCGGGCGGGCAGCCGCCCTCCCCCGTGCTCCATCTTGGGGGCGAGTTCCGCGAAGTGTGTCAGCCAGGGACCCCAGGCCTTCGGAAGGGCTCCTCCCTGCTCGGGGCTCTTGAGGAGCGAGGTGAGCGCCTCGGCCTCGTCGCCCTTGTCGACGGTGAGGTCGAGGAGGGCGAGACGCGCGATCGCCTCGGCCCGTATCCTCGGGATCGCGGAGGCCGGCGGCAGGTCGGAGATCGCTTCCCAGCGGTCCCGCGCGGCGTCCAGGTTCTCGGCCTTCGCGTACTGCCGCCCGTCCAGCAGCCAGAACTTGAGGAGTCCCGGCGAGGGCGGGAGCAGGTGGAGCGTTTCGACGATGGTGCGGGCGCGGGCGAGGTGGGCCTCGTACGCCGCCGGTGTAGCGCGGTCAAGGAGGATCTCGGCGAGGCCAAGGACGTGGTAGAGCTCGATCGAGAGGAGCCGCTCCCGCTGGAGCGCAGTAATGCTTTGTTCCCGCACCACGCGAGCCCGGTCGATCTCCCCTCGAGCCTCGTAGAGGCGCGCCTCGAACTCACCGGCGATGAAGTCGAGTTCCCGTCGTCGGGCGCTTCCAAGGAGGTACCGCGCGGCCCGAAGGTACCGCTCGGCCTGGCTTTGCTCGGCCTCGGTCCCTTCGATCCCGGCGAACGCCATCGTCAGCAGGCCGACCGCCTGCAGGTGGCGTTCGGGCAGGCCGTGGGCCAGTTGAGCCGCGCGAAGCGCTTCCGCGCGGGCCCGGTCGATGAGGTTCCGGTCCCGGTAGAAGTCCGCGATCAGCGTCTCGAGGAGGACCTCGACCTCCGTGAGGGACGCGTCGTGGCACCTTTCGGCGAGATCGACGAGCGTGGTCGTGAGGGATGGCCGGGGTCCGGCTACCCGCATCGCGAGGAGCAGCGGCTCGACCCACTCGGCGAGGTCCGTTGCCGACGTCCCCGCCCGAAGGGCCCCGTCGAAACCCTCCCGGACCTGCGCCTCCGCCTCCGAGAACCGGCCCGAGAAGAACAGGGCGCGGGCGTAGAGCAGCCGCACCTCCGGTTCGATGTTCTGCCGCTCCGCGGGCAAGATGGAGTTGAGGCATCCGACCGCGTCCTCGAGGAGGCCGGCCGCGGAATCGTACGCGAGAAGGCGCAGGCTGAGGTCCGCGGCCTCCAGTAGGTGGACCATCGCCGTGGGACCGGGTCCGGCGGCGAGGTAGTGGCGGGCGATCTGGCCTTCGCGGGACGCCTCGGGTCCGGACGAGAGCGCGCCGAGCGCTTCGCCGATCTGGAAGTGGATCGACCGACGGGTCTCTTCGGCCAGGAGGTCGGGGAGGATAGGGATCCACGCCCTTCGGGGTATGGTCACCTTCCCGTCGACGACCTTCACCAACCCGACCTCGGTCGCCGGGACCAGGACCTCTCCGAGTCGGCCGAACCCCAGTCGGGAGACCCGGGAGAGAACGACCTCGTTGACCTCACCGCCGAGGAGCGCGATCGTCCCCGCGACCCGCTGGGTGGCGCCCGGCAGGTCGTCGAACACCGACTTCAGACGATGGGTCTCGCGAGGGTCGGCAGCAGATTCGGTAAGGCGAACCCAGTCCACGTCCCCGCGGCCGAGCAGCCCCTCCTGCCACAGCGTGGAGTCGGGCACGGTCGTGTCCAGGGCGATCGCGATGAGGAGAGGGCGCAGCCGTGCGCGTCGGGAGAGGGTCGAGATGAACTCCCGACTCTCGGAGTCGAACAGCGCGGCGTCGTCGATCGCGATCAGAACGGCGTGGGCGTCGGGCCCCCGGAACTCGGGGAGGATCTCCGACCAGTACGCGTCGGCGTCTCCTTCGTTCGCCGAGCGCGAGCGGATCGGCTGCCCGAGGAACGTGGTACGGGGCCGCTCCGTGCGTCCTCGTCGGGAGCGAGGTAGGCGCTCGGGGTCGTAGACGACCGGTGCCATGGGAGCGTCGGCGGAGGGCTCGAACAGGGGTTCGTCCTCCCCCTCGTCCATCATTCGGTCCTCCACGGGCGGCTCGGAGCCGCCCCGGAGCCCGTCCAGCCCTCCGAAGGGGACCGTCCGCCCGCGGTAGGTACCGCGGAGCTCCACCACCCGACCCCCGCGCGCGGCGACGGCCGTCCGGATCTCGCGGAGAAGGCGGGTCTTCCCGCTCATCGGCGGGCCTTCGATGACGAGGGTCCGCCCCGAGTGCTCGGTCAGGCCCTCCAGGGCCCGGAGGATCTCCGAGCGGGTTGAAGGCACCCTAGACCCCCGACGGCCATGCGCGGAAGGATGATTTAACGCTCCTCCCCGCGGTCCGGTGAGCTGTCCGCGGCGCGGTGAGCGTTTATCAACAGGGGGTGGTTCGCCGCGCCGTGCCCGGTTCGGTCGCCCGAAGGCGCGCAGTCCTCCTGAAGAAGCCGGTTCGCCCGGTCGACGTGACACGCGTTCGGGGCCTTGGCGACCTGCTGAAGCAGTTTCAGTCCACGTCGATTCAGGCCCGGAACCTCGGCCGATGCCTCGAGGTCTGGGAGAACGCGCTCACCGACCGGAAGCGGCCCACAATCCTCCTCGGCCTTTCGGGACCCCTCATCGCCGCGGGTCTCCGGAAGGTCCTCCGAGACCTGGTCGACTGGGGGGTCGTCGACGTGGTCGTCTCGACGGGCGCCGTCCTCTATCAGGACCTCTACCAATCGATCGGCGGGCGCCACTGGATGGGCACCCCGACCGCGGACGACCTCATGCTCCGCGAGCTCTACCTCGATCGCATCTACGACACGTATGTCGACGAGCTCAAGTTCGAGGAGACCGATAGGACGATCGGCCGCATCACGGACGAGTTTCCAAGAAGGCCGGCGTCGTCCCGAGAGTACCTAGGGTTCCTCGGGGCCCGATTCCCGGATCCGGACTCGATCCTCGCCACGGCCGCGCGCCGGGGCGTGCCGGTATTTTCCCCGGCGCTCATCGACAGCTCGATCGGGATAGGTCTCACCCTCCACTACCAGGCGAATCGAGGGCGGAAGGACCGGTTCATCCTGGACGCGGTCCGGGACAACTTCGAGCTGGTGCAGATCTTGGCCGGGTCGCCTCGCACCGGGGTTATCTACATCGGCGGGGGCACTCCGAAGAACTGGATCAACGACGGCATCGTGATGGCCAACTACGCCTTCGGCCGCGAGGGCGAAGGGCATCACTACGCGCTTCAGATCACGACCGACGTCCCGCACTGGGGCGGTCTATCGGGAAGTACGCTGGACGAGGCGCAGTCGTGGGGGAAGATATCCAAGACCGCGACTCGCGCAATGGCCCATGTGGAGGCATCGATCGGCCTGCCACTGCTGGCCGGAGCTCTCTGGAACCGTCGTGCCCTTTGGAAGAACAGACCCCGCCTTAGGTTTCGATTGGACAGATGACGCCGTCCGCGTCGTTCGGCGGCGTACACCTGATTCGCACGCTCTCCGCGCAGATCGATGCGGGGTCCTTAACAATTGTGCGGATGACCCCTGTCCGGCGTAGGGGCCAGCCCTCTTCGACAGCCACCAGCGCCAGTTTCTAGCCAGACATGCTGAAGCCCGGTCACCAGCGGTTGGGCCGGTCAAAGCGCGCTAACCCTGCTAGGTCACGGTACGGCCTCGTCCATAGAATCCTAATCCAAACGCGCATCCGTGCGGATGGATGCGGGCGGTATATCCGCCGCCTATCCTCGTCAGAAATTCTTCGGGCTTAAATACTCGAAAACCGCGCAACGCCTCGGAGGTGGCGCGCACATGTTGTATCTCCCAGCACTCCCGCCGATTCCCGCGCGAACAACTTTAGACGCTGTCGGGGAACCGGGAGGGCTCCGAGCGCCCTCCCATCGCCTATGGACCCCCCGCCCTGAGGGACTGGAGGGAGGCGAGCGTCCACGTCGCGGGCGAGTCGCTTGTACCGCGGAGTTTTCCCGCCAACTCCTCGACGAGGCGAGCCTTCAGTGATCCGAGGCCGAGTTTGTCCGCGAGTCCGACCGCTTGGTCGTACTGCTCGACCGCCTCGGACAATTCTCTTCGGAGTAGATAGACCTCGGAGAGGTATCCGTGTGCCATTACGAGCGAATCCGACGGGGGCAGAGCGAGCGAGAACTTCGATGCTCCTCTCACCGTGAGCGACTGCTTCATCCAGTAAGCGAAGGTCACCCCCTTGGTCTACTTGGCGGAATTCCGATGTGCACAGAAGCCAAAGGGTGTGGCCGAGGACCAGCTCGCTTCCAAGCCGTTCGGCGAGTGCACTCGCCTGCTTCGCGTAGGCGCCGACCTCAGACCAACGTCCTCGTTCGACGGCGATTGCAGCCAATCCGCTTAGGGTGTACGTTAGGTGAGTAAGATACCCGAGGGAGTCAGCCTCGGAACGGATTGCGAGCATCTCAGATTCGGCGAGGTCGCTTCTGCCGGTCTCGAGATATGCACGCGCGCGGACCATTAGCAGGTTGAACACAACGTCCATTCGGCCGGACAGGCGGGCATCAGGAAGCGATGCCTCAATCACCTCGTAGGGCAACCTCAGGGCCACTCGACTGTTCTGCCAGTTTTGACCACGCGGCGATGCTTTCCAGAGCCAGATCCGGCGCGTGGACTCGTTTGGCTAGCTCGAAGGCGCGTTGGTAGTCTGCAGTGGCCTTCGGGGTTTCACCCGATTCCCTCTTCCAGGCGTGCCTGCGTAAGCAGTAGATAGGCCTGCAGCCGCCGGGTAAGGACGGCCCATCTTGGTAGCCTGATCAAACTCCTTCTGGGCCTGGTCGAGGTCGGTGAGGCGAAGGTGGAGATCGACTATCGACAGGAGGGCTTCGCACCGATCTTCGGATCTCCTTCAGACTCCGATATTGCCCGCCGGAGCGAGACAATCGCGTCTGAATAGTCCGAGTGGTACCTCAGGAGCGAGGCCTCCACGAAGAGCACACGGACCCGAGCGGATCCGTCGTGGCAGCGCACTCGCCAGCCGGCGGAGGGCACGCCGTAGGGGCTCAGAATACCCGAGCCTGAGCACGACCTTTTGCTGTTCGTCCAGTAGACCGGTACGAACCTTTCCAGTCTTCCCCCGCGACCAGCTGAAGGAATCGCTCGCGAAGAGCCTCAGGTCGGTGGCTACGGCCATAGTAACGGGCAAGTCGGAGGTGTGCCTCGTGCTCGTCGGAGGGCCCTACCCGGGCCGAGTACTGGCGTTGCGAACGACTTGGAGAATCTCGAGTCGATCGTTGACCGTCTTTTGTAGAAGTCCCGTTCGGACCAACTCGTCCAGGCGGGCCGAGGTCAAGCCTGGCTGTTCGAGGATGAAGCTGCCTGGTAAGGGTTCGCTCGCCAGAGCTACCGGGAGAATTGCTAGCAGATCTCCGGGGGGAGCCTGCGGAGAACAGCAGCTGGAAGTGTCGATGCGTCTGCCATCACGTTTGGCTGGGATACCGCCAGTCTAAGAAGCAGAGGGTGATCCGAGGGTGGATCTGGTAGACGTGCTCGAAGCGGTCGGCCAGTCCCCCGTGCCTGTCGGTGAGCTCGTGGGCCGCCACCCGGTCCAAACCTCCCACAGTTAACTTATGGACCGGGATTCCGGCTGGCTTCGAACTGCGTTGCATCCTGGCCGACTACGAAGAACTGGTGCTCGCCACGACCCCCAAGTACTGTGACGAATCCGGTCAAGAACTCCCTCAAGTCAGGACCAGCAGCGTGCATGTCATCGAATATCGCGACCAACGGCCTGTTTCCCAACGCAGCAGCGGCGAGGTCGGCGACTTCTCGGGAAACTGGATTCCGCGGCAGCTGCGAGTAGTAGGCAAGTTGGGGGTTCCCGAGGAACGAAAGTGCGTGAGATAGCGACGGAAACGAATTGCCTGGGCGAACTCGCGGGTCTTACGGTGAACCAGAAACGGGATTCTTCCCGCGCTTAATCCGCCGTAGATGTCGACTAATCAAAGCTGACTTTCCCATCCCGGGCGGGCCGTCAACCAGGGTAAGGGAAGCGCCCAGCGTGAGTGAATTCGATCAGCTGGTCCAGCTCTTCCTTCCTCCCGAGGAATGGGTGGGGGGCGGGGGAATATCTCCCGAGAGCAACGGAACCTCTCGTGTCTCCCGCTTGAGTCGGGTCAGTCCCGCGGGTGTTACGCCGATAGGTCAGCTGTCGGCGCGCCCATCCCTCACAAGACCACGCCTGGCAACCAGGAGACCCTCCGCAACGAGCTGATCGAGTGGCCTGGACATCGAACACGGGTGGTAGCCGAGCGCCTTCGCCAGCTCACGCTGGCCGATCCCGTATACCGACCTCGTCGGACGGCTCGTGAGTCTGCACGTAGTCGAGAATCTCGATGGGGAGGTAGGTCTGGAGGCCCATCAGCAAGCCAATGGGCTGAGGATATACATAGAGTTATTTTGTACAAAATATCAACTGATGTTTAAATAGCGGGCCGGACAACCAAGTTCTGCAATGAGCGAAAGGGGAGCAATCGGTGCTCACCTCGGCGGCATCGGAGCGATGCTCGAAGCCGCAGACGTCTGCCCGCGTTGCGGGGAGATCCATCTCGATGCCCCCTCGGTCCGGCACGGCCGCGGGACCCAACACTACCCATTGGGTTCGGTTGGTAACTACCCGGTTTACACCCCGGACATCCCTCCGATCGTGGATGTACCGAGGGTTTCCGCGGGGCAGCGGATTCGGGACTTCGAGGCACTGGCCGCCTCGCCTTCCCACTCCAGCACTGCTCAGGTCGTCCCGCAGGATCCGGGTCGCGCGGGACGCCAGTTAATGATCTCGTGGCTACCACCCCCCGACCTCGGAGAGGTGTTCTGATGATGCGCACAGAACGCGCGTCGCTCGCGACGCACCACAGCCGCCACTCGTCGGTTCGAACGTCCAGCCGACAACTCATTCTCGCGGTTGCCCCCCCACCTCGCTCGGACAACCCCACCCTATCGGGCTGGCCTCGCTGGCTTAGCCCGACCTACCTGGCGCGGGGGGCAACGTCCCGTAGCCAGATGCGATCCAGCGCCGCGGTGAACTCGAGAGATACAACGTACTAAGATCACGATGACTTGGCCCCCGCAGGGTACCCGGCCCTGCGGGGGTCGCTATTTGTCCGAAAAACCCTGAGGCTCCCGTCGTAGGGACGCGGGGCCAGGAGCGAAAACGAATATTACCCCCGCTCGGTCCGTTCCGGCGGCGGCTCGGATGGCGGAGGGGATGTGCTCGGTCTGCGGGGGACCGATGGTGTCGGGGTACGTCGCTACGTCGAACGGGTCGGGGCTCTACTGGGCCCGCGAAGCCTCCGCCGTGCGAACCCGGCCCAAAGGGCTTGAGGTCCTGGTAGGCACCGGATTTCAAGGAAGCTATTCTGCGAACCTTCCGGGCTTGCGATGCCCGAAGTGCCAGACGATCGTTCTGAGCCTGCCCAAGACGAAGTAGGGCCCCTACGCGGGGCCACCCGCGACGGAGAGCGGCCGCACGAGGATTGATGGGGCCGCCACTGACTCGGAGAGTTCGAGGGTCTTGCCCACCGCTTCGATACCGTTGAGCAAGGACGGGGCTCCAGCTGGCGCCCAGGACCAGCCCGCCGACAATACCGCCCCGGATCGGCTCCGCGAGCTTGCCGCCGCGTATCCGGTAACCGATCCGAATCTCGCCCCCGAACGCGCCGGAGATGGGGTCAGGGCTCGCCCAACCGAGCTGCTGCACCCAGATGCCGTCCTTGGCGGTCTCGAGCAGCTCCAAGTCGGTTCCTCCATCGCCCGGGGCTACGACCAGGGTGGACGCTGCCGGAGCGGGGGCCCGAGTGAAACGCTTCCAAGCGAGAGTCCCGCCGAAGGCGGACCGGACAGCGCTCGCGGTCGTGGGGACGTCGAACGCAGCGCCGTAGAGCGAGTCGTACACGAGCTCCCGGACCAAGCCCTCCGACACTAGGGTGCGGAGCCGCTGCGGGCTTCCCTCGTCGTCGACTGGCGCGGAAGAGAGAGACCAATCGTAGCACCCATCATCTCGGACGGTCACGTGCTCGGGAGCGACCTTCTGTCCCAACGGGACGGACATCTTTCGCAGCCGGGCAGGGCCGGAAAGCTTGTACCCGAGGGTGGTCGGCAGGATACCCGAAAGCACTCCGACGGGGAGGATCACGGCGAGATCGCCGGTAGGCGGCGATGTGGCCCGCCGGACGTCCGCGGCATACTGGCACCAGCGCTCGACCGCCCCGGGAAGGGCCTTCTTGTCGAGCCTTCGCCCCGATTCGGTCACCCAGTACTCCCCGGGAGCCGGGCCCTCAGGGCCCCCGAACGCCTTGACCGCGACCTCGAACTCGACCGTTGTCTGGGGATAGGTCGTCCTGAGGCCAGCTGAGTTGGCGACGGACGTCTGGGTGAGCGTCGCTCGAACTGAGCCGAAGCTCGGGATCGCCTGCTTGCGCCCGTGGAACGCGGCAAACAGCGCGGCGATGTACCCCTCCACCGCGCCGAGCGGCTCCTTCCATAGCTCCGGGTCGACTACCTTAGGCCCCGCGGACGAGGTCGGTCCCTGGGAAGGCAGCTCCACGGCCTTGGCTGGAAACTCCGAGTATTGGGTGAGGCGCTCAGCGTCCTCGAGCGCAGCGCGGATACCCGCGTCAGTGAGGTCGGTCGAAGCCTGGAATCCTGTCGATGTCTTGCCGTTTCGAGATCGAAAGATTCGGACCCCGAATCCTGCGAGGGCGATCGGGCCGTGGATGAGTTCCGTCGCCGTGCCGTTGAAATGCACCTCGTACCTCTCGGACCGTTCTGCGTAGACCTCCCACGGGGCGGGGGTCTTCAAGCGGTCTCCAATCCGGTAGGCGATCTCTCCGCCGTCCGGGTCCTGCTTCATGCCGGCCCCACTACTGCATCCGAAAGGAGGTAGACGCCGCCGGAGCCGACGGGAAGGTAGTCGCTGTGCCCCTTGCCACAGAAGCCGGGTTGTATCGAGAAGTCGGTGCGGCGGCTCAGGGCGCGGATCGCCTTCATGAACTCGAGGACCCGTCCCGACAGGGCCATCGAGGAGACGAGCTCCTTGATCTGGCCATTTTCGATGCGGTGCCCCATCTTCACCTTGAGCTGCATCTGGCCGCCCAGGGGGTCCTCGATCCCGCTCGTCCCGCGTTCAAGCAACACCCCCTGTTTGACCTCGGACACGAGTTCCTCGAGAGTTCGATCTCCCGGCTCAACGTAGGTGTTCGTCATCCGGACGAACGCCCGGCTGAGGAAGTCCGACCGGCGCGTGTTGCCCGTGGGCTTGACCCGGTAGGCCGCGGCGGTCTCCGAGTCGTGTAGCGCCCCAACGAAATGGCCCTTCTCCACGAGCATCGTCTTCTGGCCAGGGTGACCCTCGTCGTCGCAGTAGATCGAACCCCACTCTCCGGCGAGCGCCCCGTCGTCGGCGATCGAAAGAAACTCTGGGCCGACCTTGGCGCCCAGGAGGGGCTTAAGGTATGACCGATCCCGAAGGAACTGATCCGCCTCGGTTCCGTGCCCGAACGACTCGTGGGCGAACAGCCCCGCGACGCTCGGGTCCAGTACAACGCTCATGGATCCCGACGGCGGCGCTGTAGCCGACAGCAGCTCCTTCGACCGGCGAGCAGTCGCCGTCACATCTTCCTCGGTGAGGGCATCGAGGATCTCCTCTCCACCAATTCCACCGCCATTGAGAAAGTCGAACTCGGCGCGACCACCTTCGAGCGCTACCGGGATTGCTACGAAGTGGGTCCGGTTGGTCGTCTGGGAGCATCGGGCCCCGGCCGTGTTGAGGTACAGCCTCTCCTCCTCATCCCACTGAATGCGCACCTGGGCCTCTCCGATCCCCTCCACCGATTTCGCCCAACCGCGGGCCTCGCGCGCGCGCGCGACCATCCCTTCCGGCCCGAGAGTGCTCATGGGGCGGCGGGGCTTCGTCGACCATTCTCCTCGGGTAGTCGCCGCTTGGCCTGGCGGTGGGTCGTGCTT
Source organism: uncultured Thermoplasmata archaeon (assembly GCA_963713145.1). Lineage (GTDB taxonomy): Archaea > Thermoplasmatota > Thermoplasmata > Lutacidiplasmatales > UBA184 > Lutacidiplasma. The sequence goes on along the minus strand of CAVQKI010000002.1, from coordinate 235,658 downwards.
GGAAGATCGCGTCGCGGCTTGTATCAGCCGGTCGACCGCAGCCGACAACGATCGAGGGTCAAAATCCGACGTAGCGGCTTCTACCCAGTACCTCCCCTCCCAGCCTCGAAAGATCGCTCCCTGCATGCGGGGCTCAGCGGAGACCGATGTCGATTTCGAGTCCAGCGATGTGGACTCGCCGACATGCCGCTCCGCCATTAGGTCCGCAAACGGGACATGCCCGCCGAGGCGTGCCAACGCCTTCTCGAGCTCGCCCTCGTGACTGTTCAGTCCGCTCACTTCAGCCCCGTCAGCCTCGGCGACCCTTATAGTCGTCGAAACGGAGCTAGGAATCAGCCTTCGATGCCCGACTAGTTGAGCCCGCGGGCGGCCCGTGGTCTGAATCGTCCGGCAAGCGAGGGGCTAATAACGAGGGAAATCTGGGGCGCTCGTGCCGGCGGGAGCACCTCATCGCGACTTCGGGCTAATCGGGTTCGACCACGTTGAACTGCGCGTGAAGGACCGAGCGAAGGCGAAACGATTCTTCGTCGAGCAGCTCGGCCTCGAGGTCATCGGAGAGGCCGTGGACCACACCTTCCTTCTGTTCGGAGACCAAGTGCTCGGGCTGCGGGACTCCCCGAAGGGTGAGGCGCCGACAGGCATCGATCACATCGCGTTGCGCGTCAGCGAATGGACGGGGCTCAGGAATCGGGTCGGGCGGGCTCGCGTCACTATCACGGGCGAGAAGGAGCGGGAAGACTCCCGGTCACTCTTCCTACGGGGCCCCGAGGGCCTCCGCATCGAGCTCGTCTGGCGCCCCGACCCCCACGTGCATACGTGCGCTCACCCCGGACCGCCGCCGCCTCCTCCCGAGGCCGAGTCGTAGCGCTCAGGCCCGCCGGACCCGCGGTGCGGAGGCCGTTGCGAGAGCGGGGACGGGCGTGAGCCACTCGCGGTACTTCGGCAGCTCCCCGCGAATGATCTTGTGGAACGTCTCCATGATCGACAGGGTCACGGGGCCGGGAGATCGTTTGCCGATGGTGTAGTGTCCCACTTGCTTGATCGGGGCGAGTTCCGCGTACGTTCCGGTGAAGAACGCTTCGTCCGCGGTAAGCAGCTCGTTCATCGAGACCATCTTCTCGGTGACCTCGTAGCCGAGGTCCGTGGCGATCTGGATCACGGAGCTTCGCGTTATCCCGAGCAGGATGTCCGACTCGAGCCCGGGGGTATAGAGGTGCTTCCCGCGTACGACGAAGATGTTCTCCCCCGTCCCTTCGGCGACGTATCCGTTCGAATCAAGGAGGATCGCCTCCTCGTATCCGTCCTTCTGCGCATCAACCCCGGCGAGGTAGCTGTTCAGGTAGTTCCCTGCCGCTTTCGCGAACGACGGGAGGGCGTCGGACCGGGGTTTCCGGAACGGCGATATCTTGGCGCGAATCCCCGACTCTGACGACTCTCCGAGGTACTTCTTCGCAGGGATCGCGGCAATGGCGAGCGAGACCTTGCCCGTTGAGTTCTTCACCCCGAGGGCGGGCTCGCCCCGGTAGACGATCGGCCGGATATAGGACGGCAGGATTCCGTTCGCGGCCTGCGTGTCTAGGATCGCCTGGGCGATCTCTTCCGCAGACCACCTAAGGGGCATATGGTAGATGCCCGCAGACGTGACCAGTCTGGCGACATGTTCCTTCAATCGGAAGATGGCCGGCCCCTGGGCCGTCTCGTAGCCACGAATACCTTCGAAGACGCCCACCCCGTAGTGGAGCGTGTGATTCAGGACGTGGACCTTCGCGTCCGCGAAGTCGACGAGGCGACCGTCCATCCAGACCTTCTTTCCTTCCGCTGCCATCATCGTCTTCGCACTACCGGGCGGACCCGGCAGTCTCCTTCCTCGCATGGGACCACCCGCTAAAAGACCTACCGCGCTCTGAAATCATTCATTCGGCTAACACTGAACTAAAACATTAGCCATATGCATCGTTTGGTTGCTTACGCGGACAGCTAATCGCCAATCGCGTGCAGCGCTGCGCCGAGCGCTCGGCGTGTCGGGAACGGTCGGTGGGTTGAACGTTCTCCCGAGCCCGGAAGGGCTTGGGATGGCTCGACCTCTCCTGCCGATTCTAACTCGCTCCAGGGGGCGGTGTGGGCGGCGGGGTGCCTGCAGCCGTGGCAGCCACCGGCGCGTCCGGCATGATCGGGCCCGTCTGAGCAGCAGGGGGCGCGCTCGTGGGTTCCTTCTTCCGCCTCATCATCATGACCGCAAGGGCGATTACGACGGCTGCCACGACTATTCCCACCAGAGCGTAAAGGCCAACACCGCTCGTCAGGTCGGCGAGCAACGACATCGAAGAAGCCGCCTTCGTCACCGACAGCACCAGTTGCTTCGTGACCCGACCCCCCCCGGCGTCGGTAATGACAACGCTAACGGTGTAGTTACCCGCGGCCGAGAACGTGTGGGACTCCGCGGGACCAGATCCCGTATGGGTGTCGCCGAAATTCCAGGCGTACGCGTAGGCCGGTGTTCCACCGATTGCCGTGACATTGAACGTCACCGACGTGGTCGTAGTCGGAGTCGTCGAGGTCGAATAGATCACCGACGCGGAGAGCGCGGGGTTTACCGTGATGTTGGCGTACGCGTAGCCGTAGACACCGAAGTAGTCCACTTCCGCTGCGACGACCGGGTCTCTACCGGTCACCGTGGGGACCGCACTGCCGCTGATGGTGTACGTGTCGGTGAAGTTAACCCCGACAGAGGGAGTGCTGTCGATGAGTGTGGAATTGGCGTACAGGTAGTCGTAGAAGATCGTCCCTGATCCCTTGCCGGAGAGTGCGTTTCGTTAACGGTCACCGTCTCGCCGCGGTCCGCGGGATTGGGGTGAAGCACGGAGATCGTGGGAGCCGGTGGGATGTCAAGGACCCACGATGTGTTGTACGTTGTCCCATAAGCCTCCCCGCCGACCTCAAGCGGGGCGAGCACCGAGCTGTTCGTCGGCATGGCGGCCCCCCACTCCGGTTCGGGTCCCGATATGGACTCGAAGGAGCCGGAAGTGTACCACGTCCCGCCGATGAAGTACCATGTGTCGTTGTAGTACGTCCCGGAGTAATCCGAGAATCCTCCGGTCAGCACGATTTCTCCGATCTGCCCGTCCCAGGTCTCGGAAGCGCCGTACCGGTCGCCCGGATAGAAGCAGCCGAGCAGGCCATAGCACGAGGAGGAGCTAGGAAGTGATGTTGTACCAGCCTGTGTCATTGAGAATAAACGTCCAATTGACGGTCGAATTGTTGGCGTTGGACACACCACCGAATAACACGAGTTCCTTATCGGTGGGGTCGTACGCCATCGAGGAGCCCCATAGGTACTGCTCGGAATGCCACGTCCCGGGGTTCAGAAGGTGGGCGCCGCCGGTCCATCCTCCCGCCTCCGTGAGCACCTCCACATAGTCAAAGATGGATGTGCAGCCCGCCAGGGCGCAGCCATCTACGACAACGAGCTCGTTCAGCGCCGGATCGTACGCCGTGGCCGCAAAGGCCGTCCCTTCTCCGAAGAAGAAGTCAGCTCCTTGATCCTGTGTCATGTTCTGCCAGTCGTTGCCGTTGAAGTCCCAGGTAGCGTTCGTGACCTTGCCATTCGTCAGGATGCCCCCGGTCATGATGATCGTGGTGAACTGTGGGTCCCAGGTCAGCCCCTCGCCGTAGACGGCGGGTGGGGTGAGGCCGGTAAGTCCGGTGTAATTCTCCCATTCCGATCCGTTGTAGATCCATGTCTGATTGGACGGGCACTGGAATGGCGAGCACCCTCCGAACAGTATGACCTCTTGCTGAAAGGGGTCGAACGCCGCTGCGGCCGAGTTGACGGTGTAACTCTCTCCGCCGAAGAACCCGTTCATTTGGAAGGTCTGGTTGTACCACTCGGCAGGGGCCGAAACCGAGGGGTGCACTACCGTCGGCTGAACTTCGAAACCGCTGGGTTTCTCGAAACGCGCTGAATTGCTTCCCGATCCCGGGTCGCAGCTCAAACTGCCGCCACCGATTGAGGAGCATCTCCAACCCTCGCCTTGTGCAGGCCCGGCCCCGCTGGCCAGGGAGCTGCTCGCAGCTTGGAGGAGGGTCGTGCCTAGGTCGCCTGGGGGTGAAGAGAGGGCTGAGGGGGCAGGCGAGCCGTGGACACTTGACGGGGTCTCTGCCAACCAGCTTAGAGCGGGGCTCAAGGCCACGGCAGCTACGGTCAGTAACATCAGGCTCAGGCGGGCAATTCTTCTCGTAGGATTCATGCCTGCAACCACCTGCATCGCCGTATTCAACCTGTCGGCCATTTCCGGCACATGGCGGCCCCTCGCTGGTGGTTTGCACCGATCGGTTCGATCTGCTAGCGCCGTCTCAAGACCAGCCGGACCCTTCGATCGGTTGCGCGGGTTGACCGGTTCTTCCGGCTCAGTTCCGTTGGATACCACATATGTTTATGCATATGAACACATCATTGAACCGCGTCCATGGGGGCTTTCCGAGGATCATTTCCTCGTGCCGCCAGACGTTGGCTGACCGTGGGGGCTCCTTGGCGTTGGGCTTTCTCGGGTGCCGAGGGGATGGTCAGGCCGACATATGACGGCGTACGGCCACGACTTGACCAGGGGAAGAGTCACGCTCCTGCCGCCTCACTTCAAGGCAAGTCGTCGACCAGCGGCCCGGGGGCCAGCGCGAATTACCGGTCGGGTGCCGTCGCCGACGGATTTGGGGCGAGGGGCGGCAGCCTCGTCACCTGCGGAGATCGCTCGTCTACACTTTCGGGCGGTACCGATTGGGGGTGGGATGACGATTTCTCTCCCCGAGCGGCCGTCTGAGGACCGGGGTGGGTTATCGGCCAAATCACTCCCGGTCAAGCGGGCCGACTCAGCCAATTTCCTGCCGTATAACTCCTGTTATACGCCTTTACCTCGAGGGGTGCGGCGTGGCGGGGCTTGGTCGACCCGTCCAGTCTCGTGTAGTGTGGTGACTGTGGATTGCTGAGAACGTATAATGCATGTCTTAGAGCTCAATTATCAGGATACAGTGGTTAGAGGGGTAGTTCGGGCCAAAGGGGTGGGGTTTGCGTGCTGGTTGCCACCTTCGAGGCTCGGATCGAGCCTTTCCGCTCTAAACTGTGGTCTTAGGAAGTATTGTTACGTGTCTATCATTATTTAGTGGCCTATGTCTGGATTTTCCTCACTTTGAACCGCCATGGCCCGCCCACCTGGTCGGGGCGGTCGGTCAGAAGCTCCTCACATCCGTAGGCCTCGAGGGCGCCCAGCATCGCAGTCACCAAGGGACTTCGCGACGGAGAGGCGGAGATGCGCCGGCTGGCTACCTCAACGCCGCGAGAGTCGATCGGCAGCACGGTGATCCGCTGCCTCAGGCGTGTGAGTGCAGTGAACCTCTCCCCACGGAGCTTCGGGGGGGCGAAGGCTGCGAGGTGGGCTAGCTCGAGGAAGTTCGCTTCGGTGGTCGCAAGTTCGGTCCCCCTCAGCCGTCGGAGCTGGTCCCGGACCCGGGAGCTCCCCTGGAGCAACGCCAAGAGGATCGGCGTATCGAGGGCCTTCATCGGGAGAGCCCTCCCCCTCGGAGACGCTGGAGGCGGGCCCGGTCGGCCTTGGCGCCGGCGGCTCCCCAGGCCGCGTTGAGGTCCTCGACGCTTCGGCGTTGGTCGAGGAGCCTTCGAAGGACGGCAGTAAAGCTCTCGTCAGTCCGCTTTTCTCTGGCCAGCCCGTCGTACACACTCTTCTGGACCGCGATGTTCCGGGATGACATGAATATGCATATGAATATGTTCTATTTGAATTCCGCCAGCCGGAACTCATGGACGGGCGGTCGGGTCCCGGGAGGGTTGGGGGACCCGGAAGCTAACCGGGTGGCGGCGACGAAGTGGGACAGTCCCGAGCGGAGAAGACCGTCGGTCACCCTTCGCGTGAGGGCGTTTTCACCCGTTGGCGCTCACGCGAATTCCAGCCATAGCTTCATGAATGAGAAGTTAGTGGGAACGGAGATGCGAGCGAGTCGGATCTCTGGTCTCACGCTGATTGTGGCGGTTGTGCTCTCGGGAGTAATGGCGTCCCCGTTCGTGGCCATGCTGAGCGCTCTCCCGGGAGAGACGTCTGCGTTCTCATCGTCCGGGGGAGTCCTCTCGGGTCACGCCCTGGTGCAGCCAGGCCCAAAGTTGGTTCCTGCGCCCCTGAGAGGGGCCTCCGAAGCCTCGGGACGACCGCTGCTTCTGTTACCCTACACCGTCAACGTCACCGAGGCCGGGCTGCCTGCGGGCACCCACTGGGGGGCCGAGATCGACGGAGCGCCCTCGGTCTCGGGCTCCGGCAGGTCTCTGCAGTTCTCCGAATTCGATGGCACCCACCAGCTGGCCATCCTGCCTCCCCAGGGGTATCTCTCCGAACCCCCGTTCGAGTCGTTCACCGTTTCTGGTGCGGCCGTCAGCTTGAGTATCCCCTTCACCCCTGTCGCGGCAAACCCCTTCTCAACGGGGATGCCCGCTAGCCTTGCCCTCGGCCAGTCTAACCTGACGGCGACGACCGCTTCGTCGCCGACCAATTCGAGCAACCTGTTCCCCTGGCTGTCCGCCTTCGACAGTCACGGCGACCTGTGGGTGAGCGACCTTTCCGCCGATCGAGTCCTCGAGTTCGTTCCCCCGTTCCACACCGGGATGACGGCATCACTGGTTTTGGGACAATCGAACTTCACGAACAACGGCCCGGGCGTTAACGCGTCGAACCTGACGCGACCGGAGGGGGTCGCGTTCAATTCGGCCGGCGATATCTGGGTGGCGTCCGAAGGCTCGGGTCGCGTGACGGAGTTCCGACCGCCGTTCTCGAACGGCATGAACGCGAGCCTCATCATTGGTCAGGCCGCCTTTGGAGGACCCTCGACTGTCGGCAGCGGGCCAACCAACCTTTCGGGGCCCGTCGGCATCTCGTTCGACGCCAGCGGTGACCTGTGGGTGGCAGAGTTCCTCAACAACCGTGTGACGGAATTCCGCCCACCGTTCTCCGATGGGGAAGCGGCCTCGATCGCGCTCGGCCAGTCGACCCTAACGGGCAACCAGGGAAACACGACCGCGGTCAACCTCTCGGCGCCTCAAGCGATTCAGTTTGACGCTCATGGTGATGCGTGGGTGAGCGACTGGAACAACGCGCGGGCTCTCGAGTATCTGGCGCCCCTGTCCACCGGCGAGGCGGCGAGCGTCGTTCTCGGCCAGCCGGACTTCACAACCGCCGGCAGCACGGGCCCGAACAGCTTCGGGTACGTCGGCACCCTCCTGCTCGACTCTCACGGGGACGTATGGGAGGTCGACTACAGCCTCAACCGGGTCGTCGAGTTCGTCGGCCCGACCTTCGCAAACTACGAAGCCCCGACGATTGTGATCGGCCAACCTAACCTGACCACCACCGCGTCCGAAGGCGGCGCTGTTGGCTTGCAGAACCCGCAAGGGGCGGTGTTCGACTCTGCAGGAAACCTGTGGGTCGATGATATCGGCGACCACCGCGTTCTCGAGTTCGTCGCGGCAGCTCCCGCATCAACCTCCAGCTCCGGTTCCTCCTCCAGCTCCAATCTCGTCTGGATCGTCCTGGTAATCGTCGTGGCCGTGATCGCAGTCGTCGAGGCGGTGTTGCTCGTCCGGCGGCCCGGCAAGCCCTCGGCTGCGCCGGGCGGCCCTGCCCAATGGGCGCCCTCCGCTCCGACAGGCGGTGCGGCCCCTCCCCCACCCCCTCCTCCCCCGGCATCCCCGCCTTCGGTGCCTCCGGGAGCTGTGTAGACGCTGGTCCGTTCCGGGACGAGGAGGGTTCGGCCGGTCCGCCGGCCGAACGCTTGGCCCAAGGTTGGACACTTCCTAGCTGCGGAAAGCACCCCTCCTCTCGTTCGAGGAGGGCCGCGTGCCGTCCGACTCGAACTGTCCGTGCGACGCCCAGATAAATCGACAGGCCTCCTCCGTCTCGGCTCGTACCGATGGCGGTTGACTGCGGGGTCGGGATAGACCTGCTGGGTCGGAGTCCTTTGTGGACGTAATGTTCTACGTCCTGTCGACCTCTCTGGCCGCCCTGTGCGGATTGCTCTCCGTGCTGTCGGTCCGAGGGCTGCTCCACTATCGGACCACTCGCTCGAGAGCCCAACTGATGTGGGGTGGCGGGCTCGCCTTTGCCGCGGCCGCCATGGGGATCGAGACGGTCGTTTACCTGGGACTGGTCTCCCTCCCGATCCTCCAGGCCTACGTCTTCCTTTCCGCCGCGATCGTCGGGATTCTATCGCTGGGCGCGACGAAGATCCTCAAGAGCCCGCGGGTCGAGCGGGTCTACACCGCGTACACGCTCGCCACCTCGGCGGTGGTCGGCGTGGCGAGCTTTCTGACCCCCCTCTCGACCTCCATGGTGACCAGCGGGATCATCACGGGCAATCCCCCCCTGATCCTGATCCTGCTCTCTTCCTTGGTGACCGTCCCCGCGACGGCCGTTCTGCTGACGGCGACGGCCGTGTCGCTCCGCCGGTCCCACCGCTGGCAGACCCTGATGATGGCGGCGGGAGCGGTGATCTTGGGAGCCGGTGGGACCCTCTACATCGCGAGCTTCCCGATCGCCCTCTACTACGCGGAGTTCTTGGGAATCCTGCTCCTGTTCCTGGGCCTGGTCAGCCTCCCGCAGGCAACGCCGTCCCCGACGGCCACCCCGGCCAGCTCGAGCGCCTAGGGGAGCCGTCCGTAGCGGCCCCCCGGACCGTCGCGTTCGGGCCGGTTCTGGCCCTCCGAGTGGTCGGGTTGGCCGAGGTGCCGGGTAGAGCCGGAGTTCGGAACCCTGGAATCAGCGGAAGGCCGTGATCGCCTTTCCCTGCATTTCGGGCGGCACCGGCGCACCCAGGAGCGTGAGGACGGTCGGCGCGATGTCCATCAGCTTCTCGACGGGTCCGCGCTGCCCCCGGCCCTCGACGGGGTCGGAGATCGAGTAGATCCCTTCGAACGAGTGCACGGCGTCGTCCGGACCGGTGTCGTTCTCTTCGATGAACAGCGTCGGGTAGCCGATCGTCCCGATCGACCGCCACGCGACGTCGCCGAAATAGACCATGAGGTCGGGCGCATCTCCCTGAACGCCCCGGTAGATGTCCTTCGGACGCCGGACGTCCACGCCCAGCGGCGCCCCGTCGGGTCGGCGTACGCCCTGGAGCTCCTTCGTCAGTCGCGCCTCGAAGGCCGGGAGGTCGGCCGGGGCGAGGGCTCCCTGGGGTTCCCTGCCCTTCACGTTGTAGAAGATCCGTGCGTAGTATCCGCCGGCCCCCCAGGCGAGGGTCTTCGACCAGTCGACGTCGGCCTCCTCGATCTGGGTCTTGGGGGGCGGCCGGGGGCCGCGGAGCGTGAGGAACCCCTGCTTGATCAACCACTCGTTGATGCAGAAGGCCCCCTGCATCGCCTGGCTGCCGTGATCCGAGACCAGGAGGACCCGGACGTCCTTCGGGACCTCCGCGAGGAACCGGCCGAGCTCCTCGTCCAGCATCCGGTAGTAGTCCTCGACCAGGGTCCGCAGGTGCTCGTTCTCCTCGTACTTCGGATGGGCCTTGTCGAAGAACCTCCAGAACGTGTGGTGGAGGCGGTCCGGCCCGATCTCGTGGTAGGCGAACAGGTCCCACGGCTCCTTCTTCCAGAGGTGCCGCGCGACGGCGAAGTGCTTGCGCGTCATCTCGAACACCTCCTTGCCGATCCGGTCGCGGTCGTCCTGGCGGAAGGTGACGTCGAACGGGTAGCCGCCCGACACCCGGTCGATCTCCGCCTTCATCGAGGGCGGGTAGACGTAGTCGGTCGCGTTGTCCGGGGTCAGAAAGTCGGAGATGTAGACCCCGTTGACCGCGGGGGGTGGGTACCCGGGGGGCATGCCGATGACGCAGACCCGCTTTCCCATCCGCGAGAGGCGGTCCCAGACCATCGGCTTCAGGATCGTGCGGGACGTCGGGATGTAGTTGTCCCAGTAGGTGCCGGCCTTCCGGTGACGGAAGCCGTAGACCCCGAGCGTCCCCGGGTCCATCCCCGAGAACATCACGGCCCACGCGGGAACGGTGATCGGCGGGTCGATCGTTCGTAGGGTCCCGTAGCGCGAGCGCTCCAGGAGCTTGCGGACGTTGGGCATGAGCGGGAGGAACCGTTCGTAGAGGAGCCACGGCGAGACCGAGTCGAGCCCGATCGCCAGAACGCGCGGAGGGTGGTCGGGCACGGGCCGCCCGAGGCGGCCTCCGTAATAACAGTACCCGGACGCCCGAGGCCGTCTGCCCTGGATTCGAGAGCCGACCGGCCCCGCCGGGGAGGGCCCGGCCTACGATTTTGGCAGCCTGCCGCGACGGACCATCAGGACGCTCCCGAGGACGCCGACCACGGCGAGGGCCCCGATCCCCGCCCAGAACCAGAGCGGGGCACCACTGACCGAGCCCCACGCGCTCGTCGTGGCGCTCGGAACCGTGACCGAGATCGAGGCGTTCGTCGACGCGCCCGCCGAGTCGTTGACCCAGACCTTCACGGTGTACGTGCCGGGGCTCGCGAAGGCATGCTGCGGGACGGGAAGCGCGCTCCCGGTATGGTCACCGAACCTCCACGCGTAGGTGAACGGGCCGCTCCCTCCGGTAACGTTCGCGAAGAACGTCGTGATCGCGCCCTGCGCGGGCGAGGTCGACGTCGCTCCGACGGCCAGCGTCGGGAGCGCGGTTATCGTCAGCGAGAACGAGACCGTGTCGGTGTCGTTGACCTCGTCCCTCGCCTTCAGCTTCACGGTGTAGACCCCCGCGGCCGCGTAGGTGTGGGTCGGACCCTGCCCGTAGGCGCTCGTGTGGTCGCCGAAGTCCCAGGTGAAGTTGAGCGGCAACGTGCCGTTGGAAACGATGGTGCTCAGGAATTCGACGGGCAGGCCCACGTCCCCCGCCGATGGCCGGGCCGCGGCCGTAACCAGCGGTCCCGGGGTGACCGTGAAGGAGTAACCGGTGGCCGAACTCGTAGCCCCAATCGCGTCCGTCACGAACACCGATACGAGGAACGTCCCGGCCGAGTCGAAGGAATGGTCCGCCGAGATGTCCGTAGAGGATCCCGCGACGTAGGCGTCCGTGCCGTCCCCGAACTCGAAGGTGATCTGGTAGGGAACGGTGCCGTGGCCGAGCAGTGCATGGAACGTCACCTTCTCCGAGACCTCGGACGACGAGACGCTGTACCAGAGGGAGACGGTGGGGGCGAACTCGTAGGCCCACGTGTCGCCGAAGGTGACCGTGTTGTTGCTCCCGCCCTCCAGGACCGGGGTCGTGCCCAGTCGCGTCCAGGGCGAAGTCGTAGGAGCCGCGGACCTCCGGTGAGGCCGATGGGTTCTGCTCCGTCCAGCCGGCGGCGGCGAAGACCCAGGTGTCGTTGGCGTAGTCAGCGGAGGCGTTGAGCCCCCCGAACATCACGAGGCTCGTGAGCCCCGGGTCGTAGAGCATGGACCCGTAGGCTCGGCCTGGCGGCGACGCCTTTTCCGTGACATTCCACCACTGCCCCGAGTAGAGCTCCCAGGTGTCCGAGTAGATGCTGAAGAGCTCGGTCCCGCCGAACAGGGCGACGTCCCCGGTGGCCGGGTCGTATGCCATCTGGGCGAATCCCCGTGCGCCGGGGCCGAAGGTGGGGGTCAGGTTCACCCATCCGCCGTCACCTTCCCACGACCACGTGTCGTTGAAGCAGAAGAGGAAACCCAGGAATCCGGAGACGCAGCCCCCGAACAGGACCGAGCCGTTCTCCTCCGGCTGGGGGTCGAAGGCCATGGACGCCCCGCCCCGCGCCGCCGGCCCGGGGCCGAAGTAGGAAACGTTCGTCCACGTCCCGTTGGCGAACGTCCAGGTGTCGTTGGTCGCTTCCGAGCAGTTGGCGTCGAGACAGCCACCGAACAATAGGACCGCATGCATGTTCGCGTCGTAGTCCATGCTGGAGAACACGGTCTTCGGCGGGTCGTCCTTGTGGTCCGTGATGTTCGACCAGCTGCCGTTGGCGTACACCCAGGTCTGGTTGTCTGGACACGCACCAGACGCGCATCCCCCGAAGTAAACGGTCTCGTGGTCCACGGGGTCGTACGCCGAGGCGCTGCCCCACGCCGCGGGCGGCTCGTGGCCGGTGGTGGTGTTCGTTACGTTGACCCACGTCGGTTGAGGGGTCGGGGGGCCCTTGATCCCGGGAGAGTAGGCTGCGCCAGGCGAGGTCGGGGCCGAGGCGGGCGTCTGAACGGGTGCACCGGCCTCGCTCGAGGCCGAGGGGACGTCGGCGTGGGCGGCCGCTACCCCCGAGGAACTGGGACCGACCCCGTTCGGCACTCCCGCGGACGAAGCGACGAGCACCCCGACCAGGCCGAGCAGAGCGACCAGGACCGCGAAACGGACGCGAGTCGGGCGCCGGAACGCGCGGGGATGGGGGGATTCGCCTTCCATCAAGACCTACCCCGAAGGAGGCGGGGCTGCAGGGGGGGATGCGGGGGCCGCCGGTTCTGCACCGACCGCCCCGGCCGGCGGTGCCCACGGTGCCGGCGCCGCCGCCGGCGGGCGCCGGCGGGTGCGGATGGCGACCGCAACCAGGACGACGGCAACGAGGCCCGCTGCGATAGCGAGATAGACGAGGTAGCTCGCGCTCGTGTTCGAGGAAGAGGCGGCCCCCTCCCGCGCCGAGGAAGGCACCGGAACCGGCGGGAGGGCGGCCCCGATCTCCGCGAGCCAGAGCGTGACGGTCGGGTCCTTGACCGATCCGTCGGTCGCGAGGGCATAGATCACGACCGACCCGCCGGCCTGGACGAGGCCGTACGTTCCCACGTTGGGCCGCGCGAAGGCGGCGAGGTCCTCGAAGACCCCGCCCTTCACGGACCAGCCGTGGATGCCGTCCGCGGTCCGAACGAAGACGTAGAACGTCGTGCCGCTGGCGATCCCCTCCGCCTCAGAGGCGTTGCTCCCGACCGTGCGGGTGCCCTCGGTGTCCCCGTCCGAGGTGTTGTAGAGGACGAGCTTCGTGTTGCTCAGGCCCGCGTAGAGGAGGACGAGGACTGACGGCGAGTCCGTGACGAACGACGCCGACGTGAGGTTCGAGTCCGCCGGGGGTGTGTAGGAGATCGCCACTGCGCTCCCGGTCGACAGACTGATCAGTGAGTCCGTTCCCGTTGAGAGCGCCTGGACGATGGCGAGCCCCGGGTCTCCCCGGAACGAAACGATCTCCGAGATCCCTGTCGCGCTGACGTTGTGGATCACGTCCCCGGTCAGGATGTCGTATTCGACCAACCGCTCGGCGGTGCTGTCGTTGAGCAGCGGCTGCTGCGAGACGAGCTCCAGGACCTCGCCGGAAGTGTTGGTGGCGTCCACGGCGTACGACTCGGCGAATCCCTGGGCGCTGAAGGTGTGGATCACGCCCCACGTCTGGTTCGTCGGATAGTACCGCGCTCCCTGGAGCGGCAGCGAGGTAAGGTCGAGCGGGCTCGCCAGGCCCTCCTCGGCGACCGGGAGGGCGTCCCAGACCACGTAGAGGCTCCCGTCAGGGAGCGTGGTGGCCTGGGGGTTGACCACCAGGAAGTCGGGGTCGTTGGGGCTCGGGATCGCCCCGAACGCGTTAGACGAGGAGTTGAGCCGGTCCCCCGAGATCGTCAGGCCCTTCTGGACCGGCTGGCTTGTGTTGTCGTTCGTGTAGAACAGGTAGGCCCCGTTGTCAGCCGGAGGCGCCGCTGACCTCCGTGGACGGGTAGATGTCGTAGACCGCCGGACCGCTTGTCTGGGTAGGAGACCAGGCGTTCGTGTCGTAGAACCCAGCTGACGTTGTAGTATCGGTCGTCGAGCACCCAGGTCGTCGTGCTTCCGTTGTCGTAGGCGGGCGCCGCCTCGGGAGCGTCCCACGTGTAGATCGTTCCGCTCGCGATGTTCCACGAATCGGACCAGAACAGGAACGACGCGGTGACGAAGATCGACCCGTTCACCCAGCCGCCGGTAATGCCGAAGTTGGGTTCGGTGGAGAACGATAGCGCGACCGATACGCCGGCGCCCAGCCCGATCGAGGCGATGCCGATCCCGAAATCGACCGCCGCCGAGAGGGCGAGCGTGAGGGTGCCCAGGAGGTTCTGGATCATGATCCCGACGTCCGGCAGGATGTCGTCCGCCGGGTCGGTGGTGGGCGCGAGGACGAGACTGAGCGCCGCCGTGACGTTGATCTGGACGTCGAGGACGAACCCTACGGTGATGCCCAGGATGTCGAACCCGTAGATCGGGATGCTCGCCGAGAGACCGGCGCTGATCGTGATCGTCGCGACCGCCTTGACCCAGTGGATGCTGTTGTCGACCACGTCGAAGGTGCCCAGCAGCGAGAGCCCTACGCTGAGGCTCAGCGAGGCCGGGCCGAGGTCGATGGAGGTGCTGGTCAGCGGTAGGGTGCCGTTGATGCTCAGGTAGCCCATCGAGGTGACTGTGAAGTTCACCCCGAGCGACGGGATCATGTTGTAGTCGCCGCCGAGAAGCTCGATGGGCAGCGAGAACCCTGAGGCGATGTTCCAGGAGTACGAGTCGTTCACCGAGTAGGTCTTGTTGAACGGCCCGGCCCCGAACGACTGGAACGTCTCGTTGGGACCGTTGGTCTGGATCACGTTCTGGAGCCATCCGGGGAACGCGATCATCGTGACGTTGTACGTCGCGTTCTGGGTCCAGTTCCCCCAGGTCGCCTCGGCGTGGAGGATCGCTCCCTGCGCGACACCGCTCATGTTGACCGTGGCGTTCCAGTACTTGGGGTTGGACGACTGTGCGAAGGTCACGGACCTGTCCCCCAGCCTGGCCGTGATACCGGTAGCGGGCAGGCCCGCGACCACGGCGTAGATCGTGAAGGTGTTGTGGACGGCGACCGTCTGGTAGAAGTAACTCACATACTCCGAGTAGATGTTCATCGACTCCGGGGGCAGGACGTAGAAGATCCAGATCGAGGTCGCGAAGTCCGAGGTCTGGTTGACATCCGTGACCGTGAGCGTCAGACGATAGACGTTGTACGCTCCGACCCCGGGCGAGCAATGGAACGCGACCGTGCCGTTGTACGGCAGCGGGTGGGCAGCCCCGTTGAACTGGCCGCAGGAGCTCACCAGAGAGTTGTCTGTCTTCAGCTCCTTCTGGGTGAGCGTGTAGGTGAGATCGCCCGACCCCCCGTACCCGAGGACCGTGAATAGGTTGGAGAGGAGGTGGATTCCAGGGGCGGTGTTGTAGGAATCCGGCCCGGTGAGCTTCGCATGGACGTATTCGAAGAATCGCCAGGTCTGGTTCACGATCGACCCGCCGGCGAGCTCTCCTCCGAAGATCTCGAAGTAGTCGTCCGTGAAGTCGCTCGCGTAGCCCATGTAGGCGCGAGCGTGCGGGTCACCGGAGTCGCCGGCCACATGCCAGACGTACCCGCCGCCCGAGACGTTCCCGTACAGCCACGTGTCGTTCAGCATCGCCGGGCCCCCGGAGCAGACGCTGTTCGTGGTCTGGACGGTTGAACCGTACCCCCCGTAGAGGACGAACTGTGCGTTCTTCGGGCTCCAGCCCAGGGCCGGGTCTACGCGGCCGCACGGTGGGTTCGGTACGAGCGTGCTCGCGGCGGGGGTCGGGGCCTCCGGGGTGTGGGGGCGTTTGATGATCGGCGTGCAGGGGCCAGTCTCGGTGTCTCCCCACCCGTTCATGGGGCTCCACTTCCCGTGGTAGAACCACCAGGCTACGGTCGAGTTTCCTTCGTTCTCGTACGAGCCGTTCTGGCACCAGTTTTGGATGATGTCGGTGCTGCCGTTGGCCTGCTTGTCCATGCCGCCGAAGAGCATGACGTAGCCCGACGGCGAGTTCGCAACGGCCGCACCCGCTCTCGGCTCCGGGGCTAGCCTGGGACAGGTAACCGCTCGCCCCGCCTTCGGAAGCGGTGATGTTGGTCCAGGTCCCGTCCGACAGTTTCCACGTGTCGCCCAGGGCGTTTCCGTACGCGGTCGCTCCCCCGAACAGGAGGATGTAGTTGTCGGAGGGGTCGTAGCTCATCGCCCCCGACCATCGGGGCGACGGCGCGTCCCCGACGGAGGCGGTGATGTTCGTCCAGGTGTTGTTCGCGAACAGCCAGGTCTGGTTGTACGCGACCTGGATCGTAACCCCATGCGGAATCTCGAAGTAGAAGAACCCGCCGAACAGGATCATACCCCCGGCGGCGGGGTCGTACGCCATCATCGCACCGACGCTGGATTCCGGGCAGGTCTCCGAGGTACAGGCGGAGCCGTCGTTGATCTCGGTCCAGCGACTGTCGGAGTACCGACCAGGTATCCGCGAGATAGTCGAGCGCGTTCTCCTCCCCTCCGAACAGGATGGTTGCGTGGGCCGCGGGGTCGTAGACTTCTGCGGGTAGGATGCGAACGGAAGGATTGTCAGCGGGCGTCAACGTCGGCGGAGTGATGTTGGTCCAGGACGAAGGGCTGCCCGATTCCGGTGCCAGTGAGATAGACGGACCCGGACCGCCGTCCCGACAGGCGGCCTGGATACCCAGCACACAGAGGGATGCGTTGTTGGCCGCCCGACTTGCGGGGGTGGACAAGGGGTGGGCGACGGCGGAGACCACCGGGCCCGCGAGAGTCGCTTCGGAAGGGTTAGGCGCGGGCCTGGCCGTGCTGTGAGGGTCGAACTGGTTGATGACCGGGAGCTCGGAGATCAGCATCACGGCGATGAGGGCAACGGCGATCCACGGTGCCATTCGCGCGGCGCGTCGCCTGCGAGGTCGCTTTCCCGACCGCGGCAGACCCGATCGGACCAGGAGTTCGCGTGCCTCGAGCGGTTCTCCGTCCGGCGGCTCTGTGGATGGCACGGGTGGCCATTCCGAACAGGGTTCGTCCTATAGACCTTTCGAAAGTAGTTTCAAGACGGGGCGCTAAGTCCGGCCCGCGGTCGTCCGGGGCCCCGGAGACTCACACAGGCCCGAGCACCGCGGGGCAACCCGGCCCCGGCCAGGACGCCCTTCCCGACACGCCAAGAGCCTCGCAGGGCCGTCGAACGCGATGCGCAAGGCCTTTACCCCCGACGGGCTGACCGCCTCCGCCATGCCCGGAATTGCCACGCTGAAGTCCAACATGAACGCCACCATCGATGCGACGATCACTGCCATCTCCGAGATTCGGGATGTTACCACCTCTCGCGGTGCCTCCCAGGTCGCCGATGCCACCCTCCAGGATGAGACCGGGACGATCACCCTCACGCTCTGGGGCGACGACACGAAGCGGTTCTCGGTGGGTCAAAAGGTGCGCATCACGGACGGCTGGGTCAAGGATTTCCGCGGGAAGCTCCAGGTCTCGATGGGCCGCTCCGGTACCATCAGCGTCCAGCCCTAAGGGCACCCCGTCCCTCTCGGCCTGCCGTCGGGCCATTCGCGCCGCGGCAGGCCCGGTTCCCGCGCCGGTCGGAATCATTAGTCGTGCGATGAGCCGACGATATCCGGACCATGACAGCCTCTGCGACTGTCACATCGACACCGATCGCTGAAACGACACCGCTGAGCGGAAAGGTCGCGGTCGTAACCGGTTCCACCTCCGGTATCGGGCGCGCGGTCGCCCTGGCGTTGGCCGCACGAGGGGCGACGACGGTCGTCGTAGGTCGACGAAACGAGCGGGCGGAAGCCGCCGCCAACGAGATCTCCCGGGCTACGCACAACCCGAACATCTTCCCGATCGCCGTCACCGACCTCGCCCTGCGGTCGGAAGCGCATCGTTTGGTTTCGGTCCTTCGCAACGAGCATCCCCGCATCGACGTGCTCGTGAACAACGCCGGCGGCTACTTCCACCGAAGGGAGGTCACGGCAGAAGGCCTCGAACGGACATTCGCCTTGAACGTCCTGGCGCCATTCATCCTGACCTCGGGGCTGGCCGACTGTCTCGCCGCCGCCGCACCGGCGCGGGTGGTGCAGGTGTCGTCCGAGGCGCATCGCGGCCACAGAGTCGACTTTGACGACCTCCAATCGAGCCGAGGATACCGGGGCTTCCGGACCTACGGCCGCTCCAAGCTCGAGCTGACCCTGTTGACCCGCGAGTTCGCCCGACGGCTCCGGGGCCGTGGTGTGTCGGTCAACGCGGTCCACCCGGGGTTCGTCGCGTCCGGATTCGGACGCAACAATCCGGGCGGGGTCGGCATCGGCTTCGGGATCCTCTCCAAGCTGTTCGGGCGCAGCGTGCGTCGCGGCGCGGACCCGGTGATCTTCGCCGCCTCGGACGCCTCGCTCGCCTCGACGACCGGGGCGTACCTGGCTCGACATCACGTCGGCCGAGGCTCCGCAGCGTCCCAGGATGACCGAAGCGCACGCCGACTGTTCGATGCCTGCGCCGAGCTCGCGGGCGCAGCAGCCTGAGGGCCGCCCTCCCTAGGACGGAGTCGGTCCGGGCCTTCTGTAGGCCCGGAGACCTGGCCGCCTTGTGCGGACGGGGTGACCTTCCGGCTGTCGGAACGGTGAAATGACTGCAATCCTTACCCGGGCGGGGCCCCCGGGAGCTCCGGTCCATGGAATCCACCTGGACGTCTGACCATTGCACGCCCTCTGTCCTCGCCTCGGCCAGCCCGTTGAGACGCTCCAGACCCTGGGGCCGTTGAAGATGTCGAGCTCGAGCTCAGGGTCCAGAATGTGCCCGTCGTGCCGCCGGGTCAACCACGCAGGCAGACAGGTGTGCTCCTGGTGCGGCGCTGGCCTTGGGAGGCCGGCGCGACCGTCCAGCGGTTACAGCGCGCCCCGCCGAGCTGCCCCGACCCCATCGCCCGTTTCACCTCCCCCTCGTCCGCCCCCGGGCCAACCAGCCGTGATCCGACAGTTCCCCGCGCCGGCTGCGCCATCGCCTACCCCGCCGCCGCCCGCTCGCCCGGCATGGACTCCCTCCACCGCTGGACCCACCCCGAGCGGCTCCGCGACGGACGCCCTATCACCGGTACGGGCCGCACCCGCGGAGAACCTCTTGGCCGGAGCAAATCCACCTCCCACGGCTCCTTCCCCGCCGGCAGGTGCCCCAGCGTTCACCCCGTTCGGCGATGCCCCTCCCGTCGCTCTCCCCTACGGTTCCGCGTCTAACGCCTTCGCTCCGATGCCGCCACGCCGAAGTCGACGGCGCTGGGTGGTGGTGGCGACGGTCGCTGCGGTCGTGATCGTGGTGGTCATCATCGTGGCGGCGGTTGTGCTTCATCCCGCCGCCCAATCCGCAGGCACTACGTACGGCACTCCGTTGCTCTACAGCCAGGTCGCCGGTCCGGCGGCGTCGGAGCAGTCAACCATGAAGGATGGCCCATGGACTCCGGTGGACGTGCTGGGGGTCTCCACGGGCGCGAGCGGGGTATCCGTTCCCGACTCGCAGGGGCTTACCGGGTGTACGTCGATCTGGACGAATTCGTCGAACTTCATCGTTCCCGCAACTCCCTCCGGAGCTGCCGCCGGGGCGGTGTCCACCTGGATCGTGGCTTCCGAGAACTCCACCGGCGCGGTGCTTCTCACGCTCGTCTCTAGCATCACCCACGGGATCGTGGCGGCCAACGTCGTCCTCATGGCCGGGTCGTGCACGTCAACCTTCGAAGAGTTGGGGACGATCCCGGGCTCCGTCATCGACTCCTCGACCGCGGTCTCCGAGGCCGACGCGGGGGGCGGATCGTCCTTCCTTGCGCAGTACCTCGGCGACGACCGAGCTGATCGGGATTCTCGGCCCGTACTGGACGATCCTCTACTCGACATGCTCGGTCCTACGCCGAGCGGCTCGGGGAACCAGTTCGAGGACCTGCTGTATGCGAGCAACGGCACGACATTCGCGGACCTGGGCACGACCGCCGCCAGTTGCGCGTAGGTCTGAAGCGCGCTTCCCGCTCGCCCGGGACGACAGGGACGGACCCGGCGAAGGTCCCGTCGGGGACGGCGCTCGACTCTTGGCGGGCCAGAGGTAGCCCGACGGACCCTACCCTCGCGCGAGCTCGGAGGCCCCGATGAGCGGGGCATCTTCTCCCAGCTTTGCCGGCACGACCCGGGCGCCGGCAGCCGGAGGCTGGCATCGCGCGCGGACCGCGGATTCCGCGACGGGGATCAGGGTCGGCAGGCCCGAGACGATCCCGCCGCCGAGGATCAGGACCGACGGGTTGAACGCGTTCACGATGCCGACGATCCCGTCGGCGAGGAATCGCTCGGTCTCCCGCACGAGCCGGGACGCGAGGGGGTCCCCTGCCTTGCACGCGCGGAAGACGGTCTCGGCGGTCACCGCCTCGAGCGACGTCGCGAGCGTCACCAGCGCCGTCCCAGCCTCGGGGTCGCCACGGATCGCCTCCCGCGCCCGTTCCGCGATCGCCCAGCCGCCGACGTACGCCTCGAGGCATCCCCAGTTCGGGCAGTGGCACTTCCGGCCGCCCGAAACGATCGTCAGGTGTCCGACCTCTCCGAAGGCGTGGCTCCCGCCCTCGAGGAGGCGTCCCCCGACCACAGCGGAGCCGCCCACCCCGGTCCCCAGGAAGAGACAGAACAGGTCGTCCGTGCCGGTTCCGGCACCGTGGCGCCATTCCGCGAGCGTCGCTGCGCGGGCGTCGTTCACGACCCGAACCGGTCCTCCGAGCTGCTCCGCGACCCGCCGCGCGAGGGGGACGTCCCGCCATCCGAGGTTGGGCGCGTGCACCACCGTGCCGGTTCGCGGGTCGACCTGTGCCGCGACCGCCACGCCGATGGTTCTCGGCGGTTCCGGGCAGGTCCTTGAGGCAGACGCGGGCGCACTCCACGAGCGTGCCGATCACCCCTCCCGGACCGTCGTTCTTGTGGAGATGGCGGCCGCTGTGACGGACCAGCGTCCCGTCGGGGGCGACCAGGCCCGCGACGACCTTCGTAGCTCCGAGGTCGATTCCGAGCGCGAGGCCCTCGGTGGCGGGGTTACTCTTCCCCGACCTGTCCGCTGACTTCCGACTCGGCATACTTGTGGACCACGTCGACGAACGTGGAGTGCGACCACGTGAGGGGCGTGGCGCTCTTGGGCTCTCCGGTGGTCCGGTCGACCTGCTCCGGGAGAAGCCGGGTGGGGGTGGCGTGGGTCACTGCCCAGTCGATCAGTTCGCGACACCGCGCCCGGTCCCCGAGCCGGAGCCGAGCTTCGGCGAGCCAGAGCGTGCAGACGATCCACGGGTTCTCGTGCCCGTAGTACTCGTCGCCCTCGTATCGCGCGAGGCCCCCCATCCCGGGGACCCAGAGGCGCGTCTCGATCGCATCCACGACCTGCCGCGCCCGAGGGTCGGTCCAGGGGAGGAGGCCGAGCTTCAGGCCGAGCAGGATGGACGCGTCGAGCCTTCTCGTCGCGGGGCGAAACGGACCGGACGAATCGGCCGAGGTTGGCGTCCCACAGGTGCTTGAGAGCGGCCTCGCGGATCCCGGCAGCCGCGGTGAGCCAGGCCGCCGGGTCCTTGCCGATCTCCGTCGCGACCCGGGCCGCCCGCTCGAGCGCATGGACGACCGCCGCCGTGGAGTAGGTGTGGATCCCCATCCGTTCCTCCCAGAGATCGAAGCTGGGCGCGGGAAGGCCGGTCGCGGGGTCTCGGAACGCCGCCAGGAAATTGGCAGCGCCCTTCACGAGAGGCCAGAGATTGACGAGGACGTCCGGGTCGCCGCCCCGCTTGAAGTGGTGCCAGGCAGCGGCGATGACCGTCGCCGTCTGGTCGATCTGGAGGAACGGCGGCGGGTGCCAGGTGCTCCCGATCGCCCCGTCGGGAAAGTGGCGGTGGAAGAACGAGCCGTCCGGGTTCTGGCACTGCATCGCGAACTCGAGGAACCGCGAGGAGTTCTCGTAGAGACCCGCCTCGTCCATCGCCTTGGAGACGTAGCCGCCGTCGCGCCACCAGCAGTAGTTGTACGTGTCGCCCGCCGCGACGAGGGACCGCGTGTCTGGCGACGCGATGATCGAGCCGTTCACGCCCGTCGAGTGGCGCATCAGGAGGACGCTCGCCCGGTAGACCTCCCGGCCGAGGTCGCTCAGTCCTTTCGGCGGCCGTGGCAGGCGTCGCGCCACCCACGATTCCCAGAACTTCTCCGACTCTTGAACGAACCGGCCGGTACCTCCCGTGCGGACGTAGTTCCGGACCTCGTGGACGCCGGGGAGGGACCGGCCCGCCGCCATGAACAACCGGATCTCGGCCTCGCCACCGGCCGGGGATCGACGTCCCACTCCATCACGCTGTCCGCCGCGCCGTGCGCGACCGCCCGTCCCTCGAGGCGGCCGTCCTCGGCGTCCACGTACGTCCCGCGGAGCCCCTTCAGGGTGTGCTCGCCGCAGACCGCGCGGGTGAACACCGGGTCGGAGAAGAACTCGAAGAAGTAGCCGCGCTTGTAGTGGACGAGCGACTGCGCATCCGGGTCGACGTACGCCGTGTCCTGGTACATCGACTCCGCGATCTGGAACGCATGGTAGGCGAAGAGCCGGACCGGTCGCGCGGGGTCGGCCCGGATACGGAAGACTCGGGCGACCAGGTCGTGGTTCGGGTGGACGTGGTCCCGTACGGCGATGCGCAGGCCGTGACCGCTCCAGACCGATTCCGGAAGATGCCCGACGCCGTAGGGGCGCTGTTCGATCTCGTAGCTGTTGCCGCGTCGCAGCCAGGCGAACCGGCTCGCCTTCACGTCGTAGACGCCGAGGCGCGCCTCGCGCAGGTGCTGGAACTGACCCGGGAACGGGTAGAACAGTTCGTTCCAGTCCCCGTTCTCGTTGACGGTGAGGAGAAGGCGGCCGTTACCGGCGACCTGGGTGATCATTCCTGGTTCGCTCCGACCCCGGCTGGCCCGACCGGCGCCCTCGAGAGCGCCGGAGGGTCACGGGGCCTCGCTGGACCTTAACGGTTAGGTTCGAGTCGACCGGGGCTCTTCGCCCTCCGGTGGGCCGGCCGGCGCGCTCAGAACCGGGCGCCGGGCGCGGCGCTCGCGTCCGGCGCCCCCTCGTATCCTGTCAGGCGATGGTGGGCGAGGAGCAGGAAGATCCCGCAGAGGAGCCCAGAGAAGAACAGGGCGACGATCGCGTAGGCGAGCGAGTTCCGCTCCACGAGGTCCGCGTAGTCGCCGTACTTCGCCGAG
Source organism: uncultured Thermoplasmata archaeon (assembly GCA_963713145.1). Classification (GTDB taxonomy): domain Archaea; phylum Thermoplasmatota; class Thermoplasmata; order Lutacidiplasmatales; family UBA184; genus Lutacidiplasma. Next base: position 212,605 of record CAVQKI010000002.1, on the reverse strand, counting down.
TGGCGCATCGCGCCCACGTGAAGCATCACGAGGAACGTCGGGAGCGCGAACACGAACAGCAGGAGCGCGATGATCTCGGTGGCGAACCCCCCGGACACGGGGCCGTAGACGACCGCCGCGTAGATCATCAGTCCGCCCCACAGGATCAGGGTCAGGGCCGCGAGGAGATGCGCGACGAACAGGTACTGGCGGGTCCGGTGGAGGCCGGGTAGCTCGTGACCCCGCGCGCGCACGGAGCGGCGCATCGTGGTCGGGGAAATCAACGTTTTCATTCCGCGCCGGAACGTGGACCGGACCGTTCCTCGGGTCGCACGGGGTCGCCCCGGACCCGGGTCGAGCCGGAGACCGGGGTCACTTCAGCATCGGAACGCCCAGCTTGTCGAGGGCCCGGCGGCGGAGGTCGGTCATGGCGTTCATGTAGTTCGCGTAGGCATCGTACGGGCTCTCGTAGCTCGAGAAGTACTCGATGGACCCCCTGGTCCGCGCCGTGCCCGCTGATGTACATGTAGTAGAAGTGGTCCGACGTGAGGAGCTTCCTCCAATCGGTGAGGATCGTCGGGTCGTTCGCCTGCCGCGCGAGGACCCCGACCTTCTTCGCGGCCTCGAAGGCGGAGCGTTGCAGGTCGTTCCCCAGCCAGGCCCCGAGGTCCCGGTTCTGGTCGGCCCAGCTCATCGTGTAGGGGACGCTGATGGGGGCCCGCGGGGGCCCGTCGATCGCTTCCTCCACGGTCGCCCACTCGAGGTTCGGGTGGTGGCGGAACTCGCCGGGCAGGGCGCCAAGGAAGTCGAGGATCCCGCTCCGCGCCGGGTGATGCTCCCCGAACGTCTCGAAGTCCATGAAGAGCCCGACCAGCTCACCGGGGGTGGCCGCGACCCAACGGGCGTACTTGTCGGCGGTGAGCGGGTACTCGCTCCAGCTCGTGGACGAGAACCGGAACCCCACGTCGTCGCTGAGCGGGTAGTGCCGGAGAAGGAGCCGGACGGTCGGCGCCGAGGCGGCGCAGTAGCGGTAGGTCGGCGGCTCGCCCTTCGAGTACCCCCTCCCAGCCCTCCGCGAGCATGCCGCGGAATCGCTGGGACTCCGCGAACCGGGCGAGGTCGTCGGAGTACGCTAGCTCGGTGATGCGGAGCACCTTCGGGTCGGCGCCGAACTCCGTTCGGAGCATGGCGCGGTGCTGCTCGACCTCGTCCGCGAGCTCCGGCGGGGGTACGAGGAAGGCGAGCGAATGGTAGTAGGTCTCGGCGAGCAACGCTACCCGGCCCGTCCGGTGAAGGGCCCTTAGCCGGTCGATCACGTCAGGCGCCGCGATGCGGGCCTGCTCGAGGAAGGTGCCCGTGACCGAGAGGCTCAGGCGGAACTCCGAGTGCTCCTCCAGGCCCCGGAGCAGCCGGTCCATCGCGGGCCGGTAGCATCGCTCCGCGATCCCTCGGAAGATCGAGAGGTTGCGCTCGGCGTCGAAGTACGACCGCCCCGAGCCGAGGTCGAGGAACCGGAACCTCGCGAGCCGCCAGGGCTGGTGGAGGTGCAGGTAGAGGACTACTTTCATTTTCAATAATGGGGATAGCTTATCTAAGCGGCCGCCATGCTCCCGGCATGGCAACCTCCGCCCGTGTACGGAAGTGGCTCGACAAGAAGGATGGTCGGGCTGAGTCGACAAGGCAGACCCAGCAACGGCAACTTGAGAGGTTCCTTCGGAAGACCGGCCTAACCGAGGACACGCTGCTCTCTGCGGCGAGGAGCCGAGAGAAGATCGAGCGAGTTGCCGACGCCTTCGTCGATGCCGAGAAAACGGCGGGGCGCCGGCCCGCGTACGCGTTGGCGGTGTGGTATGGGGTAAAGTCGTTTCTCGATAACGCAGGCGTGCCGGTCGCGTACAATCCGGCGCTGACTCCCGCCGAGATGGAACCGGCAGATTTCGAGAGTCGGCGCGTACCGACGCCCGAGGAGCTTCGGCGCCTGATTGATTCGGTTTCACTGCGAAACCGGTCCATCTGCCTCTTTCTCGCGTCAAGCGCGGTTCGCGTGGGCGTTCTCGGGACGGGGGCAGGGGCCGACCGGCCGTCCGATGGGCTCCGGCTGGAGAATCTACCAGACCTCGACATCGAGACTGGCCTATTCAAGAAGAAGCCCCCGCTCGTCTTCGTGCCGCCACGCCTGAGCAAGAACGGGAAGCCGTATATGACCGCCATCTCGACCGAGGCTGCTACCGTCCTTGAGGGGTACCTCGCTCAACGGATCCGATCCGGCGAGGAGTTGGGTCGCAAGTCGCCGGTCTTCATTCCTGATCCACGCGGGACCGATCGAAAGGCCCGGACCATCGAAGGATACCGGACTTTGAACCGGAACGGTCTTTCAAACTCTGTCTCGGAGTGGTTCGCCGCTGTCGCTCCGCCCGGGGTCCACTGGACTGCGCACACTTTGAGGGCGTGGGCATCCTCCCGTCTAGAGAGCGCGGAGAGCCAGGGGCTTATCTCCCGGACACGTCGCGAGTTCTTCCTCGGTCACTCCCTCGGCGTGGATGGGACCTACAATCTCAACCGGCCCCTGTCCCCGGAGGCGCAAGAAGACATCCGGGCGACCTATCAGAAGGTCGAGTCGTTCTTGTCGACGGCGCCGGTCTCTCACGGCGGTCGCGACATTGGCACGCTGAAGCTGCTGCTCGAGATTCTCGGTGTCCCGGAGGGGAAGGTCTCCGAAGAGGAACTCAGGGACGCGACCCCCGAGGAGTTGAAGGCCCTCGCTCGAAAGTACCTCGGTCAAGGCGCTGCCCCGGCTCAACGGGTCGTTTCAAACGGGGAGATCCCCACCCTTCTCAGCCAAGGTTGGACGTTCGTTGCGACGCTCGAGGGTAGTCAGGCAATCCTTAGGCCGCCGGAGTGACCGTGACCCTCCCCCCGACCCCCCCGACACTTTTGGACGCGCGGACAACCCTGCTCGATAGGCTCAGGGCGCTGGGAGCGCCGGTAGAAGTTTCATCGTTCGTGCGGCGGAACGCGGTACTCGGTCGCCCCCGAACTGGAGGTCGATGGAGGTCTGCCCGTTGTCAGCCACATCCTCGAGACCCTTGCCTTTCTCGAAGGGCGAAAAGCTCCGCGGGCGGACCGCGAGCTGGCGGCGGCGTACTTTTCTGCTCTGCTAAAGTGCGCCGCCCGCGTCACGCTCAGGAAACCGACCCTCGCCAACCGATCAGAACACGCACGCGAGGAATACGTTCGCGAAATGGAACAGAGTGCTCGGGCTGGGAAGGCCGAGGACGTATCTTTCCGGGTCGTTGGAATGGACGGCGAGGACAGTCCGTACGACATAATGGCCCCGCGCAGAATCAACGACGGTCCGGAGAAGCACTACCTACGCGATCGTCGGTATGAAGTCAAGGTCCAGGAAATCGAAGGTTTGCTCAGCCTGCCGTGCCTAGCCTGCGCGGGGAAGAGTGCGTCCGATCCGTGTGCGCCAGAATCCGTCGTTCCCGGCGGCCGTTGTGGGGCTGCTTGGTTCAAGGCGATACCCCCCGAAATGCTCGGCCCGTTCTGGGACGTCTATGTACGCGCCCACCGAACACTAAGTCAGGAGACTTCCACCAGTCGAGGGTCGGCGTGGCGCGAAGTGGGGCAGGGAGGGTCCGACTGGCAAACCGGGGGGTGCTCCGAAGAAACACGATTCAAAGATCATCTATGAGGTCTTGGACATCCTCATCCGGTTGGGCCTGGACCAGACCCTCCAAACTCTCGAGGACAAGGGCTACCCGGATTGGGAAGCGCGGCAACTTGTGCGCGAGGCCCAAGACAGACTCCCCGATCACTGAGGGCGCAGTCAGGTAACCGGGGGGGGGTTTCGCCTCCTCGGTTTATCTAAGCGAAAAAAAGCGGCCCGGTCATATGCCGGGCCCCACGCGACTCGTTTCAATCAAGCGTCTGAAGGCCAGAGCCGCCACCCAGTACCTACCTGGGACGCCGTTCCGAGAGCTGGTCCTCTCTGAGCCCGACGAGTTGCCTCGGGAAGAACTACTCGCGAAGCTGGGCGGTTGGGTTCAGCTGATTCGGCTTGCAGAAGCCTCGCGTCCCGAAGCCACGCCCCGAAGCCGAGGAACTCATGGACGCAGCGCCCGCTAGTTCCCGAACGGTCAGTTGGGATTCCCTTACCGTCGGCCTCATCCTTATGGTCCCCTCAATCCAGGCCGCAGAGGCTCTCACAGAAGAAACCCGTCAGCGGCCCGGATTTTTCATCGTCCACTCAAAGCCGTCCCTCGGTCGCTTAAGAGTCATCCCTGACACGTCACCCGTCCCGGACGCTCCGCGCCCGGCCCCTCGATCGGTCCCCGACGAGAACGAGCCCAACGGGAGGGCCTGTCCCGGATGAACGGCATGCCGTTCCTCGCCCTTGGGGTCGCGGTCCTCCTTGTCCTCGGAGCCGGAATCGGGCCCGGGAAGGTCGTCGCAGCCCCTGCCCGGCCTCGCGTCCTTCGTCGGGGTAGGCGAGAGCGGAGAGGGGATGCCCGAGGAGGACCCGAACGAGGCGCGGTTCCCGAAGATTGCGGTAGCGTTCTTCGACTTGGCGACGGACAGGGACCCGAAGATGAAGGTGCTACCCTGGAGCGAGCTAGTCGACCTGCTCTCGAGGCATCAGATCCGCTCAGACAAGGACGGGGCGCTGTTCAGCCCGACGGTCTACTATTCTGGCGGGACTCGGCGGAATGGTAACGTCACCGTCCTCACCCTCGCCGTCGGTGACTTTGACCGGGGCACCGTCCTGCCCGAACGTGTCCGCGAGCACCTCGCGGCCAAGGGCCTTGCGTTCGTAATCTACTCGACCCACTCGACGACCCCAGGCCTGCCGAAGTTCCGAGCGGTCGTCCCGTTGCTCAAGCCGGTCGCATCGGAGCGGTGGCCCCATGTGTGGGAAGCTCTCGTCAGTGAGCTGTTCCTTGGAGCGGTAGACCTCGGAACGCGCGACGCCTCTAGGATGTTCTATCTCCCGAGCTGCCCGCCCGGTAGCTCACCACTGGTCTACGTAGGCGAAGGCTCACCGTTCGACACGTCGACCCTGAAGCTCAATCCGGGGCACCGCCGGCGGCCGCTCACGCTCCCCGGAGAGAAGGGTCCGATCGTGAAGGGCGAGCGCAGGCCTAAGCTCATGTCGGTCGCCGGCCGTCTACGGAGCGCCAGCGCCGGCTACGACGCGATCTTGGCCGAGTTGCGAGCCCAGAACGAGGCCCGCTGCGACCCCAAGCTCCCAGAGCGGGACCTCGAGCACATCGCTAGCTCGGCCTGCCGCTACGAACCGGGGCCGAAGAGGAACACGTCGGCGCCGGAGACTCCGCAGGTCACTCGGGCCGACCAAGCCAACCCCGTGACTCCCCCGGTGCCGTGCGCGAGTTTGGCCGAGGCCCTCTCTATCGTCGCTCGGATCGTCAGGACAAAGGACCCGGTGGGTTCGTACGGAATCCTGGCCGGCGCAGCTCAGGACTGGATTATCGAGCTCCTAACGTCGGTCTTCTTCGTCGGGTTCAAGGGGCGAACAGGCGCGGGGAAGGGCACGGCGGTCGAGTCAACCATTCTGCTGACACGGAACGGAGAAATCCTCTCGAACGCGACTGCGCCCTACCTGAACGACCTGTTCAACTCCGGGAACACCGCCGTCGGCTTCCAGCAAGCGGACAAGACGATACAGCGGAACGAGGACATCAAGACGATTCTCCTCAACGGCTACCGTCGCGGCGCCTCGTCCGGCATAATGGTCCCGGCTTCCCAAGGGCGCGGGTGGGTAAGGTCGAAGCTCGACATCTTCGGGTTCAAGGTCTACGACTTCCCGGTGTCGATCGACACCCACCTCTTGAATCGCTCGCTCGTCTTCGACATGGAGCCGGATGACAGCGTAGACCGAGCTCTGGACGGCGAGGACAAGGCCGAAGCGCTGGCCCCGGTCCGGCTCTGGCTCGAGGCTCAATCGGTCTGTGTCAAGCAGGAGTGGACCACGGCCAAGGTCCGCGCCCTCCGTCAAGATCCGACGTTTCGAAAGCGGGTCGCCGACCTCAAGGGAGCCCACGGTCGGGACCACGTAATCGGGGCCGCGCTCCTGCTCGTCTCGGACCTCTTTGGGTGGGACCAAGAGGCGGCGAGCCGCCAGCTCCTCTCTCGCCGCCGACAGATCGAGGACTTCTCCCAAGAGGAGGAGGTCCGAACCTACCTCGAGGGGATTTGGGACGAGACCCCGATTTTCCAGGTCACGTTCGAATCGGTGCTCGTCGGCTTGAACGAGAAGCGGACCAAGGCGCGGCAGAACACTTTCAGCGCCAGGGGCCTCTCGACGGTCCTTCAGGATCTTGGGTTCCGAAAGGACTCCGACAAGTGGTTCAAGCCGACGTCCGGGCCGTACCGAAAGATGTGGGTCATCCGGCCCGGAAGGTTCCTTACAGACATCGGGGGCAACGGGGGCAACGGGGGCAAAGGGTCCTCGTCAGACGGAGAGCGTTTGCCCTCGATGCCCCCCATGCCCCCGTTCCCCACCGGGTGGCATCCAGCCCCCGAGGCCGTCTCGAACGTGCGCCAACTATTCAAGCGGGCCGCGCCGGAACCCCTCGCATGGTCCAACGCTAGGTCGGAGCTCGCACGGAAGACGGGAATCTCCGAGGCTGAGTACGACGGGGCCGTCGGAGGTCTCCTCGGGAGCGGCGAGCTCGTCCGGGTGTCCGAGGGCGTATTCAAGGTACGGGAGGGCGAGCCGTGACCGTCGTTGCTGCGCTGTACCTCAGGGTGAGCTCCGAGGAGCAGGACCTCTCGGGCCAAGAACGAGAGCTCCGGGTTGAGGTGAGCCGGAGAGGCTGGGAAGTGTCCTCGGTTTATGCAGAAAAGGTAAGCGGCACCGGAAAGGTCGAGCGACGGGAATACGACCGTCTCTTGGAAGACGCCAATGACCCACTGAGACCGTGGAACCACCTATGGGTATGGGCATTAGATCGGTTCAGCCGCGAGGCAACATTCACAAGGGCGACGCAGGCTGTGCTCGACCTCGAGAAGCTCGGGATTGCATTCCACTCGCTGAAGGAACCGACGCTCGACACCCCAGAGGACGGGAAGCCGAATCTTGGAAGGGACGTCCTGCTCGCGCTGCTCCCTGTAATCGCAGCCTTCGAGTCCAAGAGAAGGTCAGAGCGGGTCCGTGTCGCGATGCGGGAAATCAAGGAGGGACGCCGCAAGACACGGAGTGGTAAGCCGCCGGGGCGTCCGGTGCGGGCGACCAAAGAGAAGGTTGAGTCGATCCTCCGATACAAGGCCCAAGGGCTGGCCTATCGGGTCATCGCACAGCGTGTTGGCCTCCCAAGAGGGACTTGTGCCAACGTCGTTTCGCGGTCGCGCAGGGGCCTATTACACAACCCCGCCGTTACACAAGGGTGAGGCAACCCGCCTGAACGACCCGGCCATACGCAGGGTGCCGCTTAATGCGACCGCCCCGGAAACCCGGGGCTACACGACGTCCCCAGGTTAGTCTAGTCGCTGCGACACAGGTAAGAACAGACACGCACTCGCCCAGTCGAGGGCCATGCGGGCCTGGGCGATCGCTGTCACGCTCCTGCTCCTCGCGGAAGCGCTGGGTGCGGCGGGGGCGGGCCTCGCCGGCGGGATGGTACCTCGGGCGCCATCATCACAACTCGAACAATCCTTGGGCGGGGCTCGATCGAGCGAGGAACCCCTGACGGCGGGTCCTCCAACCCGGGCAACCGCTGCTCCTGCAGCAAGCACCCTTACCCCGCCGTCAGGCGATCAGCCTTCGGAAGTGAGCGCCAGGGGTGAGGCAGACCTTCCTCCGACTGCGGGGTCGCACCCTGCTTTTGACATCCCCACGAACGAATCTTCCGGAACGGTCGCTCTAACCGACAGCGCTCGCAGTGGTTCCCCTCTCAACCTTTCGGATGAACCGATGGGCCGCATGCCGATGGCCCCGGGAGCACCGAACTCATCCACCCTACCGCTGCCCCTTTCATCGACCTGGGCTGCCCGCAACACTCTCTTCCCGGCGAACAACTCGCTTCGCGCCGGAAATGCCGTCCCTCTTGCCGCGGAGCCGGGTATATCTGCGTACCGACGGGGTGACGAATCTACTGTACGTGAGCGGAGGCGGCGACGACATTCTCGAGGTGGACCCGAGTCAATTCACGCCCCTAGGCGAGCTCAACGTCAGCGCGCCCGCCGGCGACTTGCTCTACGACCCCGGCACTGGACAACTCCTGGTCGAGTCGCAGGGTAGCGTCCTCGTCGTGGACCCCGGCAGCGGGACCCTCACGTACTCTCTCAACGTGACGACGGCGTCTGCGGGAGAGGACGGGACCATGGCGCTCGATCCGGCTCAGGACACGATCTGGGTTACCAATCCTTTCGCGTCCAACGTCTCCGTCGTGGACCTCGGCAGTCGATCGGTCGTCGCCACGTTGCCGGTTGGCGAAGGGTTCAACGACATCGTCGCGGGGGTGTTCGACCCCGTCAACGACCGAGTGTATCTTGCGTACTATGAGAACGCCACCGTCGAGATCTTCAACGCCGATACGTTCACGCGTCTCGGCAGCGTCAACCTCAGCGCATACTGCTGTTTTGTGTACGGCCTAGGGCTTGACCCCGTATCCGGGAACCTCTTCGTGACCGAAGGGCTCGTCGGGTACATCGCGGACCTCATCGAAGTTTCGGGCGCTAACCAGAGTGTTTTGGGTGCGGTGGGAGTGGGCGGCTATCCGAGCAACGCCGTCTACGATGCCTAGGACGGGAGATCTCTACGTGGCGGACGCTTATCGTAGACCGGCTCGTTGATCGTCGACCCCTCCAACCTGAGCGTTCTCGGGAGGGTGGTGTTCGCTCAAGACAATCCGTTACTCGCCGGCCAGCTCCTCCCCACCGACGTCTCGGCGCTTGGATTGATCTACGTCAGCGACGTACTACGGAGACACGCTCGATTCGGTCGCGGTAGTGAACCCGTTCGCGACAGACACCATCCATTTTGGCTCGAGACCTACGGTGAGCGTCTACGATCCCGCGTGCGCCTGCGATGCCGTCGCGGACGCGGGGCGTGACGTTCTCTACTTTATCGATCCCCAGACGTTGACGGTGAACGCCTCGGTCCCGTTGGGGGGAGATCCGTATGGGATCGCGTTCGCGAACAGCACGGCCGAGCTGTGGGTCACCCTGGGTGGATTATTCGGGCCGTCCGGGGTGGAAGTATTGAACGCGAGCTACCGGCTCGGTCGTAGCGATCCTGGGAGACAACGAGCTCCCCTGGGGTCTGGCCTATGACTCGATCGGCAACAGTGTCTACGTGGCCAACTTCTTCGGCAACGACGTGTACGTTTACAACGCAAGCAGCCTCGCCCGGCTTGGAACGATTCCCACCGGGAGCCTCCCGATCGGCGTGGCTTGGGATGCCACAGCTGACCGAATCTACGTGGCGAATGAAGGGTCTAACAACATCAGCGTTCTCAACGGAAGTTCAGGGGTCACCGAGGCTACTATCGGAGGGATTGGGTCGCCCTCGGCTCTCGGTGTTGAACCGGTCTCTCAACTTCTCTTTCGTCGGAGGATCTCAGGATCAGGTCCCGATCATTAACACCACCAGCGACTCCGTGATTGAAAACCTCTCCTTGCTAGATGCGACAGGATTCGCGTTCGACCCCGCGGGCGGGGTGGCTTTCGTGATGCAGGACGGTCCCTCGATTGCAATCGTCAATGCGTCCGGTCTGACGCTGTCCCGGGTCGAAGCCGAGCGGGACCTATTCGGGCGCATTCGTCCCCAGCTACGGATTATTGGCGAACGACCCGGAATCGGGCGCTGTCGTCCTAGTGTCGACCTCGAGCTCTTCGCTCATAGCAAACGTCAGCCTCGTCGCATCACCGGAGGTCGTCGCACTGAACGGCGAGCTGAACTTCTCCGCCTCGTTCGTAGGGGGCACCCCTCCCTTTTCCTACAGCTATACGGGGCTTCCGGCGGGCTGCGGGACCACGAACGGCACGTCGATAACCTGCACGCCCACCTCCCCCGGCACCTTCGAAGTGGGGTTAACCATCGAGGACGCCGAGGGGCAGAATTCGGAAACGAACGCTGGGGTCTGGGTGCTCAACTCGTTCCCAATTGATGTTCAAGAAACGGGGCTGCCCGCGGGATCGAGCTGGTCGTTTGCCGTTCTCGGAGGGGCCAATCTAACGACCTCCGGGACCCTCCTCTCGCTCAACCTGACGAACGGCACTTACGGCTACTCGGCCTCGACCGACGCAGCGGGCTTTGTGGCGGTCCCCGCGGTCGCGGCGTTCTCGGTCGCGGGGGAGTCGCTGAACCTTACCGTGGCGTTCTTCCCCCCCTTCTCGGTAAAATTCATCGAACAGGGGCTCTGGGAGCCCGCACAGTGGTCGCTCGCGATCAACGGTGAGCTCATCACCAGCGACACCAACACCGTCGTCGTCGCTCTCGCGAGCGGGACCTACCGATACTCCGTTTCCCCGATAGCGAATTACTCCGTGGGGAAGGGCATCGTATCGGTCCAGGGCAACCTCACCATGGTACCGGTATCTATCTACCGGATTGATTTCTTCGTCGTGTTCACGCAAACGGGCCTTCCCCGGGGCGGTTTGGGACCTGCGATTCAACGGACACAGCTCGTTGCTCACGAACACGTCGATGACATTTCTTGAACCGAACGGCACGGACCGTTACATCGTCACAGGTCCGTCAGGTTTCATCGTAGAGAGGTCCTCCAAGCCCGCGGCAGCGGTCACCGTGGCCGCTACCAACGCATCCATCCCCTTCGAGTTCTCCGCGGGTCGGACCTTTTCCTTAACGCTGGAGGAGCGGGGTCTCGTGGTGGGCACGACCTGGTGCGGGTAACGTCGGAAGCGGGACCTGCACCTCCGCCGCGTCGTTCGTAGTTCTGAACCTGTCGCCCGGCACCTACCCGTTCAACGTCTCGGGGGTCTTCGGATACAATCCGCTCGCCGAGTGGGGCAACGTCACGATCCTTCTCCCACAACGTTACAGTCGTCATCCGGTTCACCGAGTTTTTCATCGTCTTCCGCGGGAACGGCCTCTCCTCCGGAACCCTGTGGAGCGTCACGTTGACCCCGTGGGGTTCCACGGACTCCACGACAAAGACGGGAAGGGGGTCGGCAATCGGATTCCACGAGCCGGGCGGCGTGTACAATTACTCGTTCGGTCGCGTCTCGGGGTATGTCAGTCGAGCGCCCGGAACCATCTTCGTGACCGGAACCCCGTGGTATGTCTACGCCGACTTCGTGCCCGCCACGTACGTCGTCACGTTCACTGAAAGCGGGTTGCCCCCAGGGACCGAATGGAGCGTTTCCATCCATTCCCAAACCCATTCATCGACCTCGGTCAGTATGACGTTCCAGCTGCCGAACGGGACCTATCGCAACTTTGTGATTCACGCCGTCCGTGGATACACCGCGACGGCCTCTCCTCGGCCGCTTCAAGTGGACTCAGGTCCAGCGACTGTCAGCGTGACGTTCGAGGCTCGTCATACCGGGGAGCCGAAGGAGCTTACCCCAGGATCCCCCTCGCCTGCGCTCGGTCTACCCGTGGTCCAAAGGCGGCTGGGCTGATACGAAGGTCCCGCCGCCGGATACCTGCCGAGCGTTGACCCGTGTTCGGGTCGCATCCGAACTCGGGCCCCCTAACGAACAAACCACACGTTTTGGGCAGTTCGTCGACCCAGCGCTAAACATGACTGTCCTTTGGGCAGGAGTCGCAGCAGGGCTCGCCGGCCGAGCAGCAAGCACAGCACTTGCAGCAGGCTGAGCAGTCGCAGCAGGCGCATGAGATTCCGCCCATAGACTCTGGACAGAATCCCGCGGGAGGTAGATAGACCCGACGGAAACGGACATCACTCATGAAGGTTAAGGATGAGCGTGTCGTCAGCCTCTGATCATGCTCCCGCACAGGGCGACCCGCCGGTCCAGAGCAATAGCTCCGCTCCAGCCCGAGATCCGGGAATGACTTCGTCTCCTTCATCGGTGGCGGCCCCCCCTATCGCTGGCCCACTTGGGGAAACTCCGAGTACGAGGACTGCGGGACGTGGACGGGAGGCTCGAGGTCGGCGCAGCGTCGCAGTGGTAGCGACCGTCGCTGTAGCTGCCGTTCTCATCGGCTTCACGGTTCTAGGTGGTTGGGCAGCTGCCACTCACTGGACTTGCCACGACGAAAGGTCAGACCGGCTCTACTCCGATCGGCGGTGCCCGCGATTCTCGTCAATTCTCCCTTCAGAGGAGTAGCCAACGGCACCGGGATCCTCGCGGCGAGTTTCCCCGGAGGCCCGGGGTATCCAACTCACGGGGGGGACTACGGGATTGGCGGCCCAAACGGAACCGCAAACGGAGCGTTCTTCGCGGTGAATCTCAGCATTCGTAACTTGGCGAACGTATCGGAGTGGGGTCCGGGTCAGAACGCACCGTGTAGCCTGCCCCTTGCGGTGCTCCCGGAGCCGCCGCCAAGAGGGACCTCAACCGGCCTGACCATCCCGGTTCCCAGCAACCTAACTGACCAAGGCGAAGCGACGACGGTGAATCTCTCTGGCCTGTTTATCGGAAGCCAAAACGTGCCCAGCTGGAATAACGCGTTCACCTGGTCGAACTCGCCGAACGTCTCGACGTGTGGCCGGGCGGGTGAGACCCTCAACGTCAGCTCGTACGGACTGCACGTCGGTTTCCCGGTCACTCTTGGGGGGATTCATTGGATCGTTCCGTTCGTCCTCCCCTTCAAGGAGACGTATCGGTACTCCTTCCCATCGAATGGGACGTGGGCTATCGACAATCTCTCCGAACCGGGAGGCCCCGGTGGGGGTTGGGCATTCGATTACCTTGGGCCCTGTGTTTGAAACCCACACTTTCTCTACGTCTCGAGAGACGGCCGAAATAGACCCTACAGAACGCGCCGGTTTGCTAACCCACGTGTCGGCTGCTCCCGCCGAGTTACGAATCCTGTCACTTGGCTACGCTAGCCCGAGCAGGACCAGGACCTCAGAAAGATGGTCGAGACGGGGAATCGAGGGATCAGTCTCCGGGGGATTCTCCCGTGGGTCACCATAATCCCAATAGTGCTCCCGGAGTCCACGGTAGAGTGCAGCCCCCATGCCATATTCCCGGGCCCCCTCGACATCCCACATCCAGCTGTCTCCCACGTGGAGGATTTCAGAGCCAGGGACACCGGCCCGCCGCACCGCCTCGGCAAAAATTCGAGGATCGGGTTTGCAGGCACCCACGTCCGTTGAGGCGATAACGTGGGCAATCCGCATCCCCCCGACCTCTTCCAAGAATGACCTCCAAGCCGACCCCGAACGGTTGGTGTCCGTGATGATGACCACGGGAAATCCCACCTCGTTCAGGTGTCGTACGAGAGCCTGGGCCTCGGGATTGACCACGGGAGGATGTTCCTTCAACCCCCCTTCGGCGTAGCGTTCGACGAGCTGCTCGACGGGGCCGGCGTACTGAGCTCCCAGGATCTGACGTGTCCGGTCGACCTGAATGGCCACGGGGACGGATGCCGCACGAACTCCCTCGCTCTTCCATTCCGAGATGAGAGCTTCCCGGGCCCTTCGGAGGTCTTCCGACGGAATCGAAGTCCCGTCGGACATTCGGAGTCCTTGCGCAAGGAGACTCCAGCGTACCTGGTACCTGAGCGCTCGACGATTGCCCGCGTATCCCAAACGACGGTGTCATGGAGATCAAGGGAGAGAACGCGGTATCCCATGGGAACAGTCCTCGCAACTCGGAGCGAGCTACCGGGAATGATTAGACTGGCCCTCCGTGGACGGGCGGGGCACGCCGCGACTTTCGCGTGGGGCGCGCGCCCGATGAAGGGATCGTAATCAGCGCACCCGGCAGGCTGCGCGTTGTTCAGAAACCCACGCCTTATCGCATTGAGAATGCCTTGCGAATAGCCGCGAACTGGTTGGGGAGTCCGTCGAAGTTCGGCAACGCCCTCCGGGCAACCCACGCGAAGTCGCTGTGCTCACTCTGATCTAGGCGGGGGGGTCGACGTCGCACTCGATCGGCACTCGTAGCAGATGATTACCCCGGGAAACGACTCTCCCGAGCGCAGTGTGTTTCGGACCGTCCAAGCATCCACAGGCTGAATCAGGGTAATGTGGAACCCAGTTTCCTCGTGGACTTCTCGCACGAGGCATTCTTGAGGACTCTCGCCTGCTCCGAGTCCACCCCCCGGGAGATGCCCAGAGTCCGGGGTAAAGGGCCAAATCGTCCCGGCGTCGAAGTAGGAGAACTCGTTTGTCACGGAAGATGATTCCCTTGACTCCAACTCGAAATCGCGGTCTCCTATGCATTACGGCAGAGGAGTAACGCGGCCCTTTAGCTCTGAGGACCGAACGTCGGCGACCTCGAGAGTCCCAGTCATTAAGCAAGGGACGCCTTTCTAGATGATCCACGGGGTGGTGGTTTTCCATTACTAGGCACGGTCGACGATTACCCGACCGGAGATGCGGCGATAAGTGTCGCTCGAGCTCCTGAGAGCGATCCACCTTTCCATGGACACGGGGTAAGATCGCAGGCCCCTCACCGGTGGCCCCCACGCCGCGGCCACCCGGCAGTCAACGCTCCCGTCGTCGTAGGTCTACCACAAGCAGCCCCACGCCGTGCTTCTCGCAGCGGCCGGGGATCTCCCTCGCTTCACGGACGGCCGCGACGGTCTTTGGAATGGCGAGGTACTTGGCGTGACCGGCATAACGGCGAAGTTGGGCGAGGCCATTCCGCCGGTCATGGATTGCGGCGCGAGAGGACGGCTCGATCTCGATTGGGACGATACCGACCTGGTCTACGGACTCGGACCCGAACGGGGCAAACACCAGAAGGATGTCGGGACGACCCGCGTGATGCCCCTGAGGCTCCTCGTGGATGAGGAGCGTGTTCCCCGGCCGGTAGGTCGCAAGAGACCACTCGACCAGCGGCTCGACTAGTTCAGCCTCCCGAGGCATTGTTGGTCCCTTCCCCGCCCAGAGTACGTGCCGTGATACTTCCTACGGAGCGTTGCTGATAGGACCCCTTTCAAACAGACCGGAAGGCTAGTATCGCCGTGAGAAAGGCAAGAACGATGGTCAAGCCGACGAGCGCTCGCGTCCATCTATGAAGCCTGTCGAACGCGGCTTCCAGGCGACTCGAGGACTCGCTCAAGGTCCTCACGTAGTCGCGGGTCTCACGCATTGCGACGGTGTCGACGCCACTGCCCTGAGGTGGGTATCCCATGCGACTGGATTCGGTTCCGGGCTTTCCAATGTTCGCATCGGCTCGCATTCCGGGGAATTCGGGTCCGTGGTACAGCTACCGAAGCCACCCTAAGTTTACCAATTCAACGACAAGAAGCGTCACCGCGGCTACGGCGGAGACACCGGCGAGGATTACCAGTGTGAGCCACCTCGTCTTCTCAGCTTTGGACCGCGACAAGTCCTCGTCGTAAGAAGCCGCGTCAAAGACCTTGAACGAGCCGATACTCTCGAAGGCCCAGCCGGCTGCGCCCATCTTGAGCCAGTTGTCGTCCTTCCCACCGAACCACTCGAGGGCGGGCACAGGGTTCCCGATCACCGGCCCTCCGACTACCAGTCGAAAGTCGTACACCCCTTCGGTTGGCGGCACGAAGTCTTCGATGGTCAATCGCTTTCGCTCACGGGGCCCGAGAGTAAGTGGAAGCACCCGTGGCCATTGGTCCGATCGGTGACGCCACGCGAAGACGAGCTTACCGACGCGTTGAGTTGATTTGAGGTTCTCGACCACAACCACAAGCTTTCTCGGCTGGCCAGCAAGGTACGGTCGCTTGTTCCTATCCGCCGCACCGTGGATTCGGAGGTCATCCCACTCGAAGGACGGCCGAAGATTGATCGATCCCATTTCGGAGAGGGTCACAAATCGACGTTTTATACCGTCCTCCCCCTTGCCGTTCGCGGTACGGACGCGTGTCATGAGCCGCCGCGAGCAGTACCGACTACGGCGAGCCATACGCTGAGCTTGGCGCGTACGTGCACGAAACCAGTGAGGAGTGGGGCGCGAGATCCCGACTCTCGCGACCGTTACGGAGGCACCGCGGGCGCCGACGGGGGCGGTGGGTGGACCGTCGCCCAACGAAGAAGCCCCGCTGGTTGCGAGACCCCCCCGACCCCGACACCGTGGTTCGGTGGGCCAAGAACGCCCGCGACCAGGCGGAACGCGCCCGCACCTTCGCCCGGGACTACCGGGCGGCGCTCGAGCGGAAGGAGAAGGGCCGCCCCCCGTCCATCGTCCTGCTTCGGGCAAGGTCGCTGTCCGACCGTGACCTCCGATCCCGGGTAGCTAAGAAGGGCCTGTGCGCCGGACTATGCGGGACGCACTCCGATAGCAAGTACCTGCGCGACGTGCGGGCCGATCGCCCGGCTCGACCGGGCCCGCATCCGGGCCGTCCTGTTCCGCTCGGCAGCTCGCGCGTCGTGATGGGCGCCCCTGTTTACCCTCGGGGACCAGGCCCCTTGTAATCCGCGGTCGCATCCCAAACGGAGCGAACGGCGCGTCCGGGGAGCGCACCCCCATCCGGCCTTGTTTCACGTCATAGAATCGCACCCATAGCGTACCGAGACCGCAAGACCACCGTCCGTCCGTGTGACGCCGCGTAACGCAGTCTTAGGACGCGCGCGATACGCGGGCGCGATGCAGGCAAGGGGCCCTCCCACCCACCCCCCCCACCACCACCCGCCACCAATGGGGATCGAAAAAGGCGGTCGGCGGCGCCGATTTCACGTCAGTAGCTAAGGCTCAGTGCCCTAGTCACGTACCCGTACGTAGTTCTGTACGGTGGAGAGGCAAACGGGGCGATACTCCGCTGGACCGGAGGCGATCCGACGCCCGAGGAGGCGTCAACGGCCCCGCCGGGTCTCGAGGGTAAACCGCGGTAAACCACATTCAGGACAGGGGCGCTCGTCCTACGCGGAATCCCATGTCCCGCGGAACAGTCCTCGCGCTTCGAGTGCCCAACGCAAAGGCCGCACAGTTGCGGGTGGACGCAGCGCGGTGGGGGCTCAAGACGAGCACGCTGCTCCGTCGATACTTGGCTCTCGGGGAGCGAGCGCACCGCGAGGCCCAGGCGAGGGCCGCGGCTGCGGGGCGCACCCCGCCCGGTAGGACGGCCTGAGGAGGTCAATCGGCGATGGCGGACGAAGCCGCCAAGCTGGTCGAGGCGGCATGGTCAACGGTTCCCGAATCTATCAAACTCGGCTCGATTGTTCTCGAGGCGTTCGATTTACTCGTCGACGCAGCGGCAGCTTTCGACGCTGGTGCTTGCTTCTCCGCCTCGGTTGCCATTCGTTCCGCGATCGAGTCAGGCGCCTATCTCTTCCTCACCCGAGTCCGATTCGAGGAGGGCTACCGAATCGTCCCGGCCGGTTGACATGGCAGGTCGACTCCGGAGGCCGGACCTTGAGGAGATCAAGCGGGCCCTTGTCGCGAGAGATTCGCTCTCCCCAACCCTAATGCTCGCGCTCGACCGGATCCAAGAGCACGGGAACTACCGTCGCCCACATCTCCTCGAAGAGGGACGCGAAGGTCGCGGCAAGGACCAGTGAAAACCTTGCGAGAATGCGGAGAGGGCTCGGTCCGCTCGGCCCACTTGCTCTCGATCCATTCCCCACCGAGGTCTTCTCGGATCTCAAGGACGAGCGTCGAGATTGTGACCTAGCCCTCGCAGCTAAGAAAGCGTCCGAAATCGGCTGACGGGCAGATATCGCCTCAAAAGTAAGGTGCTCCCGGCGGGAAGCCTTCAAACAACCTGGGATAGCGCTCCGAATTCGACAGCGGTAGACCTTCGGATGAAGCTCGTGCGGCTGGCAACCGAAACCGAGGTAGTCGCAAGTTTCGCCGAGTCGGAATTCTCGAGCCCACGGCACCGAGAGGCTATCGACGACGTGGATTCCCTCGAACTCGGCACGGGCGCGGATCCTCACGACCCATCCCACGAGGTGGAACGGTGCCGATCGAGCTGACGCGATGGAGGCAACCCGACGATACCGCGAGCCGATCCTCGGTGGCCTCTTCACGCTGAAGCCTTCGTGGCACATCGCGGAGATAACGCCGGACGAACTCCCCCTCCTTCGACCTCTCGATTACCCCCCCTTTAACGCGCTCGCGCCCGACCGACGGCTCGGGACGCTACGTCGAGGCTATCGACACCGGTCGGGATACACCGGGAGATACCTTCTCCATCGGCTACCGGCACCTAAGGGGGGAGTACCGGGCCGAGGAGGTTCGCAGCCTCCCCGCCAGTCGCAGGAAGAACCGAAGCCGGCCCGTACCATCGTTTTTCGACGGCTTGACGCGGCTCAGCGTTCTTCGGCATCGATCGATTTCGGGAGAGACGGTACCCGCCGCGATTCCGCTCTTCCTTGCCGTAACCGCCCGCATCGCGAGTTGGAAGTGGGCCGGACTCTCGCAGGTCCAATTCCGACGCAAACTCTTGCGGCGGGGCATGTTCGAGCCTATCCTTAGTATTTATTCTGAGAGTAGAGGACGACCTTCAGAGCGGCACCCCCGCGGCTCGCATCGCTTCGAGGTAGACGGCCACCGTCTCCCTCGCGCGCTCAGGCCAGCCTTCGCGGAGCGCCTCCCACCGCCCTTCCTCGCCCATCGTGCGGCGCAGGGTCGGGTACTCGAGAAGCTCCGCGATCCGGCTCGCGAACTCGTCCACGTCCCAGAAGTCCACGCGGAACGTCCCGGAGCTGATCTCCGCCACACCGCTCGTCTTCGAGACGATGGTCGGGACGCCGGCGGCCATCGCTTCGAGCGCGGCGATACCGAACGGTTCGACTACGCTCGGGAGAACGAAGACGGACGCGCCCGAAAGGAGGATCTCGCGCTCCTCGTCGGAGACCTTGCCGAGGAACATCGCCCGGTCCCCGATCCCCAGCCGGGCCGCCAGTTCCACGAGATGAGGGTATTCCGGACCCTCGCCCGCGATGACGAACAGGACGTCGGGGAACCCGGGGTTGACCTTCGCGGCCGCCCGCAGGAAGGTATCCACGCCCTTCATCGCCGCGAGGCGGCCGACGTAGAGGACGATCCGCTTCGTCGGGTCGATCCGTTCGAGTCGCTCGGTCGGGCGGACCGCGTTGTAGATCACGCGGACTCGCTTCGGGTCCGCGTTGTAGCGGTCGATCAGCTGCTGGCGAAGGTGCCGGCTGACCGCGATCACGCGCGTAGCGGCGCGGATGCCGAGCTGTTCGCGGCCGAGGATGTGCTCCCACGGGTGGCCCAGGGAGCGGTCGTATTCGGTCGAGTGGACGGTCATGACGAACGGCCGGTGAAGGCGTTCCGCGATCAAGGAGCCACCCAGCGTCCCGAACCAGTCGTGGGCGTGCACGAGGTCGATGGCGCCCAGGTCCTTCAGCTTCTGGATCCAGACGTTGTAGCCGTCGATCGAATCGACGAACGGACTGTCGGGCGTTCCGCCGGCCCAGTAGGCGGGCGGGAACTCGAGCTCCTTCGAACGCGTCGGCTCGCCCGGGAACCGGAACGTCACTCCCTCGACGGGGGTGAACGGACCGGAGAACGGGGTAAGGAACGTGATCCGGTGGCCGAGCCGCGTGAGCTCCCGCGTGAGCTCGTAGGAGTGAACGCCCAGTCCCCCGGTGTGGCTCGGCGGAAACTCCCAGCCGACCATCAGGATGTTCAGCGGCCGAGGGGAGGCGGCCGGTCGCACGAGATCGGCCAGCGCGGGCCGCTCCATGGGCGCCGAGCGTCGCGCTCCGTCGTCCAGGGGCATCTCGCGGGAGTGAGCCCCCCGGTGCACGGGAGGGACCTTCGGCCTGCCCCGGCCCCGCCCCGACGCGCGACCGCGGGGGTTCGCGAGAGGCTTCGTCCGGCGTGCGGACCGCTTCTTCTTCTTCGGGGGAGTGGACATGGTCGTTCGAGCCCCCAACGCCGGACCCGGGCCACGCCGACCGGGCAAATGAAGCCGCTCCCGGCCGACGGGATCGACGAACGGCGCTCCGCCCGCCCGGGACAACCCATATGAGCGGCCGAGCCCGATTGCCGGACCCGTGATCATCACGCGAACTCCGCTCCGCATCAGCTTCGCCGGAGGGGGCACCGACCTTCCATCGTTCTACCGCAACTACGGGGGCGGGGCCGTCACGAGCGCGGCGATCGACAAGTACATCCACGTGCTCGTGAACCCGAAGTTCGACAAGTCGATCCGAGTCGCGTACTCGAGGACGGAGAACGTCGAGCGGTTCGATCAGCTGCAGCACGAGCTCGTGCGCGAGGCGATGCGCGTGACCGGCGCCCACGAGGCGCTGGAGGTCCACACCATCGCGGACATCCCGGGCGAGGGGACCGGCCTCGGCTCCTCGTCTACGGTCACGGTCGGCCTTCTCAACGCGCTCTATGCGTACCGAGGGGTCCTGAAGGACCCCGCCGAGCTGGCGGAGGAAGCGTGCCGCATCGAGATCGACCGGCTCGGCGGCACCCTCGGCAAGCAGGACCAGTACATCGCCGCGTTCGGCGGCATCCAGCACTTCGAGTTCCGCCCCGACGACACCGTTCGTGCCTCCCCCATTCCGCTCCAGGCCCGGGACCGGGACGCCCTCAGCGACCACCTTTCCCTGTTCTACACCGGGATCGCGCGAAAGGCGGAAGGCATCCTTCAGAAGCAGGACTCGCGTACCGCGACGAACAAGGATTCGCTCGTCCGCCTCCGCGACCTCGCAGGGGAGGCCCGGACGGCGATCATCGCCCGCGATTGGCCCCGCCTCGGTGCGGCCCTGGACGAAGGGTGGGGCCTGAAGCGAGGGCTCACCGCGGGGATCTCGAGCGGTGTGATCGACGGGCAGTACGCTGCAGCGAAGGCGGCCGGCGCCTACGGCGGAAAGATCACCGGCGCCGGTGGCGGGGGATTCCTGCTGCTGATGCATCCTTCCGGAGGCCGGTCCCAAGGTCGCGGCCGCGCTCGCGCCACTCGAACGACTTCCGATCCGGATAACGCCCGAAGGGTCCCGGATCCTGTTCGTCGGACGGTGACGTACCCGACAAAGGACGGACCGCTCGAACCACCCCAACCGCCGGGGCCGGTTCGCGGGAGGAACGGCGGGCCGGGATTGCCGGCTCAGAAACCGGAGAGCAGCTCTTCGATCGCGGCCCGGGGTCTTTTCGCCCGGGTCACCGCGCTCGCCACAAGCACGCCGCGGCTTCCCAGCTCGAGCGCGCGGGCGACGTCGTGCCGGTCGTGGATCCCGGCTCCGCAGAGGACCTGGGTAGTAGGAGAGACGGCACGGACCGCGCCGACGGTGTCCGATATGACCCAGGGCCGGGCCGTGGCCACGGAGCGGTCTCCGCCGATCAGCTCGGGCGGTTCGACCGCCAAGTAGGGGGGCTTGTACTGCGCCAGGTCGCTGGCTGCCTCGGCAGTCGCCGGCGCAGACAACCGCGACCAGCCCGAGGGCCGAAAGGCGGGCGGTGACGTCACGGACGTCGACCGTGCTCAGCGGGTGCTCGGAGTGGTTCACAAGACTCCCGCGGGCGCCCACGGCGATCACCGCTTCCGGGGGCACGAATCCGGTCCGGGTCCGGCGTCGAGCGGGTCGACGTGCTGCGCGAGCACGGGCACGCGAAGTTCCGCGGCGAGGTGCGCCAGGTCGGGCATCGCGGGGGCGATCGCGACCGAGACCGACATCGCCCGCCCCAGCTCCTGGAGCTCGCGGCCGATCTTCCGGGCACCCGGGCCCAGGCACGACGGGTACGCCTTGAGGTTCAGGACGAAGAGGGGGCTGCCAAGCGGGCCGACGTTATCGGGCGGCTGCGGGCCTCTCCCGCTTCGGCCGGGAGCAGATGGCGTACTCGTCCCCGTCGAAGAAGACCTCGCGGTCCGGGTGCTTCCTTTGGAGCTCCGAGATGCGGGTGAGGACGTCTTCGAGGGTAGTCGACTCGTCATTCGGATCGATCCTAAGGTGCACCGTCTTCTCGGACCGCTCGGCGGTGTGACCCGTTCCGGGCATGGTGCTACGAGAGGGTAGGGTACACTGGCGGGGCCATATAGGGTTCGAGGGGTCTCGACGGGGGCAGGCCCCCTTCCCTACCGGCCGAAGAAACCCGTACGGCGCCTCGTCTACCGGGGTGAATCGACGCTCTGGGGCTACATCGCGCTAGCCAAAAACGACCGGCGGTGGGCGGGTCGTATATCTCGAGCTACGCGAGGGTCAGCCGGGTCGCGACCGACTTCGGCAGGACGCCCTTCGAGAAGCTCGTCGGCCGGAAGATCTAACACTGCCGCACCCCCCCAGCGGAGGACGAGGCCGGCGAACTCGGACCCGGAGGCTGCCGGGTTTCAGTTCCCGGTGGAGTGGGGGATCACGGTCCGAGCGTACGCCTGGACGCGCAGGAGGTGCACACCGGATATGACGGCCCAGATGAGCAGCGGCGCCGCGACGAGGCGCTCCATGCCTCCGGGGCCCAGGCCGAGGTAGGCCTGGGTGACGTAGAGGAGGAACGCGACGAGGCCGAACAGCCCCGAGAACATCGTGAAAGCGCGGTAGCCGTCCCAGCGAGTGTCGCGGAACATCGCGAAGCCGAGCACGACGAGTGCGAGGTTTCCGATCACGAACGCGATCGCCGCGAAGATCACGTGAAAGCCGAGGTGCACGTTCTCGGGAAAGATCCCGACCCCGATCGCGCCGATCCCGCCCAGCGCCAGGCCCCCCAGGCCGATGGACGAGCTCCGGCGGTTCGGGAAGGCGCTCTTTACGAGGACGGCGCCGAGGATGATGAGGAGGCCGAAGGCGATGGTAGAGATGTTGAAGACGTCGTGCCACGGCGAGCAGACCTGATGCGAGGTGCTGGTCGGCCAGTTCCCGCATCCGGTGTTGCCGAGGTCGCTGATCACGTTCGCCGAGAGGCTGTAGGACGGCGTGAACATGATTTGGACGACGACCATCGCTAGGACGAACTGGACGACCGCAGCGACCCACACGGCCGCGCCGTGATGCACGCTACGGTGAACGAGCGGCCCGAGACGGACCGATGGCTCGGCCGCGGGCGGACTGCTCTCAGTCCCGGCGGGCATTTCGTTCGTACGAGGCGTCGCTCGTCCGCTTGAGGCGGGCTCCGTCCCGGTCGCAGACCGGTCGTGCGCTCGGGGGCACGTCGATCACATAGCCGCCACCGCACTTGGGGCACTCGTAGTACGGCATCGGGTCACTCAGGGATTCCGTATAGGACGGTCCTTTTAAGCGGACCCATACAAATGCAAGGCAGGGCGACGTGGCCGCCCTCGGGCCGCGGACCGTGAGACGATACCGACCTCCCGACAAGGCATCCAGGCCCGCGCGACCACGAA
This sequence comes from uncultured Thermoplasmata archaeon, assembly GCA_963713145.1. Lineage (GTDB taxonomy): Archaea > Thermoplasmatota > Thermoplasmata > Lutacidiplasmatales > UBA184 > Lutacidiplasma. Next base: position 189,267 of record CAVQKI010000002.1, on the reverse strand, counting down.
AGCGGCCCGAAGAGCCGTCCACGAAGGAGCCCGAAGCCTCGCCTACGCCCCGGGAAAGGTTCGTGGCGACCGACCCGTACCGCGCGGACCGGGAATGGCAACGGTACGAGGGCACGCCCCAGCGAGACCTGTTCCGGCAGCTAAGGGTCCGGTTCCTCCGGCGGCATGCGGTCGACGGCGGCTGGGCGATCGACGTCGGGTCGGGGCCGGGTCGGTTCACACCGTTCCTAGGAGGCCCGTCCTCCCGGCGCGTGGCGCTCGACCTGTCGCGCGCGATGTTGGACGAGATTCCCCGTCGGCTGGGCACCTACTCTCCGGAAACGGTCGGCTCGATCGCCCGGGTGCGGGCCGACTCGCTCCAGCCGCCGTTCTCCCCCCGGACGTTCCGGGAAGTGGCGGTCCTTGGCAACACCCTCGGGTTCGCGGGCGAGAAGAGCCCAGGGATCCTTACCGCGTGCGAGGCGCTCGTCGCGCCCGGCGGCACGCTGATCCTGGAGATCGCCCCGGGCCCCGGCGAGATGTCCCGGTACCTCGGACGCCTACCCCCGCGCGCCGTGGGCCGTCTCATGGAGGCTCCTCCGAAGGCCGTGATCCCGCGGGTCGACCGCGAGGGATTCCTGACGGAGCGGCCCCGCCACGAGGGCCGGTCGTTCCGCCGCTGGGGCGCTCTCGAGGTCATTCGCCGCTGGAAGCCCCTGGGTTGGGAACCGGTCGAGGTCCTGTCGGTGGCGCCGGTCACCGGGCCGGACAACGCTCGCGCGGAGGCCGTGGCCCGGGAGCCTCGGGCGTGGAACCACCTGCTCGAGGTCGAGGAGGCCGTGGGCCGTCGCGAGGAGCGCTGGACGGCAGCGGCCGCCGTTCTCCTAGCGGCGCAGCGCGCACCCCTCAAAGGGCACGCTTAAGTCCCGTGGGCACCCATCAAAGAGAGCGTCCGTCATGGCGAAACGACCGTCCCAAGGCGCCCCGCCGGCTCCGTCGGGCCGCGCCATCGCAGCCGTGCCGCCCGAAGAGATGGACCTGGCGAAGCGGGACGCGCTCCTCCAGCTCCGGATCGGCCGCTCGGCCCACTTCTACGCGATCCTCGTCTCCGCCTTCCTGGCCTTGGACGGCGTGCTCCTGCTGGCGATCCAGCCGATCCCGTCCCTGACCTCGAGCGACCACGGGTTCGCCGCGCTCGGTGCGACGTTCTTCCTGCTGATACCCCTCGCTGCGGGCCTGATGATCGCAGGGATCGGACTGCTCTCCAAATGGGGTGAATTCCAGCTCTGGCCCTGGGAGACCCATTTCTCGATCACGGTCGCTGCCGTGGGCCTGAACGTGGTTCTCGCGATCGTATACATCACCCGCGTGGGAGGCTACGGCGCCTTCGCGGGGATACCCCTCTACCCGTGGTTCCTGGTGCTGACGCTCGCCGGCATCAGCCTGGCTCTCCTCGGGATGGTCATGACCTGGACGCCCTGGGGGACCCGGCAGTGGGCGAGCGCAGTCTGCGCGGTCCTCCCGGTCGCCACGGTCGTCCTCGTCTACTTCCCGCCCACGGGGACGGTGGGCCTGCACATCGCGCCCGCGATCGCACTCTTCCTCTCCGCCATCCTCTATCAGACCTCCGGGTCGTTCCTCCATCTAGTCTCGTCCGGCAGCGCCGCGCACGAGCAGTCGGTCATTTCCTCCGGCCAGAGCCGCATCGTGGCCCTCGCGGAGGAGGTTCGCCAGAAGGAGGAGGCGTTCCGGTTCCGTGAATCGGCCCTCGTTAAGCGCGAGGCCGACGTCGAAGCTGCCGATTCGGGAGTCCGACGCCAGCAGGCGTTCGTCGCCGAATCTCGCCGCCAGCTGGAGGATTCGGAGAAAGGGAATCGCGCGAAGGCCGACGAGCTCGCCGCGAAGGAGCGGCAGCTGGCCGGCCGCGGCGCCGAGGTCATGGGCCGCATGCGGCAGCTCGAGGACCGGATCAAGAGCGTAGAACTTCGGGAGCAGGAGGTCGCGCGCCAGGTGCCCGCCCTCGCCGCCCGGGAGCAACGGCTCTCGGAACGCGAAGGGGAACAGGCGACGCGGAACGCGGAGCTCAACAGCCGCCAGCTCGAGCTCGACCGCCTCGCGGCCGCCCTTCCGGAGACCGAAGCCCGGCTCGAAGCCCGTCGCAAGGCGCTCGACCAGAAGACGGCCGAGCTACTCCGACGGGAGGGCGACATCGCCGCAACGGAAGCCGGGGGCCGGCCCGGACGGGCGACATCGGCCCGGGCAGGGTCCGTTTTTAGCGAGGCCGCCGCTCGAACGGAACCACGGCTGCTGCAGCTCAAGGCGGCCCTGGACGAGCAGAACACTACCCTCGGCCGACGTGCCAAGGAGCTCTCCGACCGCGAGAAGAGCCTGGAAGAGGCCACGCGGAAAGCCAACGAACGGGAGGTCGCTCGCGCCGTCCGCGAGAGCGCGCTCCGGGACCGCGAAGCGAACCTGGCCGACCGGCTGAAGGCGGCCGACGAGCGGCGTGCCCAGTACCAGACCGCCGCGGCCGATTACCAGAACCGCCTGGCCGAGGTCGGAAAGCTCCAGGTCGATTCCGCCCACAAGGGGGCGGACCTGGACCGGGGACTGCAGACGATCGCGGAGCGAGACGCCTCGCTCAAGGCACGGGAAGAGCGCGTGAAGGTCTCGTTCGAAGAGCTCGAGCGCCGGGAGCGCGAGGTTCTCTCCCGCGAACGGTCCGTGGACGCTACCGAGGCCGAGGTCAGCCTTCGCCGCCAGGAGATCGCGCGAGGGAGCGACCTGCCGATCGCCGGGCTCGCGGCGCTCGCCGCGGCCGACGCGAGCGATCCGATAGGCATACGGGCAGCCTCGCGGACCGGTCGCGGCCGGATGCCCCGCTCGCGGTCGCCCCTCTCCGAGGAGGGGGTCCGCGACGAGGCGGCGGTGGGCACGGATACGTTGGCTCCCCAGAGCGGCCGACGCTACGCTGACCGCCTGCCGACGGGGACCCCTCGGCTGGACGAACTTCTCCTGGGGGGCATCCCCCCCCGCAGCCAGGTCATGCTCCTCGGGGACGCCTTCGTAGGGAAGGAGATCGTCCTCTACGCCTTCGTCGCCGAGGCCCTGAAGCGCGGGGAACCGGTGGTCCTGGTCAGCGCGGCGAGGTCCCAGACCGAGGTCTCGGAGAGCCTCGGGGTGGTGCTCCCGCAGTTCCGGGAGTACGAGCAGATGGGGATGGTCACGTGGATCGACGCTTCCGGCACGGCGGGTGGCACCGCGGGCCAGGGGCCGGTCCCATCGGGCCCGGACGACCGCGAGGGGATCCTCCGAGCGCTGGTGCAGGCGGCCAAGAAGGTCGAGGAGGAGAAGCACGCACCGTTCCGGGTCGGGTTCCTGGGGCTCTCCGCGATCCTGGCGCACTCGGACGAACGCTCGAGCTTCTCGTTCCTCCAGAACGTGGTCGGGATCCTCAAGCCGCGGGACGACCTGGCGATGTACGCGCTCGAAGGGGGTACCCTCTCGGAGCCCCAGCTCGAGGCCCTGATGGGCCGGATGGACGGGGCGATCGTCTTCCGACAGGACAAGGACCGCACGTTCCTCTCCGTTCGCGGGTTCGGAGACGTGGAGACCCGCGACTGGGTGGAGTGCCGCGCGACCAACCGGGCGCTGATCGTCGGGTCGTTCGCCCTCGAACGGATCCGATAGACCGAGCCCCGGAATCATCCGCCGGGCCCGCGCCCGGTCGGTAACGAGGGTCTACTCCTCGCCCATCGTGCGAGGCTTGGGCACGACCCGGGGCTGGTCGGCCAGCGTCGGCATCCCGGTCTTCCCCTCGACGATGTCGCAGTCCTGCCAGTTCACGCCCACGCTCACGTTCGGGAACGCGACCTTGAGCGTGTAGGTCGCGAGCTTCCCGACGACGAGCCCCTGGGACCCAGCGACCAGGTTCGGGTTCATCACCGACAGGTCCCGGGTCAGGACGACGCGGGTCTGGCCGATCACGACCTTTTCGAGCTGGTTTCGGTCCTGCATGCGCTCGAAACCCCGAGGGGTACCGTTCCTTAAGGGTGCCGGGGAGGGGTATGCGGGCCTGTAACACGCAATTCGCGTGGAATGAGGGGGATTATCTACTAGAACCTCGTCGGAAAAAGTACATGCCCGGCCACAGGGTCCATGACAGAAGCGTCAAGCACGATGAGCGGAGGGGCGTCGCCCGTGTCCATGAAGTCGGAATACTCGGCAAGCCCGTCCACCCTGGGGTGGCTGGCGTTCGCCGCCGCCTTCATCATGGGAGGTCTAGCGAATCTGCCCTCTCCGTACGGCAACAGCTTTGGAATACACTACGGGGGAGGCCTCTACGGGATCGCAGGCAGCTCCCTCTCCACCCTCGTGATTTACGTGGGCGGTCTCGGAATGCTGCTGGCGGGCTATCTCAGCCCTACGGGGCAGTCACCAGTACCGGGGCAGCATCTGGGTGATCTATGGCCTATTCTGGATCGCGTACCCCATCGCGGGCGCAGCGGGCAATCCGGCGTACAGTCTGGCCGCGATCATGTTCATCTTCGTGTTGATCACCCTGACGTTCCTGATCAGCTCGATGAAGCACGGCTGGGGCACGTTCTTCCTGTTCCTGCTGACGTTCATCGCCTTTATCCTCTGGACCGTCCAGATGTGGCAGATCGCCCCGTCCAGCACCATGCCCGGCTCGTTCTCGAGCGGGGAGAGCTGGGCGCTCGGCGTGCTCCTGATCCTGGCGGGTCTCGCGGCGTGGTTCGGTGCCACGGCGGAGCTTACCAACCAGACATACGGGCGTAAGATCCTCCCGATGTAAATCGGGAGGGCCCCCCGTCCAACCCTTTCCTCCCTTTCCTTTCGAATCGTTGGGGCAGCGCGACCGCCGGCCTCTGGTCCCGGCGGGTCCCGAGGGCGCGCCACGGCCCGGGCTGGCCGAGACCGAATTCCGGCCCCTTCAAGACCCCCCGAACCTATGGACGGGCCGCCGACCCATGCACGAGGTCCACCTGGACAGCTGGCTCCGGGAGTTCGGCCCGCGGGGCCACGAAGAGGTCGAGGCCGACACCGTCGACCATCTGATCGACGTGCTGGAGGGGCGCTATCCGCGCCTCAAGTTCAAGCTTCGGGACGAGACGGGCCAGATCCGTCGCTACGTCCGTGTCTTCGTGGACGGGAAGGATGTGAGCACCACTTCCGGGGGTACGACCCCGCTCTCGGGCACCCGAACGGTAGATATCCTCCACTCCATAGCGGGAGGGTAGCGAGGGCAGCGCAATGGCGAGCAACGACAAAGTACGGATACTCTTGGGCACGCGGAAGGGGACCTACATCCTCGAAGGCGACAAGCGGCGCCGCAGCTGGAAAGTCGGACCTGCGGCGCACGCAGGAAGCGAGGTCTACCACGTCGTGGCGGACCCTCGGCATCCCGGGGACCTCTACGCGGCCGTGAACAACGCGTTCTGGGGCGCCATGGTCCAGTCCTCCCACAACTGGGGAAGGACCTGGGCGGAGGTCGCCACGCCCATGCTGGAGGCCCGGAAGGACCGCAAGCCGGCGTTCGACGGGGACGCCTCCACACCGCCGCTCGTGCGCCCGCTCAACAATCTCTGGCATATCGAGCCCGGCCCGCCCAGCGAGCCGGACTCTCTCTACCTCGGAGCCGACCCGCACCTCTTGTTCCGGACCCCGGACCGAGGGGCCAGCTGGGAACCGTTCAACAGCATCAACAACCACCCCGCGAAGAAGGACTGGGCCCCGGGCGCCGGCGGCGCCTGCCTGCACACGATCCTGATCGACCCTCGCGATTCGCAGCGCCTGTACATCGGACTCTCCGCCGTGGGCACGTTCCGGTCGGAAGACGGCGGCCAGACGTGGACGCCGACGAACAAGGGCGTCGAGGCGCCGTTCTTGCCGGACAAGTTCCCGGAGACCGGGCAGTGCGTCCACCACGTTGTGGCGGATGCCGCCGATCCCGACACCTTCTACCGCCAGGACCACGGCGGGATGTACGTCTCGCACGACCGCATGGATAAGTGGGTGCGGATCGGCAAACCGCTCGGCGACGACTTTGGCTTTGGGGTCGCCTCGGCCCCCGCCGCTCCGGGCAAGGCCTACTTCGTTCGGTTGGACGGAGAGGCCCGAGTGACCGGCGAAGGGCATTTCCAGGTGCACGAGTGGAACGACAAGACCCGGAAGTGGCGCAAGCTGCTGGGTCCCAAGGAGTTCCCCGGGCATTTCGGGGTGCAGCGCGAAGGGATCACGACCGACAACCTGTCCCCGGCGGGGATCTACGTTGGCACGACGACCGGGCAGCTGTTCGTCAGCCCCGACGCGGGAAAGACCTGGAAGCTGGTCCCCTATCAGTTCCCAGGCATTCACTCGGTGAGCATCGCGAATCCGTCGCCCAAGTCCTCCCGGTAGCGGAGCTCGCCCCCCGGCAGAGGCAGGCCGCTTCGCGTCCGTTAGCCGGCGGCGGGCCGGGGTGGGCTGCCGCCCGGGCCGGTCCGTCGAAGGACCAGTTCGACGGCTCCTCTCACGATCACGACGCCGGCCAGGAAGAACCCCACGAGGATCAGGTCGGAGCCGGGCCAGGAGACGCCGGCGGCCTCTCCGGCCCAGAAGAGCGAGAACGAGAACAGCATCGCGGTCGCCCCGAGTTTGAGGAGCGGGACCTTGATGCGTCGGACCCGTTCGTGGACCAGAACGGTCGCGACGACCAGAACGACGCCGGCGGCGACGGCCCCCAGAACCGCCGTTCCGCCGTAGCCCGCGGCGGTGAGGGCGAGCAGGACGACCACGACCTCGGTCGTCTCGATGGCGCCGACGGAGAAGCCCCCGGCGAACTGGAGGGCGACCTTCGAGGCAGCGGGCGGTCCCCCCGCCCGGAGCGCCGCTTCGCGGCGCCGGTACGACTTGACGGTGCTACGGAAGAGGAAGACGCCGAACCCGGCCAGGGCGACGGCCGAGGCCCAGAGGAGGTAGCTCCTGGGGAGCGCGAGGAGCGCGGCCCCAGAGACGAGGGCCGCAACGCCGACCACGGCGACCCCCGCGACCGCCCCCAGCGCCCCGTGCGTGACCGTTTGATGGTCCGCACTGAGCGCGAAGACGAGCACGACGACCTCCGTGAGCTCCAGCAGGGTGACGACGAACGCGACCAGCAGCGCCGGTAGGTAGATCGGGATCATCGTCGGAGGGCGGAACCTCTCTCCTTGGACCCGTTGCTTCGATGGCGTTTAATCGGTTCGGAGGGCGGGCCGTACTGGATCTGCGCGGTTCGGGTCAGACGGGCTCGCCGACGTGCGATACCCGAGCCCTAACGACCGAGAGACCCTTCCGGACGGCGTTGACGGTCCTGCGGATCTCGTGCGGGGTCACCGTCCCCCACAGCTCGAGCGTAAGCGTGTGGTCCTGCTCCCGGTGAATGCGCCGCAGGATGGCGTCCGCCCGTCGTCCGTCCGCGGCGGAGAGGCGTACCGAGAACCGGCGTGCCTTGGAGAGGGCGCTCCAACGCTCGCTGGCAAGGGCTCGGATCAGATGACCGACCGGCTCGACCAGGCCCGGGTGCGTCCTCTCGGGCAGGGGAAGCCAGCCTCCGGGCTCCACTTCCCAGTGGTCGACCCTCCGGTAGCCGAGCCCGGAGAGCGCATGGAGGGCCCCCGCCGCAAGGCGGACCAGGCTCTCGTGCTCCTCGACCTCCCGTTCCCGGAGGAGCGCTTCGATCTGCCACACCAGCGGGATACGGGTGCCGGCCAGGAGCTCGTGCCGGAGGTCGAACTCGATGCGGGCGGAAGCGAACCGCCGGGCAGGGCCGGACGGTCGCTCCCCTTGCCGGACGGTCGCCCTCCGCTTCGCCATGTGCCGGACCACCGCCCTTCGCTTGGTCTTTGGCATGGCCGGCTCTGCGATACCCCGAAGATCAGTGGGAGATCGAGTGGGCGTGCGGGCGGTTCGGGTCGGCGTTGTCGAGAGCGGCTGCGCTCATCAACTGAGCCGCAACGCCCACGACGCTGATCGCCTCGGTCGCGCCCGCGCGCCGCAGCTTGGGGAGGCTCTGGTCGGACATCGCCGCGGCGACGATCCGCAGCTGGGGCTGGAGGGCGCGGGCCGTGATCACCGTAAGCAGGTTGGCCGCGTCGGAGTCCTGGCAGACGACGATCGACCGTGCGCGCTCGATCCCGACGAGCTTCAGGTCCTCCTCGGACGACGGGTCGCCCACATGGGTCCTAAGTCCCTCCACCTTCAGTGCCTCGAGGAGCTTCACGTCCTGAGAGACGACCACCACGGGCACGCCCTGCTCGCGGAGGGTCCTGGCCGCCGCCGCGGCCTCGGGGCCGGCCCCGCACACAATCACGTGTTGTCCGAGTTCCTGCATCTGTGCGCGCTCGAGTCGGTGGCCGATCAGCTCGAGCCGATGCTCGAGGAACGGGAGGAAAAGGACCACGATGGCGGATAAGAACGTTCCGACTCCGAGGAGGATGAGGGCGACGACGAACCACTGCGCCGTGCCGGTCGTCGGGTTGATGTTCGACCCGTTCGTGGAGATCGTGGTCACGGTGAAGTAGATCGCTTGCCCCCAGTCCTGGATGGGCGGCGAGAACTCACCTCCCAGCCGACGTGCTCCGACGACCCCGAACAGCAGCGAGAGCAGGGCGACCATGACCACCATCAGGCCGACGGCGTCGGGTCCAGTTGCCGACCCGCGGTAGAACGCTCCGCGGTACGGGTAGAGCACCACGACGTACGCCGTCGCCGCGAGTGCGGCCGGTATCGAGAACAGGTCGGGGCTCAGGATGGCGATCGCTCCGGTCAGGAGCGGGGCGATGAGCGAGAAGACCCACGCCACGGGGCTACGTTCGCGTATCCTGAACGACAGGACGATCAGGAGGATGCCCGAGATCGCGTCGAACGGCGGGTCGAATCCCGCGAAACCCCCACGATAGAACTCGCGGAGGGGATGGAGCGCGTCGGCGAACGCGAGGAAGAGCAGGGCGAACCCCGTCGCCGCAGCGGCCCAGCCCAGGAACCTGGCCCGCCGGCCCATTCGGCCGGGAAAGGACACTCGGGTGTTGACGGCTGTCGCCGCTCCCTCGGGCCCGGTCACTCGCTGACGGAATCCTGGTCCGTAGAAAACTCGGCGCCTGACGGCGAAGCTAGTTGCCCTCGCTCCACGGGGCCTCGGAGGAGTCCTCGCTCCACGCGGGGGGGGCCGGGGGCGCTGCCGGCGCGGAGGGTTTCGGGGCGGGCGGGGCGGCTGCCGGAGCTGCGGCGGCAGAGACCGGGGCGGCCGGCCGGACCGATTTGAAGGCGGCCACGGGCGGAGGGGTACCGCCCCGGCGTCGGAGGGTCAACGCGACCACGAGCAGGATCAGCGCGACCAGCGCGAGCGCAGCGATGAGCGCCCACCCGAACAGCGGAATGCCGAGGAACCCCGGCAACGGACCGGGCGCGGCGTTCATCTGGATCGTGAAGTTGGTCGTGGTGCCGCCAACGACGGTCACGTTGTTGTAGTACGGCTCGTAGCCCGCCGCGGTCACAAAGATCGCGTGCACGCCGGCGCCAAGCTGGACCGAGAACGTCCCGTTGGTGACCGGGACCGAGTTCCCGTCGATCGTCAAGGTCGCGGAAGGCGCGTTGACGGAGCCGGCGAGCGTGCCCAGCAGGATCGAGAAGGTGGTCGAGACCCAGGTCGGGGTCGGGGAGGTCCCGTGGCCGAAGCGGTGCGTTGCGGTGTAGTTCGTCGCCGAGATATGCCAGGTGTAGGCACCGGGGGCGAGGTCGAAGATGAAGAAGTTGATCTGGGTCCCAACGGACGTCTTGTTCGACCAGCTCGAACCATCGTGAATGGCCGCGGTCCATGCAACGCCCGCCGGCAGGCCGGTCTCGTTGACTTCGAGGATCGGTACCAGCGAGAACGCAACGTCGATCGCAGGGATCCCGCTCGCCACCAGAACGGTCCCCGTGGCGGGGGTTGCGTTGTACCCCGTGGACGTGATGTTGTAGAGATACGACCCCGCGACGAGCGCGAACGTCTCCGTTCCGTTGGTCGAGGTTCCCGTTACGTTCGACTGTCCAAGGGCTAGCGGCGTCAGGTTGACTGTCCAGCTCCAGCTCTCAGCGAGGCCCGTCTCGATGAATTCGAGCGGTAGCAGTGGCAAGAACGTGAGGTCGACCGAAACGTTGGCCCCCTCGACCGTGAAGTTGGCGGGAGCCGTGACCGTGTAACCGGCCGGAATGACCACCGAGAAGTTGTACGTGCCGTTCGGGGCGAACACGGTGATGGTCGCGCCGGGCGCCGCGGACTGGTTCAGCCCGACGGCCGACACGCCCCAGTCCGCGGCCCCGAGCGCGAGGCCCGTCTCGCTGAACGTGACCGAGTAGAGCGAGAACGGGATGAGGGGGTAGTAGTCGCCCCCGTTCGAGATCCGGCCGGCATCGTTGTACGGCAGGATCCCGTAAGGGTCCGAGGTCGTTCCGTAGTTCGACCAGTAGTTGCCGCCCTGGTACGACGTGAGGATGATGCTCCCCGTCAACACGCGGCCCAGGACCGTCTGGGTGTCGTTGGCGGGCTCCAGGCTGACGTTCCAGCGGTCCGAGTAGGCAACGGCGGTGCAGATGTACTGGCAGGAGAACGGGTCGATGGTCGGGGTGTAGGCGGTCTGGGGGACGGTGAAGTAGTTGTTGAAGACGAGGTCGCCGGACTCCGATTCAAGGATCCCGGTCGTATTGTTCCCGGAGTCCTGGATCGCGGTCTGGTTCGAGGCCGCCACGGGGGTGGGCAGGAACGAGTTCCCCCATACGGTGTTGTTCGTCCCTCCGTAGAGAGCGAGCGAAGCCCCCTGGTCCAGGAAGGTGTTGCCGGAGATGAGGTTGTTACTGGAGTCCCAGAACGTCGCGGCGGCCGCGGGGTACCCGCCGAAGTTCGAGGAGATCCAGCCCGTGATCAGAGGGGCATTCGAAAGACTGAGGTTCGAGACTCCCCAGAACTCCAGCTGGAGGTGGTTCGAAGAGGGGAGGCCTAGGGAGGCCAGCGTCGGAGCCACGACGGCGGGGTAGGTGATCGCGAATCCGGCCGGAGTGGCGCGGACCCAGTCGGTCGTCCCGATCAGGAGGACCCCCGGAAAGACCGGGAACTCGAAATCGTTCCATTGGGTGAACTCCGCTCCGAGCTGGGATGGAGCGGCGTTCTCCAGGTTGTACGGGCTCGCGTTGGTCCCGTTCCCGGACGAGACGATCGCACCAAGCTCGGCGTTGCCCCAGGCGAGGAGCGGGGTATAGACCCCCTGGCCGGTGGCCGAGACGAGCGTCGTGCTCACCGCGGTGGTGAGGTTGTTAGGAGCCTGCAGGACGGTGAACGCCTTTCCGGTAGAACGGTAATCGCTCAGAAGCCACTCGAAGAAGTACGTGCCCTTGTTCGGGAAGTACACGGACATCGCTCCGGCGGTCGCGAGCAGGGCGGTCGGGACCCATTGGGCGTCCAGAGGCTTGAACGTGGCTCCCGAGTTCACGAAAAGGAACGCGTTCGCGGGGGATTGGGTTAGGCTGAGGATCCGAGAGCCCGGATTCGTGGAGGCGTTCCAGAGGCCGTAGAGGAACGACGGTCCGAGGTCGAGGTTCGCGATCGGGATCGGATTGCCGAGGATGGATGCGTTGAACGAGACGTCAATCCCATCGCTGGTTTCTCCGGTATCGGAGCCCGCATCGTAGGCCGAGGGAAACCGCTGGTAACCGCCACCCGATTCGTTCCAAAATTCGATGGTCAGCGTCGCCTTCATCAAGAAGAACGTGGTCGTGTCCCCGCCTCCGTTGCCCACCACGACGAGCTCGACGTCGTTCAGGAGTCCGGTAGGGTCGTAGGACGCCCCGTTCACCTGGAACATGGGCACCGCGGCCGGGTCGAGGGGCGTCGTAGCGGTCGAATTGAACACCACGAAGTCAAACGACCCGGCGTGGCTCGTAACGGACGGGGAGGTCAACGAGTAGTTGAAGTAGATCGCCGGACGGTCCGCCACGGTCGTCGCGTTGAGGAAGAATGTGACGGTGAACGGGTAGCGAACCGTGAAGGCCGGGCCGCTCGCGTAGTAGTCCTCCGGCGCGACCAGAGTGCCGTTCGCGCCGTGCGAGTAGATCGCGTTCGAGGGGAACAGGCCCGCCAGGTCCGAGAAGTTCCAGACGTTATCGCCGAAGGTGAGCTGACCCGAGCTCGACGTGTAGCTCACGAAGTCCTGGGTCCAGAATTCGTAGCTCGAGTTGCCGAACAGGGTCACGTTCGTCGCGACGGCGTTCAGCTGGATTCCGAAGGTATCCGGTCCGTCCCCGTCAACGTACGCCGATTGGGCCGAGGTCAGCGAGATCGTCCCCTCCACGCTGGTAGAGTTGAGGATGTAGGGCACCAGGGTCCCGGCGGAGTTCCTCAGCCCCAGGTCCGCGACGCCCATCGGTGCCGGGGCCGCCGTATAGGTTGGGGCGACGGGTCCGCGGGGACGCACCCCTTCCGCGGAGAAATCGGGGGGATGGTACAGTCCCGTGGGAACCTTCTGGGCTTCCGTGGCCCTCTCGGCTGCCTGGCTCTTCTGGACCGCGTCTGTGGCCGGGGCTCTAGGCGCTGTGGGCGCGGCGGCTGCAGAGAGCGGCAGGCCTGGACTGTGGTCTCCCGAACTAAGGGCGCCCACAGGATGGGCACCCGCCGGCACAGCGGTGGTGGTCAGGAGGAAAATCGCTACGACGACGATCGCGCCCAACGAAAGTAGGTTCCGCGTCACGGTGGCCCGGGACTTGGTACCCCGAGGACCCCCTCTTAGTCGTTTGTCTCGATTCTCCTCGCCGGGTCTCCGCGCTGGACTGAGGACGCCTAGGGCGGGAGAAGCCCCGGGCGAGTTCCGTCGGTGCCAGCTTACTCGCGCCAGCTCGGCAGAACGGAGGGGCCCGTCGGGTCGAGGTGGCTCTCCCCGGCCCCGCGGACGAACTCCGCGAGCCACGGGATGTCCGCGAACGACGTTCGCACCGCCTCGGCCCGACCGGAATTGCGCTTCCAGCGTCGGGCCGCGAACATCTCGTATCCCGGCACCGGCGCGGAAAAGCCGACGGTCGCGACCAGCGCACCCGCGCCCACGATCAGGAAGAAGAAGGCGAACAGCTCCACGAGCATGGCCAGGCCAAGCACGTTCTGCGTGGAAGTAAGGAACCCCAGGGCGGCCAGCAGCACCGCCGCGAGGGAGATCATGCCCGCTCGGATGAACAGCCCCAGGCCATACGCGTGCGCCCGAGCGACCCGGCGGGACTCCTCGGAGGCGCCGACGTACGCCCTCCAAACTCCTGCGAGGGGGCTCTCAGGCGTGGGCGCGGAACCGGACCCGACGTATGCGAGCGCGGTCCGGGCCAGGTCGAGCTCGAGGCGCTGGTAGTTCGAGATGTCCGATCCGAGCATGGTCGACAGGGCGAACGCGCCCACGACGGAGAGGATCAGGGACAGTGAGGTGACCGACCAGGCGAACGCGGTCATCGCGTTGTAGTCGGCGACGAGCAGGACGAGATAGACCAGGCCCGCCGCGAAGCCCGCGGCGAGGGCCATACCACCCGGAGTATCGGGTTCCGGGGCTCCACCGGATTCCTTCCAACGCTGTCTCCAAGACGCGGAGTCGGCCGTCACGGTCGAGGAACCGCAGGCTGGTCTATTAATGCCTCCGGCTCCGGCGAAAGGGGGGTTCCCGGGGCGCGTTGGCTCATCCCTCGAGCCGGATGGGGTCGCCTGACTGGATCTCGCCGGGGTGGACGACCCTCGCATACCAGCCTCGGCGGCCCATCATCGTCTTCAGGAACTCGGGTCCGCGAGCCCGGCCCACGTAAGGAAGAAGGCTCAGGTTGTCGCACGGGGTGCAGGCTTTGGAGACCTCGGCCACCACGGATCCCGCCCGGAAACGGCACGGAGGCTGGAACGCGGCATACGGAACCCCGGAGGTCGTGATGTTCTCGCCCAGGTCCCCCGGACGGACAGGCCAGCCCTCGCGATTCAGCTGGTCCAGGGTCTCCTTCGGGATGACGAGGAGGGCGTAGTCCGGGTCCCCGCCCTTCTCCTCCTGCCTCCAGACGTTGTAGTCCCCCACCACCCCAGCAGGGGTGACGTGGATTCTGGGGACCTCGGGCTTGGGAAGGCCCCGCTGTCCGGGGACCCTCGACTTCACCCCTAACCGGATCACTCGACCGCTCTCGGGCGGGTTGGTCCTCGCCATCAGGAGCTCCGGGTCGAGTCACCGGTGACTGCGGGATGAGCTTTCCGGGTACCCCCAGCCTGTCGTTCGGGCCGGAGGTAGCGGTCGCCTGGGAAGAGCCGCTCGCCGCGGTCGCCCGGCTTATCTGGGCGCACGGCTCCGGTCTGTCGATGCCCAAGGTCAAGGTCGAATTCGTCTACAGCGGCCTGAGGGCCCGCAACCTCGCCCGGTCGCTTCGCTTCTACCGGAAGCTCGGGTTCCGCGTCAAGAGGCGCGGGACGATGGAACACGGCGGCCGCTGGGTCCATCTCGAGTACCCGGGTGCCGCTCAGCTCGTGGAGCTCAACTTCTACCCCCGATCGAATCGGTTCTACGAGCCGCATCGTAAGGGCACCGAGTTCGACCACCTCGGATTCCGTGTTTCCGATGTGGAAGCCTGGGAGCGAGAACTACGCCGACGGAAGCTCCCGATCGTTGCGCGGATCCGGGAGAAGCACGAGAACCTGGTGTACACTCGGGACCCTGACGGAAACTGGGTCGAGTTCTTCGGCCCCGTACCCGACTGACCCGCGTCTAGCGCAGCCGGTCGCCGCCCCCCTCGGGTGCCTGCGACCGCTCGAACCGGCCACGGGTTTCGAGTCAAAGCCATGGTTTAAGCTGGGGTCGGCGGCAGCAAGGTCGTGACCGGCGGCCCGGTACATCGAATCCATCCGCGGGCGTCGACCGATCGACGCAAGGCATCCCCCTCGCGGAACCCCCCCGAGACCCTCGAAGAGGCGATGCGACCGCTCGCCGTTGCACGGAATCAGGGAGGGCCGAGGATCCAGATCCGACCCGCGTCGGGGGTCGGATGGGTTTCGTGGCTAACGGCTGCGTACCGCGACTCGCTCCTAGAAGAGGAGCTGTGACCGCTACGCCCGAACCCGTCTCACCTCCTCGGGTGTACTCCCGGTTACCCCCACCCTCCGGTCCCCGGATCCGGCCGGGCATTCCGAATGCTGGGGTGCAACCAGGGGAGAGCCCTCCCGTTCGGATTCGTGACCTCGCCTCTACCACGGCACACGCGCGAGCCCACCTCGCCGAGGTCGTTCCGGCCCAGGACCAGCCCCCCTCGCACGCGCTCTACAACGAGCTCGTGAAGCACGCCCGCCTGCGGTTTCAGGGCACCCAGGGTGGCCCCGCCATGGTCTCCGTGGCGGAGGAGGGCGCGGTCCATGTCCTCGCGGTTCCGAGCCCCGAGTTCTTCCGGTTCGTCCACCGTTTCGGCCAGGCCCGTCGACTTCCGGTCGTCCATGAGGCTACCCTGCGAGAACTCTCGAGCCTCATCGAGGCCGAGGGACACGCCCCACGGCCAGTACGCACCGAGGAGGGCGACGGAGACAGCAAGGCGGCGGTCGACCATGCCTCCACCGCGGCCTCCCCGGCTGGGGCAGGCTCCAGCCCACCGGACCTGATGGCCTACGCCCTCAATCGACTCGTCATGAGCTCTCCTTACGTCTTCGTCCCTTCGGTTCTGGCGGCCGCGCTCGGAGAGTCGGAGCGGCGGGTCACCGCGACGTTCGTCGAGAATCGCGATCGCCTCCGCGAGCTCGGCTTCGATTCCCGAAGTGTCAGTTCCTCGCTGGGACCCGTCTTTCTCGTGACCCGGGTGCTCCGGCGAAGGCTAGACCTCCGACTCGTGAGTAGGTAGTCGGCTCTCAGGAGTCGACCCCCGAAGGTGGCTCGACCGACGCCTTTCTCGACGCTGGAGATGCGACGACCGATGTCGCCTACGTCGTGGTCGGCTGACTCGGAATCCTTACGGATCCCCACACGATGAGCAGGACGGCGCCGAGGACCGCGAGGGCGCCCAGGCCCTCCATCGCGTACAAGGCGATGGAGCTCCCCCCGGCGACGAGAAAGACCGTTCCCCCAATCGTGGCGCCCAGCGTGGAAACGAACGTGAGCCAGGCGACTGCCTTGGCCGGCCCGCTCGGCAGCCGGGTGGAGCGGACCACGACGTGGGCGGCGAGCCCTATGAGTAGGATCGAGAGAACGATGTGAGTTGCCAGGTACCCGACGGGGTACGGGGTGCCAACCACCGCGAGTTGGTTTCCCAAGAGGAGTTCGGCCAGCAGCAGGACGAAGATCGCGACTGCGCGGATCCTAATGCTGGTGTCTCGGCCGAGCGGAGCAACGGCGACATTTGACGCCTGAGAAACGTTTCCTGTCACGGGGCTCAGCTCCTGTTCGAGGCGAGTGGGGGCCGCACGCGGAGTTAACCTCTCCCATGGGCCGAAGAGGGCCTTCCCAACCTCCTTTTGCGGACGTCGAGGGATGCCGGACCTCCACGGTCCTCTCGCTCGAAAGAGTGATCCGGTCGAAGTCTTTGCAACTACGCCGCTTTCGCGTGAGCTTGCGTAAGGAAAATCAAGGCAGCCCACCACGGCTCCGCAACGCGCGGATCGGTCTTTTCGGGGATAGATCCTTGACGCGCGGCCGGTTGTTCCAAACCAAGCGCCGAACGTTCAGCGGCATTGAACATACGACGGGTTGAGGAGTCTCGCAGGCACTACGGGTAGACCCCCTCGCGACGACCTCGCGTCCCAGCAGTCCGTTCGCCCGCGGGCATAGCAGATAGCCAACGTGCAAGGTGCGCGCTGAACCCCTTCTCACGGCGGAGCTCGGATCCGAGCGAGCCGACGCAAAAGCCGTGGAGCCTCTTCTGTAACGAGCCGCCACAACTCCTCGGAGTCGACGTCCGAATAGTCAAGGGTCAGGGCCTGCCGGACCTCCCCAATTCTCTCTCGCGGCATCCCCGGGTTAGCGTGGTAGAACGGGTCGCCGAGGCGGTTGAGGGACTCGTAAGCCTTTCGGAGTTCGCTCTCTACGAGGCGCAGCGTATCCGGAAGTATCCGGGTCAAAGAAGGTCGACCGACCCCGTCGAGAGTATTCGATGGCAATCTGGAGGTGCTCGGTCGCCAGCGAAAGTCGTTCCTTCGTTCGATCCCCGCTCACAACGGAACCGCCTCGGCCACGACCTGGGGCTGGACGAACCAGTGTAGCGATCTCTCCGAAACGACGTCGACGTCCCGACCAAGAACCTTCTGGAGGCTGAGCGAGAGGCTGATGGGGTCGAATCTTGCGCGGACAGGGTCGACCAGGAGGTCCAGGTCGCTCGCCCCAGTTGCCTCCTTCCGGGCGACCGAACCGAAGACGCGGACGTTTCTTGCCCCGTATCTTTCCGCGAGTCTGAGGATCCTGACTCGCTTCGATCCGATGATGTCCTGAATGCCCAGGCCCGAACCGTACGACGGGATCTGGAGCTTCGGGAGGTCGAAGTACCGGCGACTTGCACTTCGCACACATCCGGACTCGCGCCTTCCTCGGGTACCAGTCAGTACCCGCACCGGTAGCAGCGCGCCGCCGTTCTAGCTTTCATCGCCGGTGAAAGTAAGAAACGAGCGCATGATAAAACTTACTTTGGCAATCGGAGCTGCGGAGAATCTCGGGGGTAGAGCCGCGTGGCTCGCTCGTCAGGCGACCGGTCAGTTCCCGTGGGCGCATCGCACGCATGATTCGGCCGCAAGCAACCCTCTCCTTGGGCGTCAAGCCGGATGAGGCGGCAGGAGTAGTGGGACGGCACTGATGGGAGCAGGTTCGACTTGCATTGCACCCACAGTAGTCACCCGCCTGGGGCGCTTTATCGAGCCCGCCCGGGGACATAGGGAGCCAAGAGCCCCCGTGAGGCAATGGGGTGCGGCGTGGCCCTCCGGGTGCTTCCGGAACGCCTTCTCAGGCTCGAGGAGGATACCGTGGTGCCGAAGGGGGGCCGGCCAGGTAACCCTGGGGCGGTGGCGTCCGCGTTCGCCAGGCGACAAGGACCACGAGGAGGACTGAGAACGACACGCTCCACACGATTAGGAAGAGGCCGCCGTATCCAGGCATTCCCAGGAGGCCCTCTCCGGGCGGCGCAGCGGCCGACGGCTGAGGAGCAGTGAAATTGACCGCGAGGAACAATTCGAAGCCATCGACGGTCAGGAACCCCGACGACGGGGTCGCCGTGTACCCCTCGCTTCCCGAAACGGTGAACCAGTACGTTCCGTTCGGCTCCCGGATGACCTGCTCTGGTCCTGGATAATTCAACACTTGGCCGTTGATGCTAACGGACCAGTTGGCATCCCCCGGCGAAGGGAGTCCGGACTCGGTGAAGACGACAAAGCTGACGAGCTCCGCGAAGACCGGTATCGAGACCGGTGCCCCGTAAACAAGCAGGTCGGATGATCCGGGGTAGAGCTCGTAGGGTCCTGCAAAAAAGAGGGAGAACTGGTACGATCCGTTGGGTAGAACGAAGGAAATGGACTGCCCGAGGGAGTACTTTGACAGTCCGTTCAACGTCACCGACCAGTTCGAGTGGATCGGTAGGCCGCTCTGATTGAACGTGACCGTGTAGGTGGCTACCTGGAACGTTAGGTTCTGGGTGACCGCCGAACCGTTGACGCTTAGGTTTCCGGACCACGACGACGCGATATAGCCTCCTATCGGCGCCACCGCGAACGCGTAGGTGCCGTTCACCTCCACAAAGGGCATCGACGATCCGGTCGAAGAATTGTGGAGTCCGCCCAACGTTACGGTCCAGGGGGTCCCGGCCGGCAGTCCGGATTCATTGAACGAGACGGAGTACGTCGCCGCGAGGAGGAGGGAGACCGCGTCGGGCCCGCCGTGGACAGTGACGTTCCCCGCGGCGGGAGTCCAAACGTAACCAGCGATCGGGGCCACCGAAAACGCGTACGTGCCGTTCTGTTCCGCAAAGCCGATCGTGGAGCCAAGCGACCCCCGAGGCGTTCCGCCCAGCGTGACCGACCATTCCGAACCGGGGGCAAGGCCGCTTTCCGTGAAGTTCACGGCGTAACTTCGGATTGCCGTGAGATTGATCGTCTGCGGGTTGCTGGTCACAGTCACCCCACCCGAAGGCGGCGCCAGCGTGAAGTTGAGGAGAGATGTGTTTGCGGCGAAGAGATACGAACCGTTTGACCTCTCGAATGTGATGGACCCGCCGATCGACGTGTGCAACGATCCCGATAGATTGACCGACCAGTTGGTCCCGGCCGGTAATCCCGATTCTTGAAAAATAATAACGTAAACCGCGAGGACAAAGCTGATCTCCGTGGAGACTCCGCTCCCGCTAACGGTGATGTTGCCGGCTTTGGGGGTCGCATTGTACCCGATTCCCCGTCCGACGGCGAACGCGTGGGTCCCATTCGCGGTCACGAAGGTGACGGACGAGCTCGCCGTGCTCAGGGTCTGGCCGTCCATCTCGATGGTCCAGTAGACGCCGGCGGCGAGGCCACTCTCGGAAAACGTTGCGCTGTAGCCGTTGGCCAGGATCGAAACGTTTCCCGCCCAGCTGTCGGCGACGTAAACTTGGTTAGTCCCCGAGTCGTAGGCAATCGACATCGGGTTCGCCCCGATCACCCAACTCCCGACGACGGTGTCGCTCTCGTCGGAGATGGCCGTGACGTTGTTAAACCCGCCGAAGCCGTTCGACGAGTCTCCGACGAAGACCTCTCCGCGCGTAGGGTCGTAGGCAAGCCCGAACGGAGTGACCGGGAAGGGGCCGATCGGGACGGTCGCCACAACGGCGTTCGTGGCTGTCGAGATGATGCTAACGTTGCCCGCGAAGCCGTCGGCTACGAAAACCTCCGCCTTCGCGGGGTCCCAGACCGCGCTGTTGGGGTAACCATGGACGGGGATGGTCGTCACGACTCGGTCCGTCGAATCCGAGATCACGCTGACGCTCCCAGCGGTCCAGTCCGGTACCGAACACCTCCCCTAGAGTTGCGTCGTAGGCGGGAGTGCTACCGTTCAGATTGCTGTAGGTCGCGCCAGCCGGGATTTCGGCTACGATCGAATCGCTCGAGTCCGAGACGACGGTCACGTTGGACCCGAACCCCGTCACGAAGAGCTCCCCTTTACCCGAGTCGTACGCCAGTCCTACCGCTCCGTCTGGATCCGAGATCGTCGCCACGACGGAGTTGTTGGAATCGGACACGCCGACCAGTTTCGAGTAGTTCGTCGTGAACACTTCTCCCTTCTTGGAATCGTAAACGACCTGCTCTGCATTGCACCCGGTGTGTACCGTCGCCACCACTTTCTGCGAGGTATCGTTGATAACGCTCAGGCCTCCCTCGAACGGGGGGTAGTTGCACCCGCCGTTTGCGACGAATACTTCCCCTCGCCCGGGGTCGTAGGCGACTCCGGTGGCGCCCCCCGTGGGCACTGTCCCCACGACACCGAAGGGATCCGGCGAGCGGAAGGCGATCGCGTTCGATCGGATTGAGGGAGGATCGGCGGGCTGCGCCCCAGCGGACGTCGTCGGCAGGTACTCCAGTCTTCCCCCGGACCCCGCCTTCGCGGGCGCGGTCACGGGCGAGAGGCCCGCGTGAAGGACCGTGGTTTGGGAGAGAAGAGGAACACTAAGGCTGCCGATGACCAACGCAAGAAGCAGCCCGAGGGCCACAATCGACCTCCTCGATCCACGTAGAGACATCGGGGCCTCCCGAATCGGAAGCGTCGAAGAGTCTTGGCCTAGACGGGCGGCAACCCGCACGCGGGCTCCTTGGGGCACTCAGTCGGAACTCGAAGTGCCTCCCTCACCGGCGTCACAAGCCCAACTGGGTTCAACTGGCATTGAACTGACCAATCCGGATGCGCGGCGGGACCGGGCTCCGTCCCGATGTGGTTAACTGAGCCGCCGTCTCTGCGTGAGCCCGGGGATCGGTCACGGTCCCTCAGGATGGATCCTGTACGGCGACGATCAAGACCGCGGACGGCACGCGGATTTACTACAAGGATTGGGGGACCGGACAACCGGTCGTGTTCAGCCACGGGTGGCCCCTCAACGGCGACGCGTTCGAGGACCAGATGCTTTTCCTCGCCAGTCACGGCTTCCGTTCCATCGCCCACGATCGCCGGGGCCACGGGCGATCGGACCAGCCTTGGAGCGGGAACAACATGGACACGTACGCCGACGATCTCGCCGCCCTCACCGAGGCTCTGAACCTCAAGAGCGCCGTGCACGTGGGACATTCCACGGGAGGGGGCGAGGTGGCCCGTTACATCGGCCGCCACGGTACCAAGCGGGTCGCGAAGGCCGTGCTCATCGGTTCGGTCACGCCGTTGATGCTGAAGACCCCGGTCAACCTTGGCGGACTACCGATGGATGCGTTCGACAAGATCCGCGCGGGGGTCCTCGCCGACCGTTCGCAGTTCTTCAAGGACCTCACCACTCCGTTCTACGGAGCCAACCGGGCGGGCGCCAAGGTCTCGCAGGGCCTACGCGATTCGTTCTGGCAGCAGGGGATGATGGCCGGTCACAAGGCCGTCTACGATTGCATCAAGGCGTTTTCGGAGACGGACTTTACGGAGGACCTCAGGAAGTTCACCGTCCCGACCCTGGTGCTCCACGGCGACGACGACCAGATCGTGCCGATAGGAGCTTCGGCCCTCCTCACCGCCAAGCTCGTCAAGGGAGCGACCCTAAGAGTACTTGCCGGCGCTCCGCACGGAATGTGCTCGACCCTCAAGGACCAGGTCAACGCCGAGCTCCTGGCGTTCCTGAATAGATAGGCAATAGGGTCTTTTCCGGCGCGCCATGCGCCGCTGCTACGGAAGAACGGGCGGGGCCGACGGTCGATACGCCGTGGGCCTTCAAGCCCATTCGACTTGAATCGCGTTCAGGAACGGTTCATCTACGCCCGTTCGGGTCGATGTTTCGGATCAAGAGGCGAACGGATAGAAAATGATGGCATTCAAGCAAAAGCGAGCAGCGAGCATCGTCGTGGCCGTGGTCGTCACGTTTGCGACCATGTTCGTGGCGATCTCGGCGGTTGCCCAGTCAACGCACGGTGCCTCCGCCTCCGCCGGAACGTCCACCCTCGCGACCAGCGCCCCCACGAGCGCCGCGCCGGCCGTTGCCTGCGGTCAGACATCCGTGGCTCTCGGCCAGGCGTCGGGCTATGCCATCCTATCGGGCACGACCCCTACCAACACCGGACCCGTCATTACGGGGAACATCGGAGTCGGGCCCGGATCGGCCATAGTCGGCTTCCCTCCCGGGAAGTAGACAGGGACCAAGGGCATCGTGCACACGGGCGCCGAGGCAGCCCTGACCACGGCCTACAACGATGCCGCGGGGCGCTCCAACTGCCCCATCTCCGTAGCCGGGAACCTCCAGGGCATGACCTTGACCGCGGGACTGTACAAGTCCACCTCCACGTTGGAGATCTCGTCGGGCACCGTCACGCTCACCGGGCCAGGGGTCTTCATCTTCCAGGTCGCGTCGGGACTGACCGTCACGTCGGATGCTGGTGTTGTCCTCTCGGGCGGCGCCCAGGCGTCCAACGTCTACTGGCAGGTCGGGAGCTCGGCGACCATCGGCACGACCGCAACCATGGTCGCACGATCATGGCGTATGCATCCGTGACGTTGGACACCGGCGCTCACCTGAACGGGCAAGCGCCCGCGCGGACCGGCGATGTCACCCTCGTTGACGACACGATCGTCGCTTCGGGCTCGGCCACCTCCGGCGGAACGCCTCTCTCTCCCCTCGACTGGGTCGTCGTGGGAGCTGTTGTGGCCGCCGGTGTTGCGGCGTTGGCCGCGGTAGCGTTGAAGGGCCGGTCGAAGTCGCCCGTGTAACGCATCCGGAACACGTCACCATCGGGCTCTTCGGGTTGAGGGTCGGTCGAGGGGCCCGAGGCATCAAGCCTCGGGCGACTCGAAGCTACTCCACGTCATCCCGGGGGCCCCCGGGGCGATTCGACGTACCCACGTCGAATCGCTTGTCCCTTCTGAAGTCGGTGCGACTTCGGGGAGTGGCTCAATATTGATCGAACCCGCGCCACGCCCGGGGGGACGGCCCATTCCCTCTGCTCTCGCCGCAATGCCGGCTGGGCCGGCGTGGGTTGCCTCGCCCGGTTCTTCGGGCCGCCCCGGGGGTCCGGGCGAGGCGGATGGACGGGGCACCTAGGGTTGAGGCTGCTCCGGAGGGTGTGCGGGAGGCTGTTCCTTCCACTCCTCGGTGGGCCCCGCCTTCGGCTTGCGGCCGCGGGCAGCCTGAACGAGGCTGATAGCGAGCGCGGCTGCCGCTACACCGATCAGCACGTAGTCCAGGGTGCTCAGCGAGCTGGAGGACGATTGGGCGGCCGGCGCCGGAACGTCGTACGACACGACGACGGACCGAGTCGCCGCGTTGCCCGCGGCGTCGGTCGCCGTCACGGTGATCGTGTTGGAGCCCGGGGCGAGAGGCAGCTCGATCGAGTACGTCCCGCCACTGCTCAACGCCACCGCGTAGCCATCGACCACCACCGTCGAACCGGCCTCCGCCGTGCCCGTCACGAGGACGGTGGACGTTGAGACGCTGGCCCCGGTCGTGGGCGACGTTATCGCGAGGGCCGGTGGGGTAGTATCGACCGTTACCAGCAGGGAGAGGGTGGCCCGATTGCCGAGCGCATCCGTCGCGTTCACGACGATCGTGTGTGGGCCGTTCGCCAGTGTCAGTGTCGTGGTGAACGCACCGGAAACCCCCACGCTCACCGCGGTCCCGTTGACCGTGACCGTGGCGCCGGGTTCCGTGGTCCCCGAAACGACGACCGCCGAATGGTTCGTAAGGCTCGTCGTCGGGGAGGTCAAGGTCAAGGCCGGGGGCACGGTATCGAGGCTGACCGTCACCGAGGTCGTAGCGGTGTTCCCAGCGGCGTTGGTCGCGGTCGCGGTGATCGTGTTCGCGCCTTCCTCGAGCGGCAGCGAAACGCTGAACGCGCCCGTGCCGGAGACCGCCGCCTGCACGCCGTTCACGGAGACGGTCGCGCCGGGGTCGGTGGTCCCGTTGATCTGGGCGACAGGGTCCCTGGTGAGGCTACCGGTAACAGGGCTCGAGATCGCCAGGCTCGGAGGGGTCGTGTCCACCGTGACGATCACCGAAACGGTCGCCTGATTGCCTACAGCGTCCGTCGCGATCACCACGATGGTGTGCGCGCCGTTGGCGAGTGTCAGGGTGGTCGTGAACGCCCCGGAGATTCCCACGGTCACCGGGGTGCCGTCTACCGTCACCGCGGCGCCTGGCTGGGTCGTCCCCGAAACGACGACCGCCGTGTGGTTCGTGAGCCCCGCGGTCGGAGACGTGAGGGTCAGGGCGGGGGGAGCGGTATCGAGGGTGATGGTCACCGATGTCGTCGCCGTGTTCCCCGCGGCATTCGTTGCGATCGCGGTGATCGTGTTGGAGCCTTCCTGGAGCGGTAGGGGGACGCTGAAGTTGCCCGAGGGCGAGACGGCGGCCTGGACCCCGTTGACGGCCACGCTGGCCCCGGGGTCGGTGGTTCCGCTGACCTCGGCGACCGGGTTGTTCGTGAGGCTACCGGTAACGGGGCTCGCGATCGCCAGGCTGGGCGGTGTGGTGTCCACCGTGACGAGGACCGAATCCGATGCCAGGTTCCCCGCCGCGTCCGTCGCGTTCACGACGATCGTATGCGGACCGTTCGGCAGCGTCAGAGTCGTGGTGAATGCACCGGAGATCCCAACGGTCACGGGGGTTCCATCGACCGTCAACGTCACCCCGGGATCCGTCGAACCGGAAACGACGACTGCGGTGTGGTTAGTCAGCCCCGCCGTTGGAGAGGTGACGGTCAGGCTGGGTGGGATAGTATCGAGGGTGACCGTGACCGAGTCCGTCGCGGTGTTCCCCGCGCCGTCCTTTGCGATCGCGGTGATGGTGTTCAGCCCTTCCTGGAGCGGCAACGCGACGCTGAAAGTGCCCGTGCCCGATACGAGGGCCTGGACCCCGTTCACAGAGACCGTCGCGCCGACTTTGGTCGTGCCGTTGACCTGGGCGACGGGGTCCCTCGTCAGGCTCCCCGTCGTGGGAGTGGAGAGGGTAAGCGACGGGCCTGTCGTAATGACGGTAACCGTGCTCGTCTGTTGGGTCGTGAGCCCGGCCGCGTTCTTCGCGACGACCACGAAGGTGTGCGAACCGTCCGGCAGGGAGTACCGACTCGCTGAACGAGCCGTTCACGGCGACGGCGACGGGCGATCCGTCGATCGTCACGGTCGCGCCAGGGTCGGTGGAGCCCGAGACGATCCCCGAGGAGTCGTTCGTGAGAGTCCCGTCGATCGGGGAAGAGAGCGCCAGCGTCGGCAGGCCGTTGCCAGCGATGTAGGTCGCGGCGAACGGCAGCAGCGCTCCGTTCTCCCACTCGTTCCAGCCGAGGACCGCGTCCCCATGACCGTCCATCCCTAGGACCGCGCTCCCGGTGTCCGTCGCGGGCGTGGCCGGCACGGGTAGGTTGACCGTGGCTTGTGGCAACCACCCCTGGCCGCTCACGTACTCCCGGGCCAGGATGTTGTACCCGACCCCGTTGAACTGGGTCCAAGCTACGAAGCCGTCCCCACGGTAGTCGAGCGCCGATACCAGTTCGGTTGCGTCACCCGAGCCCGAACTCAGCAGGGCAGGCGTGCCCCAGGCCCCACCGGCGGGCTTCAGGACGGCGTAGGCGGTGAACTGGGTCCCGTTCCAGACGTCGTAGGCGAGCAGAGCATCGCCGGCGCCGTCCAGGGAAGGCGTGGCGGGTCCTTCGTCGCCCGCTCCGGTGTTAAAGACCGTGTCCGTCCCCCAGCCGGTCGTCGGTGAGAATACGTTCACGACGGCTAGGTAGGCGGTTCCGTTCCAATCGGTCCAGCTTACGGCCGCGTAGCCCGCATCGTTCATTTCGACCGCGTAGGTAGGGTTCGATCCCATCGGGTTCCGAGCGATCTGGACCGGTGAGCCCCAGCCGAGGCCCGGCTGGTAGTAGCTCGCATAGTTGCTATAGCCGGTTCCGTTGTAGGCCTGGTACACCGCCATCGCGTCGCCCCGGCCGTCGATGCCGATGGTGCCCGTTCCGAGGTAGATGAACGTTGACTGGACGGGTGCGGGCGCCCCCCACGTTTGGGTGGTCCCGTTGAAGAACGCAGCGTAGTCGTTGTAGTTCGTGCCGTTGTACTCGTTCCAGATCGCGACCCCCTCGCCCTTGTCGTTCATGGCGACCCGGAGCCAGTCCTTGCTGCTCCCGGCTGCCGTGTCCAGCCGTTGCGGTGTTCCCCACCCGGTGCTCACCGAGTAGTACGTTGCGTAGACATTGAACTGCGTGCCGTCGGAGGCACGGAAGAGGACCAGAGCGTTGCCCGCCCCGTCCATCGCGGACCACTCTTCGGTGACGCCGCTCGAGTTGAAGTTCTCGATCCGAGTGACGGGTCCCCAGCCGCCACCCGGCGTGTAGATGGAGGCGTACCCGTCGTAGATGGGGCCATCGTTCTGCGTGAAGGAGAAGATCGCGTCTCCAGCCGCGTTCGTTTCGAGCTGGAGCCAACTGGGAGAGATGTCGTTCTCCCACTCGGCCTGCTGGGCCTGCCAGTAGTACCGCCACCCGGATCCGTTGGTGTAGTAGTTCGAGAGGATCCCGTTCTGGGGAGTGACCGTCGTTCCGGCGTTGTAGTTCCATGCCGCGATGGCGTTCCCCTTTCCGTCGATCGCCACGAGCGGCGAACCGCTCCCGACCCGGCCGTAGTCGAGTTGAGAGAAGCTCCAGCTGCTAGACACGTGGTTGTACCGAACAGCCTCGTCGACTACTTGGTTCGCTGGACTGGTGGAGGGCAGATAGATGAACGTGATCGTCACGTTGCCCGTCGGGTCCATCGCCACGAGACCGTCCTCCGACGGAAGGCCAAAGATGTCGAGGTCGAGCGCTCCGACCCAACCCGTGCCGGCAACGTAGCGGTTCACGTAGATTTGCGAAGCTCCGGTGGAATTCTGCATCGTCCAGACGACGCTTGCGTTTCCGCCAGCTTCGGCCGCGGCTGGGCCAGGATAGTACCCCGCATAGTAGGTGCCCGGCTCGATCATCGTCGCGGGAGCCCAGCCGGAGGTGCTGTTGTACAGCTTCGCCCACACGTCGGTACTGCCCGTCGTACTCGATCCAGGTCACGACTCCGTTCCCCCCCGCGTCCATCGCGACGGACGGGTAGATGGCCCAGTTGGCACTCGTTTCAACGCTGAAAGGCGGGAGCCAGCCCAGGGTGGTGCTGAATTGGGCTGCGTAGACGTGGTAGGTGCTGCCATCCTCCTCGTACCAGGTGGCGATGGCATTCCCGGCTCCGTCCACCGCCACGGTGGGCGAGACGGAGTAATTCGCCGTCGACTCGATCGCTTGTGCTGTGCCCCAACCCGTGCCGGGAATGAACCGGTTCGCGAAGATGCTATAGTACGCCCCGTTCCAGACTTCCCAGACCGCGACCGCCTTGCCAGCAGCGTTCATCGAAACGACCGGGTTGAACGACCAATCGTAGGGTTGGTCGATTGCCACGGGAGCCTGCCAGCCCACGGCGGCCTTGTAGAGAGCCGCGAACGCGGTGTAGCCGTGGGTGTCGTTCCAGGAATAATAGACCGCCATGGCATCGCCAGACGCGTCCATCGCCACCGCACCGTTGTACGTGTAACCGATGTCGTTCACGCTGTTCGAGACCTGCATGGGCACCTGCCAATCCGTGCCGCCATCCCCCCCTCCGTTCGGGATGAAGTGCGTTGCCATCAGCGTGTTGCGGGCCCCGCTCTTCTGCCAAACGATCATGCCGGTGCCGTCGGACGAAAGCGCGACCCCGGCGAGATTTGCGGTCGCGGTAGTTTGTGACTCGAGCGGAGCCGGGGTCTGCCAACCCATGTCTGGCGGGGCAACCGCGGGGGCCAGATCCGGCCCCAATGGGACCGCCGCCGACGGTCCGGCGGCCGCCACGGTCGCGGACGCCCGTGGCGCCACTGCAACGAGCGTCAATCCGCTCAACACGGTCATCACGGCGATCGCTATGGCGACTCCCTTCCGAGTCATCTGTCGTCTCACTGCGCAGGTCGGAAAACTCCCTCGGGGACTCCAGCCTGCACCCGGATGCATCGGGACCCCCTTGAAATATGTTTGGTCGTGAAATTGGAAATCGCTGCCTCCGGTTGACGATCCGATCGCGTCTCGCCGCCGGAATGGCCTCTAACCTGCGAACGGCCCCTCGAATCGTGTTTCAAGAGGCGGAGTGGGCCGAGGGCCCTGGGGTGTCCGCCCGATACCGCGCGGCGCGAAAGGGCGAAGAGGGATCTCACACGACGGATGTCCTGCGATGCGTGCAACACGGGTTGGACCCTCGATCGGCTCGAGTTCGGGTTCCAACATGAGTTGAGCCCGCGCAAACCGGGCTCCATTCGGAAAGGGACTGCTCCGGATCGGCGCTGGTTGATCAGAGATGAAGCAATGTCACGCACGGACCGCTAACTGACGGGTGCCGCCTAGAGGCGGCTCCATTGACGGTTAACTCCGGATCGGCGGCTCGCGGAAGATTGGGACAGTTCCGACGGTGGGAGTCGAGGGCCGCCGACGGAACTCCCGGGTCGGGTTCGCAACTACGCAGGGTAGAACTCCACCGAGACGCTGGACCAGTAGAACTCAATCGGGTCCACCCCCGAACTGACGCTGCCGATGATCCCGAACGTGTAAGTGCCGGCCGCTCCGGCCGCAAAGTTCTCGCCCAGAGCATAGTCAGCGTAGTAGCCGTCCGAAGGGGCTACGGACGACATGTAGCCAGTAGCGTAGCTACCGATGAGGAAGGAGCACGACGCTGAAGCGTTCGCGAGCCCCACGGCGTATGAGGAGTAATTCGCGTAGGTGTGGGTAATGAAGAGCTCTATGGAAGCCGTCACGACGAACGTTCCGGGACCTGCGGCCGTCAGGCTGATGTTTGCCCCGGAATAGAATGCGCAGCCTGCCGTCAGGAGCTGCCCTGAGTCAAAGTATGTATGGTTGACCACCGCTCCGGGTCCGGCGGGTCCAGTGCCGCCGGTGGCTCCCGGCGCTCCGGCAGAGCCGGTATGGCCTCCGTTCGTGAGGGCGATCGCGAGGCCAGTGCCGCCGAGGACCAGCGCGACGACGCCGAGGATCAGGGCGACATGCCCCAACCCGATTGCCGCCCTGGTCCGTCGGTCGGACCGGTTCCAGCCACGCGCGTTCCGCTTAACTCGTCTCAGGGCGACTTCTGGGGCCATGGCCCGGCATCACGTCCTGCCGATAATGGCCTAGGTTAGCGGGTCTGGTCCTCTGGCTCGACCCTGAGGTCCCCTCGGCTCATCTTCGGCCGGTAGGCTCAAGATGGATTGAGCCTACGTCCGGCGCGCCGCCCTCGATATCAGGTCGGCAAGAGTTGAACCTTCCCTCTGGGGTTCGGTAGATCTCCCGCTGCCCCTGGCGCGCGTGCCGATGAACCGGCGAGGGGGGCCTTAGACAAACCCCTACGCAGCAAACGGTCCAATTGTCGGTATGCGAGAGCCAATGCACAGAAATGGCCCGATTCCAGCGCATCAGTCACTCGATTCAATCCCGCCACCGAAACTCTCAACGTCGATTGCTAGGAAAGTGAGTTCAAGCCCCCTGAGACCATACTACCGTAAAACTCGTCCCGCTATAGGAGAGGGAAGTGGGAATCGCTAGGGGGAGGAACCGGAGGGATAGCTCACCATTTCAACTTCGGTAAGAGTTCTGAAGCCGCCGAAAGGTCCCCACGAGGTGGTCCCGTTCGCACTGCATCCAAATGTGCCTGAGTAATGAAGGCCGAATTTCGCTGTGCCCATGTCAGCCAGATAGCCGTAGTCGTGTGGTCCCCCTGGCAACAGAACCCGCTCGGTGATACACTCCGCCGAATTCTCCAGCGCTCCCGAATCAGTGAAAGCCGTGGGCGAGTAGCTCCAGCTCTGATTCTTATCCATAACCGTAATCACGAAGTAACCTGTGCTCGGACTGTATGTAACGTTCGCAGTGATTCTGTCGCCCGCCTTGACGGTGTAACCGGACCCCGTTATGTTGACAAAACCAGACGTGAGGGGGTCCTCGTACCATGCGACGTAGCTTGCCGCGCCACTTATGCACCATGCGGTTGTACCGCCCTGCTCAGGGATCGGTCCCGTTCCTGACGTCACATAGCCGTCGATTCCAGCCCAAGTTGAGGCGTCAGCATTTGTTGCGTTGCATGAAACTGAAGGTTGAATCCACGATCCTGAGACCTGTATGAAACTACCAGTGGAACCGGTTATTAGGTAGCCCGCCCAGTTATACTGGGTCTTCGGGGTGGGAATCGTCACGAACGTGACTACTACAGTGCCAGAGCCGCAGTGTTGACCATTCGGGCAGCTCGATGAGAGGTTCACAGGATCGACCGTGGAGGTTCCATGACAGCTCCCAGGGGGCGGCAGACAGACGCCTGCTGGGACAGACCAGTTGTGGAAAACATAGCCCGAGTCCGGCTCAGCAGCTACCCAATACCAATACGTGTGGCCGTCAGCGGGACCCCAATAAATCTGGACGATGGTTTGGTCGAGGCAAGCCTTTGTTCCATTCAGCGTAATCTCGCCGTGGACGCATTCTAGGTCGACGTAGTCACCGGTAGGTAGCGGCGGAGGGCCGAACACTTGGTTCGGTACAGTTTGCGCAGCCGACGCTGCGTTTGAGAGCATAGCGACCGCCACAATCAAAGCGGCTCCTATCAGAGTTCTGGGCAGGAAGCGGGGCTTCGCAAGACGGAAGGGTCTGCCGAAGGAGGTGGGACGTTCGATGGCTGAAGGTTGCATATTGAATGTCCTCGACGGAGGGATGCCTTCCAAGTACATACGAGGGAGATTGGCTTGGAATTCCAACCCGGGAACCGTTTGGGCCGAGCTAAGCCCCTAGGGCTAGGCATCTAGGGGGTCGAACCCTGGCCAAGCGCTCTCGTCTTTCCCTCGCAGTTACTCATTCGTCGGCGCTGAGAACCGGTGTCAATCGACCAGACGGAGTTGGGTCCGAAATCGGATCCAATTCCATCACCAGAATCAAGAAGAATGACTCACCCGTCCGAAACCCAAGGGCTCAGCCGACTACCCGAGCGATCCTTTGTGACCCAGTTCACCGATCTCGAAAGAGTGGGATTGTCCACAGCGTTGGTCGAGGCACCAATCGGATTGCTCTCCGCTGTGCGGGAGCGGGACGTAGTACTCCGCCACCACGGGACCGCACGTCCCTCGCGCGGCCGCGCTATTATCCTAAGGGGTCAGAAGCTCAAGCGGCTGCGTAATCGTAACGTTCGCAAACCCACCGCACTCGGCGCCCCACTCGTAGGCGCCGGGTTGAAGAGATTCATTCACTGAGTAAGTCCATGCGGTCCCGTTGTACCCCGAGTACGCCGGACAGCCTATAGACAACGAGACATTTGCTGGTAGGACCCAAAGAGTAACTGACGTATGGTCAACGGCGGCCGAGCCGACTAGCACTCCACCTTGGCTAGGGCACGTCGAATGTCGCCAATGGAGACTCGGGGACCAGGAGAATTGTTCCGGCAGGATAGAGGACCCTTTCTACCGACCAAGGAGCCGATGCCGCCCTGCCTCCAAGCGTGACAGCGACCCCAGCAATGATGATGCCAACTGCGACGCCCAGAGCTAGGCAGGCTGCTTGGTGCTGCATGGCACATATCTTATGGTCACACAAGGCATTAAGTTACGCGGTAGGCCCATCGCCGTCGGTGTCGCGACACGTCAGCTCTTGGGAAGGGGGGCTATCTCCGTCGGGTACCGGGCCCCCCGATAAGAGCTCACTGTCCTATCGAGCATTCCCGATGTCCATCATGCAGAGCAATGGTCTGCCCGTACCCATTAGCGCCCCTAAGAACGAGTAGGATGGTTGCCGCGAAATCCTGGTTACTCCCCATGCAGCTCGCCACCGGAGAGGACACCCCTCACTGATCCAATGGGCACGGTTCCGTCTGCCCCCGGCCACCAACAAGAATAGGCCTAGTTCGCTCCACTGGGAAGTGCCACCGGAACCCGCCTGTTCTAACTGCAAGTCCCCAGCTAAATCAGGGTCAGCCGCGGCCGAGTCGCCGGTCGTAGGAGACAAGTGGCACGAGTCATGCTCGACAATCGCTCCTGGGGGGAGAGGGTCGTACACTGGTACTCTGCAAGGGATGGCTTGGTCCGGCGGATACCGTTGCACCAACTGCGGGGTTCTGTTCTTGTCTTGCGCAGCTCTGCTCAGGGGTAGCCAAGCTACCCCTTACTACGCCGATTACAATCATGACGTCGATGACTACGAGCGAGGGGGTTCGTCGACGTAGCGCATCTGGGTCGCTCAACCGGGAGTGGACGAGTCACTCCTCGGGTGCCTAGTTTGGTCTGGAGTGCGTCCATCTTAGATCCGCCAAACAGCGGGGGGTCAGCTCGATTGGCGTTCCTTTCCCAGGCGGCACACACTCATCGCGCTGAATAATCTACAGCGGCACTATGCGATCCTGATATGAGGACTCGCTTGGATTTGGGTGTCACGCCCCATCTGCTGTCCGAACCGAGGTCTTGCTCACTTACCTGGAGGCCCAAGTCCCGGGCCTTCGTCAGAAGCTCCTCAAATGCTTCGCGAGAGATAGGGTTCCAGTAGGGGAGGCCCCCGAGAATATAGTGCAATGGAGGGGGGAGATCGTCCGGATAGACCTGGGCCTTGAGGCGAACCCCAGATCGCCTGAAGTCAATCTCACGGACACGTCCGCTCTGATACTCGAGAAGGCTTGTCGAGGGGCCGACTCGGATTCGGACTGGCCCAGGGGCAAGGGCGAAGAATGCCCACAAGGACAGGACTGCAAATGCTCCCCCGACTGAATCGGCGGCAAGCGTGTTCGATGTGTATCCGGCCGGCGGAGGTAGGACCTCAAGTGCTACAACAACCGCAGCGAATACGAGAAAGATCGCTCTCGTCACTCGCTTGGCGAGGGGGTAGTCCGCAGCCCTAAGGGACTCGAGATCGAAGATTCGTGCCGCGGCATCAGCCTCGGCCTTCATCCAATCCACCCGTTAGAGACACGGACCCAGGTAGTCAAACGCCCAGCCACCACCAGGGCCTCCCGGTTCGGAAAGATTGTCGACGGCCCAGGTTCCGAAGTTTGCGGGGAACGTGTAGGAGAAAGTCTCGAGCGCGTGGAGTTCGTACGGTACGACAACGGTCTGACCGTGGACGTCGAATGGAATCCCGACCTTGAGATGCGCGGTTTGGTCTGGGAGCTCTAACGCGCCACCACCGCATGTCGAGATGGTCGCCGCGTTCGCGCCCGTGAAACTATTGTTGAAGAACGCCAGAGTGGACAGGTTCAAGGGTGTGTCTCCTGCTGACACGTTGGTAGCCTCGCCCGCATCGGTCAGATTCGAGACAGTAGGAACCAGCACCGTGCCGGCTCCAATGATATCCACCTGCAGGACCAGGGCCATCGGCCCTTCACAGGGGTCGTTTACTCCGGGCCCCCACGAACTCGAGTTATGAGCTGAATACAGGCTCGCGTTGACACGTTCTTGGAAGACGGCTCCGGCCGTCCCGTTGTCGACGATTACACCGGATGCTCCACTCTGGCCGTCGGCAGAGCCGCCGTACGGTGAGTTCGCGAAAACAGACGGAAAGAAGCGATCGGGCTCATTCGAGAGGATCGATCCCGTGTTGCAGACAGTGTGCTCGAACGGGGTCCAATTTCCTGAAAGCCCGAACAGTGAAACGACGAGTCCAAGCGCAACGCCGACGGCGATTGACGCAGGCGCAATTCCACCGCTGGCACGCATCGAGAAGCTCGCCACGGGAGAGGCCTCGATGGGATTAGGCGTGGAGGTCGGGGCCTCAATTCACGGAAGGCACGCCTTCTCTACGCCTCGAAGTACCCGTCGGGGTAGACCCTACAGAACCGGTCTGGTTCTGGACCAAGGACCGCTACAGGAGATACACGGGCTTGGGCCGGACTCGCCCGCTCGCGCTCCGCGCGAAGGGTGACCCTCCCCAATCCCTTGCCCACCGGGAATGTTCTCGGACCAGTTCTACTAGGTAGAACCAGGGGGTGGGGTGGGGGGAGTGGGGGGCTCGCCGGGTGGAGCTCTCCGGGCGCGCGGTGCTTCCTTGAAAGGACGACCGCGGCGACCGTGCCCCCGACACCCCACACAACGAGCAGAGCCACCACCACATCCGCCCCCGCGCCGCTCAGGCCAAGGATCGACGCCGAAGAGCCCGATCCTCCGGAGGACCCGCTTCCGATCACGTAGCTGGGGGCGATGACAGTGACGTTATCCGAGTCTTGGTTCGGCACATACACGTAACCGTTCGTCGTGTCGACAGCAATCCCGAACGGGTAGGTCCCGGTGGGAATCGCGGCACCTACGTCCTCGCCGGTCGCGGCATTAATGACCGTGACTGTACTCCCAGCCCAGTCGGCCACGTACTCGTACCCGTTCAGGGTATCGAACCCGAGAGCTCGAGGGCCGCTGCCCGCGGCGATCGAAGAAACGACCACCTTGTTGGTGGCAGCGCTGATCACCGTGACGTTGTTGCCCGTGTAGCTGGACATGAAGAGCGTGTCGTTCACCGGGTCGAGAGAGCCAAACTGGTCTTCGGTCCCAACGGTGATCGAAGGGACGACCACCCTGTTGGTGGCCCCGTTGATCACCGTTACATTGCCCGACCCAAAGTTGTTCACGTACACGTAGCCGTTGGAACTGTCGAACGTCATGCCAATCGGCTCCGTTCCTACCGGGATCGAAGGGACGACGACCGCGTTTGTCGCGCCATTGATCACCGTCACGTTGTCCGAACCTTCGTTGGCCACGTAAAGATAGCCGTTGGAACTGTCGAATGCGATCCCCCAGGGGTCGGCCCCGACGGAGATGGATGGGACGGCGACGCTGTTTGTCCTTCCGTTGATTGCCGTTATGTTCCCCGAAAGGTGATTGGCGACGTAGACATACCCGTTGGTAGGATCGTAGGCAAGGCCTATGGGGCCCGTGCCGACAACGATCGACGCAACAGCGACCGTGTTCGTTATCGGGTTGATCACGGTCACGTTGTCGGATCCCTCGTTGGCAACGTAAACGGAGCCGGTGGCGGGATCAAACGCCACGGCGATCGGATTGGTCCCTACCGGAATCGACGTTTCGGGCGGACCGACGGCGGGCACCGTTACTGGAAGCGGGAGCGGGCCGTTCGCGTGCGCCGAAGCGACGCTGAGAGCCAACGTCGCCATCACGATCAACACCGTGGCCCCGATTGCGCTCCGCATTTTCCTTCGATGCCCTCCGGCGGCTACCGGATTTGTACTAGCGATGAACTCCTCCCATATCCACTTTGCCACCTCGCGGGGCCCCGCGCTCTGTGGCGTGGCGTTCCAATCTCGTCCGCCCAGCCAGGGGTGCCCAGGGGGCGCTGGATTGCTCGCCGGCTCCGAAATCGCGATCGACGGGACTCCAGTCATCCGTGCCGGGAGGCTCCTTTACTGCCGTGTCCACCAGCGGCGTACGGGACGTGAATCTGCTACACAGTGGAACCGATCGAGCCGCCGGACTGCCAGGCGGAGGGCCTCCTGTGCCTCATCCCA
This sequence comes from uncultured Thermoplasmata archaeon, assembly GCA_963713145.1. Lineage (GTDB taxonomy): Archaea > Thermoplasmatota > Thermoplasmata > Lutacidiplasmatales > UBA184 > Lutacidiplasma. The sequence goes on along the minus strand of CAVQKI010000002.1, from coordinate 153,619 downwards.
GTTCATGTAGTTCGACGAGGTCCGGGCCCCCATCCAATGAGCTCCCGTTCTCTCTGGAGGCACCGAGTTCTCGGGCTGGCCCGAATCGCTTAGTTCTGCGGAGCGGCGGAATTCCTGGCATCGGATCCCCACGCCAGCAGGGCAGTCCCGCTCCCAGCGAGCGGTGCGCCCTCGCGGTAGCCGAAACCCCCGTGGGAGGCGAGAAGCACGACGAGCCCACCAATCAACAAGAGAACTCCGGCGACGGGCTGTATCTCCCCCATCACACCCTTCCCAAACGTTCCGGGGGTTCTACAACCCACACAGGTTCTCTGCACCTCGACCGCAGGTCGGCACGGAGCTTACGGAAGCTGCTCGTTTGGGCCCGGGTCCAAGGGTCCATCGCAGGGGCGGGAGCTTAGTCCCACGGATTCAATCTGTGAAGCGTGGCCTCCACTCGCAAGCTCGCGGCCATCATGTTCACCGATCTGGTCGGATTCACGACCTCAGCCCAGGCCAACGAGGCCGACGCTCTGAGATTGCTCAAGGAGCAGGAAGAACTCGTTCGAACGATTCTTATGACCTACAACGGTCGGGAGATAAAATCGACAGGAGACGGGTCCTTGATCGAATTCGGGAGCGCCTTAGAAGCGACCGAATGCGCGATCGAAATCCAGCGTCAAATGAGCGATCCCAATGCCCGGTCAGGCGGCGCCCCCGTCGAGCTTCGCATCGGGGTGCACCTCGGGGATGTAGAACGCCGGGGGCGCGACATATTCGGAGACGCGGTAAACATTGCCGCTCGAATTGGCCCGCGCGCAGCGCCGGGTGGGGTCTGTGTGTCGAGTGCCGTGTTTGATCAGGTCCGAAACAAGGTCCCGAGCCAGTTCGAAAAGCTCGAGAGTTCCTCACTCAAGAACGTCAAGACGCCCATTGACCTCTACCGCGTTGTACTTCCCTGGCCCCGTCCTGGGCGCTCGAGGGCGGGGGATGGGATTAACGGCCTCGCCGTCTTGCCGTTCACCAACATCAGCCCCGACCTCAACGACGAGTACTTTGCTAACGGGCTTACGGAAGAGCTGATCACCGAGCTCTCCCGGTTGAAAGAGGTTCGAGTGATCTCTCGCACGTCAATCATGCAATACAAAGGGACCACCAAGACGGTATCGCAGATAGGGGCGGAACTGGGTGTTACTTCCATCATCGAGGGGAGCGTGCGCAAGGCCGGGAATCGGCTCCGGATCGTGGCTCAGTTGATTGATGTGGGCTCTGAACGGCACCTGTGGGCGAAGACCTACGACCGGGAGTTGAACGACATCTTCGCAATCCAAGCCGATGTGGCCACGAATGTCGCGGGCTCGCTCGAGAGGGGTGTGTTCGGGAAGGCGAACCTCGGCGATACTCCGGACCTGGAGGCCTACACCCTCTTCCTTCGTGGGCTCCAGCTGCTGAACGAGGACTCGGAAGTCACCTTGAAGGAGGCTGTCCGGCTGTTTGAGCGCGCGATCGAAAGGGATCCCAACTTCGCGCGTGCTCACGCGGGTCTCGCTCGCGCCTGGAACAGTCTGGTCTCGGGGAGCTGGGCGGCCTGGGATTCCGGCATAGCCAAAGCTGAGCCCGCGGCTCGAAGGGCTCTCGCCCTGGCCCCCGATTCGGCGGACGCTCATGCGGCGTTGGCAGAGATTCATGCCATGCTGGATCGGTTCGAGGAGGCGATTGCTGAAGCCCAGCGGGCAATCGAGATCAACCCGAGCCTGTGCGGAGCATACGAGACCCTGGGCCAGATGCGCGCCTCGATAGGCAGACTCGACGAAGGTCTTGCCGCCTTCCAGAGGGCCCACGAGCTCGACCCTCTGGCAATCCGAGTCGCCGTGAATTTGGCGTGGTTGGCCCAGCTGGCCGGTCGGGGCGACGAGGCGCTTGGCATCCTAAGCCGAATTGACCGATTGCATCCTCATGACCCTCGAATCTGTGACGGCATGGCAGAGTATTATCGCCTGACCGGGGATTTTTCCAAGGCAACCGCGGTGCTCGAAGCGGGATTGAAGACGCACCCCCGCGACGCGTCCCTCCGGGGGGACCTGGGAGTTCTGTGGGCCCTCCTCGGGAAAAGGAAGGAGGCGTTGCAGGTCCTCCGGGAATTGAAGAAGGATTCCGACGAGTACTCTGGGACTCACGTTGAGCTCTATATTCGGGCAGCGCTGGGCGATCTCGACGGAGCGTTTGACGCGTTGTCCGGTCTCGCGAAGGGCCATAACTGGCCGTATCTCATCGGGGTCCACCCGACATTTGATCGGTTGAGGAAGGACCCTCGCTATGGGGACTTCTGCCGCAAGGTGGGATTGCCCCCGGGGGGCGGGCGACGCTGACCCGCCCAATCGGAGAACCGGAGCCAACCCTCCTTTCCCGCAGGTTCTCGGGAGAGGGTCCGTTGGTTTGACAAACCACTGGTTTCCGGCGAGTTGACGGTCTCTCGGTCTTCCCTGAGAGATGGTTGTACACGCGTTGGGCCACGAACCCGAGTTGCCGCCCCTGCCTTCATCACGAAGGACCTGGGGGTGGTGACAAGGGCCGGTCCATCCCCGCGTTGCCGGATCTCGGTCCCCGTCTGAGCCTGGACCCGACTCCTATCCCGACTAGCACTCCGGCAGCGACCCCGATGCCTCCCCCGATGGCATAGCCGTCGGGTCCTGCGAGTCCGGGGGCGCTTCCGCCGCCTGGTGAGGAGGATTCATTAGCGAGGAAGCCGACCGTGTTCGAGCCGGCGTTTGCGACAAGAACCTCAGCCTTCCCGCTGTCGTAGACTACGGCCTCGGGCTGATGGCCCACCGGGATGGTCGCCACGACAGCGTTCGTCCTGTCCGAGATCAGGCTGACGTTGTTCGAGCCTTCGTTTGTGACGAACACCTCGCCCAGTCCGCCATCGTACGCCAGACCCCAGGGTGTACCGCCCACCGGGACCGTAGCCACAACAGAGTTGTTAGAATCCGAGATTACGCTAACCTGCCCCCCCGCCGACTGGTCCGTTACAAAGACCTCGCCTTTCCCACCGTCATATGCCAGACCCGTTGGCTCTCCGCCCACCGGAATCGTGGCCACGACCGAGAAGGTGGCGTCTGAGATGACGCTCACGTTGCTTGACACCGTGTTGGCGACGAAGATCTCACCTCGGCCGCTGTCGAACGCGATAGCTCTAGGAGTCTGGCCCACCGGAATCGTCACCACCACGGTGTTGAGGGCGTGCGAAATGACGCTCACATTGTTCTCCCCCAGGTCCGTCACGAAGACCGCTCCAATCGTGCTGTCGTACACCAGACCGGCCGGGTCGAGGCCCACGGGAATCGTGGCCACGAGAGAGTTGTTGGAATCCGAAAGGACTCTAACGAGGCTCAGGCTGGAGACCGCGACGAAGATCTCGCCCAAACCGTCGTCGTACGCGACGGCGGGATCGACACCCGGGGCCCCGATCGTCGCGTCGACGGTGTTGGTCGAATCCGAAATCACGCTGAGATCCTGAGAAAGGACGTTCGCAACGAAGATTTCTCCCAACCCGCTGTCGTAGGCTAATCCCGACGGGCCGACGCCCACCGGAATGCTCGAAATCACCCCTTCGCTGGCCGGCAAGATGATGGGAGGGGTAGCTCCGGCAAGGAGGGGACCTTGGGGGGCCGCTCCCAAAAGGATCCCCACAGCGATCACAAGACCGCTAACTACGGCGGCGAGGTACCCGCGCTTCACTTCCTTGGAATGAGGACAAGATCGCAACGGTCGGGTGGGCGCGCCCGCCTTCCGCCCCATGATACCGCCGTAGGGTGCGAGAGTCAAATCCGTTGCGTCCAGACTTCGACCCGGAAGCAACGCCCCGGGTCTGTCAAGGGACAGGTTCTCTACGCCCCCACCTGTGGTCGAACCAGACAACGCAGCGAGTGCTCTTTGATGGACCGTGCCACGGGGCTATGTGATACGTGGGGACAGTGCGCGGGCGTTCCCTCGGAGCCAGCCCGCCCCGTGTCCCCGGCTGGTGAACGGCCACACGAAGTGAGAGCTGATATCTATCGGTGGAGTTTCTCTCCGCTTCGTCGCCCCAAGACAGATCTTCGGGTCGGAAACCGAGCCCGCCATGAGGTCACAGTCGCTCCCAGTCACCCGGGCGTCGCTGAAGGTGCAGTGGCGCAACGCGTTGACGTTCGCTTGGGGTGCTGCCCTACTCCTTGCGTTGGGAACGGGCCTCGAGCTCTTTCCGGGAACCGGACCTGTCCCACTCAGCGGACTGATCATGCTCGTTCCCGGGCTGGTCTTCCTCGGGGCCGCGGTGTTCCTCGGGCGATCGGTCGGACAGGGCGAACGGCGGCTCAAGAAGGCCGGCCTTCCATGGCAAGTGGACCGTAGCCTTCTCGGCTCAGAGCGGCGAATTCTAGACTTCAACATCTCCCGCGGACAGATTGTGACGGCTGCAATCGATGCGCTCTATGATACTCGCTTGGGCCTGACTCTCATCCGGCCCACTCGGAGCGGAGCGCGAGCGCTTCTGCCCGCAGATCTGGACGGGCCCCTGGGGCTCATCCTGCTCCGACTTCCGCTCACGGTGAGTCTGACGGTCCACGCCCGCGGGGCGGGCAACCGGCTCAAGCTGTCCATCACACCCGCCTATGTCTGGACCGCCTGGATCACGATTCGCTCCTCCACGAACTGGGTGGCTGCGGGCCAGGAGCTCGCCGACTACCTTGCCGCCAGCATCGCGTCTAAGCTCGGAAACCGCACGCTCTAGCCGTGCGAGTAATCAGCAGTTGAGTCCCAGTCCCCTGATCTCGAGCGAAACACCCGCACAGTTCCTGGAGAGGGGCTTCCTTCACCGAGGGTCCATAATCAAGCCATCCGATTCAACTGGGCAGTTAAGGACTCTTACAATCCACCAAGCTGGTAAACCAGCTCCACGATCTCGACTCCGCGATAGCGCGCGAAACCCGTTTCCTCGCCACAGACGTGGAAGCCGCAGTTCTCGAGGACCTTCCGTGACGCCAAGTTATCCTTGGCGACTCGGGCATAGATCGGCCGTACGGGAGTTTCCCGGAGGAGTGCCGTGAGGGCGCGGGTAGCAATTCCCCTACCCCAAAACCCCCTATCAATCCAATATGCAACCGAGGGCTTTTGGAAGAGTTCGAACTGAAGGACTGAGCCAACGATCTGCCCGTTCCACAAAACGGTCCTGGCCAACACCTTCTGGTCGCTCAGCATCCTTTCCCAACGAGCTTGGAAGACGGCTTGCGAGGTCGAATCCTCGCCTCCGAACGCAGCCATATGGCGGGCCTCCGGGTCCGACTCGACTCGGAACAGGTCCGGGGCATTGGCCGGTGTCGATGGCCGAACCACTACGGTCCCCTTTTCGGTCTTAGAGGCCATGGGCAGGGTACGGGGAGACTCGCTCAAAGCCATGGCAGGGGCGGGGAAACCTACCCGTTGCGAGCGAAATCCCCAATCGTTCGGGAGTTCTCGTCGACCGCGGGTATGGATGTGCGTTGTATCTCCGAACCGCTCGCCCATACCTTGGTCGGACAGCCTCGTTTCGACGCCCCAAAGGACACATTCTTCAGTCTGTGAGGCCATGCAATCGCGTTGCGCGACTGGACTGACGATCAGATCTGGGAGGCCGTCGATGCGTGGAGGTGGATACCGCCCGGTTCGAAGAGAGCCGTCCACGAAAGCTTCGAGCTGGCGGTTACTCCCGGCTCCTACGCGCTAACGTACGCGTACGGACTCCGCGCGAAGGACGGCCCTTCCGCCGAAGTCGTCGTGACGGAGTTGGAGAAACGGGTGGTTGCTCTGGGAGGTACCGGGGTCCGGGTCCACGTTCAGCCGGACTCGCATCCCAAGGACTTGGCAGAGAGGCTCACCAAGAGGGGATACAAGGTCGCGGAGGAGGCAGAAGCACTCGTTTGGGAACTCTTCGACAAGAACGGCCGGCCGCGCCTCCCGGACTTCCGACCAGCGGAAGGAGTCACTGTTCGGGAGGCTGTTACAGAGGGCGACTACGACGGATTCCTGATTCTCTCGACCCCTATTTTCGGCGACCCGGTCCCCACACCTGTGTCTCGGATCGCCTTTAAGCGAGAGTTTGAGCGAATTGTCCGGGAGACCGGCCACTCAGACAGGTTCGTCGCGTGGGAAGGAGCGACGCCCATTGGACGTGCCGGTCTGGAAATCGTTGGAGGGGTTGCCCGGCTGTGGGGAACCGGCGTGCTCCCTCAGCACCGCAAGCGCGGGGCGTACGGCCTCCTTGTCCGCGCTCGATGCGAAGAAGCATTACGACGGGGCGCGACCTTGGCGCTCACGACGGCGAGAGTGGGCACCTCGGGGCCCATCCTCAAGCACCACGGGTTTCGGGCGGTTGGCTCGGTCCGCATCTTGGAGGCACGCTGGTAGCCCTTCGCCGGCACCGGGCCTCGGAGTGCCTGGCGGCGACGAAACTCAGGACTAGAACGGGGACGCACCCGGCCGATAGAAGACTACGACCGGTGCGCACAGTGCAACGAGACCGACACGCCTTCGTTCACCAATGTGCAACCTACCAACTATTGTGTACCGACGGGTAGGCGGGACTGGACTCGTGCGACCCGCTGAGTCGCTATCCCCCCGAATGAGGGCTGCTGTCACGCTCCTCTGTCTGTTCTTGAGGTCCGTCCTTGCGGCCTAGCTGTAACTATCGCCGAAACGTCGGCCGTCGTAAGGCTCCTCGCGTCTGCCGTGGTCGCCCCGATCATCGTTCTGACCGCGGTCTGCATCTACTTCTGCTGGCGCCGGAACGTCTGGGGGTTTGCCGGAGCCGCGGTGTTGGGTGTCGTTGGCTTGGGGCTTCGGCTAGCGATTAGCACTCAGCCCAGCCTTGAGGTCGGGGCTGGTCTCCCAACCTGGGCTTCTGCCCTCTACATCGCCCTCGGAACCTGGGTCGCTATCTGGGGCGTCAGGTCAACACTCGAGTTGAGATCTCAGCCACGTCTCGATGACCCAGGCTGCGGAATCCCACGCCTTCTAAAAGCCACCAACGGCCTGCTTGCCACAACAGCGACCTGGCCGAACCGGAGGGGTGTCGGACGTCGCATCGGGGAACGGGGCCAGGGGGCGTGGGGGCCTCGATATGACTTTAATCGTGAACCAGTTGGGAGACGCACATGCAATCGACCGAGCTGATCTTCGACATCACGGGGCGCATGATGGGGACGGATGAGTACGGGGCGAGCATCCAAGCCATCCTGGAGGGAAAGACCGCTGCCCCCTCCGCGGGCGCCCGATTCGATGGCAGGGTCGAAGGCACGGTCGACGGCCCCCAGCTGAAGGGATCTTTCCACTCCGTGGACTACCTCAACATTCGCGCCGACGGACGAATCGAGCTCCACGGCCACGCCCGGCTCGACCTGAACGACGGGGGGAAGGTGTCGTTGTTTGCCGATGGATTGGGTACTCTCGATGCGAACGGGATCCTCCAACTTCGGGAAAGTGTGACGTTGAGGTCCAACTCGCCCGCTCATGCTTGGGTGAACTCGATTCAAGTGTGGGCGACCGGTATGGCGAACTTAGCCAACGGAGAGATTCGGCTGAGGGGTTACAAGGCCTGACCCCGGGGAATGGCGAAGACCTCGGACACCACCCAACATCGAACAATCCACCCCTTTCCGGAGCCAGGCGCAAGTTGCGCTGCGGGTGATCGCTGGTTTGGTGCGGGACGCGAGGCCGCTCACGCTATCGCGATGAGGGGGAGCGGTCGGCCACTACTGCACGCGCGAAAGCACAGTCAGCGCGCGGAGCGTGATCATCTTGCTCGGGTTTCCTTCCGTCTCGAATTTCAGAGGCACCGGGCAGTTCCCGGGGTGCTTCGCAAACCAGTCGACGAACTCCTGGTAGGGATCCGGTTGTAAGGCGTCGAGATCCCACCTTCCATCCGGCCGCCGCTTCTTGCGCAGGAGGTCGATTGCGTATCTCAGTCGCGGGTCTTTGCCGTAGCCGAGCGCGGTCAGGCAATCCAGTCCGACCAACAGGTCGTAGTAGTAGTGCACGGGCCAGTGGAAGCGGTACCATGGCTCGTACCGGTCGCCCTGACTGTGCAGTTCGTGCTCGAGGTAGTACTCGGCAGTCCGCTCCACGACTGCCTTCATCGCCGGAGTCCACTTGGAACGAGGGTACGCGGCGAAGGCGCCCAATCCCTCCCACGCGTCGAGCGAACGGCTCGTGGCTGGCCCGTTCTTGGCGTAACGACAGGACCAGCCGCCCCGCGGGTGGGCGGTCTGGACCAGCCAGTCGAGGGTCTTGCGGACCCGAGGGTCGGCCTCGTAACCCATGCGAAGGAGGCCGCGCGCCATGTTGGCAGTGTAGCAGTGGTGCCCCTTCCCCTTGCCGAACCCTCCAACGCCCCCTCCCTCGAGCGGCGACTTCGCCATCCAATACTCCGCCGACGCTGCCACCTCCGGGATGGCGCGCGTCGCCCCCAGATCGGCCAATGCGAGCATGGTCCAGTGGGTCGCGGTGAACCGGGGTTCCATCCAACCTCTGTCCCGCTCCCACCATCCGGCGGCGTTTCGGCGCGCGAGCGTATCGGCCACCCACCCGATGGTCGGAATGCGCGACTTGACCTTGCGAACCTCCGCCTCGTTCTCCTTCTTTCCTAGGAGTTGGGTCAACGTGAGGTAGCGGATAGACGGCTGCTCGGGTTCGAGCAACCAATCCAAGACCGTATCGCCGGACATAGGCGCGAGGACGAGGCTGAACGTACATGACCCTAGCGTTGCGAGACCTTCGGCCGTCTCCGCCTACCAGGAAACATGGACCAGTCTCCGGAGAGCAATCCCAAGTTACGGGGCGCGCGCGGCCGATGACCCGGTCGCGAGGATGGCCCGGCCCCGTTCGGCAACGCGTCCCATTCCGCCCAGATTGGCAGCCGTCTCCGCAGCGGTCGATCTGGAAGGAACTCAGAACCTTTCCCGAGGGGCACCGCCTATCCGGAGCGATGGCTCGATCCTTCGAACCCGATTGTCCGAGCTGCGCGCAGCCCATGGAATCCAGGATGATCGGAACGAACGGGAAGCTCGCTTGGGAGCAGAAGGCAAGTCGGTTGATGCTCGACGGGGAGACCGTAGGCAGGAGTTTCATCACTACCGCTCAGAATTGTCCGGCCTGGCGGTGCCGTGCCTGCCGGTTGCTCCTCGTCGACCACAACCGCCCCGTCGAAGTGGCTCCCCCGGTTCGCTCCCGAGGACTTGGCCGCGTCTTCGTTCGCGCCCGCCGGCGGCGGGGCGCAGGAAACCCACCGGTTCTGGTCCGAATGGTCTTAGGACCGCACCGGGCTCATTACCACGACAATCGGGGAACAACGATGTGGCGAACGCCCTTCGGCTTCCAGATATGGGGCCTGTTCCGGAAACGGTTACGCGAAATTTGCACGCCAAGGTAATGGAACCCCGGCAACGACTGGCAGGACCGGCGACCCTGCCCGGCGGTCAAAAGTGGAAAGCCTCGGCGGCCGGCCGGATTCGAAATCGGCCGGGCGATGCGCCGTTCCCGATTCATGACGAGCAGCCTGCTGTACCCCGCACTATCGGAGCAGTTATCGGGGCTGCGTGCATCACGAGCGAAGGGTTGCGCATATGACGGAACAGAAAGGGACTCTACCAATGTGGGCACGTCTCTTGGCCATCATCGTCGGAGTGTTTTCGATCGCCGCCGCGGTCTTCGTCCTGCTCTTCCCGGGCGTTGCGATCCTAACCCTCGTGCTATTGCTCGGGATCGCGTTGCTATTCATGGGGTTCGACCGGTTGGCCGCCGGCATCTCGGGTCACCCGCATGCGATAATGGTCATGACGTCCGTCGGATCGAGCGCTCCAGCTGACGGTACCCCCACGGCGCCCCGCTCCCCTCCGTAGGCCGCGCGCCGGCCGCCCGGCGCCCTCCAGGGCATCCGGCCCCTACGCCGGAGGCGTCGATGCCGGGATTCGTGCGACGATTCGGGCTGGGTGTTTCCACCAATAGTATAGACCAACAGTGACGACAACGCCCCTCAAGTAGATGGAAAGACCCATCTGCCAGGAATCGACTGGAATCGAGAACGAGCCTGCGTCGAATACTGTCACGAGCCGGTTTCCATAGAAACCTAACTGACCGGCGGTCCAGGTAAGTAGGTCTTGGTGAAAGCCGAAGAGCAGGTTTCCGATGAAGTAGTACCCCACGTCGTTCGCCAGGGAGACGAGGAGTCCCAGGCTCAGGGCCAGGGGCCACTCCGAATACCCTTCGTAGACGAGGAGCACCCAGAAGGGCGCGAAGTAGGTCAGTATGAGCCAGAATCCGTACGCCGGGACGCTCTTCCCGAACAGGTCGATCCAGTTGATGAGGACGAGACCGTAGGAGAGCGAGAACAGGTACCGAGCTTCAACAGAACTATCTGCCGAGGATCTGTGGGTCGTAACCCCGAAACCACGCTCTGAATCCCGCCCAAGAGCAAGGACACGGCGATCAGGATTGCGAACGTTGCGAGGCCGACGGCCGGAACGGCGATGGCCAACCCGACCAAGAGTAGCGCAAGCAGGCCGGTGCCGGCCGAGGCGCTCCGGAGCCAAACGGGCGCCTCCCGACCAACGGCGCGTAGAATCCGGTCGAGGCTGAGAAGGACAACAGCGAACGCGAGCAGATAGAGCAGGGTCGCTTGCCCGAACTCGGGACTCAGGATCACGGCTACGACGAGCCCGACCGCAATCAATCCCACCCCGATAGGCCCGAATCGCCGGATCCAATGTAGCGTCGACTGTAGGTCGAGGCGGACTCGCCTCCACCACGTTGACCGCATCCCCTCCGAGATCAACAACCGGACTACGTCGAACGCGAGCGCGGAGGCCAGGAGCAGGATAAGAGTTCGAACGGAGAGGAGCGGATTCGCGAGAACGATGACCGAAGCCACGACAGATGCGGTGCCCGCGACGACCGAGGTCAGGCGGATTGCGGTATCGAACCGGACGTCAGGGGCCGGAACAGTGGCCACGTCGGACTAACCGCGGGCTGGCCATAACTTCTGATCCGCCACATCCGCCGGCCCACCCCATCGTCGGAGCAGACGGTGGCCTACGCGCCCACCCGCGTCTATCTGCGGCGGTAGGGTCGTTGGGGTCACTATGTCCCTAAGCCCAGTAGCCTCCGGGCGCATGACCGGGATGGTCCGGAAACCCACCCGTTATCCACCCGGGAGTGACGATCGAACCTCACTCACGAGAAGGTGGCAAGCTCTCGGGAGACAGGTCTAGAACCGTCCGTTTCGGGCCGGACTGGGGCTCCATTGGGGTGGGATTGGGTAGGAATTACGGCCCACCCATATACCTCGCGCAGGCCGTGGGCGACTGCCATGAAGCGACCCAGCCACCTGTGGGCCATCGCGGCGGCAGGGGCATTAGTGCTCCTGCTGCTGGTTCCGGCCGCCGCCTTCGCCCAGTCGCCGAACACCTACGAATCGAGAGGGCTCCGCGGAGACCAAGGAGCGGCATTCACTATGTCGAACGCGGTCGCCGGTAACGTTGTTGTTGCCTACGCGATTGGGCCGAGCGGCGAACTCACACCCGCCGGCAACTTCTCCACCGGCGGGACCGGGACCGGGTCGAGCTTGGCAGACTCCGGGGCCCTCGCGCTCACCTCCGACCACCGCTACCTGCTGGTTGTGAACGCCGGCGACAACACCGTCTCGGTCTTCGCGGTCCATGGCCCGGGTTCTTGGGGCCCCGCGTTGATGCTCGTCGATCGGGTCGGCTCGGGCGGTGTGGAACCGGTGAGCGTTACCGTGCACGGTCCCTTCGTCTACGTCCTCAACGCCGGAAACTCGACGACGGCCGGCAACATCGCCGGCTTCTATCAGGGCTTCTGGGGGACCCTCTTCTCGATTCCTGGCTCGAGCCGGCCGCTTAGCACGAGAGCGCCTACCGGCCCGGCCCAGATCTCGTTCAACCCCTCGGGAACCGCCCTCGTGGTAACGGAAAAGGACACAAGCCTCATCGATACCTACGCGGTCAGCTTCTGGGGAGTCGCCGGTTCACCCATCGTCACGCCCTCCAACGGGAGCACCCCGTACGGCTTCGCGTTCGACCCGCAAGGTACACTAATCGTTAGCGATGCGGCGATCGGAGCCCTCTCGTCTTACTCGGTCGCGCGGAACGGTGAGCTGAGCGTCGTGAGCGGTTCGGTCCCGGACGGCCAGGCAGCGCCGTGCTGGGTCGCGGTGTCGGGGTACTATGCGTTCACGACAAACGCGCATGGGAACACGATCTCTACCTATCAGATCGGATGGGGGGGAACGGTCTCGCTGGTCGACGTGGTCGCTGCAACGACTGGGGCGGCCGACACGGACATGGCGGTCGCGGGCCCGCACGGGCAGTACCTCCTGATCTATGACGCCGGCGCCGGCGAGATCCAGGAATTCACTATCGGGCATGGCGGGACGCTCACTTCGACCTACAGCGTCTCCTCGTTGCCGCCGGCCGCGGAGGGGCTCGCGGCATTCTGAGGTCCCCAGCCCAGTCGAGGAGGGGGTTCGGCTGATAAGGAGTGGACGAGTCCACCGGGGCGCCCCATGAGCCCCGGTTTCCGCTCCTTGATGTGGTACCTCCTCTTCGGCACCCGTGGAGGGCCGAACCGGCGCCGCCTCCTCGACGAACTCGGCCGATGCCCGGCCAATGCACACCAGCTCTCCGCGACCCTCGGGCTTGATTACCGGACGGTCCGCCACCATCTAAAGATCCTTGAACGGAGCGGTGCAGTGACCAGGCCGGTGGGCGATGCGTACGCTACGCCGTACGAACTCTGCGCTTCGACATCGGCGTACCTCGAGACCCTTGAGATTCCGTCTGGGTCGACTCAGGCCGGCCGTCCAGCCGACCGACGCGGGCCCCGGCCAGCGACACCGAGGTCATCCGGAGCCCTCCGATGAGCGATTGGCTGATGGAAGCCAGCGTCCTGCTTGGGCTGGTCAGCATCGTTCTCGCGGGAGTTCTCTTTGCTCTGTATCGTCGCCTGTATGCGAACACACGCACCGGCTTCGGGCTCGCGTTACTCGTGTTTGCAGGGGCGTTTGTGGTGCAGAGTGGCTTCATCGTGTACTCGTATCTCGCGACGATGCCGCTCATCCCGGGTTCGTTTGCCCCATTTCTTTTTGTGATCGGACTCTGCGAGGCTACCGGACTCGGTGCGGCAACCTGGACTGCATCCCACTGAGCTCACGGCATAACACGGCCGGACCGGCGGCGAACTCTGGAGCCTGCCGGTACAATCTACCCACCCGTTGGTAACTCGCGCAAGGCATGGGGCAAGCGCAAAGGGCGCGAACCCGGCCAAGACTGATTTAGGGGGCGTTCGTACCCGCTCCAGAGGACGTTGCGATGTCGGGCGCCCGCATCTCGGCGGAGGAAGGGGGCAAAATCTGGCTTGGGTCGATCGTTGTGGACTGCAGCGATCTACCGCGAATGATTGCTTTCTGGCAGGAGGCCCTCCACTACGTGCCCCGGGATTCACCGGATGCGGATGGAGTGGTCCTGAAGGACCCCAAGGGCCAGGGTCCCAATCTCTCCCTTTCCCGGACTTCGGAGGGCCCGTTGGACGACTATCGAATCCACCTGGACCTCTATTCTTCAGAACCCGAAACAGAGGTCGAACGTCTCCTTCATCTCGGGGCGAGGGTGATGCGACCGGCCGACGAGTCGCACGACTTCGTCACTCTTGCCGACCCCGACGGCAATCTTTTCGACGTGATCGACAAGAAGAGCTGGCAGTTCGGCCAGCGCTCCTGAAAAGCACCCCTTCCCACTAGCCCGCGAGCCTTGGGGATCTGGTTCGGCGTTGACTAGTGCCGCGTCTAGTGGGAAAGTTCGAGATCCCTCTCTCGGTGGAAGGTCTAGAGTACCGTTAGACACGGCACTAGTGCCGCGTCTAGTTGAGTAGTTCGAGGTTTCGGCGGTCGAGCGCAAGTACTTTCCCGGGGGATGCGATGACCCTCTCCCGATGTTGCGGGTCCGCGAGCTCTCCGACGAGGAGGGGCAAGCTCTCAGCCGATTGGTGAAGCGCTCCAGTGACGCCACGGTCGCCAAGCGCGCCATGGTCGTCCTGCACTCCTTCCAGGGATTCTCTCCTCCCAAGATCGCCTCGATGATCTTCTGGAGCGAGGCGTGGGTACGTCAGGTCATCAAGGACTACAATCGCATGGGGCGGGACGCCCTCTACCCGAAGAAGAACCCCGGGCCCGAGCCGAAGTTCACCCCAGCCATTCGTCGGGTCATCGTCCAGTTCGCCCTCTCTCGACCGAAGGACCATGGGTGGCAAGGTCCCACCAGCTGGTCGCTCGACCTCCTCCGAGAGAGCCTGGTCGAGGAAGGAGTTCTCGAGTCAATCAGTCGGGAGCGACTCCGTCAGATCCTCATCGAGGAGTCGGTGACCTTCCAGTCCGTGAAGACCTGGAAGAGCTCGAAGGACCCCAAGTTCGCCGAGAAGCTTCGTCGGTTGGAGGAGCTCACCAACCGCCAGCACAACCCACCCATCGTTGTGTCGGTCGACGAGATGGGGCCGATCTCGCTCCAGCCCTACGGCGGTCACACGTGGGCTCGGTCGGGGCATCCCGACCGAGTCCCGGCGACCTACAAGCGGCTCGGTGGAGTTCGCTACCTGATGGGGGCCTACGACTACTACCACAAGCGCCTCCGAGGGTTTCTCTCACGGAGGAAGACCGGGGCCGAGTGGGTGCGGTTCCTCCGCTGGGTCCGCTCGAAGTATCCGTCCGGGGGTCGGATTTACCTGATCCAGGACAATCTCTCCACGCACACCACCCCGGCGGCGGTGGCGGAGGCTCGAAGGCTGAGGATCACCTTCGTCCCGACCCCCACCAACGCGAGCCACCTCAACCCGATCGAGACCCACTTCCGCACGATCCGTCGATGGGCGTTCACTCGGACGAACTACACCGACTGGGGCGAGGTCGATCGAGTCGTACGGGCATCCATCCGTCGGCTCAACCACGCCCATTGCGTGACCAATTCACGACCCGCACTCCGCTGGTGGACGCGGCACTAGCCACAACGCCGCGCCAAACGCGCTAGCGCGCGTGGTGCCTCAAACTCGAACCTTAAGCGGGTCCCGAAGGTTCGCCGCCTCATGGCGGAGAAACGACTAATCGCGGAGGGTGCTCAAAGGTCCGCGGCCGGATTTACGGAAGAAGAACGAGCCGCTATGAGGGAGCGCGCTCGAGAGCTCAAAGCGCTCGCCAGCAAGGCGGACGGAGAACGCGTCGTTCTCGCAAAGATCGCCGAGATGCAACCGACGGATCGAGTCATGGCCGAGCGACTGCATGCCATCATCAAAGCCGGCGCCCCCGCCCTATCACCGAGGACCTGGTACGGGATGCCTGCCTATGCCAGGGAGGACCAGATCGTCTGCTTCTTCCGGCCTGCCGAGAAGTTCAAGACACGGTACGCAACGCTAGGCTTCAGCGACGAGGCGAACTTGGACGAAGGCCACATGTGGCCTACCGATTTCGCGTTAAAGGAACTGACTGCCCCGGAAGAGGCAAGGATTGCCGCCCTCCTCAGGAAAGCTGTAAGCTAAAGAACGAGCTCGAAATCGGCGGGTTGAAAGTGTCAGGGCCCCCCAGCGGGGACACGATCCTTGGACGGGGCAAGGTTTCGAGGGCATTCGAGACCGAGGGTGGGAAGAAGGGACACGATGCCTGCGCCGCCGGGCATTGCCCGGCCCCGCCCCCGGAGAGCTGCCCGTTGCAAACGACCCGACCCGAAAGCGCAGGGCACCCTGCAAACCGCATCTAGGAGGAGAGGCCGTGGTCTAGATTTATGCCCGCAGCTCCGGTAACGGGGCTGTGAGCGAATCGCAATCGAGCGATTGGATGGGCCGACTCGTTCGTTGGGCCGAGAGCGAGGAAAACATCCGGCTGAGTGCTTCTTGTCGGTTCCCAAGCGCGGGCGAATATGCCGGCGGACCCCTTCTCAGACATCGACCTCGCGCTGTTCGCATGCGATCCCGATCTCCTCTTACGCGATGAAGGGTGGATCGGACAACTCGGACCCTGGTGGACGTCACACCTCGAAGGAAACGCGCTTGGGTCGGGGACCGAACGTCGGGTTCTGTTCGAGAGTGGGCAGGATGTAGACTTCGCCGCGTTTCGTTTGGAGTCTCTGGGCGTCCTCACGGCCGATCCCCAGGCCGCCATCGTTCTGAGACGGGGGTTCCGCATCCTTGTCAACAAGGACTCCGTGGCGATTGCCGCGCCATCGCGGGAGGAACCATCGGTTCCTCCGGGCCTGTCCGACTTCTCGAACCTGGTGAACGATTACTGGTTTCATCTCGTGTGGGCAGCTAAGAAGCTTCGCCGAGGGGAACTGATGACTGCGGTGGAAGCCACCAACGGCTACCTTAGAACGCTCCTCGTCCGAACCGTGCGCTGGCACGCGCTAGTACGTGGCCCACCTGACCAAGATCTGTGGCATGGCACGAGATTCTTCGAGACCTGGGCAGATCCCCGAGTGGTTCGCGACTTCTCCGCAACGATTGCCCGGTATGACCCGCCTTCGGTGGCCCGGGCGCTGCGTGGAAGCCGAGCGATGGTCTCCTGGCTCACAGAGGAGATATCCGACCGCCTCTCTTTCCCGCTACCAATCCGAGACGCGGTCAATCTTTCGAACTACCTCGATAGCCTCCTTGAACCTTGGTAGAGGCGCAACGGCCGACCGAATCGGGAGTCCGAGGGGGAGACCAGACCCGATCCCGGCGCGCGTCATCGGGTACGATCCCTGGGGAGTGCGGAGTGGACGGACGCCAACGGCGACCACCGCGAATCCCGAAACCGACCCAGTAGGCGAGGCCGCTGAGTCGGAATGGATCTGAGTAACTACGTGTGCGTACCCGATTCGAGCAAGTCGGAGTCGGACAGAGGCCGCACAACTTCACTTCGTCCGATGATCTCTTGACTCGCAGATGCAGGCGTGGCGTTGGTGTGACCGCAGGCGAGCCCTCGTCAGCGACCCCCGCTGGCGCGCAGGTCCGAGGACGGCCGAGAATCGAGTCGCTCTCCGACCTTGTATTCGGACTTGCGCTGTCGCTCGGAGCGTTCGCGCTGGTGGCCAACCCTCCGAACGACGCGACCACCCTGTACTCCGACCTCGCCACTTTTGGCTTCAGCTTTCTCATTCTGATGGTTGTGTGGCTTGCGTACACTCGTCTGATGACAGTCCTCGCACACGAGCATCAGAGCACCGTTCACCTGAACGTCGTCCTTCTATTCAGCGTCTCGATCGAGCCGTTCTTGTTGAACGTCCTCGTGCGGCAGGGCCTGTCCTCGGACTTCTTCGGGGCGGTCAGCCAAGCATATGCGGTCGACCTCGGTGTGATGATTTCCATACTCGGATTCTTCGCTTGGGTCGTCGCGGGTTCCGAGAGTGGTACGTTGGGAGAGAGGGTCCGCGGGGGCTTCAGGCGCGAGGCGCTAAACCGTTGGTTCGCCGCCGGACTATTCTTAGTCAGCGCGGCGCCAATCTTCGATCAATTCGCCATTCTGGGTGAACCCTTACGCCTTTGGATCTGGGTCGTGGCAGTTGGGCTGGTATGGGCGACCCGCCTTGGCGCGGCGTATCCGAGAGCCAAGGACGGGTCAGACTAGCAGCTCCGGGCCCGAGTGGACGGCTGGGTACTTTCGAAGCGGATGAGCCGAGGTCGATCGGATTCGAACCACGCTCATCCACCTCGTTTGGAAAGGCACCCTTTCTCCAGCGAGTGGTGCGCCTCGCTTGGATCCTCTAGTTTGGTCGGGATTCTCGCTACGGGCTCGGTACGGGCCCGGGGGACGCGTTCCGCTTCGACAGAGCGTAGACCTTCCATCCCAGGAGCAAGGGGAACAGCACAAAGGTCAGCGCGGCGGGAACGGCAAAGACCGCAGACGTGACGGGGACGACGGCCACTCCAATGAGCCCGACGACGCCGATGCCACAGGTAAGTCCTCCGAGGAACCTGCCGAACCCCAGGGCCCGGAGCATCGCCACCCCGAGGATGATGAAGCCTACCGAGAGGAAGATGTACGCACAAGTGTCAAACTCGTTGAACATCCCTTGAGTTGCCTGCCAGGCGATGACGGCTGCGTCCTGCTGTGCCATGGTCGCCCCCGCCGCATGATACTGGGCGGAGATCTGGGCCATTGCGACGTTCGGCTCGCTTTCTACCGCAAGCACCGCGAGACCGAGGAAGCTGAGGCCAAAGCCGAAGAGGGCCGGGGCGAGGCTCGAGCTTCGGAGTGACCGGTAGAGGGCCAGGAAGAGAGGTACCAGAAGAATCGTGCCCACCAGGAATAGAGTCTGGCCCACGATGATCTGCGTCTGGAGCCCCGGGAATCGCATGATCGGCCCCGATCCGGAACCGGTTGTCCCCGTTCCGATGAAAGCCACCTGGTAGACGATGGAAGCGACAAAAACGATCCCGCCCACCAACCCGGAGATACCGCCCCAACGAATGACGGTGGTCTCCTGGTCTATGGACATTCCATGTCCCCCATTCGGCATGACGTCGCCAAGCGCGAAGGAGGATAACCTCACCCTGACGTGACTTAATCTCGAGATCTACGCGGACGAGAGCCGGGGGAGCGACCCAAGTTGGACGCTCCAGATGACTTGTGCTGCCCGACGCGCGGAGGCCGGCGAACCCGGGGAGTTTGTGGAAAGGCACCCCTTATCAAACAGCTCCGTTGATGGACCGCGTGCAGCCGATAACCGGGCCGCAATCACCGGCCGAGCACTAACCAGAAGCTCGAGATGTCTGACATCCATCCAGACAAATTGCTTTACCAACCGCTAGATGGACCGCTCATCGGCTATGAACGGCCAAGCCCCCCTCGCCGCCAATTCGAACTTCCAGCGGCTTTGGAGCGCGCGCGTGGTCTCTCGATTCGGTTCCGCGCTCGGATACGTGGTCCTCATCTGGTTCGTCTACGCCGTGACCGGGTCCGCGCTCGCGGTGGTGTATGTGGGTCTCGCGGAATTTCTCCCGACGGTCGCCTTCGGCCTGTTTTCCGGCGCGGTGGTCGACCGGTACGAGCGTCGGCGGGTCATCGTCCTCTCATCCCTCGGTCGAAGCGCCGCCATGGGCGCCCTCGTTCTCACGCTGTATCTCGCTGGGTTCGACCTAACGATCATAGTGCTCGCGTCGGCGGTCTTCGCGACTTGCGCAACGTTCTTCGGGCCGGGAAGTCAAGCCCTGCTGCCGGAGATAGTCCCACGCGACAGCCTAGACCGCGCGAACGGACTCCTCGAATCCTCGGAGTCGATCGCCGAAATCGCCGGTAGCGCGGTGGCCGGCGTTCTTGTGATCGCCGTGGGGGCCATTCCAAGCTTGGGAATCGACGCCGCTTCGTTTCTTGTGGGGGCGCTGTTCATCTCCCTGATCGGCACCACCGTCACCTCCCCCCGGCCCGGAACGGCTTCCGGCAGCTTGGTTCGCGAAGTCCACGAAGGGCTGGCCTACCTTCGGAGAACGCTGGGGCTCCTCCAGCTTACGGTCGTGGCCCTCGTTACGAACTTCCTGTTCTCGGTTGTCCTCACGTTCCTGGTGGTCTACACTTCGAACGTACTCCACGGGAGTGCGCTGGTTTACGGAGGACTCGAAGCGGTTTTGGCAGCGGGATGGGGGATTGGCGGGCTTCTCGTGGGCCAGCTCCATCTCACCCGCTACACGGGCCGCCTATGGGCGCTCACCGGGTTCGTAGAGGGATCGATAATCCTGGGACTGGTGCTTGTCCCATGGGCGGCGGTGGCACTGCCCCTGATGCTAGCAGCCGGGGTATGGCAGGGAGTGTTGAACGTCACCTGGCTGAGGACCTGTGCAAGCTGGGGTCCCACAGCAGCTTCAGGGACGGTACCTGGCGACCGACAATGCGATCAGTTACGCGGCAATCCCTGGCTCACAGATTCTGGGGGGGATCTTGATCGTGATCTTCGGCCTTCCGTTCACCTTCCTCGTGGTCGGCGCCGGTTCTCTCATCGCGAGCGTTGGCTTTCTCTCGCTGGGTCGACTGCGGAAGCTCGGGTACGAACCGCGTTCGTCCGACCGTCCGGTCCTTTCATGACCGTTGGCGATCGGGGCGATCGGCTCTGCGCGAGGGCCCACGCCTAGGGCCGACTGGATTTCCAGACGAAGGCGGTCTAGGAGGCCTTTTTGACGATGTCGACCCGGCCGACCCGGACTCGCTCCCCGACGTGCATCCCGTGCTGCCACAGACCTCGCGAAAGATGCGTCGGGGCGACCACTGTGCGTTGATGAACTCAAACCCGCGCGCCTTGGCCCTGACGGGCCATTCGCGGGTTGCCTTACGGACCCACTCCCGTTGAGCCGGGTGGTCATTCCTACCCCAATCGTTGTCGCGTGCCGGGCTGTTAAGCCGGGCCCGGATCACCGACCACGTCGCGCGCAAGAAGATGCGGCGGTCGAAGAGACGAGCAGAATCCAGGTCGAACATGTTGTCCGAGGCTCCGAAGAGCACGACGTTCGGGTTCCGTGCCAGGAACCGCTTCAGAACGGCCTCATTCCAGAAGAAGCGCCAGTCCTCGATTCGCCGCCACTGTTCCTTCGTAACATCCCGGAGAGGGCGCCCGCCTAGGTCAACGGGACCGCCAAGGCCTCGGACCTCGTCCCCGTCGACCGCATTAACGCCACGCTTGCGGAAGTAGCGGGCGAGCGTGCTCTTCCCTGATCCAGAGGGGCCAGTGATGAGCGTCCGCCCGCTCACGTAACGCGCGCTTTTGACCATCCACCGGGCAACGCAGTTGGGTATGAAGGCCTGCCAGCCCTCACGCCCTTGGCCGAGGAGCCCGGCCCCCTTGGTCACAACGGGCGGGATTCGGGCTGAGTGGCCGGTCGGCCTGGTCCACTCTCCCCCGAGACCAACGGCGATCTCTGGTCGCATGCTACAGGCCGAGCGCGAGGCAGATGACCAGGACGGCGATCGTGACGGCGGCTAGCGGGACTCCGTGGCGCACGAACTCCGAAAGGGGAATGCGGATCCCCAACTTTTCGGCAGAATCCACGAGGATGAGGTTGCTAGCAGCTCCGAGGAATGTGATGTTGCCGGCGAGCGTGCTGCTCGCCGCCAGCGCCATCCAAATGATGGGGGACGATGCTCCGTATCCGAGACCGGTAAGCACAGGGATCTGGAGCGCGACCCAGGGGACGTTGCTAACGACCTGGGAGCCTCCGATCGACGTGCCCACGACCGCGAGGAGCGCACCAGTGGGGTGACCGGGACCGGGCACCGGGAATACGCCGTCAAGCGAGGCGATCACACCGCCGTTGACCGCCCCGGTGACCACGACGAACAGGCCCACGAAGAGCAGCAGAATCGACCAGTTGACTCGCTGAACCGTCTGCGCCCGTCCCGGGCTCAGGAGCAACAGGATGACCGCGCCGACGAGCGCGGTCTCCCAAACCGGGACCTGAGGACCGTGGGTGATCGCAGACGTGATGTCAAGCGTGACGAGCACGACCATAGTGCCCGGGAAGATGACAAGGACCGGGTACGACCTAAGGCGCTGGCCCCAGCCGTGCTCGGGAAACAGCCGAACCCGCTCCCCAGCGTGAGGGGTTGAGGAGTTGGGCGAAGCGACCTTCGGCCCATAGACCCAGCGGACATACCAACCTCCCAGGAGGAGATTGACCGCGGTCGGGATGGCGAGATATCGCAGGAATGTCGTGACCGGGGACGCGACGCCGCTCGCCACCGCCACCAACAGGTTCTGCGGGTTTCCGAAGGGGGTCAGGGTGCTGCCGACCGTCACTGCAAAGGCGAGGACCAGGAGCAGCGGTTTGGGATCTGACCTCAGCCGGGACGCGACCCCGATGAGGAGGGGCACCCCGATCACCACGAGCGCGTCGTTCACCATCACCGCCGAAACTAGCCCGATCCCAACAAAGAGGTCGAACGGGAGATTGGAGGGCTTCTGCGAACGGCCCAGGATCCACCGGGCCAGGTGATCGAGCGCGCCCGCCCCGTCCAGGGCGGCCGCGAAGAGAAACAGAGAAAAGAGGAAGAGCAGCGTCGGTGCCGAGGCGGACACGGACGCCTCGGCGCCCCCGACGGACAGAACCCCGAGGGCGACCGTTGTGACAGCTCCCGCGACCAAGAGCGCCCAGATGGGGGGACCGCGATGGGTTACCTGCCGGGCGATCACCGCGCCGAACACAGCAGCGAGGACGAGCGCGGCGATCGGGTTCGTAGGTGCCGATCCCCCGTCGAAGGCAGATTTCTCGCCTACTTAGAAGGAGACGGCTTGCGAGGCCGCCCCCGACCTAGTGGGCGATGTCAGTCGAGGCGGGAGGACCGAGGTGGAGGTGATTCGTTCGGATGTCTACGAACTATCCGATGAGCGCCCCGCCACTACCCTGAAGTCAACCCACCCATTATTGTGCACGGACGGGTGAGCGGGGATGGACCGATGCGACCACCCGAGCCACTATCCCTCCGAATGAGGGCTGCTGTCACGCTCCTGTACCTGTTCTTGGCGGCCGTCCTTGCGGCCCTAGCGGTCACTCTCGCCGAAACGTCGGCCGTCGTAAGGCTCCTCGCGTCTGTCGTGGTTGCACCAATCATCGTTCTGACCGCGGTGTGCATCTACTTCTGCTGGCGCCGGAACATCTGGGGGTTTGCCGGAGCCGCGGTGTTGGGTGTCGTTGGCCTGGGGCTTCGGCTAGCGATTAGCACTCAGCCCAGCCTTGAGGTCGGGGGTGGTCTCCCCATCTGGGCTTCTGCCCTCTACATCACGCTCGGCGCGTTGGTAGCGATCTGGAGCGTCGGGTCGGTGCTCGAGCTGAGAGCTCCTGTTACGCCTCGATGACCCCCCTTCCGGAATCCGACGCCTTCACACTAGTTCAACGCAGATTGAGCCCACGCCTGACGCGAGGGCGCACCCCTTGGCCCGTGTTCAAAGAGAATTGTGCATCTGGCTCTGCTGGGGCAAAGGGGGCGCTCCAAAGAAGCCTTAACCGGGAATCAGAGCCTCCCCACGTCTCTCGTCGACAGGACCCTGAGGCCGGGAACTCGAGCGATGTCTCGGTCGAGGGTCCATGCCGGCGCGTCGAATGCGAGGGAGAGAGCGATGTAATCTTCGTCTCCTTGCGCGGCAGCCGTGCGAGCAAGTCGTCGGGCGTCAAGAATCGATGACGCGTAAGCTGCGCTTGGAATCAACTCGATGGCCGAAAGGAGATCCTCGAGAACCGCCAGAACGGTTTCCAGAGGTACTTTGGACCTGTCAGAGATCATGCCGGCGTGCCGTGAAACCTCCTCTCGGATGTAGACCGGGGCGAGGAACAAGATTGCGTCTGCAGTGAGGAGAGTGTCGCGAACGGCCCCCTCCTTGAGGAGCCCAGCCACCACCACGCTGGCGTCTACAACGACTTGCTTCAACGTCGGGGCCGAGGTTCTCGGCGACGAATGGAACGCCCAAGTTCCACGGCATCCGCTTCAGTCAGCTCGGACTTGGCGAGCAGCCGGTCGTAGATGTGGAGGCGGTTCACCTCGCGAGCGAGTGCTCTACGGGCGATTTCGGCCCATCGGACATCCTTGTGCCTACGGATCTCCCGATGGAGGTCCTCGGGGACCGCGAAGGTCATGTTCGGCATGGATGGTTATACCGTCTATTCGCATATAAGTAGAATCACTTACCCAGGGGTGTGGCAGCGATCGGCCGAAACGCTTCGTGAAACGGGGGCGGTGGGCTTTCCGGTAGGCGCAATACGATTCGAACGTAACCTCGAGGACCGGGCTGATCTTCCCCCAGCGTACCAGCGCCGTCGAACCTCCCCGGGGCGTGTTCAGTATGACTTGTGCGCACACGCCCGAGGGCTGGCGGACCTCACCGAGTGGGGTCGACGTCACTGACGAGCATACCTCCGGCGGTCGTGGCACCGACCACTTCCTTCGGGTAGGGTGACCTATATGTAAGCAATACATGTATGACATAGTGCGGTCATGGCGACTCGAACCGTTGCCCTCGATGACGAAGCTTACCGGCTGCTCAAGGCCCAGAAGCGGGGTCAGGAGAGTTTCAGCGAGGCAGTCAAGCGCTTGGCGCGCCCGAGGAAGTCCATCACTGCATTCGCTGGGATCTGGTCCGATCTCTCGGACACGCAGCAGAAGAAACTCGATCGCGTTTATTCCGAAATGAAGGCGGCCGACATCCGACGGGCTGACCAGCTGCGTTTCCATTCCGAGTGACGATGCACTGCCTCGATTCCTCGGTACTGTATCGATCTCGCTCGGGGCCAACCCGCAGCTCGAGCCAAGGCGCAAGAGCTGGAGCAAAGGGGAGATCAGCTTGCGATCCCGGCCCCAGCGCTCGCTGAGTTTCTCGTCGGCGCCTTCAGTCAAGGGGGCCGGCGCTTGGCGGACGCACTGGATTTTGTTTCCCAGTTGTCAACTCTGGACGTCACAGAACCGATCGCAATGGACGCAGCACGGCTGGGCGGCGAGTGCGTCCGGCGCGGACAAACGGTAGGTACGTTGGACCTGCTCATTGCGGCGACGGCCCGCCATCACCGTGCCGTCGTTCTTACTCGCGACCCGGACTTCGCACGAATACCCGGGGTCTCCACGGAAACGTACGTAGCGCCCGGTTGCAGCAGGGCGGGCCGTTGAATTGCCCCCCGGGGGCGTCGTCTCGGCTCACCTCTCGTTCCTTCAATCAGGATGGGCCGAAGTCTTTACCGCGGCAATCCGGAACATTGGGTTCAACATGAGTTGAACCCTCGGGCGAGCCGTGGGTGCGCCCTCGGCATTGCGCTCAAGGATCGCCGAATCTCTCGGGCGGCCGTTTGAACGGTCCAAAGTCGAATCTGACCTTCCGGGTCGATCGGGGCCGAAATCGTCCGCCCCATCATCACCGGGTCCGACCCGCTGATGATTCAGTGTTCACCACTGCAAGAATCTATTAATCCTATTGCATCAATAGAAACCCCGTGCAGGCAGAAGTCGATGCTCCGACGACCGTCACCCTGCCGACGTCCGTGCGCCGACGGTTGAGAGACTATCAGGTAGGTGGGAAGAGCGTCGCGGACGCAATCTCCGATTTGATGGACGAGGTTCCTCCCGACTATTTCCGTCGAGACATGCAGAAAGCGATGGAGATGGGGCCCAGGCTCAGCCTTCAGGAGTTTAGACGGCGGCACCGAATTCCCGGCAACTGATGTTTCGAGTCACCCTCGCCCCGCCTGCGGTCCGGAGCTGGAGCTCTCTTCCTCGCTGGGCAAGAACGAGGTTCAATGCCGCCTTCGATCTTCTGGAGAAAGACCCACGCGGCACCAGCGCCGATCTTGATACCCATCAGCTCTTCGGTTATCGGAATGTCTGGACGCTCCGAATCCCTCCGTACCGGGGAATCTATGTGATCGAAGGGTCAGAGGTTGTCATGATTGTCTTCGGTCGCCGGGAAGTCGTATATCAGCGGCTCCATGCCTTGGTTCCACCGGATCGGCGAGCTGTCTCCAAGACAGCGGTCACTAAGCGCCGATAGGCTATCGACGGTGATTCCAGCCATCCTACTGACTCCGGACAAAATACCTTGACATCCGCCGTCGAGGAGTTCCCGTAGGATCGCGCCGCCGCCGGCATCAGTTGCTCAATCGTAGAGGTGGCTGGCCGCGACGAAAGAGCGGATCAGCTGGGGCCGGACCCGCATCCGCATGACCGAGAGACGGACCCCTCGGCTGAGCTCCGCCAGATCGTGCGGAGCGTAACTCGCCAGCTCGTGCTTCTTCAGATGGCTCCAGACCCACTCGTCCGGATTGAGCTCGGGCGAGTAGCCCGGGAATCGGTGAACCTCGAGCCTCCGCTGCTTCCTCAGATACGCCCTCACGAGCTTCGAGCGGTGGTGAGGGCCGCTGTCCCAGAAGATCATGATCGGCCGCCGTCGAATGTGCCGCTTCAGGTGCTCCGCGAACTCGATCACCTGAGGGCCCTTGATCGAGGACTTGTGTACGTTGAAGTACAAACGCCCCGCCGGAGTGATGCCACTGATCGCCGAGAACTTGGGCCACCGTCCCTGATGGAGAATGACAGGTGTGTGGCCGACGGGAGCCCACGTCTTCGCGACGTAGGGGATGAGCGAGAACCCACTCTCGTCGACAAACACTACGACTGCCCTTCGCCGTCGGGCTTTTTTTTATACCGTGGCCAGGAGCGATGGCGCCAGTTCTTCACGGCGCGGAGATCCTTCTCTCGCCTGGCGCCGGGGGCGCTGCCAGGAGAGGCCGTGGCGCTGGAGCAAGCGCCACATCGCGCTGTCGGTGTATTGTACGCCCCACTCCGCCTCGGTGACCTGGATGATCCGTGGAATGGTCCAGAGATCGGTGGAGAACCCGTAGGCGAGCGCTCCCTTCGCCAAGAGGTCCGGAAGGGCCGCCAGTCGATCGCGAGGAACGAGGGTAGGGCGGCCCGAGCGGGGCACCGCGCGAAGGGCGGCCATTCCATTCTGATCGGTGGCGATCTTCCAAAGGGAGACGGCCGCGGGGGTCACCACGAGGCGCCGGGCGACCTCGGCCTGCGAGAGCCCAGATCGAAGCAGAGCAAGAGCATTCGTAACTGCTCAGCTCTCTGGCCGGCCCCATTGACACTGGCCGACCCTTCGACAGCACCGGAAGGACTTTAGCGTCGAACCGTATTCCCTCGTGCCGAGGGAACCTTGCTCTCGACGCGGGCGACCGTTCTCTTCGCCCTGACCGAGGACGACGAGCCCGTCACAATCTATCCCCCGGAGAAGAAGCGGATCCGTGAGCAGCTCGAGCGATCCGAGCGACTCGAACAAGAGAATCGTGAGCTACGGGAGAAGAACCGGGCGACTCCTGGAGGAACTCCGACGCTACAAGGCCTGCGCACCCATGCTCTCGGCCTCGGACCGAACCGCGGAGGCGGGCAGTATTCCCTCGAGCCGAGTCTTCTATCGCCGCCCGATCCGAAGCGATCCGCGACCGACGGGCGCGCAGCGGGGCCATCCGGGCCACGGGCGCGAGCGCCCCATCCCGAATGCCCCTCCGCTCAAGCTCTCCCTCGAACGGTGCACCGATTGTGGCACCCGGCTCGGAGAGCCTTTCGAGGTTCGACGACGGACCATCACGGAGCTCCCTCCACCCCAACCGTTGATCTTCGAAGTGGAGATCCCCCGATACAACTGTCCCGGTTGCCAGCGACGCGTGGAGCCCGAGAGGCCCTATCCACCGCACCAGCAGTATGGTTTCTCCCTCATCGCTCGAGTCATCCAACTGCGCCTACTCGGGCTGAGCACTACGAAGATTGCCGACTTCCTCGAGGGCGCGCACGGTGTGCACCTCACCACCGCCGCGGTGCTCAAGATGGAACAGTGGGGGGCCGAGGCTCTTGGCCCTCTCTACGAGACGTTGAAAGCTCAGGTCGCTCACCAACCGGTCGTCCACGCCGACGAAACCAAGTTTCGTGTCGGAGGAGAGAACGGTTGGATGTGGGTGTTCTCTCACCCCGACGCGGTGGTCTATCGGATCGCTCCGAGTCGGGGTCAGGATGTGGTGCGGGAGTTCCTCGAGGGCTCTCGAGGGACCCTTGTGCACGATGGGTGGGTGCCCTACGACATCATTCGAACCGCGCGCCATCAACTCGATCTGCTCCACGTGAATCGATGGCTGGAGCGGGAGGAGATCTTGCATCGCCTGGAGCCTCGGCCGCTCCTGAGGGAGGTCCCCCCGAAGTTGGTGAGCGCGGGACCTCCGCCGAAGGAGTTCCTGGAGTTCGCGGACGGAGTTCGGGCGCTGCTGAGACAGGCCATCGAGTGGTCCGAGAGCCATCCGGACGCCCCCGACGAGGAACGGCGCCACGTCTACACCACGATGCGGTGGATGACGGTCGACCATCTGCGCAAGGAGTGGCGAGACCCTGCGGCGGCGCGCATCGCGCGGGAGTTGTGGAAGCGTCGGAAGACCCTGTTCACCTTCCTCGTGGTGCCCGGAGTGGCCTGGCACAACAACGAAGCGGAGACCCAGATCCGACAGGGGGTATTGTACCGGAAGATCAGCGGAGGGCGGAGATCGTGGTCGGGCGCATGGGCCTTGGAACGGCTTCTGTCGATCTACCGAACGTGCCGGAAGCGGAACGTGAAGTTCATGCAGGTGCTGAAGGACGCACTGTCGGGTTCGGGCTACCCGGAGTTTGGAGCACCGTCAGCGCGGCCACAAACCTGAGTTGTTACGAGCATTCAGGCGTCGTTCCTCCAGAGATTCGGTGTCCCGGTGCCGTTGGGCCCATCGTCCCATGCTCCAAGGGATAGGCGAGGCCGGATATCAAGCTACTTATTCAGGTGTCAGTAACGAGATGCTTCGGCGCCAGGGGCTCCCGTCGATTCGCCAGGTAGCGTGGGTTCAATGTGAATTGAGCGCAACCCGCCCAGGGCCGAGGCGCGAGTCTCGCGAGATTCGAGGAGATTCAACACGAACGTGGACCCCGATGCCGGAGTCGTCGAGCGTTCGAACGCCGCACAAAGCGGGGTTCTGGTGCCAAGCCGGAATGCCTCCGGGTTCGAAGGCTTCCTGACTTCGACCGCCTGTCGGAGGACCCGGCTACTCGCTTCGGGGGTCGAGGTTCCGGAGCAACTTTCGAACCGCCTTAACCCGGTCCCCAATCTGCTCTCCCCGGCCGAATCTTCGGGCGACCGAGATAGCTCCGTCCAGGGTCGATTCTGGAATGCCGACCCGGAGGTCCCGCTCGATGCTCGGAACGTTCTCTCGCCAATCGTCGAGTGAGAGCCGCATATAGAATACGACGGCGGGTCGTGCTCGGCGGGTTCCTTCGTGCCGGACGGAGCCTCCTCCCCGCACGTAACGGAGGAACTCGTCGCCTCCGAAAGGTCCGGCCGACAGAAAGTCGACTTGGATATTCGAACCCCCGATAGAGACCTCGGTCCCTCGGATTGTCCCAGTCGCCGGGTCGAGCGGGTAGGCGTCCTTTCGACCCTCGATCGCCGAATCGACCTTCTCAAGGTCCGGACCCGAAACGAGAATGTCGACGCCCTTCGTCGCGACATGAACTTCGGCCTCGATCGCTGATCCGCCGACGATGACGAACGGAACTCCGATCTCGGAGCGAACCCACTCGGCTACCGCCCGAATCCCGGAAGCCTCGATATCGGGGCTCATCTTAACGGCCGAGCGGCCGGATGCTTCCGGAGCTTGCGTTCGAGCCGGTACGGGTCGAGCGCTTCCTCCGACTTCGGGATCCCGGGGAGGACGTCCGAGAACCGTACGAACGCAGCCCGGCGCTCGACTTTCTCCTCCAGGATACGTCGAAGTAGATAGAACGAGTCGAGCCGGTCATGGTTTCGGTCCCAGATCGCCCTCGCCCCGAACATATCGAATCGGAGCATCGCGACAATCGCGTCCTCATCCCGTGGTGACGCGGCGGCTTGGGCCGAGAAGAATGGAATCACCCCGAGATTCGTATCGACGAGTGGCAGGAGGGGCCGGGCGATTACGGCTTCCGACGGGAAAACGATAGGGTAGCCTAGCTCCGAGACACGCTCAGCCGTAAGCAAATGGATAGGGAGTCGGTGTCGGTTTAGGGTCTTGACGTCGTCCTCGGAGTGCACCTCGAACCGATACTCGACCGACGGGCGGTGGTTGGGCGTTGGAATCGGGATAGCCAAACTCCGAGGCAGAGGGTGCTCCCCCGGCTCCCGAAGAACCGTAGTTTCGAACCTCATCGTATCTCGATATGGCTCGTAAGTATATATACTGAATTACTCGCTAAACAGGCGAACCCTAACCGAAACTGGGTTTAGAACGGGCCGTTGCGTTTTCAAACGGCGACTCAGCTTGGGTACGACCCGCGAGCTGCGGGGTCAGTATGCACAATATGAATTGTACCCATGGTTTCAGCGGGGGGGCCTCTCTCCCCGCACTTAGGGGGAAGAAGCTGCTCGCCTCAACGGTCAAGGCCTCAAGTCGCCCTGTCGGCCAGTTCAACGCGAGTTGGCCAGGTGGCTGAGGACGCATCAGTCGCTCGGGAATTGGCTCGCCAATCTGAGGGTGGTGGCGTCCTTAGGGCTCCGCCAATCGAGCACGTCAAACAACGTTTCCCGGCCGGAGGGTATATGGGCGATCGCTGTTCTCATGAAGGCAGAGCTGATGAATCGGGTAGAGAGCGACGGCATGTCATTCCCGTTTCAAACTGTTCGGCTGGCTCGATCTGTTGAGAGGGAACTGCCACCGGACCATTCGCCAGCATAGATTTTTTCGACGCCTAGTGGCTCAACAGGTAGGTAGAATGACTCCTCAGGTTTGCTCAGCATGGTAGAGCAGCTGTACACTTGCCATCCTGCCACGGTCTCCCTCGGCTCGTTGACGGTCATCGCATCGGCACAACACTCCGGCAGAATCAAGGATAAGCCCGATGGTTTGAGAGGGCTTGATGGTCTGAGTGTCGTGGTTCCAGCATGGAACGAGGAGTTCCGGCTTCCCAAGACGTTGGACAGATACCTCGGCTTGTTCGAGTCTTACGGTCGACCATTCGAGGTCATCGTGGTTGCCGATGGGGTGACGGATCGAACCGCCCAGTCGCGGCCGCGTATGCCCATCGGGGGGTAACGGTGCTGGAATTCGATAGGAAGCTTGGGAAGGGGGGTGCGGTCATCGAAGGGTTCCGGAGGGCGCGCTTCGACGTAGTCGGGTTCCTTGACGCCGATGCTCCGATCACGCAGTAAAAGTCGCCTACCTACTCGCCCAGCTCTCGAGGTCTGACGGGGCGATTGCATCTCGTTGGATTGATTCTAGGGCCCCGCATCGGCGAAAATCCTTCTCAAGAAGAGTGTTCTCTCGCGCTTGGAATCTGCTTACGAGGGCGATTCTGCATTTGGACATTCACGATACCCAATGCGGAGCGAAGTTCCTTCGACGAGCGGCTGTGTTGCGGGTTCTGGACCAGGTTACTCTGACAAACTGGGCCTTTGATGCTTCCCTTCTGTTCCACTTCACCCGCGGTGGATTTACTGTTTCTGAGGTGCCGGTCGATTGGAGCGATGATGGCGATTCCAAGCTCCGGCTCGAGAGAGCTGTCCCCGCGATGTTCCTCTCCCTAGTCGGGATTCGGTTGATGAGCCTCCAAATCTTCCCGAGGACAACTCGCAGTTGTGCCACCTGGATTCACAAGCACCTGCATGGCGCGCTTGTATAGGCTACAAACCCCGCCTGATTTTCGTAGCCCCTTCTCCACGGAGCCGGTGTCGTTCATCGCCCGACACCGATCGGAATAGGGTGGCCAGACGGGAGCCCAGTTCGAACTGCAACGCTTTGGAGGAGCCTGTTGCGAGGTTACTTCAATCCCTGATAACCGACGAGAGCCCAACCGACCGTATTCGCCATCGATCTGGCTCAAGGCTCTCATGAGCGGCATCGTGCGACGGAACGAAGTTTCGAGGCGGCCCGCTCATCGTCCGACAGGGCGATAGATTGGAGGGGAGTCTCCACACCTTGTCTAAAGGACCGCAGGTCGTACCAGGCTATTGAATCATGGACGGCTCCCGTTGGTGCTGCGGTGTCAGCGGTACCCCCACCCGGTTAGCCTCGAAGCCACTCGGTCAGAAGGTCCTGTTCGCAAGTGTTGTTTGGGTGAGCTTGGCGGCCCTCATTGCTGCGGCTCTCAACGCGCGCAAATCGGATCCTCCCGGGTCATTTGCCTCA
This sequence comes from uncultured Thermoplasmata archaeon, assembly GCA_963713145.1. Lineage (GTDB taxonomy): Archaea > Thermoplasmatota > Thermoplasmata > Lutacidiplasmatales > UBA184 > Lutacidiplasma. The sequence continues at coordinate 121,903 of CAVQKI010000002.1, read as the reverse complement.
GGAGCGCTCGCATCCCGAGCCGTGAGCGAAGTGAAGCGACACTCGAACGTGTCCGCATTGACAACCACTCGAGTGTCTGCCGAATAGCCAACGATCGACCGCCGAACCCCCGGAAATCCTGTGGAGTTTAGCGGATGATACCGACGCGGCGATTGGCACCTCTTCCGAGAGCGATAGAGCGATAGAGGACGAATCGTTCGACTGCACTGGATTGGAGGATGGCCGTTGGGAGAAGCCGTCGAGTCCAGCTGCCTCGACGATCTGTGGGAGACTCGAGAGGGAAATCCAGGACTGATCTCGACCCGGTCGGGTACTCTCCAACTGCCTTCACAATGAGCGGTACGCGGTGAACCGAATCGACTCCTCCGTCCCGGTGGAACGCGGCGCGGTCGGTTGAGAACGATTGGCCGTGATCACTCGTGACAATTACGATAGTCCTATCCCAGTCTCTCGTGGCCTCAATGACTCGGAACAGCGCGCCGAGCCGAACATCCAAGCATTTTACCGTCATCCGATAGAGCGAACGGAGGGCCGCGGCTTGTCGGGCGTCTAGGTGAAGAGGGGTACCGTCTCGGCGGTGGTCCTTCTGCGAAAATTTCAGGAGGTCGATCCAGCCGCTCTGCTCAGACAACCGTCCCGGGAGTCCAATGTACGGCTCGTGGGCGTCGAGGAGGTTGACAAAGCAGAAAGCAGACTCCGTCTCGCGCAGGCTCGAAAGCCAGTTATGGACTGAGGACTCGATCCAAGGTGCGACCCTTGGCTCCGAGGGTCTGCCTATCCCAAGCAGTCTTGAGACGAGCCTAGTAAGTATGTCGGCGGCGAGCGGTGCGCCGATGACTCCGTCCCTAAGTAACCTGCGGACCGACTTCGCCAGTTCATCGCTCGCTCGTAGAGATGGCAGACCTCCGGAATTCGAGTGATGTGCAGAAACCCACTTGGTTAGCTTCCGTAGCGAGCAATCGGAGAAGTCTCCCCATTCAGAACGCTCAAATCCTCGATTGAGACCCAGCGCTGGTCCAATATGCGGGTTCGCCGAAAAGGCGGCGGTTCGGAACCCCCTCTTTCGGAGTCGTTGTGCAAGGGCTTCCTGGTGCAGCTGCCGAGGGTCCCCCGGACGGTGTCAAGAGTTGTTTCCCAAGGGTACAGACCCGCAAACATGCTGGCATGCGATGGGACCGTCCATGATGCGGGGGCGACCGCTTTGGTGTAGACTACCCCCTCGCTGGCGAGGGAATTGGCAGCCCGCAAGCCCTCAACGGGATCCCCGCCTCCAAGAAAGTCCACCCCGCTAACGCAGTCCATCACGACCACAAGAACGTCGGGGGCGCGATGAGTCACCATCTCCTTGAACGAAAGGCTCCTGTGGAGCTTTAACGTGTGCCCTGGGCAAGACACTCATGTCGACTTCGCTCAGCTTCTGAGGCGTAGCTAGTCATGCTTCTGTAGTTGGGACGCCGGCGTGAAAACGGCTTGGACTAGTCGAGCATTAAACGCTAGCCCCAAGAGCTTTGAAAAGAGGGGATCCTTCTGGGCAGGTCGAATCATCAGCGATTGTCTGACTACTCCTGGGAAGACTCAGACCTTTCATGGTCGGCATGGGTTCGCCATCCAAAGTTCGAACTGCGGAAGCACAACTCGTCGGCAAGTACACGCTGGCCAGAACACAAATGGGAGGGTCCATATGATCCTGCCACAGATTTAAACTTAGGCGGCCCCTCTCTCTGCTCATCACGGAATACGCAGCGCACGTCACTTCGGGATCCAGTTCGCTGCGGCGGTTTGAGGGCCGGCGAGTGACTTCCATCTACGCCGCACCCGGGAGATCCTCAGGTCCACTGTCAATCAGTGACTCTGAACCAAGGTCAGGTCGGACCGGGTTTGCACCACTAGGAGATCTCTTTGCCCGGCAGCCTGGCGGAGCGACGCAGTGCGGACGGAGTGGGGAACCTTAAGAAGGGAGACGGTCCAGGGGGCCCTGGACAATGGGTGATCCCTCGATCTCAGTTCTTGTGACGGCCTACGGTCGCACCCGGTTTCTGCAGGATTCGTTAGAGTCGGTCTTCAGGCAGGACTTTCCACCGTCGAGCTACGAGGTGGTACTCGTCTCAAACCTCGAGAATGCACTTGACATAGTTAGCGCAGCCCAAAGGGCCGTCGCACGCAAATCACCGGAGGATTAGAGTCATTCAAGCAAACGAGCCTGTCAAGGGCCAGTTCTTTGCGAGGGGTGTCGAAGTGTGTCGGGGGGCTATAGTTTGCTTCCTGAACGATGATGATGTCTGGCGACCCGGCAAACTTAGTTTCGTGATCAACCGGTTTCACGAACGATCGAATCTCGGATACCTTCGCCACAGCCTCGTCTACGTCGACGCTCTTGGGAAGCCCGCTCCTCAGCTCGCGGGCCACCGCCGCCTCCCGTTCCTATCATATCGTGGTAGTGTCTACTACCCCAACGGAGCCGCAGCCGTCCGCGATCCGCTGGCGGGGTTATGGGATCCCGGCGATAACGACAGTTGCATTGCAATTCTCCGGCAGGTCGCGACGAACACAATCGACTACCTCAGGAGAACTCCCGCTGGCGAAGACCTATTCTTCTTTTACACTGCCCTGGCGTCGAGGATGGGGCTCGAAATCAGCTCACGAAAGTTGACCGAATACCGAGTACACGACTTGGGAAGCTCTGTCCCGGGTGCGGGCGAGGACAAGGCGCGCTCGCTCCCCTCCTTCAAGCCGAGTCAGAGAAGCGCGCAAGAAACCTCAAGGTGATTCGAAGTATGCTCCTCGATGCGGGCCAGCGGGACCTCGTTCCTTGGATCCAGCGCGAGATCGCGAATCTCAATCTTCTCCAGGCATTTCAGTCTTCGACCGTCGATCGCGCTGAACTGGGGGTTCAGATACGCGGGCTGCTCCCGTTTGCACTCCGATATCATGTACCCCTAAACATTTCGCTGCTGCTGCTGGCGTTTCTGACTTTCCTCCACCCCGCCGCCGGACGCCGAATGTATGGAGCGATTCACTCGTAGAGCCAGTCGGAAACCCGGGCATTCACAGATTCGAGAAGGGATCGAAGAATGCCGCGATGTACGGGAATCTTAATGGGCGGCGCAGCTCTCTTGCCCCCACACCAGAGCGGACGCTAGATGGAGGCTAACCGGCACGAGGGACCGAATTCCCCCCCTGCCTCAACAAGAGTAGTCAACCAGTTTGGAGGCTGGGTGAAAGCACTACTCGGCATCGATCCAAACTACTGGATAATATGCGTCGCCTTTTCGCTCTACGTATTCGTTTGGTCGGTTATTGCCATTGCGGAACTTCATGCACTAAACCTGTTTGTCTGGGATCTGGGGTGGTTCTCTCAGGGCGGATGGACCACGTTCAACAATCCCTGGACCGCAGGGACGTTCGCCTCCTATGTTTTTGTTTCCGGGGGTTCGATATTCGTCGCACCCATCACGTACGCGATCAGCTACCCCCAGCTGCTGGTACTCCAGTCTGCAGTAATCGCGGCCCCCGTGTTCTTTCTTTATTCGATTGCAAAATCCCAGTTCTTATCGAGGTCGCTCGCCCTCGCTGTGGCGTTAGGCTACCTGGTCTATGGCCCCTTGGCAGGGCTGAACTGGTATGACGTCCACCTCGAAGCGTTCCTACCCTTACTCTTCGTAGCAGGATTTTGGGCATACTCGCGGGGACATCGCTACACTGCCCTCGCCCTCTTTTCACTAGTCGGACTCCTTCGGTTCCCGTACAGTATCTTCCCATTGCTGCTGGGACTCTTCTTGATGATGGACTACGTCTGGTCCAGACTTCCAATTCAGCCAGCGCTTGCCCATTCGGAGAGCTGGATGGCCAAGGTTCTAGAGGACTCTGCGTCTGGATCTTCTGGCGCCCCAAATTCTGGGGCCCTCGGTCGGAGCCTTCAAGACCCGACAGATCCAATGCACTCGATGAACGCCCCAGCGTCGTTTACGGATTGGTCCTTGTCTCTACCTCGGCCGGTATCTTCCTTGCAGGATGGTTTCTGCTGCCCTACTACTACCTTCCGGCGACGAGCTTTGGTTCAATCTCGCACATCGGCGGGGTGGGAGGTCTCGGAGCTCTCCAGATAGACTGGCAGACCAAACTTCTGACGATGGTGATTCTTCTTGCTCCACTCCTCTTCCTCCCCATGCTATCGTTTCGATGCGTCGCGCTCTGCGCTCCTTTTGCGTACCTTCTTTGGGAATCGGGCGGAATCTTCCCCTACGCTTACCCACACCTGTTTGAGAGTCAGTACACGGCACTAGTCGCTCCGTTTCTGTTCCTAGGCCTAATCTGGTCGATTTCCCTGATCGAGGAATTACGGGATAGCAAAGGCATCCCCCGGCCCCAACGATCTCAACCTGAGACACGCTCACGCCCCGCAGGATCCCGGCGCACCGTTGAGAAGGACGGTGCTCGATACCCAGCTCTTCCGTCCCCGAATCCCCGATCCCTGGTTCCGGCGCTAATCGGCACGGCTCTGGTAGTCTCGCTGATTACCAGTGCCACGATACTAGAGCCGTACGGTCCCTTCAACAGTTTGGTAGAGGGAGGAGGATTCAACCTCTCCGGGGTCCTGGCTGCCAACCAAACAGTATACTCAGAGTACACTCACGCAGCCTCGCTGATTCCACCCAGCGACGGATATGTGATCTTCCAGAACAATTTACCGGAGATGCTCCCGAGACCGATGCCCTACGAGCAACCCCTACTGCCCGGCCCGTTTGATGACGTTGCCTACAACCTCAGTCATGAACTTCTCGACGGAAGGTGGACCCCGATACGCGTCGACTACGCAATCGGCGACCCATGGTCTGAATGCTTTGGCTGCTTCTGGGACCAAGGAGAATCGCCGTTCAACATAAGCATGTACGGGATTCTCCAGAAGCTGTACGGGACCGGTGCATACGGGGTCCTCGCGGAGGCATCCGGCATCATTGTCCTGGCGCGAAACTACACGGCAACTCCCCAGTACTACGTTCCGCTCGCGGAGGGATTCCGCGCGACTCAACTGAATCTGAGGGGAAACTACACACTCGCGAGTGACGGACACGTTACGTTCAACAATGTGACCAACTTCAGCACAGCTTGGTTCGGGCCCTACGTCTACTTGCCTCCCGGGGAATTCAGGGTTACATACTGGCTCGAGAGTCCAGACCCGAGCGCGGCCGACCAAGTGACCCTGTCGGTTTCTATTGATAATGGGGCGACTACCTTGGCGAGCGAGAGGATTAACGGCACGAGCCTAGGCCCACCGAACCATATTGTCGGGATTTCTCAAGACTTCTTTGTGGATAACTTGGTGAACTCCGCAGAATTTCGTGGGCTGTACATGGCCTGGCCCGGTCAGTTAACCTTCGCCGGAGTTAGCATCATCCAGATCGCTCCGCCGGTCTCGAGCTACGTTCCATTGGTGGAAGACATCCTTGCTACTCACTTTGCCTTGAGGGGCAACTACACAGTGTCGGGGTACGGGAGTGTTACTTTCGCCAATGACACAAGCCTTACCACGGCTTGGTTCGGACCGTACTCCTACCTCCCGGCCGGTGTGTTTCGCGTTACCTACTGGCTTTCGTCGCTCAACGCGAGCAGCGCGAAGCAGGTCACGCTATCGGTGTCGATTAACGATGGCGCCGATGTCCTAGCGAGCCAGAGGATAGACGGCTCGGCCCTCGACCGAGCTGGCAATCTGACCGGCGTTTCTCTGACATTTCAGGTGAACGCTACGGTGAACACTGCAGAATTTCGAGGGTTGGCCATTTACTGGCCCGGCGAATTGTCGTTCGCGGGAGTTACCCTTACAGAGATTTCTCCGCTACCCGTTACAACGTTGCTGCTCCCTAGCCCTCAGTTTCCTGATGCGACTGGAATTGCCCGTGGCGTGAGCGAAAGGACCTCAACTGGATGATACCCACGGTTTCCCCCGCTGGATCGCCGGCGATTGTTACTGGGTATCCGAATAGCACCGGCGTCGGTCAGTCCAACGTAAGACTCCTTGACTTAGGACTGTACTCGCAAGTGTTCTTCCGGCGCATCCACCGGCGGTGGACTGAGCTCGCATCTCTCGAACTGTGCTACACGTCGGTGGGTCCCCGGTTTCTTCCGAGCGAATTCGCGTACGGTCTTTCAATTCTGGGGTTGTCACGATGGGAGAAGGTGATGAGAAGGTATTCACTTGTTCATGTCACATCGCCAGAATTCTTTCACATTGCAAAGCGCAGACGTGGCGTCATCGGAACCGTTCATGATCTCTACCATCTGGATTCGAGACTTGCCAAGGGGTTCTCACGACTGTCCATCCTCGCCCTCAAAGAGGAGCTAGCCGCTTTGCGCAGACTTGAAGGTGTGATCGCCATATCGAATTCAACTCGAGATCGACTGGTCCAGCTTTGCCCGGATCTTGATGTTCGGACCATCCACAACTGGACCCCCGATGTATTTCATCCTAGGGACAAAGCAGATGCCCGGGCTAGGTTGGGACTCCCTCAGGATAAACGGATCCTTCTGAGTGTCTCGAGCTCCTCCCCGAACAAGAACCTGCGGCTACTGGGTGACATAGCTTCCGGAGTGGGAGATGGAGCGATGATTCTGCACATCGGGGAAATTGGTGGCTCCGACCCCCGCGAGCTGCCTGGCGTCGTTCAACTTTCTGGTTGGACGCCCGCGGAGCTCCTACCCCTCTACTATAACGCCGCTGACCTCTATCTCGCCACTTCTACCGCGGAAGGCTTCAGTTTTCCCATCATCGAGGCCGTGAATTCGGGCTTGCCTGTGGTGGCCCCTCGGATCGACGTCTTCGTCGAGGTTCTCAGGAACTCTCCTTACTTGGTGGACTCGTGGGACTCGTCGGTGTGGGTCGAACGGACCCTCAAACTCTTGGAATCCACGGAGCTCTCAAGGGCTACCGTTTGGTACAAGAACGGTTTCGGCGATTACTATCGTAGAGGCCGCGCGCTCGAGGAGATGCACGACTTCCTAGCGAAATTCGGGGGAGCCACCAGGATCGGGGAGTGAGTCGAGTTCATTGCACCGGGATACAATCCGCGCGCCGGGTAGAATCTGGTTGCGGCGCCGATGCTTTCGAGGAGCAGGGAGCTGGCGGTCGCACAATTCGGTCGAACGCTGAGTTGAACGACTCCCAGTTTGCGGTACCGGGGTGTCCACTTTGAAGAATCGAGATTCGGTCTCGCTTCGCCTCGAGCGTCCACTCTTTACCTCTAGACGAGAGTGCCAGACACGGACATGAGCCCAGGCGTCCCGGCTCGCACGTTCATCGGTCGTACCGACGACAGGGAACAGACTCTCGGATTCTTCGGGTCTATGTTCCCCGAGGGGGGCTTCGCCGGGAACTCTTCTACCGGGTTAGTCGCAGCTTTCCGACGGAGTGACCGGTTTCGAGCTATCACGATATTTGCTCAACGCGGCTCATGCATTCCCGACGCCCTCAAAAGTCCGCGGATGCGGCTCGAGTCGTCTTGGGCCCAGAACAGTCCACTCTCCCTCCTTCGAGCCTGCTGGAGGATTCTAAGAAGATCCCCTGCCGCTGAGCCGCTTCTCTTCAACATCTATGTGACGTCGTTCGGGCGATCATCCCTCGCGAATGGCTTTGGCCTACTACTCCCCGTTGCGGTATCCCGAATGTCTCGTAAGCGCGTAGTCGTGTACATGCACAACTTTCTCGAGACTCAAGATGCCATACAACTCGGGTACCATCCGACGGTCTGGCAACGGTTTGCCGTACGACTTCTCGAGCGACACCTTCTCCGGAACACAACGGTCGTCGTGCCGCTGCTGAGTCAGCAGCAGACGATTTCTCGAATCTTTCATCTGAACGCTCAGAAGGTCCATCTTCCGTTCATAGAGCCCTTCGGAATGGTCGCAGCCAGCCCGAGCCCACTCGAGATCGACTGCATACCGCCTGACGAACCTACCCGGGTCTTGCTTCTCGGAAACTGGGGTCCCCAAAAGGACCTGGCGGGTGCCCTGGAGGGGCTACGCGCCGCCCATGAGCGAGGGGCCCGGTTCTCGGTGAGCATCACCGGGGCCATCAATCCCCAGTTCCCGGATTATCGGGAGAGAGTAAAGCAAGCCGTTGCATCGATAGGCGCGGACTGGCTCACGTCGCTTGGTTACGTTCCTGAATCCAAGCTGCTAAGGGTCGTTGCCTCGCATGACCTCCTGATTCTGCCCTACAACGCGACCGGCGGTTACTCCGGGGCCTTGAGCCTGGGGGTTTACTGTGGAACCGGAGTCATTGTGTACGATTTGCCCCAGCTTCGAGAAGCGGCAATGGAACTCGGGGTCACCCCAACCTTTGTACGGAAAGGTGACAGAAATGAGATTGTGGAGGAGATCTTCAACTTCTGCACGAATATTCGGCGATTTAGGGAACTCCGCCAGCTACCGCCGCGACCCGAGTACGATGCCATCGCACTCGCCGCTGTCGAGCGACTAATTGATATCATCAAGACCTAATCAAGATCAGAGCCGTGCGTCCGGATGCTTTGCTGCTGGCCTTGTTACGAGATGTTGTCTCACCCTTCGGTCATCCTGACCAGGACCCAGTTCATCAGCACTCGGTCATTGCAGACCTCGGCGGGCGTCTGCCAGCCGACTCTCCCTTGAATGCGGTTCCCATTCTAGCGCCGCGTCAAGCGCTGGAGTTCTCACCGGAAGGTCGCGGGATTGTGTAGGTGCAATCGGCCGACGAAACCCTGGCAGAGGACTCTGTGGAACCTCTCGAGGTGTCCTCTGCCCCGACTTTTGGTCAGCCCACACAGGCTCTCTCGAATGGGATCCTCTTGGCAGAACCGCTAGAACTCCATCGAGATGAACCAACTACCCCTTTTCGGGGAAGGTCGCCTTCAGTCCTCTACCATCCGTGAACGCCCTCCAAGCGTGTTGTCTCCCCATCGGTTCAGCTCTCTCGGAGAGGCCGAATCTTCACCAGGAAGCAGGATCGGCGTCGAGGATGATGTGGATGCACGCCTTCCCCTTCACCTAGAAGTCTCGAGGGCAATCCGGAGGTCCTTCATGGCGTGCCAGAATCCTTCCCGGGTCCGACCTTCCCTCTCATCGGAGCCGCCTCGGCCTGAAACCGTAGCTAGATGAATGAGGGCAGAGACCTCTCGCAAACGGCATCGGTACCTCGGCTTAGTATCATTCTGAGGCGAAGCGCGGTACCAGACTGTTCGACACTGGACCAGGGGACCGCCGAGGGTGTCTACGTCTCGGTTCTCTCCGCCATCGGCTGGAGGACGGGACCGGAGACCTGGACCTCCGTTGCTCCGAAGCGCAGCGCAGGTCGGTGGACAGCGTCTGGCTTGTTGCCGATGACTTTCTCGACCCCTGGGCTCAAGCCGTGTTGCAAGTGCATCGAGTCTAGGAGGATCGAAGGAGGCTGCTTGGGAGCCACTCCGGATGCGGACATAGCCCCTCCAAGAATACGACTAAACACCCCGATAGCAGAGCGCGGGATTTCTGGGTTTCATCGGGTGTGATGTGAGAAACCGCGGCCATGGAACTTACTTTCGCTCGCGTGGTCGCCACGGATCTGACAGATCTGTCCCCTTTCATTGCATTGAGCTGCCTCGTAGCGGTTCAATGAGAGTTGAACCTTCCAGAGCCCGAGTCCGCTTTGAAAGCTTACAATGGATCCAAGTCGCCATCAGCAAGGCCCTGGACCCGCAGCGGCCCCCAGGTCGAGAAACCGGGGCCGTGGAATCTGTCAGCGCCCCAGACCGCTGGCATGGGAGCCCCAGACGCGTTCGAACCCGTCCGTGGCGTCGCCGCCTCCCCAGACTTCGTTTGACGCCGACCTTGCGGCGCCCAGCGCCACGGAATCGTAGACCCCACCCAGAGTGAACGACGCACCTGTCACCAAGGCTCGGCCCCTCTCTGGCGATTCAACTCCTCGCGTGGCACCGGACTCCAGGGCGGTCACCGAAAACGAAGCGGATGCCGATGACGACAACCCTGTAGCCGCGACCACGTTCGACCCGCCGCCATCTCCGACTGGAGCTGAGGTGGGTACAACGAACGTGCAAGGTGTCCCGGTCGATCCCGGGAAGTACCCGTGGGCGCCTGTCGAGCAATTCGAATCCACCGCCTCCCCATCGAACGTAAAGTGGACCGCAGAGTCTGGTTCGAACCCTGAACCCGTCGCGGTCACGAGGCTGCCTGCCGGCCCACTGGCTGGGTCGATGGTTAGACTGAGAACTGTCACGGAGAAGGTCGCGGCCGCGCTGGACTCGGACCCGGTCGTCGCGATGACGTTCGATCCGCCATCGTTCCCGGCGGGGGCTGATTCGGGAACTAAGATTGTGCACGGGGTCCCGGTCACCCCTGGGAAGTACCCGTGTGGTCCCGTCGAGCAATCGGATGCCACTGCCGTCCCATCGAACGAGAAGCTTACCCCCGAATCCGGGAGAAATCCCGAGCCCGTGGCCGTCACGAGCGAGCCGGGCGATCCGCTGGATCCGACGAGGGTCAGTTGCAACGGGGCCACCGAGAGCGTCGCGGCGGCCTTAAAATCCGGTCCGGTCGAGGCGACCACGTTCGATCCGCCGTCATCTCCGACCGACGCCGAAGATGGCACGACGAACGTGCATGGGGTCCCGGTCACCCCGGGGAAGTACCCGTGGGGGCCGGTCGAGCAATTCGTGGCGACCGCGTCGCCGTCGAACGTCAGTGTGACCGCAGAGTCCGGCACGAACCCTGACCCGGTAGCCGTCACAACCGTGCCGAGCGAACCGCTTGTCGCATCGAGGGCTAGCTGCAGGGGTGCCACCGAGAACGATGCGGAGGCAACGAATGAGAGCCCGGTCGCGGCGAGCACGTTCGATCCCCCGTCGTCTCCGACAGGGGCGGACGTGGGTACGGAGAAAGTGCAGGGGGTTCCGGTCACTCCAGGGAAGTACCCGCGCGGGCCGGTTGAGCAGTTCGAGGCTACCGCCTCACCGTCGAACGTCAGCGTCACCGCGGAGTCCGATGCGAACCCGGACCCGGTAGCGGTCACCACGGTACCGATTGAACCGCTCGTTGCGCCGATCGTCAGTTGTGGTGCGGACGGCGTGTACTCTAGGACCGGCTCCGCCACGGGGGCCCCGCTCACCACGAACTCACCAGTGTACGCCAGAGTAGATTCTTGCCACCCCTCCATGTAGGCGATCGAGTAGGCGTAGCTCCCGTTCGGCTCAGAGAACGCCACGTGGTCCGTGCTGCCGTCGGTCGTGACATGCTCCGTCGTGTTCCCTACCGTGATTTCGAACGTTAGGTTCGGAGGAAGCCCGCTCTCTGAGATCGTGAGGTTGTAGGTCGTTTGGACGAAGCTCAGACCGACCGGCAAGGCCGACCCTGAAACCGTCAACGACCCCGACGACGGCGTCGCGGAGTACCCCGCAACCCCACTGACGGCATAGCTGTAGGTGCCGTTTGGTTCTTCGAATGGAATGCTCGACTCCGTCGAACTCTTGAGGGTGGTGCCCAGGGTTACTCCCCAAGACGTGCCCGTCGGTAGGCCGATCTCGGCGAACGTCACGGGGTACGTCTCTTCGGTGAAGTGTACGCCGACTGGGATCGCTGCCCCGTCAACCGACACACTTCCCGACGACGGTACCGGACTGTAGCCAGCGGCGCTGGCCACGAACTGGTACGTACCGTAGGGCTCGCCGAAGCCGATCGCGCTCGTGGTGGAAGCCGTGGTGTTCGGGTCGGCGCACGTCAACCCGCTCACGATGCAGCCCGCGTCGCCGACCGTCGGGGTTAACCTGACCGACCAGGAAGTGCCGGTCGGAAGGCCGGTCTCGGTGAAAGTGACCGGGTAGGTGAGGGTGTTCTGAGTATAGTTCCCCGCGTCGATCGAGCCCCAGCCGTCGGCCGCATCCCAGCTGCCGTTCGCGAACGCGCCGTAGGTCGAGCTCGGTTCCGCGTTGTGGTAGAGGGTGATAGAGTAGAACGAATGGAGGCTGAGATCCCCCGCGAACTCAAGCTGTCCGGCCGTGTACACGGCTGGGTCAATGAACCCGACCCTGCCCTCGCCGACCCGGTGGAGCGCATAATCGATCATCGTGATCAGGCCACCCTCGACCTGGTCGGAAATGCTCGTGCCGACGAAGTACGTCCATCCATGCTCTATCGCGGTGGCGCCTCCCAGGCTGGAAATCCTGGTACAGCTCGAGGAGACCAGGCATGTGATATTCGCCGAGAAGTAGCCGATCTCGACGTCGACGAGGGTGTCGTTTGCGATGGCAGCGATGTCCGGCTCGCCCCGGCCGTCCGAAGAAAGGATCCGCTTGATGATGCTGTGGGCGTCCGCAGACGTGTTCTGCCACACGGGGGCGTAGTTTGTCGTGGCCGCCGTGACTCCACCGATGGAACCGTAGGTGGACGAGAAACCGGAGACCGTTCCTGCAGGCTCGTACCAAACGACTTCGCCACCGCCGGTGCCGTTGTACGGGGCCGATTTAGAGAACAGGGCGGCGGGAGTACGGAGGAGTGTCGTGGAGTTGACGACCAGGGTCGTGCCGCCGACGGCGACCGTTCCGTAGGTGTTGTACGCGTTCTCGGCAGGCGATTCGAGGCTGTTCGTACCGGAATCTCCCGACGATGCTACGATCGTGATCCCGAGGCTCTGCGCTTCCATCCACTCATCGGTCCAACTCGACCCAAGACTCCCAGAGCCGCCCCAGGAGTTCGCGATGACCGAGACGTTGGAAAGGTCCGCGATGTTCGCCGCAGTGTCGAACCCGCCGGTCGTGCTGAAGACGGACTGGGTCGGGCTCAGGATGTCCGCGAGTTCCGTTGTTAGCTCCGTGGTGGTCGCGGATCCGCCGAACACCTGGTAGATGTTCGCCCCCGGAAGCATAGAACCCTCCATCGCGACGTCGAGTGTATTCTCCCCTTCCGCTTCCGCGTCGTCGCACGAGGCCGACAGCCCTTGGGATCCCGCGGGGTACGCGTAGCTATAGCCGGTAACGGGCAGCGAGACCGCCCGGGGCATCGGTTCGCCGGTCGGAAGTGTGTAGTTCCAGTAGGACGTAACGTCAGGCATGAAGAAATCCCAGGCATCCTGCCCCGGCGTCAGGGTGCCGCAAAAGGTGTTGTAGAATCCATCGCTCTGGCACGTAGAGATGTTGGAAGTGCAGACCGGGTCTGTCCAGAGCATCGCGGCAACGGTTGCATTAACCGGGTAGCCATACTTCGCGAACAGCCCCGATTCGTTGTACGCGACTTGGAGGTCGGCTCCCTCCATCATCTGGCCGCACGTCGAAGTTGCACAGTCGGACCCAGCCGATCCGAGATGGACCGGCTCATCGTACGTCAGTCCGTCGACGGTCGTGGAGGAGAAGGGATTGAGTCCGCCCCCCGGAGAGTCAGGCCCATCCGATTTAGGTACGGCAGCGACGGCTCCGGCTGCCGTGGAGAGAAGTTTCTCTGTGATGGCTATGGAGTCCGGATGGTTCAGGGTACTCTGAGTAGTTGCTAAGCCCCTGGACTTCGACGATGTATGGGCTCAGGATTGACGGGAGCTCGGGAGTCGACAAGGGTGCGAAGTAGGGATGGCCCGAGGGGGTGAGAAAGGCCCCGAGAGCGGTGTGGAAGATGGAAGCGATCTGGCGTGAGGTCGCTTGAAAGCTAACCGTCATTCGGTCCGGGTGGGTCACCAGTAAGGTGACGTTGAAGGATCGAAGATAGTTGACGATGGCTTCGTAGACGGCCGGGCTACTGCCGAATTCAGCGTTAAACTCGGCGTGCGTGAGGTATTGATGATAGCCTGGGGATGCGGGGTTGGACAGCTCTTGGAGAAGCGAATCGAGCGCAGAGACGTTCGAGGGAGCGAGCGAAACAAGAATCGCTGTCGTGCCATGAGAGTCGACTGCCGAGACGAGGTTCGCGGGGCCGAGGTAGGTTCCATCGCCGAGATGGAGACCGGGTTCTTGGTCAGGCGCTGCAACCGCGGGCGCTGCTCTCAGCTCCGCCACGGTCAATCGCCCCGGTGATGGAGGAGGAGACTTCTCCGCTACGGGTACTGGCGTCGAAGAGCCAGCAGCCCCAGCGACGTGCCCCTCAAGACTCGCTGCGAAGCTGGATCCCAGCGTGAGCATGGCTACGATGACGATGATCCAAGCGACGCTCCGGGGTCCCCTCACGCCCGCCTTCCACCTTTCCTGGAGTGCGGTCCTTGGTCCACACACGCCTACTTAGGCCTTGTTGAACGGTGTTCGAGGAAGCCGTGAATCCGGAAAGCGAGCAGAGCGGAAGTGGGATTGGTTCGACGAGGCCAGTCCACGGCGCTCCGAAGCGGGACGGGGGGGGTCGCCGGAGGGCTTCTCGCAATGGATGGCTCACCGAACGGTGGCACTCAGGCCATCTTGAGAGAGTAACTCGTCGCCGCTCGTCAGGGCGCAGAGCTTATTGACGTGGGGTTTCAACCCCCGCGGACAGAGTTTCGCTCGTTTGGGTGGGCTGGTATTCGTGAGAGCACCGGACGTTCTTCTCGTGGTGCTTGACTGCTTGCGGCGAGATGCCGAGCTTCCCGAGGGCCCGGTCGGCGCTCGAATGCCGAACCTAGCCCGCCTACAGAAGGAAGGCTCGTGGTACACTCGGGCCATTTCTACAAGCCACTGGACGGTTCCCTCCCACGCTAGCATACTCACGGGCATGGCACCGTGGGAGCATCGAACGTTCCGCGGATCTTCCCTGATGCTTCCCCTGGACGTAACATCCTACGCCGAGCTGTTTCGACGCGCTGGGTACCGAACCGCCTGCCTCTCGGCCAATCCGTTCGTCTCGCCGCTGACCGGCCTTGACAGGGGCTTTGACTTGGCCGAATGGGGTCAGTTCTCCGATTGCTTCCTCAGATTCCAGGGCACCCCTAGGCCAATAGGGCGAACTGGCCGATTGGTCGGCCAGTCCGAATCCACGGGCCAACGGAGGGATCGTGACTTGGCCCTCCAAGCGCGGGACTCTATTCGGCAGATGACAACGCGCTTCCCGCTCCCAGCGGAGCTCCTCGTCCAGGCATCCCGCATTTCCAAAGGACAGACACGGGCGGGGTTGGAGCCGAAAGTCTCCGGATGGATTGAGGCGGACCTCGAGAAATTCCTGTCGGGCGCTCCACGGGACGTCCCCGTGTTCGTAGTCGTAAACCTCCTCGAGGCCCACGAACCCTACTTCGGCGTACTGAACCCCGGGACTACGTCGATCCCGGATTGGCTCTGGGCCTTTAGCGGCCCGCTGGACAAGTCCAGCTGGCGGGAGGGCCGAGCCTCACCCAGCGTTCGAGATGTTACACGGATCCGGCGCCTCTATCGCGCGGCGGCCGAGTCGTTGGACAGGAGGCTCGGGAGCGTTCTGGATACGTTTGCGTCGGCACGGGACCCAGTACTTACTGATGTGGCAGTCATGGGAGATCATGGCCAGGCACTGGGCGAGCAAGGTAGCATCTACCACGTCACCGGGACCGCCACGTCGTTGCTCCGGGTTCCGCTCGTGATTCGTTCCGGAAGCGGCGAAGGGCGTGGCCGCATAGGCACTTGGGTTTCTCTCGAGGACTCGATCCGTCTCTTGGTCTCCCATTCACCCGGCGTTGGGTCGGCGCTCGGACTCGCGGCCGGTGACTTGGTTGGCATGGTCGATGGCCTCACCGAACCCATGGCGGCCGCGCTGGTCGACGGACCACCGCCCTCGGATTCGGTGGTCTCTCACGAGCTGCCGACACATGCCTCCTCTTCACGCGGGCGGGCCGTCGTTGTATTCTCGGGTGAACTGAAGGTGGTGATCGACCTGGCAACTGGTTCAGCTTCGATTAATGACGCGTCTTCGGATGCTCAGGGAGTCGAGCTTAGTCCGGACGACCGCTCCAATCCTGGATTCAAGCTCTACGAGCGGGCTGTGCCCCTGGTGGCCCAGGTTCGAGAATGTCTCCGTCAGGGCGACTCGTCAACTCAGGAGAAGCGCCTGGCGTCGTGGGGTTACTAAAGAAGGGCATGGGGTCCGTCCGACCCGCGTTAGATCTGGAATCTGGCGATGGTGCGAGATGGTCCTTTCCACGTCGCAATCCACTGAGGCAGAATGGCTCCGCATCCTACTTATTAGGGCGAAAAAGTCTCGAACGAGAGGGGGGGGTTGGACTCACGGCGCTGCGAATCGCGGTCGTAGTTGTGCTCCTGATTACCGGCACACTACTCTTCGCCTGGTATGACGCGACGGAGGAAAATCCCGGGAGCACTCGGTCGAACCCCGCACCGACCGGGCTCACTATCCACATTCTCCGTGTAAACTGGACGGTGACGGGTTGTCAGGTCCCTAACGTGACGACGGCTGGAGGGTCTATCGGGGGAGCTGGTAACTTCAACGAATCAGTGCATCTCGTGAACAAGAATGCCTCGACCGGTTGCGAAATCTCCAGCGTCGAAATTTCTCCGGCGTCTTTCCAAGCGCAACCCGGTAGCGTCCCCTTCGACCTCCCGGCGAACGGGTCTGCCGCGTTCACCGTTTCGATTCGCGCCCCCGCTTTCGCCTCACCAACTGTCCTCAGCGTCGACCTAAGGTCGGGTGCGTAGTGCAGCCCAACTGGATTCGCAGCTTCGCCCCTCCAGTGGGTACTCCCCGGAGGGTCTCGGCTCCGGTCATTCCATCAACTCACCTAGGGCGGGGGAAATCCGCTTGGACTCTTTCGTTTGCGGCTACTCGTGATGCATAGGAAGTGAAGCCTTGACGATCAGCGCAACGGGAGGCGTCTCAGGCAGTGGTTCAGTCAAGCCGCCTAGCCTTACTCCGCCGCCCACAATCGAGGAAGGAGCTGTTCACCCCCAGTCCGGAAATCCCTCGCCCAAGCCTGTGGCCGAGCCCCGATGGAAACGCTTCCTGGCTACCAACCTGTTTGGGTTGACGTTTGGACTGTCCGTCCTGTTCCTAGGGGCCTTCCTACTCGTTCCGATTCTTCAGACACTCGCGGGGGGGTCGATCTTCGGCGCGGATTGGGCAGAGTACCTCTACACCGGGCCAATCTACAGCTCAAGGGGGACGGCCCTCTTCGAATACCCATACCCTGTCCTTCCCATCCTGTACCTGCCGGTGTCGCTCGGCCTAGGACATTCCACCCTTGCTTCGGTCTACGTTTCGGATGTGGTCTCCGGCCTGCTGGAGGTTGCGGCGTTCGTCGCGGGATACCTCGCGGTCCAGGCCTATACCCGGTCACGATGGACGGGGCTTCTGGGCGCGACACTCATTGGATGGTTTCCCCTCCTCCAGATGGAAATCGGCTGGGGGGGGCAGGCGCAGATAGTCGCCTACATCCTCGGACTACTCGCAGTCTGGGTGATACTGGAGAAGGCGATCCCGAGTCTCTCCGTTCGACCTGCACTCGCCGCCGGCATGCTGCTCTTGGTTGCTGCGTTTTCCGAGGTCTACGCCACCGCGGTGATTGTTCTGGCGGTCATACTGCTCTTGGTTCCGGTACTCTGGCGGCGGCTGCTAACCTGGCGCGGTTTCGAAACCATCATCGCGATACTGGCCCCTCCCGCCGCGGTCGCGGCGGTGCTGGTCTTCACTGACCCGGCGGCAAGCAATCCGGCAGGAGGGGCGGCCTTGTCGTCGCTATGGGCGTACGGGCCGGCGTATCGTCAGCTTTGGATCGCGCTCACCTACAGCAACTCGCTCCTGGGGGCCATCTACATCGGGGCTTTGGTGATGTATGTCGTCTATCGCGTCGTCTTCCGCGCTCGAAATCCTGTGGAGACGTGGCTCGTTCCAGCGATGGGAGTGTCAGCGCTCGCGATCGGCGCTCTTCTCACGCCGGTGGGAAACGCCGACCGGGGGCTCTATCCGTTGGTCTTCCCGTTCGCGTTTGCGGTCGCGGAGATGGCGACCATCTGGCCACCCGGCCCTGTCCCCGACGTTCCGCGAGCCCGGAGGCGCTGGAGGCTTTCGCAGGAGGAAGTTTCCTGGACCTTTCCCGTCTTTGTCGTGGCAACGCTAGCAATCACCGGCGTTCAGATCGGGGCAGACTTCCAGATCTATCCCAACGCCCTCGCGTACTACACTTTCGATCCAGGGGACCTATCGGAGCTGTTCTGGCTCGCCAACGAGCCAGGGGCCGTGCTCTACGACTCTGCCCCCACGGACCACATGTTTGCCGTACTTTGGGCGATGAATCGTCCAATCTACCCCGGGCCATCATTTCAGCCGTACACCGTTACCAGCCAAGCCAAGCAGGACGCGGTGGTTCTGGCAACGGCGCTCTCGTACGGCGAGAACTGGATCGACGACGGTCAGTACATCGTAACGGACGCCGAATCCGGCTGGGGACAACCCGCTCCCGGCATCTTGCTTGTCAAGGACGCCCATACATTCCTGAGCATCGAGAGCGACGATTTTCTCAACGTGGTGAGCTACTCGCCCGGCACCAACCCAAGCCAGACCACCACCACGAACCTGTACCTCTGCCGCCTCCGTCGAAACTTCCGAGGCCGGTGGAGGGCTGGCCACCAACTACACGCTAGCGGGATTCACCCTGAATCGAACCCTGGCAGTCTCCCCAGAAGGAACAATCTTCTGGAACTACTCGTTCGACTTTTCGACAGCCATACCCCGCGGCGCTACGCTCTACATCACGGACTCGACCCAGACCCCGACCACCGGAGTCTTGGGCTCCACGAGCACCTGCTGCTCCAACGCAACGCTGCAGGAAAGGTTTGCCGCGAACCCAGCCCCTGCGATCGACCAGAACTACACCGTAAGCGCACGGTCCACGGGATTCACGATGGTGAGCCAGTACGTTGCGAGCGATCAGTATGGTATTTTCGAGTTGGTGTATCACCTAACCCCCTTGACGTCGCTACTCCGGACGTTCTCGGTGGATTTCGCCATCACGCCTGGAGGGGCACCGCAGGGCCAACCGACGGTTCATACGGAGGCGGGGATCCTGGCATCCACGGGAATTCGATGGGCTGTCCTCAGCCGGAGCCTGGGACAGCTCATCCTGCAGCGATTCATGGACGACCCGCTCTACGCACTCTATGAAACTACGCCCCACTACTACGTCCTCTCGGTGGTTTGAACGAGAGCCGCGTTCCCGAGGGGGCCGCCGGCGAAGCCCCTCGTGGGAGCCTCGCAGGCGCCGTGCGGAGTACCCGGGGGTAAGTCCGCGATTGCCGAAGGGGGGCCTGCCCTACGGGTGGCGAGATGGGTCGCGTCCGCGTTGCCGATGGCATTCTCGATGGAACAACGGTTGCCCTCAATCGAACTCCGACTCAGGCCGGTAGGATCCCAGCCTTGAACGGGGCATCGCGTACTCGACCGAGCGCCAGAACCCGTGCTAGGCATGCCAACCGAATCCTTCATGAGAGCGGGACCTCCTCCTTGGCTGGGAAGGGCGCGTCTCCAAACCGCCCTGGTTGATGACCCGAGGGAACACGCGGGGTCTTGGTACGGCGGTCAAACCCGCGGAGGGCGGTGGCCCTGCGGAAGAACCCTCCTTCGGCGCCCCGGACGGCTCCAGGGACGAGCGCGCGAATCCACCCGTCACCCCAGATCCGGCCCATCCGGACCACGGCATCGGCGGGATCATGGCAAGGTCGTGGGACGCACTCCTAGAGCACTCGTTCCTCTACCCGTTCCTCGCGCTGTTCGCGGCCCTGATCTTCTTTGAGATATTCGTGACCCTGCGGTCCGGGCTGCTGGTCGGCTACGATAACGGAGAATACCTCTTCACGGCGTTCCTAATCCTCCACGGCAAGTCGTCGATCTTCAGCTACGAGTACCCGCTGCTCCCCGCGTTCTACACCCTGGTCATCCTCGCGTTGCCGAATCCAACCGCGGCCTACGCGTTCTCCGACGTAGTGACCGGTGTCATCCTGACGGCCCTGTTCGCCGCCGGGTACTTCCTGTTCCTCAGGGACACAGCGTCTAAGATCGGCGGCCTCGCCGGCGGAGCCGCCTTGGCCACGATTCCATTGTTCATGGACGAAGTGGGGTGGGGAGGTCAAGCCCAGCTCCTCGCGTTCGTCTTCGGGGCTCTTGCCCTCCACAACGTCCTGGCTTGGGGCGAGGCACCCCGATTACGCGACGGGATCGCGGTCGGAGTACTAGTGAGCCTGGCCGCGCTCTCGGAAGGCTGGTCGGCGTTCTTCTTTGTCATGGCGGTCGCGGCTTGCGTTCTTCTCCAGTACCGGGGCCGAACGTTCTCACGAAGCGTGTTCCCCGCGGTCGCCGTGGCGGTCGTGCCGATCGCGTTGGTCTACGGTTTCTATCTCGTCAGTTCGGGGGCGAATCTTGGGAACGGTCTCAGCGGGCCCTGGCTGTACTACGTCGGCGCTCAGAACTCGGCGCTTCGCTTGGCAGAGCGATTCGCGGTCGGACAGCCGGTTCTCCTCTACGCTTATCTCGCCCTTGCCGCCGCGTGGGCGATCGTCGCCTGCCTCAGGCTGCTACCGAATCAGAACCAGTATCGTCCCCTCATGCTACCGGTCACGATCGCCTTCGTTCTTCAGGCGCTCCTGCTGACGTCGATGTTTGACGGCGACCGTGGCGTTTACTTCGCGGCGCTGCCGGTTGCTGTGGTGTTCGCACGGATGGCAGCATCCGTCGGCCCCTCCATGCAGGCTCTGGAACAGGTCGCAGAGGCCGAGGAGGGAACGCGTCGACGACCCTTTCGCCTTGCGTTCCGTCAGCAGGCTCCCGCTGCGACAACTATCCTGGTCATCACATTGCTCGGACTTCAGATCGGCTATGCAGGGGTCCATCTGACCGGCGCGCTGACCTACTACTCAACCACCGAATCGGACCTGAGCCAACTTACCTTCCTGAGGAACCAGCCGGGGAACGTCGTGATGTTGGGTCTAGCAAGCGGTGGCGTCTTCCCGTACTTCTTCGCCACCGGGAAGACTGTCTACGCTTCGACAGAACCGACCCTCTACGTAAGCCCTGCCCAGAAGGAGGGCACCATGAACGCAACCCTGATGCAGGCCGGTCCGCGCTGGATCGACGCCGGCGGGGCGCGCATCGTCGACGCCGCGGGCCTGGATACCGAACCTGCTCCGGGCGTTTTCGTCTACACCGGGGCGTACGACTTCCAGGCGTTCTATCTTGACGACGCGCTACTTCCATTTTCGTACTCGCCCGTGAGCAACCCCTCTGCGGTCGAGGAGTCCAGCCCGTACGCCGCGAACTCCCTGACGAAGTCGACGAGCGGGCCGGCCACGCTCCTATCGAACTACTCCTGGCCGGATTTGGGCCTCACGAAGACCGTCCGCGTCGACCCATCCGGGACGGTACACATCGGTCTCGACTTCCAGTTTGTGAAGGCGTTCCCGCGAAGCATCGAGGTGAGGCTCTTCGCGTACCCCGGGACAACACTCCTCTCGACCCAAAACTCCTCAGGAAAATACTCCGTGGGCCTCTCGGAAGCGTACGCCGACCTCTGGGTGAGCGAACCGCTCTCCTCTGAGGTATCGATCACCGAGTCGAACATCTCGCTCTCGAGCGTCGACTTTCTACCGTCCGACGAGTTGGGAATCCCTGAGCTCCAGTTCTTCTTGAACTCGACCGACACTGCGCCGCGCGACGTTCAGGCGAACCTCACAATTCAGACGGCCGGCTTGGTGATCTCGGCCCCCGAGTTGGTTACCGAGTCGAAGTGGTTCCGGAGCGTAGGGGCGAGTTGGGTCGTCGCGCCCTTGGACTCCGGCACAGCGCTGATAGACCGGCTGCTGGAGGATCCGGCCCTCCTCCTCTACCGTACGACCTCCGACTTCGCGATCTTCCGGGTCGCGTGAGGGGACCCGACCCCTTAGACCCCGGCGTGCCCGCGCCCTCCGATCGGGAACGCTGCTCAAGCGCGCTCCTCCAAGGACTCGCGCACACCCGGGAGTTGCCCCGCGTTGCGGTTGCTCGGATCCTTCAGGCTCCCGCAACGGTCCGTCTAAGCCCGTCGGCGAGGTCGGTTCGAGGCGTCCAGCCTGGTACGTGGTTCCGACCGGAGATGTCCGCGTGGTTCACCCGGAAGTCTCCGGGTCGCGCCCCGGTGAATCGGACCGGAATGCGGGGTTGTCCCATGATGCTGGTCAGGTGCCCGGCGAGGGCCCGGAGGCTTGTTCTCTTCCCCGATCCGACGTTGTAGGTTCCCTGGAATCTTCCGAGAAGGCTGAGCTGGATCGCCCGGACAACGTCTCCGATGTAGACGAAGTCCCGGGCCTCGCGACCCGTTCCATGCATTCGGAGAGAGGAAGGGCGAGTCTGAAGTTTACGGATCAAGTCAGGGATCACATACGATCGATGGCACCCCTCTCCGTAGACGTTGAAGAATCGCAGGACTGTGGTGTCAGGTGAGTACATCCGAGACACCCGTTCGCCAGCGATCTTCGAGATACCGTACAGGTTGTCGGGGAAGGTGCCGGCGGCTACCGGGGTCGGCAACGGCGCCCCGTCACCGTACACGGCCGCGCTGGAGGCGAAGATCAGTCTAGCCTTCCGAACCGCAGCGCTTCTCGCCACGTGAATTGTGCCGAGGACGTTCGCGCGGAGACACTCTTCAGGATCCGCTTCGCACCCCGGCACCGTCGCCAAGGCTCCGAGGTGGAGCACGGCGTCCGGTCTGAACGTGTCCATTGCGCGTTCTACGGCCCGTCGACTCCGGATGTCTACCCGTTCTCTTCCCTCGGGAGAACGCCGGTCCGCTCCTCGCACCTCGAAGCCGGCAGCCGTCAGCGTACGGACGGCGTGAGCTCCGATGAATCCCGCCGAACCTGTGACGAGGACCTTCACTGCGTGCCCCGGTCGAGCGCAGCTTCCAAACGCCGAACGTTCTCCTCGGGGTCAAACAGGGAACGCAGTTCGGTCGCTTGGGCAGACCATCGATTCCAGGATACGTCATCGACCTGCCTGAGGGCCGCGAGGAAATCGGAGGAGCTGGTCCCGCGCGCTACGACTCCCAGATGGTTCGTTCGAATGTAGTCCCCACAAGAGTTCCGGAACGATCCAGAGGCGATGAGCGGCGTGCCGTAAACGGTTGCTTCCGCAGCGACGTTTGGCAGGCCCTCTCGGGTGCCAGGAACGGCCACGAGCCACGAGCTCTGGAGGAGGTGCTGCTTCTCGGTCTCGTCGATCCGACCCCGGAATTCTACCGCGCCGTTCCCTCCGAACCTTCGCTCCAACGATTGCCTGTCGGGACCGTCGCCTGCGATCACGAGGCGAGCATGCGGACCGCCATTGGAGTTGTAGAGCCGGATCGCTTCCGCTAGCGCGGCGATGTTCTTGTGGCCAACGAGCCGCCCGACGTAGGAGACGGTACCGATCGTCGCGCTGGGGCGCCGGGCCCGTCGGAAGGGCAACTGGGGTCCGGACGACGTCGACCTGCGCGTCGGGGCGAACCGCCCTGAGATGTCCGGCCACGGCTTCGGATACGGCCGTGCCGCGACGAATGCCCTTCATCAGTCGACGGGCCGGGAGATTTACCATCCAGTAGGTCGGATACTCGCACCAATCGACCACCAGGTTTGGGGCCTCCGAGGTTCCTAGGAGATCGACCACCGGCATCTCATTCACCCAGACCGATCCAGGGCGGGGTACCAGTTCGCGGAGAAGCCGTCGAGTCGCCCGCCAGTACGCAAGCAGCGGCGCCCAGCCGCGGCTCCCGTTGCGAACGTAATCGGTGAGGGTGACGTACCGATTGACGCGGACTCCCTTTACCTCCGACTGCCTAGGGAGGGTTCCTCCCGTAGGGTCCGTGGTGTAAACGGTGACCTCCCGGCCTCGGCCGGCGAGCGCCTCCGCGAAACGGGCAAACCGGCTCTCCTGGCCGCCTACGCTGGGTTCGTAGAGCTCGGTCACGATAGAAACCGGGCCTTTCGTCATTTGGTGCGCCCCCCCTGAGTGACGGATGTTGCTGGAACGTAGCGGAGGAGTCCGTGGCTGAAGGCGGGGGTCGTTGCCACGGTTGTCGCTGCCTTCCTGAATTACAACGCACGAGGGAGTTCATAATCGAATCCCTCCAAGCCGGGACCCTTCGCATTCGCGAATACGCGATTTTACCAGCCGTATAACCCGGGAACTGGGAATACAGGACCCCGTGGGTGCGACTCCCGTTGAGCCCATCGGACGAGGCGGCCGAGACTTGGTTCATCCGGTCCATCGAGTACGCCGTGGCGGGCGCTATGCGGATTCCTCTGGTTGCGCCTACCCGGGCTGCAGGCTGGAAGCGAAACTATTGGTCGGCCCGCGGCCTGCGTTGTGCCAAGTTGATGGGATTGCCGTCGGGGTCAGCTACCCACGCGGTTCGGAGCTCGGAACGGAAGTCGTGAGGCGGCCGAAGCGAGGGCGCACCCTCCGCTACGAAGCGCGCGTAATCGGCGTCGATGTCATCGGTCCAGAGCAGGATCGCGATAGGGCGGCCCCCGAGATTCGGGGTCAGTCCATGATCCTTGATCGCCGCCTCGACAGATGAGATTCCGATCGTGAAGTGGTCGAGAGTCAGCTCGACATGCGCGGGCAACCCCTCGATCGGCGTCCTAAACGTCTCACGGAAGCCAAGACGTCCGTAGAACGTAGCGAGTCGCGGGACGTCGTGAGTAAGAACGTTTATCGAGGGGTCCTTCAACATGGCGAACACGCTCGGCCACTGGACTCACAAAGCGCCTTAAGTTCTCACTCGAGGCAACGCTCCGCTCGATTGCCGTGGAAGACATCGTGACGGATGCCTGCCCCCGGGTGAACCTCGCGAGAGACGCCACGGAAGGGACTCCCCACGATCGAGGGGCGAGGACCCTCCAGCGAACGTCTCGAAAGTGCCCGTCCCCTCAGCCTCGGGACATGGGATGGGACAGAGCGCGAGCAGCGCAGACTGGTCACCGCTCGTGAGTTAACCCTCTAAGTCTCGAGTGTGTTCAGCGCACGTGAACCGGAACCTTCGACTTCTCGGCGTAGGAGTCGCTATCCGGATGCTCGGGAACGCCCTCTACAACCCGTTCCTCGCGCTCTTTCTGGTCAACGTGCTCGGCCTCGGGTACATCGAGGTCGGGATCATCATCGCGGGGGTTGGCGTCGTCCTTCTCCCCTTCAACTGGCTCGGGGGCCTCGCGACCGATCGCCTCGGCCGGCGGCGGCTCATCCTTCTGGGTCTCATTGGGGAGGTCGCGGCAACGGCGGGCCTTGCGTACGCCTTCGCGCTTCACTCACTTCTCGGCGCGATCCTGGCTGCGACGCTGGGAGGGGCCGTGACAACCACCGCGGGGCCCGCCTTCTCAGCGTACATCGCGGACTTCGCAGAAGGGCCGGAACGGACCCGAGGGTTCACCTGGTACCGGATCGGCTTCAACGCGGGATACTCCGCTGGTGTCACCCTCGGCGGTCTGTTGATCACGTCCATCGGTTTCGCCGGGGCCGTTGGCGTGGCAGCGGTCGTCATCGCGGGCGGAACCGCCTTTCTCGCCGTGACGCTCGAACCGTCTCCGAGAGATCACGAACTGCGGCGTGTGGGAACCCGTGTCCGTCGCTCGACAGCCCCACGGGCTCCGACCAGGAGCCTCCGCGAGAGCTTTGCCATCTTGGCTCGGGACCGGGTCGCGCTGGAGGTGCTGCTCGGCTTCGGGTTCGCCGTGCTGCTGGTGGGCCAGTGGTCGGTGACGTTCCCGCTCTATGTCCACAACGTCCTTGGGATCTGGTACTCGCTTCTCGGGATCGGCCTCGCGCTCAACGGACTCGTCGTTGTCTTCGGACAGAGTTTCACGACGGAGAGCGTGATCGGGCGTCGACACACCACGATCGCCGTCTTCGGGATCGCACTCTACGTGCTCGCGTTCCTCGCTCTCGGCGCCGCCGGAGCGCTAGGGTTCGTCCCGACGATTGCCTTCTTCGCGGCCGTTGTGGTGCTGACGTTCGGTGAGAATCTGATCACAATCCCTCAAGCCACCCTCCCCTCGAACCTCGCGCCTCGGGAGGAACGAGGGTCGTACAACGGCGCGTTCGGAATGGTCGGCGGCGCGGGATTCATCATCTCGGTCCTCCTCGGAGGCGTGGTCCTGGCGACGATCACGAACCCGCTCCTCGTCTGGGCCTATCTCGTCCTCCCGGCCATTCCAGCGGCCATCCTGCTGCGGGACGCCGCCCGCCGACTCCCCCTCTCGATCGACCGCGCGTAGAGGCGTCGACTTCATCGTCCCGGGTCCCGCGGCGTGCGACTCGCATTGAACCCAACCAACCGCTCAGAGTAGCGCCGGGGACTCTGCCAGATATCGAAGTCGCTTCGACTCGACCCCAGGATGGAATCAAGGACGCAGCGTAGTCGCTGCACCCCTGGGTTCAATGAGCATTGCACCTCAGCAGTGGCCCCGGTCGGTGGGTTCATGTATACCGACTCGGAAGAATTTTCGGAGGAGTTATACGCCTCCCGGATTCTGGGTGCCTCGCCATGCGCGCCGTTCAGTCAGCAGTTTTGGTAGCCCTCGCCTTGGCCGCGACGATGATGCTGGTGCCCTTGTCCTCAGCGTTGTCCGCGGCAGCCGCCTCGCCAAGCTCCGCAGGTCCCCACGGGTCGGCTTCGGTCCCTGGTTTCGCGAGCAGCGCCGCAAGCTCGGCCGCTGCGATGGCCCAGCGTTCCCGAGGTGAGGCGTTGGAACAGAAGATCCTAGCCACAACCAAGGCGGACCACATTCCCTTCCAGGCAGCTTCTCTACCAAACCTTCTCGGATCCCCTGTGACACTGTCTAACGGGGTCGTTACGCCCAATCAGGTCACTCCGGCCCCGTTCGGGATCGGCACGTACGGCGTCCGCAACACTACGGGGACGCCCCAGGCCTTTTCCCTCGAGACCCAGAGCTGGCAAGGGTCGATCACGCTCAACAGCGACAACACGTTCCTCCTGGACAACGACGGCGCGCTCTCGACCAACGGAGCGCAGAACGAGTTCGGCGTCCAACTCAACGCGGTCACGGTCAACACGACCGTCGGGGGCTCCAGCAACTACAGCTTCTGGACTCAGAACGTGCTCTACTTCAACTTCCCTGAGCCCGGGACCATTACGTTCCTCGACAACGTGTGGAACTTCTCGTCCCCGGCGGTCAACCTCGCTCCCGGAACCTTGTACTCCTACAACGGCTCCCCCGTCTACCCCGAGTACTGACTATGACTTCGGCCCCACGTTCGCGTACACGCTGCCGGTGACGGTACATCTCTACCTGAACTCCAGCGTCACGAAGATCGGGTCCATCGGTTACTCCACGGTTCGGTTCGGCTACGACGTCGTGAACTCGGCGTCGGGAAAGAGCGAAGCGTCCGGTACCTACGATACGGTGCTGTTCAACTCGACCAAGGCGTTCGGCACCGTTCCGGCTTCGCCGTACCTGGTCGACGGCTCTCAGCTCACCCCGACGGGTTTCATCCCCTTCGATGCCGAGATCATGATCGGGGGACCCGGCGGCGGGACCACCACCTCGATCTACGGTATCAGCGGGTCGGAAAGCCTCCAGGTACTTGGACGGCAGTGCCTACCTCAACGCCCCGTCGGCGTGGAACGTGGGCGGCGAGACCGGCGAGACCTCGGAAGGGATCGCCGAGTCGTACACGTCCGCGGGGACGGTCGATCTCAGCGCCGGACCTTCTCTCGTGATGCCGCTGTGGAACGCGACGCCGGGTGGGAACCGCGGTCAGGCGACGTTCTCGGGACCGCTGTCCCCGTCCAACGCGTTCGTCTTCGCTTCGCCGGGGACCAGCCTCAACCCCAACTACGCCGCGTGGGCGCCGACCCAGACCGCGAGCTCGGTCGATTACGTGCTTCCGCCCGGGACGTACACCTTCGACGCCATGATGAGCAACTACAACCCGGTGGTGACCACCGTCACCGCGAGGAGCGGAGGCTCCGCCACCCTGCACTTCCACCTGACCGCCAACCATGCCGAGGGGATCTACACCCCGCTCTACGCGTGGGACAACGCTCAGCTCGCCGCGATCTCCACGGGGGGGAGCGGCACCGCGGCCAGGCCGTACATCATCGAGAACAACGCAGCACCTGGCGGGTTGAATCCCGTGTTCGGGCAGTTCAACGACTATCTGTTCCAGGTGTTCCCCGGTGTCCTCATCGCCGGAACCACCGCGTACACCGACCTCAACAACCCGTTTCTCCTCAACGTGACCTACCAAACCGGCTACGACAGCGCGCTGACGCAGTTCGGGCTGCCGTTCACGAACAACCTCCAGTTCGAGCTCTTCGACGCCTCTCACGTCTCCATCTGGGGCGCGCGTGGGATCAGCGGCTGGTTCTTCTTCGAGGACTACGGCCCGACAGGCTACCTTCCGCTATCCAACGTGGTCGTCTGGGGCGGGTCGCACGACCTCGTCGGGGACAACACGTTCGTGAGCCAGGGGAGCTCGCTCCTTCTCGCGGGCGAGAACCCCTCGGCGCCCACGGGCAACGTCGTCTGGGGCAACACCTTCGAGAACAGCAGTGTGCTCAGCCCGACGATGTATCCCGGCGACGGTGCCTCGAACGGGCCCCCGATCGCGATCTTCGCGTTCGAGAGCGGGGATTTGATCTACAACAACTACGTCGACACGTCGATCACTGCGTATTCGCAGAATGCGAATCTGTTCACGGGCGCCGGCCAGCTCAACGCCGAGAACTGGAACCTCTCGATGGTCGAACCCTCGTGGTACGTGAACGTGTTCAACGGCTACGCGCTCACGGGAAGCATCGTCGGGTCCGCCTGGCAGGGCGGAAACTTCTGGGCGGACTACGTCGTTGGCAGCCCGCTCCCGTACGACGAGTACGGCTACATCGCGGTTGGCGGGGACTTCTTCCCCTACCCACTGGTCGCGTACGCGGTCACGTTCTCCCTCAGCGGGCACGGGTTGGTCTACTGGTCCGTAACCCTGAACGGCGTGACGGAGTCGACCATCCTCCATACCCTCGTGTTCTACGAGGTGCCGGGGACCTACAACTACACCGCATCGGTCACGCTGGGCAGGGGCGCCATCACGCCCTCCACCGGCACGGTGACCGTGGTCAGCAACAACGTGAACGTGGCGCTGACGTTGGTCTGAAGGTGAACGGATAGGCTCCGCGAGCCGAAGCTCGCGGCGAGGGGAGGGCTCCTGGGTGGGGGACCTTCCCCTCGTAGACTATCGACTGGCGCCCGCCGGTGCGCCCCCCAGGCGCCTCGAGTGGATCTCGTCTATGAGCGCTTCGGTGCGAGGAAGGTCTTCTCCTCAGCGCAGAGCGCGCAACTCCAATCAATCACTCGGGATTGGGCCGGCGAAGGGGCAAAGGGCATCGAGCTCCCTCGCGGTCCGCCAGAGGGGATGACCGCTCGGAGTGTCTAAGACCGAGGAGGCTCTGCCCCAGGATCGAGCCGATGTCGAATCCGAGCCGCCGGGTTCCCCCGAGGCAGAAACCCCTCTACGTGCGCCTCGTGATCTGCCGGGACCCGACCGACGAAGAGCCGCTGGGACGCTCGACCCGGAAGAAGCGGGCGGAGGAGATGGACGCCGCGGGGCGCCTGGTCGCTGCCGGCGGGTTCACCACCCCGAAGGGAGATCTGCTGATCTTTCGGGCGGATACCCTCCGGCAGGCCGAGAACCTGCTGCGCGCGGACCCCCTCCGGAGGATGTCGGCCGTCGAGTACCATGTCCTAGAGTGGCGACTCGATGCGGTCGGTTCCGGGGTCAACCTTGAACCGCCTCCGTCGCGAGGGGCGGGACGTATCACGCAGCTCCAAAGCGTCGCGGTCGTGGTCCGCGACCAGGCCAAGGCGATCGAATGGTACCGGGATGTGCTCGGCTTCCGGGTCCACGAGGAGGACCCGGAGACCGGGTTCGTCCAACTCAGCCTGGGGAGGGGATCGACGGCGCTCTCTCTCGTGGTCCCCCGGCGCGAATGGGGGGAGCCCTTGTACTCAGAGACACTCCGCCGGGCGGGCGACTCCACGGGGATCCTGTTTCGCACCGACAACGTGCGGGCGCTCCAGCTCCGGCTCAGGCGCGCGAAGGCGCGCATCGCT
Source organism: uncultured Thermoplasmata archaeon (assembly GCA_963713145.1). Classification (GTDB taxonomy): domain Archaea; phylum Thermoplasmatota; class Thermoplasmata; order Lutacidiplasmatales; family UBA184; genus Lutacidiplasma. The sequence continues at coordinate 91,895 of CAVQKI010000002.1, read as the reverse complement.
CGGGCGGTCGCCCACGAACCATGGGGCTGGAAAGTGCTGCAGTTCAAGGATCCGGACGGCAACGAATTCCTGGCGTTCGAGGTCGGCAAGCCCCCGTCCAAGCGTCGTGGCCTCTCCGACTTCACTGGGTAGCATAGCTATCGCGGGCGGAACGGGCCCCCTCGGAGGTCGAGCCCCGAGGGGGATTCGGCTGCGGGTCCAAAGCGGCCCCGCTCTGGGTGGGGGGTAGATCGTGACCTGCCTCCGCGGAATGCGCGAGCTACCGGAGGAGGAGTCGACCTGGGACCGGCTTGCGTTGCACCCTCGTGGAGCTCAAGCGGAGCGAGGTGCCTTGGCCAGCTCGACCAAGCGGGTGACTGTCTCCTCGAAGGAGTAGATGGGCTTGTAGCCGAGCTGGGTACCGAGCTTTCCGAGCCGAACGGTGCTGTCATAGGGACTGCGCTTCGGCGAGATCACCGGGCGACCGAGGACGGCCGCGACCTCGCCGTAACATGCTCGGATCGGTACGTTGCGGTCGACTGCGATGAATGCTTCGTTCGGCACCGACGGATGCGTAAGAGCCCGCCAGGCCATTTCGGCCAGGTTCTCCGAATGGACCCATGGCATGATGTCGTCGGGGTGAAGGAACTCTGGCCACCCCTTGGTGCGGATGCGCTCGACCATTTCATCTCCCCACTGCGAACGGACCCAATGGGTTATCATCCCCGGTCGCAGAATGACAACCGGCAGCCCTCGAGCCCGCACTTTCGTCAGTTCGATCTCGGCCAGTGCCTTCGTCGCACAGTATGGTTCGGGGTCTCTCGTGGCGAGCGAACTGTCCTCGTCCACGTTCGGGGGCACGGGTTCCCCGTAGACCGACACCGTGGAGATCTGAACGAATCGCCGAACCCCCGACTCGAGGGAACGTTCCGCGATCTCGCGCGTGCCGTCCACGTTGACGGTCTGATAGAGTGGGCCGGGCTTTCCCATGTAGGCGGCGTTGTTGACCACCATGTCGACCCCCTCCAGGGCTTTGGAAAGAGTCGGAGGGTCGGTAAGGTCGCCTCGAGCAGGGATCCATCCGTGATCGGATGCTCGCGCGGCCTGCTCGTCCGTTCGGACGAGGGCTCGGACGGTGAATCCGCCCTTCGACAGGCGTGCCGCAAGATGGCCGCCGACATGACCGGAAACCCCCGTGACGAGGACCGTAGTCATGCGAGATTACGAGGTTGGAGCCTTACTTAACGGCGCAGCGACCCGCCCCTTCTCTCACTCGAAACCGGGAGTTTCAGGTTTGATAAGGTCGGCGAACCTCGTTGGCCGGCCCTGGAATCATCGCATTCAATGCCGCACCCGTCCCAGGGTCGGCCCTCTCGCCCGTCCATTCAGTGACCGCCGTCGCACCTACCGAGCGTCGCCGGCTGGCGGCTCTGCGATGGGTGCAACTTCCGTTGAACGCAATCCTGGGGGCGAATGGCGGGATCGCACCCAGGGCTACGCGACTGACCAGGCTCAGAACCCCAGACCCGCCAGCAAAATTCGTTGTGTTTAAGTAAGTGTGTTGACATCAACATACCTGTGGTAGTGAAGACGGTCACTCTCACCAAGGACGCGTACGACGCACTGGCTGCTCTCAAGTCCGAGGGAGAGAGCTTCAGCGAGGTGGTGCGTCGATTAACCGGGTCTCAGGTCTTGCTCTCCTCCTTCGCCGGGGCGTGGATTGGGGCGCCTGAACATGCCATCCAAGAGGTTCGTGGCTTCCTCCGCAAATCAGACCGTTTGTCGCGCGAGAAGCTACGTCGGTTGGCGAGTTTGGAGCCGACGAATGGTAAGCCTTGACAGCACGTTTCTGATCGATCTGCTCGCCGGAAACGCCCGGGCGGCTGCCAAAGCTCGCGACCTTGACCGCACCGGTGAGACACGCTACCTAACAGCCCCCGCCGCATCCGAGGTCCTTGTTGGCGGGTATCGACTCGGAGGCCGCTATCTCGAACGCGCCAAGCTGCTGGTGGACGGCCTGCAGCTTCTGCCGTTCGACCGACTCTCCAGCCACGCTGCTGGACGTCTAGGCGCCGAGCTCGTCGCCCGAGGAACACCCATCGGCCAAGCGGATCTCTTCATCGCTGCGATCACCCTCCGTCACGGGGAGCGCCTTCTCACCCGCGACCGGGGCTTCGTCGGCGTTCCCGGGCTGTCGATCGAGTCCTACTGAGCCGCGCGGCGGCAGATCGTTGGCGAGTGCCCCCATCTGTGCGTGTAGGTACAACTTCCATTGAACCGGTGCTCGGATCACCAGAACCATTGCCGCACCCACCGCGGGGCTACTTTGCCAAATCGTAGGGGTGCAGCGTCTGTTCGAGTTTGGTACGGAGCTGATGACGCCGGCAGTCCAGGATCAGTTCGTGCTCGAGCGGAGTCAGCTTCCGGAGGAAGGAGAAGCGATGGGCCGCCTCCGCCGTCAGCTGGTTCCAATTCTGTCGCCGGGCCCGCCCGATCAACCGCTCCAGGTCGGGCCATTCCTTTCGTCCGTCAGCGAGAGTTCGGAGGATCTGGTCGGGGTCAAGGCCCTCTCGGTCGTTCCAGAGTTTTCCGACGGCTAGTAAGCGGACGAGGTCCTGGTCGAACCCCTTTTGGCCGTACCGGGCCGCATCGTAGAGGTCGCGCTCGGTTGCCCGCTGCTGGATGGCGCGCAACTTCTCGGCTATCGCTTCCTCAAGCCGGAGGCTCGGGATCTCCGGCACCGGGAACGGCAGGTCGGAGAAGTAGAGCTGGTCGAGCGGGCGCCAGCGACGGGGTTTGAGAAAAGGCGCTTCGCGGTAACTGATCTCGAACCGAAATCTCCCCCGGTCCCACTCGTGCTCGTATTCCACACCGCAGGCCCAGTTCCGCGCCGCGGTGCGGTACGGCTCCACGACCCGGAACTGCACTCCGAAGTGGGGAGCGGTAAAACCTTCGTCCAGCAGAGCGCGAGGGTCCTCGGGGAGGCCATTGTTGGTGAAATCGAGGTCCTCGCTTAGACGGCCGGCGTCACCAGTCACCATCATGCGGACGTAGGTCCCCCCCTTGAACACGAGGCGATCGACGACGCGACACATCGCCAGGGCGTTGAGCGCGTAGAGCAGGACCACTTCCTGCTGGGCGATGTGCAGATCGACTCCCATTCGGTTCGCGAATCGGTTCGCGGCTGCGCGCGGGATCATCGGATCTGCCCCTCGGCGAAGAGCGCGGCATCAGACACATTTCGAATCACGTGCCATCGAGGGTCGAGTTTCCCACGGCGACCGTGGATTTTCGGCGGTCCTAGGGGTCCGTACGGCTCGTCGTGGTCCGGAAGTCGGTCCTGGACCCATGAGTCTGGAGGGGCAAGGGCGGGTCGGATGTGTTCCGCGAGGAATCCCGCCCGAAGTCCGAGGCTTCGATTTCCGAACCGATCGAGGTACGATCCGAAACGGGACCAGTTCAGCTGGGGTTTGGCCAATGCGAATATCTGTGCAACCCCAGCCATTCCCCCGGAGAGCTCGGGTCGATTGAGAACGTCCAAGAGAGTTCGCTCCCGGTCGCTCACCTTGAGCTTGACTCCACGGCGACGAAGGGTTCGGACCCCAAAGAACCGGGCCGGCATGACGCGAACCACGCGGAACCGGTCGGTGCGGTTGCTTCCCGGAACCCACCGTATCGTGGTCACGATGTAGTCCACACGGCTCGCCTGAGGGAAGATGCCCTCGAGTTCAGCCGCTGTTGCGAATCCAAAGTAGTACGGTTCGACGAGTCGGCTCCCGATGCGAAGGGGGTCCGAATCCGGCAGGGCGTCCGGCCCATGCTGGCTGGGGTTCAGAAGGTACGTTCCCCGCCGCACGCGCTGGAGCCAGCCTCGTTGCACCAGGTCGTGCGCGAGCTTGCGGGCGAATCCGGGAGAAACGGACGCACGCTTCCGAATCCCCTCCAGCGTAACGAGCTCGAGCCCCTCGGCTTCCAAGGAGAGGATGACTCTTGCTTCCGTCTTGGAGAGCGATCGAACATCCATCATCTACCCATATGTGCGACATACATTAGAGTTACTGCTTTAGTAATCTAACGGCACGTTCAACGTGCCGCTTACGGCTGCCACCACGCCGCTCCCCTCAGCTCCCGTTCCGCCCGGTGAAAGCTTCCGAATCGTGGCTGTGCGATGAGCGCAACTTGCGTTGCACCTACGGCACGCCTCGACCGAACAGTCTCTCACTCCGCCTAACACGGCGCCCCCTTTCCCAAATCATCGAGTGGAGTAATTCCAGCAAGACGGAGGAGCCTGGTCGAGAGCGCCAGCGTCCGCGTGTCCCCGGAGCCCGACCGATCACTCGATCAAGTGCTTCTGCCGCCGATCCATTCCACCTCGGGCAGTCCCTCAAAGTGGCGGTCAGCGGTCAAGACTCGCCCCCGACTTGCCCTTGCGAGGCTGAGAATCAGGACATCTACGAAACTCGGCAATCCGAGCCGGTGGAATCGGGCACGGCTGCGCAGATCGCGGTCTGCTCCCGGCGTTTGGAGCGCGACCTCGACGGATATTCCAACGACCTCACTGAGGGCGGTAATGGATCGAAGGTGGCCCTCAACCTGGCGCGGTTCCATTCCTTCACGGCCGTACTTGCGAGCCACTTCCGCCAGGACAACATCTGGTGTCAGCAAGAGCTCTGACGATTCGAGGTGAGCACGAACCTTGGGACCGTGCGTCCCTGCCGACAGGAACTCAATCCATGCGTAAGAGTCAACGATCAGCGTCAATCCGGTCGGACTCCTCGAACGGCTTCGAGACACTTGCGCTTCCGTAGAGCCGCGAGATCAGCTCCTTTCTACGAAGTCGAAGGAGTGACTGGATTGTCTCGTCGACCGTCCTTGCCTGGAGGGCCTTCTGGAAGCGGTCCAGTTCAGAGAGAGTGGCTCGCGAGACTCGGACCGTGGTTGTGGCAGAGGCCATCGATCCTGTATACAGTATACAGCATATTAGAGAGCTCCGTATGACGGGCGGTGAACGAAGCTAGCCCTGGTGATCCTTGAGCAGTGCCCCCGCGGGGTTGGGCCCTGAGCTGCCGCGCTTGCGGGCTTCCCGGCCGGGGTGCCGAAAAGGTACAACCTGCGTTGAACGTTCCTCGCCGAGGATGCGAGAGACTCAAACGTGCGCAACGGGCAGCGCGAGCCTCCACTGCCTAGCACACACTTGTGCTGGGACCGAGGCAAGGGGGTGATCGCACTCCGATGGTCCGCATCCGCCTCTCACGACCCGCCGGGACAAGAAGGCTTATCTTCAATTGAATCAATTGAGAGGTCGTGCTGGACGATCCGCATACCACCATTACCGTGCGCAGTTCCACCTTGAAGGAACTCTCCCTCTACAAGGTCCGAGGGAGGAGCTACGACGAGGTCCTCCGCGAGCTCATGGACGAAGTGCCGCCCTCTTCATTCCTGACCTGGGCCGAGAGCGAGCTACGCCGCCCCACGATGAGCCTTGCCGAGGTGCGGAAGCGCCTGGGCCTGGCGAGTCCCTGATGGCCCGAGTGACCTTCTCACCGGAAGGATTCCGTTCGTTCGCTGGGCTGCCGGCCCCGCTTCGGCGTCAGTTCAATCAGGCATTCGCCGTTCTCGAGGTCGCGGGGCCTGACACTGCTGTCCTGGATACCCATCGACTATCGGGCGCGCCAGACCTCTGGACTCTTCGAATGGTCGCGTATCGTGGGATCTATCGCTGGCGCGTCGACGAGGCCCGATTCATACGATTCGGTCACCGAGCCCGGGTCTATCGTCACCTTCCAAAGTAGATCGAGGGTCCGGCCCCCAGGGAGCGCTGACGGGAGCCGCTTGGGAACCGATTCCTCGGTCGTGCTCCATGCTCGTTGAACACACCCTTCCTCTCGAGGGCGTGGTCTGGAGCCGATTGAATCCGCATCGCGCAGTGGCCACTTTTCTTTTCCTTATGTAAGCTTATGTAAGGTTACGCGGGTGAGCGTCACGTGCAACCGTACCGATCCACAGAGGCCAGCGACCCCCGAAACCTTTGCCGGCCGCCAGCCCCTCCTCGCGTTTGTGGAGAACGCTCTCCAGGCCGCCCGGTCACTCAGGCGCGGGAGTGCCATGTTGCTGTACGGCTACCGCGGTAGCGGCAAGACCTCCGCGCTGAGGAAGATTCAGTCGTTGGTCCGCGAGTCCGCCCCGAAGGGGATTGTGGTGGAGGTTCCGCTTCGAGTCCCTAGCTCGGAGGCGATGTTGGTCCACGGAATCGCGGAGATGATCGCGGGTCAGGTGGATTCCCAGGCGCGATTGACGGGCCGGATGCGGAAGGCTCTGGAGAGCCTGAGCGCGATCTCGGTCCTCGGAACGGGGCTCGATCGGACCCCGATCCAGTCCAAGTCTCCGTCGAGTCTCTTGATGGTATGGAAGGACGCGTTGAACGCACTGGCCGAGTTACCCATCCTCAGCATCAGCATAGATGACGCCGAGTTACTAAGGGCCGGCGAGGTAGGAATTCTAAAGACCATGGTGGAGACCGTCTCGCCGGTCCCCATCCTGATACAGGTGGCCGGGGGGCCGGAATTGATGGACAAGCTGTCTCGGCGGGAGGACTCGCCGATCCTCCGAGCCTTCTCCGGCGCGGTCTTCGACATCGGCCAGTTTAGCCCGGAGGAGACCCGGCAAGCGTTGGAGGCGCCACTCGAAGAGTTCAACGCGACGGGCCGATGGGAAACCGAGGCGGTCCGAGTTCTTCATCACCTGACGCACGGCTATCCCTACCTGGTTCAATGTTTTGCGGCGGCAGCCTACCGCGACGGCCGACGGCTGGGCGAGGTCGATGTCCGGGAAGCGATTCCGGAGGCGCTGCGGCTCGCTTCGAGCTGGCTCGACCGCGAGCTAACGGGGGCCTCCGACGAAGATGTCCGGGCGTTCGCCAAGATCGCGGGGTTGGGCAAAGTTGAACTCCGAGGCAGCGACTTCCTCCGCCTCGGAATCAACTCAGTCTACGCCTCTCGATTGACCGACCTCGGCGTACTGAAGCACGCTGCCCGAGGTTACTACGAGCTGCGAAAGGCACCGGCGATTGCGTATTTCCACGCCCTGCGCCGAGGGCTTTCGACCGAGTGATGTTCCCGCGGCGCCGGGGCGGAGCGCACTGAGTCCAGCGCTACGTCGGGATATCAAAGACGCGTGCAGATGGGCCGGGCGCGGCTCGAACGGTAGGGTCCATCGCCGAAGCAGCTTGGCAGCGGTTCAGGTCCCCTTGAGGTAGGATCGAGCCCCGTCGATGAGGAAGCGAACATCCGACGCGAGGGAGATGAACCGGAAGCCAAGGTCCACGGCCACCGTCCTCTCCTGGGGGTCGATAACAAGGGTTCCGGGAACCTTGCCGTGCCGCTCGCACGTTTCAACCACCCTTCGCATGGCGTCCCGCACCTTCGGATTCTTGCGGTCGTCAAGCAGACCGAGGCTGAGCGTCAGGTCCTGAGGTCCGACAAAGAGGATGTCCACGCCATTCACACCAGCGATCGCCTCCAAGTTGTCCAGCGCCTCCTTGGTCTCGATCTGGACCCCGACCAGCGTCTCCGCGTTGGCGCTCCTCAGGTAGGACGAGAGCTCGGTGCCGTACCGCGAAGCCGCTGCGGCGGCTGCTCCCCGCACTCCGTCAGGAGGGTACTTCGCGAACGCGACGGCGGACTTGGCCTGAGCTTCGGTGTTCACGAGCGGCACCAGGACCCCATGGGAACCTGCGTCCAGAGCCTGCTTGATCAGATATTGGTCCACGTTCCCCACGCGCACGAGCGGTGCCGGGCCATCCCCCCCCAGGTCCGACACCATGGCGGCCAAGGTCTCGGGGTTGACCGGAGAGTGCTCGGTGTCGATCATGAACCACTCGAACCCGAGGTCCTTCAGTGCGTCCACGCAAAGAAGCGAGGCGGAGGAGATCCACGTGCCGAAGCAGGGTTTCTTGGACGAGGCGAGTCGGCTCCTGAGCGCGCTCTTCATGGGTCAAGCGACTACGACGTGTACGGGCCGATAACCTTTCCAGCGGGCCGAGGGCCGCCCGAAACCGAGGGGGAGTGCTACCGCGAACGTTCAATTTGCATTGAACCGGCTCACCGGGCACTTTGCCCGCGGGCGCCTTCTCGAGAGGGGCTCCTGCGCCCCGAACGGAATCCCAAGGCCGCCTGAATCGGAAGGTTCAAGACCCATGCCCTCCGAAACATCGGCCCTATGCCGCGCTCGGACGCCGAGGTAGCCGCGATTGCGAAGGACCATATCGCCAAGATGGGGTTACCGGACCTCCAGTTTCACGAGATACTCGCCAATCGCAAGGACGAGGGCGATTGGTATGTCGTCTTTCGCAGACCCGGGTTCGTGCTGGTAAATGTGGACGATGCGACGGGGAAGGCCCGATTGGTCTCGTCCGACGCCCCGACGCCTTCCTGAAACGATTACCTGCAGACCTGAGGCGCAGGCCCGTCCTACGGATCGAGGTTCTGCCTTCGCGGGTGCCGGGGCTGTGCAGGTCTAAGCGGCCGTGGTCACCCAAGCTGTCTCCGGCCGTTCTCACCCTACGGCCCTTCGAGGGCTTTCTCAAGCTTGTCGAACACGTTGTTCCATCCCCAATTCACCTGCCCGTAGATCTTCGGAGCTCTTTGCCGAAGGTCCTCGAGTCGTTCGTGGACGACGGTCACCAGGGTCTTCCCTCCGGGAACGGGGCGAAGGGTGACGGTGACGAGCGAATCGAAGTACTCCCCCTTCTCCGGTTCGGTTCCGACAAACGCCCAGCGGTAGACGAACTCTCGGTTGGGCACGATTTTCACGAATTCGCCCTCGTAGCCTCCGTAACTGACTCCCTTCAGCGAGTGTGAGATCGAGATCCGACCCCCGACCTTGGGGTCGACGGATACTCGATCGATGCGGAAGTCTCCCGGGGTCATCCAGTGTTGCATCAGCTCCGGGTCGATGAACGCGCGGAACACTCGTTCCGGCGGGGCGCGTATCGTTCGCTCGATCCGCACTGCGGTCTTATCGGGATCCGATTCCGTCATGCTCTCCCTTTCTTCCTTCGTGGACTATCTGGAGCAAGTAGCACGTCCAACCGTGCCAGTCCGACCCGCCAGAAACGCTCATAGAAACCTAACCATTCCGAGGCGTCTCGGAACGGCTCCCCGCGAATCGAGTACAGTGCTTCCGGCCCCTCCCGCCGCAGGGCCACCATGCCCGAGTCCTTGAGCAGCCGCAACTGCTTCGAAACGGCCGGCTGGGACATCCGAGTCCGATCGACCAGGTCATTGACCGACCGCTCCCCGTCCCGCAAGGCCTCCAGCAGCAGCCTCCGAGACGAATCCGAAAGGAGACGGAAGACGTCGGGCACTACTTATGTATGCTCCCAAAGACATATATCTGTTCGGGCATGTGCCGAGCCTGCGAGCACACATGTCCTCGAGCAAGACGCGCAGCGTCGATCGACAGTTCTTCATCCACGCCTCACCACGGAAGGTCTTCGAAGCCATCACCACACCACGGGGATTGGCCTCCTGGATGGTCCTGCGCGCGGACCTGAACGCCAAGACAGGGGCGAGCTATGAGCTCGAGTTCGACGGGGGCTGGATGCACCGTGGGTACTGTCAAGCGCTTCCAAGCGGACCGATCGATCGCACTCACCTGGGCCTGGGATGGCGTCCCTGTAAAGGGGACGGTTCTCACCCTTTCCGTGCGCCCGACGAAGGGGGGTTCCCTCCTAAAGCTCGTTCACACCGGATTCCCTCGCGAGGCGAAATGGACGGACCTCTACGGCGGTGCCGAGTGGGGTTGGACCTACTATGGCATGAACCTCAAGGCAGTGCTGGAAACAGGGCACGACCTCCGTTCAAAGAATGATGGGTGAGGGCGCTCAGCAGAGCCGGAGTGGAGAGATGACGCGAAAGATCACCGCCAATCTGTACATGACCCTCGACGGCCGCGGCGAGTTCCCCAAGTACCCGGGCTCAGACCTTCCCTCGGGTAACCCGGATGAACCGGACGAGTTCTTTCGGAGAATGTGGACCGACCGGTACTCGGACGTCTCGACGGTTGTGATGGGTCGCCGCTCGTTCACGGGCCACCGTCGCGTTCACTCGCTCAAGGGACGGAAGCCGAACGACCCCAAGTTCCTGTTCGATTACTCTCGTTTCCTCGACAAGGTGGAGAAGGTGTGCCTGTCGCATCGACTGAAGAAGCTCGACTGGGAAAACTCGCGGGTCTTGAAGGGCGACCTCGCGACGATCATCGCGAAGATTAGGAGCGAGAAGGGCGGGAACATCATCGTCGAAGGGGGACCCCGGCTCATCCACGAGGTCCTCCGCCTCGATCTCGCTGATGACTACTGGTTCCTTGTCATGCCCGTCGTCTTCGGTCGTGGTCCCCGTTACTGGGGCCCGATGAAGGCGCAAACCAACCTCAAGCTCCTTTCTGCGACCAACATGCCGTACGGCGAGCTGGTCCTTCATTACGAGGCCGTTCGCGAGAAGGCCGCATCCAGGCGCAAGTAGCCCGCCTTCCATCAACGAGTCTCTTCTTGGAACTCGGGCCGTCGGCCCTACGACCTCCTAGAGGCTGAAGGCTCCTCGATCACGCGCGAGTTCTTCGGATGGCATTCTGGCGGAGAGCTGAAGATACCCAGTTCGGGCGTGAAGGTTGAAATGGTACCACTCTCGACGGGTATCGAATTCAGACACGCGGTCACGTAGAGGTCATCGTGACTGGACTCTTCTCCGGGTCCGAATGGTGTAGGCTTCGGGATGCGAGGCAGGGACCCGAGTTGAGAGGGAGAGATCGAGTGCGGTATCGAACACTGCCCACCGCCGCCTCCGGGGGTCTTAAGCCCGGATTCGATGCTTCTCGATCCAGGGCACGGCGAAGTCGACCAGGGCATGCTGGTCCATAAGTCGGCCGACCCCAGCCCCGACCCGCCCCGTCCGAACCGACCCTGTTACTCTCTCGAAGTCCTCGCCAAGTCGACCGAAGTCATCGCTGTTCAGGTCCAGGTCGTGGAACACAACCTCTACGGTCGCGCCCTCCCGCATCATCCGGGCCCTGAACGGAGTTGACGAGCGCTTGCCCGGCCACTGGGCCCGGTACTCCGCCAGATGCAGCGAGCTGTTCGACGAATGGTCGACCCCCAGCAGCAGCACCTGACCGTGACGTTCGTACAGCCGTGCCAGCGGAGAGCCCTCGCCCAGGCTGTCGTCGAGCGAGTGAGACTCGAGGAGGTTCCGCGCGCTAGGTCCCCGAGCGCAAAACGAGTTGTTCGGATGGTCGCTCCGCTCGGTCTCCCGCTGATGCCGGAATGCTTCGGCGATGGCACCCAGGTGTATACCCGGCGAAAGCTCGCGATCGAAGGGCGGCCACTCGGTGCGAATGGTCTCCCACCAGGACTCCGGGACTGGGGGATTCCTCCAAGCCGAGGGTTCAGGGGCGTTCAGCGAGTAGGCCGGCATCACCAAGGTACCCGTGGTCCCGATCACGTCCTCGAGCGCCAAGACGACAGTTTGGGCCCCTCCAACGACCCAGCCCAGCGCGCTCAGCGAGGAGTGGACGAGGATGGTCGAGCCCTCCGATAGGCCCAAGCTTCGAAGGTCAACGCACAGGCTCTTACGAGTCGGGGGTGGGCCCGAGGTCTTCGCGACTACGCCTGCTTCCCCTTGGATCGAACTCTCCATTCTGCAAGCACATCCACTCGAAGGTACTTCATTTGCCGGGGGTCGGAAGCGGTCGAGTCAGATCCTGTCTCAGGGGCCTGGATAAACCGGTGCTTTGGAAACACCGGCGATTGCTTCTCCATGGGCGAGCCCTCCCCGACCGAGGGAGCGTAGGAATCCCTCGTTTCCGGAACATCGGTCGACCAAACCGGGTCGTCGGACTCGGGACGTGGGTCAGCTCGGGATACTGGCAGACGCCGGTCAACACGGTAGTGAAGTACCTCGCAGTACCGCATGCCTTCGAACGGGAGTCTGCCTACCGCGTCCAGAGGCAAAGGGGCCAGCGGAACGTACGCTCCCAGCGGGCTCCCGAACGGCTCAGAGCGGTCCACGAAGGAAAGCACGACGAGAATGTCCTGCTTCCGGATCGCACCTGCCCGGACGTCGATCGGTACAGCACTCTCGAGCCGGAGTGGCCGGCTTTGAAGCAAGGCCTCCAGGCGAAGCCAGTGCGGCCGTGCCCGCCGCACTGGTACCCGCGGCAGGAAACCGTAGCCTAGCGAACGGGGGGACCTCCCTCCATCTTCGAGCCACGCCGCGGGGGTTCGATCCATTCCCGCACGATCGGTCCCGTTCCGAGGAACGGATCGTTAGGGGCGAATCTCGAAGACCCGGTTGAAGGGGGTTTCCGCGGCCTTCCGGAATCGGGTGAAGCCACCGGCCTTCGCGACGTCCTGGAGCTGGGACTCACTTGCCTGCGCTCCGAGACCGGCGCCCCCCTTCTCCGATAGGGCGGCCGGTGTGCAGATCATCGTCGAGGCGTTGTAGTAGACCCGACCGACGGGGGTCTGGTTAGCGGCTAGGGATTCGCCGGCGAACGGTTCGACGACCATCCAAATGCCATCGGCGGTGAGCGACGATCGTACGTGGCGGGCGGCTCCGACGGGGTCCGCCATGTCGTGCAGGCAGTCAAAGAATGTGACCAGATCGTACGGCTTACCTGGGAAATCCTGCGCCCGGGCGACCTCGAAGTGGGCCCGTTCCACGGCCCGGTCCAACGCCGCCTGCGAGCGGGCGGCGTCGATGGAACCGTTGTGGTAGTCGAAGCCGAAGAATTCCGACCGGGGATAGGCGGCCGCCATCAGCAGGGTCGAAGATCCGAATCCGCAGCCCACGTCCGCCACTCGAGCTCCCTTCTCCAATCGGGGTACCATGCCCTCGAGGGCGGGGAGCCATCCGGACACCAGATTGGCGATGTAGTTGGGCCGGAAGAACTTGTTCGTGCCTTCGAAAAGGTTCTCGGATCGCTCGTGCCAGCCGACCCCCTTACCGCTCTTGAACGCGTCCGCGGTCCGACCCAGGTCCTGGTAGGTGGAGGAGACGATCAGGTAGGCCCCGGGGAAGTAGGCAGGGCTCTTCTCGTCGGTCAGGGCGAAGGCCTGCTCGGGAGTGAGGTAGAATTTACCGCCCTTGGGGTCGTAGCTGACCCAGCCCGAGGCGGCCTGCCCGGACAGCCACTCCCGGACGAAGCGCTCGTGCGTCTCCGTAGCCTTGGCCAACTCCGTCGGAGTCCGGCCGCCGGGGACGTTAAGGGCCTTGTAGAGTCCGAGTTTCTCACCGAGGACCACGGTCGATCCGTGCATCGCAGCGCCGAGATCCTGGACGAACTTCCCGACGAACTGGTTCAGCTTCTCCATGTCGATCTTCGATGGGTCGGTCATCTCCGGGGGTCGCCTGGCCTTCGAGGCCGAGGTGGGAACACCTCTATAGTAGTTTTCTCGAAGAAGCGTCGTCCGAATCTGCCAGAGGCTCCCACCCCGGACGCTCGCGGCCCCCACCATGGATAGCGGAGCGTTGGCGGAGTTGAATCATAACACCCCGTTAGGAACGGGTCCCTTTTGGACGCCAGTGCCGTTCCGACTCAGCTGGAAGCCGCCGGTTTCCGCCTCGCTTGAAGTAACTCAATCCAGATTCCGTTCGGGTCCTTCACGAAGGCTTCGTTCCAGCCCACCTCCTCGCCAATCTCTTTTGGGCGAATGATGATCTCGACCCCTCGCCTTTCGAGTTCTCCGATAGCCTTGGGCAGATCGTCGCATTCGAACGCCAGGTGATCGAGGTCCCCCCCGTTCGAGTACGGAGTCCCGAACCTGCTCCCTGTCGCATACCAGTTAAGCTCCAGAAGTTGAGTCGACCCCGAGCTGCGGAGGGTCACGACCTGGCCCTCGGTCGGCGGTGTCGGTTGGAGAGTCTCGACCACCTGCATGCCCAGGATCTCGGTGTAGAAACGAAGCGAGTCCTCGATGTTCTTCACGCGAATCCCGGTGTAGGTCATCTGGAACTGCATGGGGGGCGCGAACCGCCGTCCAGTCTAAAAGTATCGACGCAGCTATCGCTACAGCTGCTCACCCTCTTCGGACGAGGTGCGGGTACCGGTAGTGCGCGAGGAAACGGGCACATTTCCGGAGCGTGGGCAGGATCGTCCGACCCTTCGCAATCCGCCCGCGCCCCTCATCGGGCTCGCGGCAAAGCGCTCGACTGACGCAGGCGCTTCTGACCGTTTGCAGAGGAAAGGGTTGTGCAATCCCCCCGGACCGATCGTGGCAGTGCCTTCGGTTCAGCACGCAGCTAGCCGAACCCCGGGTGTGTTCGACCCGCCTGGCATGCACAGCTCGACGGCATGGCAGGACGCGAATCTAGCAAGTGCGAATCTATCCGGCGCGACGCTTTCGGGCTTCTCGCTTCGCGCCGAGGCCGATCCCGACCTTGCGGGCCGCTACCAGGCGATACTCGCAGGTGCCGGTTGCGGAAGTCCCAACCACATTGCGGCGGTGGGGGCGAGCACGCAATACGCGATCGACGTCCCCGCCGACTGCCGTCGGCTGCTCTAGGAGGAACCCTCGCCCTACTCGTCCTGCCCCGGTAGGCGGACTGCGCCACCGCTCGCGGGAGGGATCTCGGGGGTCCCTTTCCGAGCGGAGCGGTACGCCCAGTCGCGCTGCAGCAGGAACAGGCCCACGACGATGAGGCCGAAGCCGCCGAGCTGGATGGGCGTGTACGTCTCCGCTAGGAAGAGCCCGCCGACCCCCAGGGCTGAGAGCGGGCTGATGAAGCTGACCAGGTTCGCCCGGGACGGTCCGACTCTCCGGTGGAGCGCGAAATATACCGCGAACCCGAGGACACCGGCAACGCCGACCAAGTAGCCGGTGGCGAGCAGCGTCCCAGTACCCACAGGAAAGGACGGGCGCGGCTCGAAGAGGAGCACGAACGGTAGCGCGAACACCGCTCCCGCCCCGAACTCGACGGAGGCTCCCCAGTAGGTCTCTCCGCCCCTGCGCCACTTTCGGAGGAGCACGGACCCGACCGCGAACGCGAAGGCCGCGGCCAAGACAGAGGCGAGACCGAGGGTCGAAGAACTTCCTCCGCTTGCGATCTCGGGCTCGAAGAGGAGGGCAACCCCACCAAAGCCCACGGCGAGCCCTACGGCTCCGGCACGACCGAACGCCTCTTGGCGGAGGAAGAAGAAGGAGAGCACGGCGGTGAAGAGCGGAGACGCCGCCACCAGGACGCCCGCGATCCCACCCGAAGTGAACTGCTCCCCCCAGAACAGCATCACCTGATACCCTCCCATCACGAAGGCGCCGCCGAGGACCGCCGATACGGCCAGGTCCTTCCAGGCCGGCCGCCGCTCTCGGGCGGAAAGCGCGATGACCGCCATCAGTGGGGCCGAAGCGAGCATTCGGACCAGGACGAACAGGAACGGGCTCGCCCCTTCGTCCAGCACGTAGCGAATCGCGATGAACGCGGAGCCCCAGACCACTCCGAGGGCCACAAGAAGGCCCAGGGAGAGTCGGTCCGAGTTCATCGGGGATCACCTCTGGTGAGGTCATTCGCCGATGTGCGCAGGTATGGAGCGGACGCTGCCAACGGGACGGCCACTTCGCCCAGAGGAGATGAGGATGCACCTGGTCGCGGGCACCTGCGCACGGCTCGCGTGGCCAACGGTTAAGCGGCTCGCGACGCCTTCGGATCGTATACGGACGCCGCCGAGTCGTAGGCCGCGCGGGTGCTTTGAAGGGAGAAGATGGCCGACCGCCTGGACGTCGCGGTCATCGGTGGCGGGATCGTGGGCCTGGCCACCGCCCGTGCGATCCGGGCACGGCGCCCCGACCTGTCGCTCGTCGTGCTCGAGAAGGAACGCGCTGTCGGGACCCATCAGACAGGTCACAACAGCGGTGTCGTCCATTCCGGTGTCTACTACCGACCGGGCTCGCTCAAAGCTCGGCTGACGCTCGAAGGGAGGGCCAGTCTGTTGGCCTTCGCAGAGAAGAACGGCGTCACGACCCGGACCATCGGAAAGCTCATCGTGGCGGTCAAGCCCCGAGAGCTTCCCGCCCTCGACGAACTTCTCTCTCGGGCCCGGGCGAACGGTGTCGAGTCGGTCCGACCCCTGACCCGCGAAGAGCTGGAGGACCAACTGCCCGGGGTCGCCGGGCTCGGGGCACTTCACATACCTTCGGCGGCAATCATCGATTACCCGGCCCTTGCCTCTCGCCTGGCTGAGTTCCTGGTGAAAGTCGGGATTCCTGTGCGTACGGGTCACGGCCTCGAGTCGGCAGACTCCACTGCCGAAGGATGGCGCCTCACGACGACCGACGGGGAGTTCCAGGCGGGGCTCGTCGTCAACTGCGCCGGCCTTCAGGCCGACCTCGTCGCGCGCGCCATGGGGGCCCGGCCACCGGTGAACATCGTTCCTTTCCGGGGTGATTACTACCGACTTTCGAGCCGCCTCCGCTCCCAGGTGCCGTGTCTCGTCTACCCAGTGCCCGACCCAGACGTCCCGTTCCTGGGGGTCCACCTCACGCCCACGGTCGGTGGAGAGTTGCTGGCCGGGCCGAACGCCGCGATCGCGCTCGCGCGGGAGGGGTATCGCCCGGGACAGTGGGACCTCGAAGAGCTGTGGAGGTGGGCGTCGTTCCGGGGGACTCCCGGACTCGCGCGCAGCTACGGTGCCCTCGCCGCGCGCGAGGGGCTTCGTTCGTGGAGCCCCTCTGCGTACCTGGCCGCGATCCAGACGGTCTGGCCCTCCGCTACCCGAGAGGATCTGGGCTCGCGGACCAGCGGCGTGCGGGCCCAGGCAGGTACGACCCGACGGAACTATGGAGGACGACTTCGTTTTCGTACGCGGAGGTCGCGTCCTCCATGTCCTAAACGCGCCGTCGCCGGCCGCCACCGCGTCGTTCGCGATCGCGGAACGGATCGTGGACGCGGCCGGGTTGGCCGGAGCGCCCCCCCGCTGAACTCGCTCCTCTTTCGGGGAGATGTCGGACGTCGAGGATCCGAGAGGCGGCGGACTGCCCGGGTACCGCGACGCCCTCGATCGACACGTTCGTCGCATCAAGCTTCATGAGGGGGAGACTTCTCGGGACGTCGGGAGAGGCGAGGGCGGTGGCGAGGTCGATCACGGTCTATGAGATCAAGCGAACGTTCCGGGCCCCCCTTCCGTTCGTCTACGCGTGGTGCACCGACTACACCCCCGAAGATCGAAAGCTGGAAGGAGACCCCGGGTCGCGTCAGATCATCAAGCGGTCGTCCCGCGTCGTGACCTACGAGGACCTCAACCAAACTCCCCACGGGTGGATGTGGAGCCGACAGACCGTCACTCTCCGGCCGCCGGACCGGTGGCACGCGATGGCCGTCGGCAACTATCGGACCTGGAACCTGGACTACTCGCTTCGAGAACTCCCTGACGGTCGAACGGAGTTCACGATGCGGGGGGAACGCCGATCCACCCCCCTGGGCGTCAGGAATCCCCCGAAGGCCGTGCTCGAGAAGGAGCTCCTTGAGATGTGGGGCAACTTGGGGCGCGCCCTCGAGCGTGACTTCCGCTCGAGCCGGCGCCGGTAACGCACGATCGAACGGTAACACCCATGCCTGGTCCCAGGACCGCCCGAGGCGTGAACGCTCCCTGCATCTTCTGCCGGATGGTCTCCGACCGTTCCCTCGTGCCTTATTGGCTCGCCGAATCCGACCGCGCCCTGGCGTTCTTGGACATCAACCCGATCCGGCACGGACATTCGCTCGTCATACCCAAGGTGCACGCGCTCGACCTTTCCGATGTCAAGGCCGAGGATTGGCACGCCACCTCCCAGCTCGCCTTGGAGGTGGCGAGCTTGCTGAGAAGCCGACTTGGCACCACTGGCGAGAACCTCCTCGTGGCCAGCGGGCCCGGCTCCGAGCAATCGGTGTTCCATCTTCACATCCACGTCATTCCGCGGCTTCCGGACGACGACCTATGCTGGAACGACTGGTGGCAAACAAAGGTTCGGCAGACGGAGACCCTCTCGCTCACCGTGCTGGCGACCTCAATACGGGGCTCCTCCCAACCCGGTACGCAGCAGAGTGCGCCCGCGTAAGGATCGGTCAGCCCCTCCCGTCCCCCGGACCACCCGGGAGGCAAGGATCCCGCCCCTGAACAGCCCCGGGGTCGAGCGGCTCGCCGACCGTGACGACGCCTCGGCCGAGCTGACCCGGTCCCTTGGACCCCCTCCACCCCGTCGGTGCGAAGGTGGATAACGACCTTGGCGATTCTGTCTAGGGGGTTGCAGGATGGTGGGGCGGCCAGGATTCTCTCCGACCCTTCTTATCATCGGGACCCTCGCGATCGCGGCGGGCTCGGCGGCGGGCCTTTTGGGGGTCATTGGCTCGCAGTCGTCGCTGGTCGCCGCGACATCCTCCTCGTCGCTCCTGGTCGACCTGATTCTCATCGTTCCGGTCATCGCCTTCTTCGGGTTGATCGCCGCCTCTCTTCCGAGGGCGGGGGGAACGACGGTGGGCATCGCCGCGGGGGCCGGGATGCCTCGCGCGTCCGCCGGCGCCTCCGCCGCCCTCCGGTCGAGCGGGTTCACGGGTACGATCCGGCTCCGACTGGGCCGCGAGGAAGCACAACACGATGGTCGCGCAGCTCGCGGTCGTCGTGATCGTGGTGGTCGGGCTTGTCGGAGTGGTCTTCCTCACGTATCCTCACCTTTCGGGAACCATCGGCGGCCTGGTAGGGGCCGGGGGTGGCGGCTCTGGGACCGGCGGCGGCTCTTCTGGAAAGGGCGGAACCGGCAGCGGGGGCGGCTCGGGGGGCGGGGGTGGCCCGCCCGGAGGAGGCGGCCATAACGGTTCGGGCGGCGGCCACAACGGGAGCGGCGGAGGAAATCAGTCTGGCAACGGGACCGGTGGAGGAAACCAGTCCGGCAACAAGACCGGTGGGGGGAATCAGACCGGCAATGGGACAGGCGGTGGGAACCAGTCCGGCAACAAGACGGGCGGTGGGAACCAGACCGGCAACAAGACGGGCGGTGGGAACCAGTCCGGCAATGGGACGGGTCACTCGGGCGGCGGCGGGTCCGGGGGACGGAACAGCACGCCCCTAACGCTGCTGCCCGTGCAGGCGCCTCCGTTGAGCGACTGGCCGGTGTTTGTCGTGGCCGCGGGTCTGTCCCTCGTTCTCGGAGCGATAGCCCTACCTCGTCTCCTCTCGAGGTCGGCCCGGGGTCGAGGAACCCCCGTGGCGGCCTTCTCTGCCGACGCCCGCGCCGCGGCCCGTCGGTCGTTCCTTGAAGCCGCCTCCAGCCTGGCCACTTCTACCGACCCCCGCTCGGTCATCCTGGGGCTGTACGCTCAACTGATGGCGCGGCTCGAGCCCAAGGAAGGAATCGCGACCAATCAAACTCCCGAGGAGATCCGGCAGGCCCACCTGATCCCACTCGGCGTCCGCCCGGAGGCGGCAGAGCATCTCACTCGCCTGTTCGAGGAGGCATGCTACTCCTCGCATTCGATGAACGCGGAATCGCTCCGTGTGGCCCGGGAGTCGATCCGCGTCGCGGAATACGATCTGCGCGCGGCGCACGCGATCGGATGACGACTCCTTTCCGGTGGACGTTTCCTGTCTTGGCAATCGCGGCAACGTTCGTGGCCATCCAGGCCGGGTCGAACGAGTTCATTTCCGTACCATTCGCCACCATCGCCGTCGCCGCCGCGGGACTCGCACTATGGGACTCCGTGCGCGCGCCCCCTACGGAGATGGTCTACCCCTCGTACATCGAGGACGGCACACCGGTGGGGTCCAGCGATGTGTGGTTCCGGAGCGGAACGATGAGCCAGGAGTCGATCGTCATCCTACTCGACCGGATCGACCGCGCCCTAGTGAGACCGACCCTCCCGACCCGGACGCCGCGCGAGCTCGAGCAGCTTAGCACCCTCCCGTGGGAGAGGTTCCTCGAGTACGTGGAGTCCCGGCTGTCGCAGCTCGAGGCCGACTCGTGAGCCAGCCCACGCCACCGGCGCAGCCGTTCCGTTGGCGCTACCGGGGGTATCTGCTGGCAGGGGCGGGTGCCGCCTTCCTGGCGGCCGCTGTCGCCGCGCGGGACCCCGTCCTGATCCTCATCGCTGTTCCGCTCCTGGTCGCACCCGTGGCCGCGGCCCTCGTCTCCCCCCGCCCGGCCACGACGGCCGACCTGGCATGGCAGGCCACGGGCGACTCCGGTGCGGTGCGGATCACGGGTGTGCTACGAACAACGCCCGCCTCGGCAACGGACGACCTGATCGTTTCCTTCGTCCGCCCGGCGACGCTCTCGGAGGCCGAGCCGTCGAACGTCGAGTGGTGGCCGGGCGCGGTGCGATTCGAGCTCGCCTGGCGCTCGCCCCACATCACGGTGGAAACCGTTCCACCCCCTTCGGTCGAATGGCAGGACCCGATGGGGTTGGTCGAGCGGCCGGTCGGCGGGCGGCGGTCTGAGCTGGTGGTCGACCCGAGCGAGCTCGACGCCCTCCGACTGGGCGCGGTCCGCCTGGAGCGGGTCCGGCACCTCATCGGACGCGTGAGCAACCGCCACCTGGGGTCCACGGGGGAGTTCTTCGAGATCCGCGCCGCCGCCCCGGACGACCCGCCCCGGCGGATCAACTGGTGGGCCAGCGCCCGGATCGGAAAGATGCTCGCCAACGAGCTCGAGTTCGACCGCCGGGTCGACCTGGTCGTGCTGGTCGACGCCCGCCCGACCGTTCTCGGCGAAGTGATGGACGAGAAGTTCCTCGGGGTCGCCCGCGCCGCCGCGGCCGGCATCTCGGGAATGTTCCTTCGCGAGAAGACCCGCGTCGGCTACGCCGCCTTCGGGGAGTTCCTCGAAGCGGTCCCGCTCTCCACGGGCCGGACCCATGCGGTACGGATCCGCCACGCGATCCGGACGACCCGCCGCAGCGCCACCGGAGGACCCTCGGAGCGGTGCGCGGTCTCTCTTCGTCGACTGTTCCCGCTGAGCGTGACGGTCGTGCTTCTCTCGAGCCTGGGCGGCGATGACGTCTGCGACGTCGTGGTCCACCTACGACGTCGGGGGTTCCCGGTGGTCGTTCTCAACCCTTCCTGGCGATCGCTGATACCGCGCGGGACCACGCTCCCAGCCCGGGAGGACGCCATGGCGACCCGCCTCGGCCAGCTCGAGCGCCGGACGCGCCTCGCCGCCACCCGCACCTACGCCCCCGTAGTCGACTGGGAGGACCTTTCGTCCCTCGGGGAGTTCACTCGCTGGCTCCAGCACCCGACACGGGGGAGGGGATAGATGGCGGACCCGAGCCCGCGCCCGATGGCGACACCCCACGCGGGGATCCCCGGGGTCCTGCTCGTGGGCGCGATGGAGTTCTTCGCCATCCAGACGGCCTTCCCGCTCCTCCTGTCCGTCCTCGTCGCCGGAACGGGCACGGGTGCCGCGATCCTCCTTCGCACGACCACGGGCGGTCGCCGGACCGACGCGGCTGCGCTCGTGATACTGCTCGCGCTCGGGCTGCTCGCTGTAGGAGCGCCGTACACCTGGGGTGCGGGGCTCGCAGGGGGCGCGGTCGTGCTCACCCTCCTGGTCTGGCTGGCGGACGCGCCCGGCCGGGTCTCTGGTGGACCCCGACGCGCCCTCCCTGCGATCGGAGTGACCGCGCTCGCCTTCAGCATCGCATGGGTGGCAGCGTTCCTGCTGCCCTCGGCGCCCACCTCGGCGGGCGTCGTCGGAGGGATCCTCGTCCTGGTGATCCTCCTCGCAGCGGTGCTCTTCTCTCGGACCGACCTCATCGAGCGGGAACCGGCCCTCATTTCGTAGCGGGGCCCCTGAGAGCGCCGCCCAAGCCACGCGATGCGAAACCACCTCAGTTGCTTACCGGAATCGAGAACCAGCCGTCGCGCTCTTCAGGCAACGCGGGGCGCGGGGCCCTTTGAGATTAGGGTCTTGATATCGCGCACCACAGCTTCGACGGGGCGGGTGGCGTCGATCTCGACGCCGAAGTCGAACGCGGTCGACTTGGCGAAGACCTGGCGCGCGGCCTCGCTTCCGTGAGAAGGCGAACGTCCGACGTCTCGTTCGATGCAGACGCTCAGGGGGGCCCTGAGAGTGAACACGTAGTGGTCGCCCCCAAGTCGGCCCAGCAGGTCCTCGATCACGGACCTCCAGTAGAAGTTACCATCGAAGATCACCGGCGTTCCTCGCTCTAGGAGCCGACGGGCTTCGTCGACCGCAAAGTCGTTCGCCCGCAGGAACTCGGATTCGAGACCTTGGTTCCAGAGACCGCGGTCGTCGAGTATCTGGTCGATCAAGATGTGCTTCGCCCCGAGCTCCCGTGCCAACGCTTCCGAGACCGTGGACTTCCCGGCGCCCAGAGGCCCACGAATGACGACGTAGTAGCTCATCCGACTTCCGCGAGATTGGCCAACCCCTAGTTAGAATCACCGAGGTCGAGGTCGCCCCTCCGTCCCGCCGTAGATTGGAACAATCCGTATGCCGGGGCTTGGGCGCGTCCCGCCGCAGCCTCGGCGAATGTTATACGAGCCTCGATACGTCTTTATACGCATCCATGTGTATTTCGGGTTGCCGATCAGGCAGGCGGACGGAATGAGAATTCGAACGACACGGAAAGTAATCTATGCGGTGACGGCGTTGACTGCGCTGGCCCTCGTGAGCGGGTTCGCGGTCGCGTCGATCGCCATCGGTGGGTCGAACACTTCGCATCAGGGCTCGCAGACCACGATCGTGGCCAACGTCACTGGCCTGAACTGGAACTCCACGAGTCTAATCGAACTCGGAAATGCCACGAACAATACTGTGTGCACGCTCCTCAGCCCCTGTAGCGTAACCTCTAGCTCCCCAACCGACTGCGCCGGCGGGGTGGCATCCCACACTGGTTGCGGCGCGGGAGACTTCGTCGAGCAGGTCATCCTAACGACCGTCAGCCATACCCCATTCTCGGGAACGCTGAAGATCACGATGTACGTTTCCACAGGGTCGGGGACGGACGTCGGAACGAGCTTCTACTACACGCAGACCTCGGCCGCCAACGGCGTCCAGACCATTACCCAGGACTTCGACATCGGCTCCTGGTCGACCGGTCCGGGCCCCGTGACCGCCGTCAGCGTCGTCATCAACGACTGAAGAACCGATTCCGGGGAGGCGCCGAACAGCGCGCCTCCCCACCCCAGGCTATCTGGACGCTGAGCTTACGTCGGAGGGAAAGCTCGGCGTGACGCAAACTCCCTCCCCGAAGAACACAGCCCCCCCGGACCGGCGCCAACCAGTCCATGCTCCCATGAAACCTGCCGTACCCCGCCCGCCACGGGCGTGGCTCCGGGAGAACCTGCGCCAGAGCCTCCCTATGTTCGGAGCCGGCGGGGCGTGCCTCGGACTTGGCCTGTGGTCTCTGGGTTCGTGGGCCGGTGCCGCGGGGAGGCTCCCGCTCTGGCTCCTTCTGGCCGCGCTGGGGGCGACCCTCACTGCCTCCGCGGTCGCGTTGACGTTCGTCGAAGAAGGTCCGCCCTACGTTCAGACGCGGCTCGACTCCCGCTACATCTTTGTCGAGCGGGATCGCTGGGAGAGGCTTCTCAGTGCGACCGAACGCCCGGCCAACGCGCCCAAGACTGGCGCGCCGTCCTCGGCGGCCACCCTTTCGCCGACCGCAGCTCCTGGCGTGAGCCCCCCGCGGCCCCGCCTACCGGTTGTCGCGGCCCCCAGCCCCTCCCATGAAAAGTCTCTCCCCGGGAGCGTGCCGAAGCCTTCGACCGTCGGCCTCCCCCCGCCGCGTCGGACCCCGGTGTGGGAGGAGGGCGATGGGAGCTCGCCCATGGCCCCGGCGTACGACGAATCAGTCCTCGATTCGGCGCTTGACTCCATCCTGACCGTGCTCGAACCGATCGGTCAGGCCGCCGGTCCGCAGCAGGCAGGGAGCTCTGCGGCCGGGCCCCGGTGCACGTCGTGCGGTGCGGTCCTCCAGTCCTCCGGGACCTCAAACTCGTGCGTCGTTTGCGACCGCCCGCTGTGCCCGAATTGCCAGGCGCGATCGTTCGAGGCTGGACATCCGGGGATGTGCCTCTCCTGCGACACGCGACGAAGGCACGCTCCAACGAGCAGTTTGTAGCGCGGTCAGGACGGGTGCGCTAGCAGATCGGGTCGGTGGGCCAGCGGCCCATCTGGCCTACGAATGCTTGGCCAGCTCGGCCATCGGGCCTGGCAAGGTTAGGGCAGGGGACCGCCGCACCCAGGGCAGAATCGGCTCGACATCGGGCTCTGCCGACCGCACGCCGGGCAGAACTTGGACCCTGAGGGGATGGGAGCTGTCCCCCAGGCCGGTGCCGGAGGAGCCCCCCAGGCGGGGGCCGGGGGAGCTCCCCATCCCTGGGCGGGCTGGCTCCATGTGGGCTCGGCGTCTCCGAGCTTCACGTACGCGATGATGTACAGGATTCCCGATATGAGGCCGAAGGTCAGCAACGAAAGGATGCCGAAGACGAGCGTTGGGGTCCTCGCGTCGCCATAGTCACCCTCCACCGCCCGCTGGTACGAGAACGAGTAGACGAGCACCAGCCAGATGATCCCGATGACCGCGATCCCCAGAACCACGGCTCCAAGGAACGGAACGATGAGGAAGACGAGGCCGATCAGCAGCAGTATCACGACCTCGATCCCTTGAAGGATCAGGCCGATGAGTATGAGCGTACACGCCGTTTCGCCCGAACGGTTCCGCGAGCTCGGCTCGAGCATCGGCCACGTATCGAATCCCGGCTATCTACATACCCCCGGACGAGGCGGAATCGCCGGCGACGAGACCGGGTTGAGGATTCACCGGGAAAGAGAGCCACGGAGCCCCGCGATAAGAGCCTGGCCGCCCCGCGGCGCCGACGCTTCGGTTGCTACCGAGGACCCTTAATCTGGCGAATTCTCCCTCCGTCGTGCCCGCGGTACGATTCGACTTTCACTCCCACTCGTTCCTCACGGACGGCACGACTTCCGCAACGGACATGTGGCACGAAGCGAAGTTCCTCGGCCACCGCGCGCTGGCCCTCACCGATCATCTATCCTTGGACGACCCCGAGCCGTTGATGAAGCGGCTGCATCGCGAGGCCGAGGCTTGGAGGGACGAGCGGTTCGTCCCGCTGGTGGGCGTGGAACTGACCAAGCTCCCTCCGCGAAAGATCGCGAGCACCGCTCGGGCCGCTCGCAACGCCGGCGCTGAGATCGTCCTCGTCCACGGTGAGACGCTTGCGGAACACGTGCCCAAGGGAACCAACCGGGCCGCGCTGGAATCGGGCCTCGTAGACATCCTGGCTCACCCGGGCCTCCTGACCTCAGAGGAGGCGCAGCTCGCCAAGGACAACTCGGTGGTGCTCGAGATCTCCGCTCGCAGGGGCCACGCCATGGCCAACGGTCACGTCGCCCGCATCGCCCGGTCCGTGGGAGCCGAGCTGGTGGTGGACTCCGACGCTCATGGACCCGACCAGCTCGTGGCTGCGCCCCAGGCTCGCAGGATCGCCCTGGGCGCAGGCATTCCGGAGGATCGTATCGACCGGGTGTTGGAGGCGAGCCCAAAGGCGCTCCTCCGCCGCTGTCGACTGAACTAGACCCCGCCGGTCTGCTCGAATGCCCGTGGGGTCGGCGTCCGGACGGGGGCAACCCAACCGTCGCGCCGTCGATCGAGGAGGACGGTTGGCTCGTCGGGACAATCCCCTTGGAGCCCCGAGGGCCCCGGGGGGGACAGCCGGCTGAGATCGAAGCATCGGGGGCTGGCACGACGCCGAGCGAGAGCTGTCCGCGTCGGTTCAGCCCGCTGCGAATTCGCAGATACGCCCAAAGAAACAACGCGTACGGTACAACGTCCACGACCCCGCTCGGGGGGCTCACGAATGAGGTGGACGGAATCCAGACGGGTCCAGACAGCGGCTGCAAGGCGTGCAGTTGGATCTGGAGCTGCGCCGCGCCCGCCCCGATCGCGGCCACGAATGCCCCATAGAGGAGGAGCCGCGACTCGGGGTCCGCGATAGCGTAGACGAGTAGGGCGTTCGCGATCGTCGCGATCGACCCCGCAGCCATGCTCACCGCGAGCGTCGCTCCGAAATCTCCCGGCCCCACCAGCGAGATGGTGATCGCCGTTCCGAAGAAGATTACCGAGAGCAGGATCACGACATAGGTAATCACCGCGAGCAGGACGTACGTCGTATGCGGGCGCGGAAAGTCCTTTCGCCCGTTCCACACGTAGAAGAACCCGAGAATGAGCAGGAGCTCGCCGGCGGTTCCGACAAAGGGGATCCAGGCTAGGCCGAAGCCGATGGACATCAGAAGAAGGCCGGTCTGGGTCCCACCCCGGACCGAGGGCGGGGGAGGGGAGGCAGGCGGGGCCGGCGCTCGGAAGAAGGGTAAGGGGGCGGGCGCCGGACCGGTGGCGGTGCCGAGGGGGCTGCCACATCCCCAGCAGGTCCCCCGGTAGCTGGGATTGGGTCTCCGGCAGGAAGGGCATTCGACAAGAGTACCCGGGGTCACCGCTCACGGGTTGACGGCCTCGGCCTTCCTTCCCTGAAAGTCGTCCCGCGCCGTGAACGTTCGTACTCGGAGGGCCGAGAGGACGGCCCCTGTCGGAAACGCTACCGGCCACCCTTCCCTGGCCCTATGCGTTGAGGCAATAGGGGGTGATGCGATGCCCTTGCAGGATGACCGGCGCGCTGCGGATCGGTTGCTCGTCGTGGACCTCCAATGCTTGGCTGGGGAAGGTCTACCCCGAAGCCATCCGCCAAGAGGACCGGCTTGCCGCCTACGCCAGCCTGTTCGATGCCGTCGAGATCGAGGCGACATACCATCGACCCCCAAACCCGTTCGTGGTGGAAGGCTGGAAGGCGAAGACGCCGGCCAACTTTCGGTTCACCCTGAAGCTGACACGGGACTACGTGGACCCGCGCAAGCCGGTGGATGGGGCTCGGCTCGCCTACTTCACCGAGGCGGCCAAGCTCCTAGGGGAGAGGCTAGGGCCGATCCTGCTCCAGTTCGCTCCCTGGGTCAAGCCCGGGCGGGCGTCCACCTTCCTGTACGCTCTCCTCGACGAGCTCGATCCATCGCTCCGGTACGCGGTCGAGTTCCGGGACCCCGGATGGTATTCGGGCGAGACCGGGAGATCGCTGATCGAGGCCCTGTCCACTCGCGACGTCGCCTTGGTGTGGTCGTGCCGACCGAACGTAGCGGTCCCGCCGGCGCTTACCAGCGATTTCGTCTACCTACGGTTCGCCGGAGACCTCCACACGATACCGCGGGAGGAGCACGGGGAGATCCGCCTTGACCGGTCGACGGAGACCCGGGTCTGGGCGTCCCGGCTCAAGTCCCGGCTCAGCGAGGTCCAGGAGGCATTCGTGCTCTTCAACGACGACTTCGCGGGCTTCGGGCCCGAGTCCGCCGACCTCTTCCGTCGAGAGCTCGAGTCGGCCCCGCTTCGGTATCACGCGGAGATCTCGGAACCCCTGCTGGGAGCGTCCGCGTTCTCTTCTGAACTGGCTGAGCAAACCCTCGTTCGGCCAGTGACCCCCGTCTCGAAGTGGGCAAGGCCGGCCCCCACACTTCGCGCGCCCGGTCTGGCCGGCGCCGTGACCGGCGGGCCTGCTCGCCGGCCGGTCGCGGTGTGCGGACGGCTTCCGCTCCCTCGCTCGAGGCGCGTCCGCGGCAAGGGCGACTCGCTCGGCGTGTTCTAGGCTCAGGATGGCTGCCGTCGCCGGTCGGGCTGATTCCGGCCGAATCCTGGACGAGCGGACTCACCGACCGCCGGTCGTCCCCGCTCGGTCTTCAATCGAAGCTTTGGCCCATGCGCCGGGGGCAAGCCTGCGCCTCACCCGGTCCAGCCAGAGACGAGTCGTCGAGGGAAACAGTGCCACCAGCCAGACGACCCACAGGTAGTAGTCCCAGTGCAGAAAGTCGCCCACGGGTGTCACCTGGCCCGTCCCGAATCCCCCACACCCCGTCCCGGCGTCGGCCACGACCGCACGGCACCAGAACGCCTGTGGCTGCCAAAGCAGGAACGGCGCGGCGATCACCAAGGTCCCCGCGAGCACGCCCAGGACTCGCCACCATCTCCGATGCACCGCGTAGTACCCCACCCAGAAGACGTTCGCGAACTGTTTCAGCCCGTACGACAGGAATTCCACGGCCTTCGTCGCCCGGCCGGCAGTTCCCCGGAGGGCGACCGTGGTCAGGAGGAGCACCGGGAGGTCGTTGAACCCGTTCGCCGCCACCAGGGCGACCATCGGGGTCGCGAGGACCAGAGCACCAAACTCGTCCTTGCGCAGGATGTACACGAGCCCCGCCCAGGCCCCGAGGCATAGGGCGTCGTATCCGAGGTATCCCGTGCCCGGGATCTGGACGAACGTGAGGAGCGGGAGGTACGGCTCGTAGCTCGCGGAGGTCACCGAGTGCGGCAGGAGATTCAGAACGCTCACGCGGTAGTGGAGGACCAGCAGGGTGGCGTACGGGTTCTCCCCCCTCCAGAGCTCACCCAAGAACGCCGGGGTGGTTCGGTTCTCGTCGGTCCCGTTGTTCCCGATGCCCGTGACCACGCTCACGACCGCGATGACGACCGACACCAGGACGAGCCCGCGAAGGGCGCGCTCCCACGCGACTCCCGAACGACGGACGGCATACGGCATGCCGAGGGAGCAGAGCGTCGCCCCTCCCAGGATGGTCGAAAAGATCCACTGCTGGACGCCGGCCAGCGCGAAGGTGATGTACAGGCCGAGCGCCATCGCCCCTAACGCCGCGACGACGAGGATCTCCGGAAGATACCGCTCCCAACCTCGTCGGCCAGGCGTTCGGCCCGGACCCGAGTCCACGAGCCGGTGAAGGGCGGGTGGGGGAGGCTCCGTGCGCCGAGGGTGACCCGCGACGGGCGTCGAATCCGCGGGATCCAGCTGAGTCAACCCCCTCGGGTGCCACGATGTCGGGGAAAGCCCCAAAGCCTCCGGTCCTCTTCAACCCGTGGCCGGTGGACAGGGCATCATGAGGATCCTTTCGGAGCGCCTTCCCATCAAGTATCTGTTCTCGGACCACGGTATCTGCCTAGGGGTCGACACGGTGCGTTGCTCGTTCCTGTTCCTACTGCACCGCGGAGGCATCGTACTGCAGCGCCGCCCGGTCGGAGACCGGATCGTCGAAGACCTCGACTACCACATCCCGGACATCGCGATCGCGTTGCGCACCGAGGCGAGCGAGGTTCACGCAGAGTGGTGACCTCGGGCCGGTCCACCGTTGGCCGACGTAATCCGAGGTCTCCGGCGCTGAGAGAGGGAGCATGGCGGTAGGAGCCAGGCCGGGGTCGCCTGCTCCAGTGCCGAAGGAGACCGGGCTTACAGGAGAGCCTCGGGAGCCTCCAAAGCGACCCCTGATCGATGTCCTGGTAGCCACGTACGAATCGGCAGGGACGCTCGACCAGACGCTCACCGCGATCCGAGCACACATACCGGTCCATCACCTGATCGTCGTGGACCGGTCGAGTCGGGATGGGACCCCTGACATCGCCCGAGCCCACGGAGCGCAGGTCCTTGACGAGCGGATCGGCCTCGGCCGGGCTCGAAACCTGGCACTCGCTGCGGCGGATACCGATCCGGTCCTGTTCGTGGATAGCGACGTCGTGATCGAACGGCCGGATTTCTACGGGCAGGCGGTGCGAGAGTATGCTCGTCCGAGGACGGCCGCCGTGGTGGGAATGTCGCTCGGACATCGGTTCCGATATGGTCTGCCCTTGGGGCTAACGCTCGTGGGCCGCCGGTGGGCGCTGGCTGCCAGGATCCCAGACGAGGCCCAAGGGCGAGAGACCTACTACCTGCAGCTCGCCGCGCGCCGGCAGCAGCTCTATACCCGGTACGTCGCGGAAGCGATGGTGCACCACGGCACGTACCGGGCGGCGCCCCACTGGCCCGAGTTCCAGGGCGCAGCGATCCGACGCTCGTCGGGCTGGAGCCCACGCGAGCTCGCGTACTCGGCCGAGGTCGGTACCTGTTGATGCACCTCAACAGCCGGAAGGTCCGGAATGTGCTCTACAGCCCGGTGTTCTACCTCAAACTGCTGCGAGGATTTTCGGACCCGACGCGATGGTCGCACCTCGATCGGTCCCTCGGCCCCGTGGCTCCGGACCGGACGGGCCATGACTGAACCCGATCATGCCGTCGCAGACCCCTGCATCTCACGGCGTAGCGTGAGCAGAAAGTGGTCGCCGACGAGGGAGAATGGCCACCGTGCCGCGACCACTCGGTCGAAGCGCTCGAGTGCAGCGAAGTGCCGTTGGAACCGTTCGACGTACGCGACCAGATCAGAAGGCGGGAGCAGGACCGGCGCGGCGGCCAGCCGTTCGCGAACGAACCACGGTGCGAAGATCCGCCCGACCGTCGCCGGCGAGTGGGCGTAGACATCGACGCAGAACCGGGAGGAGCCGACCCGTACCGGTCGACCGGTGCGCCCGAACGCCCGGTCGAACCGGCCGGTGATGGAGTACCCGAGCAGCTCGAACGCGCACCACCGGTTGTAGACCCCCGCGACGAAGCGAGCCCCGGGTCGGAGGAGTCCGTGGAGCGCCGGAGGGAGGGGCGCGAGGTCGGCCTCGCAGTTCATTGCGCCGTACGTCGAGTACGCGCCGTCGAACGCAGCCGGTCCGACCTGGTCGAGGAACTGCGGCAAAGCTGCGGCCGCCAGTTTCGCCGTCTGCAGGCGCTCCGCGACCCCCTGCTTACGGGCCTTCTGCCGCACGACTTCGAGCATCCGCTCGGAGATGTCCACGCAGAAGATCTCGTGCCCTTCCCCGAGGAGCGGCAAGGTCTCCATGCCGGAGCCGCAGCCGATCTCCAGCAGACGGGACGCCCGCCCGAAGACCCTTCTCAACTCCGCTAGGGAGCGATCGCGCAGCAGCCGATTGATGCGGTTTCCCAGGATGTGTCGGTCGTAGTCGTCCGCGATGTTGTCGAACTCGGAGGCAAGCCAACCGTAGTACCGCTCTCCCCCGTCCGCGGGAGCCCGGGGCACGCCGAGTCGAACGCGCAGCACCCGTGCGGCGTTCTCGTACCAGCGTGCATACTGCTCTGGCCCGTACCTTCGCCCGAAACCGGTCGAGTGTGTCCCGTCTCTCGAGCGGGTCCGTGATCAGCTCCGCCGAACCCTCGACCTGCGCGTCCGAGATTGAGAGCATCGCGCGTCCCTCGCGAAGCAGCTCGACCGGCCATCGAGCCGACCGGTTTCCACCCACCAAGTAGACGACGTCCCCGTCACGGACGAAGCCGAGGGGCACGTTTCTGCCCGGGAGCAGCAGCTCGAGGCTCTGCGGTTCGTCCAGCCCCAGCCCCGACCTTGTCTCGCCGGACGAGGGGGGAACGCCCTGGGCCCCGGCGGTCACCGACATGAACCGCCTCGGTCCTGCGGCCGGACCGGGCCGCTCCGCAGGGCCGGAGTCGCTCGAAACGTCACTCCGAAGCACCTCTTTGAGTCGGCTCAGAAACTGAGGGTCGGGACGTCACTCCACGATGGGGCTGCACGGTCGGACGGGGTGTCGTGCGGGTCCGGTAGCTCTCGCGAAGACGCTCGAACTTGCGGGATGCGAACACAAGCTTGCGCCAGCGGGTCTCGACTCGGAACCGTTCGTCGTGCCTGGCCGCCCTACGGAAACGCCCGTTACGGCGGAGCCCGACCAGCTGAAGGTACGCCGCGAGCCAGGGAAAGAGCGCCGCGTTCAGCAGCCGCACCGCGAGCGGCGCTGGCGGGTCGACCGGGTCGTCCGTCACGGACTCCCCGGTGCGCTCGGAGTAGAGTCGAGGGATCTCCTCGGCCATCCAAGGCGCGTGAGCGAGTAGAGCGCGGTAGTATCCCTCTCCTCTGACCGCTCTTGCGGTCAGGGCCTCTCGGGCAAAGAGGAATCCCTGGCTACCGGCGAACTCCCTCGCAGCTTCCACGTCGTCCAGAACGAAGTTGAAGCACGGGAGCGGCTCGACGGGCACTCCCTTCCGGATTCGCGTGATGCGAAGCGTTAGGTAGGCGTAGAAGAGAAACCACCACTGGGACCCCCGTCTGGTCACAACGAATAGATCGAGGTCGTCACCCCGGCCGGGCTCGCCGTAGGCGGCCGATCCGGTGACGCAGACGCACCGGGTCCATCCAGCTGCGCTCCGCAACGGTCCCGCGAATAGCTCCCTAGCCTGCTCGAGGTAATGGAGGCCCCGGCTGGCCCGTTCGACCTCCAGGTCCGTCGCTGAGTCCGGAGCAAACGCCCTCTCGCCGTCCAAGCGGGCAAGATAGGGCCGAGACGCCAACCACGTTCGTACTTCGGGAACCGTGGAGGGCGCCTCGTTCGGCAGGAGCCGAACGAGTTCGGGCAGGGCGACGCCGATCCCAAACTGGGAGGCTACGTCGACGATGGCAGCCACGCGGCCTTCGACGAGCGCTGGCGAGCGGCGGGCAGCGGAACCTCCGAACCGCGGGCCCGAGGGAAGGCCGACCGATCCTACGGCAGTCGTGGAACGAATCCGTCGCCACCGGACGTGGTCGGTACGCGGGGGGATGCGGTCCCAGTTCGCGAGCGTGATCGCAACCGCCTCTGCGGCGGCGAGTCGAGCCAGGGGAATCCAGCCGGTTCTCTTGGAGGGAGCGGACCGGCCGAGAAGCTCGACCGCGCGCGATGGCGAACGAACCGCGAATCGGACGAACGTGCTAGGCGCTTCGCCGAGAGCGGTCGTTACCTGGTAGTTCCCGTACAGGATTCGGCGGCGCTGCTCGAGATGGTCCCGCACCGCCCATGGAACATCGACCGTGACCAGCGCCCCGGGCGCGTAGAGACGGTGACCCCCGTGCTGGGAGAGCCAGACGCCGAGATAGGAGCCGTCGTTGATCGTCCCATCGGGCAGGGCGGGGTACCCAGGCAGGCTGACCAGCAGGAGCTCGTCCGAAAGGTGGGCCCCACCACCCAGGCGTTGGAGCTCGAGGTGGAATTCGTGGTGCAACGCCCACATCAGTCGGAGTTCCTCCGCCCAACGACCCTCGGTGCCCGGGGGGAGCACCGGGCGACCCATGACGGCGAAAGGTGCCGGATAATCGCGGGCGACGTCCAAGAGGGCGCGGACCGCCCCGCCCTCGGCCCGGGCGTCCGCGTTCAGGAGGACCAGCGCCGTACCTCGGGCTCGAACGAAGATTTCCCGCAGCGCGTGGGCCTTTCCGAGGCGCTCGGCTTCGATCAGCACGCGCACGCGAGGGTCGGCCTTCGCGAGACGCTCCGCCACAGCGACCGTTCCGTCGGTGCAGCCGCTCAGCGACGATCCAGAACGACTCCCAGGCAGCGTCTTCGGGCAGATCCTGGTCGACCAGGGAACGGAAGGCCGTCTCAAGATTCCGCTCCTCGTTGTGAGCAACAATTCCCGCCGAGAGGACCGTCACGGTCCGAGCGGGGCCCACCCCCTCTGGCGGGAGCTCCTCGGCACTGGCGGCTGCGGGGGCTGTGTCGACGGCGCCGTCCACTTCGTTGAATCCCCCTCTGGCCCTGCGATGGGTCCTCACGCAGCTAGTGACGGTCGAAAGCGAGCGTCGATGGGCAGGGAACGACTGGCGATCTCGGGCCACTCGGATCGCGGGATGAGGGCCGCCATCCTCCTCTTCACGGGGTCACCCACCATAACAGTTTCAAACAGACCTCGCACCCCGCGCTCCCGATCGATTCAGCGGCACCCAGCGCTCCGTGCGCGAAGCCTCCGTTCGGCGGCGGTCCCGTCTACGGCGCGAAGGAGTCCGGGCGCAACGCGCTCTCGAGAAGCTTCCGCTCGACCTGCGCCATCGCCTCCGATACGGACGATTTGCTCCGCTCCAGTTGGCGGGCCAGGTCCGTCAACGAGATGCGCCGAGGCACGGCAAAGTAGCCCGCCGCCATCGCTTCGCTCAGCAGAGAGCGTTGGCTCTCGCTCAGTAACGGATGGTGGTCTCGGAGCGGGTGACTCCGTAGGGAGACGACCTGCGCCCCGGGGTCTGCCAGGCGGGCGAACCGGAGGATGCGGCGGAAATCCCGAGCCCGGGCGACCACCTCCCACCGGATGAACCCGCCCTGGATGCGGAGCGGGAGGGGGAACGGCAGGCGAAGTCGTCGGTAGAGGTAGACGACGGGCGGGTTTCCGAAGATGATGCGGTAGAGGGACCCTTCGCCGACCTCGGCCAGGCAGTCTACGTTCACCACGTCCGGATAGGCTGCGATCTCCCGTCCCCAAACCCCCGGTGGCCCGCCGCTGATCCAGTGGTCTGAGACCGAGACGTCTGTCGTTACCACGTGATGGTTGAGGATCTCCACGCACTCCCTCGGATGCCGTCGGGAGAACGAGCCGGTCCAGATCCGCTCGCGGACTCGGACCCGGAGCGATGCCAGGAGCACCCGATCCGGATCGGCTCCCACGTCGGGAACTGAAACCTCGGCGGACGTCCCCGGCCCCCGAGAACGCGGCGAGGGCCTCGCCCGCGCCCTGGCGGGCCGAAGCGCAGCGCGAGTCCTACCAAGCCGACCGCGCGTTGCCTTGACACCGTCTCCAAGGGTCTGCTTACGGCGGCGATATACCGCCTCGAGCCGCGTTGCTCTCGCCTTCCGGGTCGAGTCCTGAGGCATCGGCGCAGCGCTCCACGCGGGGATCACGCCGGAGCGAATCGGGCGGTGAAGTGAGGCAACCGTTCGGGTCGATAGACCATCCGGACCCCTCGAACGCCCGCTCGACGTGCGAACACCCGCCCGACCACGTCCGCGACGTAGGCAAGATGGCTGGCTGAGTACACCCGACGGGGAATGGCCAGCCGGACCAGCTCGAGGGATCGGGATGGACCCTCCGCGCTGGTGCCGAACATGAGGGCGCCTACCTCGACTGCGCGAACGCCGCCTTCGCGGTAGAGCTCGACCACGAGGGCCTGTCCGGGGAGGTCCGCGTCCCCGAGGTGGGGGAGGAACCGCCGGACGTCGACGTAGACGCCGTGCCCTCCGACCGGATGGAAGAACGGCACCCCTGCGTCGTCCAGCAGCGCGGCCAGGTAGCGGACCTGGCCGATGCGGTGCTCGAGGTACGGGAGCTCGGTCGCTTCGGTGAGGCCGACCGAGATCGCCTCGAGGTCGCGGCGGGCGAGGCCGCCGTAGGTCGGGAACCCCTCGAAGAGGATCACCGCCTCCTTCAGCTTCTCCGCGAGCCGTTCATCGCGGGTCGCGACGAACCCACCGATGTTGACGAGCCCGTCCTTCTTGGCGCTCATCGTTGCGCCCGCGGCCAGGTCGAAGAACTCGCGGCCGATCTCGGGGATCGTCCGCGCGCCCATCCCGGGCTCTCGTTCCCGCACCAGGAAGGCGTTCTCGGCCCACCGGCACATGTCGAGGTAGACAGGCACCCGATGGGCCCCGGCGATACGAGCGACCTCCCGGAAGTTCCCTACGGAGACCGGTTGGCCACCGCCGGTGTTGTTCGTGATCGTGACCATCACGAGCGGTACCTTCTCCGGTCCCGCTCCGCTGAGCAGCTTTTCGAGCGCGGCAAGGTCCACATTCCCCTTGAACGGGAAGTCGCTCTCCGGGTCGTACGCCTCGGGGACAGCCAGGTTCACCGGGATGGCCCCCTGGTGCACGACGTGGGCCTGCGTCGTGTCGAAGTGCATGTTGTTGGGAACGATCGAACCGGGCCGGCACAGGCTGGAGAACAGGAGGTTCTCCGCGGCCCGGCCCTGGTGCGCGGGCACGATGTGGGGAAACCCGGTCAGGGAGCGTACCGTCTCCTCGAAGTGGGCGAAGTTTCGGCTCCCTGCGTACGTCTCGTCCCCGAGCATCAGCGCGGCCCACTGGCGGTCGCTCATAGCGCCCGTGCCGGAGTCGGTCAGGAGGTCGATACGGATCTCGTCCGAACGAAGGTTGAACAGGTTGTAGTGGGCGCGTTTGAGCGCGGCCTCTCGCTCTTCCCGGGACGGGTTGGGTATCCGCTCCACCACCTTGGTCTTGAACGGCTCAAAGGGGGGGCGATGCGGATCCGATTCGTTCACTCGACGCGCGACAGTCCGGGGCTATTTATCTCGGGCTCTCGGAGGAGCCCGGAGCGCGGGTGCGGCGGCGGGCGCGGGTCCTCGACCGGAGGAGTCTCAGAACCCGTAGAGCGGGATGGCCGCGATCAGGGCTGCCGGGACCGAGGCCGTATCCGTGAGCTCGATGGTGCAAGCTCCGGGGACGGTGAAACACCACGGGGGCCCCCCGTGGTAATCGTCCACGTCCGCCGTGTTCCAGGTCGACTGGGGCTCGATCGGGCTGGGCGCCTCGAAGATCGAGTTCGCCGTGTGGATGTAGATGATGATCGCGTCTCCGGGCTGGAGGATATCCCCGTTCTGGTTGAGCGGCTCGAAAAATCCAAGCCGGTTGTAGTAGACGCCGTTGGCCCCACCACCGTAGTTGCTCGCGTTGAACGTGGCGCAGCTCGCGAGCTTAGGGGCACTGGCGGAGAGATTCGACTGGCTCTCTCCGGGGAACCACGACATCGCCGCCAGCGACCCCTTGACCAGGTCGTTGCTGATGTAGGTGGGGGTCGTGTTGGTGCACACGAAGGCGAACTGAACCGACGCGAGCGGAATGATCCGGGAGACCTGGGTGATGACGATCTGGCTCACGTTCATCTGGTTGTAGTGACCCGTGTCACCGTTCTCACAGTCGTTGTTCCAGGCGTTCATGTACGTGTTCCAGCGGGGGTCGCCGGACCCGTTGCCGAGATAGTAGCTGGGGAGGTACGGAAGGTTCGGATAGCAGTCCGTCGGGTCACCCCACGCGGGCAACCGTTCGTTACTGTCCACGCTGTAACCGATGGTCGGCGGCGCGGTGGGCAGCGGTATGCGAATTGCGTAGAGAACGCCGACCAACACGACCGTGATTGCAACGAGAAGGACGGCGGAGATGATTGTGACTAACACCGCGGCGACGGTCGGAACGGCGGACTCGACGGCGCATCATGGCAAATACATGGTCAGCCCCTGTTCTTGAACCCTTGGGCTTCGAAAGTGGGTCCCGGAGGCGGCGACCTCCCTGGCACCCCGCTTCCACAGCCCTCCGTGGGCATGTCGGTCCGACCGCTACATTTCGAACGGCTATCGGCTAGCCGAACGCCGCCGCCGAGCTCTGCGGTTTCACCGGCCCTGTGACAGGCCAAGCCGCCCGTGGGCTGGATTCTGGCCCATCCAGCCAGGTCGGTTCACGGCGAGGTAGCGTTGAAGTACAACGCGAGCCCGGCGGGGCCCACGTCGGGGATCGAGACCGCGTACACGAACGCGGCAAGACCCATCTCAGATCCCGGAGTGAACCCGACCCGAACCGTGACTTCCGAGTAGCCGGGAGAGCAACAGACAACGCGCGAGAGCGTGAAGAGCGTCGGGTGTCCACCTCCGGTAGACACCGTGAAGTTGGACAGCGTCACATACACGGTTGCCGAACTTGTCACGTTGACGTAGAACCAGAACCCGGAGACCGCGGGAGTGTAGTTGTAGTCCGTGGTAGGAAGAGTGGGGCAGGGACCGCACAGGTCCTTCCCATCGAGCGCCGCGAAGTACCCGCTCGACGCACCGTTGTAGGTCACGGACGAGTAGACGGCGCTGATCGTCTCGTTGTACGGGTTTGGCCCCGGTCCAGAGTGGCCTCCGCCCCCTCCTCCGCCACCGCCCGATGTCGTGGAGGCAAACCAGAACCAGTTCGTTGCGGCACCGACCGCCAGTACCGATCACGACCGAGGCGACTGCCGCGACGATGAGCGGCCATTTCGCGGAGCTGGCCCCCCTCCTGGAGCGACGAGGCCTGGTGCCACC
Organism: uncultured Thermoplasmata archaeon; assembly: GCA_963713145.1. Classification (GTDB taxonomy): domain Archaea; phylum Thermoplasmatota; class Thermoplasmata; order Lutacidiplasmatales; family UBA184; genus Lutacidiplasma. The sequence continues at coordinate 54,115 of CAVQKI010000002.1, read as the reverse complement.
CGATGGCCGGCCGGTTGCAATCGGCCGAGTGGTGGCAATCATTGGAACGGCGCGCGCCTCCTCGGGAAAGTGATACCGAGGTCACGGGCGATAATACTTGCCTCGTTGGCGAAGGGGTCCGCTACCGGGCGAAAGACTCTTTGAAGGGGCCACCCCTCGATAAGCGGTTGACCGGGGCGTGAGCCTCCAGTTGCGATGTCCCGACGAGTCACTCTGGCCCATCCCGACCCGACCCGGCGGTGAGCCAGTTGGCTCGGATACCCCTCTGGGTGCGCGCGGGCAGCACCGCGGACGCCGTTACCTGGGACGAGTGGCGCGAGCGATGGGTGGTCTCCTGCCGCGCGCCAGCGGTCGGGGGGGAGGCGAACCGCGCGGTCGCGGCGCTTGTAGCTGACTGGCTAGAGCAACCCGTCTCGAGCACCCGGTGGATACGGTCCGGAACTTCTCGGGCAAAGCTCCTCGAAGTGGATGGGATCGACGACGCGGAGGCGGCGAACCGGCTTCGGGCCCGGGCGAACCGCCGTTAGTGCGGGGTCAGCTGCGACCAGGCCGGCGGCCACGCTCGGCCGGACGATTCCGACCCGCTCTGCCGGACGACGACCCGCGGGACGCTCGCTTCCCCCGAAGGATGGAGGCAGGGGAGGGAAGCGCGCCGGCCCAGGCGGGGCCGCATACGCCAAGCCAGACCCCGTCGGGGTCCTTCACGTAGAGGAGCTGGTAGGGGCCGTCCACGTAGCCTACGGTCGGCTTCCCTCCCGCGCGAACAGCCTTCCGAAGCCAGTGAATCGGGTCGGAAACATAGAAACCGAAGTGGTCGAACTCGGTCCCGGCGCGGAACGGCTCGTAGAACGGGTTCCCCTTCGCATAGAAATTCAGCTCGAGCCGGTGGGTGGAACCCGGGAAGACGAGGTGGACCCACTTACCTCCATGGGAGAATTCCCCGCGCTTTACCACTCGGAATCCGAGCGCCCGATAGAACCGGAGCGATCGGGGTAGATTTCGGACACGGATACCGGTATAGACGAAACGCACCTGGTCCGCCATCGCGTGCCGGAGGGACCCGCTCTGATAAACCCTGCCTAACAGACGTCCCTCAGCCCCGACCAGCGCGGGGCCGATGGCCGGAGCGGCGCCAAGCGCGTATAACGAGACACGGTGTACGTCCCCGCGTGAGGACCAGGCCGTACCGGGTTCCCCTGGCGGTCGGGGTTGCCGCCGCCATTCTTCTCGCCGGGTTGTTTTCCGGGGATGGCTGCGCCGCCACGCCGGGACCGGCTGCCGCTGTGCTGCACGCCGGCCAGCCTTCACCCAGCGCGGCTCCGACCGGCCTCCTTCCGGGGTCGGGGTCCAGGCTGTCGCCCACCGACTCGCCTGCGTCCGTGCCGGTCGGAACTACCCCCGGACGCCCTACGTACGACCCGAGGAACGGGTATCTGTATGTCCCGAACAGCGGGGGCGCAAACGTGACCGTGGTCGACGGGACCTCCGTCGTCGGCTCGATAAACGTCGGGACAGGACCGCAGTTCGGGACGTTCGACAGCGACAACGGCTACGTCTACATGCCCAACTTCAACACCAGCAACGTGAGCGTTCTCTCCGGGCTGACCGTCGTGGTCTCGATCCACGTGGGGAAGAACCCCTGGTCCGCGGAGTACGACTCCGCGACCGGCTGGGTGTACGTCCCGAATTCAGGCTCCGGCAATGTGAGCGTGATCAACGGCACGACCGTGGTCGGCTCGGTCAACGTCGGAGGCAACCCGCGATTCGCCGGCTACGACCCCGCGGACGGGTTCCTCTACGTTCCCAATCCCAATAGCTCTTCGGTGAACATCCTGAACGGCACGGTCTCGCTGGCGGACCCGGTCGTCGGGGAGAATCCGCAGTACGCCGTCTATGATGGCGACAGCAACGCCGAGGTCGTGACCAACTACGGCGCATACTCTGTGACAACCCTCCATGGGCTGTCGGTGATCGGCTCGGCCTGGGTCGGGTACTATCCAACCTCCGTCACCTACGACTCGGGAAACGGCTACCTCTACGTAGCCGCGACGGGCGGGAACAACGTGAGCGTGCTCAACAACACGAACTTCCTCGCCTACGTCACGACGGGAACTGGCCCCGAGTACATGGCGTACGACAGCGGCAACGGCTACGTTTACGTCGCCAACGACGGCTCTGACACCGTCACGCTGATCCAAGGCGTCACCCCGGTCGCGACGGTTGCCGTGGGATCCGTACCGGAGTTCGTGGTGTACGACCCGGGGAACGGGGATGTGTACGTTTCCAACGCGGGTTCCGACAACCTCAGCGTCCTCGCGACCCCGCAGAGCTATTTCGTGCAGTTCACCCAGAGCGGCTGGGCGGGAAGCACGGACTGGAACGTGACCTTGAACGGGGTCACCAACCGCTCGAACTCGTTCACGCTTGGCTTCGAGGAGCCGGACGGGAACTACACCTTCTCGGTCTCCGCCCAGTACTACCTGGCCAATCCGCCGACCGGCATGGTCGATGTGAACGGCAGCGGCGTATCGAGACTCATCGATTTCACCTACGTTCCCCCCCCAATGTTCACCGTAACGTTCTCGGCCTCGGGCCTCGCTCCCGACGCCAACTGGTCGGTGAAGCTCGGCGTCAGGACCCTCGAAACGAGCGTGACCTACCTTATCTTCTCCGTCCCGAACGGGACGTTCGGCTTCACGGTACAGCCACCCCCGGGGGACTCGGCAGATCCCGCCTCCGGATCCGTCGTCGTGAACGGAACTCCCGTGGTCGTATCGGTCACCTTCGCGAGCCTGCACACCGGAGGCAGCGTGCAGACCCTACTCGGCCTCCCGACCGTCGAGGCGGTCGAGCTCCTTGCCGGTCTCGCGCTCCTCGCGGTTGGGGCCTCGATCGTGGCCCTGACGATCGTCCGCCGACGGAAGAAGGAGCCGCGACCGCCCCCCGGGTAGACGGGTCGCCGTTCGGCCGAGGCGGAACCACCGGCCGTTGGCCTCAAGACGGCCGGCAGGTACGGCATACCCGATGGCGAGGCGGCTGACGGTCCAGGAAACGTTCTACTACGATGCGAGCCCCGCGAAGGTCTATGCCGCGCTGACCGAGCCGAACAAGCTCTCGCGATGGTTCGTCCAACGTGCCGAGATGACGCTAGCGCCGGACGCTCCCTTCCGCTTCGTATGGCGCGGTGGGTATTCTCTCCGGGGGAAGGTGAAGTCGGCGGTCCCGGGTCGATCGCTCACTCTCTCCTGGCCCGATCGTTTCGGGAAGGGCAAGGTCTTCCTTACGGAGGCGCGATTCCAGCTGCGAAAGAAGGGACGCGGCACTATTCTCACCATCACCCACAGCGGGTTTAGGTCCGGGCCCGCGTGGGTCCGCCTGCATGGCTCCGTCCAGGCCGGCTGGGTGTACCACCTCTTGAACCTCCGAGCGTACCTCACCCACGGCATCGACCTGCGCGCCGACGAAGACTCGGTCGCGTGAGGCAAGGGTTCCCGGCATGGCACGCTCCCGTCCCGGAGTGTCGGAAGCACACCGCGAGCAGTGGGGGAGGACCTACGAGCGCACGCCCTACCGAGACCTGCCGTGGTTCTCTCCGCGGCCGTACGGTTGGCTCCGCCGGGCGGTAGCGGAACGTTGGTTCCGCCCGGGAACGCGGGTCCTCGACATCGGATGCGGAGCCGGCACCAACTCGCTGTTCCTTGCACGAGCAGGCTTCCGGGTGAGCGGGGTCGACCTCGCCCCCCGCGCGATCGAAGCTGCCCGGCGCCGCGCGCGCAGCCTCGGCCTCCAAGTCGATTTCCGCGCGGAGGACGCCTTGCGCCTTCCGTACAGGGACCGGTCGTTCGGGGCGATGGTGGACGTGGGCTGCTTTCATACGCTCCCTATCCCGCTCCGGGGAGCCTACTCGCGGGAGCTCGGACGCGTGCTGCGCCCCCGAGGGTCCTACCTACTCTCCTGGATCGGCCGCGAAGCCACGCAAGAGTTCGGGCCGCCGCACCGGCCGTCAGTCGAGGAAGCGGCCGCCACCTTCGAGGAACAGTTCGTCTTCCGGAAGACCGAGGTACGAAGCGAGGTTCGCCGTGTACCACGCGCTCCTCGAGCGGCGGTCCTCGCCCCAGCCCCCACGCCGGTAAGAACGGTCGCTCGAGGCTCCCCGCGCGCCTGGATGGCGTTCGGAACCTGCGCGTACGGTCGTTGACCGCCGGCGCTCCACCGGAAACTGGGGCGTTCCGACGTGCGTGACGGATATATCCGAGGATAGGTACCCTCGAACGTGACGCCTCCCGCCGAGATCGGACCCAACGCGATCAGCGAACTCCTCGGTCAGACGCCGATCTTCTCCGAGCTCTCCGACCGAAACCTCAAGTCGCTGGGCAAAGAGGTGAAGGTGCGGTATCTCGACCCGGGCGAGATTGTGGTAAAGCGGGGGGAGGCCGGGATCGGATTCTACCTCATCCTGGCCGGAGAGGTCGAGGTCCGCAAGGGAAACCGCGCCTTGGCACGGCTCGGCGCCGGGCAGTTCTTCGGCGAGATGTCCCTTTTCGACAGCCAACCCCGGTCGGCCGATGTCGTGACCACGCGTCCAACCGCGGTCGGGGTGCTTTCCCGCTGGGAGCTCGACGCGTTCGCTGAGACTCACCGCGGGGTCTACAAGGGGATGCTCCTCGAGCTCGCTCGCCGCCTCCGAGAGACCAACAAGTCGCTCTCCGAATAGGTGCCACGGAAGAGGGCCGGTCTGGCCCTTGCACTGTACCGGAAGCCGACCCCCTTCCGGGCGACGATGTCATTGAGCGCGTCGCCCCGGCCGACGTACGGTCGATGGGGTAGGCTCTCCCCCGCGCCGGGTTGTGTGTCAACGTTGTGAGCCGTGTCGGTCGTGAACGTAGGATCTCTCCGACAGTCCGGCGGCACCGGGGTCCCGACAGACGAGGTGCTGGGCGGTGTTGCCATCCCGTCCGGATGGCTTCGACGCCTCTGGGCGCACGATGACAGGCTCACAAACACTCCTCGGGCGTTCGCTGCTGGGGTCGAGAATTCCGGTGGAGCGGGCGCGGTCCGACCCCTGCTCAAAGCAGGTCTATCCTGTGTCTTGTCGGCTAGAGGTAGCTTTACATGGGACCGAAACTGCGGGCCCCCCATGTCACCCAAGAAAGTGAAGGTCTCCGAGAAACAGCGCAGCACGCAGGATTGGGTCCTAGACACACTCCGCGCGCTCAACCCCGGGGGTCGCCTCTCCACCACGAAGATCGCGAAAAGGATCGCCAAGGCCAGCGGCCGTTCGTACCACGAGAACTCGGTCTACAATGCGTTGCGCGCCCTCGTAACCGAGGGAACGATCGGAATGGTGCGGTCCGGCCGAGAGAAGCTCTACTTCATCCGAGGCTCTGCTCCCCGGAGCCCCGCTGCCAGGTCGTCGACGCCGAAGGTCACGACCTCGCCCGCGCCGCCCACACCCAACGTTGTGATCGGCGCACTCCCACACCGCCTCGGGCTCGGAGACATCCTGGTGCTCCGGATCGACAACGGGATCGTTCTGAGCGCGACCAACCTCCATGGCAAGCTGGTCTTCGAACGACACAGCCTGACGGCGTAGTCGCGGACAGACAGCGCCGGGTCGGACTGCCTGCCCCGCCTCCGAGCGGGACCGGGAGTTGCGCCCCGGCGCCCGGGGCGAACGGCCTGCGTCGCTCAGTAGGCGTAGCTGTAGCTGGGGCTCACGACCTTGCCCCCGTCCACGATGAGGTAGTCCTTCTCGAGCGGACGCCCCTCGAGGAACCGACCCACACAGTCGCGAATTCCCTCGGCATACCTCTTCTGCGCCTCGAGAGAAGTTCCCGAGACGTGGGGGGTCATGGCGTGGTTAGGCATCGTCCTCCAAGGGTGGTCGCGCGGTGCGGGCTGGGGGTACCATACGTCCCCTGCGTAGCCGGCGAGATGGCCGGATTTCAGGACCTCCACCAGGGCATCGGTGTCGACGATCCGACCGCGCGCCGTGTTCACGAGGTAGGCGCCCTTCTTCATCCGCTCGAGGCGCTGCCGGTCGAACAGTCGCTCGGTCGCGGGCGTGAGGGGTGAGTTGATGGTGACCACATCGCAGATCGCGAGCATCGGGTCCAGCGGCATGTACCGAACGCCCAGGACCTGCTCCTCCACCATTCCCAATCGGCGGTTGTCGTAGTAGAACGTTCGAACGTCGAACGGCTTCAGTCGGGCCGCGACCCGCTGACCGATCCGTCCCAGGCCCACGATCCCGACCGTCTTGTCCTCGAGGTCGTGCGACCGTGCGGCGATCTTGCCTATGTCCCACCCTCCCGCGATCACATCCTGGTAGGACGGGATGAAGTTCCGGACCAGCGCGAGGATCTGCATCACGACGTGCTCCGCCACGCTGACCACGTTGCTCCCGGTGATCTCGGCGACCGTGATCCCGCGCTCAGCCGCGGCCTTAAGGTCGAAGTGGTCGGACCCGACACCCGCTGTGAGCAGCAGCTTCAGGTTCGGGGCCCGCGCGATGCGCTCGCGGGTAATGTATGCCGGCCAGAACGGCGTCGCGATCAGCACGTTCGCCGTGGGCAGATGCTTGTCGAGCTCGGCTTCGGCGTCGGTGAGCGCGACCAGCTCGTGCCCCCCAGCCTCCAGCATTGGCCTAAGGCCGAGCGCGTTCTCCGCGCATCCGAGCAATTCGGGGACTTCCTTCGCGTACTTACCGCCGGGATACAGGACCACTACGACCTTCGCCATGTTCTTCTGCTGCCGGCGAAGTCTCGGACCGGGTGCGCGGGGCCTCGGCAACGGTCTCACGCACGGCCGTCGGGCGGCCGGGCTAGGCGTGAGATGCTCCGTGGCGTCCGGCCGCGCTCCCCACCGCTCCCTCGACGGGTTCCGGGACAGCGACCCGTCGGGGGGTTATAGTCATTCTCGCCGCTTTGCGCGAGCGTGTCGCTGCGGTCGAACAGCCGCTCCTGCGCCCGACAGGACCGGCGGAGATCGGATGGGACTCGGGAACGGTCTTCGAGACGACCTACCGAGAGCCTAGAGGCGCCGTCAGCTCGCCGCGTGCTCGCCGCGCTTGCTCTCTCCGCGATCGCGCGCCGCGGTCCGGCCGCTCGAGGGCGCGCCGGTTCCCGGCTGAGGCAGCACGCCCCCGGAGCGGAGGGCATCCCCGGTGATGGAATCCAGCCGCTCGAGCAGGTCGATTGCCTCCTTCCCTCGAGGAGTGATGCGATAGGAATCCGATTCGTGGGAGAGGAGTCCGTCATCCTGGAGCTTGCGGAGGTGGAAGGAGAGTTTCGGGGACTCGTCGTCAAGGCCCGCTGCGGCCATCGCCTCGCCGAACGTGCAGGGGCCTTGGGCGGCACGGCGCAGGACGGCACGACGGAGGGGGTTCGCTAGCGACTCGAGGGTTCCGTGGGTGCTCTGGGCGGACGCCGCCGCTCTCAGCTCGAGCACGTCGCCGGCGGACAATCGCACCGGGTCGAACGTCAGGAGCAACGGCCCCTTGTCGTCGACCTTCGCGCGGACGGCCTTTACGATCGCGACGATGTCCTCCCGTCGGTGCGTCGCGAAGAGGCGATCGACGCTCTCCACGACCACCGCGACGCGGGTTCGGGCATCTACGAACCCGTCGACGTCCTCTCGGATCCGGTAGGGATTGCTGAAGTCGGGCCGGAGGACCGTGACCCCGTCTCGGGACGGCACCGGGCGGTCCGTGATCAGCAGAACCTCGCGATGGTCCGCGCTCACCCACTTTCGGATCAGCGAGGCCGGGTCGACCCCCGGGCTTCCTTCCTCCGCGTAGCGCAGCTCTCGCGCGGCCGCGTCCAGGACCCGTTGGATCTCCTTGATTTCGAACGGCTTTCGCACGTAGTCGAACGCGCCCTGCTTCATCGACTCGACCGCCGTCTCGACGGTCGCGAAGCCGGTCAGCACGATCACGAGGGTGCGCGGCCAGCGATGCCGCACCTCCTTCAACAGCTCGAGCCCGCCCTGCCGGGGCATCTTGAGATCGGTCAGCAGGACGTCCACGTCGCGCGCCTCGAGCTCCGCGATCGCCTTCACGACCGATGGGCTGTTGACGACCTGGTGGCCGTCCTCGTCGAGAAGTCGCGTGAGCTCCTCACGGAAGACCGTGTCGTCGTCCACCACCAGGATTCGCACGACCTGCCGACGCCCGGGCGCACAAAATGGTTTCCGAAGCGGGGGAGCCCAGCCCTCGGGTCGCCCACCCCCTGTTCCGAGGCGGAGCAGCGGCACCGAGGAGGACGCCGTCCGAACCTACGTCGTGGTGTTCCAGTCCGGCGCCACGGTTACTCCCCGCTTCGCGAGCGAGGGAGGTTCGGAGAGCTGCTCGGTGCCGGCGGAGGGTCCCGAAGCGGCCTCGGTCCGGCCACCGGCGAGCGGGGAGGGAGATTACGAAGCAGGCGCCCGCCCCGGGCACGTTCCGGGCGCGGATCGTACCGTGGTGTGCCTGCAGAATGCCGTGGCAGATCGCGAGCCCCAGTCCCGTCCCCTTTCCCTCCTCCTTCGTCGTGAAGAACGGCTCGAAGATGTGGGGTAGGGCCTCCTCGGGGATTCCCGGGCCGGAGTCGATGATCTCCACTTCCGCGCGGTCGCGCAGTCGGCGCACTTCGATCACGATCCGCCCGCCATGCTCGAGTGCCTCGTACGCGTTGTTGAGGATGTTCGTGACCACCTGAACGAGCTGGCTGCGGTCGCCCGAGACCGGCACCGGCCCGGACGGGTAGCGCTCCTCCAGCTCGACGTTGACGGGCTGCTTCCCCCGGAGGAACGAGACCGTGTCCCGGGCGACCGCGACAAGGTCGAGGTCCGTCACCCGCGGTTCGCTGCGGCGGGCGAAGTCCAACAGTCCCCGGACGATGTCGGCTGCGATGCGCGCCTGTTCGGCGATCGCATCGACGCGACCCAGCGTCGCCGGGTCGGTAGACCGGCGGTCGGAGGCCCTCGGCGATGAGCATGATGTTGGCCAGGGGCGTGTTGATCTCGTGCGCGACTCCCGCCGCGAGCTGGCCGATCGAAGCCAGCTTATCGGCGTGGACGGCGCGGCGTTCCCAAGAACGCTGCTCCGTGAGGTCGACCGCGACCCCGAGGTAGTGGGTAGTAGCCCCCGACTCGTCCCGGGCCGCCGAGATCGTCAGGAACACCGGACGCTCCCGTCCCTTTCGGTCGCGGTTGAGAACCTCGCCCGACCAGCTTCCACGATGAGGGTCGGTGAGGTCCTCCCACATCCGGGTGTAGACCTCGCGGGGGGTGCTCTCGCTGCGGACGAGGCTCGGCTTCCGGCCGATGCACTCGGCGCGGGATACCCGTAGATCCGCTCGAACGCTGGGTTTACGTCGAGGAGGATCCCGGCCCGATCTGTCACCTCCATCGCGTTCGTGGAGGTCAGGAACGCAGAGTAGAACAGCCGCGCCCGTTCGTGCTCGGCTACTCGTTCCGTGACGTCATGGATCACTGCGATAGCCCGGGGAGGACTCCCCGATCCGCGCGGCAATGCCTGGATCCGAACGTCTACGTAGAGGACCTTCGAGCGGTCCCCCGGCCCTGTGGGAACGGAGCGAAGGGTGGCCGATACCCCGTCCCGGAGCGCCGCCGTGAGGGCGGAGCGGATCGCCGGAGAGAGGGCCGCGTCCCCCGCTGAAGCGCCCGGGGCGTCCGGACCGGCGGCAGCTGCACCGCCGCCGATGACCGCGAGGTACGCGCGGTTCGCCCAGAGGAGCCGGAACGGAGGGTCGTAGAGACCGATCCCTACGGGCGCCTCCTCCAGGAGGAGCCGAAGCGACTCGGTCTCTGACACCGGCAGCGGCATGCTCCTACGAAGGCGTCCCGGGTTGAAAATGCCAGCGCCTCTCCACCGGCCTACCGGATCCTCCCCCCGCTCGTCGCGAAGCGAGTCGCGGAGGGCCCGGTTCGGGGTCCCGACGCGCGCCGTGTCGCCGGGTTTGTCAACCCCAGTTTACACCTCGTTCAAGCCCGCGACGTCTTCTAGATACTCTCGTGCCCGGCGGTACCTATCCTGGTGGTCCGCGAGAACCCGAGCCTTGCCTCGGCCCTCGCCGACCTCTTCCAGGCGGACGGACTCGCGGTCTCTACGGTACGTTCCCTCGAGGAGCTGAGCCGTGGTCCTGCGGGGGAGCTTCGCCCCAGCGCGGCCATCGTGGTCGTGGCATCCAAGGGGTTCGACAGTCCGACCACGCGCGAGTGGGCGACGGGGAAGTGGAACGATACGGACCTGGTCCTGATCGGCGCCCGGGATCCGGGTCTACGCTCGCGCGGGCGGTTCCACGTGGTCCCGCTGCCGTTGGTGCCGAAAGAGCTGCTTCGCATGGTCCACTCCCTCCTCGAAAGCGCCCCTTCGGCGTCGAGCGCTGTGGCCCCTACGGGCTGACATCGGGGCGCCGCGGCCCTGCCGGGTCACGACGACCGATCGGAGCGCGAACGGGCGGTGGGAGATTCCTCCCGGCGCGGTGCGTCACGGCCGACGGATCACGAGGCCTTTTCCAGGGCCTGCAGCCGTGCCCAGTCGCCCAGGACCCGCTGCTGGATCAGAGCGATGTCCTGATCGGTGAGGTGCCCGAAGCGCCCCTGCTGATGGAAGTAGTCGGCCACGGGCTTGAGCGCTCCACCCTTCCGGGTGATGTGGTACTTTCCGTCCTCGACCTCGTAGAGCGGGAAGAGGCCACTGTCGGTGGCCAGTCGCCCGAGGGCAATCGTCTGCTCGGAAGAGTACCTCCACCCCGGCGGGCAGGCGGTGAGCACGTGGAAGAACCGCGGTCCCTCAATCGTGCGTGCCTTCTCGACCTTCCGCAGGAAATCTTCCGGGAAGGTGGGATTGATCGTGGCCGCGTAAGCCGGGTGGTGGGCGAGAACGATCCCCATCATGTCCTTCTTGGCCTCCGACTTGCCGTGCCCGGACCCCGACACGGGCGTCGTGGTGGTCCACGCGCCCGCGGGCGTGGCGCCGCTTCGCTGGACGCCGGTGTTCATGTACGCCTCGTTGTCGTACATGACGTAGATCGCGTTCGTCCGCCGCTCGAGCATCCCGCTCAGGGACTGGAGGCCGATGTCGGCCGTCCCGCCATCCCCCGCGAACCCAACGATGTTCAGGTCCTTGAACCCCATCGCATCGGCTGCGGCCCGGAGGCCTGAGATGGAGGCACCAGTGGCCTCGATTGGACAGTCGATCATCCCGACGCCCAGGGCGGTCGTCGGGAACGGCGTCCCGATCACGGTCCAGCAGCAGGCTGGCACCGAGACGATGGTCCGGGCGCCGAGCCCCTTCAGGAGCAGACGCATCGCGAGCGCGGGCCCGCAGCCCGGGCAGGCCGAGTGGCCCGGATGCATCAGCTCCTCCGCCGGGATCGTGAGCTTAGCCATGGACCGGCACCCCCCGTGTTTCGTCGAGATCCGCCCACACGGTCTCAGCCCCCTCACCGGCCGCCAAGGCGCTCGAACATCCAACGGACCTTCCCTGGCGTGACGTCCCGTCCGCCGATGCCTGCTACGAAGCTCGACACGAGCGGGCGGTGCGGGGAGGCGTAGAGCGCCGCGCGGACCTCCGTCGCGGCGGCGCCCCATCGTCCCGAAGCGTGAACGACCGGTCGACCACGCCGAGCCGGTCGACCCCTCCGGCCAGACTGCGGATCTCCTCTGCCGGGAACGGGCGGAAGAGCCGGAGCTTGGCGAGACCGACCTTGCGTCCCTTCGGATCGCAGTTCGTCCACGACCGTCCGCGCCGTGGTCGTCAGTCGTTCCCATCGTCATCAGCACCTCGTCGGCGTCGTCCGTCCGGTACGTCGGGAGCGGGCCGCCGTGACTGCGGCCGAAGCTGTCAAGGAACTCCTCCTCGACCGCCCGAAGGCGCTCGGGGACGCGCCGCATGGCGTTCGCGACCTCCTTTCGGAACTCGACGTAGTGGTCGGGTCCGGTGAAGCTGCCAAGGCGCGCCGCGACACCGGGGACGAGGACCGCACGGGCGTCCCGGGGCGGAAGGAACGCGTCGACCTGGTCCTGGGGCGGGACGTCCACGGGCTCGACGGTGTGGGAGAGGTAGAACGCGTCCTCGTTGACCATCACCGGCAGGCGGATCTCCGGGTCCTCCGCCAGCCGGTACGCCTGCAGGACGGTGTCGAGCACCTCCTGGTTGCTCTCGACGTAGAACTGGATCCAGCCGGTGTCCCGCTGGGACATCGTGTCCGTGTGGTCCGCGCCGATGTTCCACGGCGGAGCGACCGCCCGGTTGACGACCCCCATCACGATGGGAGCGCGCATGCCCGAGGCCCAGTGAACGAGCTCGTGCATGAGCAGGAGCCCCTGGCTCGAGGTCGCGGTGTAGGTGCGCGCGCCGAGCGCCGGGGCGCTGACGCCGCCTGCAGCGCGCTGTGCTCGGACTCGACCTTGATGAACTGGGCGGGCAGCGCGCCGGAGGCGACGAAGTCCGCCAGCTTCTCGACGATCGACGTCTGGGGCGTGATCGGGTAGGCCGAAACGACCTGCACTCGCGCGAGCAGCGCGGCGTACGACTGGGCGGAGCTCCCCGAGATCACTCTCTGCGTCATCGATGGATCCTCCGTTAGGCCTCCGCGACCATCTCGATCACGTGCGGCGGGCACTCCTCGGCGCAGATGCCGCACCCCTTGCAGTACTCGCCCTCAGAACCGGGAACCCCTTGTCGTCGAACGCGATCGCGTCGTCGGGGCAGAACTTCCAGCAGAAGTTGCACCGCGTGCACTTCTCGAGGTGGATCTCGGGCGTGAGGGTCCTCCATCCCGAGGTCGGGATGATGTCCGTGGGGACCGTGGCGATCGGACCTTCCGGGAACCCGAGGGGGGCCGGCGGCTCCATAACGCGGGGGGCCGGGCCGCCGACCACCGCGGCGATCGACCGGACCTGCGAGTACCCGTCCTTCGCAGCCAGACGATTCTCCGCCCGCCGGGCTGGAACGAACGACTCGATCGCGCGGTCGAGCGCTTCGGCGGAGACCACGCCGCTGGCCTTCGCGAGGGCCCCGAGGATCGAGGTGTTGACGATGGGGAGCATGGTCGTGCCCAGCCCGTGGGAGAGGGCGATGTGCGTGGCATCGACCGTCGCCTTGCGAACGCCCGAGGGAGCGGCCAGCTCCTCGGCCGGGCGTGTCGAGTTGACCAGAAGAAGTCCGCCGTCCTTCATGCCTTCCGTTACGGGGGCGGCCCGGAGGAGTCCGGGGTCCAGGACCACGACGATGTCGGGATGGGTGATCGACGTCCGGACACCGATGGGTCGGTCGTCGATCCGGCAGAACGCCGTCACGGGCGCGCCCCGGCGCTCTACGCCGAAGAACGGGAAGCTCTGCGGCATGCGCCCGTCCAGGAACGCTGCTTGCGCGAGCAGCTCCGAGGCGATGACCGCGCCCTGACCGCCTCGACCATGGAACCTGATCTCGATCATGACCGTCAGGGGGAACGAGGCGAAACCGCTCTCTTTAAGGACCTGTCAACCGAGGTTGACGCGTTTGGAGCCGCGCCGGCTCCGCCGGGGAAAGGAGGCCCCGGGTCGGGCGTGGGCCGGTGCCCGGTTCGAGAGGAGCGGGTCGACCTCGCGACCGGATCCCTAGCCCCTGCGAGGTTGCGCTCGGGCCCATCGAGAATGCAGATGATGCCGCACCCGCGACACATCACGTTGCGGTGGACCACGGAGGACACGGCGTTGCGGCGGGTGACGTCCACCGTGGCGCCACAGTTCGGGCAGACGGGTTCCGGAGACATCGGCCAGACCATTCCCTCCCGGAGTAGATGGGGCGTCGGGGAGGTGTCGGAACGGTCGGCTGTATCAATTCAGTCGTTCGAGGGGGCCCACGCGCCGATCACCAGGAACGCCACGACGGCGACCGCAACCCCCGCGATCGTGGGTAGGGCAGCGGTGGTGAACGTCGGGACGTTGTAGTACCAGAGACCCATGAAGAGGGCCCAGGCAGCGCCGACGATGATCGCGACCCCGAACCACACGAACGGGGTCACGCCCCGCGCCGTGGATTCCGCGGGCGCGCTCATGAGCTCACCCACAGGATCCCCCACAGGCCCATGATCTGGCCCTGCTGGGACCCGGTCATCCAGCTCGATTCGCCGGCGGGGTCGTAGACGTAGGAGACGGGCGACACGAGTCCGTAGACGTACACGCCCGCGGCCAGGGTGGCGTTCTCGTAGAGCACCGAGCCGACCTTCAACGGTTGCGAGGTCACACTGACCAGCCCACCGCCCGTCGTATTGATCGCGTAGATGCCGAGCTGGTACGGCAGGGTATAGTTGTGGGCGATGACGTAGTCGAGCTGCCCGTTCGGGTCGGTCGACGTGACGTTCACCAGGTAGTTGTCGACCCCGATGCTGGACGTCGGGATGTAGTACCTGGAACGACACGGGTCCCGGGGCAGCCGTGAGCGTCGGTCCCGGCACGGAGTTGTCGAAGAGTCCCTCCTGGTCCGCGATGAGGAACGCCCCGTTGGCGCTCAGCACAGGAGGATCGTAGATGTCACCCTCGCCGCCGTTCGCCTGGTAGGCCGAGAGGTTCGCCGTGCCCGTCGACGGCAGCACGACGAGGGCGGCCATGTCCTGCCCGAACCAGGGGCCGTTGTACTCCGAGTCCGGGGCGCCGTAGACCCCCGGTACCGACGGGGCCTGGAACAGCCAGTACCGACATGGCGTACGGGATCACCTGGATGTCCACCGTGGGCAGGTTCCGGAACGGGATGTAGAAGCCGCCGGTCGCCCCCGAGGCTGTGGCATTGACGGCGACCCACTGGCCGGCGTGGACCACCATCACATCCGAGAACGAGCCGACGATCGGGCCGCTCTCCCCGACCGACCAGTAGGTCCTGGTTGCTCACGAGGCTCAGGTCCTCGCTCCCGGAAGGCGGGTCCGCGGGCGAGCCGATCGCGGTCGAGTCGGTCAGGGTCAGGGGCGACGTCGCCAGCAGGACCCCGACGACCAGCACGACCACCACCGTGATCCACGTCCGCTCGGCTCGTTCCCGGCGAGGTCGAGGGGTCCGGCGAACGAACGGGACGTCCGCGATGGGCACGGTCGGGGTCGGATGCGTCGACTGGGCCATCTTTCGAACGATCTCGTCCAGGGAGAGTCCCTGGACCGTGAGCAGCTCGCCCTTGAACACCGTGAGAAGGACATTGGCCACGAAGAACAGTTGGGCGGCGATCGAGACGATGACGAAGACCGTGAGCCAGACCTGGTCCTGCACCACGGCAGGGGTCAGCGGAAAGATCAGCGACCGCCGGAGTATCCCGTCGGAGCCGAGGAGGTCCATGAACATCACGAGACCGCTCCACCCGATCGCGGTGGAGACGAAGTGGGCCTGCGCGAGCCGGGAGAGTACCAGAGGCGGCCCGCGAGCAGCGGGAACGCCGCGTAGACCACGGCGAACCCGCCCGCGGCGATCGACAGCAGGGCCAGGGCGTGGAAGTGGCTAACGATGAACAACGTGTTGTGCAGATCGATGTCGAAGCCGAGGGTGTTGTTGTCGGGCCCGGTCAGGCCCCCGGCCATCGTGCCCGCGAACGAGAGGAGGAGGAACAGCGTCACCGCGTTCCACTGCCAATCCCCTTTCCGCACCCCTTTCGTGGTCATCCAGATCGTGAAGAAGGTGATCGCGGACGGGATGATGATCAGGAACGTGAGGGCCCCCGTGAGCCAGGCGGACCACGGCGGCACCGGGGTGAGGTACAGGTGGTGGATCGACAGGAGCGGCGTCAGGACGGTGAAGATGATCGCCGCCACGAACGCGGCCCGGTAGCTGTAGATCGGCCGCTTCGCGAAGATCGGGACGAGGAAGTAGAACGCCGTGATCGGGATCAGGAACAGGATGTAGACGATGCCGTGGCCGAAGAACCAGAAGAGGACCTGGTCGAGGAGCGGGTTCACGGGGCCGACGCCGAAGTAGTTGAACAGGTCCCAGGTCGAGGAGGCCAGGACCGTGACGTACGAGATCGGGATCAGGACGACCACGGCGAGCACGAACAGGGCGAACGGAGGGATCCGACGGACCTGTCCCCGGTGGCTCTTCCACCACTCGAGGAAATGGGCGAGCATCCAGAACGCCCAGATCATCGTCGCGGCGGAGAGGGCGATCCACCCGAGGTACCACAGCGGGCTCGCGACGTACTCGGAGAGCCCGCGGATCCCGAGGGGCGAGTAGAAGTACCATCCGAGCGCGGGAAAGTAATTGTCGTTGAACTGGGGGAGGAGGTAGAACGGCCCTTCCATCAGGACCATGCTCAGGTTGAGGAGGAGGACCGAGACGTAGTAGGCCCACTTGTGGCGCGGAGTGAGCCCGAAGGCCGTGACGAAGATGATCCCGAACAGCGCCAGCTCAAGCTGTTGGGCGAACCCGAACAGCATGCGGATCCCGTGCAGCGTGAGGGACGAGTAGATCTCCTGGTTCGAGAGGTGGAGCGGCTGGCCTAGGGCGAAGGCCGTCACCTGCGTCCGCCAGCCGAAGATGTCGACCGCGCCCAGGATCCCCCAGAACACCGACGCGACCACCATCAGCATGGTGATCCTCGTCATCCAGTCCCGATCGAGCTGGAAGACCCGCTGGAAGAACGTCAGCTTCGCGAGGCGCGACCGTATCGATTCCTCGGTCCGGTCGAAGAACTGGATGATCGCCGGCGGCTTCTCGAAGACCGGCGCCTCGACCTCCGCGGTCGCGCTCGAAACGGGCGCCGTATCGCTTCCCATCACGGTCGGGGCCGTGCTCATCGGACCGCGCCTGCCATTTTACAGAGGAGGTTCATACCGACGAACCGCGTCAACCTGGGTTGACCGAACGACCATCCTCCGGTCCGCCGGTCGTGGCCTGACCATGCAGGCGATGGGCACCTGGAAGTCGGGCTACGAAACGCTCCTCGAGGACGACCATGCGCACGCGGTCACCGTCGACCTCCCCGTGGGCGAGGGGGGGAGGAGCGCGGGGCCAACGGCGCTCGAGCTCGCCGTCCTGTCCCTCGCCGGGTGCATCACGACGATCTTTGCCCTGGTGGCGAAGAAGCGACGGCTGGAGTTCCAGGGACTGGGGATCGCGCTGGAGGCGGAGAGACCCCACGGTTCGCCGACGATCACGAAGGTCCACGGTACCCTGCGGGTCCGGACGAAGGCCGACCCGGCCGCTGTTGCCACCGTTCTGGAGCAGACCCTCCGGACGTGCCCTGTCGGGGTCCTCTTCGATAAGGCAGGGATCCCGGTCGAGATCACGCCGGTGATCATGTCACTGACCCACTCGACCTGAAGGGTCGCCAGGTACTGCGCTACCCTGCTCGGAGCGAACCCGCCGAGGGGTCGGCGGGTTTGACTCCGTCGAAGAGGCTCAGGTCCCCGGCTTCACGTACTCTCGGACCACGAGGACGGGGCAGGCTGCGTCATGGACGAGGGCGTCCGAGACGCTCCCGAGCACTACGCGCCGCGACGCCGAGAGCCCACGCGCCCCCACGATCAAGAGGTCGCTGGGATGCTGCGCGAGGTACTCGAGGATCTGGTCCACGACAATGCCCTGGCGGCATTCTGACGTCACTTTGGTAACGCCGTGGCGTCGGGCCCGAGCTTCCAGTTTCGCAAGCTCGTCCGAGTACGCCTGGCAGATCTCGCCCCAGGTCTCCGACGGGAAGAACGGCGCGCCGTACGGCGGAGGCGTCGGGACGACCGTCACCAACGCCAGCGAGGAGCGGAAGTTGCGGGCAAGGCCGAGCGCGAACTCGAAGGCGTGCATGGAGGCATGGGAGCCGTCGACCGCGACGGTGATGCTCTTGAACAGCGCGGTCCGTTGCCGTTCCTCGCCCATCGGCCAAGAATCGACGGACTGCGGGGGCTGGCCCAGGCTCTTCGTAAGACCGACCCGATCTACGTCTGTAGAGTGGCTCTGCGGGGACCACGGCCCGATCATGGAGGACTCCTCGAGCGAGAGAGCTTGGGGTACGTATTTGGTGGGATGGTCAACCTCGGTTGACGTGTTTCTCGACCGCGGCTCCCCCGCGAGGAGGACGAACTTTCACGGTACCCTTCGAACCGCGGTGCGGGGCGGTACGGCCGTCGACGCCGAGGGCAAGAAGCGGGAGCTTGACTAGATCGGGGGAGCCGCGTAGTGGAGGGTGTCCGACACGTCGGACGTCTCGTACGAAAACGCGTACGGGCCGAGGGAGTACGTCGCCCCGCACCCCCGGCATTCCGCGGGGCGCGCGGCCGGAGAGGCGGATCCGCCCACGGAGCCAACGCGTCTCGCACCATCCCACGGCCCGGCGCGGCACCGGAGGCCCCTCCGTGCCCGGGCCGCATACGACCGATACGAGCGGTCGGCGCGGTTAGATGCGCCCACCTCGGCTGGAGGGTGGGCGCGCAGAGGGCGGGCTCAGTTGGCCCGGACCCCGTGGTGGACTTCGACGTTGTCGGGGCGGGTATCGAATCCCAGGCGGGCGAGGGTGTCGAGGCTACGGCCGAGGGTTTCGTCGTGGGGCCGGATCAGGACGAGGTCGAGGTGTGGCACGCGGATGTGGTTGGGCCAGACGTGTATCTGTTTCACGACCACCAATGCGAAGGCCGAGCACTTGAGCTATACCCACGGACAGGAAGCAGGGGTAACCACGTCGCACGTTAGCGTACGGAGACTATGGAAATGAGGTATGGGAGGGATTCTCGCCGCGTGTCTGGGGCCAGCAGTGCCCTTCCGAGCAGACGTGCCCACGCCCCGACAACGGCGGGGGGCGCCGTCTAGTATCCCCAACCGGCGAGCCGCCGCTTCACCGAACCGTGGTACGGGCGAGAGGAGATACGGGCCGTCGCGAGGTCGAGGGCGATGAGGGAGAGCTCGGCGACGGGGTCCGCCTCGGGACCGGTCGGCATCGTCGGAGGGACCCCCAACGGCCCGGAGCCAGAAACCGAGAACAGACGAACCTTGCGCGCTTGGTCCGCGATCGCCTTCACCCCTCCGCGATAGGCCGCGACCTCGAGCCGATCCAGGAACTCCTTCCGCGCCGGGGGAAACTCGGAAAGCTGCTCCTTGCCAAGCCCGTCGGTCATTGAGTAGACGGCACGTTCCGGCCCGGGGGATTCGGTCTCCAGGAGGGAGCGCGAGTCTCGGTCGCCGAACGAATCCCTGCCGAGCAGCGCCGCCACCGTTCGGGGAACGTCGATGAGACTCACCCACCGGTCGACTCGGTCGCCGCGGCTGCGCGCTCCGGGCACCCGGACCCAGAGGGGGATCCGAGTGATCGGCTCGTCCACCCGGAACCGGTGGTAGAGCGTGTCGTTCTCAAGGAACGCCTGGCCGTGGTCGCTGGTCAGGACGACTAGCGTGTTCTCCCAGCGTCCGCGCCGTTGGAGGACCGCGACCAGCCCTCGGAGCCGGGCATCGAGCGTCTCGAGCGACCGCCGAAAGGCGTCCCGGACCGCCCGGATGTCGCTGGGTCGGGGGTTCCACCGGCCACTCGCCCATCCGATCGGGTCCTGGGTGGTGCGGCAGAACGACAGCCAGCGTCCAAGTCCGATCGGGTGACCCGCCTCGGCGAGGTAGGGTTCGTGGGCCTCGAGCAGATTGACGAACGCGAACGCGGGCCTCTCGACGGGCTGGCGTGCGAGCCACGCGTCGAGCCGGGGCTCGATCCATGGCGCCACCGTGGCGATCGCGCTCCGGCCGGAACCCGTGACGCCCGCCCCGACTCGGTTGAGCGCGTCCCAGAGGGGAGGGAACCGGGAAAGGGAACGCACGGTCGTGGTCCACAGACCCTGGGGAGCCCGGGTCCCGGGGAGGCGCCCCATCACCGCGGCTCCCGGCCCGCCGAGGTCGGGGCTGCTCGGCGCCTGGCTCGCGAGGAATCGGAAGAAGAACTCGCGGTCGCCCGCCCACAGGGCTTCGTCGAACCCTCGAGAGAGCCCGGTGGACGGCTGAACGTAGCCGTTCGCGGAGAAGCTCGCGGTCGCGTATCCCGAGCGCCCCAGGAACTCCGCGAGGGTCTCCGCCTCCGCCGGGAGGGTCGCGCCGGCCTTGAAGTGGGCACCGTGGTCCCAGGGATAGAGACCCGTGAACAGGCTCGCGTGCGAGGGGATCGTCCAGCTGGAGGGCGCGACGGCGCGGGTGAAACGGAGCGTCTCGTCCCTGAGCGAGCTCAGGAACGGCATCGAGACGCCCGAGGTAGTTCCTTCGTCGAAGAAGTCGGCGCGCATGCAGTCCATCACGACGAGGACGACGTTGGGCGAGCCCGAGGAGGGGGGCCCCGCCGACGTCGCTCTGTCGTCGCTCATGGTGCGCTAGCGCCCGGATCCCCGCCGAG
Source organism: uncultured Thermoplasmata archaeon (assembly GCA_963713145.1). Classification (GTDB taxonomy): domain Archaea; phylum Thermoplasmatota; class Thermoplasmata; order Lutacidiplasmatales; family UBA184; genus Lutacidiplasma. The sequence goes on along the minus strand of CAVQKI010000002.1, from coordinate 33,797 downwards.
GAGACGGACCTCGGCGGAACGTCCGGAAGGGCTCTAAAAATCGAGATAGGGATTATACTTTCCGCGGCCACGCAACGGACCCGCCGCGCCGGCGGCGCTCGGACCCGGAGGACCGTCACTGGACGGGACCGGACTGTCGCCAGAAGTTCAGTGCGTCCGCGATCGTCCGATCGATCGAGTACCTCGGGCTCGAATCCCAGCGCGCGCAGCCGCGTGACGTCGCCCCGGAGCTCGGGCTCGTCGGTCGGTCGCAGCAGTTTTGGGTCGACCGTGACCTCGAGCGGACGTCGCGCGAGGCCGAGGAGCGTGTCGACGATGGTCCGGACCGAGAAGCTCTTGCCGGCGCCGACGTTGATGGGCTGCTTCGGGTCGCCCGCCTCAAACACCGACCACAACGCCCGGACGACGTCCCGGACGTCGGAGATGTCCCGGCGCGACTCGAGGTTACCGACCCGAAGCGGTGCGGGGTGGGCCTGTCGCTCGAGGTCGGCGACTCGCTGCGCCACGTCGTTGATCACGTCGCCGGTCTTCCCCGGCCCCGTGGTGATGAACAGCCTGGCTCGGACGATGCGGAGGCCGTAGTTCAGGAAGTACCGGTACCAGAGCAACTCCTGGGCCGCCTTCGACACGCCGTACGGATTGATCGGGTGGAGGGGCATCTCCTCCGTGATCGGGACGGCCGGCGGAGTGCCGTACGCCGAGGCGGACGCCGCGAGCAGCACTCCGCGAGGGGGCGGAACCGCGCGCAAGGCCTCGTAGAGATGGATCGTGCCGAGCACGTTTGTGTCGAAGGTTGCCGCGGGGTCCTTCCAGGCTGTCTGGGCGTACGCCTGGGCTGCCAGATGAAAGACCGCGTCGGGGCGCACGCTGTCGACGAGAGACCGAACGGCCTTCGCGTCGCGGATGTCGAGCGGGACCCAACGGATGCTGCCGTGCGCCGGGATCCGGGACGAGAGCTCGGGGACCGAGAGGTATGTTCCGACGACCTCGTGGCCCCGCTCCGCGGCATAACTGCTCAGGTTCCGGCCGATGAACCCGGAGGCTCCCGTGACGAGGATCTTCATCGCTGCGCTACCGCCGGTGGGATGGTGCCGCGACCCTCCGCGGGCCGACGCTGGATCGACCGCGGGGGATCCCGACCGGTCTCCCTCACGCGCGGGAAGACGGGACGCTCATATCGGTTCCCGGGAGCGAGCCTCGGCCTCGGGCGCGGCGATCGGGGGTGGATTCCCGCCCCGCAGGGTCCGCTCGAGGCGCCGCGCGAGGATCACTTCCACGAGGAACACGCGAACGAACGCGAGCCCCTGGGCGACCTTGCTCGCACCGGAGGCGCGAGGTTCGAATCGGAAGCCGACCTCGCGCACGTCCCCGCCTCGGGTCATCACGAGCAGGAACAGGAGAAGCTTGTACCCCCGGTACCGCGGGTCGAGCGGTCGGAACACGGCCCGCCGGAACGCGAAGTACCCTGACACCGGGTCGGTGACGCCTCGGGTCGCGGGCAGGAGGATCTTCGCCATCCACTCCGCGCCCCGCGAGATCACGGCTCGCAGCGGCGAACGCGGTCCGGGCGACCCGTCGCCCGTGTACCGGCTCGCCACGACCAGGGCGGCCCCGCCCTCGAGGGCACGCACCATCTCCGGGAGGAGCTCCGGCGGGTGCTGGAGGTCGGCGTCCATCACGACCACGAGGGAGCCTCGGGTCGCCAGGATCCCCTGGCATTGCGCTCCGAGCGTGGTCTGCTTCCCGTCGTGGAACACGGGCCGTACCCGCGGGTCGGTTTCGGCCTGCTGGAGGGCGTACTCGCGTGTGCCGTCGGTGCTGCCGTCGTCGACCACGAGGACCTCCCACGGCGGGAGCGCCTGACGGCGCAAGCGGTCGAGCAGCTCCGGGAGATTCTGCCGCTCGTTGTACGTAGCAAGGACGACCGATACGACGGGTGCGGGAGTCGGCTGCGAAGCCCGGGTCCCGTCCATCCGCGGGCCGCCTCAGGACGTCGACCGGACCGACCAGGTCTGCAGGCCGTTCGGCTCCAGCGCGAAGTCGATCACTCGGCCGCCGGCGTCCTGCACGGCCTTCGCGACCTTGGCGCGGCGGGCGAAGTCACAGAACAGGAGGATGAACCCCCCGCCCCCGGCCCCCAGAAGCTTGCCTCCCAGGGCGCCTGCGGCCCGGGCCCGGGAGTAGAGCTCGTCGATCTGGGCGGTCGAGATCCCCTCCGTGAACTTCTTCTTGAGCTGCCAACCCTCGTCGAGGAGCCGGCCCATCTCGTCGAGGTTCCCGCGCAGCAGCTCGTTCTTCATCCGGACCGCGAGCTTCTTGGTCTCGTCGAGCGCCTCCGAGGTCTCCCCGCGCTTCTCCGTGTAGCTGCGCTGCTGCCGCTCGATGATGTCGTTCGAGTAGTGGCCGGTCCCTGTGTAGCAGAGGAGCAACCGGTAGGCGAGCTCGTTCGTGACCTCGGGCCGGATCTTGAGGGGATTGACGACGGTCCGCCCCTCACTGAACTCCATGAAGTTGAACCCTCCGAACGCCGCCGCGTACTGGTCCTGCCGGCCGCCCTTCATCCCGAGCTCGTCCCGTTCGATCATGTAGGCGAGCTCCGCGACCTCGTAGGAGGTCCACGGTTCGCGCAGGTAGTGCTGGAAGACCCCCACGAGGGCGACCGCCATGGTGGAGGAGGTCCCGAGCCCGGTTCCGGGGGGCGCGTCGGAGTGCAGGAACAGCTTGAGGTCGTCCGAGGAATGGCTACCGTCGCCCTTCGGACGCAGGATCTTGAGCGCCGCCTTCACCAGGTCGAGCTCGCCGTTGTAGTTCATGTCCGCCGGGCGCTCGTAGTTGACGGTCACGTTGTAGTCGAGCGACTCCACGGACGCGGTACCGCCGCCGTCCGGCCTCGCCTCGAGCGTGGCGTAGGCGAACTTGTCGATCGTGCAGTTGAGAACCGCTCCGCCGCGCTCCTCGGGGTACGGGCTCACGTCCGTCCCTCCGCCCGCGAAACTGACCCGGAGCGGGGCCTTCGCCCGGACTATCTGCATGCGACCGGCACCTCGACCTCGGCGGCCGCCTTAATGGTTCCCGGGCCAGCCGCACGGCTCGCCGCGGTCGGCCCTCGAGGATCGTTCTGTTCGAGGGTGGGGCCGGCTCAGGCGCTCGAGGCCTTGACCAGGAGGCCGGGAGCGTATCGGTGCAGCCGCGCGATGTGGGCGCCTTCAACGATCGGCCACAGTAGGCCGGGGCCCACGACCACCCAGTCCAGCGAGCCGACACCGAACCCGAGGTGGAATCCCGTTCCGAGAAGGACCGCCCCAGCGAGCATCAGGATCGCCGTCAGTACGGTGTAGGGGCGAGAGACGCGCCAGCGTTCGGTCCGGAGCATCGCGAACGAAAGGAGGAACAGTCCCGCGATCGCGGCCACGATGACGACGTACGTAGAGACGTGGAGCGCCGTGCCCCGGAACGCGAACGCCGTCTCCGGGAACGTCCCCATCCCGACCAGGCCGATAGCCCCGGCGAGCATCACCAGGAAGGCGAGGCCGCGGCTGGGTCGGCTGTCGAACGCGCTGGCGATCAGGAGCAGTCCGAACACGCCGAGCAGCCCGAACGCGATGAGCGAGAGGTTGAACGCGAGGGCCCAGGGCGAGGACGACCCGCCCAGCGAGAGGATAGTGTCCCTGGAGAAACTGTACCGATGGATATCGCATCTCGACCGCGAGCAGCACGACGAGGAACTGGAGCGCGGCGAGCGAGAGGAGCAGTGCGCCGGACCGGACGGGTCGGTGGACCAAGGAGGTTTCTTCGGACATCTCGAGTCGCCGCCGAAGTTTTGCCGGCTCCCCGTATAAGCCATGACGGTGGACTGGAAGTCCCGGGTGCGACGTCCCACGGTCGGCCTCGCAGCCTCGGTCTTCCGTCCGGGGAGTCGTCTAACTCGAACGTCGCCGCCCCAGACCCATGAGGAGCCGCATACCTTCCCCACGGCGGTTGTATACTCGACGAGGGGTTCCGTGAGCCATGAGCCCCGCGTACCAGAATCCGGCGCTCACGGTCGATGCGGTGTGGCTCCGACGGGGGAAGGTCCTACTCGTCCGCCGGGCGCGCCCGCCGTTCCGGCACCGATGGGCCCTGCCCGGCGGGTTCGTCGAGCTCAAGGAAACGGTGGAGGCCGCCGTCGTTCGCGAGCTTCGGGAGGAGACGGGCCTCGTCGGACGGCCGTGGTCCCTGGTCGGGGTCTACTCCGGCCCGGACCGTGACCCCCGGAAACCAACTACGACCGTCGCGTTCCTGATTCGAGGGCGTGGCGGGTCGCCTGTAGGCAGCGACGACGCCCAGTCCGCCGCGTGGGTACCGCTCGCCGAGGCGCGGGGTCTGGCGTTCGACCACGACCGCATCCTGCGCGACGCCCGACGCCGGTACCGCGAGCTGACCGCGGTCGAGTGACCGCGCGCTAGCGGCTTCCCGGCGCCGTGGCGGAGCCCCCGTCCGTCCGGGCTCCTGCCGTCCGGGCGGGCGATGGTCCCCGGGACCACGACAGGAACGCTGCGACTGCGAGGATCGCCGCCGAGCCATAGAGCGCCGCGTGAAGGCCGTTGAGGAACGCGCCGCCGACCCCCCCGAGAAGATCCGGAGCCCCGAGGAACACGGCGTAGGCCACCGACCGAGGGACGCTCGCAGAAGCGACGGCGAGGGTGATGACGAAGCTCAGGAGCGTCCCCATGTTGGAGAGCGTCGCCCTGAGCCCGCTGGTCGCACCGAAGGTCCGAGGCGATGCCTGGCTCATGATGGCCGCGTTGTTCGCGGGGAAGAACATCCCCGTGCCCGCTCCGCTCACGACGGAAATCACCGGGACCCATCCCAGCCACGAGCCTACCGTGAGCTGGGAGTATGCGATCACGGCGATCAGCATGAGAACGATTCCGCCGGTGGCCGGACCTCTCGAACCGATGCGGTCCACCCGGCCACCCATGAACGGTCCCGCGACGGCCCCGACCAGGTACCCCGGAACCAGGAGCAACGACGAGTCGAGAGGCGTGAGCCCCCGGAGTCCCTGGAGGTACAGCGTCAGGACAAAGACGACCGACAGGTAGCCGAGGGCCTGGAGGAACCCGGCTACTAGGGAGAATCCGAGCAGCCGTTGCTTAAGCTCCCGGAGCTGGAGCATCGGGTGGGGGACGCGGAGCTCGACCCAGACGAACGCGGGGAGGAGCACTATCCCACCGGTCGCGAACGCGAGGTTCGTGAGGTTCGCGCCGTAGACGGCGAGTTCTATCGCGCCGTAGCAGAGCGAAGCGAGGGCGGCGGAGAAGAGGGCGAACCCGGGGAGGTCGAACTGGGTGGGTTCCCGGGCCGAGCGGGGGAGGGTCTTCAGCCCCAGCGCGACCGCCACCACGCCGATCGGGAGGTTGATGAAGAAGTTGTACCGCCAGCCGAGGGTCGTCGTGATCACTCCGCCGAGCAGCACCCCGAGGATGGCGCCCACGCTCCAGCCAAACACCAGGAAGCCGAACGCATGCCCGCGCCGTTCCGGCGGGAAGACATGGGCGATGAGAGCCCCGGCGTTCGCGAACATGATCGCGCCGCCGACGGCCTGCACGGCTCGAGCGGCGATGAGGAGCTCCGCGGACGGAGCGAAGCCGCAGAGGCCAGACCCGACCGTGAAGACGCCGAAACCGACGTTGTAGACGAGGCCCCGACCGAACATATCGCCGACCCGGCCGGCCTGGGTGGTGAGGGCGGCGGTGAGCAGGAGGTAGATCAGGACCGCCCAGATGATCGTCCCGAGAGGCGAGCCGAGCTCGCGGGACATCGTGGGGAGCGCGAGGATGACGATCGTGCTGTCGACCGCGACCATCAGGGTGCCCAGCGTGACCAGGAGCAGGACCGCGTTCTCGTGCACGGTCGACGCGGTAGGCGCGAGCGGAGCGCGGGCTGCCGAGGCGGGCCGAGCATTCGACGTCAGCGGAGCGGGAGAAGCGGCCATGGTGAGGGGTTCGTGCCCGCGCAGCCCTACCCTACTGATTAGAGGTTTTCTCAGCGCCGGCGCCGTGACCGACCCGGCACGACCGAGCGCCGGTGCGGAACGGCTTGAGCGAGGCGTTGCGACCACCGACCCGCCCTTTCATGAAGTGGGCTGGCATTGAGGGACGATGATCGCTCTCGCTGATGTGGCGGTGGTCGTTTCGAACGCAAAGGCGTCCGCGGAGTGGTGGACGAAGAACCTCGGCTTCGAGACCTACACCGTAGGAAGCTCGGGGCACGCGCTCCTCGTCGCCCCGCCGGGGGATCGTTTCGTTCTGCATCTGTGCGAAGGCTTCGCCCCGCTCGAGCCTGGGGACACGGGGATCGCCTTCGTCACCGACGACATCGACGCCACGCTCGCGCGAATGGTCGAGGGAGGCGTGACGTTCCCAGTACCCCCCGCGAAGCAGGCGTGGGGCACGAGGGCAAAGTTCGCCGACCCCGACGGGAACATCTTCTGGCTGATGGAGGCACCCGCTGCGCTAGTGCGAGCAACCCTCAACTCCCGGGCCCCGCACCGAAAGCGCGTCTCGCCCAAGCCGCGGACGCGGGCTCGGAAGGGCTAGGCCCGGGGTAGGGCATCGTTCCCGCGCGGACCCGAACGGGCCCGAGCCGGAGCGGGCGAAAGTCGGCGAATCGAGGGGTCCGCTCGACCTTATCCTGCCGTTCGTCTGCGGAGCTCCGATGGCCGCGAAGATGGGGTTGTCGCACGAGTCGCACCCCCACCCCACGCTCCTCTCGGATTTCATCCTGGGGAGCCAGGACGGCCTCGTCAACGTTCTCGGGATCCTGCTGGGGCTCGTGGCGGCCGGCGCCGGAATTCGGCTGATCCTGATCGGGGCTCTGGCGGCGCTCGCGGCCGAGTCGATCTCGATGGGCGCGGTGGCCTACACGTCCACGCTCTCGCGCCGACACCTCTACCTCGCCGAGCTCGAGCGCGAGGAACGGGAGATGCGCGAAGTCCCCGAGATGGAACGCGAGGAGGTCCGCGTCATTCTCCGGAAGTGGGACTACGAGGGCGCGGAGGTCGAGGAGATGGTCCGGAGGATCGAGGCGAAGCCGAAGGCATGGCTCGACATCATGATGGCGTTCGAGCTCAACCTCGCCGAGGTCGGCCCCCAGCAGGCCCGCAACAGCTTCCTGACGGTGCTGGGCGCCACGGTCTTCGGCTCGCTGGTCCCGCTCCTCCCGTTCCTGGTAGGGGTTCTGTCCATCGATGTCGCGGCGATCGTCTCGGTCGTCCTCAGCGCGGTGATGCTGGTGGGGATCGGCGTCTACGAGTCGAGGATGACGATCGGCTCGCCCTGGGTCAACGGCCCGCGGATGCTGCTCATCGGCCTGGGCGCGGGGTTCGCCGGGTTCCTGGTCGGCCACTTCGTGGGCGCGTTCTGGACCGGACCAGAAGGGGCGTGGCAGGCCCCCGGCCGGGGGCGTGGGTCCTTCTCAGAACGGCCGGGGGCTGAGGGCGTGGCGAAGCCGCAGCGGGGAGTTCGGGGCGAACCAGCTGCGGCGTTGGCGCCGGCTCTCGTGTCGACGGCAGGCGACGCACCAGACGACGATCTCCCCGGCGCCGGCGAGCTCGGGGGTCGCGAGATGATGCGCGGGAGAGTGCCCGCACCGTCGGGAAACGCACGGATGCGGCGCACGGAGGTTGGGCTGCGGCGTCATAGCACACAATCATGCGCACTAATGCGTATTAAACCTACCGAGGCCCTCGGCCCGGAGGGCGCCTAGGTCGACAGCGAGCGCACCTGCTTCGCGACGTGCGCGTTCCGCTCCTTCTCCGAGAGATCGCGGAGGTGGATCGAGACGGAGACCGTCCCGTTCACTTCGATCGTGCGCTGGCTCAGGGGAAGGCGGAGCGAGACGTGGTCGAGATGGATGTCCATCTGCCCGTGCCGGTTGGAAAGGGCCTCCATCATCTCGAGGAACGGGTTCGGTCCTGGGGCGCTTGCCGGTGCGTTGGGAGCCATGCGGACCCATCGCGCGGGTGAGATAGGAAGCTATCGCCCGGCCTGGCTCCGCCCGCGACCGGCGTGGGGGCGCGCGGACGAAGGCTCCCGAGAGCGGAGAGGGTCTACTTTCCCGCGAGGCCGGCCCGCGCCCGGAGGGCGTGGTAGAACCCGCCGAAGCTCGTGGCGGTCGGAGTGCGCAGGCCCTGCACGCGCAGCTGCTCCCGGACCTCTTTCGCTCCCTGACGGAGGTCGAGGATCTTCGAGGAGTCGTACCTGGTACTGGAACGTCCCGACCGGGCCGCGGGGGAACGACTCCCAGTCGCGCGGCGTCGTCGGCCGGAGGTCGTGCGGCTTCTTCCCGTCCGGCGATGCGAACGGGGGAAGGAGCAGGTGCTCTTCCGTCAGCCAGAGCATGGTCGCGTCGCGGATCGCCTGCTCCGTCGTCTCGTCCAGGGCGCCCGGGGATAGCTGGGACTGGACCCAGGTCACGAGCGCGTCGAACGTCTTCTCGGAGTTCTCCTCCAGCATCTGGAGGACGGCGAGCCGGATGGCGCTGCGCCGTAGCTGGACGATGCCGGTATCGCTGAGCCGGAACTCGGCCGTCAGGCCGAGGAGCCCCTCGGCGTTCTGGGCGAGCTCCTCCAGCGAAAGGACGAACAGAGGGGAGGCGGCCTCGTCCGGCGGGACGTACCAGAGGGAGAACGCGCGGCCGTTGGTGAGGAGGATAAGGGGGACGTGGGCCTCCTTCGCCCGGTCCGCGATCACACCGGCCTCCGTGACGCTCGCCGAGCGCTCGCGGACATCCAGGAACAGCTTCGGCTGCCCCGCCGCGTCCATGAGCGCGTAGTCGACCGGGTCCTTGCGGCCCGGTGCCATGTAATCGAGGTAGACCTGGTGCTTGTCGTGCGGGTCCCAGCCGAGGGCGGAAAGGTACGGGTTCACGATCCAGTGACGGATCTGCTGTTCGGTAACGTCCTGCACGTCGCGGAGGACTTCTCCCGCGACCTGACTGAAGTCTGAGAGGCGACGGCTGAGATCGGTGGCTTCCATCGGTGGGAACGATGACGGGCCGCGGGCATAAATCTACCCCTCGTTGCCGGGGGCGTCCGGTCGGCCACGCGCGAGAGCCCCGAGCGGGACCGGGCGCGGTCAGCGCTTGAACCGGGCGGCCTCCCGTCGAAGGAACGGCCCGACCGGTTCGAGCGGGGGGTCGAGGCCCTCGTAGGCCGGGAGACCGAGCAGGTCGGAGAGCAGCCACTTCACCTCGTAGGCATACAGGAGGGACGACCCGAACGTTTCCAGGAACGCGGCGAGTCGGACGGAGTTCGCCGGCGAGAGCGTGAAGGTACCGTGGGGCGAGCCCCAGCTCCTCGAACAGCCGGTCCGTCAGCGACCGGTAGACCCAGCGGTCCGGCCCTCCTGCGTTCACCGTGGCCCGCGCCCCGCGGGCGGTCTCCCGCCTGAGTATCCGGGCGAGGTCGCGCACGGCGAGCGGGCTGATGTGGTAGCGGCCGTCCCCGAACATCGGGAACCGCCGATACCGCGCCATCGTCCGGAGCATGACCGTGAGGAGGACGTCACGCTCGGCGAACAGCATCGTCGGGCGGACGATCGCGTAGGATAGCCGGCTCGCCACGAGCGCACGGTCGACCGACCGCTTGAACGCGAGGTACGGAAGGTCCCGTTCCATCGCCTCGGGCGCGTCCGGAACGCTCACGTGGGTGAACCGGGGCACGTCGGCCCGGTCCGCGGCATCGACCAGGCGGATCAGCCCGCCCGCGAGGCGGGAGAACCGGCGAGCCGAGCTCTGGCGGTACCAGGCGAGGTTGAGGACCGTGTCTACGCCGGCGAGGAGCGGCGTCCAGTCCCCAACGGTCGCGGCGTCCCCCCGTACCCACTCGACGCCATGCTCCGCCTCCCGGGCAACGGGGTGGCGGTGGACCGACCGGATGTCGTGGTCGCGTGAGAACTCCTCCAGCACTGCCCGGCCCACGAGCCCGCCGCAGCCCCCGACGACGAGCAGGAGGGGCCGAGCCCCCGGCGAGCGGCTCATGGGCCCGGGAGCGGGGCCGCCGCGGGGAAGGCGCTCGGATGCGCCGGGCCGCGCGCCGGGGCGAAGACCTGGTTCCACGCGTCGACCAGGTGCGGACGAACCTCGCCGAGGTCGACGGGATGCCCGGTCTCGCGGGAGAGCGAGGTCATGACCGACCCGTCGAACCCGCAGGGCCGGAACCGTTCGAACGGCGTGAGGTCGAGGTTGACGTTGAGCGCGAACCCATGGAACGTCACCCAGTGGTCGACCGCGATCCCGATCGACGCGATCTTCCGCTCGCCGTCGACCCAGACGCCGGGTCGGCCGCTCACGTGGCCCGCGTGCACCCCGAACGGCGCGACCGCGCGGACGATCACCTCTTCCACGTCCCGGACGAAGCGCCGGACGTCACGGGCCCGGGCGCCGAGGTCGACGATGGGGTAGCCGACCTGCTGGCCCGGCCCGTGGTACGTCGCGTGGCCCCCGCGCTCGACCGCGACCACAGGAAGGCCCGCCACCGCCGCCAACCCGTCGTCCCCCTCGACCCCCACCGTGACCACCGCCGGGTGCTCGACGAGGACGAGCGTATCGGGTACCAGCCCCTCGCGTTGCGCCCGCACGAGGGAGCGCATCGCGTCGAGGGATTCGGAGTAGTCGCGAAGCCCCCAGTCATCCACTGACGGCATCGGTGCGCCTCCGGGCAACATGCATCGGTTCCCCCAGCCAGAGGAGCGCAGCCTCCTGGAGCGCCTCGCAGAACGTCGGGTGCGGGTGGATGGTGAGCGCCAGGTCCCGCACGGTGGACCCCATCTCGATCGCGTGGGCGGCCTCGGCGATGAACTCCCCGACGGACTCGCCCGCCGCGTGGACGCCGAGCAGGAGGCCGGTCGCATCGTCCGCGACGACCTTGACCCAGCCCTGCGTCGCGTGGCTGGCGTGTGCCCTTCCCAGGGCGGCGTACGGGAACCGGGCCTCGCGGACCTTGTAGCCCTTCGCCTCCGCCTCGACCTTCCCGAAACCGACCGACGCGAGCTCGGGGTCCGTGAACACGACGGACGGCATCGCCTGGAACTGGAACCGCGTCGGACGTCCGGCGATGACCTCCGCGGCCACGACCCCTTCGCGGTACGACTTGTGCGCCAGCATGGGGGGGCGCGCCACGTCGCCCGCCGCGAAGATGTGCGGAACGTTCGTGCGGAGCTGGTCGTCGACGCCGATGAATCCGCTTCGCGCATCGAACGCCACGCCCGCGTCCTCAAGGCCCAGGTCCCGCGAGGCCGGCCGCTTCCCGACGGTGACGAACAATCTCTCGGCCCGCAGCGTCTCGCGACCGGCGGGACCCTCCACGTCCATCAGGAGCGACCCCGGCTCGCGCCGGAGCGCGAGCGCCTTCGTCCCGACCCGGACCTTGACGCCGGAACGCTCGAGCGCCCCCGTCAGCTCGCGAGAGAGGTCAGGTTCGAGCCCGGGCAACAGCTGAGGCAGCAGCTCCACGATCGTGACATCAACGCCGACCCGCGCGAGGAACTCGCCGAGCTCGCAGCCGCTCACGCCTCCGCCCAGGACCAGCATCGACTTCGGCAGGCTACGCAGCGAGAGGAGCTCCCACGCGTTGACGACCGTCTCGCCGTCGGTCTCGAACCCGGGCAGCGTCGCGTGGACCGCGCCGGTCGAGATCACCGCCGAGCTGAAGTCTACGCGCTCGTGCCCGCCGTCCGCGCCCTTCACGTCCAGCGAGCGCGGCCCCGTGAACCGTGCCTCGCCTGGCAGCACGGTCACGCCCGCGGACTTGAGGAGTCCCGCGACGCCCTGGCGTTCCTTCTGGACGACCGCGTCCTTCCACCGCATGGAGGTCGTCAGGTCGTACTTCGGGTCGGTGGCGGTCACCCCGATCTCGGCGCCCTCAGCGCGGATCGCGTGGTAGAGCCGCGCGGCATGGATGAGGGCCTTCGAGGGGATGCAGCCTCGGTTGAGGCATTCCCCGCCGAGCTCTCCCTTCTCGACCAGCACGACCTTCTTCCCGAGCTGGCCGGCGCGGATCGCGGCCATGTAGCCGGCCGGCCCGCCGCCGAGCACCGCGACCTCGGTCGTCCGCGCGTACGTTCCTGCCATGCTCGGTTGCCCCTAGAGGGCCCCCTTTGACGTTGGGGCGCTGGGCGCAAAGACCCCTTCGGTGAGGGTCGCCGGAGCCGGAGGTGGCGTTGATTCGGCTTCGCGGATCGCCTCGCGTACGGTTTCGTCCGCGCGCTGGACGGCGACCGCCTTCGCCGCCGCGTCGAGCTGGTCGTGTTCCGTAAGCCATCGCTCGAGACGTCCAAGAGGGTCGTGAGCCCGCGCTCGAGCCGTCCAGTCGCCCGGTTGGTACCTGCCGGGGTCGTCCGAGCTCGAATGCGGCGTCATCCGGAACAGCACGAACTCGATCATCTCGGCCGGCCCTCCGCTCCGGAGGCGGGCGATCGATTCCGAGAACGCCCGGTAGGTGGCCACGACATCGGTCCCGTCGACCTGTCGCCCCTCGAGCCCGTACTCCCGGGCCTTGGCCGCGAGGGTCGGAGCGGCGGTCTGGCGCTCCACGGGCACCGAGATCGCCCACTGGTTGTTCGTGCAACAGAAGAGGACCGGGAGGCCGAACACGCCGGCGAAGTTCATGCCCGCGTGGAAATCGTTCGAGCTGGTCGCGCCGTCGCCGAAGAACGCGAGCGCGACCCCGCGGTCGTGCCGGAGGCGTAGGGCGTAGCCCAGGCCTGCGGCCTGCGAGACCTGGGTCCCGATCACGGACGACATCGACACGTAGTGCACCTCGCGGGCGCTCGGATGGCAGGGCATGTTCCGGCCGAGAGCGGGGTCCCGGGCGTCGCCGAAGAGGTGGTGCACGTACGTCCCCAGCCGGTGGCCCCGGACCAGGGCGACGAGCTGTTCGCGCAGGCCCGGGAAGACCCAATCCTCGCGGGACGTGGCGAGGCCGGCGGCGACGTTCACCGCTTCCTGGCCCGTGGCCGCGCCGTAGAACCCGACACGTCCTTGGCGCTGGAGCCCCTGCATCCGGGCGTCCAGGGCTCGCCCGAGGATCATCCACCGGTGTGCGGCCAGGAGCTTCTCGCGCCAGTCGCTTCCTAGCGCCGCCGCGACCTGTTCGGGGGAGTAGGGTAGCGGCTCGACGTCGGCGACGTCCGTCATACGAGTTCGGCGAACAGCTGGTGCGGGTCCTCGAGGTACGACTTCACCGTCGCGACGAACTGGGCCGCGTCGAACCCGTCCAGGGCCCGGTGGTCGATGGAGATCGAGAGGTTCATCAGGTCCGAGGGCCCGATCGTCCCGTCCGGGCGGTACATCGGGCGTTTCGTGATCTTGTGTACCCCGAGGATCGCGACCTGAGGATAGTTCAGGATGGGCGTCGCGAGCACGCCCCCGAGCGCGCCCAGGCTCGTGATCGTGAAGGTGCTCCCGACCAGCTCTTCTCGGCGCAGCGTCCCGGCGCGTCCCCGCTCCGCGAGGTCCTGGATCTCGCGGGCGATCGCCGAGAGGCTCTTCGTGTCCGCGTTGCGAACGACCGGTACGATCAGCCCGTCGGGGGTCGCCGTGGCGATCCCGATGTGGTAGCCCGATTGGACGACCAGCTCGCCTCGCGCGTCGTCCATCAACGCGTTCAGTCGCGGGTGCGCCTTGAGCCCCGCCACCACGCCCTTGACGATGAACGGCAGGTAGCTGAGCCGGGCGCCCTGCTTCTCGACGTGCTTCGCCATCCGATCTCGGAGCCGCACGAGTTCGCTCGCGTCGACCTCCTCAACGTAGGTGAAGTGGGCCGCCCGGTGGACCGCCTCGGACATGTGCTCGGCGATGACGCGACGGATCCCGCGGATGGGGACCCGCTCGCGGACCTCCGACTCGGGGGAGGCCACGGCGGGAGCGGCTCCGGCAGTGGCCGGTGGGTAGGCCGAGGTGACGGGCCCCGCGGCCGTCGGGGCCGGTGCGCCGAGGTCTGCTTCCGTGATCCTGCCTTCGGGTCCGGTGCCTCGTACTTGAGAGAGGTCGATGCCCCGCTCCGCGGCCAGGCGCCTCAGGTACGGAGAAGCCAGGTACCCTACCGCCGCCGGAGCCCGGGTCAGGAGGCGACGTCGAAGCGACCGGAGTGGCGCGAGCGACGGGGGGGGACGCTGCCGCGTGCGCAGGGGCAGCCGGCGCTGCCTGGGCACGAGCATCCGGGGGATTCGTGCCGGCCGCGGTGGGACCGGGCGGCGGCGAACCCTCCCCGCCCGCCTCGATCGTGACGAGAAGTCCGCCGACCTTGACCTTCTGGCCGACCGACGCGTGGATCTTCGTGACCCGGCCCGCCTTCGGCGAGGGGATCTCCACGTTCGCCTTGTCCGTCAGGACACTGACGAGGGGAGCGTCCTCGCGGATCGTGTCGCCCTCCTTCACGAACCATTGGACGACCTCGCCCTCCGCGACCCCCTCGCCGATGTCAGGCAACCGGAACTCGAACGACACGGCTCCTCCTACGAGCCCCGGACGGCCGCTCGGGCCGCCGAAACGATACGCCGGGCGTCCGGTAGGTAGACGTGCTCGAGCGAGTACGGGAACGGCGTGTCGTACCCCGTGACCCGGGCGACGGGCGCTTTGAGGGAGTAGAACGCCTTCTCGGCGAGGAGGGCCGCGATCTCGGCCCCGAACCCGCAGACCCGGGCCGCCTCGTGCACCGCGACCGCGCGGCCGGTCTTCTCCACCGAGGCAATGACGGCGGGCTCGTCCAGCGGCACGAGGGTCCTCAGGTCGAGAACCTCCGCGGATATCCCCTCTTTGTCCAGCAGCTCGGCGGCTTCCGAGGAAGCCGGGATCATGGCGCCGTACGCGATCAGGCTCACGTCGGTCCCCTCGCGCACGACCCTGGCCTTTCCGATCGGGACGTTCGGGTCGCCGTCCGGCACTTCACCGGTCACGGACCGATAGAGCCGCTTCGGCTCGAGGAAGATCACGGGGTCCTCGTCATGGATCGCGCTCAGGAGGAGCCCCTTCGCGTCCGACGGCGTCGAGGGGACCACCACCTTCAACCCCGCGGTGTGGCAGAAGTACGCCTCCGTGCTCTGAGAGTGGTAGAGGCCGCCCTTGATGCCCCCGCCGTAGGGGGTCCGGATGACCACGTGGCACGGGAACTGGCCCCCGGAACGATACCGCATCTTCGCGAGCTCGCTCACGATCTGGTCGAACGCGGGGTAGATGAAATCGAGGAACTGGATCTCCGCGACCGGCTTGAGGCCGTAGAGCGCCATGCCGATCGCGGCGCCGACGATCCCCGTCTCCGAGAGAGGCGTATCGATCACTCGCTCGGAGCCGAACTCCTTGATCAGCCCGTCGGTCGCACGGAAAACACCCCCGTTCAGGCCAATGTCCTCTCCGAGCAGGAGCACGTCCGCGTCCGCCCGCATCGCGGCGAAGAGCGCGCGGTTGACGGCCTGGACGAGGGTCAGCTCCGTCACGGACGTCTCTCCGTCCCCCCGAGCGCGACGGCGGCCCCGGCCCGCTCCTCTTCGAGGCGAGGGGTCAGGGTGGCGAACACGCTCGTCAAATCCCGAGAGCGGGTCTACCGCTGGTGCGGCTTCCGCGGACGTGATCGCCGCCGAGATCTTGGTGCGGGCCTCCTCCCAAAGGCCACTATCGGCGGCCTCGTCAAGGAAGCCGGCCGACAGCAGAGCGGCTTTGAGGCGAAGAACCGGGTCCCGATGCCGCGCCGCCTCGACCTCCGCGTCCGGGCGGTAGCGGTGCGGGTCGTCCGAGGTCGTATGCGGTCCGAAGCGGTACACCTGCGCCTCGATCAACGTCGGGCCCTGGCCCGCGAGGGCCCGGCGGCGGGCCGCCCGCACGGCGGCGTACACCGCCCCGAGGTCGTTGCCGTCGACCACCACTCCGGGGAACCCATACGCCTCCGCTTTCATCGCCAGTGTGGCGCTCCGGGTCTGGCGTTCCCGGGGCAGTGAGATCGCCCACTCGTTGTTCTGGCAGAAGAAGATGGAGGGAGTGAGGAAGACGCCGGCGAAGTTGAGCCCGGCGTGGAAGTCGTTGGAGCTCGTCGCTCCGTCTCCGAAGTACGCGATGGTCACGACGGAGGACTTGCGTCGTTGCGCGGCCATCGCGGCCCCGACGGCCTGAGGGATCTGTGTCCCTATCGGGCTGGAGGCCGAGACGAAATGGATGTCTCGGAACGCGAAGTGATTGGGCATCTGGCGGCCCTTCGACGGGTCCCGGGAGTTGCCGAACAGCTGGTCGACGATTGTCTGCAGGGGGGCCCCGCGAACAAGGGCCACGGCAAGCTCCCGGTACGCCGGGAACACCCAATCCTCGGCGGTCATTGCATAGGCCGATCCGATAAGGGCCGCCTCCTGCCCCGAGTGAGGGGCGTAGAATCCGATCCTCCCCTGACGCTGGAGGGACATACACCGCTCGTCAAGCGCCCGGACGAGGACCATCGTCCGGTACGCCTCGAGAAGCCGCCCCGTCGGGAAGCCGTCGGACGCCTCTGCCGCCAGTGAATTCGCGGGATTGGTGGCCGTCACGGTAGCCGCGGCTTCAGCGAAGCCGGTCGGATTATAACGATACCACCGAAACGCCCGCTGAGGGGGCGTTACGGCACCTTTGAGGTCGATTCATGCCTTTTTGTAGCTCGTCTGCTCTCCGCGCGACCCTTCGGGGAGAACCACCATGGAAACCGGACCCGCCATCGAGACCCGGGGAGTGACCCGGGCCTTCGAAAGCCGAAAGGGATTCCTCTTCCGGGAGAAGACCCGGACGGAGGCCTTGAAGGGGGTCGACTTGACCGTGGAACGTGGGTCGATCTTTGGCCTGCTCGGTCCCAACGGGGCGGGGAAGACGACCCTCACGAAGATTCTCTCGACCCTCCTCCTGCCGACCTCGGGGACGGCGCTGGTCCTGGGCCACGACGTAACGAAGGATACCGACTGGCTCCGGCCCCGGATGGGGCTCGTGCTGGGAGGCGAGCGTGGCCTCTACAACCGGGTCAGCGGGCGGGAGAACCTCCGGGTACTTCGCGGACCTGTACGGGGTCCCCGTGGATGAGCGGGAGCGCCGCATTCGCGAGGTCCTCGAGCGAGTGGACCTGACCGAGGCGGCCGACCGACGGACGGAGGAGTACTCCCGGGGAATGAAGCAGAAGCTGCACCTCGCGCGGGGCATCCTGCATCGGCCCCAGATCCTGTTCCTGGACGAGCCCACCATCGGACTCGACCCGAAGAGCGCCCGCGAGACCCGGAAGCTCATTCGGTCGCTCGTCTCGGACGGTGTCACCATCTTCCTCACGACCCACTACATGTTCGAGGCGGAGGAGCTCTGTCCTCGGATCGCGATCCTCTCGAAGGGTCGGATCGTGGGTCGCGACACGCTGGACGGGCTCCGCGCCCTGGTCGGAGGCGACCGCACGTTCGAGGCCGAGGCGTACGGGTTCGATGACGGCGAGGTCGACTCGCTTCGCCGGCTCCCGGGCGTTTCGAAGGTCGTGACCGAGGAGTACGGCCCGCTGATGCGACTGACGATGCGGGTGCGGACGCTCGAATCGACCCTGGATGACGTGCGCTCGAGGCTTCCGGGTCACCCCGAGCTCTCCGTCCGCGAGCGGCGCACCTCGCTCGAGGACGTATACCTCGACCTGGTCGAGGAGGAGGCGGCGTAGATGGCGGCGGCGCCGGCGCACTACTCCCGGAGACGGACGACCGTCGCTTCCCTCCGCCTCTCGATCCTGCAGTTCATGGCGGACCCACAATGGCTCGTCCCGTCGATGATCGCGCCGATCGTATTCGGCGTCGTTTCGTTCGAGCTGTTCCGAGGCTACGGTCAGTACTTCCTGATCTACGCGATCCTCGGCGCGGGGATGATGAGCATGTGGGGCCAGACGCTCTACGGGAGCGGTTGGGCGACAAGCCAGGACCGGAACTTCGGAACCCTCGAGCCTACCATCCAGTCCCCCTCACCGTAACTTGTACGTTGTCCTGGGCCGCGTGCTCTGGAACGTAGTGTCGGGCCTGATCGGTGGCCTGATCGTGTATGCCGTGGTGGTCCTGGCCGCGGGGGAACCTCCCGCGCTGAGCAACCCCATCGGGTCGCTCGTGATGTTCGTCTTCGTGATGATAACTCTCGCCGCGGTCGGCGTCGTCTTCGCAGCGTTCTACGTCTACACGCGGTACGCCGGCTTCATCCAGAACATCGGTGAGTTCGCGTTCTACGTCGGGACCGGCTGCATGTTTCCCGTCGTCATCCTGCCGTTCCTCGCGTGGCCGGTCGCACTGATCTTCCCGCCATCGTGGGCTCTGGACGCGCTCCGGTATCTCGCGATCCCAGGCTACCAGGGGTTCGCCTGGGGGTTCTGGGGCGACCTGGCGGGCGCGCTGGGCACGACCGCCGTCTACCTGGCGATCGCCGGGACCATCTTCCGTAGGGTCGAGCGCCAGGTCCTGGAGAAGGGGAACCTCTCCGATTACTGAACGGTGGGTCGAACGTCCGTGAGCGCTGCGATCGTCCCGAAGACATCGTTCTGGCGGACGTTCTGGACGAACGCCGTCTTCGCGCCGCGGACGAGCCTCGGGTTCATGCGGATCGACTTCGTACTCGGGACCGTCTTCGTCATCCCCCTGACCCAGATGGTGTTCTTCGCCTTCGTCGTCCAGCTCGGTTCCGGGGGAGCCAGCACCACCGCCAGCGCGGTCGCGTTCACCGCCCTTGGGAACGCGGTCGCGACGGTGACCTATTCGAGCGTGTTCTCTGTGGCGCAGACCACGGATTCGGAGAAGTTCCAAGGAACCCTGGAGCATCTTCTGGTCTCGCCGGGCAAACCGACTCGCCCTCTACTTCGGCCGGGGCTTGATCCCCATCCTCCTCTCCCTCGCGACCGTGACGGTGGGGCTTGTCTACGCCTCGACACTCTTCGGCGTCCACATCGCCCCGTCGGCTGTGCCTGCGGTCGCGTTATCGGTGGTCCTGACGGCAGTCGCGATGGTCGGGTTCGGGCTGCTCCTCGGCGGCGTCGCGCTCTACCTGAGGACCTCCATCATCCTCGGCAACATCTTCCTGTTCGTGGGCCTGCTGCTCTCCGGCGTGAACTTCCCGCTATCCCAACTCCCGCTCCCGCTCCAGTACGCGGGCGACGCGTTGCCGCTGACCTGGGGAGTGGCTGCGATTCGCGCTTCGGTCTCCGGTGACCCCTTGTCGATGCTGCTGGTCCTGTGGGGAGCGGTCGGGCTCGCTGCGGGCATCACACTGGCCGCGGCGATCCTCCTCTGGAAGGTCTTCGAGCGACGGGCCTACTCCACCGGCAGTATCGCGCGATACTAGTCCGCCAACCGCCCGGTTTTCCCTACCGCTCATCGGAGCCCGGGGAGCCGGCCCCTCGTGTCGGCCGGGGGCCCCGCTTCGGTGCGACGCGGGATTTGTACCTAGCAGACCGATGGTAGTGTCGATGCGCGCTGCTCCCTCCGTCGAGCTCTCCTCCTCTGAGAGGGAGCGGCTGGAAGACTGGAGTAACGCACTCCCTTCTTCAGGGAGGCTCGCGGGACGGGCGCGGATCGTCCTCGAAGCGGCCGACGGGAGGACCAACTCGGAGATCGCCGAGCGCGTGGGCGTCCACCCGGGAACGGTGGCCCGCTGGCGGAGCCGATTCTTAGTGAACGGGATCGATGGGTTGAGTCGGGAGGCTCCGCGTTCCGGTCACCCGACGAAGGTCCCGAAGGAACTGGTCGAACGGATCCTCGAAAGGACGCTCCACGAACAGGCTCCGGACGGGTCGGCGTGGACGACGCGGTCCCTTGCCCTGTCCCTTCGGGTCAACCACATGCTGGTCCACCGGGTTTGGAGGGCCTATCGGCTCGCCAACGACACACGACGCCCTGCCCCGGACCCGGCGACCGCCACGGCCCACCTCGAGCTGGCGGGGGTGTACGCCAAGCCCCCTGCGAGCGCCGTCGTCTTCGCGATCGAGGCTCGATCGGCCAGGCTCCCCGACCGCTCCCGGCTCCCCAGCATCGTTCCGAACGTGACGGGAAGGCCGGAATTCTCCAGCCCGCTCGACGCGACCGCCGCTCTCCTCACGGCTCTCGGGGAGGTCGAGGAGAGGCAGACCGGGCTCGCAATCCCTGCGTGCCTCCTCTGTCCCCTTCCTCGTGTTCCTTAGATCTGTGCAAGTTCGGGCTCAACCCAACGCGAGACTGGACATCGTCGTCGACCGCCCGATGTCCGAGCTCCAACCCCGAGTGCGAGCCTGGCTCTCGGTTCACGACCGGTTTCGCGTGTTCACCACCGCGCCGGGAGAATCGTGGGTGCGCGCGGTAGGCGCGTGGCTTGCTCGATGGGAATCGGCGCGTGTTGATCCCCAGAGCCTGCGAGCCATCCCCGAGTGTATCGCCTACCTTGCGCCTGTGAGACGTGGGGGTTCTCCCCCGCGGGCGCCTACCGCGTGGATGCACCCCACGATCGAGCCTCTACGACCCCATCGCTCGAGCCCTGGGGTCGGCCCCTCTCCGCGCTCCCCGCTGTCTGCCCGGGGCCCGCGCCAGTCCCGTTCCGGCCGACGGACCCTGCTGCCGACCGATTGATCACGGTTAATCGACCTTTGCCGAGGATGGATTGCCACAGAGCGGATCTCCCGCGACGCGAGGCCGGTACACCAACAGTTTAGGTAGACGGTCGCGATGTCGGAGTCATGGCAGGTCTCCGACGGCCTGCTGATGACGGAGCCCCCAACTCAGCCGACGGAGCGCTCGACTCAACCCCCCGGCCCCAAGGGATTCGCGGTGGGCGCGCCCGACCTACCCGAAGCGAGCGGACGAGGGCGATCCGAGGCTGGGACCATACCCACGGCTCAGAAGGGCCACCCGAGAGCGAGGAGCTCGTTCTTCCCGGCGAGGAGCGACGGGAGATGGCGCAAGTTCCGGTGTTCCGGACCGCGCGCAAGAAGAGGGAGCTCAGGTACCTGGTCGCGTTTGTCGTCGTGGCGGTGGTTCTCGGCGCGTTCCTAGCGTACTTGGACAGCTGGCCCCCGGCCTACGTCGTGATCTCGGACAGCATGCAGCACGGCTCCGGCGATCATCTCGGATACCTCAACGCAGG
The DNA here is from genome assembly GCA_963713145.1 of uncultured Thermoplasmata archaeon. Lineage (GTDB taxonomy): Archaea > Thermoplasmatota > Thermoplasmata > Lutacidiplasmatales > UBA184 > Lutacidiplasma. The sequence goes on along the minus strand of CAVQKI010000002.1, from coordinate 12,695 downwards.
GGACGTGGTCTTCGCGCAGAACGTCCCTACCTCTAGCATCGTCCCGTACGTGGTGGGAGCCGAGACAGGGGTCCGATCCTACGGTGAGCCGGGGGATGTCATCCTCTACTACCCCAACGGTCAGACCTCGACGACCCCGATCATACACCGCGCGATCCTGTTCCTCTCCTGGAACCCGTCCAATCACACGTACAACGCGACCGATCTGAACAACTTCCCCTGCTCCGACAATTCCAGCGCCCCTTCGTCCTACGTATCCGCAACCCCTCACCGGTGCGCGACCACCGGACTGGGAGGAGGCGAAGCGCTGACCCTGAACAACGTGGCGGCTCGATCGTCCGCCTTGACGATCGGTTTCGGATCGGCCGCTCTCGGGTCGCACTCGGGGTTCCTTACCCTGGGTGACAACAACACCAACTACGACCAAGCCCTGGGAGAGAACCTGACAGCCGCGATCAGTTCTCTGGTCGAACCGGCGTGGGTCTTAGGAGTGGCTCGCGGGTTGATCCCGTGGTTCGGAGCCGTCGAGATGATACTGTACGGGGATACCGGGAGCGTTTCCCACGCGTCATGGGAAGACCTTGGGTTCTCGCTGCTGGGGCTGTTACTGCTCGCGCTCGGCGTTTTCTTCCTGCGCCGCAGGCTTCCGGCACAACGCCGACTCGAATATGTCGAACGAAGGGATTCCGTTCCTCAGCCAGGACGCGGAGATGGCGGAGTGGAGGACGACATGGCCCGGGGGCCCCGATCCGTTCCCCGCCCTACTCCAGCCCCGGTAGGGCCGGGAACCGGCTCCACTGCCAGGACGCCCACGGCGTGGGCTCCCACCTCGGGCCACGACGCGGAGCGTCACACCCACTTTGTGAGCCATCGCGACCAACCCGACCCCCGCCGCTCCGCTAAGAAGGACCCGCCCTTGGAAAGCGACTGACGGTCCGGCCGGGTCCTACGGCCCGGGGGGACGCTTAGGCGCTACCGCTGGAGAATCGTGTCCCCCAAGTGGTTGGGAATGACGATGAAGGTCCGCCCACGGCAGACCACCAGGCATTCCGGGCATCGCCCTCAAGCCCTCAGTTCGTGGGTGACGGCGACCTCGCTCCTTCGGAGCTCGAGGGGCCCGCCGGGAGGTGCCTCCGGTCACGACTAAGAGGGGCGAGGGCGTGGGGCCGGAATGACCCAACGACCTTCCGACCCGGACGACCTCAAGGTCTGGTCGTCGGTGGACCGGGACCACGGCGAGCTCCTGAACCCGGTCGACCCCGCGCTCGAGGGAGCGCTCTCCGAGAGCAAGGCAGCGGGCCTGCCCGGAGATACAGGTATCTCCCGTACAGGGAAAGCTTCTGTTCCTTCTGGCCAGGCTCAGGGAGGCACACCGCATCCTCGAGATCGGCACCCTCGGCGGGTACAGCACGATATGGCTCGCCCGGGCGCTTCCCGCGGACGGCCGCCTCGTCACCCTGGAAGCCAATCCGACGCACGCCCGGGTCGCGAAGGCCAACCTATCCCGCGCGGGGCTCGACCGGCTGGTCGAGGTTCGCGTGGGTCCCGCATCCGAAACGCTCCGCCACCTCGTCGAGGCGGGGGAGGCGCCGTTCGACCTCGTGTTCATCGACGCGGACAAGCCAGGTTATCCGGACTATCTCGAGTGGTCTCTCAAGCTCTGCCGGAAGGGGAGCGTGATCGTCGCGGACAATGTTGTCCGCCGTGGCGATGTGGTCAGCGGTAGCGACCCGGACCCGAACGTCCAGGGCGTGCGCCGGATGAACGCCTTCATGGCGGCGCACCCTCGACTCCACGCGACGGTCGTCCAGACGGTCGGAGTCAAGGGATACGACGGCTTTGCTCTCGCGATGGTGACGTGATCCCTGCCGCGTCGCGCAGGTCCCCTGCCGGCCCGGACCAGGTCGGGACAAGCTAATGATTGAGCAGGGGAAACCTCGGTCCGGGATTGGGGGACTGTGGTCGCGTACAAGTGGACCGTTCTGTCGAACACCACCCTCGGAGCCCTCCTTGCCTCCGTGGACGGCACGATCGTCCTGATCTCGCTGCCGGTGATCTTTCGCGGCCTCGGGGTGAACCCCTTCGCGGCGTCCAGTTTCCCCATCCTGATCTGGCTGCTCCTCGGCTACGGAGTCGTGACGGCGAGCCTGCTGGTCACGGTGGGCCGGCTCTCTGACATGTGGGGCCGAGCGCGCATGTACAACGCCGGGTTTGCGATCTTCTCCACCGCCTCGGTCCTCCTTTTCGTCGAGCCGTTCTCGGGCGCGACGGGGGCCTGGCTACTGGTCGGGTTCCGCCTGCTGCAGGGAGTCGGGGCCTCGTTCCTCTTCGCGAACTCCGCGGCCCTACTAACGGATGCCTTCGGGCCGGACGAGCGGGGCAAGGCCATGGGAATCAACCAGGTCGCGTTCATCGGTGGTTCGCTGGTCGGCCTCGTCAGCCGGCGGGGTACCGGCGTCCATCCCCGACCTGAACATCGGCCCCTTCGTGCTGCCGACGTGGCGATTGATCTTCCTGGTCAGCGTGCCCGTCGGTGTCTTCGGGACCCTCTGGGCGTACAGCCGATTGCGCGAAACCTCGATACGACGGGCCCACCAGAAGGTCGACTACTTCGGGAACGTCACGTTCGCGGCGGGGCTCACGCTCATCCTGATCGCGACGACGTACGGCCTCCTCCCGTACGGAACGTCGCCCACGGGATGGTCGAGCCCCTGGGTCCTGAGCGGCCTGGGGGCTGGACTCGCGCTGCTCGTGCTGTTCCCGTTCGTCGAGACCCGCGTGAAGGACCCGATGTTCCGCATCCATTTCTTCCGGGTGCGGTCGTTCGCGGCCGGGATCTTCGCGGCGATGCTGGGTTCGATCGCCCGTGGCGGGATCATGCTCCTGCTGGTCGTCTGGTTCCAGGGTATCTGGCTGCCCCGCCACGGCTACTCGCTCGCAGAAACCCCGCTCTGGGCAGGCATCCTGATGATGCCCATGATCGCCGGATTCCTCACGGCCGGGCCGTTGAGCGGCTGGCTCTCGGACAAGCGCGGGGCCCGAACGATCGCGACCGTCGGTATGGCGATGGCCTCGGCGACGTTCTTCGTGTTCCTGCTGATCCCCGTCAATTTCGTCTACTGGCAGGTGGGCCTTCTCCTCTACGTGCAGGGATGCGGGATGGGGATGTTCGCCGCGCCGAACGCCGCGGCCGTCATGAGCTCCGTCCCGGCCGAGGATCGGGGAGCCGCTTCCGGTATGCTCGCGACGCTACAGAACGCAGGCCAGCAGCTTTCGCTGGCGCTGTTCTTCACCGTCGTCATCCTCGGCCTGTCCGCCGGCCTCGGAAGCTCGGTGTCTGGCGCGCTCGCCGGCGCCGGCGTCGGCGTCCCCGACCTGCCCATCCTCTCCGGCCTCATGTCGTCCAGCCCGACCGGCGCCCTCTTCGGGGCCTTCCTCGGGGAGAATCCGATGCAGACGTTCCTCGTGGCGGCCGGGACCGTGCCGGGCTGGCAGCCCTTGTCCCCGACGGCCATGTCCACGTTGCTCGCGCCCCACTTCTTCGCCGACGCCATCGCCCCGGCCTTCGGCAGCGCACTCAAGGACGCCTTCCTCTTCGCGGGGTCCGTGACTGCCGTGGGCGCCCTGGTCTCGGCGAGCCGGGGCGCACGGTTCATCTACGGGCAGCCGGGCTTGAAGTCGACGAGCGTGGTCCCCGCCCCGGCGGACGCGGGGACCGCGAGGCCGTCCACCGACAGCGCCGCCGCTCGCCCCTGACGCGCAACTCAGGCGCCACAGGCAGGCGAGGGGCCCAGCCTCGATCGATTCCTGGCCGACCGTAAAGTGCGTACTCGGATGCGCGGGCAGCCCCAGGAATGCCCACCGGTCGCGATAGCGACTCTACGCCAAGAGCTACGGAACTACGGGAGGACGGACCACGAGTACCGCAATGCGAGCGTGGTGGAGGACGGCGTCAGATACGCTGCCCAGGAGAAGACGGGGCGCGGCCGAGCGCCCTCGCGAACCCATCACGATCAGGTCGGCGTGCTCCGCGTCGGCGAATTGGAGGATGGCCTCTGCGGGGTGATCCTCCAGGAGCTCCCCCCGAACGTCGGAGACGCCCCGTTTCTCAGCGGCCTGAACCGCTTGTGCCAGGACATCGCTGTACGCTTTCCTCTCGGCCTCCCCCGGCGGTTCCGGAGGAATCATCGGACCCATAGCCCACATCACGGGAGGTTGGTGGACCGTGACGATCGAGAGGCGGGACGACCAATCTCGGGCCAGGTCGACGGCACAATCCAAGGCGATGCGCGCCTGCGCGGAACCATCGTAGGCCACCACGATATGGTGGAACGGTCCACTCATCGCCTTCGCCCTCCAATCGACCTCTGGTGACCTGCAACCCCGACAACTACCGTAACGCCTCGAACGCACTTGTAGGTTGCTGAGGGCCAAGTATCGGGGTCTCTGGGTCGTCCGCAAACGCCCGCGGGAACCTGCGTCGACCTGGACTACGGACAGACCCCAGGTCCAACACGTCCCCCTATCGACCCGAGCGTCTATAGGCCGCGACGAGATGTCAGGCGCCGGGAAGCGCGGTGGACCCGGAAGAGCGGGCTCGAAGAGAGCAAGAAACGGTCATCAAAGCTCGGGAGCGGCTCAAGTTTCGGGTCTTTGCTGCCGTTCGCGCCGTGGCGCTCGGCACCAAGCTCTTCCGATCCAACTTTCAGCTCCACGAGCCCGACATCGTGGTCAACGTCTATCCTCAGTACGTCGACGTCAACACTACCTTGAACGAGGGACAACTCCGCCTGCTCCCGACCAGCGGCCGATCTCGAGACCTGAACGGCTTCGCCGTAGAATTGCAAGCGGGCATCGGCAGGGTCGCCTCCGATCTGGAACTTGAGCTGACCACGGACCCTGCACGGTACGGGGGTTCAGCACCCGTGAGATTGGTCGAAGCCGCGTGCGGCTATCGGGCCGTTCTACTACGCACAGATCCCGAACAATCCTAGGAAGGTCACAGATCGGCACCGTCAGGGTGCGGAGGGTTCGGTCCGAGTTTCGAGCGAAATACCTAAAGCTAAACTCCCTTCCCGCGGCCCGGGGCCCATAGCTTAGTCTGGGCCATTATAATGGCGGCCATAGCTCCCACCAGGTCCTGCTCAAAGGGTCTAAGTGCCCCCGGGACGTGACACTGTCGAGCATACTTCTATGCCCCTCGAACGGAAAGTCAAGGTTCACGGCTCCTCGTTCACGGTTGTGATTCCGCACGACGTCGCCAAGATGCTAGACCTTGCGGCGGGTGACTCGTTCGCGTTCGAGGTGATCGGACGTGAATCGATGGCGTTGAAGCTCCTGAAGCGGCGGGAAACTCACCTTCCGACGTCGTAGGTCGGCCCCCCGAGTTTCGTTGCCGAACGGGCCGTTTGACAACGGGTACCTTTCGTAAGGCCTAAGGCGAGCGCCCGCCAGGGCCGGAGGAAGGTTTCCCTATCGCGCGCCCTGGGAGGGGGGCCGCTCGGGGCGTAGCAACCCCTCGGCGCACCACAAGACTGCTTGCTAGCTCGGAGGAATCCGGGCACCCTGCCTCGGAGGGCGAACGCCTTCTGTTCGTTTCGCCGCTACTTGTCGGCCGGGGCCAGAGTAACTCGGTTCAAAGCGTAACCGTCCCTTCGATTACCGAGAATGTAACCGTGCAGCTTGGAACGAGGATGTCACCCGTCATGTTCCATGCGTATGGGAAGACAATCGCGATCTCTTGATTGCTGACAATTGCACTTACCGGAGTGGTCCATGCCCCGGAATCATTGGAACTGAGACCTGTACGCGTCCACCCAGGTCCCGTACGGTGAGAGGAGCACTGCGTACCATCCAGTGGATGAAGCGGGGCACTGGCTAAGATTTGCGGCCCAGGTATTGCAGGCGGGAGTACCGGGCGCGAGAATCTGACCACCGGGATCTTTGAGAGTCAACATCGTCATCCAATTTGCAAGTCCGACCTCGTCGTAGTCCCCAGCAAACGTCCCGTTGGGGTACGCTATCCCAACCTGGAACGGAACGGTGATTGCTCTTGTAGATAGATTGCTTGTTTCAGACGGACTCGAGAAAAGTAGATCGTACATCGAGTCGTAAACTCCGGCGCCAGAGTACTCCAGGGCGCAGTTGTGCGTAACCGCAACCGCGACCCCCCCCGCGCCGGTGGTCGACAAGCCTGAAAGTACCAAGGGTTGGACGCCTGTGACTCCCGCTTCGCCACAACGGTCGAAGTAGACGCCCCAGCCGGAGCCTCTCTGGTCCCCGAAACCCATGAAGACACCCGGACCGGTCGTCATGATCTCGACGTACGGCGAGTCCTGCCCCACTTTCGAACCCACCGTTTCAACTCCGGCGATGTTTGTCGCCCACGCGTTCAGGGCAGCGACCGAGCTGTCGACCGGCGGGTTTTGTTGGAGCGAGGTCCACTCCGCCGTGTTGTTGGACATGAAGTCATACCACGGGGCGCACGGATTCGCCATGCTAATCGGTGAGTAGACGTGCGTGTCCCCCCTTACGTCGGTTGCGACGAGGACGCCCTTCGAAGTGTTGGAGAAGTAGGCAAGCTGCCAGAAGGGAGCAGTCCCAGAATTGAAGGAGCCATGGAAGGTCGGCAGCGTCCCGTTCCACAAGGTAACGCCATCGAAGAGATGCCCGCAGTCGTTTACTGTCCGATTTTCTCCGGTCGGATAGCCGATCAAGTTGGGACTGAACGAAGCCTGAGCGGCAATCCCGTACACTGAAAAGATCTCCCAAGGGCCGCCAGGCTCGGTAGCCACCGACGCTGAGACTTCGCTCAGCGCCTCATCCATGGTCGGTCCATCCTGGGCAATTGTCTGCCCGTCGCTACCGGAGTGACGAGACAACTGCCATTGAACCAGGACCAAAGATCCAAATCCGCCAGCGATCACGACGCACACTGCAATCGCGACCACGAATGGGCGGAACCTTGGACGCGGGGTGGAGGGCGTCATCAGCCAGGTACACTGAGCCGGAGAGATTTCTACCTATGTGCACGACGGGGAGTAAGGCCAGACGTAGATCCCGATTACATCTGCGTAGGTACCCGATCCGCCTTGGCCAAACACGTCGATGCAGATGGAGGACCCGCCGGGTGGGACCCCAACCTCCCAGTCAAGAGTGTTCGTGTAAGTCGTGGAACTCGTTTGAGACCATCCTGCGCTCATACCAAACGACGCAGAACCAACACCCGGAAGGCTCGCAGATAGAGTGAACGAAAGCGAGTATCCCCCCGACGATTCCGTTGTTGTTTGAGTCGTGATGGACCCCGTGTAGAAGAAGCCCGAAACATTATCTCCGGCGGCATCCATTACCTTGCCCAAACCCGATGTGGCGTAGTAGAGGTTCTTTGATGTGAAGTTCTGGGGCGTCATCCAGTCCGAGGGTTGGTGGAAGCCCGGCACCTGGCCAGCCGGCTGACCGTTCAAGTAAGCACCGTATAGGCCAATGGCCGTCTGCGCCCATGTTCTATTGAAGGCGCTGAACGCCACGGTACCAGATTCCATCTGCTGGACGACGTAGTCGAGCGTTCCCCCAACCTGCTTGACCCCTCCGCCAGCTGTGTACGAGTTCACCGTGGAATCCGATGACGTCCCTGAGAGCCCCCCACCGCCCGCGCCGAGGTTCCATGACTCTGAAAGGGTCGTAGTGTAGGACTCGGTTTCCGCCTGAGTGAAACTAATCGTCGACGCTCCTCCCACCGCGTTGCTGAAATCAAGAACCGCAGGGAAGTATGGACTTACGAAGTTCTTTGGCAGATAGAAGCTGACGTTCTGCGCGTTCCAGACGAAGATCGTCTCATTGAAGTAACCTGGCACGAGCGTGTTGTCATAGACCTGCGGGACCCTTACGTTCTCCAGAGTAACGTTGAACCCCGTGTAACGACTCCCGAATGAATTGCATTCGAGCAAATTCTGTTGTATAGACCCTGCAAGGTAGAGGGAATAGAATCCCTGGGAGTCCGTTGTGCCCCAGGTATACCCTAAGAACCCATCCGGCCGGGCGCAAGTGACCCACACTACAACACCATTGGCCACAGTAACGTTACCAGACCCGGTGTTTTCGTAGACCGTTCCGTTGATGTATCTGGAGGAGTCAGACAATGTGGTCCACGAGCCGGTATGGAACCATGGACCGCTTCCGCAGAACCCAGACGGGAGAGTTACTAAGATCTGAAAGTAGTACGTCGAGCTCGGATTCAGGAAATCTATCAGGGGGACTTTGTACACTCCTGTACCATTAGAATAAGTATGGGCGACCCGAACCTGAAGTGAGTACCGATAGCTCGTGGAAACTCCCCAGGAGAGTGATGTCGGATTCCCGGACGGGTTCTCATACCAAATCAAAGATGCATTCGTGGAGTTGCGAAGGACCTGGGTCCCTGTGATTTGCACGGTGATGTGTACGGTGATGCACAATGGACCGGGTCCACTCGCAGCGGTCACTGGAGTTGACTGAATGAGGGTCACGGCTGATGCCATAAGGACACACAGCACGGCAGCGATAGATCCAAGTCGGTGCGGTCTCAGGCGACCCCGCCGCACGACCCGCGCTGTACGCTTCCGCGCAGGCCTAGATGTATTGCTTCCCTGAAGGAGGGCTTGTCTCTGGTCAGACCCTAAAAGTGGGCTTCGCATGGTATTCCCATAGGGAATGTCGATTCCGCCGAAGTGAGTATAGAACGACATCGCCGGGAATGCGCCGGGATTGGGATAACCTTTCTCGTCACCACAGTTTACTCCGATGGGCGTGCCCTTGCCCGATTCCTGCCTAGTGCGACACCTTGAGGTGCGGTTCCGTCGGCGATTCACGACGGCATCAATTCCAGACGCAATGGGGCGCGTTCTCTCGGGTCCAGCCCAAGGGCAGCCGGTGGGGTAGCCAAAGTGTGGGTTGTCAGAGGCAAGGCCCGAGGTAGTCGAACGCCCAGCCCCCGCCGGGTCCCCCGGGCGCGGATAGGTTGTCGACCGCCCAGGTTCCAAAATTCGCGGGGAACTCGTACTTGAATGAAACGGCAAAGGGAAGAACAACAGGAATCAGGGTGTGCGTCCCGCCAAGCAGGGTTGGTGCCCATGCGGTGAAAAGTGGCGCGGAGACGAGCAAAGCCTGAGTCGCCCCCCCGCAAGTCGAAAAATTGGGGCTATTGGCTGCAGTAAATCCGTTCTGAAATACGAAGGGAGGCGTCCCATACGTCGCGTTTGTCGCTTCACCTCTGTCGGACAGATTGCTTGGAGTGGATATCGGAACAAAGGCAGTCCCACCTCCACCGCCTCCGCTTAGGGGCAGAAATTCCGTGAGATACGGTTGAGAACAGCGGTCGTTGGAGCCCGGCCCCCATTCAGTGACGTTCTTGGTTGCGTAAATGCTGACGTTTGTTATGAAGAAAGCACCGGCGGCAGTGCCGTTTGACGCTGGCGCTCCAAGCGACGACCAAGCGGTAGGGTAGCCCGGGGCGCCGGGTATGTCTGGCGGAATCGTACCATTGTCATAGACCATTCCTCCATACGGTGAGTTGGCAAGAATGGCGGGGGTCCACAGTTGCTCCGCCAGTACTTGGTTTCCGCGGCTGCACGAGACGTGCAACACTGGCGCCCAACTCCCGATCCACGTTGGGGCGAGAAGCGCCAGCGCGATCAGGGCAATCGAAACCGAGGTAACAACTGCCCAAGTTCGACGACGTCGCGCGCCCATTGCTACTCTAAGGGAAGCCCATCAGATAAGGGTGCCACGACGCCGCTAATCCCGGGTCAATCGTCGTGGATTAACGACCCCCCCAATTGGTATGGGCAGAAGGAGGCCCAGCAGGGTTCCGAGAGAATAATGCAGAAGGGCTCTCCACTGGCTTTCCCACGGACCGGTCGACGAGAACGGAGTCCATGGTTGGGCCCGATCATCGCTGCCATCATCCTCGGCTCGGTAGTGATTCTTCTGCTGGCCGTCGTGCCCCTGCCCCAACACAAGCCAGAGTCATTCTCAATCTCAAGTGAAGGGGGCTTCAAGTGCGGTTGGGGGCCTAATCTGTCGGTTGCTCACGACGGCACTTTTGTGTTCTCCTGGGTGACGAACGATAGTACCGAAGTATCGTTCGTGATTATCCCGCCGTCCGGCGTGACCTTGTTTGCGAGTAACTACCAATCCGGAGCGGGGAGCATCGATGTCGTTGGGGGCTCTCACTATGCATTCAATCTGTGTAGTGGCGGTCCCGTTACCCTTCAGGTTACAGGCACCCTGAACTTCGCGATCCCGCTGCTCTAAACGGGCGGGTTGCCATCCGCCCGGTAGCCTCGGCGTGTGCTCTGACCCTTTCCGAAGATAGGGGTTCTCAAACGGGGGGGCGTGATCGATGATCGTTAGTGCCACCAAAGGGCCATTTTTGGAGATTGCCCTCACGAAGGTGACCAATCTTAGTTTGGGCCGTAATAACGGCGGCCATATCATGCCGAAGACCCGACGCGGAGGGGCTAAGTGGCACGCGTGGAGTACAGGACCAGGTCGAGAAAATGCCACTAACCCGAACTTTGCGGAGCCGGTCGGCCAGCGTCGCTATCACAATCCCGAAGCCGATCGCTCAATCGCTCGATTGGGAGCCCGGGACGTCCGTCGAGATCGAGGTAGTGGGCCGGGACTCTCTGGTCCTCCGAACCCGGCGGGACCCCCGGCCGCCCGCGCCATAGGCCCGAGCCCGGGCTCTCGCCCTGTTGTGAGGCGATGACCGCACTATACCCGTCTTTGTAGCCGAACGTAGCCTGCGAGATCCCCACCCGGGCGTGAATCTGTAGAGAACCCGGGTAGCTAGCGGTGAACTCACCGATGGCGTGCTCCGCGATCGGGACCGCTGCCCCGACGGAGTAGACGTTGAGAAAAGGGAGAGGCCTTCGGCCGTCGTGGCTTCCTACGAGTCTGTCGGCAATCTCACCGAAGACTGCCACAGGATCATCGCTCGAGTTCACCCACAACTTAGACGGATCCGGCTGGATGGAGGCGTAAAAAATCTCTCCGATGCGTTCCTTGTCAGCGCCTGCCGCCCTTCCAGCGGGAACGAGCCGCGTCTCGAGGGCTCTCATTTCGGGGTACGTTAGGTGCTCGAGACGTCCGCTCGAGAGTTGATTGAAGACACGTCGCCCATGCCTCAAGTGGTCCAATCGATTGTAAAGACCTGATATCATGGTGCTCCGCTTCGGAACGGGGGAGGCACGATCCTGAAGAAGCGACACTAGCTCGAGAGACGTGCTCACCGCTTGGTACTCTGGCTCGTCCAGGTAGTGATGGAGGAACCGGAGCATCACCCTACGCGTGAGTCGCTGGTTCGCTAGGTAGTTGTCCACCTTGACCAGGTCGGCCCAAACGGGTCCGGCGACCCCTTCACGCCACAAGGATTCGAGAACCGGTAGGAACTCGCGCGCTTCGAATAAGTTCACAGAGCTCTCGGCGCCGATCCGTCGGAGGTTCGCCTCCTGGACCAGCTTCACGAACTCATCGGCGCGTTTTTTGCCGAAAAGCCTCAGCAGGTCTGCCCGAAGCTTTGCAATCCGTTCGTTGTCAGGCGGATTACCCTCCCCCGGGCTAGGGGGAGCGCCGCTCATTCGAAGCGCTCTAGATAGTCCAGGACGCAAACCGGGTCACGGCAGTACACGTAGTAGCTACCCGGGAGCACGTGACCGATGTCCTTCAGCGCCACGTCCTTCTCACAACTTGCGCAAGCCAACGCCTTCCCGCCCGGTTCGAGCAGTCGGCCCACTGGGTCGAAGGTAATCCCGATTCTGAGCAACATCTCCTTCAGCTGCTCGGGAGTGTCGAACACGATCAGGTTCATCGAACCTGACTCAACCCCCGCATGCCCGTGCTCGGGCTGGGATGCAGGTCCGCTCGCTCCGGTCGCCGTCATCTATCGCTGACCAGCCGTTTCGGGCTTATCTGCGTTACCACCCCCCCCAGTATTTATACTGGGGCGGTCGAGGGAGTCGCGACGGGGTCGGGGCTTCGGCTGAGATCGAGGTCGTCGGGCGGGACTCGCTCGTTTTTCGGACACGGCGGGAGCCGCGGGCGACTCCCTGATTTTACGCGCAGCAGTCTCGCTCCACATCTTCGAGATCCACGCTTCGCTCGGGACCTTCGAAAGCGCCTCGACCTCGTCGGCGTCGTGGAAAGGGAGGCCACGGATATCGATCAGGAGTACGGGCCGGGACTTGCCTCCATGCGACCCGGCTGGCCGAGCTGGCTGTCCTCGGGGAGCTCGCGGACGCCGACCGCTATCAGCGCCGAACCCAACATCTCGATCCACGAGCGAAGCACGTTCACTGTCGGCTCGGGTGGTCGCCCCCCCGCCAGGTAGAAGCACCCGGGCAGAATCTCCTCAGGCTGGCGTGGGGGCCTGGCCGTCTTGCCCTCCTTGAGCGACGACTTCGCGTATTCGACTAGCTCCCGTCGCGTAGGCCGTCCGCGACCCTGACTCGTGCAGGAGCGTGGCGAGCCACCGTCCGGGTACCGAGTAGACGGGCCACCGGCCTCGCCGCTTGACTCGCTTGAGTATCCCCAGTTCGGCGAGGGTTTTGATGGCGGCGCGCGTTTCATCACGCGAGGGAAGCTCGGAGTGCTCCAGCCTCTTCCAGCCCCCCATCCGCCTGAGGTCGTTGAGCGTGTAGCCTCCCGGACGCTCCAGC
>CAVQKI010000001.1:0-796163 GCA_963713145.1 uncultured Thermoplasmata archaeon | reverse complement strand
CCCCCTGGGCGGTGCCACACCGTGTCGCGGCCGTAGCGCTCGACCAGATGCTCCGTGAACTTTCGCACCAGTTCACCCCACATCGCGTAATCCTTCGGAGGATTGTTCGACGCACCCGCCCATCGTACTGCCGCGGGAGAATGAATACTGGGTCCTTGACTCACTCCAGGGCGCACTCGATGCGAGATCCTTCGGCATGAACCCCAGCTCGACAAACGGCCGCACCCCCAGATCCGCTGATACTCGTTAGAACGTAAGGTAGGTAATGGTGAGGGTTCGGCTCGACCGGTTTTCCGTGGGCATCGAGTGAAAACACATTCGAAGAAGACCACTTCAGCTCCGCGACACCGTTCCCGGACGTGAGCAGGTGGTGCGCACGAATGTAGACCGGCTTGCGGCGTCAGATCGTGCAGTTCACGCAAAAGCTGCTTGCCGTATTTCATGGTCGTGTTGTAGTTCGACTCGTCGTATCCGAACCACCTGTAGATGGGCGTATAGGGCCCATGGGGTTTTTGCGAGGTCAACGCGAATATTCACCGCAGCGGGCGCAGCAGTCTGTGCCAGGCCCAGAGCATACAGGCCGCGCAAATAAGAAGAACTACTGGAATCGCACTTCCATAAAGCCATCTCCCGCATCAACAGTCACCCGGACTTGATCATGCCGAATAAGCCTTTCGCCTTGACAAGTTGTCTAGAGGCATAATATTGCTATGCCTATGACCGATACGCCTAAATCTGGAATGCCTTCCGGTGCGCTCCCCATGCTCATCCTTCGCGTCCTCCAGTCCAGCTCTTTGCACGGCTACGCCATCGCCCAGCGCATCCACATCCTTTCCAGCGAAGTCCTTGGCGTGGAAGAAGGCCTGCTCTATCCCACTCTCCAGAAGATGTTGGTCAAGGGCTGGGTCACCGCCGAGTGGGGCATCTCCGAGACCAACCGCAAGGTGCGCTTCTACCGCCTCACGCCCGAAGGCCGCAAGCATCTCAAGTCCGAGCTGTCGGAATACGACCGCGTAACTCAGGCCATCCAGGACGTTTTGCGCACCGCCTGACGCACCTAGCACACCCCAGGAGGCCCCTCATGGGCGAGCTCTTCCGCCGCATCCGCTATTTGATCAACCGTCGCCGCTTCGATGCCGAGCTCCAGGACGACATGGAGTTCCATCGCGAGATGGCCGCCCGCGCCGGCCGCAGCAACTTCGGCAACACCCTGCGCATGCGCGAGCAATCCCGCGAAGCCTGGGGATGGACTTGGCTCGACCGCCTCATCCAGGACCTGCGCTACGCCGTCCGCATCCTAGCCCGTTCGCCCGGCTTCACGCTCATGGCCGTGCTGGTGCTGGCCATCGGCATCGGCGTCAACGTGGCAGCATTCACAGTTTTCGATGTGGTGGCGCTCGAACCCCTGCCGGTCCGCGACCCAAGCTCCCTTGTCCGCCTGGAACGCCGCTCGCCCAATGCCTACACCGACGGAGCGCCCTACACGTCGCTCCTCTTCTTCCAGAAGAATGCGAAGACGCTGTCTGCAGTCATGGGTGTGCAGGGCGTGCCGCCCATGCAGGTCGACGACGATATACGGCAGACCTCCGCTTCCTTCATCACGCCAAACTACTTCACCGAGCTGGGAACGCCCGCCGCCATGGGCCGCCTCTTCGATCCGACGCGCGATGGCGATCCCACCGCGGCCCCGTCCGTAGTAATCAGTTACAGTTTCTGGCAGCGGCGCTTCGGCGGCGATCCGTCCATCGTTGGCCGCGTCATCCACATCGATAAGAAGCCCGCCACCGTCATCGGCGTCACGCCCTATGCCTTCGCCAGTCTCGGCGGACAGCGTCCTGACATCTGGATGCCCATCATCCAACAGCCATATTTCGCCGAAGGCAGCCACGCGCTCACCGATCCGGGCGACTCGGCCGTCCGTATGTGGGGCCGCCTCGCTCCGGGCGTCTCCGCAAAGACCGCCGGCCAGGAACTGCGTGCCCTGACCGATGATCTGCGCCGTCAGCACCCCAAAGACATCTGGGACAACGAGTACATCCAGATCTCCCCCGGCGGGCACATGCAGGTCATGCAGCCGGAGATGTATCAGGTCGCGGCCATGGTCGCCGTGCTTACCCTGCTTATCCTGGCCGTCGCCTGCGCCAATCTCGGCGGCTCATGCTGGCCCGTGCCGTCACGCGCGAGCGCGAAATCGGCATTCGCGTTGCCATCGGCGCCAACCGCGGCCGTATCTTCCGCCAGCTCTGCACGGAGAGCCTCTTGCTGGCCATGCTTGGCGCGCTCGCCGGCCTTGCTCTGGGCTGCGCTGTGATGCAAATAGCAATGACCAAGCTGGACACGCCCAGGTGGGTCAGCGCCGCACCCGACTGGCGTGTCCTGCTCTTCACCGCTCACGTCATGTTCGTGGCTGCCGTCTTCTTCGGCCTCATGCCGGCCTTGCAAATCGCCCGCCAGCGCCAGCACAAAACCATCGCGCGTCAAATCCTCGTCGGCGCGCAGGTCGCCGCCAGTTGCGTGCTGCTCATCGTCGCCGGCCTGCTCGTCCGCGCCACGCAACACGCGCTCTATACCGATCCCGGCTTCGGCTACCAGCGCCTGCTCTCCATCAACCCATACCTTGGCCGGCACGGTTACACGCCCGCCGCCGCGCAGGCCTATTTCGACCAGATGCAGGCTCGTCTCCGCGCCACACCCGGCGTCCTGTCCGTCTCGCTCGTAAAGCTCCCGCCCCTCGGCCACGTAGTCGACCGCGAAACGACTGAAATCGCCGGACACAAAGTTCTCATCTATCCCAACTGGGTCGAGCCCGGCTTCTTTCAGACCATGAACATTCCCATCCTTCTCGGCCGCACCTTCTACCCGCGGGAGAAGAACGCCGTCATCGTCAGCCAGTCCTTCGCGCGACAGCAGTGGCCCAATCAAAACCCCATCGGTCAGCGCCTCGGCGACGACGACTCAACCAAATCCATCGTCGTTGGCGTCGCCGGCAACGCCCACATCAACGCCCTCAGTGACGACGACGCCACCGAGCAGTATTGGTCTGCGCAGCCCGACGACATGCCCGACATGGTCGTGCTCGCCCGCACCGCCGGCGACGCCCGAAGCCTTCCACCAATCGCCAAATCCATCAGCGAAAGCCTCGACCCGAAGATCTTTCCCGAGATCCAGCAGCTCAAGCTTCTCTACCACGACAGTGTCTCCGGAATCGAAAAAACCGCCATGGCGGTGAGCCTCATCGGCATGATCGCCGTGCTCGTCGCCGGTGTCGGCATCATCGGCCTGGTGGCCTTCACCGTCTCGCAGCGTACGAAGGAGATCGCCATTCGCATCGCCCTGGGAGCCAAACGCGCACAAGTGCTCGCGGCGGTGCTCCGTCAATTCTCATGGCCGGTTGCGCTGGGTCTCGTGCGGCAGGAATTGCTGCCGCCTGCTTCAAGGTGCTGCGCGTCGCCTTGTACGGCGTCAGCAACCTCGACCCCTTCGGTTATGCCGGGGCCATCCTCGTGCTGCTGGCCATCATCCTGCTCGCCGGTCTGCTCCCTGCCCGACGCGCCCTCCGCCTCGATCTCGCCAAAACCCTTCACTACGAATAAGCAAAGTCGTACAGGATTGCCCACCTTCAGCTCTCGACGTAATCCCAGAAGCAGTCGGCCAGCTCGGCGCCGAGTTCGTTGGACATGCGCCGGGCGGCCCGCTCCACCTCTTCGATGAGCCCGTGCAGGTAATCCCGCGAGCGGGAGATGGCCACCACCCCGATGGTGGCCGACTGCCACGTCACCGCCTCGTCCATCTCGGCCACGGAGATATTGAATCCCTGCCGCAACTGGTCCTTGAGCGAGCGCACCACCTGCCGCCGGTCCTTGAGCGACTGGGCATGCTCGATGCGGATTTCGAGCGTCAGTTGGGCGACGGGCATGGCGTCACGCGGCCTTTCGAGTTGTGACTCTCCGGGGTGCTTCATTCTAACCCCGCTGTGTATTGCCATAAACAGGAGTTCTCGCCGCTGACAATCGGTTCGCTTTCTGCAACTGCCTTGGCCGCCTTTTCCTTCCAAGCTATTGATCTGTAAGCGAAAAATCCTTCCCGCGGAATCCCAGGTAATTTCCTGCTCCTGGCGCACAATAGAAACAGCCAAAAAAATCCAGGATCCGGGAACCTATAGTCCGTTCCGTTCCTCAGTCATAGTCGTTCGTTCGTTGGCCCTGCGCTAAGTCATTTGTTAAGAAATATTTGGCCGTAGGTCCAATCAGCAGAAATATTTACGGGCGGAGCGAGGCTGTAAATTACTGATTCCAGCATATTTCCTGCCAGAGACGGGTGGGGGGTGCCACGCAACCGAATGGTTGCATAACAGATGTTTGCAGGGGAGGAACTCAATCATTGGAGATGTGGTTAGCCCATGCGGTGCGGCGAGCTGAGTAGGTGGTGGCGTCGACTCCAGAGAAGGCGCGGAATTCATTCGCGAAGTGCGACTGATCGTAGTATCCGCATTCGAGTGCGAGTTCGGCCCAGCGGACGTCGGCGCCCGCGTGCAACCGGCGAACAGCATGCTGGAAGCGCTGGATGCGGCACCAGACCTTGGGTGTTAGCCCCACCTCCTCGCGGAAGACCTGGGAGAAGCGGCGCTCGCTCCAGCCGATCTGACGTGCAGTTTCGCTGACGCTTGCGATGCTGGGATTGTGCGCGAAGTAGCGCAGGGCAAACTGAATTTGCGGAGGAGCTGGCGGCTTCGAGCCGCGAAGTGAAGCGCGCGACGAGGAATTGTTCGAGGCATTGCAGGCGCGCCTGCGGAGAGTCGATTTCGCGCAGACGGTCGCGCAACGGTTGCGTGTCGCCTGCCCAGATCGAATCAAGCGCAACCGTCTGGTTGCTGAAATAGTGAGCCGCGTCGGATGCGAAATGAGTGAATCCGCCGGGAGAGAAGACGATGCCAATGATGTCGGCCATATCGCTGGTGTCAACGATTTCGTAAATAGACCGGGCACCCACGACGAGCGCCGGCGGCCTGCGCACCTCAGGGCGGCCTTCAGGGCAATCGAGCACGTAGTCGCGCGCAAGGTTGAGGATTACCTGGACGCACCCAGTGGGGAGGATCCGTTCGCGCTCGTGCGCGGCATGATCCACGCGGGCATACCACAGCATTCGGATGAACGGCGCAAGAAGGGCGGCGGGGGTGCGCTGGAGGTAAAGCAAAGCGACCTCGGACGAAGTCCGAGCCAAAGCGGGAACCTTCCTGGTGCGCGCTCGGGTCTCTCGAGGCCGTTATAGCACGAGACGGGACGAATGGAATCGGCGGGGCCGCTGGAGGGCGAGTATTCGGTATCCTGTGCACATGGGATTGCCGGCGGGCGACACGCAACTCGTGCAAATTATGGATGTGGCGCTGGCCGATGCGGCACGTCGGGCAGGGACGTGGCTGGCTTGCCGCCCGGGATGCACACAGTGCTGTCATGGAGCGTTTGCCATCAATGCGCTGGATGCCGAGCGGTTGAAGGCTGGGATGCGCGCACTGCATGCAGCGGACCCACGAAATGCAGAAGCAATCGAACAACGCGCGAGGGTGTGGATTGGGAGTATGGGCCGAAGTTTCCGGGCGATGTGCAGATGGGAGTGCTGGGAACGTCGGATGAGGAGCAGGAGCGGTTTGAGGAGTTCGCGAACGATGCACCTTGCCCGGCGCTGAATCCTGAGAGCGGGCTTTGCGATGTGTATGCATGGCGGCCGATGACGTGCCGTGTTTTTGGGCCGCCAGTGCGGATGGGGACGGGAGAGGACTTGGCTGTTGCGAGCTTTGCTTTGTAGGCGCGAGCGAGCAAGAAATCGCCGCATGCGAAATGCAGGTCCCACATGAGTTGGAAGAGGAACTGGTGGAGGAGGTCGGCAGTGCAGGCGAGACGGTGGTGGCGTATGCGGTGGAGAAACGGGGACATCGATAAAGCATTTCCGATTTTTCCAAGATGAGAGTGGACCTCAAGTGCCACTCTGTCGGCGTACTCTGATTTCCCACGGAGGTTCACATGCCCACCACAGCGATCGTTTCAACGTCCACCATCATGCCCGCCCTGCGCTACCGCGATGCCCGGCCGCCATCGATTGGCTCTGCTCGTGCTTCGGATTTGAGCGGCATGCCGTCTATCCCGGCCCCGACAACACCATCGGCCACGCCGAGCTCACGCTGGGCGGCGGCATGATCATGCTCGGCTCGCAGAAGGACGATGAGTACGGCCACAGATTCAAATCTCCTGAACGACGTCGGAGGCTTTGAAACGCGCAGCGCGTACATCATCGTCCCCGATGCCGACGCGGTCTATGCGCGCGCCAAAGCCGCCGGCGGCGCCATCGTCCGCGAGATTCAAAACACCGACTACGGCAGCCGCGAGTTCACGGTGAAGGACCCCGAGGGCCATTCGTGGAGCGTTGGCACGTACGATCCGTGGAAGGTGCAGAGCTGAGAAACCAGGGAATAGGGATTGGGGATTAGAGAACAGCTCGCATCCTCTCGCGATGAAACGCGCAACGAGGGGGTGCCGGGGCGTAGTCTTGGCGTAGGTTCCCGGAGGTTTTCTTGCGTCTGATCCGATGCGCGTCCTGCTCTGTCCTCGTTGTATCGATGGTTGTCGCGGTTCACGCGCAGCAGGCCCGCCTGCTTGTCGCCCAGAAAGGCGAGCACAGCCTCGCCATCGTCGATCCGGCGGCGGGCAGGTGCTCGCCTCTGTCCCCGAAGGCGGCGTCACCGGCCACGAAGTTATCGCGTCCAGCCGACGGGAAGACTGGCCTTCGTGCCCATCTACGGCAACTCCGGCGTAGGCAAGCCAGGCACCGACGGCAGCAAGCTCGTCGCCATCGACATCGCCACGCAGAAGGTCGTCGGCAACACTCGATTTCGGGCACGGCGTTCGTCCGCACTGCCCGCATGATCGGGCCCAAAGACGGCCTGCTCTATGTCACCACTGAGCTCGACAAGACCATCACCATCATCGATCCCAAAACGCTGAAGATCGTCGGCACCATTCCCACCGGCCAGCCGGAGAGCCACATGCTTGCCCTCTCGCATGATGGCCGCCGCGGCTATACCGCCAACGTCGGGCCCGGGCACCGTCTCCGTGCTCGACATCGCGGCACGCAAAACGCTCAAGGTCATTCCCATCTCCGGCAACACGCAGCGCATCTCCATTTCCCACGACGACAACTGGGTCTTCACCGCCGATCAGACCAAGCCGCAGATCGCGGTCATCGATACCGCTACCGACACCGTCGCCAAGTGGATCCCGATTGAGGGGATCGGCTATGGCAGCGCGCCCACGCCCGATGGCCGCTGGCTGCTGGTTGCCCTTGCCCGATGAGAACGAAGTCGCCGTCGTCGATCTCGCAACCATGCAGGTAGCGCGGACCGTCCGGGTCGCGGCAATCCGCAGGAAGTGTGGTCCGCCCCGATGGCAAGGCCGCCTACGTCTCCTGCGACGCCAACCAGGTCGCCGAGATCGACACCACAACGCTGGAAAGTCACGCGCACCATCCCGACGGCAAACTCGCCGACGGCCTGCCTGGGCAGGACGATAACGTAGCTGCTTTGGAGCAGGGAATCTGACGTCGCGGCTTCACCCGATCGCCAGGTCCCAAGTCTCCAGCGTCCGCTTGAACTCGCTCATGAATTTGCCGGCGTCCGCCCCATCGATCAGCCGATGATCGAAGCCCAGGCAGAATACTGCATCGAGCGGATCGCAATCGTGTCGTTGCCCTCGGCATCGGTCAGCACCACCGGCTCCTTCTTCAGCGCGCCGATGGCCAGAATCGCCGACTCCGGCTGGTTGATGATCGGCATGCCGAACTCGTCGCCGAAGATGCCCGGATTGGTCAGCGTAAACGTCGACCCGCCCACTTCGTCCGGCATCAGCTTCTTGGTGCGCGCGCGTCCGGCCAGGTCGGCGATCGCCCGCGCAATGCTCGCGAAATCGCGCTTCTCCGCCTCGCGCACCGACGGGCACAATCAGTCCCCACTCCAGCGCCACCGCGATGCCAAGATTGATGTTTGCGTGGTAGTGGATCGCGTTGTCGATCAGCGATGCGTTCACAATCGGAAACCCCGCAGCGCCTCAACCGCCGCCACCGCGATAAACGGCATGTAGGTCAGCTTCACCCCGTGGCGCTGCTCGAACCCGGCCTTCTCGCGCTCCCGCAGGCGCACAATCCGCGTCATGTCCACCTTGTAGACCGTGTGCACATGCGGACTGATGCGCTTGCTCTCCACCATCCGCTGCGCAATGATCGAGCGCATCTTCGTCAGCGGCACCACTTCGGCCGTCAGCGCTTTCGGCTGCGGCAGCTGCGGCCTTTGGCTTCGACAGCTGTGCAGCAGCTGCACGCTCTTTGGCTGCCGCGGCTCGCCCTCCTTGACTCAGTAGCGCAGAATATCTTCCTTGGTAATGCGGCCGTCCGAACCCGTCCCGGCAACCTGCGCAGATCGACGTCGTTCTCCTTCGCAATCGCGCACCAGCGGCGAAGACCGAATCCGCCGATCGCGCCACCTGCGGTGGGGCCAATTGCGCCTGCGGCGCGCCTGCGGCCGCTGCGGCACGCAATGCTGCTGCGGGCTCGGGCGAGTGACCGCAGCCGACTCGTCGCTCCGGCGCGCCGCTGCCGCCGATCACCGCGACCACCGTGTTGATCTGCACTGTCTCGCCTTCGGCCGCCTTGATCTCCGTCAGCACGCCGGCCACCGGCGAAGGAATCTCCGCATCCACCTTGTCGGTGGAGATCTCAAAGAGCGGCTCGTCCTTCTCGACCCTATCGCCAACCTTCTTGAGCCACTTGGTGATGGTGCCCTCGAAGATGGACTCGCCCATCTGCGGCATCACGATTTCGATACCACTGCTCGTCGCTGCGCTACTGCCGAGGCGCCTTCGTTTCCTGCGGCGGCTCGCCGGCTTGCGGAGCGGAGTTAGCCGCCTGCGTGGCTTCGGCGCGGCGGTTTCTCAGCTCGTCTTTCGGGAGCCGCAGCGGCCTTCGCCACTGACCGCTTTCCGCTAACACCGCAACCACCGTGTTGATCTCGACCGTCGCCCCTTCCGGGAACCTTGATCTCGGTGAGCACGCCGGCCACGGGCGAAGGAATCTCCGCATCCACCTTGTCGGTGGAGATCTCGAACAGCGGCTCGTCCTTCTCCACCGGCTCGCCGGCCTTCTTGAGCCACTTGGTGATGGTGCCCTCAAAGATCGACTCGCCCATCTGGGGCATGATTACGTCGGTTGGCATGAATCGTTCTCTCCGCGCATGCGGGACTATCAGCACCGCGCCCGGTTCCTGCCGGATTATAAATCGCGGCCCATACCGGTTCGGCCGCGCCATTGCGCACGAGTCCGGCTCAGGCGCGCACCGGGCCGCTCCGGATCGCCATGCAGCCGCTCCACCTCGGCGGGAACCTGCAGCGGCGTGTCCTCCGCCGGAAATCTGCGCCGGCATTCGCCGCCGCCTGCGCGCGCAAGGCATCCAGGCTCTCCACCGCCAGCACCTGCTCGCCGAACACCTGCCCGAACTGCCGCGCCGCCTGGTGCGCGATTGCTTCAAGCCCCGGCAGCGCTGCACGCCCTCCGGAACTTCCCGCTCCAGGCTGGTCACCGGCTGGTCCGTAATGCCGCAGGGATTGATCAGCTGAAAGTCGCGCAGGTCCGTCGTCACGTTGAACGCGAACCCATGCGAAGTGATGCCGCGCGACACATGAATCCCGATTGCGCCGATCTTGCGCTCTTTGGCTCTGCCGATGCCTGGTCAACAGTGTCGCCGTCCAGCGATGCGACCGCACCACACGCCGGTCAGCCCGCGATTCGCCCTGCGCGCACGCCGTACACCCCGCACAGCCGGATCAGCGCCTCTTCCATCATGCGCACAAAGTCCACCGGCCCCAGCCGGCCGCCCTTCGCATTCACGCAGGCTGCGCAGATCGAAGATGGGATAACCCACAAGCTGCCCCGGCCCGTGATAGGTCACATCGCCGCCGCGATTGATCTCGTGCAGGGTCACGCCGCGCGCGGCCAGCAACTCATCCGAAGCCAGAACGTTGGCGCGCCGCGCGTTGCGGCCCAGCGTCAGCACCGGCGGATGCTCCAGCAGCAGCAGCACGTTTTCGACGCGGCCCTGCGAGCACGCAGCGCGGCAATCTCGGCCTGCAGCCGCAGCCCCTCGTCGTACGCCACCCGCCCGAGATAGAGGTACTGGATCATCGCTATCTTGATTGTAGCCAGCCGTGCTGCACGCTTCGTCGGGGCAGCCTTATTCCTCAAGCCGCGCCGCAAACAGCCTTTCAAACACCACCCGATGCTCCCAGGCAACCAGCAGCCAAAGAAGCGTCGCAAACGCGCCCATCCCAATACCGCTCGGGTTCATCAGGATGTGAAAGGTAAGGATGTTGAACAGCACGGGACCCAGCAGCGTCAGACCCAGCCCCACAAATCGGTTCACCAGCAGCAGAATCGCTGAGATAACCATGATCGCGCCCACCACGTAAAAGTAGTGCGCGGCAAACAAGGCGGCCGTAAACTGTCCGGCCAGCCCTGTCGGCATCTGCCCCATGGGAATGAAATTCAGGAACATATTTGAGCCGAAGACCAGGAACATCAGCCCCAGCAGGTAGCGGGCAATCGTTGCAACAATCTTCACGGGCAACTCCTTGGATTGGGATCGAATTCGAAAGATTCTTGCCGGAATCGCGTATCCGAATGGATGCTTCGGCTATTGCTACCCGATTCACAACAACCAGACCGTGCCGCCCGTGCCTCGCCTATCCGACTGAATCCTGTATTCATCTGACTGAATCAAGGTGAGGAATCGCAGGCTGCGGCATCCTTACGGATGCCGCAACTCGCGCTGTCCGCTGCCGACAAGGTTGCCGGGCTTGGACATAGTAGGGCTGGAACTGCCTTCCCCAAGCGTCCCAACCCCATTGGACTAGGGTCCCATTGGAGGTCTGGCATCTAGTCCATTTGGTTCCCTCAGGCAAGAAAATGAGGGATCCCAAGCTCATTCTTTCTGCTGCTAGCAATTGATCTATGTCGATCGATTTCATCATCGCCGCGTAAACAGAGCCGTGTGCCGAATCCTTCACATAGGCCGAACATCGATACCGACTGCCCGTGAAACAGGAGAAGATGTGCACGGGACGACACCACAAAGCTGCCGGGTCGCACTCATGAGATGGATGTTTGACTTAGAGGAGAACTGCGAGGGAGGGCCGCGGGACGGATTGGGGCCGTCCATGTCCTGCAGACCGACAGATGCGTCCGGAGAACGAGAAAACGTGTCGCGGCAAAGCATCGGAGCGCCAGGATCGTGACCCTCCTGGACGTTGATTTTCTTCCCGCGAATCCTGTGCAACCGGGGCGCCGGAGCATGATGACCTGGTGTGGAGGCCACCAGCTGGACTAAACGTCCGCCCGTCCGTTTGCCCGCCATGTCGGAATGGAACCGCGCCTTCGATACGTTGCATGAAGACGCGCCCATCGGTCTGGCCGACGCCCGCAGCGCAGACGGCGCCAGCATAACGGCGAAGAGCAAAGCTCCGGCAATCGAACAGCGGGTCTTCATGATAGGGAGCCTTGAGTATACCCAGCAATAAATCGATTCTGCAATCAAATCGTGCGGGCTCGATGACGTCGTGAATCTCGAATGTTTCTTATGTAATGAAATCCGCAGATTTTGGCGGCGTCACGGCGCGGATCACGCGCCGTGACACCATGACTATTCGGCAAAAGGACCTGTAAGCCGAATTCTGTCGTGTGCGGTCATTCCTCTAGGCGCCGCGTTGCCGCGTACGCTCATCAGCGACCTACCCGGAGGTTTCGGCAATTGCTCGAGCCGCCTTGCGGCGCATCGGGCCGATACGCAGCGCCGCCTGGCTCTTGGCGGCAGCTTCCCTCCCTATTTGGTCTTGCTCCGTGTGGGGTTTACCCTGCCTCCGGCGTTACCGCCGGAGCGGTGCGCTCTTACCGCACCTTTTCACCCTTACCTCAGCGCGGGAACTGGCCGTCAAGCGCACCTTTCGGACCGGCCGGGTCGCCCTCCCAAAGAGGGGTAGCCGAGGCGGTATGTTTTCTGTGGCACTGGCCGTCTGTGAGCCTTGAAGCCCACATCCCGGACGTTATCCGGCACACTGCCCTGCGGAGTTCGGACTTTCCTCCCCCGGAATCCGCTTGCGCGAACCTCCGGCAGCGACCGCCCGGTCCTCCTGCCAGGGTCTAGTGTACCCGAATCCACAGCCTCAACTCCTTTGGCCATCGTTACCATGAGCACATGCTGCGCGTGAAACTTCTCGAAACCGGCGCCCGCCCGCCCGTTGTTGCCCACCCCGGCGAAGACCTTGGATACGACGTTTTCTCGCTCGAAACCGTGCTGCTGGAACCACACAAGACCGTTCGGGTTCGCACCGGGATCTCTGTCGAAGCGCGTCACCCGGAAAGCGGCGCCGCGCTCGGCCTGCTGGTACGCGACCGCTCCTCTATGGCTTCGAAAGGCATCGCGACCACTGCCGGCGTAATCGATGCTGGCTATCGCGGCGAAGTGCAGATCGTGATGACCAATCTGAGCGACAGTACGATCGAATTGAAAGCCGGGGAGAAAATTGCCCAGATGATTCCAGTCCCCGTGCTCACTGGCCCTGTCCTGGAAGTCGAAACGCTGGAAGAGTCGGCGAGGCTCGGCAGGGGATTCGGCAGCTCGGGTCGCTGACTGGGTTCGCCATGTCCGCATGTCTCGGGCCCCAACCAGAGGGTCCCCCTATTGCCCGGTCTCTGGAGGTAAATAACGTTGTTTCATCAGGTTATAGCGATGCCTTCCGCCAAATACCTCTTACTGCTGGACTTAGCTTTAGAGATCTCTCGTATAAGGACTTACGGGCTATTTCACAGCTTGTTACTGTTGGGAGAGACATTCGGATTTCCCACATAGATTCAGCTTACGGGAACCGGCGAAATAACCTGCAAAGTCACGAAGGGAATTTGCCGTGTATTTTGAGTGAGTTAGGCGGGAATGTTGGGAAGAGAGACTTGACGCGGGAAAAATCGAAATGTTTCGGGAGTCCGCGCCTACGCGACGTACGAGTAAGCTTCGACCCGCCTCGATCTGCTGTTATGCCGCCGTCCCCGATACGCACTATGTACGGGACGGTACATAGCGCATCGGAGTGACCCCGATAGCGCTACGTTAGCCGTACGATTTCTCTTGTACTCAAGTACGCCACGTGATTATCTTGATTTTGCACGAGGCACGCATCCCCATCGTTCTGTTGCCGAGGTTGAATCCAATGGGATCCCAAAGCGATCCTCACGCGTCATCTTCCGTCCTGTGCGAGCTCCTCCGCCGCACCCTATCGCTCGTGGAGTATTACGGGCGTATTGAAACCAACGAGTCCTCTCTGTTCGAACTAAAGCTCGCACTCATTCGCACCATCGAACGCCTTGAAGTCGAGCAAGCCGTCAGAGCCGCCGCTGCCAAAGGACAAGAGCCCGGCCACGTGCTGTCTTCGCGCAAAGCACCGCACGGAGAAACCATTGATACAACCCACCTGGAAAAAGAGCTGGATAGAAATCCATAGATAAACGTCCCGCACGCGAAGGCCGGAGATCCTTCGCGCTTTCTTGCAAGCCAGGCGCCGCACGGAAGGATCAGAGTGAATGTTTGCTTTCGGACCGACAGCGTCGAGGCCCATTTGCCACGATGAACCATGGATTTGAAGCAGCCCCCCAAAATCGTGTCCGCGCAGAGATCGGAAGGCGGCGTGGTCATCGAATTCGAAGACGGCAGCGCAGCGTTTTATCCTGCGTCTCTCCTGGCTGAAGTGTTTTCCCGGGCGCAGAAATTAGAAGAGATAGCCCCCGACGCCGCGTAGGTCGCGTGCCGGCACTTCGCGCGGCCCGTTTCTTCCAGGATCAAGCGTCCAATTTGTCTCAGCGAACCAGCCAGCTCGTCTCTTTTCGCGACAGTGACGGTTGTGGTTCACGTCACCGTCTTCGCAACCGGCTTCTACTTAGAATAGTAAGTACGCAATGAAAAAGGGCATGGACAAGACCGATCTGTTTCCAGGCATTCTTCGGGGAGACGGAGACAAAGTCCAATACAAGTGCACGGTGGCGCTGGTGACAAAGCTGACTCCTGGGACGTCGGCGAATGCTGTGGCAAGCAGCCTCAGGATCGATATGGCCGACCAATCGCCGCCGGATGGGAACTACCGCCTCGATGTCCGCGGCCGAATCTTCAAGGTCAGACGCGAAGGCGGCAAATGGCCGATTCTTCGGCTCTAAGATTTCCCCGTAAACGACAGCGTGTTTCCAGCGCTTGAATATCAGCGTGGATGCAACAGCCACCAGGCCAGATAAATTCCGATTGCAGTGTCCAGAAGGCACAGCAACACTCCGCTCAGAAAGATGTTCCCGCTGAGGTAATGCGTTGCACGTGAGGTAGTCACTGTGAATCCCTGCTGAGATGGATACCACTTCAACAAGGCGCCACTTGCCAGGATGACAATCAGATTGAGTAGAAGACAGCGCACCAGTGTCAGGCGCATCCGCAACCTCCTTCGAAGAATCTTATCCGTGACGGCACGGGCTGGAAAGCAGCGTAGATACAACCCATCTGGATCGAGAGCTCTATAAAAAGCTTCGAAGAGTTTCGCTGTCATCGACAAAGTGGTCTTCAGTTTGCCCCGAACCGTGTGCCAGGTCCACTTCGGAATACAGGGCCTTAGAATTTGAGTCGGGAGGGAGTATGGGCGTGTGGGCCACAATAAGGGTGGCTACCTCGAACCGAGAGACAGGGATCGGTCGGGTTGGCCGGCGGGCAGGCAACGTCCGGCCCCGGATCCGTTGGTGCTACGATTGACCAGCCACCCGTTTCGTGAAGCGCCAACGCACGCCCGGGGGCTCAACTGCCGCCAGAGCGGGTTGCGGATCGGTTCAATTCCCTATTCCGAAGGGGGCGCGTTAGAGAATCCCATCACTCGGAAAGGGTCGTGACGCCCGGCTAAGGGGCTGGGCCCCCCGCAATCTGTACCTTTCGGAGAGAGCCCACCGGCGCTGGGCTGGACCGTGGCGATCGGAGGGCCCTGCCGATCGGTTCAGTTTGCCACCACGAAGAGCCTTTGCAAGGACCCGCCTCCGAATTAAATCCACGGCGCCCGGCTCGGAAAGGTTCCAGCCGTCTCGCGATGGAACTCGAGGGCGAGAACGAATCGCGCTCTTACTAGGCCAGGCGTTGCGGGAAGACGACGCTCGTGTCAACGGCGACGGATACCTCGGACAGCCAGCGCGATCAGCAGTGCGGGCGGAGCGCACCCGAACGCCAATACGACAACCCACGATACAGAGTGGAAAGAAGGAACTACCGTGGGGATTACCGTTACCGTTCCCGATTGTTCGTTGACCACGTACAGATTCCCGTTAGTCGCGTCGAACGCCATGGCACTCGGGTTGAGTCCGACAGGGTCTGTGAAGACCACCTGGTTGCCGGCACCCGAGATTTCGCTGACCGAATTGAAGGTAGTGTTCGCCACAAACACGTCGCCGTTCAGGGTATCGACCGCCAACTGCCCGGGTGGCGCTGGCACAAAGGCGACAGGCACAATTCCGTTCCCCAGAACAGCCAAGACCCCTACCACCCCCGAGTTGGGATCGGAGAGATAGAGCTCCCCGTTCGTGGAATCGAAGGCCGCCTGGAATCCTCCCGTGAGGTTCCCTGGAACCGTCAGGGTGGAGGCCATCGTTGCCCCGGAGAGCACACTTACCTCGTCCGGGCTGCCGATTCCGCTCCCCTCGCTGACAACATAGAGATTTCCGCTCGAGCTGTTGACGACCATCTCAAACTCAGTCGCGTTGGCCGGAAGCGCCAAAGATGACAATACGGAGTTAGTCGCTGTCGAGATGACAGAGACGTTGCTAGCGCCGTAGGAGGACCACGGCGAAAGTGTGTAGACGTCGGCATTCGCAGGGTCGTAGGTAAGACCAAGAGCTTGCGCCTGAAGGGGTATCGACGCCTCCAGGGCGTAGGTCCCGCGGGCCAACACCTCCACCGCGGGGAGAGCGGAGGGTGTTCCGTTAGCGGATACAAAACCGGGCGGCCCGCTCGAATAGACGGCGCCGGTTGCCGGGTTGACGGCCAGACCCCATCCGGACGATTGGCTCGATGAAAGGGTCTTCAGGTAGGACTCTGTCAGGCCAGAAACCACACCGACGGGGATCCGGGGCAAGCCCCAGGGCCCAAGCATTCTCCCGTGACGAGGAGGTCACCCGTCACACTGTTGACCGTAAGCTCCCCCGGATGAAACTCCGGCGGCAATTGAATGGTGTCGGCCACGTAGTTCGCCGAGCCGGAGATGACACTCAGCGTGGATGAGCCGAAGTTTGCCACATACACGTTACCGTTCACGGGGTCAATGGCAATCGCCGAGGGCCACATCCCTACCGGAACAGTAGTGGTGAGACACAGCGAAGAACACTCACCCCCCACCGTTGCACTTACGCCCGCCGCCTGTGAGCCTTGCCCCATTCCACCGCCGTAGAGGGGCTGGACCGCCGCACCCGTCGACCAACCCCCGGAGGTCACTACCAGGGAAACTACGGTCAATGCCATGAGCGTACATCCGACCGCGAACGAGTGCGCTGGCCCCATGTCTCCTCTCACTCAACCTAAGCAGCGGGACCTCATACGACCATCGAAACGAGAGTACCAACGGAGCCCCGGTCAATTCGTCCTTCGGCTCGGCCATCTTCTGGTAGGTCGCTACGAAGAGGCCCATTTCGTATGGGCCCGGCGCGGGCCTGTGTCGACCTCAAGCCGCCAGAGGGCTTCGTCGATTAGTTCAACTCCTGTGCCGAAACGGCGGGCGCGGGCGTTAGAGAATCCCCTCACTCGGAAAGGGTCGTGGTGTCTGAAATGGGGGCTAGGTGTTCCGCGATTCGCCATTTGTTCGGGGCCTCAGGCGTAGGATTCCCGGCCGCGAGGAGCGCGCGGGACGCCGCGCCCAACCCCTCGCAGCTGTGAACTTAAACGGGCTGTGCCAGGAACGCGCGCACGGCCTCGTCAAACCTCCGCGGCGCCGACAAGTTGATCAGGTGGTCGGCTCCCGGAATAGTCTTCCGGTACCGCCCCCGGAATCCCCAAGGTCGCGCGGTTCACGATGAATCGCATCCCCAGGGGCGTCCCTGTCACCCAAGAGCAGGAGAGTCGGGACACGGACTGAGGCAAGACGGGTCGCTGCTGGGGGGTCGAGCCGCGTCGAATGGCTGGCGGAAGCATCGGTAAAGACCTCGTCCAGATTGTCGCGGAGCATCTCGACCACAAGATCGAGAGACGATCCCACCTGAGCGGCGCACCAGAACCTCCGCATTCCGTCGAGTGCTGTCTTGTGATCGCCTGCCTTGAAGGCGGCCTGGATCGGTCCCATCCTGTTGTCCTCTTCTTGGAATGCTGCCGTCTCCTCGGGATCCCCTGAAGGTTGAAGTCCCCCGACACCCGGCGCGAGAAGCACGAGCCGACTGACGCGGTCCGGGTGGGTGATCGCGAAGTCGATCGCGATGCGTCCTCCGTTCGAACAACCAATCAACGTCCGGGAGGGATGTCGAGTTTGTCCAGTAGCACCAGAATGTCGTCGGCATCTGAATAGGGAGAGGACGCGGCGGTCGAGCGGCCGAGGCCACGCACGTCGTAACGGACAACCGTATGCTCTCGTGCGTACTCAACGAACTCGCGGTTCCACATGCGGTTGTCCGAGATCGCGGCATGGATCCACACGAGCGGCGGGCCCTGGCCGTTGCGCTCATAGTACAGCTTACCACCCGGCACCGCCACGAATCCACATTCGGCTCCCATGCTGGCTCCTGCGACTTGCTCCTTTCTATAAAGCCCTGGTCGGGAGGTTGAGAAACGAGCCCGGAACACCGTGGGCTTGGAGTCGCACCGAAGCGATCGAGCCCGCCCCGAAACGATTGGCGGTGCAGCCCAAAGGCTCCTCGCCGAATCGATGATTCACGGACGCGGTCGTCGGTATGCTTCTACGACGGATAGGAGAGGGACAAGGCGTGGAAGCCCCTTCCCTATCCGATTCGGATGGGGTTCGTGGACGTTGGACCGCCCTCCCCCGACAAGGGCGCCGGAAGCACAGAGGCGCTAAGCTGCCGGCAAATCCGAGAACCCGGCGATCGAGATTTCCAGGCCGTGGAGAAAGACAAGGTGCTGCCCCTGCGCGAGAACCGGCAAGAACAGCGCCGGAGCCGTACCTGGGACCAGGATTCCCCATGATGAACGATGATGTGTAAGATGACTGCCAAAGCACTGCTCCCGTCGACCCATTCAGCACTAGGCAGAGGCACGGTGAAAGTGAAGCTGCAAGTGGAACCCGTGGGGCCGGAGCAGCTTGAAAAATCCTCGAAGATGGTTACGAAAAGATAGCCTCCGCCCATTTCTAGCGGCTCATCTGCGATCCCGCCCACACTGCCTCCCGACGGGGCGCTATCCACCGTGAGCCCGATCTGCGTTGACCAGAGGGGCCGCCCCGTCGCCGAGTAAACGTAGTGACGATCCATTCGGCGGATTCGTTACCGTGAGATCGCCGCTTGGCTCGATACTGAGTTCCGTGGTGTCGAGTTGCCCCCCCGAGACGGGGATTCCACTCAGCAAGGAGGAGGAATGGGTTGTGAGATTGAAACTCATGAGATCGCCGTAAGAGCCATTCTTTGCGATGTAGTCGAGACATCCTCCAGCTTGAACAACGTTGTCGAAATAGCCCACGGTCCCGAATGGGTTATCGCCAGCAGCGAGCCACATCGGTAACGGACCTTCCCACAGCGAATCTCCACTCGAGCCTCCTAAGATTGCCGTCGTGTTGTTTCCTCCCATCTCTGAAATCGTGATGAGCCCGTCCCCGATCGTGAGCGGAAACAGAGGCCAACCCTCCCACGAAAGCGGACCGACAGAGACGTAACGGCTCCACATCGCGTATTGAGAGCTGGGAGACTGCTCAGGGAACGTGGCAATCGAAATGTTCGTGACCGGATACTGGTTCGACGGAATCCAGTCCACGACAATCCACCCAGCCCCCTGAGTAGCGGCAACGAACGTGAGGCAGCCGCCGATGTCTCCTGTCCTCTGGGCGCCGAGGAAACTGCCGGTTGTAGCGTTCCACTCGAACACGAAGATTGCACAGTACGGTGAGGTTCACTGGGATCGACTGACCAGTTGTCCATTCTCCCTCACCGGCTAAGACCAATGAGAGAGTGTTGTTGTTGGCGAAGAGCGGCGCGATGGTGCCAAACGTGCCCTCGGTACTCACCAAACCCGGCTTCGATGAACACGGAAACCGACGGCCAAGCCGAAGCACCCGTTGAAAGATTGTACGCCTCCACCGTGTAGTTTGTGTCGCCGTATTCGGACTCATTGGCCAAGGTGAGGCGGTAAACGTCCTGGGCATTGATGGCAACCCCACACGGGTTACATGCCCGTGGCATTGACCAAGCGGTCGGGAGCACTGAGGACGTCTTCGGCTCAAAGATGTAGTAGAGGGACGCGCCCACCACGGAAACGACAACAGTTACCGCAAGTACGGTCCAGGGCCATCGCTTGCGGCGGTTACCGATGAGCTCTGGCGCCTCAGCCATGTCCTTACCACAGGACGCCGCGATGGTCCATAGCTACATCGGGAGACTGTGAGGCGCCGACAGTCTGAAGAAGTGAAGCGACCGTGGGGCCTGACTAGCTCGAGGGTGAGGAAGAGAGGAGGGTGCGGGGGCTGTGAATTGCCGAAACAGACGGTTCACCGACTGACCGTCTTCACTTCGTCCCTGAAGGCAAACCTACGCCCTGATGGACGGCGCGTGTGTTCGATGACCGAGCGCGGAGAGGCGGGGCGAACGTGGTCATGGCCACCGGTCCGGAAACCCACCCTTTCATGAAGGTCTCACTCACGAACCAAGTTCCCGGCAGCCGCCGGAGAGCTATGCCGGTTAGTTCAATCCCTGCCGCCCGGCCGAACCCGCGAGCCCGCTAGCAGTCCCTCCGTCCAGAATGGGTCGGTCGACCGACGAGGGAACCCGCCTCGTGCATGGCGTGCGCTGACGACCGGACCGGGCGTGCGAGGTATAGTCTCAGGCGGGCGCCACGGGAGGGCAATAGGCTCGGACCAGGTAGTCCGAGATGTCCCGGACCTGGACTCCGGCCGGAGCGGCGCGATTGAGGTTCGCGAGGCAGAGCGGACAGGCCGTCACCACGTTCGGGCTACAGGCCGAGAGTTGCTCGATCCTCCGCCTCGCGATCTCCGCTGACTTTCCCGGAAAGAGGGTTTCGAGAGGCCCACCGCAACAGAAGGTGAACTTACCCGAGAGCTCGGGCTCGACGAGACTGACCCCTCCCCCAGCGAGGAGCCGACGAGGCTGTTCGACCACGTTCTCGGAACGGGCAAAGATACAGGAGTCGTGCATCGTAGCCTCCTGGCCAAGGTTCTGGACGGACCTCATCCCGCTTTCCCAGAGAACCTCGAGGTAGCTTCGGACCTCGAGGTCGAAACTGGGCAGGTACTTCGGATAGACCGTTCGGAGCATGTTGGTCGTATGGGGATCGACGGTGATGAGCCGCTTCACGCCGCTCGCCTTGATGGTCCGGTACACCAGCTTCGCGTGCCGAACGAACGCACGGTCGAGCCCCTCGTCGTGCGCCAGAGCACCGGTGTAGAGATCGCGCTCGTAGAGGTAGCCGAACTCCACTCCGGCCACTCGGAGAAGGCGGACGATGTTGCGAAGTCGCTCGTTGTACGCCCCACGCTCCTTCGGGTCAGTGCGGGCGATCAACGGGGTTAGGTTCACGACTCTGTTCATCGACCGCGCGAAGCCGAATAGCCGTGCGCTCCCGGAGGTCTCGTACCTCCCGAGCTTCCGACTCATCGCGTTGATCGCCGGGACCATCTGCCACATTTGGCCCGTGTAGAGGACTGTCTCGCCCCCGTGGGGAAGGTCGAGGCCCCGGGCCCAGGCGCTCGCGGTCCGCCGACCGAGCGGTAGGGCGCTTCGGCGCTTGCGCAGGTTGTCGCCGAGCATGCCGAGGGTGCTTTCGATCGGGACCGGCATAGCGCTCCTCCCTCACGCCTCCGCGAGGCCGTAGACTTCGCGATTCAGGTAGACGCGCAGGGTGCGAACGTTCTCGGCGATATGAACTCCGGCCGGGCAATTGGCCTCGCACATCCGGCAAAGAAGGCAGCTGAAGATCGTCTCGGTGTTGTCCAGGACCTCCTCACGGTTGCCGAGGAGGGCGTACCGGAAGAGGCGGCGTGGCATCAGTTCGAGGCCGAGCGGGCAGAGCGCGGTGCACGTACCGCAGTTGATACACAGCCGGGCGTCGAACTCACTGCCTAGGTGAAGACGCGTCAAGAACTCGGGATCGACCTTCATCGTCGTTCCTCGATGAGCTCGTACCGGTAGTAGTCGTCCGCCCGGGCTTTGGGAAGGTCCCGGACTCGCCCGTAGCGACGGATCGCCATAACCCACTTCGTGACCTCATAGTCCGACGCCCGGAGCGCTGTCGCGATCTCGGGAAGGGTCTTCGGTCCATCGCGAAGGACCGCGGTCACCCGGTCACGTTCGACCATCTCGTCCCGCATCACCTCGTTGAGGTTGCGAAGGGCGGGCCTTCCCGTCATGCCGCCACCTTCGCGAGCGCATCGATCATCGCGGTGATCTGTTCGTTGGTGTACCCCTGGACGGAGACCGCCTGCTTCGGGCAGACCGGCACACAGGCTCCCTCGCCCTTGCAGAGGATCCCACTGATCTGAGCGACCCGCTTGTCGCCGTATTCGACTGGTTCGATCGCGGCGTAAGGGCAGGCCTTTATGCACTCGTCGCACCAGACGCACAGCGTCGGGTCGACCTTCGCGATCGTGGGCTCGAGGTCGACGTACCCCTTGAGCAGGAGGGCACCGGTCTTCGAGACCGCCGCGAGCGCGCTCGCCACGCTCTCGGCCACGTTCTTTGGCCCTTGCGCGGTCCCGACAATGAAAACTCCATCAACGACCG
Organism: uncultured Thermoplasmata archaeon; assembly: GCA_963713145.1. Taxonomy (GTDB): domain Archaea; phylum Thermoplasmatota; class Thermoplasmata; order Lutacidiplasmatales; family UBA184; genus Lutacidiplasma. The sequence continues at coordinate 774,125 of CAVQKI010000001.1, read as the reverse complement.
TCTCGACCGGCCGCAGCTTGACGTGGACCTCGTGGAAAAACCCGTCCTGCCCGACCGGGAGCTTCAGGACCCGGGTCGAGCGGATCGTTCTCCCGCGGGACCATACCCGTGACGAGCACGACGAGGTCGGGCGGATCTCGACCTCCTCGCCGCGCATGAGCCGGTCCTTCACCTTTACGACTAGGCCCGTCCTCGTCACGGGCCACGGTGGGGAGCGCCTCCTTCACCGTAGCGCAGGAATATCGAGCCCGAGCGAAGGGCCCGCTCGTACAGCGCCTCGTACTTGCCGTAGGTCCGTACGTCCCGGAAGAGGTGGAACTGATGGAGGGTCGGGTCGCGCGCGCTGGCGACCGCCGCGATGTGGGAGGTCGCGCTGCAGCAGTACCGGGAGCAGTAGAGGTGCCGGGACCTTCCGCCTTCAGCTCCTCGCGCGATCCGACGCAGTAGACGTAGGCGACCGAGCGGACCGGGCGCCCGCGGTACTCGAAGCGGTCCGGGTCGGCTCGCGAGAAGCTCCTTGAACTCGGGAAGGGTGATGACCCCGTCGAGCCCGAGACCGAACTCGCCTGGACGTGGGCGTGTAGGGGTCGAAGCCCGTCGCGACGACGATCGCCCCGACCGGGAGGGAGACCGTGTCGCCCGTTCCCGTGCGGATCTGGACGGCGAAATCGCCGATCCGGCCTTCCTTCTTCGACGAGCTCGGCGCGATAGGAACAGGATCGACGTTCTCGCGCCGTCGCGTCTCCTCGAGCAGGTTCTGCGACCAGCTCCCCGCCGACCTTGTCGTTCGGGAAGAGTCCGCCCCACCGGGCCACCTGCCCCCCGGCCTGTCTCGGCCTTCTCGACGAGGTGGACGGAGATGCCGAGGTCGGAGAGCGCGAGCGCCGCCCGGAGGCCCGCGACGCCCGCGCCGATCACGAGGCGCCTGCGGCAGCGTCTCCCGCGCATCCGATCGAGCGGAACCGAGAGGCGGTCTTGCGCGACCGCCGGCCCGGACGAGCGCGAGCGCCTTCTCGGTCGCCGCGGGCCGGTCGTGGGTGTGGGCCCACGAGCACTGCTCGCGGATGTTCACCTGGGTGTACTCGGTACGGGTTGAGGCCGGCACGCTGGGCCATCGCCGCGGAAGGTCGTCGTGTGCAGCTTCGGGGAGCAGGAGCAGACGACGATCCCGTCGAGGCCTCTTCTCCCGGATCTCCTGGACCATGCACTGCTGGCGCCGCGTCCGAGCAGGCGAACATCTGGACCTGGGCCGTCACGACGTCCGCCTCCTTGCTGACCTCCTCGCGGACCTTCTCCGTGTCGACGTAGTCGGAGATGTTCCCGCCGCACTGGCAGATGAACGACCCCGACCTTGCGCGGGCCTTGCCGTCGGCCAGGGCTTCGGTCATGCCTTCGCCTCCGCGTCTTGAGGTAGGCGGCGATCTGCGCCGACGCCGCTTCCGAATGCAGGACGGTGTCGGGGATGTCCCGGACCGCGGTCGCGGAGCCGATGACGAAGACCCCGTCCAGGCTCGTTCGGCCGGGCTCGAGCTCCTCGTCCGTCTCCCGGACGTAGGACATAGGCATCCTTGGCGAGCCCGCCCTGCGGGAACAGGTCCGGGGCGATCTGGTTCGGCAGGAGCCCGACCGCGAGCACCACCAGGTCGTGCGGGCCGTCGTTCGGGCCGCCGCCGCCCTCGATGTCCTCGTAGTGGACCATCAGGTCCTGTCGCTCGGTCTCCTCGATCCGGGAGACCTTGCCGCGGCGAACTTGACGCCCATCCCCTTCATCTGCTGGAAGAACTCCTCGTAGCCCTTCCCGAACGCCCGGATGTCGATGTAGTAGACCGTGATGTCCGCCATCGGGAGGGCGCCCATCAGCAGCTGGGCCTGCTTCATCGAGTACATGCAGCAGACGCGCGAGCAGAGCGCGGTTCCCGACCTGCTCGTCCCGCGAGCCGGTGCAGAGCACGAACGCGACGTTGGCGGGCGCCTTCCCGTCGGACGGGCGGACCACGCGCGTTGAACGGGCGGGTCGGGGCGAGGATCCGGTCCATCTGGACCCCGGTGATGACGTTCGGGAACCGCCCGAAGCCGAACGCGGGCTTCTGCCGGGCATCGAACGGCTAGAACCCCGTCGCGAGGGCGACCGCACCGACCGTCGACGGTCTCGTGACGGTCGGCCGCATGTCGAGGTCGATCGCATCGCGCCGGGCAGGCCGAGACGCACGCCCGGCACTCCGAACAAACCCCGCAGTCGAGGCATCGGTCGGCGCTCGTCGCGGACCTCCTCCTCGGTCGTGGCCGCTCTCGTATTCGGTCGAACGAGGCGAACCCGTTCGGCGATCGGACTTCCGAACCGGGGCGACGGGCGGACGCGGGTTCGCCGGCTCCCGCGCCTGGCCACGACGGCCGCACGGTCGGCGACCGGCAGCCGCTCGTCGAACTTGACCCGCCCTCGAGGGCCCCCGCGGAGAAATCGGTCGATGTAGAACGCCGCGCGCTTTCCCTGCCCGATCGAGGAACGATCATCGAGGGGCCGGTGACGGCGTCCCCGCCTGCGAAGACGCCAGGGAGCGAGGTTTCGAGGGTCTCGGGGTCGACCTGGATCGTCCCGTTTCGCTGGAGCGTGATCTCGGGAGCAAACGGAGCGGTGTTCGGCGCGAGCCCGATCGCAGTGATGATGACGTCCGCGGGTACCGACGTCTCGGACGGCGCGGTCGAAAGTGGGACTGGAACCGGTGATCCTTGTCGAAGACGGCGGTGCACCGGACGAGCTCGAGCCGCAGTGACCTCCGGTCGGAGCCCGAGGACTTGTCCCGACTCCCCAGGAATTCGTGATGAGGACCCCCTCCTCCTCGGCCTCCTGGATCTCCCAGGGGTGGGCGGGCATCTCCGCGCGTGATTCGAGGCAGAACAGCTTGACCGGCGCGCCCGAGTCGGAGCGCGCTGCGGGCCGAGTCCATGGCGACGTTACCGCCACCGATGACGACTACGTGCTTCCCGCCGAGATCGACGGGCGTCCCTCGCTTACACGCGTGAAGGAACTCCATCGCGTCGACGACACCCGAGAGCCCCTCTCCGGGGACGCGCGAGCTTACGTCCCCCCGGTCGCCCGCCGCGAGGAACACCGCATCGAATCCGGACTGTCGCAGCGCGGCCACGGAGCTGATCGCGGCGGCTGGTCTCGATCGTAACCCCGAGCGCGGTGATGTTCTTCAGATGTCCCGCGCGAGGACGTCCTTCGGAAGGCGGTAGGCGGGGATCCCCCATCGCATGATCCCGCCCGGTTCCGGGTCGGCCTCGAAGATCGTCACGGCGTGACCCGCACGGGCGAGGAAGAACGCGGCCGAGAGGCCGCTCGGACCCGAGCCGACGACCGCGACCTTCTTGCCGGAACGTATCGAGCGGCGGTCCATATTCGGGTTCGGCGTGGGCGGCGTAGTATCGGTCGGCCATGAACCGCTTGATCCCCCGGATCGAGACCGTGCCATCGAGCTCGGCCCGCGAGCACTGCTCCTCGCACGGCGCGTAGCAGGCGCGGCTCAGCACGCCCGACAAGCGGAGCGTCCTCGAGGTGCTGCTGGAACGCCTCGTCGTCCCGGCCCGGATCGGACGAGCGAGATGTAGCCGTGGGGCTTCACGCCCGCGGGACACGTAGAACGAGCAAGGCGAGGTCCCCCGTCGCGTGATGACCGCCTTCTTCGGAACCGCCTGCGGGAAGGCGATGTGCGCCGCGTGGCGCGCGGCGAGGTCGTAGTTGAACTCATCCGGGCACAGCGACCGTGCACGCCGCCTCGCAGAGGCAGCACCCCGTGCACTTGGCGAAATCGACGAACGTCGGCTTTGCGCGTCAGCTGGACGTAGGAACCCGCCGCTCGGGGCGGGGCGTGATGTCGTCGACCTCGGAGTAGACGAGCGTGCGCACGTTCGGATGGTTCTTGACGGCCGCCATCTTGGGCGTGGAGATGCAGCTCGCGCAGTCGAGGGTCGGGAACACCTTGCTGAGCAGGATCATCCGGCCGCCGACGCTCGGCTCCTTCTCGACCACGAGAACCTTGAACCCCATGTCGCCGAGGGTGAGGGCCGATTCCATGCCGCCGACCCCGGCGCCGATGACGAGGGTGTCGTAATCGGCCTTCGACCCGTTCACGACCATCTATGCCACCGCCGCCGGGGCGCGGCCGTCGACAGCTCGGAGAGCGCTCTCGCGAACTGTTTCATGTGGTTCACGAAGGGTTCGGAGCACACCGAGCAGATCGCGGCCGTCTTCACCCGCGCCGGGCTCGAGTCCAGCCTGCCGTAGCATCGCCTGGGACTGCTCGACGATGCGCCCCGTTCGATCGACGCAGTCGGAGAGGAACGCGCACTCCTTGCCGTCCGCCGCGATGAACACGCCGTCGAATCCGACGTTCAGAGCGTGGACGATCCACGCCGGATTGATCCCTCCCGAGCACGGGACCGCGATCACTTCGGACCGTCGGAGAGTAATCCATGTGCGAGCTACCGGCGAGGTCGATCCCCATGTCGGAGATCGCGTTCGTGGAGAACACCAGTACTCGCGGACGGGGACTCGCCGCCGGGCGATCGCTCATTACTTTTCTCTTCTCACGTAGACATGCCAGAGCCCGGCCTCGGGAACCGTGCCCGAGGTACTCGTGTCCCACTTTCTTCGCCCAGAGAGGCACGTCCTCGGTAGTTCCCTCGTCCGAAGAAATGATGTCCATGACCCCGTGCATCGGGACCGAGGGGACACTCCGCTTGGCTTCCAGCAGGGGTCCCGGGCAGGCGACCCCTCGGGCGTCCACGACCTTGTCGACCTTGAGAGCCTTGAGCTCGTCGATGTTCATGGTTTTCCTACTCCTCTTTCACCGGCGACCGTGATCAAATGGCGCGCTCGGCTCCGCCCAGCGGGTCCGGCAACGTGCCGGGCCAGATGCGAGCCCGCGTTCCCACGCGAGGGGCGCGGACCGACGTGGCGATTCCGCGAGGAGAGCCTCCCGGACGAGCTTGCAACTCTGTGAGAGGACGGGATTCCTGATGGCGTACCGGACTACACGGCCTTCTCGGCGTGCGCGGACGATCCCTTGGTCCTTCATCACGCGCAGATGCTGCGAAGCGTTCTGCAAAGATAGGTCGAGCCAATCGGCGATCTCGGTTACGGAGCAGGGACCCCTTCCAAGAAGGTCCACGATCATCAGCCTCTTCGGATTCGCTAGGACGCGAACCATGTCGGCCTCGAGTTCGAAGCCCTCAATGTCGGGGCCCGCAGGCGGGGCCCGTGCCCGGCGGATCATTGACGCTCTCCTGGCTCAGATGAAGAGCGTCATCCGGCTGCGGTCGGCGGCGTCGATGAACGACCCAACATTGCCGATCACAATTCCCGAGATGAGCTCTTCCTTGTGGATCCCCATCAGATCCATCGACATCTGGCACGCGATGAAGCGGACGCCCTGCTCCTGGGCCGACTTGATCAGCTGGTGGAGCCCGAGGACGTGCTTCTTCAGCATCTCCTGCTTGATCATCCGGGTGCCGAGCCCGGCCATGTTCATCTGAGAGAGGTGGAGGTGGTCCGGTCCTCGCGGCATCATACGGCCGAACATCCCTTCGGTCATCGTCTTCTTCCCCTTGACGTGGACCGGCCCTTCGCGCCGGAGGACGTTTAGCCCCCAGAACGTGAAGAACATGCTCACGGGGAGGTCCATCGCCGCGGCTCCGTTCGCGATGATCATGGCGGCGAGGACTTTGTCAAGGTCCCCCGAAAACACTACCATGGAGAGGCCGCTTTGTGTCGGTTCTGTGGTGCCCGGTGTCTCCGCGGCTATCCCGAGGTCTCTGTGCATGCTCGATTCGTTCGAAGGAGAGATTGCGCCCGACATTTCTGAACTCCCTAGGTTTGGTTCCATCCCCCGCAGTTGCTCACTTGCAGGATGATGCAAGCAAGCGGGAGTGAGTGCTAATACTCTCAGTCATTCCGGCTTGACCCGACGGGACCCTCGCCGTTCGAACGGGACTGCCAACCGGCTCCAAACCCACGGTGGTCAAGCCACCTTAACCCTAGGTTTAACCGGCGCGTCAAGATGTTGATATCTGGCGGGGCAATGAAGGCGATCGGAACTTGGGAAGGCGGCTACCGGACGTTGCTCGAAGACACGAGCGGGCACTCGGTGACCGTCGACCTTCCTAAGGACGAGGGCGGAAACGACCTCGGTCCGTCCGCCTTGGAACTCTACGTCCTATCGCTGGCAGGGTGCATTACGACCATCTTCGCTCTGATCGCGAAGAAGCGGAGGCTGAAGTTCGAAGGGATGAAGGTCGACCTCCATGCGGAGCGACCCAAAGGTTCTCCCACGATTGCCTCGGTCGAGGGCGTTCTGTGTGTGATGACCTCCGCCTCGTCGGAGGACGTCAACACAGTCCTCGACATCACCTTGAGAACCTGCCCGGTCGGCGTTCTCTTCGAGAATGCGCATGTTCCAGTCCGCGTTCGCCTCGAGGTCGGACCGCCGACTGCCTCGGTTTTGATTACTCCTCCAGCCGCCGCGCCTACCTCTCGCGCAAGATGATTGACTCCCACCGTTCACCGACAGGAGATTGTCCCTATTGGACCGGGTCGATGTCGTTTGACCGTTCGGCGTGCTCCGTCGGATCGCGTCCAATCGATGACCGACCGCGTGGAGCGCGAACGCCGCGCTAGAACGTCGCTCCCTCGCATCCCTGTAGAATACCCACTCGAAGAGCGAACGGGATGGCCGCGTCCATCCGTTGGGGCACCGCGTTATGACTGCCCCGGATAATGCTCTGTGATGGGGACAGCCGGCACTGACCCGGTTCAGTTCTCGCGGTTCGACTCCTCGCAAAGGACTTCGGCAAGTCGTGGCGTTTCTACCGCGACATCTTGGGTCTCGTCCCTGAGAAGGGCCACGGCCATCCACCGTACGGTGAGTTCGTTTGGAAAGGTCGGGCAGCCGTTGCGGACCTCGACAGGAAACTGATGGCCAAGGCTGTCGGCCTCGACTTGGGTCACTACCCGCGAGCCTCCGTAGGACGCTCTGCGCTCACCTTCGAAGTGAAGGACGTCGACGCCGTCGCGGAACGACTTCGCCGGCGGGATGTCCGGCTGTTGCAGGGCCCTACGGATCGCCCAGATTAGCAGCTTCGGACAATTCACCTGAGGGGTCCCGACGGATATCTCATCGATATCTGTTCGGAACTCCATCGCAGGTGGGCCGGTCTTCCGTTAGTTTCGGGTGGTCCGGAAGACTATCCCATTTGGGACGGCGTCGAACGAGGTCGGCCAGCCGCCAGAGAGGATTGAACTCCCGACCTGCTGATTACAAATCAGCCGCTCTACCGACTGAGCTATGGCGGCATACGAGAGAAACTTACAGTTGTGGGACTGTAAGGCTTTCTCTCATGGCCTGTTCGAAACGGTCGATGCTCGCCGCCAGTTCGTCCGAGTCCACTCCCACGTAGCGGATAGACTTGTCGAGCGTCTCGTGCCCGAGGAGATTCCTCAGGTCCACGAGCGGGGGCACCTTGGGTCCGGGAGGAAGGGTTCTACTCGAACTCAGAGAGGCGCTCGCCATCCGACTCCCGCCGAATCCTGGGCCACCACGGCAGAAAGCCCCCCAGGTAGGCTAAGAGGAGTAACCCCACGGTCGCGCCCCAGACTAAAACCCATCCCAGAGTTGTCTCCCCCGTCGTAGTCCCAGTGAAGACGAGGTACAACCCGGTGAAGAGTACTCCCGCACAGATGGCGGTCAGCAACTTCACGAAGGGGCTCGTCTGGTCCTCGTCCGCCGGGTCAGGTTCCAGCGGTTCGGCACGGCGATAGCGGTCGTCGCTCGGTTCCACCGAAGTTCCTTCCTCTGCCGACGGAGTGAAGCAGCGCGCCCTTGTGTGGGACGGTGAGTCCTTCCTTGCCGGCCTCGGGAACCCGAATCGACTTCGAGGATTAAGTGCTTGGCTGAATCCTCCGAGCCCGGCGGCACCCCGCTCGCTAAGGGACCGTTCTGCGAGCTAGGTCGTTCGGACCAGGGATTGTCCTTCCGGAGCTCACTCGAAGTCCTCGAGCAACTGCTCTTGCGCATGTGCGGGTCCCTTCCAAACGACCCACAGTAGTCCGAATCCCCCGACAACGGCCAGAATGATTCCGGATCCCAACGTCACGAGCGACTCGGACCTTGTCCAGGACGTACCCTCCAGCCAGTACACCGCCAGGAGCGCGGCACCGACGACAAGGGTGGTGGCGACGGCGAACCGGTTTCTGGATGATCTAATCAGAGGGTCGGTGTGCGGCCTCTCCTGGGTCGACGGTAAGAGGAAGGCACCGTGGCTCTTGGCATCCTGGAAGCGCTGCGCGGGGGAACTCGAGCGCCGGCCCGACAGCGCGGCGTTCCGAGGGTAGGCCGGGTCCTCAAGCTCCTCGTGTTCGTCCCTGCCTTCATCCGGAACTGGCATTCTGAGGCCCCGAGAGTTGAAGCGATTGTTCGTGAGTGTTGGTCACGAATGACCGTAGTCGGGATGAGCCGCGGCCTTCAGAACCTTTCGCTTGGGCGGTCGGAAGCGCAGGCACGAGGGTGACAAGCTTACTAACTTACGGGCGCCGACTGGATTGACAGGATGCGGACGCTCGAGTCAGACCGAGTCGTGCGGGCCCCGCGGGGAGCAGCGCTCTCCTGCCGCGGCTGGGGACAGGAGGCCGCGTACCGCCTCCTCCAGAACAACCTCGATCCGGAGGTGGCCCGCGACCCCCGGCACTTGATCGTCTACGGGGGGCGAGGCAAGGCCGCTCGGGATTGGGAGTCGTACGACCTCCTACTCGAATCTCTCCGCTCGCTTGCCTCCGACGAGACGCTGCTGGTCCAGTCCGGTAAACCCATAGGCATCTTCCCTACCCATCCGGACGCCCCCCGGGTCCTGATCGCGAACGCGCTCCTCGTCCCTCGCTGGGCGACGGACGAGATCTTCTGGGACCTCGAGGGCCGAGGGCTCACGATGTACGGCCAGATGACCGCGGGCAGCTGGGTCTACATCGGCACCCAAGGGATCCTGCAGGGGACGTACGAGACCCTAGCGTCCCTGGCGCGCATCGAATTCGGGGCCGCCGACCTACGGGGCCGGTGGATGCTCTCGTCGGGACTGGGTGAGATGGGCGGCGCGCAACCCCTCGCCGTGACGATGCTCGGGGGCGCCGCCTTGATCGTGGACGTCGACCCACGCGCCCTCGCGCGCCGCGTGGAGCACCGCTTCCTGGACACGGAGGCAGCCACCCTGGACGAAGCCCTCGCACGGGTTCGGGAAGCGACCGCGGCGGGCCGTAGCCTGTCCGTGGGCCTCTGCGCGAACGCCGCGGACGTATTCCCCGAGATCGCCCGGCGCGGTGTCGTCCCTGACATCGTGAGCGATCAGACCGCGGCCCACGACCTGACCGTGGGCTACATACCCCTTGGATTCTCCGTGGAGCAGGCGGCGCGGGAGCGGGCCCGCGACCTCCCCGGCTATCTTTCCAAAGTGCGCGAATCGCTCGCGGCCGAAGCGCGGGCGATCCTGGAGCTCCGGAGGGCCGGCTCGAAGACGTTCGACTACGGCAACAACTTCCGCGGTCAGGCCCGCGACGCGGGGGTCGCCGACGCCTTCGAGATCCCCGGGTACGTTCCGAAGTACATCCGACCGCTGTTCGCGGTCGGCAGCGGCCCTTTTCGATGGCTCGCCCTGAGCGGAGAGCCGGATGACATCCGTCGCATCGACCGCACCATCCTCTCGGAGTTCTCCGATAACGCCCACCTCTGCCGGTGGATCCGACTCGCGGCCGAGAAGGTTCGGTTCCAGGGGCTCCCGGCACGCATCTGCTACATGGGCTACGGCGAGCGAGAGAAGTTCGGCCATCTCGTCAGCGCCCTGGTCCACGACGGGGAGGTCTCCGCCCCCGTGGCGATCGGGAGGGACCATCACGATACCGGGAGCGTCGCGAGCCCGTACCGCGAGACAGAAGCGATGAGGGACGGGTCGGACGCGATCGCCGACTGGCCGGTGCTCAACGCGCTCCTGAACGTGGCCAGCGGCGCCACGTGGGTCTCCGTGCACCACGGCGGAGGGGTCGGCATCGGAAACTCGATCCATGCCGGACTCGTGGTGGTCGCGGACGGGACCCCGGAGGCCGACCGCCGGATCGGTCGGTGCCTCCACAACGACCCCGGGCTCGGCGTCGCGCGCCACGCGGACGCGGGCTACCCCGAGTCGATCCGCATCAGCCGGTCCGCGCGGTTCCGCGTCCCGGGATTGGGCCGCGAACCCGGGTCGGAAGCGAAACCGCCTTGAGGCGCGGTCGAGTGGCCGCCCTCGTGTCGACGTCCCCCGACCCCACAGCGGATCGCCTTGCTCGATCGGTCCTCACCCGTCGCTTGAACCTTCGCCCCAAGGAGAACGTAACGATCGAAGCGTACCCGAGTTCGTTGCGCTGGGCCACGGGGTTCGTTCGAGAGGCCCGACGCCTCGGAGCCCGACCGGTCCTCCACTACGAGGACGAGGCGTCGTACTGGCAGGCGGTCGACACAGGGAAAGCCGCCCTCCTGGGCGCCCCCGGCGAGCACGAGTGGGCCGCGCTCGAGAACACGGATGTGTACATCTACTTCTGGGGTCCCGAGGACACCGCACGGCGGGACCGGCTCCCCGACCGGGTCCAATCCCAGCTGACCGCGTTCAACGGCCGCTGGTACGAGGTCGCCAAGAAGTCCGGCGTCCGCGGCGCGCGGATGACGATCGCGAGAGTGACGGAGGCCAACGCGCGCCGGTGGGGCGTCAGCCCTCGTGCCTGGATGAACGAAGTCATGGCTGCTTCCCTGCGAGACCCCGCCACGCTCCGACGCGATGCCGAAAGGGTCCGGCGGGCCCTCGCGAACGGCCGGTCGCTGCGGCTCACCCATCCCAACGGAACCGACCTCACCCTGGCGCTCGCGAAGCGGCCGGTCCATGTGACGATCGGGGAAGTGACCCCCGCCTCTCTGAAGGCGCCGTTCGGGATGATGGCAAACGTCCCCGACGGGTGTGTCTACGTCGCGGTGGACGAAAGTACCGCCGATGGGACCTTCGTGGCGAACCGACCCACGGCCCGGAACGGGTCGGCCCTGAGGGGCGGCCGGTGGACGTTCGAGAACGGCCGGCTGCGCGAGTTCCAGTTCTCCGAAGGCGGCGCGAAGTTCGGGTCGGAATACCGATCGGCCGCGCCGGGCAAGGATCGGCCCGCGCTCATCGAGGTCGGGCTCGACCCCAGCGTACGGGTACACGCCCATGCTCGAAGAGGCCGAAGCGGGCGCCGTGACCGTGGGCGTCGGTCGGAACGTAGGCTTCGGTGGCAAGACGAAAGGGGATTTCCTTGCCTACATCACCCTGGGCGGTGGGGAGCTGTCGGTCGACGGCAGGCCCCTCGTCCGGCGCGGCAAGGTCGTCTCGGGCTGACCGCACCCGTGGAGTGCTACGCCGTAGCACTCCGTCCAGCCGGGTGGGGGTGTTGCGGCACAGGCCCTTATCTCGGGGTCCGGGCAACTCTTCCTTAGCGGACGTACGTTCGCAGGAAGGAAAGAAAAGTGATGAGCAGGGATTCGAGGAACAAGCTCGCAGTGACGGGCGTAGCGTTGCTGATGGTCCTGGCGCTCGGACCGGCCCTGACCGGTCTTGCGAGCGCGGCGCCTGCCCCTGCGACGGCCCCCGCGTCCGCATCGGCGGAGTGGGCGTACGGCGGGCTGAACGGCTCGAACGGCACCTTCAACACGTCGACTGGCACGATCACGTGGTCCGCCTCGTTCGGAATCGATGTGATCTTCAACGCGACCAACACCTCCGCGCACACCGTCGAGCTCTCGGCGGAACGCACGGTGGGGCTCACCGTCTCGGTATCCATCAAGACGACCAATCTGTCGGCCACGTTCAACCTGAAGGCGGTCGAGGTCGACCGGGCCTACGCGAACCTGACGAACGCGTCTACGGTCTACGTCGGCGGCGTGCCGACGCCTGCCCTCGGCATCGACAACGCCTCCACGAGCGCGCACGCGTCCCTCGCCGAATCCGTGGCCGGGTCCGGCATCTATGGGAGCGTGCCCGTGACGGCCAGCAAGTACTTCAACCTCAGCGGGCAGGCCGGCGCCTCGGTCCAGTTCACCCCCGCGCTCGGACTGATACCCCTCAACCTCACGGGCGTCACCGACTGGAACTCGACCGCCAACGCGACCCCCCAGGCGGCCTGGAACGTCAGCTACGCCTGGATCCAACACGTCGGGACCGCGCTGGGTGTCGTTACGACCAACGGCAGCGGGGCCAGCGTGGGCAGCTGGACGAAGAACACGACGGTCAACCTTACCGGCTCCGCGTGGACGGTCGGACTCCCGAGCTTTGTGGACCACAAGTCGCGCACGGGGATCTCGCTCGCGATCACCGGACCGGCGGACCTCTACGACGGGTTCATCCTGATCCCGCACGGGTTCGACTTCTTCGGAGGGGCAACGCAGTCGTACGACAAGGACTCGTTCATGGCGGCGACGCTCTCGACGGAGAATCTCTACGTCACGGGGAACCACATCGGCGCCCGCTCCCTATCGGCGGCCCGGGCGACGTTCGGGACCAACGGCTCCGCGGGGATCTCCCTCGCGGTCCCTGAGTCCGTGACCCCCGCGACCGTCCCAACCCCCACAGCCAACGTGCTCGCGCAACCCGAGTCCCCGAGCCAGGCCCAGTCCCAAGCGGGCTGCCTGCAGCACGGGTGCAACGGGACCCCGGCGCCCTGGTTCAGCGGCTTGGTAGCGGTCGGTCTGATCCTGTTGGTGGTCGGCGTGGCCGGAACCGTGGCCACGATCGAGTGGCGCTCGCACTCTCGCCGAAACTCCCCCCCGAAGCTCGCCGGATCGACTGGCGGGATCGGGTCGGCGGTCACCCCCCCCGGTGCCCCGGCTCGCCCTCGGCCCATCCGCCGGGCCAAAGCCCGCCCTCCCCCGGCGGGCCCGGCCCCGGCTTCTAGGCGGGACCAAGACCCCAGGGTGGGCCACCCGGCCCACCCAACCCCTTCTTTCCCTTTTTTTTCTTACGGCTTGAAGCGGTTCCGGCGGCCCGACTCGTCGAGCAACCGGCGAGCGTTCGCGACGATCGTGCGGTCCGTGTCGTACCGGACGAGCTCCTGCGCCCGGGCTGGCTCTGCCCATTCGTACCGGTCGAAGATCGCCTCGGAACGGACCGTCGACTGGGTGGTCTTGGCCAAGAAGTAAACCGCGGTCTTGTGGACGTTCCGCCGGTGCTTCGGGGAGTAGAACCGGTAGGCGACTTCGCCGACCTCCCCTCCGAGGGTGATGTCGTCGAGCCCGGTCTCTTCCCGCACCTCGCGCAGCGCCGCTGCCGCGAGCAACTCGCCGGCCTCGACGTGGCCCTTCGGGAGGCACCAGCGATCCTCGTCCTTGAGGTGGAGGAGCAGGATCCTCACTCCGACCCCGTCGTCCCGGATCACGACGGCCCCGGCGGCGAGCTCCGGGACGATCGGCGCGTCGGGGCGGAACGGGTCGTTCAGGGGAGCCATCCACCGACGATGGCCCGCCCGGCATCTAAGGCCTCTCTCCCCGAGGGCTCCGAACCGTTATGGCGAAGCACGCCTCGTCCGGCTCCCATGCTGGACGGCGGAGAGGAGTATGACGACCTCGCGACGCTCGTGCGGCAGAAGGCCAAGAAGAACGGTGCGCGTACAGGCGCTCCGCTTCGCCGGCCGCGACCTGAGCTACGAAGAGCTCGACCGGGAGTCCGACCGCGGTCGCGAACGGCCTCGCGGCCGTGGGGATCGGCCACGGTAGCCGTGTGGCGTCGTTCCTGTTCAACACGCCCGAGTTCCCGCTCCTCTGGTTCGGGACCGCGAAGCGCGGGGCCGTGCTGGTCCCCTTGAACACCGCGCTGAAGGGCGAGATCCTGCGTTACGAGCTGGCCGATAGCACGCCCGTGGGGATCGTGGTCGATCGTCGCCTTTGGCCCGCCTACGCCGCGGTCCGGGAAGGCCTCGGGATCGCGCACGAGTGGCTCGCCGATCCCGAACCGACGCCCGAGCCCGTGCCGCCGGAGGCGCTCCCTTTCTCCGGACTCCCGTCGGACCGGGCCGCAGAACCGGGCCCCGCGCTGAAGCCGGAGGATCCGGCCGCGGTCATGTACACGAGCGGGACCACCGGGCCGCCCAAGGGTGCGATCATCCCGCATCGAAAGCCGATCGCGACGGCGATCGAGATCGGTCGGCGGAGCCGGCTCGCCCCGGGATCGGTCCTGTTCACCGCCCTACCCCTCTTCCATTGCAACGCGCAGGAGATGACGACCCTCGTCGCGCTCCTCAACGACCTCACCGCAGCCTACGACGAGCGGTTCCACGCCCGCACGTTCTGGGAGACCGCCGCTGGGTTCGGCGCGACCCATGTCTCCCTGCTGATCTCGATGATCAACGTCCTCGAGAAGCAGCCACCAAAGCCGTCCGACACGACCCACTCCGTTCGCACCGCTCTGACCGCGGGCGCCAGCCGCGCGATCTGGCCGACGTTCGAGAGACGGTTCGGCCTCACCATCGTTGAGCTGTACGGGATGACCGAATGCGGATGCACGACCCTGATGAACCCCCCGGACGCGATCCGGATGGGGTCTGTCGGGAAACCGCTCGGCTTCGTGGAGGCCGACGTCGTGGACGACAACGACTCCCCCGTGGCCCCCAACGTCCGGGGCGAGCTCATCGTGCGGCCCCGCGCGCCGTACACGATGTTCCTCGGCTACCTCAACAAGCCCGAGAAGACGATCGAGTCGTGGCGGAACCTCTGGTTCCACACGGGAGACTACGTCACGCGCGACGACGACGGCTACTACTACTTCGTGGACCGCAAGAAGGACGTCATCCGGCGGCGAGGCGAGAACCTCGCCCCCTACGACGTGGAGTCCGTCCTCAACCGGCACCCCGCGGTTTTCGAATCGGTCGTCATCGGAGTCCCCTCGCCGCTAGGAGAGGAGGACGTGAAGGCGTTCGTCCAGCTCCGCCCGGGAATCGACGCCGCTCCTCGAGAGCTGTTCGAGTTCTGCGTGGAGAAGCTGCCGTTCTACATGGTCCCGAAGTTCCTGGAGTTCGTGGACGAGATCCCAAAGACCGCGAACCAGAAGTCGCAGCGCTACCTCCTCCGGGAGCGCGGGGAGGGCGCGGAATACGACCGGGAGCAGCTCGGGATCGTCGTCCGGGCCCCCTGAGCGGACGCGGAGCCGGGCCCGACCCCTCGTGCTCCTCGACGCGAACGCGCTCCTGCTCCCGTTCCGTGAACGATTCCCCTTGAGGGCCGAGATCGAGCACCTCCGCCCCGGGGCGGAGCTGGTAGTGCCGGTCTCCGTGCTCCGCGAGCTCGACACCTTGGTGGAACGAGGCGTCCGGGAGGCGGGACCCGCCCGAGAGCTTGCGCGGACCTTCCGGGCGCTCCCCTCCTCCGGCCGCGGCGATGCGGGCATCCTCCGGGCCGCCGTCGAGACGGGCGGGTGGGTCGCTACGGCGGACCGGGCCCTCGCTCGGCGGCTGGCGGCCCGCGGCGTGACGGTGCTCGCCCCACGGGACCGGGCCCGACTCGAGGTGCGGCTGGGAGAAGCCCCCGGTTCCGGGGCGGAGCTCCGGCGAGCCGGGGCATCCCCCCGACACCGGTCGAGGGCCGGCCGCGGCAAGGGTTAAGAAGCGTTCCCGGCTCGAACGGGGGCGGGCAACCGATGCGCGACGACGACCGGATGCTCGACCTTCCCAACGCCGAGTTCGGCAGCGGGGTCATCGGGGTCTGCGACATCTGCGGGACCCGCCAGGCCGTGATCGTGCTCTCCAAGGAGCGGTTCCGCCTCTGCGTGATCGATTTCCTGAACAAGGCTTGGATCAAGACCGACAAGAAGGCGGGTTCCCCCGTGCCGCTCTACCGGAGCGATCGCATCGAGTTCCCGACGACCGTCTCGCTCTCCAAGAAGGCGCCCGCGATCGTCCTCTCCCCCACGAAGGCGGTCCGGCACCCGGTCGTCCTGATCACCCCCGACGTCTACGGCCTCACGACGGCGGTCCTCGACGCCGCGATCCGGTTCGCCCGCGAGGGGTTCGAAGTCCTGATCCCCGACATCGCGAAGACCGACGGGATCGGGGGCGGCCACCACATCGCGCTGCGCCGGGGCGCATGGTTCGGCGGAGGGGTCCGGGTCGACGACACCCACGTCGCGGACCTCGTCCGGCTCTACGGCGACGCCCTGGCCTACCTTTTCACGCGCGAGATGGTGGACCCATCCAAGGCCGCGGTGTTCGGCGCGTCCTACGGTGGAAGCCTCGCGCTCGCGGTCGCGGCGGGCAACACCAAGCTCGCCGCGGTGGCTCTCGCGTACCCCATGCCCGTCAAGCCCCGCGACCTGGCGAAGCTGGTCAGCGTGCCGCTCCTCTGCGTTGCCGGCTCGTCGGACCGCGCGCGCCGGGCGAGCCATGGATCAGCTCCGCACCGCCGGCGCCGGTACGAAGACATCGTTCGAGTTCGAGGAGTATCGCGGGGCGCGGCACAACTTCCTGGCCATGGACCTAGGCGCCTACGACCTTCCTGACGCGGAGGCCGCGTGGGCGCGGGTCGTTACCTTCCTGAAGACGCAGCTGATGCCACCTCCCCCGAAGCCTCCCACACCCGTCGTGAAGCCGACAGCCCCGGCGGCCCCGGCCTCAGCCCCGACGCGGCCCGCCGTCCCTGCGACCCCCGCGGCGGCCCCGCCGACGCCCGCCGTCCCGCCGGCTCCCTCCCCGTCGGGCTGACGCCCGCCGTGGGGGATGCCGCCGGACCGAGCGACCGCCCGCTAGGTAGAATACTCGTAGAATCCGCGTCCTGTCTTCCGGCCGAGGTGGCCAGCGTTCACCAGGCGGCGGAGGAGCGGCGAAGGACGGTACTTCGGGTCCCCGAACTCGCGGAAGAGCGTCTCGGCGACCTCGAGAGCGACGTCGAGGCCGATCATGTCGCCCAACTCGAACGGCCCCATCGGCATCCCCGCGCCGGACTTCATCGCGGCGTCGATATCGCGCGAGGAGGCGATGTTCTCATCGAGCGCAAAGCACGCCTCGTTGAGCACGGGGATCAGAAGGCGGTTCACGACGAACGCCGGCGATTCCCGGACGCGGATGGGGACCAGCGGATACCGGTGGTTGCGCAATCCCTCCAGGAAGCCGACCGTCTCGGCGACCACGTCCTCCCGTGTCTCGACCCCGCCCGCCACCTCGACCAGCGGGAGCGTGTAGGGTGGGTTGAAGAAGTGGGTGACGAGGGTCGACCGCGCGTGCGCCAGTCCACGCGCGAGAGCAGTGATCGACAGCGACGAGGTGTTCGACCCGATCACGGCGTGCTCCGGAACCGCCCGGTCGAGGGCCTCGAGGACCGGCCGCTTGACCTCGGTCCGTTCGAAGACGGCCTCGATCACGAGGTCGACGTCCCTGAACGCGCCGTAGTCGGTCGCGCCGCGGACGCGGGCGACGACTTCCTCGCCGCGCGCCCGGCTGAACTTCGAGGCGAGCTTCCCCCGGATCCGGTCCTTCTGGGGGTCGGAGAGGGGACCGGCCTCGTCGGCAACCCGCGCGATCTCCTTCTCGGCACGCCCTTCGTTGAACGCGACAAGCTCCTCTACGATCGTACGGACTCGGCCGAGCCCCTTTTCGACCGTCGGACCATCGACGTCCTTGAGGACGACGTCGATCCCGTTGAACGCCAGCACCTCGGCGATCGCGGCGCCCATCGTTCCCGCGCCCACCACCCCCGCCTTGGTCACCCTCATCGCGGACCCGGTCAGCCACCCCGTTGTCGCTACATAACCCCGGGCAGGCGCCCCACGGCACCGACCTCCCGGGAGGTCTGGACAGAGGCGTCCGGGGCCTTCCAAGCGCGACCGGGCGTCCCGAGCCTTCGTTCAATTCGTGGGCGCGGCGGACGATGCCATCGGCCGGACTCGACCTGCCATGGGAAGGAGCGTTGCTCCCGGGGGTACCACGGGGGAGGCGAGGGGCGTGAGCCCGGCATGAGCGTCGGCTCTCGACGAGATCGTCGGGGTCCGGAGAGCGCGAGGTCGGGTCTCGGGTCGGCCGAGGAGGCGGCGGATCGAGTGCCGCACGTCCGAGATGTACAGGTTGTCGTACGGGCAGTCCTCGACGCAATCACCCACGCCGCAACATTTCGTGCTTCGGAATTCACCCGTCTGACGGAAATGGCCGGGCATGTCGACGAGACCTACCGGGCACCCCTTCGCACAGTCGAGGGTCTTGCAGTCCCAGCAGACCTGCCTGTCCCGGACCTTCAGCTTGAACGGGCCGATTTTCTGGAACGCGGCCGAGATTATCCCGGTGTAACACCAGCCCATCGTGACGCAGTTGTAACTTCCCGCGTACGGGATGGCGACGAAGAGGACGTACCAACCGACCGAGAACGACGCGATGAAGAAGAAGACCGACGGGTCGGTCCCCTGGATGTAGAGGCTGGCTGCCCCAACGGAATCGAGGTACGAGATCAGGGAAGTTCCCACGAGCGCCACCATGACAAGGCCCATCGTGACCGAGTACGCCGCCGAGAATCGGCTTGAGAGGTACTTCCGCGCGATCGGGCTCGAACGATTGAAGGATTTCATCGAGTCGATCGCTGTTCCCTGGTACATCAGCGGCGCCGTGCAGAAGACCGAACAGACCACGCGGCGGCCGAACAACGCCGAGAGCGCGCCGAGGATCACGTACGTCACGAGGACCGCTCCGAACACTCCCAGCGCCAGCGGGTACGACCCGACGCCCATCGGCCATCCGAGGACGGCCACCGTGCTCGGGTCTGGGGCGCTCGGGAAGACGAGGGCGAAATAGATGCTCGGATAGAACACCGCGAACCCGGCATAGCAACCCATCAACAAGACGAGTCGGATCCGATTCTCGAGATTTCTGGTCTCGCGGAACTTGAAGACGACCAGGGCCCCCATCTCAAGGCCCATCATGATGAGGAACCAGGACGAGGCCGCCGCCGTTGCGAAGAACCAGAACCCATTCGACAGCGCGTCGAAGACGACCGTTCCTGGCGATCCGGCCATGGTCAGGAAGGGAAAGGCACCCAGGTAGTCGGCCGGATCCAGCTGGACGCTGAGCACCGCCCCCATGCAGACCTCGGCGACGAACACCCCGGACAGCAACGCGAACGCCCACTGGGGGCGGAGCTGCCACGGCGGACCCGGGTCCGCGCGGAAGGCGTCCGGCCGCGCAAGAGCCACGTAGACAACGATCATCTCCAGCACCACGGAGACCGCGAACGTCGTCCCGTCGCCGAAATACTGCCAGACGAACAGGCCCGCCATCATCAGTCCGTAGACTGAGACCAGCTCGACCAGGTACGAACCGAACGCGGGCGCGAACTGACGGTGACGGTAGATGTACTCGAACAGGTAGACGAAAAGCCCGATCATCAGAGCACTCGACACGTAGATGGCCAGCGACGGCCACGCGGTCCCGCCGAGCGCGGTGGGGGAGAACAGCATGATGACCGACTGGACGAGCAGGAACACGAGGAGGACACGGGAAACGCGATTTCGAAGCAAGACTGCCGAGAGGAACATCTCCCCGGCCATGGTGAAGAGGAACCACGGGGAGTTGACGACGCCCGAGAACGCTGCGACGGTGGCACCCGATGCGGGAAGGCCCCCAGTGGCGAGGAGGAGTCCCCAGCTCATCAGGAACTCATTGGCGAGGACGAGGGCCGCGACGAACGCCGCCTCGAGGAGACCCAGCGGCAGTGGGATGCTCTCAGGAGACCCCCCGGACTCCTCGGCCGGGTCGCCGCTCCGAAGGATTGCGAGGAACACGACCGCCAGGGAACCGGCCATGAACGCCCCGCTCAGGGAAAGCCCCGCGACGAGGCTCGCGGGCGAGGGAGCGCGGAGGTAGACGATGGGCGCGACCCACATCTCTCCCATCATCGCGAGAAGGAAGATGGCAATCCAGCGCTGCGGGCGCCGGCGAGCTTCCACGGCGAGCCAGACGAGGAAAGCGGTCGCGACCGCCATCAACAGGGCCACGGCGGCCAGCAACTCGTAGCTCCCGTAGACCGCCGCCATCCGTGTCACCCCAGTGGCGTCGGCCCGTTGGCCCGGGCGAGTTTAACCTATCCGTTCATACTACAGGTGCCGTAGGCTTCGGTTCGCGGCACCGGGGTCGTCCGCTCAGTAACCGGACCCGTGGTTCCCTCCGACCCGGAGCGAGGCGTCGTCCCATTCGTGTAAAGTTCCGGTCGGAGGACCGCCGAGAAGAACACCGCCATCTGGACCACCACGGCGAGGGCGAAGAGCGTCGTGTTGCCCACCCAGGCCCAAACGGCCAATCCCATTCCCATGAGCGCGAACGTTCCCAGGAGTCGCGCGGCGTACCCCGCCACCCTCGCCGGGAGCCGTACCGCGTGATATACCCCGAGCAGGAGGTAGGCGACGAGGGCGGCCATCAGAGCGCTCGTCCCGATCGTTGTTCCCAGAACCCAGATCCGCGACGCGAGCGCCGGCGGTGCGAGGACCATCACCGCGGGCTGGACCGCCAGCATGGTCGCCATTCGTCGGGGGAATCGGTCTTGAAGCCACGCGACCGTAAGCGCCATTTCGACAGCCATCGGGAAGAGGAACCATGGCGATAGGAGCGCCCCGTCGAGGTTGGCAACGAACCCGCCACCACCGAAGCTCCCTCCGGAGGCTCTGTCGAACGTCCAGCCCATGAGGAGCTCGTTCGAGAGCACCAGCGCGACCACAGCGGCGACGAACTGGCCGGACGACGAATCCCGCGCCGGGGGAGAAGCGCGCACCGATTCTCGTCGCGTTTCCTCCAGGAAAGCGAGGAAGATGACGACCACGCTCGCGGACATCAGGGCGCTTGCGACCCAGAGCCCGGAGACGGCGCCGTCCGTCCCCGGATGGACGATGTAGACGAACACGCCGGCCAGCATGCCGGCCATCATCAGGAGGAGAAAGACGACCGTACCCTGCCGCAGCGGGGTTCGGGCGAGGGCGGCCCACTTTACCAGGTACCTGCGGTCGTAATCGCCATGCCGGCCGCCAGGGCAGCCAGGACGACCTCGATCAGCAGCATCGAGGTCCGTGTCCCGCGTGCTTTGGCGTCCCTAGGGTTCCGCGCGGATCGACACCGTCACCGAGGGCCCGTCAGAGGGGTCTCCCGTTCGGGCCGCCCCCGATCGGTCGGCGCTGGCGAAGGGGAGGTCCGTGTCCGGGATTCCCTGCAAGGGGCCCCGCTCGGTCGCGACCAGGGGGCCCAGCACCTTCGCTGGATAGAGGGAGGCCGCGATTGCGAACCCGCCCACCGCGACGTACTCGACCGACCAGCGGGCGAGCAACGCGACGCCACCGACCGGGCCGGGGCTGATCGCTCCCCACGACGACGGCACTCCGCCCAACCCCATCACTTCGTTCGCAAGGCTGTCAAGACCCGCCGCGACCAGTGGTGCCGGAAGCCAGACCAGCATAGTTACCCCACCCACCAGGATCGTGGCCGGCAAGATCCAGCGAAGTCCACGGCGCAGCCGGAGTAGGACCCCCAAGGTCCCTCGAGGGAAGAACCCTGCCCCGACAGCCAGCACCGCAGGGATGAGATGCTGGACGATCCACTGGAACCACAGCCCGACCCGGCGGAACCCGGGGAGATGGTGGTCCACTCCGCCAGCACCGTCAGCGCCCACAGAAGGCCGCCGGCGACAAGTACCACGCGCAGCCCTGCCCCCGCGATGTACCGGAGCCCGCCCGCGGTGGGAGGAGCTCGACCTGCCGAGCCGTTCACGCCCGAGAGACCGAACAGCCCGCCGTAGACCGTGAGGAGAAGCTCCTGAGCCACCAACGCCGACCAGACGATCACTATCTGAAACGCTCCGAGATACCAGTTGTTCAGGAGCAGATTGTTGACGGAGGTTCCGGAGGCTTGGGCCACGAGGCCGACCCCGGCACTCGCGGCGGCGGTAGTCGAGCAACAAGCGCCGAGGGTCACAAGACCGATCATCGCTGGCGTGAGCCCCGTCGCGGCGCCGACCGCCTTCGAACGCGCTGCGCCCGCGGCGGTCGGTCTCAGCAACGAGAGCGTCAGGAGCACCGCCACAGCCATCCCGAGGCCCACGCCCACCGCGACCAGCAGCATGGAGATCCCCGTGAAGAACGGTATCTCGAGGTAACCCCAGGGGGCCACGGCGTAGATGTATGGGTAGTTCCACCAGCCCTGCCCGGTCCCGCTCGATGTGAAGACCGTGATCGTGTAGCCGCCCTGGAAATGAGCCAGACCCGCCATCCCGCCCTCAGCCAGAGAGCCAAGGAGGTAGAGCCCTGCGAGAAAGATCGCAAAACTCCAAGCCCCCCACATGCCGATGAATCGGCGGATCTCACGGAGGGCGAACAACCCGGCGATGCGAACCCCCGGCTCGCGCTGCGGCACGACAGCGCGAGTCAGTGCGCCGCTTAAATCCCGTCGGTCCGGACCCAGCGTATCGTCCCCATCGGGCGGGTCGAGCCGGGGCCCACACCCGGGCGAGGACGGGCGGCTCGAGCGAAGCCTTAAGGAGTGAACTTCGCTCGACACGAGTGCGCGGGGATGGCCCAGCCCGGTAAGGCGCAGGATTGCTAATCCTGTGGTGATTTCACCTCGGGGGTTCAAAGGGAGGCCCGTTTCGCGGGCCTTCGGAAATTCCCCCTCCCCGCGTCATCCCGCAGCCGCCGGGTCGGCCCGGGCGCGGTAGATCTCCCCGTCCTTCCGGACCGAGACCAACGTGCCGCGCGTCGGTAGGGGCTCGTCGGTCGACGCGAGGAGGCGGACCCCCTCCGCGACTTCTACGATCGCAAGGCGGTGGGGCGCGGGCACGCCGGGCGGAGGGACGAGCAGCTCGGTCGCCGCGAGCACCTTCCCGAGGCCGGGGACCGGGAACGTGGCGACACCCACGGCGCCGCACCGCGGGCACGGCCCGTCGGCGGGCAGGAAACGGGCGAGGCAGGCCTCGCACCGCGCGATGTCGATCGTGCCCTCGTTCCCGTTCACGATTCGGCCCTCCCGAGGATCGTGACGAAGCTCTGGGAACCCAGCCCGGCCATCGATTGGGAGAGCCCCACCTTCGGCAGGTGGGCGACCGACCGGGCCCCCGCTTCCCCGCGGAGCTGGAGGGCGACCTCGGCGATCGCTACCAGCCCCGAGACGCCCACCGGGTGCCCCCGCCCCAAGAGACCGCCGCTGGGGTTCACGGGCAGCCTACCGTCGCGCGCGACCCACCCCTTCTCGAACCAGGAGGGGCCCTCGCCCAGGCCGCAGACCCCCACGTCCTCCAGATGGACCATGCCGAACGGAGCGAACGCATCGTGAACCTCGGCCACCTCGATCTCCTTCCGGGTGATCTTCGCCGATTCGTAGGCGATACGCGCCGCGATCCGGGTCGCGGCGAACGTCGTAAGGTCCGGGCGGTCGACCAGACGCAGCGACTCGAACCCCTGGCCGAAACCCAGTACCGACGCCGGGCCGGGGCCGCGCTCGAGGACCATCGCCGCCGCGCCGTCCGAGATCGCCGAGCAGTGGAGGAGCCTGAGAGGGAGCGCAACGGGCCGGCTCGTCGCGACCTCCTCCCGAGAGACCGCCTTCTGGAAGTGAGCCATCGGATTGTCCACGGCCATCGCTCGCGCGTGTACACTGCCGGGGTCGATCACGTCGGGAGAGAGGCCGTGCCGCTCGAGGTAGCGTTGCGTGACCATCGCCGCCAGCCCGGGCATGGTCGCGCCCGCGGCGACCTCGCTGGGATGGAGGGCCGCGGTCAGCTCCGCCGTGATCTCGGCGGTCGGTCGGTCGGTCATCTTCTCCGCGGCGACCACGAGCGCTCGTGAGAACCGTCCCGACTCGAGAGCGAGGACCGCCGTGTGGAAGGCCATCGCCCCGGTCGCGCTCGTGGCCTCGACCCGGAACCCGGAAGCGGACTCGAGCCCGAGGCGTCCTGCCAGTCGCGGGAGGATCGGCTCCGGACCGTGCGGGCCGTGCGAGAGCATCGTGCCCGTCACGAGAAGGTCGATCGGCTTGCGCCCCACTCCCTCGAGGGCCGGGCCGGCTGCCTCGGCCGCGAGGTCGATGAGGCCCTCGGTTCGCTTCCCGAATCGCGCGATGCCCACGCTCGCGACGTGGACCGTCAACCGCCCACCGCCTCGGAGGGTCGAGAGAGGTATCGGAACCGCTCGATGAACAGAGAAAGAGGCATCCCCTCCTCCCAGCGGAGGATACCGCTCCCTTCCTTCGTCCGGCTCACGGGAGGGATCGCGCGACAGACGGCGCCGACCACGCCGCCCGAGGGTATGACGCCGGTTACGAAGACCCGCCAGGTCTCCTCTCGGCGAGCACCGAGGCGGCGGTACGCGTAGAGGACCATCAGTCCGACACGTTCGACCGCGCGTCGGTGGGCCTCGAGCTGGAGGTTCGCGCGACCGCTCGCGGAGCTGAACCGGATGACCGCCTCGGACGACGCCTTTACCTCGATGGGAAAGGCGAACTGCCGCCGAAGCGCCACGAGGTCGAGACCCAGGGATCCGCGCCCCGGATCACGAGGAACGGCTCGTCGATCAGCTTCTCGAACCCCGGACGCGCCGGCGGAGGGAGGGACCGGGCGTACCGACCGGACGGCGGTGCGGTCGCCCGAGAGGAGGCTTCGGAGCTCGCGTTCGTAGCCGCCGAACCCGTGACCGACCACGGTGCGGGAAGCCTCGTCCAGTGGATAAGATAAGGCGATGGGCGGACTCGAGGCGAACGGTGGCCGCGTCCGGCGGGCTCGAGCTCGCCCCCAGCGAGATCCCGGTAGCGCGAGCTCTCGCCGCCATCGTGGCGGAGTCGGACCGGCGCCGGACGATCCGGGGTATGCCCACCCAGGCGGCCCGGTTCCGCGTTTCCGAGCTGCGGAGCCGGCTGCTCCGGGACCGGATCTTCGAGGACCCGGGCCGGCTCCTCGCCCGGCTCAAACGCCGCGGCCTACTGCTCGAGCTTCCCGCGGGCTCGGGCGAGAAGGGATTCCAGGTCCCGTACCCGGACGAGCTCCGCCACGTGCTCCTGGACGAAGCGATCCGGAGCGACGCCAGCGACGCCGCCGGCATGATCCCGCTCCCGGACGAGACGGCCGAGATCCGGTCGATGGACTCGGAGTTCCTCGAGCAGCTGAACGGCGTCCTCGGCCGTCGCCTCAAGGAGACGGTGGAGTTCGGCCGATCGTTCAGCGTCGAGGTGCTCGCGGAGTACCTCCGGGAGCTGTTCGGCGACGAGCTCTACTTCGACTCGCTCATCTCGATCCTCCAGCAGTACGCCCTCGCGGACGCGCCGCTGGTCGCCCCGACCGGCCGGATCACGGGGAGCACCGGATTCCACCTTGCCCTCTTCGGACCGCCCGGCACCGGCAAGACATTCTCGATCGACGACCTCATCCGCGGGAACCCCCGGAGCGGCGTTCCGCCGCACGGGCTGCCGGGGAGGAACCGCTACTGCGGGGGCATCACGCCCGTACAGTTCCTCCGGGTCGGGCAGTCGTACACCGGACGGACGTTCAACTTCATCGTGCCGGAGTTCAACGACTGGTTCAAGTATCGCGGGATGGTCGAGCCGCTGAAGCTCGTGATGGAGCAGCGCGAGGTCAAGTGGGAGACGACGTTCGGGACCGTGGGACCGTACACGTTCCGATCGTTCTTCTCCGTCAACTACAACGTCCGCACGGCGGGGGCCCAGGACTATTGGACGACCATCGGCGACCCCAACTTCGCGGCGCTCGAGGACCGGATGCTCATCCGGTTCCATCCGATGACGCGGGGCCGGTTCAAGGCGGTCGAGTCGAGCGCCGAGCGGCTCGAGCTCGGAGAGCTCGAGTTCGCCCTGGCCGGACGGATCCGCGACCACCTCACGCTCGTGCACGCGATCCAGACCCGCCATCCGCTCGTCGCCCGGAAGTTCCGTTCCCGGCCAGTGCACCTGGAGCGCGTTCTCTACGACCGGTTGCGTGAGGTCTCCGACCGCGCTCTCAAGACCACGGAGTTCCCGAAGTTCTCCCCGCGCCTCAAGAGCCGGGCCGTTCGCCTCGCTGCCGCGGCGTCGCTCCTCACGTACTTCGTCGACCCCGACGAGGAGTCGCTATCGATCGGCAAGCCCGAGTCCGAGTTCGCCCGCCGCTTCTACGAGGAGGAGATCCGTGCCCGAGAGGGCCGTCGGGGAAGCACCGCCCAGTAAGGTGCCCGAGCCGGCGAGGTACCGCCGGCCCGCGGACGACCTCGTCCGGCGGGCGGCCCGCCGGGTCGTCCGGGGAGGGAAGGCGTCGTTCCCCTCGCAGGCAGCGTTCCTCGGAGCCGTGGTCGACGCGGTCCGGAACGAAGACCCGCTCGCGGCGCTCGGGGGATCTCGGCTCCGACGGCTCGTGGTGGGACTACCGGGGTACGCCTGTCGGTCCGGTACGCGGAGCGCCCCGGACGAGAACCGGCTGACCGAGTGTCCCGTGTGCGGGTCGGCGCTGACACCCATACGGAACCAGACCCTCACCGGCAGCACGATCGTCCTCGGCCAGCGATGCGTCCTGTGCGACTACTGGTGCCACGCCCATCGCCGCGTGCCGATCCGATACTCGTTCTCGGGCTCGGGGGCGGGGAATCGCTCGAAGCGCCGACCCAGCTAGTTCCGGCGCCCTGCGCCGTCGGCAGGGTGCGGTGTTCTTCCAACTTCGGGCCGGAATTCCCGGCCAACCCGCCTCGGGGCCGGCCGTTAGGGAACGGTGCGCATCACGCGACCAGCGTTCCCGTCGACCAGGATGACCGTCTTCTCGCCCCGGTGGTCGAGGCTGAAGTACCAGACCGGGACGTGGAGGAGCTCACCCTCGGTGATATCGACCTGGCTGTGGATGTTCGAGATCATGCTGTGCTTCTTGTGGGCGAGCTCGCTCTGCAGCTGCTCCACGTACGCACGCGCCGCGTTCCTGGCGGCGTCCTCGCCGAGGTCGCCGTTCAGGATCGCCGACCCCTCCGGGATCGCCTTCTTGTCGAAGAACGCCCGCTCGCCCAGCGCGAACTGGTAGTCCTTCGGCTGGTACGCCGTCATCGACTTCACCGCCACCACGGGTACTGGTACTGGTTCGAGATCGTCTCGGACCGGTTCGGGTTCACGACCGACCCGCCCAGGATCGGGACCACGGTGGTACCGCCGCGGCGGCCGCTCAGGGCGCTGCCTAGCAGCGCGCCCGCGGCCATCGTTCCGACGGAGACGCCCACGCTGGTGGCGACCGCCTGGTACTGGTACGTCGTCGATCGCCGAGGTGGGCATCACCCAGAACGGGACGTAGGAAAGTCGCGCCTCGGCGACCTTCGACTCCTCGAACACGTGCCGGTGCATGAACCCGGTGTCGATGTACGCCTGGACCGCCTTGAGCGCCGCCGCCTGGTCAGCGACCTTGAGCGGCAGGAGGGTGTGCTTCGAGATCTCCTTCCACCCCTGACCGCCCAGGGTCACGGACCCGCCGCAGTAGTCGCAGGTGATCACCATCTCGCCGAAGACCGGCTTGATCGGGGCGCCGCAGGAGGGGCACTTCAGCTCCTGGACCCCGGCCGCCGCGATCGGGGCGTTGGCCGGCGCGGCGGCCGCCGAAGCCGAGGCGGCGTTGCCGCCGCCGATGGTCGCACCGCACTTCGAACAGAACTTCGCGTCGTCCGGCAGGCTGGTCCCGCACTTCGTGCAGTAGATCATCCGTTACGAACTCCCGCGAACCAGCACCGACATTTCACGTGGGGAGAGCGGCCCCGCAGTTGGGACAGAACTTCCCCGAGCTCGTGAAGGTCGTATTGCACTTGGGGCACGTTCGAGGCGGGACCGGGGCGAGAGAGGCGCCGCAGCTCGGACAGAACTTCGCCCCAGGGACCGTCGGCTGCCCGCACTTAGGACAGGGCACGGTATTTGCGGCGGCACCTACGGGCGCCCCGCACGAGGGACAGAACCGGTTGCCCGCCGGCACGAGCGCGTTGCACTTCGGACAGGGAGAACTGCCCCCGCCGGCGTAGGCACCCTGCATCTGGCCGCTCATCCCGTAGCCGATTCCGAGCCCAGCACCGAGCCCGACGCCAGCGCTCGCGAGCGCACCCGCCCCGCCGGAGGGGTTCGCCGCGGCAGTGGTCATCGCCTGACCAGCCTGGTACTGCATGTAGTTAACGCCCAGGACGCCCATGGTCGAGCGAGTGGAGACCGCCTTCTGGACCTCATCGGGCAGGTTCACGGACAGGCCCTGGACCTGCGCTATCTCCACGCCGAGGGGGCCGAAGTGCTGCGGAGAGAATCCGAGGACCGCCTGTTCGATCGTGGGTAGCTGGGATGCGAGGTCGGTGACCTTCATCCCCTGCTGTTTCATCTGGCCGAGGCTCGAGTAGACGAGCAGGATCATCTGCTCCTTCAGACGGGCATCGACGTCGGCCGTCGTGACGGCACCGAACGTGCCGACGAACTGGTTGATGAAATTGTCCGGGGCGCCCACTTTCCAACGGTAGGATCCGAAAACACGGAGCTGCACGAGACCGAAATCCGGGTCGCTGAAGACATACGGTTCGGCGCTCCCGAACTTCCCGTCGAACAGGCGCTTCTGGAGGTAGTACACCTCCGCCTCCTGGCGGACCCCGGAGAGCTCTTTGACTAGGTTCCCGATGATGGGGGCGTTCAGGCTGGTCAGCGCGTACCGGTCGGGGCGGTCGAGGTAGGCGAGGACCTTGCCGTCCCGGTAAAAGACGGCGATCTCGTCCTCTCGGACGACGATGTTGTCGTTCCAACGGATGTTGCGCGGGACGCGCCACATCACGTTCGGGCCCTTGTAGGCGTCCTCCCAGTTGACCGTCGTCGCGCCGATCAGGCTCCCGCCCTTGGCCGGAATCGGATTGTTGGTGACCATAGCTCAGTTCCCTTCCTAACGGCTTACGAAACGCGGACCCCTTCCACGGACTGGAGGCGGGCCTTGAACGCAGAATCCAGCTGGCTCACCTGTCCGCGCGCGGTCGAGACGATCGCAGGAACCTGGGACGGGTTCGCGGCCGAGCCCATCGCGGCGCCGGGCAGCTGGGCGACCGTTGTGTTCAACTGGTCGGCGGCCATGGCGAAGCCGTAATCGTACTCGTACAGCCGGTCCAGCTGGGGAGGGTTCGCGCGGACCGCGGGAGAAATGCCAGTGTACCCCTGCTCCGCAAAGCGGATCTGGCCCTCCAGCCGCATCAGGTCCGCGATCAAGGGCGCGAGGTCGTTGAGGGCCGCGAACTGCTTCGCGTTGGTGAGGGCTGCCCGAGAGTTCTCCATGGTCGTTCGGGCGCTCTTCACCTTGTCCGCGACCTGACGCCGCAGGAGGCTGTCGGCGGCCCGGATGTCCTCGCCTTCACGGTATCCCCGGAAGCCGGGGACGAGGAGCTGGAGGCGCTTGAGAACGCCGCGGTCCTGGTCGACCGTCTGGCGGATGTCCACCGGAGGGGCGGCCGGGGGTGCGGACGTCCCGGTAGAGCTACCCGACTGGACGAACAACGAGGAGCCGCACGCGTTGCAGAACCGTGCCCCCGCCGGCGCGGCGGCGCCGCACTTCGGGCAAGCGACGGCTGGGGAAGCAGGAGGCAGCGGGGGAGTTCCGGCCATCTAGGGGCTCCGCGGTGGGGGGTTCTGGGGCGGAGGCGGAGAGACCGTCGGGACGCTCGGGGAGTTCGCTGCCGCGTAACTGAAGGCGCTCGGGGTTGGCTCGTTGCGCCAAGCCTCCCGAGGGACCTGCCGCGCGGCCGTGGCGCGGAGGGCCCGGCGCCGCCACCCCATCAGGGCGACCGTCACGAACAGCACGATGACGACCACGAGGAGGCCAAACAGCTGGCCGGTGACCGAGAGGATCCCGTACGTCGGGCCGAGGCCGATCGTAAGGAACAGGACTGCGAACGCCATCCCGAAGAACCCCCACGCCAGGGACCGCTGGGCGCTGGGGTCACGGGATACCGACTCGGCCAGGTAGGAACCGAGCGAAAGGAAGAGCGCCAGGACCCCAATCGTGAGCAGGGCGTAGAAGTGCATGCTGCCGGGCAGCAGATAGTAGACGAGCAGGAACAGCAGCACCGCGGCGATCAGGAAGAGGGCCGTGAGCAACCAGCCGCCAAAGCGGTCGGCGGCGGGCCGGGTGCCCGGGGGCGAACTGGCCATCGTCATGCAGCCCCTCGAAAGAGGCACGCGTAGTATTAGAGGATAGCCGAGCGGCCGCCCTCAGAGACGGGGCTCGTCGTCCACCTTCTCGCGACGTGGCTTTGGCGGAGGCGGCGCGACCGCCGGAGCGACGGGCTGTTGCGCCGACGTCGCCGCAGGAGGCTTCTCCGGGGCTTTCCGGGCCGCGTCGGCCCCGGCCGCGGAGTGGGCCGTCGCACCCGACGTCGTCGGGGACGAGGAGTGCGGCTTCGGAGCGTGCTCCGGATGCGACCTCGGGGTGGTTGACGGCGCGGGCGGTTCGTTCCGGGAAGAACCCTTCGGCCGGCGGAACACACCCTTGATCGCGCCGATAGTTCCCGGACCATGCGCCGGCGGACGTCCCGCCGCCGCGTCGGCCGACCTCGCGGAGAGCGGATGGGTCGACTCCGCGCTGACCGGCTGCCCGCACTTCGGGCACTTGGGGAACTGGGTCACGCAGTTCCGGCAGAGGGGCGCACCACACGTATGGACCAGCGACGCGATTCCCGCGCAGCCCACGCAGCGGGTGGAGTCGGGCCCGCTGGAGGGGGGCTTGCTTGCTCCTCCGGCGGACGCCGAGGGCGCGGACGGAGCGGCCGACCAGTCCAGGGCGGGCTCCCCGGATTCCGAGGAGGGGCCGGAGGCCGCGGCAGCCTCGGCCGCGAAGAATGTGCCGCCCTCCGCCGCCGCCGTCTCGGCCCCCCCGTCCGCGGAGCGGAACTCGGGCGAGTAGGCGCCGAGGTCGAGGGAAGGCAGTGGCGCGTGAACGGTCGAGCCGGCCTCTTCGACGACCTTGATGAGCCGAGCCTTGAACACCCCGACCCGAAGGTTCCGCACCAGCTGGAAGAGGGTCCTTTGCTCCGGCGGCAGCCCGATCGCGCGGCGGGCGAGCTCCTCGACGTCCGGGGTCAAGGAGAGGTTCTCCGGACGGAGGTCCGCCTCGAGCACCGCGCGCAGGTAGCCGAACAGCCGCTGGATCTGGTCGAGAGAGTAGTTGGCGGGGCCCAGCACCGCGACGTCGGCCATACTGAGACCGCGGTGCTCGATCCCGGAGGGGCGGTGCTCGAGCGCCGCGCTCACGAGGTGGTACGACGCGTTCTCCAGGTCCCGGACCTCGTTCGCCCCCAACCGCTCGAGGTCGAGCTTCTGCGTCTTGCCGATCGCCGCGAGCACGGGGTCGAGGAACTCGAACGGAACGTGCAATGTCACGAACAGGTCGTTCTTCGCGACCGGTCGGTGGAGCTTCGCTTCCAATAGGAGCGCCTCGCGGCCGTACCTCTGGACCTCCGCGTCCCGGGTCTTCTGAAGGGCCAACTTCTTTCCGTCCTTGGCGGGCGCAAAGTCGGAGTCGAGCGCCAGCGACCGGTCGAAGCTCGCCTGCGCGTCGGTCGGGCGAGCGGTCGCGAGCAGAGCGAGGCCCCGGCTGGTCCACGCCTGCTTGTTACCGGGTTCCGACTCGGTCGCGCGGTCGTAGAACGCGAGCGCCTCGTTGGGGTGCCCCAACCGCTCCGCGACGAACCCGGCGCGCAGCAGCACCTCGGTCGAGGTCGGTGTGATGGCAAGCGCGTGTGCGTAGGCGTTCGCCGCCTCGGTCCACGCCTGACGCGCGATCCCGAGCTCCCCCAGCCTGACCCACAGCGCGAGGCTCTTCGGCAACGCCTCGATCCCCTTCTTCACTGCCTCGGTCGCCTGGTCGAGATGGCCGAGACCGCTCTCGGCTTCGGCGAGAAGCAGGTAGAGTTTCTCCTCGGGCGGGAGCTGCGCGATCGATTCCCGCAGGGTCTGAGCGGCGTCCCCGGGGCGCCCTTCGGCGAGCATCGATTGGGCGACGCCCGCCCGGCCGAGGGGAGACTTCGGGTCCCGCTTCAGCACGTCCTCGTACGCCGTGCGCGCTTCTGCAGGTCGTTCGAGCGCACCCAGGATCTCGGCTCGCAGAAGGAGCGCGGAGACGCTCGGAGCGGTCCCCTCCGGGATCGACTTCAGCCCCTCGTCCATCACTTCGAGCGCGAGGTCGGGCCGACCGGCGGCGAGGCGCAGCCGCGCTCGCCGGACCGATATCTCTACCAGGTAGGCCGGGTCGAGGGCGGCGGCCCGCTCGTACGCCACGCTGGCCTCGTCGGGGAGGCCCAGAGCGGCCGCAAGGTCGCCCCGCTCCAGGTGGAGCGTTGGGTCCTGGGCCTCCGCGGCGTTCGAGCGTAGGAGGCGGGTGAGCGCCTCGTAGGCCTCCTTCGATTCGCCGGCGTCGCGTCGCAACCGGGTACATCTCGAGGAGCGCGGGGCCCCCGTCGGGCTCGAGCAGCAGGATCGCCTGAAGCGAGTAGAGGACCTCCGACGGGCGGCCCAACGCCCTCCACGCGTCGCCACGGGCCTTCCACGCGGCCAGGTCGTTCGGGTCCTCCTTGAGGAGAGGGTCGATGATCGAGACCACCTCGGGGTAGTCCCCGGACAGGAGCAGCGTCTCCGCCAGCGCTAGGCGGCCATGCCGGTTCTTCGGGTCGATAGCGAGGCCGCGCCGATAGTACGCGATCGCGTCCGGGTAGGCACCCTGGGCACGGAGCGCTTCCGCGACCTCGAAGTGTGCGTGCGGGTCCCGTTGAGCGCCCTGGACCGCCTGCTGGAGCACGCTCAGCGCTTCGTCGCGCCGTCCCGCCTTGAGGAGCAGCTGTCCCTTCTTCCGGAGGTACATCGGGTTCGTCGGCTCGCGCTTCAGGAGGAGGTTGAGCAGCCGGAGCGCGGGAGCATCCTGGTTGAGATGGACGTATACCTCGACCGTGCCCCAGAGCAGGTCGGAGTCCTCGAGGCCACCCTCGATCGCCCGCTCGTACTGTTCCGCGGCTTCGGCGTACCGACCCGTTTCGCGAAGCGCGTGGGCGAGCTCCTTGCGGACGTCCTCCCGAGCCTGGTTCCCCTCCTGCGAGAGGAACTGCGTGTAGGCACGGAGAGCACGTTCGTGGTCGTCGACCAGGCGCGAGGCCCGAGCGATCCCAAGGAGGCTCACCCCCGCGGCGGCCGGGTCCGAGGACGACCGCTCGTACGCGACGAGCGCGGTGCGCGCCGCCTGGTCTCGGTCGTGGGACCCTTCCGGAAACTCGTAGGCGCTCGCGAGGTACAGGTTCCCTCGATCGACGGCGACGTCCGTGCGCGTCGGGTCGAGGCGGAACAGCTCGTCCAGCAGCGGACCGAGGCCGGTTCGGTCGTCCGACTTCTCGAGGAGGTCCCGTTTCTCGAGAAGGTACGGGAGCTCGCCCGGGTGGGCCGCGAGAAGCGCATCGTACTCCTTCATCGCGTCCGCCAGGTCTCCGCTAGCGGCGAGGCCGCGGGCGAGGGCGACCCTCGCCCCGGCATCGGTCGGGTCGACCGAGAGGATGGCCTCCGCGAACTCGCGAACGGCCTCCGGCCGCTGCGCGTCTCGGGCCACCTCGAGTGCCTTGTGCAGCTCGCCGACGGCGTGCGGGTGGGCCTTCGCGACGGCCCGGTACGCCTCGATCGCCTCCGAGACCCGGCCGGCGCCGGCCTGCAGTTCTGCGATCCCGCGCATTGCCTCGAGGTTGTCGGGGGACGCGGCGAGGACCGCCGAACAGGCCGTGAGGGCGGTATCCACCCGCCCGAGCCGGGAGGCGAGAGCCCGCATGTTCAGCAGGTTCTGGACGTTCCTCGGCTCTACTTCCCGGAGCCGCTCACGGGCCGCGAGCGCGAGCTCCGGGTGATCGGACCCCGCGATGGACGCGATCTGCTCGAGCGTCACGCCGTCCGGCGGCTCGGCGCGGCTCACGAGCGCGTTCGCAAGAGGCACCGCTTCCTCCGAACGCTTCAGCTGGAACAGCACGCGAACGTGCAGGAGCTCGAGCGCAACGTCCTCGGGTCCGAGCGAGCGCACGCGTTCGATGTTCTCGATCGCATCCTCGAACCGGCCGAGAGCCGCGAGCACGTCGGCGCGGGCGTGGAGGAGCTCGATGTCGTCCGGGCTGGACTTGAGCAGTTCGTCGCAGGCCGCCAGGGCCTGGAGGTCGCCCCCCAGCGCCCGTGCTAGGTCGAGCTTCACCCTCAGGGCACGGGGATCGTTCGGAGCGAGCTTGAGCGCACGGTCCACGTACTGGGTCGACGCCGCATCCAGCTCCTGCGCGCGCAGGTACGCCTGCACGGCCTCCTCGTTCCGCTCGAGGAGCCGGAGAGCATCGCCCCGGGTGGCCCAGAGGCCCTTGTCGTGCGGGTTCGCCTCGAGCGCCTGGTCGACCAGCTCGACGACGGTCGGTAGGTCCTCGTTGAGGGCGAGCAGGATCAGCGCCTTGTGATGGAGGAGGGTGGACGTTCCCGGACCGAGGCGGAGACCAAGGTCGATCGCACGCCGTGCGAGCCCGGGGTTCGAGGCGCGGTAGAACGCCATCGCGGCCTCGTCGAGAAGGCCGGCTACCTCGGCGCCCTCCCCGGTGAGCGCGGCCGAGTGCTGCTCCGATACGGCGAGGAACGCCTTCAGGGCCTCGACGTAGCGTTCGTGGTTCCCGCCCGGCTCGAGCACCTCCGCAACCTTGTAGTGCTCGCGCACGTCCTCGATCGGCGACGTTCGTCGGGGTGAGCGGGACGCATGAGCCATGAACGACCTTCGACCGCCCTGTCGCGATAAATACGTTCGCGCAGAGGGGCGGTCCGCGCGCGGCGGCCCGCTTTAAGGTTCCGGGGCGCTTCGTGGGAACGTGGCGCGAAGGCGGCCGGTGAGCTCGGCGAGGAAATCGATCTTCGACCCGATCCACGGCCCGATCTCGCTCGACGGCGTTGCCCTCGCGCTCCTCTCCACTCCCGAGTTCCAGCGACTGTGGGGAATCCGTCAGACCGGATTCGCGCACCTCGTGTTTCCGGGAGCGAACCACACGCGGCTCGAGCACTCGCTCGGGACCTACTGGGTCGCCGAGCAGATGGCGGCCCGTCTGGAACTCTCTCCCCCGCATGCCGAACGTGTCGCGGTCGCCCGGCCTCCTCCACGACCTGGGTCACCCACCGTTCTCGCACACTCTGGACGGTCCGATACAGGAAGTGCTCGGGCGCAGCCACGAACAGATCTCGCGCGCGCGCATCGTCGGGGCCGACCCTGGCTGGCCGACGGACCCGCCGGAGATCCCCGCCGCGCTGGAACGATTCCACCTCGACCCACGCGAGGTCGCCGACCTGATCGACCCGCCCTCCCGCTCCCGCGCGCCCCCGCTCCTCCGCGCGATCCTGCACGGCCCGATCGACGCGGATCGCATCGACTACCTGCAGCGGGACGCGCACTACACGGGGGTAGGACACGGCGCGATCGACGCCGTCCGCCTTCTGGACACGATGCGCCCGCTTCGCGGGCGCCTCGCGTTCGCGGAGAAAGGGCGGAGCGCCGTCGAGGGTTTCCTGGTGGGCCGGACGCTGATGTATTCCACCGTTTACTACCACAAGACCGTACGGGCTGCCGAGATGATGGCCCAGTCGGCGGTCGAGCGGATGCCCGGGTACCCGACGGCGCCCGGGCACTGTTCGGGCTGAACGACGGGGAGCTCCTCGTCCGGCTGCGCGACGCCGGCGGCGCGAGCGCCGAGCTGACCGAAGGTTTGCTCGCCCGCCGGCTGTTCAAGCGAGCCCACGGGTGGAGAACGATCGCGGCGGCCGACCGCGGCCCCTGGCGTCGTCTCGTCCGCTCCCCCGAGTCGCGCCGGCACCTCGAGGACGAGGTCGCGGAGCGGGTCGGAGCGCCCGCAGGCTCCGTCCTGATCGACCTCGCGGGCCTCGAGACGCATGCGGAGCCGGGCGAGGACTGGGAAGGGATGGGGCTGCTGGTCGGTGGACGGGTGACGTTCCCGTTCCGGGTCCGGGTCCGTGGCAGGTGCTCGCCAACCGGGCGCCCGCGGATTGGGCCGTGAACGTCTACGTGACTCCCCGCTACCGAGAAGCGGTGTCGAGGGTGTTCGCACGCGGCCGAGACCCGTTCTCCCTGTCGAGCGGGTAGGCCGACTAGTCGCGGCTGCGGCGAGGCTTAACCCTGGCTTGGCCGTCGGCGGCCGGCTGGGTGCGCTCGT
The DNA here is from genome assembly GCA_963713145.1 of uncultured Thermoplasmata archaeon. Taxonomy (GTDB): domain Archaea; phylum Thermoplasmatota; class Thermoplasmata; order Lutacidiplasmatales; family UBA184; genus Lutacidiplasma. The sequence continues at coordinate 737,864 of CAVQKI010000001.1, read as the reverse complement.
GGGCCAGGATGCGCGCCCACTCGGTCTGCGAAACCGGGACGACCGAGAGCCGCGGAAGCCTGAGGAGCGCGAAGCCTTCGAGGGCAGGGTCGACCTTGAGCTCCGCGAGCGTCACCGGGCGGAGAAGGGGTCGGGAAGGCCGCACGTCGACGGTCCACGAGCCGCGCGGGTCGTCTGGGTCGGGGCGGGGAGTCGACGTCACGATCACGAGCCCCACCGCGGCGCGCTCGGTCCCCGTGTGGTAGAAGAGCGCGAGGTCGCGGGGCGCCATCCGTCGAAGGTTCTGGAGCGCGAGCGGGTTGTGAACGCCGTTCCAGCGGGTGGCGCCGTCGCGGACGAGGTCGCGCCAGGAGTAGTCACTGGGCTCTTGCTTCAGCAGCCAGCGGGACACGGCGGTCCAGAACCCGCGCAGGTCTTACGGGTTTGGAACCGGGCCCTAACCGACGACGAGCCCCTGGGGCGTGATCGCGAACGGCCGGCGCTCCGGGTCGTGGGCGGCGCCCCGCATCCGGACGACCTTGATCTGGCGCACGGAGCGGTCCCCGATCCACTTGCGGGTCAGGAGGATCTCGCCGCGGGTGAGTATCTCCTCGGGCGAGAGGACCGCCGGGTCCCCGGGGGTGACCGTGATGAGCGTCGTGACGCCGAGCTCGGCCAGGAATCGCAGCAGCGATTGGATCTCCGTCCGTTCCGGCTGGACGTCGTTGGACGCCCGCACGGCGAACCGGCGGATCGAGGTCATCGAGTCGACCACCACCCGGCGGAACGGCGTGCCAGCCATCTGCTGCCGGAGCTTGAGATGGATCGATTGGATCGAGATGTCCTCCACGGACTCCGTCCGCCGCGTGTCCTCCGAGATGTCCCTCATCGTCCGCAGGTCGGTCATCGTCCGTATCTCCTGGACGGCCGCCGTCCGTCGGAACGCCTTCATCCCCGGGTTGGCGTCGAGCGTCTTCACCGAGGAAAGGTCCCAGCCGAACGATCGAACGTTCTCCACGATCTCGGTCGGAGGCTCGTCGGCGGCGACGAGGAGCACCTCCTCTCCCTGGCGCAGCCCCTCGAGCAGGAACGTGAGGCCGAGGAGCGTCTTGCCGCTCCCCGAGCCGCCCGTGATCAGGTAGGGGCGGCCGGCGACGAGACCACCGCCGAGCATCCGGTCGAGTCCGGGGATGCCCGTCCCGACCCGGGCGACGTTCGGGGCTCCCTCGGCGCTCATGGGTCCTGCTCAGACGGGCCTGGTGGTGGCGGGGAGGTGGGGGGAGACTCCGACTCGCCCGGGGGAATTGCCTCGGGAATGGCCGTCACGACGGTCGGCGCCTTTCTCTTTCGAACCGTTTTCCGCTTCGGCTTGGGAGCGGCCGCTTCCGGGATGGCCGAGCCTTCGAGGGCAGGGAGGGGAGGCCCCCCCTCCTTCGCGGCAAGAGCAGCCGCGACCTTCTTCGAGGGCGGGGCGCGCCTCCGACGATGGGAGGCCGCGGGGGGGACCTCGCCGGACCGCGCGGCACCCGTCGGCCGATGGGTAGCTGACTCCACGGGCGCGCGGCGGGGACCCTCCGGCGCACGGCCGGGTGCGGGCTCCCGTGGAACTGCCTTGAACGGAGTCGGAAGGGGAGGCGGTTCGGGGAGGGGCCTGGCAGGGATCGCTCCACGCCGGAGCGGACCTGCCGATGACGTCGGGAAGGATTCCGCGGGTGTGGGCGGCGCGCGGTCGATCGCTACGGCGGGCGTGGTCGGTGCGGATTGCGGGGCTGTCTCCAGGGGTCGGGGTTCGCCGTCTACGAGCGACGCCGGAGCGTGATTCGGGGGCGGCGGTCGTGAGCCGGGTTCCTGCTCGAGAGAAGCGGGCTCCGGGGCGGGAGACGGGATGCTTGGGGGGGGCTCGGCCGACGTTGGCGGAACCTCCGCTGGCGCCAGGGCCTCGGGCGGCGACGCCGTCGGAGAGGCGGCCGGGGGCAGAGCGGGCTCGGCCGAGGTGGCGGGCGCCGGGCCGGAGGGAGCTTCCGCCATCGGAGCGCGAACGGTCGGTGTAGGCCCGCCCAAGAGCGAGAGGATCGCACTCAGCTGTTCCTCGAGCACGTCCGGTGCGGGCAGTCGGGTCGGCGGCACGCCGCCCGGGCCGCATCCGCCCTCTGTACGATGCGCTCGAACGCGTCGTGGGCGCCCTTCGATAGGTCTCGTTCCTTGCGCGGGGCGTGGAGCAACGACTGCGCGAGTGAGATGTTGAGCGAGGAGACGCGCGCGATGTGGTTCACGGACTCCGCGGCGCGACCCTCGCGCACTGCGGCCAGGGCAGCCTCGACCTCGGCTCGAACGGGACGGACATCCACCCCCAACGATACCAGGTCGCGGATCTCGTCCGATAGCGACCCGAGGAGGGTCGCCGGCGGGACCCCGCCGGAAACGACCGTGGGGGAGACAACGCTCATCGCCGGCTCGACCAGCCGGCGCGTGTCGCGTGAGATCGTCAGGTCCAGGTTGATGTCGATCCCGTTCGGACCGATCCGGTAGGGATGCAACCGCACGTCGTGCGAACTGCCCCGGAACTTCTCCACGCCGATCGCCCGGACGGTCATACCGTCGAGCTCCCAGCGGAAGAGGCGGACCTCGCCGCGGGCCAAGCTTCGCTCGGGAGATTCGGCGTCCTCGAGAGGGGCCTCGACCGTCAGCAGGCTGGTCGTACCGAAGGCTGGAGAGGAACCGGAGGAACGCCTGAGCGCCAGACATCGGCTCGATCCCCTTCATGCAGAAGGTCCTGCAGCGCGGTCAGGGAGTCGACCACGAGACGGACATAGCCGCGCCGCTGTACCTCGGTCCTAAGAAGCTGCTCCAGCGCGGAGACGGTGATCTCCACGCTCGTGAACTCAGGGGTCTTGCGGATCTCGCTCGGGACCCGCTGGAACGGGACGACGTCTCGGACCGACGAGATGTCCTTGAAGGGGATGTGCTCGTAACGCATCACGTCCGGAATAGCATCGAAGACATCGATGCGGTCGATCTCCGGCGGGAGAGCGCGGTGGTCGAACCGGACCTCGTTCGGCGGATCCTCGATGGTGACGTAGAGACCCGGTTCGCCGCGCCGGATCCCTTCGCACAGGAACTGGAGGGCGAGCGTCGTCTTGCCGGTTCCCGACGGCCCGACGATCAGGTAGGGCCGGTGAGGCACGAGGCCCCCCTCCAGCATCTCGTCGATCTCGGGAATGCCGAACGGCACCCTGAGCGTCGACAACAGGGGGGTTCGCCCTCGATTCGGGCACGTTGGGTCTCTTCGCGACGAAGCGCCGGAGCGAGCGCCGCGAGGAGGGCATGTGTGGGTGAGATTCATCTACTTTCCCCGCCGGAGGTTGTGAGGGCGCAAGGGATATCTTCGCAGGCGGACCCCGACGTTCGTGCCCGAACCGGATTCTCTTGGCGACCAGCGGATGCGCGCCCTAGCCGCCGAGCTGCCCAGCGCCCTGCAGCAAGGGTTCGCCTGGGGCCGGGAGCTGTCCGTACCGAACGGCGAGGGGTCTCCCCGTGTCTACGCGGTCGGCATGGGCGGTTCCGGCATCGCAGCCGACCTGGCACGGGGAATCGTGGAATCCGAGACCCGCTGGTCGCTCGCGGTAGTACGCGGACCGGAGCTTCCCAGGTCGGTCGACGAGCGCTCCACCGCGATCTTCGTCAGTTACTCTGGGAACACGTGGGAGACCGTCCGCGCGTACCGAGGTCGCGGGACGGGCCGGGGCCCGCCGGACCGTTATCGCGTCGGGAGGTGCGCTCGCCGACCAGGCCGAGGCGGATGGCGTGCCGATCCTCCGGATCCCTCCCGGCCTTCCTCCTCGCTCGGCGGTGGGTCACTTGCTGGGCGGAATTCTCGGGCTTCTCGACTCCGCGTTCCCCGAGTCGAACGAGACGCGTGTCGAGCGCGTCGCCGACCACGTCCGCAGCCTGATCGGCCAGTACGGACGAGCCTCGGGCCCGGCCGCTGCCCTCGCGGAGGGGATCGCTGACCGGCTCCCGTTCGTGTACGCCGAGTCGGGCTTCCTCGCGCTCGCGCGGCGATGGAAGACCCAGATCGAGGAGAACGCGAAGCGCGTCGCGGCGTTCGACGAGGTGCCCGAGCTGTTCCACAACTCGCTCGTCGGCTGGGACGCGACCGGTCGGACCGAGGCGTCGCGCCTAGCGGTAGTTCTGCTCGAATGGTCCGGGGAGGACCCGGCGGTCCGCCGAAGCCTTCGGTACCTCGAACGTCTGCTCAAGGCCCGCGCGGTCCGAGTGTTCAAAGCGCCGCTCTTGTCCGAGGACCGGCTCGAAGCGCTGGTCGGCGGGATCTCGCTTGGGGATTTCACCAGCCTCTACCTCGCGGGTCGGCGCCACGTCGACCCCTATCCCGTGGACGCGATCACGCGGCTGAAGAGCGCCCTCGCGTCGCCCGCCGAGACCCGGCCCGCGAGGCGTAGGACCGCCCCGCGCCGATCGGGTTGAGCACGGACGCCCCCCGGCGGACCGGCTCGAGATCATAACGAGCGAGGGATTCATCAGGGCCGGACCCGAACTCGATCCGAATCGTGTTCGCGGGCCCGGCTCGGGTCGGAGCATCCCCCCGCCGCTGGCAAGTCGACGGATAGACTCGTCCCTAGCCCTTGGGGTTGCTAACCCGCCAAGGCCTGACAAGGCGGAAGACACGGGTCAAACCGGTTCGGCCAAGCCTAATCGTTGGTAAGTCCTGGGCCGCCGGGTCGGATACCGACCCAAATCGATTCGGCAACCCTTCGCACTTCCAGATACGCATTTCGGAGCTCCTCGACGACTCGGACAGCCTCCGGGACGGGCTCGTACTCCATCTTTGCCAACGCTTCCAAGAGGAACGCCTCCGCGCACAGAACCGATCAGAAGGTCTGTTCCCTCAGCAAGCGGTGGAATCCGAAGTCTAGCGGCACCCGGCACGCTCTGGGATCCCTCATTGCCCGTTGGGGCCCCGGGTTTCCCCGGGGCCGGGAAGGGGTTTGTTTCGTCCCTCGAGATTGATCGGTTGGTCTCGACCCTACGATGGGTAGAAGGTCACCACGACACTGGCGTAGTAGAATTCGACGGTATCCGTTCCCCCGACCTGATCGCCGATGATGCCGAAGGCGTACGTGCCGGCAGCTCCCACCTCGAGGGTTTGGGTCAGCGAATAATCCAGCAGGTAGGCGTCCGTAGACATGCCAGGAGGCGCAGAGACACGGTCGAAATTGTAGGAGGTTGGAGAACAGGAGGCCGACGTGTTAACGAGGCTAATGTAACCCGCGTCGGGGACCCCATTGGTGTGGTCGAATTGCATCTCTACGGATGCTGTTACGGCAAAACTCCCTGGACCGGTTACTCTGATGCTGGTGTTGGATCCTGCGTAGTACGTGCAAACGTCTACGGCCAGCACTGTAGTTCCGGTGTTGAAGCTCTCGTTGACAACGGCGCCCGGGCCTGGGGCTCCCGGGGCCCCCTGCACACCCTGAATGCCTTGGGCACCGGTCGCTCCAGTAGCTCCTGTGTGCCCGCTGTTCGTCAGAGCGATAGCAAGGCCCGAGCCACCAAGAATCAGTGCGACAACCCCGAGAATCAGGCCAACGTGCCCGATCCCCATGGCGGCTCTGGTCCGTCGGTCGGCTCCGGTCCACGCTCGTCCGGTCTGTCTCCTGCTTCTCGTGGCGGGTTCTCTGGCCATGGGCCGGGCATCGGACTCTAACGATAATCGCTTGGTCCCTCGAATCCGGCCCGGACTCCGGCGAGACAAGCGGCACCCGGCTCGCTCCGGGACCCGGTGCTCCCCCGGTATGGAAGCGATGGGAAAGGGTTCAGGCGTCTAATCCAGCGTCTCCCAGGCGGGTGCGAGTCTACGACGGGTAGAACACGCCCACGACGGTGACGTGGTCGATCTCGGCGTAACCCGGGGACGTGGTGTATCCGGCGTCAATCACCTCAGTGGTGAGCTGACCCGCGGACGAAGCGAAGAAGGTCTGGACCACAGTGAGGTCCGCGTAGGCGCTCTCCGAGGACGACGCGGCCGGCACCGCGCCGGCTACCCAGCTGTAAGCGTAGATGTTGCAGCCGGTCGTAGTATTCGCCACACTCACCTCAAAATTGGAATACTCGCCGGTATCGAGAACCACGCTGAGCTCCACGGCAGCAGTGATGACTAGCGTCCCGGGCCCGCTTACGGTGAAGTTGACCTCCGAGCCGGCGTACGCCTCGCATGAACCGTTCACAAGCGCGGCACTACTGTCCGTTGTTCCATTCACGAGCGCCCCAGGACCCGGCGCCCCGTTCGTGCCGTTGGTGCCATTGGTTCCGTTCGCCCCGGCGGGCCCTTCGGGTCCTCTGGTTCCCTGCGCGCCGTTTGCACCGGTGCCGCCCGTGGGTCCGGTATGCGTGAGGGCGATTGCGAGCCCCGAGCCACCTAGAATGAGGGCCACGACGCCTAGGATGATGGCAACATGGCCTAGTCCCATCGCGGCTCTGAGTCTTCGGATGGGCTTTGTCCGAACTCTGTAAGGGGGGCTCTGTTCTCTCTTGGACGACTTAGCCGACATGAGCGATCAGTGGCCCTCCCACCGCAATTGTGTCATGTCAAGCGGATTTTACCAGAGACCCGGTAGTTGATGTGCCGCAGACCCCAGCGGCACCCGGCTCGCACGGGACTCCTTGCTCCCCGGCTCACCGGCCCAAGCTTGAGCTATAGGGGAGGAGAACCCCCAACTCCCCCATAGCGGCGGTGTGTCGGCATTCACCGACGAGCCCTCCTTCGGGTCCCCCGTTGGTCTATGGTGCTAGCAGAACCCCCGGCGTTGACCGGATGAAGAGCAGACCTGTCATGCGCACAAGACCTCACGGTGGATGGTGTGCGAGAGATGAGGGACGATTCGCTGGGTCGCTGACGGGACCGACTCGGTTGGAGTCTTGTGCGCGATTCTCAACTATTCGGGGGAGCGATTCCGGAGAGTGCCGGATTCGTACGGAGGTCTCAGGCGATCTCCTTCCAAGTCTCGCCGGTCCGCGCCTTTCGTTCAAGCGCGACCGTGACGAGGGCCAGGTCGAAGGTGCGGGGCTGACCCCGAGGGCCGGTCACAGCCGCCTCCGTCGATTTGAAGAAAAGGGCGCCCCCGGTTTCCCGGGGGCGGAAGGGGTTAGCTCCGATTCGGTGGAGGGCCGAGCGGAGCGGCGTAGTGCGTCAAAGTTCGAGTCGAGTCGGGCGAGGTCCCGGGCAGACGGTGCCCGGAAAGGCTCAAATTCACGGCAAATCCCTGAGGTAATCGGTGCTGAGGTAGCCTAGCTCGGCCAAGGCGCCAGATTCGAGATCTGGTGGTGCGTATGCATCGCGGGAGTTCAAAGGGCGTGCGAGGACGGTCCCCGGCGCCAGAAACTCTCCCCCTCAGCGCTCTCCCCGCACCCATCGAGGTCACGATCGAGATCGCGCGGGCGGGCCGCACTACCCGCCGGACGGCCGCGGTCGCGCCCGGAAGCCTCGTCCGTGACCTGGTCCGGCTCGCGGGGCACGCGCCCGAAGGGTGCGCGGTGCTCATCGGGGGCGTCTCCGTCCCGTTGGACACTCCCGTCGTCCGCCGGTAGAACTCACGATCGTGCCGACATTCTCTGGCGGATGAGCGCGCCGGACCGCCGGCCCCGCCGGCGGGGCGAAAGGGGTTAAGGACGACGAGTCCGTCTCCAAACCGTCAGGGGAAGTTCGTGGGCGCGATGTGTCCGGTCTGCGATCAACGGATCGAAACCGGCCTGAGCCGTTGTTCCACCTGCGGGTTTCCCACCGGTACTGGCCGACCTCGGTCTCGGACCGTTCCGCGTCGACGGCGAGGCCGAGGCGCCGCCCGACGACGCCCCGACCCACCCCGCTCGCCCGACCCCGGCTGCGCCCGCCCCCCCTACGCACGAGGCGGAGCTGTCCGCCCTCATCGGCAAGGCGATGGTCGGCCGCATGGAGCTGCTCCAGCCACTGGGCGGGGATGCGCCTGACGTGACGAGCGAGCTCTGCCAGGCCGCGCTGAGCGAAGCGTCCGGGCACGACTCCGAGGCGCTCTCCATCCTCCGGTCCGCGCAGAGTCGGCTCGAGCGGGAGACCCGTCGTTCGCTCGAGCGGGCGCTCGCTCGCCTCGACGAGCGAAGGAACACCCTCGAACGGTCCGGGATCGTGGTGGACCTCGGCCTCCAAGTTCCCACGAACCCGGGAGGGGGCGAGCTCGACCGGCCCGAGGAGCTCGTACCACGTCTCCTCGAGGCCGAAGAGCATCTCGGGCGGATCGAGTCGGACTGGAAAGGGGTCCAGGGGCTGCTCGAACAGATCGATTCCCTGCGGGCAGAGGCGGACAGCCTCGGGATCGGACTCGGCGACGTCCCAGAACGGATCACGTCGATCCACGAGACGCTCTCCTCCTCTGGTGTCACGGAAGAGGGGTTGGATGCGGTCGTCCTGGAGGCGGCTCGCGTGCTGATGATGCTTCACGACGCCGTGCCGACCGCGCTGGAGGACGAGCTCGGGAAGCACTCCGCGGCGCTGGGCGCCTACCCGGAACATCATCCGGGACTGGAGGACGCGCAACGCAAGCACGCCCGGGCGCGTCAACACCTTAAAGACGGGCGGCTCACCGACGCCCTGCAGGGAGTGCTCGAGCTGCGCCGGATGATCTCCTCGCTCCAGCCGGTCCCGCCGCCGCCTCCGACACCACCGATTCCCGAAGCCCCCCTGGCTCCCGAAGCGCCCCCGACCCCCAACCCGGACGACGTGATGCTCAACAACCTGCTCAAGAAAGCCCGCAGCCTCGCGGCGCGGGTGCGCTCGCTCCCCGCCGATAGCGAGCGGGCGATCGAGGCGGCGGCCCGGATCCGGGAGGCGACCGAGCTGCTGCGGGCCCGCCAGCTGACCGAGGCGGACATCGCGCTCACGCGGCTTATGCGGTCGCTCGCCTACCCGGAGTCCCCACCGTAGGACCCATGGCGACGTCCCCGTTCACCGAGCTCCGCCACCGGCTCGAGCCGGTGGAGGAGCACGGACGCGAGCTTCAGAGCGACGGGCTGCCGTTCCCGTCGATCCAGATCCGCGACATGTTCGAGGCCGCGGTCCGCAGCGGTTCCGTCGAGGACGCGACAGCGATCGTGAAGCGCGCCGAGATGCTCCTGGCCCGGGCGGCGCGCGACTGGGTATGGGTTCGGGAGCTGCTCCAGCGGGTGGACGAGCTCCGGGCGATCGCGGAGACGATCGGGGTCGACCTCGCGCACGTCGACTCGCGGGTCGGAAACCCTCGCGAGCAGCTGATGTCCGAACCGTTGAGCGTCGGATCCCTCCAGAAGACGGCGGCCGGCGCCACGCTCGCGCTCGCGGTACTCAGTGACGCGGTGCCGAAGTTCTGCGTGCACGAGGCCGAGGCGCTGGGCGTCTCCATCCGGCGGGCGCGCGACCGCGGCGAGGAGGTCGCGGACGCTGTCGCCTCGTTCTCCCGTCTCCTCCGTTCCCTGCAAGAGGACGACCTGCCCCTGGCGGCAGAGCGTCTTTCCGAGACGCGCCGGGTCGTCGCTCGCATCCCCCGGGCTCCGGCGCATCCCGACCCTATCCACCGAGGAGGAGGACGAGATCCTGCTCGAGGCCCGGAACCTGGCCCGCCACCTGCACCGCATCAAGGGGCGCGCGCGGGACGCCACCACGGCGGCCCGGTTGATGACCCAGGTCCGTCACGCGCTGAGCGAGGAGCGCCGGACGGGGACGCCCGAGGAGGAGATCGAGGCGCTCTGGAGCGAGGTGGACCGGTTGACCCGCGAGAAGAAGCTCGCGGGCGCGGGGCCGGCTCTCTCGGGGGCGACCCGGTCGGGCGAGGAGGAAATCGGGGCCGAGGGGGAGGCGGACGAAGACCGCGGGGAGACGGTCGAAGGCGGTCCGGTCCCGGAACCCAGACCGACGCTCACCGTCGAGGAGGAACCCGCACCGCTCCCTCCCGAGCCCGAGGTCCCTCCGGTCTCGGAGCCGGCTCCCGTCGAAGCCGTTCCTCCCGCTCCGAGATCCCCCGAGGAGATCGCGGAGGCGCGGTCCTCGGCCCGGGTCGCGTTCTACGCTGCCTACGTTCCCCCTGACCCGGCGCCGCTCCGGGAGGAAAGGGAGGAGCGGGAAGACTCGACCACTCCGGGCGGGGCGCCGGTCCGCCGTGGCCGTTCCCGTCACCGTCAGGACGCTCGATAGGTACAGCCTCTTCGAAACTGCTTTATACGTTCCGCAAGTGGCTTATACCACTTGCCGCGGGAACCGGCCCGATCGACATCGAGAACGGTTGGTACTGTGGTCGCGTTCACACCGTCCGGTTTTATCACGGCCCGTGCCAGTGGCCCCGACGTCGTGACCGAGGGAACCCGGGTCTCGGACGTGAAGGGGGTTCTCCGCGGAAGGATCGTCCGCGTCTTTGGCCCGGTCGCCCGGCCCTACTACAGTGTACGCCCTCTCCGGGTTCCCCCTCCGGCGGAAGGCGCGGCCCTCCTGGGTGCGGGGCTCGTCCTCGAGTAAGCCGATGAAGGAAGCACCGAAGCCCCCGGCCGAGGCCCCGCCGAACGCCGAGGAAGCCGCGAAACCCGCGGGTGACCTCGTCGTATCGACCCGGTGCACGAGCTGCGGGTCCTCCCACCTCACCCGCGACTACGAGCGCGGGGAGGTCGTCTGCGACGAATGCGGCCTGGTGCTCGAGGAGTCGATGATCGACCAGGGCCCGGACTGGAGGGCGTTCGATGCCGAGCAGGGCGAGAAGCGCGCCCGTACGGGGGCCCCGTCCACGCTCACGATCCACGACAAGGGTCTGTCCACCGAGATAGGGTGGAAGAACCGCGACCCGTACGGAAAGTCGATCCCGACCCGCAACCGGGCCCAGCTCTATCGGCTGCGAAAGTGGCAGCGGCGGATCCGTGTCTCCAACGCCACCGAACGCAACCTTGCGTTCGCCCTCGCCGAACTCGACCGGGTCGCCTCCGGGATGGCCCTTCCGAGGAACGTACGCGAGACCGCGGCGATGATCTACCGAAAGGCCGTTGGCCGCAACCTGATCCGTGGCCGGTCGATCGAAGGGGTCGTGGCGGCGTCGCTCTACGGAAGCTGCCGCCAGTGCAACGTTCCCCGCACGCTCGACGAGATCGCCTCGAAGTCCCGCATCGGGCGCAAGGAGATCGGCCGGACGTACCGGTTCATGACCCGCGAGCTCCACCTTCGGCTCATGCCGACGCGCCCGCAGGATTACATCCAGCGGTTCTGCTCCGAACTGAAGCTGAAGGGCGAGATCCAATCGCGGGCCAACGAGATCCTGAAGGAAGCGACCGACCGGGAGCTCACGAGCGGCCGCGGGCCGACCGGTGTCGCGGCGGCCGCGATCTACATCTCGAGCGTTCAGTGCGGGGAGCGGCGGACGCAGCGCGAGGTCGCCGAGGTAGCGGGCGTCACCGAGGTCACGATCCGGAACCGCTACAAAGAGCTCACCGAGAAGCTCAACCTGCGCGTCATCCTCTGACCGTGTCGCGCCCACTTCCCATCGCCGTCCTTGTTTCCGGGGAGGGAACGACCCTCGAGGGGATCGCCGAGCAGGTCAGCGGGGGCCACCTCCCGGCCCGTATCGCGCTCGTAGTCTCCGACCGCCCCCATGCCCCCGCGATCGAGCGCGCCCGGCGCCGTGGGCTTCCCACCCTGGTCCTGCCCTCGAAGGGCGTGGACCCGGGCGCTTGGTCCCGGCGACTGACGGAAGAGCTGGACGCGAAGGGGGTCGAGCTCGTCGTCCTCGCCGGATTCCTGACGATCCTGCCCCCCGCCTGGGTCGACCGGTGGCAGGGGCGCGCGATCAATCTCCACCCATCCCTGCTTCCCCTCCACGGCGGCACCGGCCTCTACGGGGCGCGGGTCCACCGCGCCGGTACTCGCCGCCGGTGACCGGGAGACGGGCGCCACGGTCCACCTCGTCACGAGCGACGTCGACCGCGGGCCGACCATCGCCCAGGAACGTCTCCCGGTCCTCCCGGGTGACACGCCGGACTCGCTGCGGGCCCGGCTCCACCCGATCGAGGTGGCCCTGCTCGCGTCCACGATCCATCGGTTCTCCGACGGCACGCTGCCGCTCCCCTATCCCACGCACGACGCCGCGGCGCCCGGACACCGCGGGCGCCCGGACGCGGGTGGTTGAGCCGCTCGGGAGCCGACGGCGCTCAGCGCAGGAGCTCGGCGAGGGGGACCAGCTTCTTCGGCAGGTCCACCGTGACGCGGTGGCGCGTCGACTTGGGAGGGAAAGGCCGGCCCTCCGTGGACCGGCGGATCACCTCGGACTTAGCCATCGGGCTCCCGCCGCGCCAGTGCTCGACGTGGATGACGTCGCTCTCGTAGTCGAACACCCAGGCGGGGATACACTTCGCCCCCAGCCTCCGGAGCGCCTCGACACGGTGGTGGCCGTTCAGGATCACCCACGAGTCCCTCGAGACCCAGATCGGGTCGGCGAAGACCCCGGCCCTGCGGATCTCGGCCTCGAGGAGGTCGACCTTGTGCGAGTTGAACCGCTCGTGCCGGCGGAGCCGGTCGATCGGGACGAGCGCGGTACTCGAACGGGGTCACGCGGCGGTCCCCTCCTTCGCCTCCGCGATCGCTCGGCGTACGTAGACCTCGACCATCCTCCGGCGGTAGTCGGGCAGGAGGAACGTGTTGTGGACCGGTCGGACGCTCCGCCCGATCTCCACGGCGAGGGAGCGGATGCGGCCGTCGTCCAGGCGCTGCCCGACCAGCGGTTCCGTGAGCGCGTCGAACCGCCTCGGACGCGGCTCTGCGCCCCCGACCGCCACGCGCAGCTCCTCGACGCGCCCGTCGCTCCAGCGTCCGGCGACCGCGACCCCCAGCTCGGGGAAGTCGTAGGCGGGCCGCACCCTGAGCTTCTTGTAGCGTCCCCGGTCGGCCGCGGGCCGCCCGCGGAAGATGGACCGCGACCAGGAGCTCGCCCGGGCCGAGCGTGAGCCGGCGGATCCCGTCCCCCTTCGCGTCGTAGAGGTCGGCCAACGGCAGCCGACGCCGACCCGACGGCCCGGCGATCTCCACCTCCGCGTCCACGACCATCAGCGCGGGGGCGAGGTCCCCCGAGTGGGTAGCGTAGCAGACCTCCTTCTGCGGAACGACGTGGCATCGGTCGCCGTCCGCCTTCAGGCAGAAGCCCAGGCTCGACCTCCAGAAGTAGCTCTGGTTGAAGAAGAAGCACCGCGTCTCAAGGAGAAGGTTGCCGCCGACCGTTCCGCTCGCGCGCACGAGCGGCGTCGCCACCTCTCGGACCGCGTCCGCGACCGACGGCCATGCCGCGAGCCACGCCGGGTCGCGCTCCAGGTCGGAGAGACGCACCATCGCCCCGAGACGGTCGGAGGAGAACCCGCGAAGCTCGGCCACGTCCTCGAGGGCGACGAGGTGCGGCTTGAGGTTGATGTGCATCTTGTAGTTCGGCAGGAGGTCCGTCCCTCCCGCGAGGTAATCGAACCGCCCGGCCAGCGACCCGGCGAGGCGTACCGTCTCCTCGACGGAGGTGGGCCGGTGCAGTTCGAACGGGTCCAGGTGCACGGTCTACGACCCCTTCCAGCGGCGTCCTTCCTTCGCCCGGAGGTCGAGCGCCCGGAGCACCCGATCCGGCGTGATCGGAAGCTCGGTGAAGCGGCAGCCGATCGCGTCGTAGAGCGCGTTGCCCACGGCGGGGAGCGTCGCGATCAGGGGCCCTTCCCCGGCCTCCTTCGCCCCGAACGGCCCCTCGGGGTCGTCGTCCCCCACGAGGAGGATCTCCACCTCCGGCATCTGCTGCGGAGCGAGGACCTTGTACTCCAGCAGCGACGGGTTGAACAGGCGCGACCCGCGGTAGTTCATCGACTCGCCCATCACCTGGCCAAGCCCCATGTGGATCGACCCTTCGATCTGGCCCTCGACCGCGAGCCGGTTGAGCGCACGACCGCAGTCGAACGCCGCCCAGACCTTCTCCACGGCGAACACTCCGGTCTCGACATCGACCTCCACCTCGGCCACGTACGCCGAGAACGAGTACGCCGGCGCCGTACCGGCGCGAGCCCCCTTGAACGAGCCTCCGATCGCGGGGGACCGGTACGACCCCGACGCCGTGAGGGCTCCGGTCGACTCCATGGCCTTGTGCAATGCCTCCAGGAACGGCACGCCCACGTCCGGCGCCCCTCGGCGCTGGATCCGCTCGTGCGCCACCTCGAGTTCCTCCGCCGACAGACCGAGCAGCGCGGCGGCGCCCGCGACGACCTTGCCGCGGAGCTCCTCGGCCGCGGCCCGGGCGGCGTTGCCCATCATGAACGTGACCCGGCTCGAGTACGACCCGAGGTCGATCGGGCTGACGTCCGAGTCGACCCGCTGGACGTGGACCCGCGCGAGGTCGACCCCGAGGACCTCTGCGACGATCACGGCGAGCAGCGTGTTGGACCCCTGGCCGATGTCCGCCTGCATCGAGTGGACCGCGATCCCGCCGTCCATGTCGACCTTGAGGTGGACGGTCGACTGCGGGATCTTCGGGGTGAAGTGGATCGGGCTGTTCGACCCGGAGATGTAGAACCCGCAGCCGAGCCCGACCCCTCGGCCGAACGGGAGCTTTCGGAACTTCGAGTCCCAACCGCTCCGCTCGCGGGCCGCGGCCAGGCACTTGAGGAACGAGGTCGACGTGATACGGAACTCGTTGATCGTCCGCGAGTTCGGGGGTATGGCATTCCGGCGACGAAGGTCGAACGGGTCGATCCCCGTCTCCTCCGCGATCCGGTCGAGAGCGACCTCGATCGAGTACCGGATGTTGGTCCCGCCATGCGCCCGCATCGCGCCGGACGGGGGCTTCGTCGTGTACACGCGCCGCCCGCGGTACCGGAAGTTCGGGACCCGGTACGGGCCCATGGCCAGGACGCCGTTGTAGTAGGTCGTGACCGTCCCGAACGAGCTCCAGGCCCCGCCGTCGATCACCGCGTCGATGTCGTAGGCCGTGATGTGGCCTTCCGCGTCCACCGCGACCCGAACGTCGTTCTGGGTCGGATGGCGCCCGTGGTTCGTGAAGAAGACGTCCTCCCGGTCGAGCAGCATGCGGACCGGGCGGCCGGTCTCGAGAGAAAGGGCCGCGCAGACGATCTCGTGGGGTAACGGGTCCGACTTCCCGCCGAACCCGCCGCCCACCTCCGGTTTTATCACACGGATCCGGTGCATCGGGATCCCCAGGACCTCCGAGAGCGACCGGTGGAGGTAGTGTGGGACCTGCGTCGCGCTCCAGACCGTGAGCCGCCCGTCTGGGCTCGCCTCCGCGAGGGTTACGAGGGGCTCCGTGAAGGCGTGAGTGACCCCGGCGAACGTCCCGCGCACTCGGGCGGTGTGCGCCGCGTGCGCGAACGCCGCATCCACGTCGCCGAAGTGCTGCACGACCTCTTTCTGGATGTTCGTCCCGTTGAGCCCGCGGGCGTGGATCGGCTCGGCCACCTTCGTGAGCCCCGAGTGCGGGTCGGAGTACTCGGGGAGCGGCTCCGCATCGAAGCGGATCAGGGAGAGCGCCTGCTCGGCTGTCCGCTCGTCGCGCGCGGCGACGGCCGCAACGATGTCCCCGATGTACCGGGCCTTGTCTACTGCGATAGCGGTCTCGTCGTGGGTCATCGGCAGGACCCCGAACGGGATCGGGTATCGTTCGCCCGTCAACACCGCATAGACCCCGGGCAGCGCTCGGGCCGCGGTCACGTCGATCGATCGCAGCCGGGCGTGCGGCCAGGGGCTTCGCAGGACGCGCCCGATCAGCTCGCCCGGCCGATGGATGTCGTCGGTGTATTCCGCCCGGCCCGTGACCTTGAGGGGACCCTCGACGTAGGGGATCCGAGAGCCGATGAGGCGGTACGGCGCGGAGGGGGCAGACGCCATCAGCCCCCGCCCCGTGAGGCCGCCTCGATCGCCTCGACGATCTTGATGTAACCCGTGCACCGGCACAGATTCCCTGAGATGGCCTGCTCGATCTCGTCGCGTGTAGGCCGCGGTGTCTCCTCGAGAAGAGCGGTCGCGGTCATGACGAATCCGGGCGTGCAGAATCCACACTGCGTCGCGCCGTGGTCGACGAACGCCTTCTGCACCCGTGAGAGGCCCTGGGCAGGGGTCAGCCCCTCGATCGTCGTGACGGTTCGGCCTTCCGCCAACCGCGCGAGCGTGAGGCAGCTCAACGTCGGTCGCCCGTCCACGAGGACAGTGCAGCACCCGCACGTTCCGAGGTCACAGCCGCGCTTCGTGCCCGTGAGGTGGAGATCGTCCCGGAGTAGGTCCAGAAGGATCCGGGTGTCCTCGCAGGGGACCGCTTCCGGGTGCCCGTTGAGGCGGAACCTAAGCTGCGCGTCGGCCGGCATCACCCTCCACGGGCGCTCTTCGTGCGGCACGCGAGGGAGTACGTAAGCTCGGGGGGTGAAGGTCGCGGATCACTTCCCCGACCACGCTGACGGCGATCTCGGCCGGGCTCTCGGCCCCGATCTTGACCCCGACCGGCGATCGCACCCGGCGGAGAGCTTCTCGGGAGACGCCCGCCTCCCGGAGACGCCCGAACATGTGCTCCCGCTTCGCCGCGCTGGCGATCAGTCCGATCACGTTCGGGAACCGGTCGAGGGCTTCCGCGAGCACCGCGAGGTCCTTCAGCGCGTCGTAGCCGAGGAGGTAGAGATGAGTGAACTCGGTCGGCTCGAACGTCTCGAAGAGGTGGCCGGGAGCCACGACCTCGAGCCGGTCCGCCTCGGGGAACCGGTCGCGGCCGACATAATCCGGTCGGTCGTCGGCAACGGAGTAGTCGTACTCGAGGGCCGGCAGGAGACGGGCGACGGCCTCCGCAACATGGCCGCCTCCCCAGAGGAGCAGGTTCGGCCGGGCAGCGACGTACTCGAGCGCGATGTCGACCGAGCCTCCGCAGAGACTGGGGAGGCCGCCCTTCTTCCAGGACGCGAGGTCAAAGTGGACCAGGTCGCCCGCGTGACGCTCGAGCGCGACCCCGGCGAGACGCTTCACCTCCTCCTCGAGCGCAGCCCCTCCCACGGTTCCGAGCGTGGTGCCGTCCGAGCGGACTATCATCGAAGCGCCCAGCTTGCCCGGAACCGAGCCCGTGGCGCGGACCACCGTCGCCCGAACGAACGGCTGATGATGCTCGAGGAGCCGGACGGCCTCCCTCGCCGTCCGACGGTTCATCGTACCTCTCCGCGCTCCCGAAACGCGTCCAGCGAGGCACGGTAGCTCTCGGGAGTGTCGACGTTCGCGACCACCCCGGGATCGTCGACCGCGACGCGGCGGACCTGCGGACCGTACTCGGGGAGCAGGGCGCGGATCGGGGCATCCGAACGGAGCTCGAACAGGTTGGTCCTCATCGATGCTCGCCATAGGACCGGGTGGCCCCCCCGGCCCTCGAACGTCGGGATGAACCAAACACCGAGAAGGTCCGTGTCCCGAACGGAGAGCAGGGCATCGACGGTCCTCGGAGCGACGAACGAGTGATCGACCGGCCAGAACAGGACGTCACGGTCCTCGGGGATCGCCTCCAGGCCCGCCTGGACCGAGGCGGTCCTTCCTTCGCGCCATCGCTCGGCCAGGACCACGGAGACGTCGAGCCCGCGGAGCTCGTGGGCGATCGGAAGGTGGTGAGCTCCGACGACCACTACGACGGGTTCGAACCCATCGACGAGGCAGATATCGGCAAGCCGCCGGACCGCGCTCCGATCGCCCGTCGACAGCAGCGCCTTGGGGTATCCGCCGAATCGGCTGGATTCCCCACCGCTCAGTATCAGCGCAGCGGTGGTCATCGTTCACTCCCCGGTCTCGACCGACCCCGAGCCGGCAGGGCACCCCAACCTAGCCGACCCGGCGGGACCCCTGCCGTCGACCCGCTCAGGTCGCCGGACCGCGGCTCGAATGTCCGTGAACGTGGGCGCCGCAGCACCGTTCCTCGAAGACCCTCGCGGGCTTTAGCCCTTCCAGCATCTGCCGATGCCGAGCCTCGCGGGCGGCCGTAACGCCCTCGTTTGGGACCCATGACCGCCCCTCCCGCCCCTACGGGCCCGGTCGTTCGGGGTCCGGATCCGGAGGGAGCCATGGCCCCTTGGCTGCCCGACGAACCGCTCCGCCGAGAGAGGTTCCGCTCTCATGTTAAATACCTCGGCCGGGTGGGCGCGCCGCCCGATGACCCACCCGAACGACGTTCCAACTTCCGCCCTCCTGCCGAAGCTGGCGGCCGAGCTGAAGAGCCGAAGCGCGGTCGCGCCGCCCGCCTGGGCGGACTTCGTCAAGACGGGAGTCCACAAGGAGCGGTCGCCGGATCACGAGGATTGGTGGTACCTTCGAAGCGCCTCCGTCCTCCGGAAGATCTACCTCAAGGGGAGCATCGGGGTCGCACGCCTCAGCAGCGAATATGGAGGCAAGCGGGACCGGGGCAGTGCCCCTTACCACGCTCGCTCGGGGTCTCGCTCCATCGCCCGCGAGATCGTTCAGCAGCTCGAGAAATCCGGGCTCGTCCAGCGATATAAGACACAAGGCCGCCGGTTGAGCCCCGAGGGCCAGAAGCTCTTGGACACCGTCAGCAGGGACATCCTGAAGGCGCTCGCGGCGGAGCGGCCCGCACTCGCCAAGTACTTGTAGGGCTCCTTGTGGAAAAAGGGGTGTCGAACGGATGGCCTACTCCGAGGACGCAGAGCTCGCGGAGCTCCGACGGCGTCGGACCCGTCAGATCCAGGAGATGCAGGTCTCCGAGAACATGAACGCCCAGGCCGCGTATGCCCAGCAGGAGTCCGAGGCGCAGCGGCGCGAGGCGGAACGGGCCGAGATCCTTCGGCGCATCCTCACTCCCGACGCTCGGGAACGGCTCGGGCGGATCCGGCTGGCGAAGCCCGAGGTGGCCTCGGCGGTCGAGCAGCAGCTGGTCGCGCTCGCCGCGAGCGGACGGATCCAGCGGCCGATCGACGATCCCACCCTGCGGGCCCTCCTCGAGCGTATCGCCCCGGAACGGCGCGAGATCAAGATCACGAGGCGGTAGGTAGGTAGTCGAATGGCGAATCGCAGAAAGAGCCACGCGCGCAAGGTGCGCCTCTTCCGCATGGTGAAACGAAACCGCAGGGTCCCGGCGTGGGTGATCCAGCGGACCAGCCGTCGGGTCGTTCGCCACCCGAAGCGCCGGTCCTGGCACCGCGGGCATCTGCACAAGTAGGAGGAACGGACGATGGCGACGAAGGAGACCGAGCGCAACATCGAGGAGCTCGAGCGAGAGTACACCATCCCGCTCCGCGCGAGCCGCCATCAGCCGTCGCGCCGCCGTCGCGCTGGGCACGCCCTGCTCACGGTGCGACGGTTCGTCGTCCGCCATATGAAGGGTAAGTCGGAGAACGTCTGGATCGACCCCCGACTCAACGAGCTGATCTGGGAGCGAGGCATCCAGAGCATTCCCAGCAAGGTCCGGGTCAAGGCAATCCGGTTCGAGGACGGCCTGATCGAGGTCGACCTCCTCGAGACCGAATAGACCCGTATCGGGGGCCCTCTCGCGTCCCGGTAGGTCGCACGCTCTTCGGCGGAAGCCCCTATCTCGGCGTCTTCGTGAGGGTCGGGGAACGCGCCGCGGTCGCACCGCCGTCCATCTCGCCCGTTCTGGAACGCGAGATCGAGCATGTCCTGGGGGTGCCGACGGTCCGCACCACCGTTGACGACAGCGAGGTCGTCGGCGCCCTCATCGTCGGGAACTCGAACGGTTGGGTCGTAGGGGACTCCCTCGATTCGCTGGAACGAAAGGCCCTCGAAGGAGTGGCCCGGGTCACGATCGTGCGCCACCGGTTGAACGCGATGGGGAACAATATCCTCGCGAACGACTCAGGGGCGATCGTCCACCCCGAGTTCTCGAACGAGGTCGTCGCCGCGATCGGCCGGGCGTTGGGCGTCCCCGTGGACCGTGGGACCGTCGCCGGGCTCGCGACCGTCGGCAAGGCCGGGATCGCTACCAACAAAGGTGTCGTCCTCCACCCAAAGGCGACCGAGGGCGAGGCCGCGAAGATCCAAGAGCTCCTGAAGGTGCCGGTGCACCGGTCGAGCGCGAACTTCGGCGTCCCGATCGTGGGCGCGTGCCTGATCGCCAACTCACGCGGTGTGCTGGTGGGCCGCCCCACCACGCCCGTCGAGGTCGTCCACATCCAGGACGGTCTCGGGATCCTCGACTGACCGGACCCGCGTAGCTGTCGAAGGACCGCATGCCCCCGCAGACGACCGGGTCCTGCCGATCCGCGCTCGAGCGCGAAACGGCTCAGGTGCCGCGCTTTCGCCTGAAGTATCGCACGGAATACCCTGCGATACGGTTTGCAAGCTTCTTGTGGGTGACCGTCATCTTGCCGTCCACCATGACGCCGAGGTCCGTGAGCTCGAGGACCTTCTGCTTGTTGTGGGCGAAATCCCCGCCAAATTCGGCCGGGTAGTGCCGGATCAGTTCGATCGCGACACGCTTGATGTACGTTTGGCGGATGTTGCCCATGCGGGCGAGCGCGACCCGGGCTTGGGTTATAACCGTTGCCGAAGGACGGGACCGGGCTGACGGGGGACCGAAGGATCGCTCCCCGAGCGCCCACTTCCGGAAGGGTAGGTTCGTCTGCACGCCGGATGGATCGCGTCGTTCCGGGGCCGAGGCGGGGGCCCAGGAAGAGGGTCGATGAATGCCGGCTCCTGAGGAACGGTCTCGACGCGGTAAAGGACTCCGGTTCCCTTGAGCGCGGTGTGGATCTTGGAGAGGCGGGAGTGGAACTCCTCCTTCGTCTTCCACTCGAACGCCAGGTCGTGGGGTCCAATGATGAACGAAAGACCTGCCACGTTAGACAGCCGCTTCGAGATCTCGAGGGGCGGAAGGGTCTCGGGCGTGACGTAGAGGTCGACGTAGCTGTGCATGGGGTCGGGAGGGTGTGAAGAGCGAGCGGCTTGTATAACCAAGCCTACGCGGGGCCGCGGGGAGGTGCCTTAGAATCGGCCGCTTCGGTCGACCGGTGCCCGGGAGCGCGTTTGAGCCCGTCGGTCGCAGGGCCGGGAGGGACCGAGCCGCGGGCTTGAGCGCGGTGCCGGAGCCCTCGGTTCCGGCCCTGGAAACCCCGGAGCAGGTCCCGCGGCACCGACCCCCCGAGCGGGCGCCGGCCCGGCTATACGACCCTCCGATAGGTCGGAAGTCACAAATACCCTCTCGGGGGTAAAATACGCCGTGGACCGCTGGAGGCCCGGCCGGGGTTACGCCCGGAGCTGACCACGGGCGCTAGCGCCCGGCACGCGGACCGATACTTGATGCAACAGCTGAGCGCCCCGGTTAGTGCGTCCGCCGTACGCGAACGCAACGTTCTCCTCCTGGACCTCTCGAAGAGCATGCTCGCGCCGCTGCCCGACCCCCAGGGGTCCCGGGGCGAGCGCCAGAAGATCGAAGTGGCCCGCACGGCGGTCTACCGGATCCTTCACGAAGGGGCCCGTTCGGGGACCTCCTTCGGGCTCGTCACGTTCACCGACACCGTCCGCGTGGCCGTCCCCCTCGGCACGATAGAGACCGACCACCTCGCGTACATCGAGAATCTCATCTCCCTCCTGACCCCCAACGGCCGGTCCGCGATCTGGGACGCGATCGGCGTCGGCGCCGACCTCCTTAGGGGCGGGGACCAGAGCGTTCAGGGCAACCTCGTTCTCGTGACCGACGGCTGGGACAACGCCTCCGTGCGGTTCGGGGTCCGTGATCCCCCCGGCGCCGCGCTCCGACCCGGTGTCACCGACCTGGTGACACACCTGCTGCCAGAGCACTCCGAGGTCAACCTCCGCATCATCGGAATCGGCGAGGGGACGGAGCGGGACAAGGGCGTCGACGGTGGGCGCATGAACGCGTTCCTGGGGCAGCTCACCAGCCGTGCCCGGGCGCTGGGGATCACCGGGACGTTCGCATTCCAGGAGGTCCGCACCGGCTCCGAGCTGTTCGCCCAGATGGTCCAGGCGTTCCTGGACGTAGGGTACGGCGACGACCAAGCGTTGGAGGACCTTCATCCCGAGGAGCTTGCCCAGCGGGCCGCGACGGCCGCTAAGGCCCTCAAAGCTCCCGAGCAGCACGATACCGTCGCCCGGCTCAAGAGCGACCGGCCAGTCCCGCCAGCGCCAGGCGCACCGGCGCCCGCGGCGAGCACCGAGATGGAGGTCGGCCTCCTGGCCGCTACGGGCGGCGCACCGGCCTATCTCCGCGACCGGTACGGCCCGCTCGGGGAGGTGGTCGAGGCCTACATCGGAGGCCAGTACCGACCTTGCGCTACGCTTGCTCACATCGGGTGCCCGGTCCCTCCCTCCGGTCAGTCGGATGTACTGGGAAGCGCGCGTGCAGTTCGCCCGCGGGGCTGCCGAGGACGCGGCCCGCGCCCTGCTCGGAGCCTGGGCGGAGGCAGAGAAGCTTTCCCCGGCGAGCCAGGGCCCGATCCTCCGTCGCCTCGCGCTTCTTCAGGCAAGGATCCAGAACGACAAGGAGACCGAGACGCTCGTCCGGTTCCTCGACGATTCGGAGCAACGGCTGAGCGGCGCCAAGCCGGCGGTCCGGGAGCGACTTCAGGACCTGTTCGGGCGCCTGATGGAGCTGCGGGGCACCTACCAGCTGACGCGAATGGCGGGGGCCGGCGACGTTCAGGACGCCGCGCTGAAGCACGAAGCGGCCGTCGAGGACGTGTTCAGCCGCCTCCAGGATGCCCGCCTCGAGTTCGCCGCAGCCGATCCGGCGATCGAAGGGGCCCTTGACTTCATTGAAATATGCCTCGCGGAGATGAGGTAGGGGCGTAGGATGCCGGAAGTCAAGGTAACCACCAGGACCCGGCGCAGCGCGGGCGCCCGCCACGAGCCGAAGACGCCCGGCGAATCCGCGCGCATCGCCGTGGTAGGGATCCCCGCCTCGGGGAAGACGAGCGTACTTCCGATTCCTTTCGGGACACTTCGGGCTGAACCTTCCGATCCTGTTCGTTCCCCCTCGCGCGGACGGCGGGACGATACCGATCTACGGCGACCTCGAGAACGACGTCGCGCTCGAGGAGACCACCTACGAGACGACCGACCCGACGGATCCCGAGGGCAGCCTCGAGACGACGACACGCTACTACGTCAACCGGCCGATGGAGGACCGACGCAAGCTCTGGGTCGAGCTTTCGGCGGGCCGGGAGGACCAGGGGGTCCTCACGAAGTACCCACTGCCCACCAAGTTCAACCAGTTCGTCGACATGCGCATGCGCTTCCGCTACGGGGCTCCCGAGGCGGCCTCCGGGTCCCGCCCGCTCGAGCTCGAAACGATCGACGAGGCCGGAGGGATCATCGCCGACTACTTCACCTACGACCGGCTCTGGCTCACCACGCCCCAGGGCGAGGTGAGCGACAAGACCTGCCGGGTGATCCCCCACTTCGACACCTGGCGCCCGGACCGCCAGGACCTCTGGCGGAGGGGCCTGACCCTCCTCGGGCGGTTCGTTCACGGAGCGGACGCGATCATCCTTCTCCTCTCGCCCGCGCTCACGTCCCTTCGGGACCAGGCGCAGCAGATCAACCTCGCCCGGGGGGTGTTCCGGTTCGTGCGCGAGCGCAAGATCCCCCTCGTGATCGCGATCTCGAAGGCGGACAAGCTGAAGGAGTTCTACTCCGAGATCGAGCAGTCCGTGCGGGAGCGGACGTACCAGAGCCAGTTCGACCCCGTCGACTTCCTCCTCCGCCGTGACGGCGCGGGCATGGGCACGATCCTGGTGGCGCAGGAGGGCCGCGGCATCTCCACCAAGGAGGATGTCTTCCTGATCTCGAGCGCCGTGTCGACCGGCGAGGGACATCCGATGTTCGTCGGCGAGGGCGGACAGGCGGCGTCCGACGTCGGCACCCCTACCCTCGGGGTTCCGATCATGGTCAACACGACCTTGCCGCTCGCCCGGGCGTGCGAGCGTATCTTCTCGAAGCGGGCGACCGAGGGAGGGTGATGGCGGCCGACGACGTCGGCGTAGCCCGAAAGGTAACGCCGATCGCCTCCGTCTGGTGCCGCCAGGTCGACAACGAGGCGGAGAGCCCCGGCTACACGGCGATACCGGACGAGTTCCCCGGCCGTCGGGAGACCCTCGACACGATCCGCCTCGTCGGGAACCTGACGATCAACGTAGCGGACACGCACGACTACTGGGATCCCGCGCCCACCCAGTCGCTCTCGTTCTACCCGAACCTGTTCCTCTATCCCGCGGCCAGCGGGCGCTATACCTGCGTCGGGAGGATGTTCCTCTCGACCGAGGACCGTCCGCGCCTCGGGATGAAGACGCTCGTCTTCTCCACGGCCGAGCTGTTCGAGACCGCGGATTTCGGGGGCACGATCATCCGCGCTCACGCGACCATGGACGGACGCGCAGCGGTCCGGCGGCCCGCCGTGCAACCCGACCCCTCGGTCTACCAGATCGTGGGCGAGGGGTTCCTCTTCCACCGCGGGTCCACCGAGCCGGTGGTCGTGGTCGCGAGCGACCAGTGGGAGTCGGTCTGCGGGGCGGTCCTCCAGGTACTGCGCGCGATGCCCTCGTCGCTCGTCGCCCTCGGGGCCTTCCTCGTTTTCCCGTACTTCCTGCCCGGCCTCGAAGGTCGACATGCACGAGTTCGCGGAGCAGCTACCCCTCGCCCTCGCTGTGATGCGGGTCCCCCGTTCGGAGGCCGCGGGCGAGCGCCACGAGAAGCGCATCAAGGGGTGGGCCGACCTGCCGGTAACGCTGCGGGACCTCACCCGTCCGCTGCCGACCAGCCGGACCCGGGAAACGCTGCCTCTCATCCTCCAGTACGTTCGCGACGACGCCGAGCAGAAGAGCCTCGAGGTCTCCCGCCGGGTCGATCTGGTCGAGTTCCCCCGCATGGGGGGCTCCTTGAACGACGCGGAACGACAGACGGGTCACGACCACCGCAAGGAGATGTGGCGGATCGGGACCGCGATGGAAACGGCCGCCCTCCTTCTCAGCAAGCCGAGAGGACGATCCCTTCCGGTCACGAACGAGACCGCGAAAAGGGCCAACAAGTACCCTCGAGGCGAAGCCGGGGGAGAGCCCGATCCTCGTCGCGCCGGTCGAGGTCGTTGCCTCGGCAACCGCCCCACCCGAGCCGACGACTCCCTCCGCCCCGGCTCCGGATGCCCCGTCCTCCTCGGCCGCGTCCGTCGCGACGGCGTTGCCGGCGTGGCTGAGGGCGCCTCCTTCGATCGCCCCGGTTCCGGGGGCGACCCCCGGCGTGCCCGTCTCGACCAGCGACGACCCGTCGATCCGCACCGCCGCGGCTCCGTCGTCCACCTCGCCGCTTCCGACGGCAGCGCCCATACCTGTCCCACTTCCTCCGGTCGCGGAGTCCCCGGCGACCGCGCCGGCCGCCGCGCCCAGCCCCTCCGCCCGCTCCACTACCGCTGCGACGACGCCGCCGACTCCTCCGAGCGTGACCGCGGCGGCACGGCCCGCCTCGCCCGCCTCTCGGCCTCCGGGGCCGTTGCGCGTGGTGCCCGAACCCGCCGCATCCAGACCCGTAACGCCTCCGTTGCTCGACATCGCGGCGGTGGACGACCGGGTCGCTCGTGCCGTGCGCGAGGCCGAGGGACGCTGGAACCAGACGCTCGATTCGCGCGTCCGGGAAGCGACCGAGACCGCGGCCCGCACGGCCGTCTCGTCCCGGACCGAACTGGACGCTAGGCTCGCCTCCCTCGACGCACGCCTCAAGGAGGCGTCCGAAGCGTCGACCCGTGCGGTCCTCGCTTCGCGCACCGACGTCGAGGCTCGGTTGACCTCTGTCGACGCCCGCACGAAGGACGCCGCGGAGTCCTCGGCCCGAGCGCTCGTCGCCTCCCGGGCCGACCTCGAGGCGCGCCTGACCGCGATCGACGCCCGCAACAAGGAGACGACGGAGCTCGCGGCCGCTTCGATCGCCGCCGCTCGGACGGACCTCGACGCGCGGCTTACCGCCGTTGACGCTCGCACGAAGCAGGCCTCGGAGGTCACCTCAGCGGCGCTGCTCGCCGCCCGTGCCGACCTCGAGGCTCGCCTCGCCGCGATAGACGCCCGCACGAAGGACGCCGCGGAGACCTCAGCCCGGACGGCGTTCGCGACGCGTTCTGAGCTCGAGACTCGCCTCCGCGCGGTCGAGGCCGTGGCCGACGCGAACACCGATGCGTTGAAGGCCCTCCCTCCGCCCGTGGCCGTGCCGACCGGTCCGGTGGTGCTCGGCCCCGAGCTCGAGGAGAGGATATCCGAAGCCGTTCGCGTCTCGTCCGAGGGATGGGCGGAGCGGTTCCGCCGCGACCTCAAGGATGCCGCGGACCAGATCTCGGCGCAGTCCGTGAGCGCGGAAGAGGAACTCCGGGCTGCGCTGGTGGCCCAGCTCGACCTCGAGATCCTGGAAGCGAAGGAGCAGGGAACCGCGCTGCGCGAGGAGATCGAGGGCCGGGTCCGCGCGATCCTTCAGGAGCACCTGGACGAGGCCGCGCAGCGGACGGCACGGGACCTTCGTGACTCCGAGCAGCGCCTAGGACTACTGGTAGAAGGGCGGGGGAAGGATACCGAGACCCGATTCACCACATCCCTGGCCTCGCACGCCGAGCGACTCTCGGCCCTGACCGAAGCGCGGCTCGCGGAGGACGAGCGGCGCATGGCGGTGGAGCAGGAAGCCCGCATCACGGAGATCTCCGAGGCCCAGAACGCAGCCGTTGCCGGCCTCCAGGTCCGGATGCAGTCGTTCATCGAGCAACGGATCCACGAGGACCAGGCGCGGGCCGAGGAGAAGTACGTCGAGCTTCTGGCTCGCCTGAAGGCCGACCTCGAGCAGAACCTGGAGCACTCGCTCGCCTCTCCGGACTTCGACGCGTCGATCCGGGAACGCCTGGCCCGGATCGTCGAGGCGAAGAACGTCGAACAGCGCAAGACGTTCGCCCTTGCGATCTCGACCGCCGAGGAGCGGGTCCAGCAGCATGGCACCGAGGCGCTAGCGCGACTCGAGGAGGTCGAGACCAAGCTCGACCAGAAGGAGGCGGACCTGGCCCGGATCGAGCAGAGCGTCCGCGCCGAGCTGGATGATCTCGAGCGGCGCGTGATGGTGGTGAACGAGCACGTCCTTCCGGTCGTGCGCGAGACCTGGCTCAAGGTGTCCCAGGGCAACATCGCGAACCAGGAGAAGGAGTTGGATGCGCGGTTCAACGACCTCCGGGCGGAGTTCGACCATGAGCTTCGTCGTCTCGAGGGGGACTCCCTCCAACGGGCGGCGGAGCTTCGCGACCGACTGGAGGCGTCCGTCGCGACCCACGGCCGGATTTGGCTGAGCCTCCTCCGGCAGCTCTCACCGGGCGGAGGCCTCCCACCCCCCGCGTTCCCTTCCTCGCATCGGCAGCCCCGGCGAACCGCGCGGGGAGGCGTGGCGCCGCCTGCTCCACCCCCGGAAGACCGGGGGCTCTCCGACCCGATGTACCCCTACCCTTCCGACCCCCCCAACCCGATGGACCCGAACCCCGCGGGCTCCTCGGACCCGACGGTCCGGGATCTTCGCCGCCGGCCCCGACGCACCTAGTCGGGCGACCGAGCCGGGGCCGGGTAACGATAAGCGGGCGGTCGAGGTACGGAGGCTGCCGTGCCTCCCGAGGACGACCACCGTCATTGCAAGATCTGCGGCCGGGTCTGTGGCCCGGGCGCGGAGACGTGCAGCAAGGCGTGCGAGCGTACGCGGGAGGACCGGGCCAGGACCCGGCGGAACTACACCCTTCTTCTCTACGGGTCGATCGCGCTGCTCGCGATCGTCTTCCTGACCCGACTTTTCTAGAAGGAAGGGCCCATGCCGCGGTTCCGCCACGTCGTCCTCGGCGGGACGTTCGACCGGTTCCACGCGGGACACGAGGCCCTCCTTGCTACCGCGTTCCGTGTCGGCGAGCGGGTCTCGGTCGGGATCACCTCCGACCGCTTCCTGGCTGACCATCCGAAGCCGTGGGCCGCGGGGATCCAGGCGTACACCACGCGCGAACGCGCCGTGCGTCGATGGGCCACCCGTCGCTTCCCTGGACGAACTCTGGCCGTCGTCCCGATCAACGACGGGATCGGCGGGGCTGCGGCCGAGGGCGTGGACGCTCTGGTCGTCTCCCGTGAGACGACCGCGGGAGGGCGG
The DNA here is from genome assembly GCA_963713145.1 of uncultured Thermoplasmata archaeon. Classification (GTDB taxonomy): domain Archaea; phylum Thermoplasmatota; class Thermoplasmata; order Lutacidiplasmatales; family UBA184; genus Lutacidiplasma. The sequence continues at coordinate 709,717 of CAVQKI010000001.1, read as the reverse complement.
GCTGTCAACGCCGAGCGCAGGCGCCTCGGACGGGCCGCCGTTCCGCTCGTCGTGGTGCCGCTGGTCCTCGCAGAGGACCTGCGGCCCGTCAGTTCGCGTCGCATCAGGGCCGGAGAGATCGACGCCCGCGGTCGCCGCCGGGTCCGGCTGTCGATCGGTCTGGGAGTGGAGGACGGCCGCGACCGGGCCATCGCCGTCCGTGCGATCCGCCGTGCGATCCCCCGCAGCACGGTGACCTCCGAGCCGGTCCCGACGCGCCTCCCCCCGACGTCGCCCGCGAGGGCCAAAGCGCTCGCCAGAGGCGCCCTGGGGGACCACGACCTATCGGTGGGCATCGCTCGGAGGTCTCCCCGCGGCTGGACGCTGGTCGAGCGGTCGCGGGAGGTCGTTCTCTCCCCTCGGGGGCTCGCCGCGGCCAGTTCGGCCGCGCTGGGCCGGGCCGTAGAGCGCCTGGTCCGCCCGACTCGAGCGAAACGCCTTTGAGATACGAACCCCGTTCCTCCCCGGATGGAGACGTACCTGCGGGTCACCTTCGACAGCGAGGGGGGCAAGCCATCCGCCGTCGCCGACCGGCTTCTCGCTTTCGGGTTCCGCCCGACGCACGGGAACTACGACTTCGTCTACGACTGGCGAGGCGGGGCGACCCGCGACCAGATCCTCGACCTTTCGGACGAGCTCACCCGCCAACTGCGCGGGTTCCGGGTCCTCCTCGAGGTCGAGACCGTCTGAAACGGCCGGAACCCGGTCCCGCCTCCTCGGTGACATGGTCACGCCGACCCCTCCCGGCAGACGTTTTATCGCGTGCCCGGCTCCTCGGGACCTCGTGCAGAACTACCCCGTCCGGACCCGCAATCGCGGGAACCTGGCCCCCGAGGCTCTCGAGAAGCTCCTCCGCACGCACTTCGAGTCCGTAACGGTCGACGGCGTCTCCGTTTCGGCGTCGTGGGGGGCACTCGAGCGGCTGACAGCCCGGGCCGAGGGCCGTGAGCTGAGCGTGGACGTCCGCATGAACCCGAAGGTCCCGGACGAGGTGGCTCGCGAGACGATCGCACGCTACAATCGGTTCCTGGAGGAAACGACCGGGTTCACCTCGAAGGAGCGGGCGAAGCGCCTTCGGAAGTCGGCGACGGCCGGACCGCCGGTGACTAGTTGATGGGGGGCAGGACCGGCCCCCTACCGGGTTCCGGCGGGACCGAGCTCGACCGGCTTCGGAGCACCGTCTCCTCGTTCTTCCCGGTCTACGAGACCCAGGTCGGCCCCCAATCGCTCCTCCTCGCCGTACATACCGACCGCGCCACCCTCGAGGGGAAGTTCGACCGCCTGCGCATCGAGCTCTGGAACCAGGGGTACGTTCCGTTCCTCCGACGTTCGGCCGGAGAGGAGTTCATCGAGGTCGTCCGGCGCCCCACGCTGGGCCCGCGCCGGCCGTGGACGAACCTGGCGCTCCTCGGGGCCACTTTCGCCACGACCGTCCTGGCCGGGGCGTTCATCTGGCTCGCCTACACGGGTCGGCTCTCGCTCACTCTCACCGACTTCGGGTACGGAGCGCTCTACTTCGCCGCCCCGGTGATGACGATCCTCGGGATCCACGAGTTCGCCCACTACTGGGTCGCGCGGCGGCGCCACCTGGATGCCTCGTTCCCCTACTTCCTACCAGTGCCACCGCCGTTCCTGTTCGGGACGTTCGGCGCGTTCGTGAGCATCCGGTCGCCGTTCCCCGACCGGAAGACGTTGTTCGACGTCGGCGCGGCCGGGCCGCTCGCCGGGTTCGCGGCGGCGATCCCGGTCGCGCTCGCGGGCCTCTACGTCTCCATCCATTCCCCGATCGTACCGGCGACCTACTGCGGCATCACGATCCTCGGCCAGAGCTACGGAAACCTGTTCCTCGGGTCCTCCTTCTTCTGGAGCCTCCTGACCTACTTCTTCCCGCCCGGGATCGCGGCCTTCCACCACCCGCTCGCCCTCGCCGGCTGGGTCGGGATCCTCGTCACGGCGATCAACCTCCTCCCCGCGGGCTCGCTCGACGGTGGGCACATCTTCCGCGCGCTTCTCGGCGACCGCTCCCGTTTCGTGAGCTACAGCGCGGCCATCCTGCTGTTCGGTATCGGGTTCTTCTATACCGGATGGCTCGTCTTCGCCGTCCTGGTCCTCTTCCTCGGACTGCGACACCCGCCTCCGCTGAACGACCTCACGCCGTTGGACACGAAGCGGTACGCCGTCGGTGGGCTCGTAGCGGCCATCCTGGTCGCGGGGTTCGTGGTCGTCCCCCTCGCCGAACCGTGGGCGGTGGGCCTCGCGGGCCAGCCGGTCGACTATCCGCACAGCCTCCCGCCGGGAGCGGCGGTGGCCGCGAACTTCTCCGCTCTCGTAGAGAACCAGAACCCGCTCGCGCATGCGTACGATCTCTCGGTGAGTGTGTCGGCAGTCGAGGTCAACGGCTCGGGAGGACACACGGTGAACCTGACCGGGGCGGCGCTGGCGAATTGGAGCCAGAACGCCTCCTGGACGTTCGTGTTCCCGGCGGGTGTCACCGCCGGCCCGTTCACCGGCGAAGCAGGCAGAGTGGGGGACCCGGATCCGCTTACTGTCAACGCCTCCTCCAGCCTGCCGGTCCTGGTGGAATTCTCCGACACCCAGCCCGCGCTCGTGATCGAGGTCACGCTCTCCACGAACACCGTTTGCGCCCCAGGCGGCCAAGGCGGCGCCCAGGTCACGCTCACGGCAACGTTCTCGGGGACGTCCCTCTAGTCCGACCGACGATACACCCGAAACTCCCGGGTCAGGCTGCGGTGGACCCGCACCGGCACCATCAGGGTCTGCTGCCAGGGAGCCCCGAGGGGTTCGAACACCGGCGGTACGACCACGACCACCCAGCCTCCGGGCACAACCCGTTCCGCCCACCGCGGAACGACCCGCCGCCATACCGAGCGGGCCTCTTCCCCGCCGGTGGCCGAGGCCCGGCCGTACGGCGGGTCCGTGAGCAGCGCCTCGAACGTCGCGTCCGGGGATCGGAATTCCACCTCGCCGGCGTCTCCCTCTACGATCTCCGATGCCTCGACCCCGAGGTGGGAAAGGTTGCGCAGGGCGCCCCTGACCATGCCGGGATCCCGGTCGATGCCGTAGACGCGGGCCCCCAGGAGCCCGGACTCTGCGAGGAGGGCGCCCGTCCCCAGGAACGGGTCAACGACCCGGTCCCCGACGTGCACCCGAGCGAGGTTGGCGGCGGCACGAGCCAGGCGTGTGGGCAGCGAGATCGGACGCTGGAACGGCAACCGTGGCATCGCGCGTTCGGCCATCTCCTTACGGTCCACGGCCGCCGCCTCGAGGAGCAGCGCTCGTTCCTCCGTCGGCGCCGGCCGCGATCCAGTACCCGTCGCTCCGGCTGCTCGAGGTCGATCGCCCCTCCCGCGGCCCGATACGCACGTCCTGCCTCTCGCACCGACGTGTCGCTCGACCCCTCCGAGCTGCCGACCCGACGGAAGACGGCTCGGGGTCCCCTTTCGCCCTCGAGGGAAGCCGCCGCGACCGCCGCCTCCCCTGCCCTGACCACCGTCAGGCACCGGCGTGCCAAGGCCATCCTGAGCGCGAGCGAGAGGACGGCCCTCCGGTCCCGGCAGGAGGACCGGGAACAGGCCGTGAAGCGCGGTGGTTGCGGCAGGGGCCGAACCTCCGCCCAGTGCCTCTGCCGCCCCGATCGCCTCGGCCCTGGCGAGCGCGGGAGACTCTCCGGACAGCTCCACGTACCCTACGATCATGCTACGGCCCTCGGGCCCAAGCGGCCAGTCGCTCTCGGATGCGCGCCGTGTGCGACCCCTCCCAGTAGAGATGGCCGCACGAAGAACAACCGTGCACGGCTAGGCCCGACGACAACCGGTCGTGGGGCAGCCCGATTTCCCGCGTGGGATCCGACCCGATCCGGTACGGGGAGAGGCGGCCGTTGCACTCGGTGCACCTATCGAACCGGACCTCGGCAGGGACCTCCGGCCAAGCCCTCCGGACGGCCCGGAACTGTTCGGCGATCTCCGTGCTGCCGATCAGGAGGACCCGTCGGGCCCGCTGGGCGAGCCCGCGATCCCGGGTCAGGATCACCCGGTCCTCCGCCCGAGCCTTCTCGAGCACCTGGTCGTCCGTAAGCCCGCGTACATACTCGGTGTCGCACCCTACGAAGCGTAGGTATCTCGCAAGCCTCCCGACCATCTCGTCCGCCAGCCATCGGGGAGGGGCCACTCGCCGAACCGGGAGCCGTTCCCGATAACCCTTTAGGACCTTATAGGCGGGGCCGCCTCACGGCGATAGAACGGCGATGACACGGCTTTTCGGTACCAATGGGATCCGCGAGGTCGTCGGGGAAACGCTCACCGCTCCGTTCGTCACACGCGTCGCTGCGGCGATCGCTTCGGTCGTGCCGGCGCCCGCGACGTTCGCGGTCGGCCGGGATGGACGGACATCGAGCCCCGCGTTCGCCCGCATCGTGAGCTCGACGTTCGTCCTCGCGGGCCACCGCGTGATCGACCTCGGACTGCTCGCGACCCCCGCGATCCAGTACAACGTTCCTCGGGTCGGGGCGCGGATGGGCGTGATCGTCACGGCCTCCCACAACCCTCCCGAGTTCAACGGGATCAAGTGCATCGACGCGGACGGCCTCGAGGTTCCGCGGGAGATCGAGGAGGCGATCGAGGCCGCGGTGGACCGAGGTGCGAACCCTGCCGCCCCGTTCTCCCGGATCGGTTCGGTGAGGAACGACGATGCGGGCGCGGACCGATACCTTGACGGCATCGTGGGGCTCGTCGACCGTTCACGCGTCGAAGGGCGACGGTTCACGATCGTCCTCGATTGCGGCAACGGCGCCTCCATCCCGACCAGTCCCGAGCTTCTGCGCCGGCTCGGCTGTCGGACCATCACGCTGAATGCCCAGGTCGACGGCACCTTCCCCGGGCATCTGTCGGAACCCACCGAATCGGCGCTCACGGACCTCTGCCGCGTCGTGCCCGCCGTGGGAGCGGACCTCGGGGCCGCGCACGACGGGGACGCGGACCGGGCGGTCTTCGTGGACGCCACGGGGCGGTACGTCCCGGGGGAGCAGATGCTCGCGCTGCTCGCGAGGGACGCCGTGGAGCGCCATCGCGGCGGCATCGTCGTCGTACCGGTCGCAGCCTCGCAGGCGGTCGAGGACATCGTGAAGCCCTCCGGCGGGACGGTCGTCTACACCCGGGTCGGCTCGCCGTCCATCACGCGCGAGATGCAGTCGCGAAAGGCCGTCTTCGGCGGCGAGGACAACGGCGGTCTCGTCTTCCCCGCGTTCCAGCTCGCCCGTGACGGCGCGATGGCCGTCGCTGCGACCCTCGATCTGCTCGCGCGGACCGGACGTCCTCTCGCGGACCTGCTCCGCGAGATACCTCACTACACACTGGTGAAGGAGAAGGTGGGCTGCCCCGCGGAGTTCCGGGACCGGGTCCTCGCGCGGGTTACGGAGTCGATGGGGTCGACCGCGGAACGCGTGGTCACGATCGATGGCCTCAAGGCCTACTTCGAGGGCGGGTGGGTGCTCCTCCGCCCGTCGGGGACCGAACCGATCTTCCGGATCTCGGCCGAAGCGAAGGAACCGGCCCGGGCCCGTGCCCTGGCGGACCTCGGCCTGGAGCGCGTCCGACGAGCCCTCTCCGAGCTCGGAGCACCCCAGTAGCGTCGGTCGCGAACCCTCAGGAACGCGGGCCCGGGATCACCGTACCGATCGGCCCGAACACCAGCAGCGCGAAGAGAAGGAGCACGAACACGACCAGGGTGATCGCGGCCATCGTGCGCTCACCTCCGCGCTGGAAGTAGTAGAAGCCGGTGACCACGCGAATGATCGGGGTTGCCACGAGCGCGAGGACGCCGAGCGTGAGGAACGCCTCGGGGGAGCCGTGTGCGAGCCCGCGGGCCAGCCCGGAGAGCGTGAGGAAGCTGGCGATCGGGTTCGAAGAGAGGATCCCTTCGGAGGTCACGCCCGGGTGGATGACGACATAGGCGACGATCCCCCCCAGCAGTATGACGAGCGCCGCGATGAGCCCCGTGCGGAGGCTGAGGACGATGTTGCGGTAGGCTTGGGGCGGAAGCCGATGGTCGGGCCCGACCGGAGGCATGGAGGTCCCTTTCCCGCTCATGCCAGCCCGAGCCCCCGAAGGATCGTATCTATCGCGAGGAAACCGATCACCGGGACCGCGATGTAGCGAATCGTCCGATTCTTCAATCCCGGCAGGACCGTGGCGCCGAGGAAGGCTCCCAACGCCGTTCCCATCGCGGCGGGGGCGGCCACGAACGGGTTGACATAGCCGGCAGCGAGCAGCACCCCCGCGCCCGCGGCCGCGGTGACGCCCATCATGAAGTTGCTGGTCGCGGTCGAGATCTTCATCGGAAGCCGGAGGTAGTGGTCGAGCGCGGTGACCTTGAACACGCCCGCGCCGATCCCGAACATCCCCGAGACGATCCCCGCGCCGAACATCACGCCGAGCGCGGGAGTGGTCCTCGCGGCGACGTATCCCACTTCCTGTCCGCTCCCTTGGTCGTAGTAGGAGCCGTAGAGTCCCAGCTTCCGGGACCGTTGGTCCGGAACCACTCCCTGAGGCAGCTCCTCGTGCCGACGGCTCCAGTTTCCCGGGATGATCGCGAGGAAGACGACGCCGAGCGCGACCAGCAGCGCGTCGTTGAGGTTCGCGTGGACGAGGAGGACGGTAGCGGTCGCGCCGAGGATCGCTCCTGGGACGGTCACGATCTCGAAGAACATCCCGATTCGAAGGTCGGTCAGGCGGTCCCGGACGTACGCCGAGCCGGTCGTCGAAGAGGTCGCCAGGATCGTGATCAGACCGGCGCCCGCGGCGACGGGGAACGACGCGCCGAACCCTATGATGAGAACCGGGATCACCACCACGGCTCCTCCCAGGCCCGTGAGGGAGCCCACCAGGCCAGCCAGGATCCCCGTCAGCCCTACAAGGAGCAGGAACAGGGTAAGGTCCACGTCTCGCCGTATCCTCGGGGCGGGAAAAGGCCGGCGACGCGTTCGACGCCCACCGCGGGATGGTCAAGGTTCAAGGCCACGTGCATCTCTCGCTCTGGGGACGAGGCTCACCCGTGCAACCGCGAGGAGACCGAATGGCGTTCGGCGGACCGGGGATCGAGCCGCGCTGGTCACACGCCAACAAGGACGGTGTCGGGACCGCCTACTCGGCGGACTCGCGTCTCTGGTACACGCTCTGGCGTGGGACGGTGACCGAGGTCTACTACCCGAGGATCGACCGACCACAGCTGCGCGACCTCGAGTTCCTTTTCACGGACGGCGGCACGCTGTTCCACGAGGAGAAGCGCCAGCTCGTGGCCACGACCGAACGGTCCCACGATCACGCTCTCGGGTTCACCGTCCGGTCGGAGGCGCCCGAGGGTCGGTATCGGCTCACGAAGTGGGTGATCGGCGACCCGCACCAACCGTGCCTTCTGGTTCGCGCGCGCCTCGAGATCCTCGACCGACGGCTGGTCGGGAAGCTGCGGCTCTTCGCGCTCGTCGCTCCGCACCTTGAGGTCGGCGGTTGGGGGAACCACGCGACCGTCTACAACGTCCTCGGTCGGAGCCTCCTCGCGGCCGAGAAGGGGGGAACGGCGCTCGCCGTCGGATGCTCCTCGCCGTTCGTCCGGACCTCCGTCGGGTATGTGGGAACCAGCGACGGCTGGACCGACATCTCCCAGCATGGCTCGATGGCGTGGGAGTTCGACCGGGCCCCCGACGGCAACGTGGCGCTGACCGGGGAGATCCCTATCGAAGAGGTCTCCGAGTTCACCCTCGGGCTCGCGTTCGGGGACTCGATCCAATCGGCGGCCACCACGCTCTACCAGTCGCTCACGACCCCGTTCGAGCTGCACCAGCGCCGATTCCTCGAGCAGTGGAACCGCACCACGACCCACCAGCTTCCGCTCTCGGGCGCGTCGCACGACCGAGGGAAGCTCTACCGCTCCAGCTGCGCGACCCTGCTCGCCCACGAGGACAAGCTCTTCCCGGGGGCGTTCATCGCATCTCTCTCGATACCGTGGGGCTCGTCCCGTACGGACGTCGACCGAGGGGGCTACCACCTCGTGTGGACCCGGGACCTGGCGCATTCGGCGATGGGTCTCCTCGCGTCCGGTTCCGAAGAGACCGCGGTGCGCGCCCTGGTCTACCTCGCAACCCAGCAGCGCGCCGACGGCGGGTTCCCGCAGAATTTCTGGGTCGACGGGACCCCGTACTGGCAGGGGATCCAGCTCGACGAGGTCGCGCTCCCGCTCCTGCTCGCCGCGAAGCTCAAGGAGTCGCGGACCCCGCCGCGGTTCGATCCGGAGCCGATGGTGCTGAAGGGCGCGCGGTTCCTGATCGAGAACGGCCCGGCGACCCAGCAGGATCGTTGGGAGGAGGTCAGCGGCTACTCCCCCTCGACCCTCGCGACGAGCATCGCGGCGCTGACGGTCGCCGCAGGGTTCGCCCGCGCCCGGGGAGACGCGGGCACGGCCGAGTTCGTCCAGGCGTACGCGGATTTCCTCGACGCGCACGTGGAGCGATGGACCGTTACGTCGAAGGGCACGCTCGTGAAGGGGATCCCCCGCCACTACGTGCGGATCCGACCCGCGTCGATGGGCGCTGTCGTTCCGGACGAGGGCCCCGACCTCGGCAACGTCCGTCTACCGAACGTTCCCCCGGGGACCTCTTCCGATTTTCCGGCGAGCGAGATCGTGGATGCGGGCTTCCTCGACCTCGTACGCTACGGGGTCCGCCCCCCCGACGACCCCATCGTGACGGACTCCGTACGCGTGGTGGACCGGGTCCTCCGGGTCGAGACCCCGTTCGGGCCCGCCTGGCGTCGGTTCAACCACGACGGGTACGGCCAACGAGACGATGGCGGTCCCTACGCGGACTGGGGGCGCGGACGCGCCTGGCCCGTCCTGACGGGCGAGCGCGGGCACTACGAGCTCGCCGCGGGACGAGACGCCGGACCGTATCTCGAGGCGATGGAGCGGTTCGCGACGCCGACCGGTCTTCTTACCGAGCAGGTGTGGGACGCGCCGAACCTCGCGGAGTTCCACCTCGAGCTGGGCCGGCCGACCGAGGCGGCGATGCCGCTCGCGTGGGCCCACGCGGAGTACCTCGCGCTCCTGCGTTCGGTCTCGGACGGCGGCGTCTTCGATCGGGTGCCGGTCGTTGCAGAGCGCTACCTCGCCCGGAACCGTCGCCCGACGACGCTGGAGTTCTGGAAGTTCAACCGCCAGCCGTCGACGATCCCAGAGGGTTTTCCGATGAGGGTCGTTGCGGGGGCTCCGTTCCGCCTGCGCGTGGGCGAGGACGATTGGAGGACCCCCGCGACGATGGACTCCCAGCCCACCGGCATCGGGCTCCATTTCGTCGACCTGGCCCCGCTGGGCCGGGCGGGCCGCTCCTGGAAGTTCACGTTCTACTGGCCGGCTGCCGACCGGTGGGAGGGTCGGGACTTCTCGGTCACCGCGGTGAACGACCCCGGGCTCACTCGACCCTGAACCAACGGGACGAGACGAACCAGCCGATCGCGCACATCGCCGCCGCGAAGACGACCATGTAGCCGAGGAGCGTCCAGTCGATCGTTCCGTGCAAGAAGAGGTTGCGACCGAAGGTCGCGGAGTACGAGATCGGGTTGTAGGCGGAGATCACCTTCATCCACTCGGGGAACGAGCTCGAGGGGTAGAGTGCCGCGCTTGAGAACATCAATGGCATGGTGATGAAGTTCGAGACGACCCCCGGCGTCTGCCAGTCGGTGGAGGAGGCCGTGATGGCCAGGAACATCGACGAGAAGCCGACGGCGACGAAGAGCAGGGCGAGGATCCAGAGCGTCCACTCGAGGGGCGTGAGGTCGAAGGGGACGCCGAAGGCGACCGCGGCGGCGATCATCACGGGGATCTGCACGAGCCCGCGCGTGGCGGACCCGAACGCCTTCGCGAGGAAGACCAGTCCCTTCGACGTGGGGGTGATCAGGATCCGCTTCATGAAACCGAACCGCTTGTCCTGGATCGTGCTCATCGACCCGAACATCCCGACCGAGAGCATCGAGGTCGAGAGCACCCCCGGGCAGCAGGAACTCGATGTAGTTCGACGTCCCGAGCACTGGGGCGAGGAGCGAGGAGAACCCTCCGAACCCGGACCCGAAGAACGCGAGCCACATGAACGGCTGGACGACGGTGATGAGAAGGACGAACGGGTTCCGGAACGTCCGGAGGATCTCGCGGACGTAGAGGCCCCAGAACTGGCTCCTCATCGGCGGGACCTCGCCATCTGCATGTAGAACTTCCGGATGTCCCGCATCGGCTCCTCTTGGCCGATCCGGCGCCCGGTCAGGTCAAGGAAGACCGTCTCGAGGCTGGGCTTCTCGACGTTGATGCGTCGGATGCGGTCCCCGGGGACCGTTGCGAGGAGCCGGGGAGGAACGCCTCGGACGACGCGACGCGGATCATCCAGTCGTTGCCCTGGGCACGGACCTCTTGCACCCCCGGCAGCGCGCGGAGCACGGCTGGGTCGAGCGTGCCGGAGGTCTCGAGCTGGACGATGTCCCCCTTGACCCGTGCCTTGAGTTCGGACGGGGTCCCCTCCACGATGATCTTGCCGAGGTCGATGATCGCGATCCGGTCGCACAGAGCGTCGGCCTCCTCGATGTAGTGTGTCGTCAGAAGGACCGTGACGCCGAACTCCTTGTGGATTCCTGTGACGATGTCCCACAGCATCCGTCGGGTGCCGACATCGAGACCGATCGTCGGCTCGTCCATGAAGATCACCACCGGCTGGTGAAGCAGCGCGAGGGCGATCTCAAGCTTCTTCCGCATTCCGGTCGAGTAATGGGAGACCTTGTCGTTCTTCCGGTCCTTGAGCTCGAAGTAGGTGAGGAGCTGGTCGGCGCGCTCTTCCCAGCCCCGAAGGTCCTGGAGCTTCGCCTGAAGCCAGAGATTCTCCCAGGCGGTAAAGTCGTCGTCCAGGATGACCTCCGCCGCCACCCAGCCGATCCTCGAACGGACGTCCATCGACTGCCGCTCGACGTCGAACCCCGCGACCGAGGCGTGGCCGGACGTGATGTCGCTGATCCCCGTCAGCACCTTGATGAGGGTCGTCTTGCCGGCCCCGTTGGGACCCAGCAGGCCGAACACCGTTCCCTTCGGGATCGAGAGGGTCACGTGATCGAGCGCCATTACCGCCCGAGCCCCGGAACCGTACCGCTTCGATAGGTCCGTGACCACGATCGCTCCGTCCTCGGCTTTCCGCGCCCCGCTCATGGCGTGTCCTCGACGCGGGAGGCGTGCGAGGCATGACGGTGCGCGACCCGCCGTTGGGCCTGGGCGAGCTCGCGCACGACCTGCCGGCGCAGGGCGCGCGTGCTCGGGGTTGTGGGAAGGCGAGCTAGATGTCCTTCGATCCCGCGGATAGTACGTCGCAGTCGGTGGACTAGGAACGGGCCGAGGTCGCTCGCGCCCACTACGTCGGCCCAGAGCACAGAAAGATCGGGTGCGGTCCGACCGGGCGAAGGCGCATCGCGGCGGAGCCGTCGGCAGAAGGCTTCGGCCCGCCGGCGTGATCCGGTACTCCGATCGACGGCCGCGGACGAGCTTTCGGGCCAGGCCCCGTTCGACCAGCACGCCCAGCGCAGGATAGACGGCGCCGGCGCCCGGCCTCCATGCCCCGCCGGTCCTCTCGGAGATTCTGCGCGAGATGAGATACCCATAGACCGGGCCGTCCCGCTCCATGCAGGCGAGCGCGTAGAGACCGATGATCCGGGGTGGCATACAGGCCGTAGGGTCCGGAACCGCACTATATCGATTTCGATATAAGCGTGACGTCCGCGACCTCGTTCTGTCGATGGAAGGGGTAGGGCCGGTAGGGTCCCCCGCGCTCGGGCGAGGGCACTCGTCGAACGGGACGGGAACGTTGCCGAGCAGGGCGCTCAGAGCGTGAGGATTGGGCCGAAGAACTCGAGATTCCCGTTGACCGAAGCCGTAGCAGGGTAGATGTCTTGGATGGCGAACGAGTACGTTGTACCGCCTTGGACGCTAATGCTCACGTTCGCGCCTGTCCCTGCGATCGAGTAGAGGGGGGTCACGCTGCCCTCGACCCGGACCGAGAACGTCACCGCGACCCCGTCCTGGGTCGCCCACTTGAACACGATCGTGCCGGTATGAGAGAACAGGACGTTGTGGGTCACATTGCCCTCCCCGGTCCCGGACTTGTGTATCGTAAACGAGAACGGAGTTGACTGCGATATCCCCACGACGGCGAACGCGGCAACCACGGCCACGATCATCAGGCCGGACAGGATGATCGCGAGCGTCCATCGTCGGACACCTCGCTTCGGAATCGGTGCGGCCACCACGGCTCCGTTTTCGGCCGCCCTCCCTTTCCGCGTTCGACCGGACCCCGACATGGAAATCTCCCTGGTCCTGGGCATCGACTCCCGAGGGCTCGATATAGCTTTTCGTGATGTACCCGGCGGTGCCGGGGGCGCGAACCGGGACCCGGGCGTAGCGATCGGCTCGAAAGGAGGGGTCCGCCCGAGGGCTAGGTTCAAGTTGTATTCGGTCTTCGCGACGCCCGTATGACAGATTCCGGGGCGCCGTCCAAGGCATACTTACGTGCTCTACTGGTCGGCGGCGTTCTTGTCGCCGCGTCCTTGGGCTTCGTCGTGCTCCTCCAGGGCGGGAGCTTAGGGCCCCATTCCGCGGATCCTGCCAGCACCCCTTCGGGACAGGCGCCGGTGCAACACCCGACCCAGTCGGACTGCAGCGGATTCTTGCCCGCCGTCCAACCGGCTCTGGGCCGGGGAGCAGCATTGGCCCCGCCCCCCGCAGTCGTCGCGACCGTGCCCGTAGGCTCGGAGCCCGCAGTCCCGGTGTATGACGACGCCAACGGTTTCGTCTACGTTACGAACTCTGGGTCGAACAATGTTAGCGTGCTGAACGGGACCTTGCTGGTCGCGACGGTGACCGTGGGAGGGGGACCGGTCGGCGCCGCGTACGACGGCTCCGACGGACTCGTCTACGTCGCGAACGAAGAGACCTGTACCGTGAGCGTGATCTCCGGAACTACCGTGGTCGCGAACCTGTCGGTGGGCGCAGAGCCGTACTGGGTGACGTACGACCCGGAGAGCCAGCTGGTGTACGTGACGAACAGCGGCTCTGGCTCGGTGAGCGTGATCCAAGGGATCTCTGTCCTTGCGAACGTCACGGTCGGCGCCTCCCCCGACGCCGTGACCGCAAACCCCGTCACCGGGGTGGCGTACGTGACCAACGGCGTATCGAACAACGTGAGCCTGATCAACGGTACCGCAGTCGTGGGAACGGTTCCCGTCGGGTCGGCCCCGGACTTCGTCGCCTACGACGCCGCCAACGGAGAGGAGTACGTCACGAACGATGGGTCCCAGAACGTCAGCGTGATCAACGGCACGTCTCTCGCGGCCACCGTGCCGGTCGGGAGCGCACCCGATTCGGCCACGTTCGATGCCTCGAACGGGTTCGTCTACGTCGCGAACTACCTCTCGGGCAACTTGACAGTCCTGAACGGAACGGCTGTTGTCGGCAACCCGGCGGTCGGAACGGGACCGACCTACGGCACCTACGACAGCGCCACGGGCGACGTCCTGGTCGCGAACTACCGGTCGAACACCACGAGCGTGCTCTCCGGCACCGCGGTCGTAGGGACTGTCCCCGTCGGGCTGGGCCCCTACGTCCTCTCCTTCGACGCAGCCAACGGGTTCACCTACGTCACCGACTCGGGATCGGCGAGCGTGAGCGTGCTCGGACCCACGTATTCCGTGACGTTCAACGAATCGGGGCTCCCTGCAAGCACCGCGTGGTCCGTGACCCTAGGCGAGAGCAGCCTGACCTCGACAACGACCTCGGTCTCCTTCTCGGAGCTCCCTGGGGTCTACGCCTATTCCGTGGCTCCTCCGACCGGCTTCCGCCTGGTGAGTGCGACCCTCCCCTCTCCGCTTACGGTGGTCGCTTCCGCCGTGACCGTTGACCTCGAGTTCGCTCCCGAGACGAACGAGACCTACACCGTCACCTTCACCAGCACCGGGTTCATGTGCGGCGGTCACCCCACTTGGGGCGTGACGCTGGCCAACAATACCCAGTCGTCCTCGGGCAGGTCGATCGTCTTCGATGAGCAGAACGGCACGTACAACTACTCGATCCTGCCCCCGTCGGGGTATGCGGTCCTTTCGGCAACACCGTCGTCGCCGGTGACCGTGAACGGGGCGAACCTAACGGTCTCCGTGACGTTCGGGAAGATCCAGGTCCTCTCGATCACCTTCAAGGAACAAGGACTTGCGCCGGGCACGACGTGGTGCGTCACGTTGGGATCGACCCTCTGCACCTCGGGCCGTTCGATCCAGTTCGCGAACGTCGTTCCCGGGACCTACTCCTACTCGGTCTCGCCCGTGTCCGGCTACACGATCCACCCCGCGGCGGGGACCGTTACCGTGACGACACGGAGCGTCACGGTCTTCGTGCAGTTCAAATCGAACCAGCACGGCGGGGGCGGCGGATGCATGGCGCCGGCAGGGACCGTCGTCGAAATGCGATCCTTGTCGCTCGACGTCGCGTAGGCCGACGGACCTCGGCGCAGGACCCGACAACCTCGTTGCGAACCGCGGGCGCCGGACGATCTAGAGGCGATGCGGCTCCTCGGTCCGCCACTCCAGCTGGGAGCCTACGCCTGCGAGTCGATCACGAACCGGCAGTTCGAGGGTACGGCGGTTTCGCACCTCGACCGTATCTACCTCCCGTCGAGCGTGGCTCCGCTCATGGACGAGCCGGCGGTCGAATCCGTAGCGTTCGTGGAGGACGACAACCGGGGCGCGGTATCTCCCGAGCCCGTCGCGCGGCTGGACGGGAGAGCCTTCTACCTCTCGGTGAAGGGGGTTGGATCGCCGATCGACCCCTACTCCTCTAGGCGGCTCGACGGGCGCTTGGCCGCGGAGCTCGTCGAGGACCCAGGGGTCCGCGCCCGGCTCGAGCGGAAGCCGGATTCGGTACGGCGACCGGTTCATCACCGGCGAACTCTGGCTCCGCGGTTCTCCCTACGGCGGTCAAGGGCTCGAGCACGCCACCACCGCCCTCAGGGTCTCGGAGAGGGCAGACCTGACCTCGATCGGTGGATTCCTGATCGCGCCGGTGGTCAAGATCGCCCTCTTCCCTCCGGCGCTGGAGCGGCAGTTGCGCCAGGTCTACTGGTACCGGACGTACCCCGGGCGGTTCGTCCAGGAGCTGCGCCTCGTGCCCTCCAACATACGCATTTACTTCCACGCCCGGAACACGGTGGGCAACGACATACGCCACGTCTTCGACCTGTTTGGAGTCGACAGCCACGCGAAGGCCTTGCGGTTCGAGACCTGCTTTCTCCGCAGCACGGTCGCGATGCTGACCCTGTTCGCCCGCACGCTCACGTACGACGGGGCCCGGGGCCGATACCGCGGGTTGGATTTTCAGGACGTCTGGCTCGACAAGGACGCGGTCGTAGCGCCGGATGGGTCGGTGTTCTTCGTCGACCTCGAAGGCATCGACGAGGTATCCGTAGACGCAGCCGACGTCCGGGAGAAGCTCGAGGACCAGATCTTTCGCTCGCTCTACGAGATGATGTTCGCCTACGAGCAGATCGAGGGGGAGCGGGCCCGCCGGTTCGGGGCAGTGGGCTCCCGGAAGAGGCACTTCGAGGCGGTTCTGCGGCAGGCGCTGCGGGACGACCCCTTCGTCCGACTGGTAGGGGACGGCCACCGCCTCGACATGGAGATCCGTAACAACTGTCAAGAAGAGTCGCTCTATACCCGCTTCCCGGCGGTGGAGTGGTAACCGTGGCGAACTGTCGCGATGTATCCGCGTTCCTAACGGCCGTACACAACCGGGCCGCGACGATGTCGCTGGCTCCAGCGGACATCGCAATGCTTCAGCAGCTCCGGTTGATCTCCTACCTTACCGCAGACCAGTACAAGCAAATCCAGGATCAGTCCCAGGCGCTGCCCCAGGACTCCGAGCAGTTGAACGCCCGGATGTCGGACCGGAACCGTCTCTCGAGCGACGTCCAGGGGGAGATGAAGAAGACCCACTCGATCCTCTTCCATCTCGAAGGGAGGGACAAGCAGGCCGCGTCCCTGCAACAGGAGGCGCAGGACCAAGCCGCCCTGCAGGCAGCGGACCGGGAGCTCGCCGCCGAACAACAGGCGTTCGACGCGCTGGTCGCGCAGCGGTCACTCCTCGACACCCTCACTCCGTGTGACGGTTCCTGGGTCGCGCTCACAGCGCTGGGCGCCCGGGAGCTGAGAGACCTCGGCTTCCGGCTCTACCGGGCCGCCGACCTCGACTTCGCTGCCTACTGGACAGAACGGCAGCACATCGACCAGGAGCTCAACGGCATCGCAGACCACGGCGCCCAGTACGTCGCAGGCCTTTCCGGCCCCCTTCCGACCGTCGAGCGGTCCAACCTGTGGGCCGTGGCCATCGGGCTCGCGAAGCTGAACCCCGACGTCGCCCAGGGCGAGGGGATATTCATGTCGGCCTACAACCAGATCGGGGGGCTCGCCCACAACGTGGAGAACCGCCTCATGGCCGCCGAGATCCTCTCCTGCCTGCCCCGGGGCGTCCCGGAAAGCCTGCCCTCTCTTTCCCAACTGGAGAAGGAGGTTCGGAAGGTCGGGGTGCCGAAGGAGTCCTCGCTTGGCGTCGCCTCGATCCTGCTCCTCGGACAACGCGCTGACGGCACGTTCGCCACCTCGAACTTCGTCGAGTGCCTTCGCCTGACCGCCTCGTATGAATCGGCGTCCCTTCTGGCGATCGTCAACCGGCCGGACGTCATCTCGAAGTTCACGGCCCTCCGCTCCCTCTTCGCCAGCTGGGGGTTCCAGGAGTCGGAGGACGTCGAGCTTGCTTCTTCCTACCTCGCGATCTCCGAGCTTCCCGTGGACGGGATCTCCACCAAGCTCGCGATCCTCTCGCGGGGCCTCGCCGCCTACCTCGAGTTCCCTCTCGTGGCTGCGGCGATCATGGCCTCGATCCCAGTCCTCGAGGCCAACGAGACCCTCAACCTCCTCGAAGACGCCTACGAGATCGTCGGGCGGCGTGCGATGCCAGCGGACCAGTCGGAGCTGATCTGCCTGGCCGTGAGAATGGTCCACGGGGTTCGCACGGAGACCGTCAGCAGCCTCGACACCACCGCACCCCCCACGCCCACGGCCGTGGGCTACGCCTACATGCGGGGGCCCGGGTTCTTCTTCGTGCCACTGATCGTCGTCCACGGCGGGTACTACTCCACCTACAGCGGGATCGGAGGCGCCCATCCAGGCCACGTCCACGGCGGGGGAGGGGGGTTCTCGGGGTGACCTCCCTCGCTGTTGCGCTCGCCTTCCTGGTCCTGCTCGCCGCCCCCGGAGCCGTCCCCGCGACGGCGCACTACGTGCCGCAGACCGGGGACAAGTTCAGTTACGCCGAGACGATCCTCATCGACAACGGGACCGGCAACTACACGGGCTACGAGGAGCATTTCGCGATCGCGGGCTCCGAGACCGTCACGGCCACCGGGGCCGGCGGAAACGTTTCCGCGGCCTACCAGTACGCGGTGAACTGGAGCAGCAATACGCCGAGCTACGCGAACTGGACCTCCACGGGCACGTTCGAGTTCTCGGACAGTTCGTACCTGTACACGGTCGGTACCGACAACCAGACCGGCTACACAAATCCCCGCGTCTGGTTCTACATGAACAATTCGCTCCCGAAGGGGAACACCTTCACTTCGCTCGACACGCTGATGACGGTGGTCTCCCGCAACACGAGCTTCCAGCTGGCGAACGGCACCGGCCGGTGGGTAGCGACCGTCTTCACGGAGGGGGACGGGTCGTACACCCGCCAGGACGACTACGGCAACTTCACGGCGACGTACAACTGGAAGGAGTACTTCGATCCGAGCACCGGCTATATCGTCGGATATCGGTTCACAGAGACCGACACCAACGATTCCGTGAGCGGATTCTCCTACACCGACACGCTCTGGGTCACGACCACCACCTACGCCCTGACCCCAGGAGCCGCGCCCGCCAGCTCCGGCCCCGCGCCGCTCCCGATAGCCTTGATCGCCGGTATCGTCATCGTCCTGGTGGTCGTCGTCCTGCTCGTCATATGGGCCGCCACTCGACGCCGCCGCCGGCCGTCGATCCCGCGGCATGGCGCCACCGGCTCGGTGCCCTACTTCCCTGCCGCCAGCGCTCCCCCGTCAGGGGGGATGGCCCCGCCCGTACGCCTCGTCCCCTCCGGCGAACCGGCCGTCCAGCAGATCGTGCTTCGGGACACCGTCAAGGTGAACTGCCGTTTCTGCGGCACACTCATCGATTCCACGCTCGACCATTGCCCCAACTGCGGCGCCCCCCGCACCTAGGCGTTCCACCACGGCCGGAGGGACCCGGTCAGGGCCGGGTGCACTGGAACGCGAGCCCTATCGGGCGCATCCCGGCTCGCACCGCGACCGCCCGGGAGGCAACGTTGCTCTCGGGGATCTCCGAGAAGACCCTCCGCACTCCGTTCCGCCGGGCCCACTGCACGCGCGCGTGCCACAGGTCCGAGCCGATGCCGAGCCGTCGGTAGCTCGGCAGGACCGAAAGGGAGTGGAGACGACCGTGGCCCTCGACGGCGCTCACCCAGGCTGCCCCGACGGGCCGGCCGTCGGCCTCGGCGACGTACCCCTTCTCTGTCGGCTGGGAGACGGGCCCTAGCCATCCCGCATTGAATTGCCCGTAAATGGAGGTCATGAGGGCGAGGATTCTCCCTCGGTCCTCCTCCCGCACGGCCCGCACTGCGTGCGAGAACCGATACGGCGCGTCCCCGTCGGCCAGGTCGATCGCGAAGATGTCGATGTTCTCCCGGGCGGTCCCGAGAGGGATCTCGGAGTAGACCGCCGCCTTCTCGCGAAGCCGATAGAAGGCGTTCGCGAGGGCCGGGGACCGGGTAAAGATCGATGCGACATTCTCTACGGGGTCGTGGAGGAAGACGCCCCTCACCCGCGGCCCGTCCTCCGCGATCACGACCTCGCCGCCCGACCGCAGGGTCTCCCGCATGAAATGCTTCAGGAACGGGTCGAACCAATCCGACAGATCGGTGACCGAAAGCGGGTCGACAGCGGTGGCCGAGGTGATGGGACGGAGGGGCAGATCACCGGTCGTACCGGACGTGCTCCCAGAGAACATAGAGGGCCGCGTCAAGACGCCAGCCTTAGCGGGATGAAAGCTCCGGGCCACCACCTCCCTCCCGCGTCCGAGGCCCACTGGAGCCGCCTCGCACCTCAATCCTGTGGGGGTATGCACCAGCGCGGTCAACGAACCGCGAAGAGGCTTCCCCCGGGCCCACGACGGGGCCCGGAGGGAAAGGAAGGGGTTGGCCGGCCTAGGGACCTCGGGGATAGGTCCTCTCGGTGCCGCCCCGATCTACCTGGAGCGGGCGACTCCGGTCGCCAGCGCCTTCCCGCGGTTCAGAGCGATTCCGACCGGCCCTGGGCCGGCGCGTGGCTCCGAGCCGTGAAGGTGATCGACACGCCAACCGGTGCGCCCGCGACCGTCAGCCGGCCCGAGGCCGGCGACCTAAGGTAGCCCGCGACTGTGTGGACGGAGAACGCGTAGGTCCCGTTCGTCAGGTAGACCACGATGGTCGTGCTCGTCGAGGTCCCGACGATGCCGCCGGCGGTCACGGTCCAAGGCGTCGCCAGCGGAAGTCCCGACTCCGTGAACGTCACCGCGTAGGTGTAGCGGACCTGGAACGTCTCGCTGTGCGCTATCGTCACCGAGCCGACCGCCGGCTCCGAGAGCGCCCCGAGCTTGACGAAGGTCGTCATGCCACCGAACGAGCCGACCGAGTACGTGTACGTCCCGGGCGTCAGGTCCTTGATGGTCACGCTGGCCGACGTCGAGCAGTACGTCGCTCCGAGGGTGACGCACCAGGAGGTGCCGCCGCGCAGGCCCGTCTCGTGGAACGTCAGCGTGTAGGTCGTGCCACGGACGAACGAAACGGACTCGAGGACGCTCGCCCCGTTGGCGGTGATCGTCCCTTCGGGAACCGGGACCGAGACGCGGTAGCCGGAAGGTCCCGTGATGACGTAGGTGTAGGTGCCGTCCACAGCACCGAAGGAGATTATCGTTCCGGTGGATGTCTGGGCTGTCCCCTCGAACGCCACCGTCCATTGAGCCCCTGCTCGGAGCCCGCTCTCCGTGAACGTGACAGTGTAGACGATCTGCGTAAAAGTGATCGCCTGGGTAACCCCCGTGCCATTCACGGTCACCGCACCGTAGCCCGGCGCTGTGTAGTAGCCCGCGATCGACGGGATCGAGAAGCTGTAGGTACCATTGGGCACGGAGAACGCCATCGAGCTCAGCGTCGAGGTCTGCGTAGTCCCGTTGAGGGTCACGGACCAGTGGGTTCCGCCCGGCAGGCCCGTCTCGGTGAAGGTCACTGCGAACGTTCCCCGGACGAACGCGATCGGGACTGACTGAGTACCGCCGCTCACAGTAACTGACCCCATCGAGGGGGTTGGTCCGTAACCGGGCACGGTGCCGAGGTCGTAGAGGTAGGTCCCGTTCGGCTCCGAGAAGACGATCGAGGCGCCGTAGGAGGTCTGGTTGGTCCCGTTGAGTATCACCGACCACGACGTGGACGGCGGCAGCCCCGACTCGGTGAACGTGACGGAATAGGCCCACGCGGTGTAGACGAGCGTGGGTTCCGATACCGAGCCGCCGTTCACCGTGATGTCCCCGCTGTATGCAAGGGTCGTCTGGTGCCAGCCCGGGAGGTCCGCAACCGAGTACGCGTAGGTGTCGTTCGGGAGGTCAGTCCAGGTCAACGAGTCAGTCGCGCCGTCGGTCGTGAGATTCTGAGGGACGCCGCCGACCGTCACCGAGAAGTTCTGCCCAACGGGCAGCCCGCTCTCGAAGATCGTGACCGAGTAGGTGACCTGGCTGAAGACCAGCGTGTTCTCCGGCATGTTGGCGCCGGCGACCACGACGACGCCGGTGTAGGGGAGGGTCGTCTGGTGCCATCCCCCGATGTCCGCGACGGTATAGCCGTAGGTCCCGTTCGCGAGACCCGAGAACGTCAGGCTGTCCGTGGACCCGTCGGTCAAGAGACTCTCCGGTGCGCCGTTGACCGTCACCTGGAACGTCTCACCCGAGGGCAGGCCGCTCTCGGAGAACGTCACCGAGTAGGACACCTGGCTGTAGACGAGCGTCGGCTCCGTCACCGAGGTCCCAGCCACCCCGACGGTCCCGCTGTAGGCGAGAGTCGTCTGGTGCCACCCCGAGATGTCCGCGATGGTGTAGCCGTACGTCCCGTTCGCCTCGGCGAACATGAGGGAGTCCGCGGACCCATCGGTCAGGAGGCTCTCCGGGGCGCCGTTGACGGTGACCTGGAACGTCTCGCCCGACGGTAGGCCGCTCTCCGAGAAGGTCACCGCGTACGACAGGGGACTGTAGACGAGGGTCGGCTCCGTTACCGAGACGCCGGTCACCACGACGTTCCCGCTGTACGCTAGGGTTGACTGGTGCCATCCGGAGACGTCCGCGATGGCGTAGGCGAACGTCCCGCTCGGCTCCGCGAAGCCTAGGCTGTCCGTAGACCCGTCGGTCGTCAGGCTCATCGGAACCGACGCTAGCGTCACTTGCCACGTCAGCCCCGACGGTAGTCCGCTCTCGAAGAACGTCACTGCGTAGGCCCCGCTGAATGTCACCGAGATCCCTGCGGGCGTGGTTCCGTTGATCACATCCGTCCCGGTTCCCGGGCCCGCGGAAACGCGCCAGTTGGGCGTCGCGTGGATGGCATAGTTCCATCCGGAGGTCGTGTTGTTCGGGAGCACGTCCGTGATGGTCTTCAGGCTCGCGCTAACCGTGGCAGAGACCGCCGCGCGGCCCGTGACGTTGAACCACCAGACGGTCCCGGTCGGGAGACCCGCCTCGGTGATCGTCTGGGTGAACCCCTCGCTGAACGCGATCGAGATCCCCGTCGGGTTCGCGCCGTTGACCGTGACCGAGCCTATGCTGGGAGTCGCCTGGCAGGTCGAGCCGCAGCCGGTCGGCACGGTCGAGACGGACCACGTGTACGTCCCGTTCGGTAGCCAGAAGGAGTCCGTGGTCGTGGTCGACGCGTTGGTCGGGTTGGTCGTGTAGGCCACGGAGAGGGCAGGCTCGTAGACCGGCACGCCGAAGACCTTCATCGTCCACGACTTCCCAGCGGCCAGCCCGGTCTCCGTAAACACTAGGTGGAACAGGCCCGAGTTCGGACGGCAGAGGGCAGCGCAGTTCCCCGGCAGGACCGAGAGCGGAGAGGTGTCTCCGCCCTTGCCGATACCGACCGACCCGGTCGGGCTCGACGCGCGTCCGACGTACGGCGTCACGCCGTACGGGTTGGGAAGTGCCCCGTAGTCACGGTAGTAGTTGCCGCCCTGGAGCGAGGTTCCGAGAATGCTGCCCGTGAGCGTAACCCCGTCAACGACGATGGAGTTCGTGGCCGCCTGGTACCCGCCGCTCGCATTGTAGTAGTTCTGCAGCGACGTCGACGTGGACGTCAACGTCCGGTTGGTGTAGAACGCGTTGTTGTAGATGTGGTCCCCGCCCTCGGAAAGCACCAGGCCCGTCGAGGCGAGCGACATGCCTCCGTAGGCCGAACCTCCGACCTCCGAACCGGCGCCGGGTAAGGAGAACGGCACGAACGTGTTGTTCCAGACGTAGTTGTGCTGGTTCGTCCCCGACCCGAGCATCTCCAGCCCTTCGCTCGAGACGTTGAATGTGTTCGAGGCGAACAGCGAGTTCGAGCAGACGTTACAGTAGACGGCGAAGTTGTGGCCCACTTCGATATCCGACGACCAGATCCCGATGTCCGACCCGTGCTCTACAACGAAGTTTGAGGTGTGGTAGAAGTACATCGGAAGGTTGTTGTAGGGGAGGGTGCCGCCGTACGAGGCCGCGAGCGTCTCCGTCTGGAAGTACCACCACGTCGGCTCGGTGAGCTCGAGGCTCGGGACCGGGTTGAACTGGAAGTAGGCGGTCGTTCCGTTGACCCAGATCCCCGAGTAGATGATGAACAGATAGTCGTTCAGGATCCCAAAGACCGGCGCGAGGGACCCCGGCTGAGAGCCGGGCAGGATGTACGGGTTCCCCGACGTTCCTGCGCCCGAGATCGACAGGTTCGCGAGGTCGGAGTTACTGTACGCCCACATCGGCGTATAGACCGTGGGAGTCGCCTGTGGAGTCAGTGTGGCAGAAAGCGACGTGGCTGAGGAAATCGTGATGGTCTGGTTCGCCTGGCTGTAGCCGCTGAGCATGACTTCGACGGTGTAGGTTCCGGGAGAGAGCCAGATGTTCTGGCCGATCCGGCCCTTGCCGCTGTACCAGCCGAACGTCGGAGCGACCTGGAAGAATGACTGGTTGGTGACGCCGGCTCCTTGGGCGATCGCGATGAACGCGTTCCCCGGAGCGACCGACGCGTAGTTCAGGGGGAATGCGCCCGCGGCCTCGAAGCCGAGGGTCGGTGCGCCGTCCGTTCCGCCGGTAACGTTCCACAGCCCGGTCAGGATCGAAGGGCCGGTACGCTCGTACGCGACCGGCTGGCCGGCGACCGTGTTCCAGGTGGTGTAGGCACCCTGGCCCGTCTCACCGGTCTCGCTACCGAAGTCGTAGGCTGAGGGGGGAGGCTGGTAGGTGTGGGTGGTGGCGTTGTAGACGTACAACCCAACCGTCGAGTTGTCGTAGACGACGTTCGCGTTTGCCCCGTTGCTCTGGCCGATCCCGACGTCCATTTCCATGTCGGACGGGAGCCCGAGCGGGGTGTACTGTTCTCCGTTCGCCTGGATCTCGGCCGAGCCGGGCGTGACCGCGACCTTCGAGTTGAAGTAGACATTGTCGAACATCCCGCAGACCTCGCCTGTCGGCTCGGTCGCAGGGCAGACGACTTTGTTCGTGAGGTCGTTTATGATCGTGTAGTTGAAGTAGACCTCGTTGACGAGCGGAGAGCTGGAATAGCTCCCGACCGTCGTGTTGAGGTACAGGTCGAGGGTAAAGGGGAAGTTCGTCACGGTGGACGGGCCAGTCTCCTCGTAGACCTCGCTCGACTGAACCCGGCCCAAGCCGTGCAGGATCGAGGTCGACGGGAAGATACCACTCGGGCTCGAGAAGTTCCAGATGTTGTTCTCGAAGCTGAGGGTGTTGGTCGCGCCGTTGTACGTGATGACGTTCTGAAGCCAGAAGTCGTAGGCCGCGTGGCCGTAGACGGTCGTGTCGTTGAGGACCGTGTTCAACTGGTCGCCGTACGATTGGAGTGAACCGTAGTAGGGGGACAGGGCCTGTAGTCCCATCGGGTCCATTCCCTCGGAGAACGTGCCCTCAAGGCTGGTCGTGTTGAGGATGTACGGGGTGGTCGTCCCGGAGGTGTTCTCGAGCCCAAACGTCGAGATTCCAATCGGGGCCGCCGCGTAGTAGTAGAGAGGAACGATGTGATCGTCGGTCATGCTCACCGGGCCGGGGGCCGCGTTGAGATTGGGGGGGAGGAAGCTCGTGAGGGGAATGCCGTTGTCGATGAACGCCTGCCTCGCCTTCTGGACGAGGGCCGCGCGCGCTTGGTCTACGCTCAGAGAATAGGCGGGCAAGCCCGTAGCGCTGGCTGGAGATGCGCCAGAGGTCGCCGATTGGCTCGCGGCAGCCGACCCTGAAGAGCTGCTCACGGAAATCGCGCGAGAGTGGGCGTTCGAGGTCGAGACTCCCGCGCCGGCTAGGACCACGAAGGACGACCATACCATGACTAAGACGATAAGCGTCGCGACGAACGCTCGTGCCCGATTTTGCGCCATCGCGCCAGCACTGTTGTGTAGCTACATAAGCGTAGACGAGAGGACAGCTGCGTCGAGGTCGCCGCGCCCCACGGATCGGCCCTCGGCCCCGTCTGAAAAAGTGGTCTCCCCAGGCTAGGCCCGTCAGCCCCGGTCGTGCAGTGCTGCGTTGGCCAGCCGTCGGCAACTCCGCCCGGTGTGGTGCAGCGGGCGGGGTCGACGGGTGGGAAGGGGTTGGCTCGGGCCCGAGATGCCGGGCACTCGACCCCGTTCTCTCGGCGCGGCTCACAGGCGGAAGGCAACCTCGATCGCCCGCTACAACCCTCGGAGCGTGTTGGTCGGGCGCATTCTGACGGCGAGGAGGGACCCTCCCGGGACGGCGTGCATGGGAACTGTGAGCAGGGGTAGACACGGGGTTGAGCCCGTAGAAGTTGGGACGTGAGTCAACGCCAATGGCTTCAAGCCATCCCAGGACTGGACGGCCCGTGCTCCGGCTCGTCCCGATGGATGAGAGCGATTTCCTCCCGTTCATGGAACGGCTGGTCCAGGGCTACGCGGAAGAGTGCATTCGGGCGGGTCGTTGGACCAAGGAGGAGGGACTCGTCGAGGCTCGCAAGGAAACTCAGAAACTTCTTCCGAACGGCCGAGAGACACCGAACCACTTCATTTTCAGCATAGTCGCACACTCGACGAACGAGAAGGTCGGTGCCCTCTGGCTCGCCATCGAGCCACGAGGGGGATTTGTCTACGACCTGCTCGTCTTCGAACCGTACCGACGGCGAGGATACGCCGAGCAGGCGATGACTCTGGCAGAGGAAGTCGCGCGAGGGAAGGGCGTGGAGAAGATCTCACTCCACGTATTCGGAGATAACCTCGGGGCGAGGAGACTCTACACCAAACTCGGGTACTCCGAAACGAACGTAATCATGTCCAAGTCGCTCCGCCCCTGAACCCGCTCCGGACCTCGGAATTGTGGACCCTCGCCGTCCTCGACCCGATCAGAGGCACGAGAGGTGAACGCCGGCTCCCGTCGCCGATGCCCGCGTACGTCGGGACGGTTTCGTTTTGCCTCCCCCACAACAGTCGCATGTGACTAATAATTAGGGGCACGTATATATTCCGGCAGACTCTGGGGTATCTCGTGGAGACCCTGCAGAAACTGACCCGTCGGCAGCTCGAAACCCTGCAGACAGTATTGGCCCGGGAGACGCCGGAGAAGGGAGTGTCCCTCAAGAGCATCGCCGCCTCGCTGGGCCTTTCGGCTCCGTCCGCGCTGGGCCACCTCACTCCTCTCGAGCACCTCGGTCTGGTTGCACGATACCGCGGGAAGAGCCGGCTCACCGACAAGGGTCGCGGCACCATGCTGGAGTACCAGCGGCACCACCGGGTCGCCGAGACCCTCTTCGGTAGCCTGGGACTCAAACCAGCGGAAACGTGCGCTGCGGCGCGTGAAATCGACCTCGCGATCTCCCACCGGACGGTCGAGGAAGTCTGCCGGGCACAGCAACACCCGGCTGCGTGCCCTCACGGCGCTCCGATCGCTCCATGCCACTCCCCCGAAAAGACGCACTAAGAGGAAACGAGCAAGGAAGGGTTCGAAAATGCAGAAGAGAACAACGATCGTGATAGCTGTCGTCGTGGCCGCGGTCATTCTCGGTGCCGGTACGGCCGAGTTCTTGACCTCGGCCGCCGCCCCCGCGTGTGCCGGCGTCGCGTTGGGACTTCCCCCCCAGAACAACACAACAGCGGCGTTGCCGGCGCACCAAGACATACTCACGGCTGCTACCGGCGGGGAGCCGACGAACATGCAAAGCGGGCTGGTCGGAACGTCGTTTGGAAGCGCGATATCCCGTCCCGCCACTCCGTCGGACCCAATCCAGGTGGTCGCGGCCGAGAACTTCTGGGGCAGCCTGATTTCTCAGCTCGGAGGTAGCCTCACGCACGTCATCAGTATCATCACCGACCCCAACACCGACCCGCACGAATACGAATCAAACGCGACAGACTCACGGGACATCACGAACGCGAACTACGTAATCGTCAACGGAGTCGGCTACGACGACTGGGCCATCGACGAGATCGCCGCGGACGGCGAGACGAACCAAACTGTCCTCAATGTCGGAACCCTGAACGGGGTCTTCGTCACCGGTGGGATCGTAACGGGCAACCCGCACATGTGGTACAACCCGGCCTACGTGAACGACACGGTCGCCGCGATGTACGCGGCCCTCGTTCACATCGCCCCGGCAAACACCACATACTTCCAAGCGCAGTACGCGACCCTGAACGAATCACTGGGGGCGCTCTACAGCCAGGCGAACCAGATTCGGTACTTCCACGAGGGCGCCGTGGTCGCAAGCACGGAGAGCATCTTCGTGTACCTGGCGAACTACACGCACCTTGATCTCGTTTCGCCTGCCGCGTTCATGGAGGCGATCGCCGAAGGGAACGACCCTCCAACCCAGAGCGTGGTGACCTTCCAGTGCCAACTGGGGAGCGGAAGAGTTGCAGTTCTGGTCTACAACCAGCAGACCGTGACGCCGATCACGACAAACATGAAGGCCGTCGCCGCGGCGAACAACGTGTCGATCGTCGGCGTCACCGAGACGATCCAGCCGCCCAATTATTCGTTCCAGGAGTGGATGGGAATCCAGGTACTACAACCTGGAGCTGGCGCTCAACGCAACGGCTCTAGGGTCGTAAGGCTCCGTGCGCGGAGCATCCCAGCCCCCGCTCCCTCCGGTCGCCGGCCCGGAGGTGATCCGAGCCGATCGCCTCGAGGTAGCGTATCGTGACCGGCTCGTCTGGCGAGACGCTAACTTCCGTATCAGCCGCGGCGAATTCGTCGCTGTTATCGGCCCAAACGGAGCTGGGAAGACGACACTGTTTCGCATGTTGCTCGGGCTCCAAAGGCCGCGCAACGGTACGCTGACGATCTTCGGCGGGGCCCCGCGCCGCGGGAACCGACGGGTGGGGTACGTGCCCCAACGCCATACCGTCGACAACGAGACCCACATCGAATGCGAGAGCCTGGTGCGGATGGGCGTCTCGGGAACACACTGGGGACCCGGTGTGGATCTGGCACGAGAGCGGAACGCGGCGGCCGGGGCTCTCTCCGCGGTAGGCGCCACCGACCTGGCCCATAAGTCCCTCGGGTCGCTCTCGGGCGGGGAGCTCCAGCGCATCTTCCTCGCCGAGGCCCTGGTCGGGGACCCGGAACTGTTGCTGCTGGACGAGCCGTTGTCGAACCTGGACCTGAAGCGGGGCCGTGAGTTGGTTGCACTGGTCGCAGGGCTGGTCAGATCCCGCAACGTGACCACCCTCTTGGTCGCCCACGACATCAACCCTCTGATCCATCACCTGGACAAGGTAGTCTACATCGCGAACGGCAAGGTCGCCACGGGCGCGCCCGGCGAGGTCATTACGTCGGAGACGCTCAGCGCGCTCTACGACGTTCCGGTCGAGGTTCTCCACGACTCGCGGGGCCATCTCGTGATCGCGGGCGCGGAAGAGAGTCTGGGAGGGGAGTCCGGATGACGTACTTCAGCTGGAATCTTGTGACCGACCTGCGGATAATGTGGCAATATCCATTCATGGTCAACGCATTCGAGGCGGGGACGATCATCGCGATCGTCGCCGGGATCATCGGTTACTTCGTGGTCCTTCGCCGTTCCGCGTTCGCCACGCACGCCTTAGGCCACGTCGGCTTCTCGGGGGCCGCCGGCGCCGTCCTCCTGGGGGTCAACCCGGTCTACGGCCTACTGCTGTTCACCAGCTCCGGGGCTCTAGGCATGGGCCTCCTCGGAAAACGGGCCTCCACGCGCGATGTGGAGATCGGGACCGTTCTTGCCTTCATGCTGGGGCTGGGTCTCCTTTTTCTGAGCCTTTACAACGGCTACGCGACGGAGGCGTACTCAATCCTGTTCGGGGAGATCTTGGGAATCAGCACAGCAGGGGTTGCTTTCACGTTCTGGGCTGCCGTAGTGACTCTCTTGGTCCTGCTGGTTGTGTACCGGCCGCTCCTCTTCGCATCCCTGGACGAGGACGTGGCCGAGGCGAAGGGCCTACCGATGCTCACCCTCGGGCTGGTCTTCATGGTCCTCCTTGCGGTCGCGATCTCGATCGCGGTCCAGGTGGTCGGTGTTCTGCTCATCTTCGCCCTGATGGTCACTCCGGCCGCAATCGCTGTCCGAGTGACGCGGCGACCCCTCACCGCCGTCCTGGTCTCGGTGTCCGTGGCGGTATTCAGCATCTGGGCGGGGCTCTTCATCTCATGGTACGAACAGTATCCCCCCAGTTTCTTCATTGTAAGCATCGCCTTCGCACTCTACCTGGCCGTGAGAGCGGGCGGCGCGGTTTCGACGCGACTGCTCGATAGATCCAACGGGACGCCTCGTCCGGAACCCGCGACGGCCCACAACCTGAACTAGCGTGGCGGAGCAGACCTGCTCCGTGATTCGTGTCGAAGGTCGCCGATGTCCCTGAAGCCCCTTCGAGAGACGTAACCGAGCCAGCCGCGCAGGGTCGGTTGCCCTCCCGCGGCCAGTCGTCAAGAAATATTGACCTTCGCGTCATGTAACCACCGGGCAGTTTCGGCTTGTTCCCGCGTAAGGAACACTGGACCCGATGACGACCGCGATCGTAGTCTACGACTCGTGGTACGGGTGTACGCAGGCCGTGGCGGAGGAGATCGCGAGAGGGCTCTCCGCGGACGGACGCGTCCCGACGGTCGTCGCGAACGTGAAATCGGTGGACGTAGCCCACGTTCTCTCGCACGGCATCGTCGTCGTTGGGTCGCCGAACTACCAGGGTGGACCGAGCCCGCGCATCCGACGGCTGCTCGAGGAGCTCCGCGGCCGGGACCTGCGCGGTCGGAGGTTCGTCTTCTTCGACACCTGCTTTTCCCGGGACCACGGCAAGGCGGTCGGTAGGATGGAAGCGATGGTTCGGGATCGCAACCCCTTCGTCTCGCCCCCGTTCATGGGACTCTCGGTGATCGCCCGAAGTCCCCGTGGGCCGCTTCTCGCGGGCGAGCTCTCCAAGTGTGGCGAGCTCGGCCGTTCGGTCCGGACGAGTCTCTCGATCTACGCGTGACCTCACCGCTCACTTCGCGCGCCGCCGCCGAGCGCGGGCCGAATAGGCGGCGACGAACCGGCGCGTTGCCGCCTCGTCGCGGGAGAGGATCCGCCCAAGCTCCGCGACGGGCCGCGGGTGCTGGTCGACGCGGAGGTCAACCCACCGGTCGCTCCAAGCGGTTTCGAACCAAGGTTCGTGGTGGACCACGAGGATCGCCGAGGACTCCATACCTCGCCGGTCCCCACCCGCCCGCGCGCCTGCGACCAGGGCGGCGTACAAGCGTCGGGCGAGGGTGCCTCGCTTGTGCTCGAACGCCCGAACCATTGCCGGCACGACCCGGTCGTTCGCGAGGATGTTTCCCTGACAGGAAAACCCGTCCCCTACCACGTGCCCGGCCCAGTTCATGCACTTCGATCCCGTCCACGCTGCGGCGCGCCCCCGAGCGTCCACCACCCCGAGCTGGCGATGCTCCCGCTTCGGGTCCGAAGCGGTGAGCTTGCGGACCACAGCCTCGGCGGAAAGACCCTTTCGGAGCGCCGCGAGGCCCAGAGGTCCGTATTGGAAGTTCGTGTCGGCCTGCGTGGCCAAGGCCCCCGTCCGCCACGCGCCCCATGGAACGACGGCGCCCACGGACATCGGCTTGGTCGAAACGACGACCCCCCAGGTACCCGTAGGTCCGGGTCGCAGGCGACCAGGGAAAACGTTCCGGTCCTCGTCTCGGCCGTACATCCTCGGGGCGATCGGGTCCCGGGCTATGAGGTCGCCGACTGCGCCGGCTGGGAAGACCCATTAGCCCGCCTTGGACTTCCGACGAGCGCCTCCGGCCGCATCCTACAATGCGCAAAACAGGGAACGTGAGGGGATGAAGGAGTACAAGGTCCTGAGAGAACTGGAGCCAAATCAACCGTCGTGGGCGGGAGAGGCGACCCGCGACCGACTCGAAAAGAGCCTCAACGAACTGGCGCGCGCCGGATGGGTGGTGAGATCGTTCGAAGCGAGCCACGCGCCGGCCTCGTTCGGGTTCCGACCCACGAACGTGGCGTACTTCGTTCTCCTCGAGCGCGAGAAGGCGAACCCGGGCCCCGCCTAGGCGCGGGTCGCGCTCCTCATGCGTTCTCGCGTGTCTCTCCGCATATAGGCCAGCGCCTTCGAGTGAGGTCGCTCTCGACGTGGCGCAATCAATGCTTCTGGTGTCGCTCCGCCCCGAGGCAGAGATCTCGGAGGCGATCACGCGACTACTTCCCCGGACACGGTGGGAGTACGTGGGAGCGAGCTCCCCGGGGCCGTGGACCGAGGCCCGAGCGATGCTCGTCGGTGATCCGGTCCGAGAGATCCCCGGGTGGACGTTCGCTCTGACCCCTCGGCTGGAGTTCGTTCAGCGCCTCTGGACGGGATTGGACCGGTTTCCGTTCGCACGATTCCCGCCGTCAGTCCGGGTGGCGGGGAACGTTGGGGCGTTCGCCCCCGCCGTAGGGGAGCACGCCGTCACGATGCTCCTCGCCCTTGCCCAGGACGCCCGAGGAGATCACGAGCGGGTCCGAGAAGGGCAGCTCGGTGCCGTGGGACGTCGAAGGGAGATCCGGGGAAGCACCCTCCTCCTCCTGGGCTTCGGGGAGATCGCCACGGAAGTCGCCCTGCGGTTGAGGCCGTTCGGCGTCCGGATCGAAGGGGTTGCGCGAACGACCCGTGCCCACCCCCTGGTCCAGAAGATGTTCCCCGCAGCCTCCCTCGGAGAGGCTGTTCGCGGCGCGGACCTAATCGTCGACTGCCGCCCGCTGACGCTTACGACCAGGGGGACGATAGACGAAGCGCTGCTGCGATCGATGAAGCTGAAGGCGATCTACGTCAACGTCGGCCGAGCGGCCACGGTCGATGAAGAGGCCCTGTTCCGGCATCTGTCCACCCATCCGGAGTTCCGTGCCGGGATGGACGTCTGGTGGGAGGAGGACCACGTGCGCGACCGGATCCATCACCGGTTCCCGTTCGCCGAGCTGCCGAACTTCCTCGGGAGCCCTCACAACGCGGCCGAGGGCGCCGACACGGGGGCACGCGGCCTGTCCTACGCGATCGACAACCTCGCACGGTTCTTTTCCGGAGAGACGCCACGGCACGTCGCGATCCGCCAAGACTACGTGTCAGAGTAGTCGACGTGCGAAGACCGGAAGGCCGAACGAAGGTCCGGCACTCGCTTGACATTCCCCCGCGTGGGGGCTGAGGGGCACGGAGCGCGACGCAGGGGTCGACTCGAGCAGTTCCCCCGGAGCCGACGGCTCGGTCCGGCGGCGCGCCGGGTACGGTCCCTAAGGATTCAAATGCGAGTTCGGCGATGCGGGGACCGGGGGAAAAAGCACCCATGTCGAAGGCTCACCCTCGGCCGAACGACCACCGGTCCAACTCGAAGAATCCGAACAATCCGGCCTCGGGCGCGTCGCGAGACAATCGCGCCAACCAGTTGAACGCGAAGCATCCTGCGTACCAGTCCTCACGGAAGTCGGAACCCCCCGTCTACGCGGGGGGCGGTGGTCTCGCGGGAGAGGGCAGCTCGGCGATCATCGACTTTGGCGCCATGGTCGACATCTCGTGGGGGTGCGAGGGCTGCGTGGCCCGACTGACGGCGCAGCACACTACCTCCGCCGATGCGAACATCGAGTTCGAGCACGCCTGCCCGACCTGCGGCTCCTCCTACTCGGTCGAGCTTGCGCCCGGGCCGAGGGGTCCGGTATGGCGTGTGTTCCCGAAGAACGTGACGAGCAAGGAACCCGTTCCCCTCGTGATCTACCCTGAAGTGGACTCACCCAGCTTCGACGAGGAAGTGTAGTCCAACCCCCGGGAGCCGTCGCGGACGACGCGGGGAACCCCTCCGGTGAACTCCGCCCCCCAGGGCGTTCGGGAGAGAGACAACCCGCGAACGGGGCTCTCAAGGCCGTGGGTTCGGTAGGCCGTGCGAGGGCGCGTCGCCCTCTGTATCGCAATCCCTAGGGATCGGGCGCATTGCGCGAGGCCGCATCCGACCACGACGCTGCCGACCACCACATGAGGATGTCATCCGAGTACTCCCCGTCGCGCTTGAAAGCCCGCGGTACGCGACCGGACTCGACGAACCCGAACTTTCGGTACAATCCCTGGGCCCGAACGTTCCTCTCCGTGACGGTCAGGTAAACGATCTCGAACTTCCCTACGCACCTCGGGAGGGCGTGAGCTAGGAGCAGGCTGCCCACTCCACGGCCCCTCCGGTCGGGATGGACCTCGATTGCCAGAATCCCGGTGTGGCGGTCTTCCGAGTGGCGTCCCTTGCGGTGGATCGTGCAAACACCCACGACCTTCCTGTCGGCCTCGGCCACGGAGGCGACCAGGTCCCCCTTGAGTGACTCCTTCCAAACATCCGCGAAGAGAGCCGCTTCCTCCGGCAGGGTCGGCTTCGTCTCGTACGTGTAGACTCCGAGCTCCCTGTTCGTCCGGACCTCGTCGTACCGATTATAGTACAGAGCGACCCAGCCCTCGAAGTCTCTCCACGCCAGCTCCCTGACCCGCACAGGCCACGGAGGGAGTTCGCGGGTATCTCAGCTTGCTGGCCGACAATGTTGACGGATCGGATTCGGCCACCCTCTTCCCTCTTCAGCCCTGGTATCCAAGCTGTCGGACCCACGCTAGCCGAAGGAAGAAAGAGAGCGAATCCGAAGGGTCGGGCAGCACACCAAGGCCAAGATGGCCAGGAAAGCGGTCCTCGACGGGGCCTGATAGAGGGGTGAATGGGTTGGCCCCCCTCGCTGTCTCGGAGGGGGGATAGTTCGCCGAACGGATCCGTCGGGCTAT
The DNA here is from genome assembly GCA_963713145.1 of uncultured Thermoplasmata archaeon. GTDB lineage: Archaea > Thermoplasmatota > Thermoplasmata > Lutacidiplasmatales > UBA184 > Lutacidiplasma. The sequence goes on along the minus strand of CAVQKI010000001.1, from coordinate 675,984 downwards.
CTACCTCGCCGGCTGCGCCGGGCCCTTCGGCTTGGGACGACCCTGGTACGCCAAGCTCGCGCCGATGCCCGCGACACATCCAACCGCCACGAGCCCGATGACGACCCAAACCCAGAAGGGGGTCCAGCCGCCGCCGGAGGAGCTTCCGCCGCCGCCCGTTGCGCCCGCAGCATTGAAGGTGACCGTCTGGCCAGCCGCCGCACCGTTGACCACAACGCTACCCGTGGCAGGATTGGCGGTGAAGTTCGCCACGACTCCCGACGTGAAGGTGTAGGTTCCGCCCGCCACGCTCGCGAAGGCGATCGTTGAGGTGACGGAGGATTCGAGCAACGCATTGAACGTTACCGACCAACTGGTGCCCGCCGTCAGGCCGGACTCCGTGAAGGTGACCGTGTAGGTTCCGACCGCACCGGCCGTGAACCCGACCGCCTGCCCTGTCGCGGCCCCGTCGACCGTGATTCTGCCGGAAGCTGGGCTCGCGATGTAGCCAACCAGCTTGATCGTGTAGGCGTAGGTTCCGCTCACGACGTTGAACACGATCGTCGCCGTCACGGAGCTGCTAAAGTCGCCGCCAAAGGTTGTCGACCAGCTCGTCGACGCGGGTAGACCGCTTTCCGTGAACGTCACGGCATAGGTGGGGGTTGAACTACTGGTGGGTACGACGATCGTCGCGGCGGCCAAGCTACCTCGCCCGTGCGGGCGAGCGCCCGACCGTCGAGGTGGGCTCCCGTGTCCAGCGTGATGGACGCGTAGGCCAGCAGCGTTCCCTGCATTGTGGAGGTCGTTCCGAGGGTGGCGGAGCTTCCGATCACCCAGAAGACGTTGCCCGCTTGAGCGCCGTCCGAAAGAATGACCGAGACCCCGGAGGATGTGGTCAGGGTGGATGCGCTCTGGAAGACAAAGACCGCGTTGGGGTCCCCGCCGCCGCTCAGGGTCAACGCACCACCCGAAATCGAGAGAGAGCCAGTGGACTTGTAGAGGCCCGGCGTCAGCGTCTGACCGCCGAGGTTGCCCGAGGCCGCGATGGGACAGTTGACGCGCGCCGAGGCGTTGTTGAAAGCGACCGTCAGATCCGCCTGAGCTGTCGCCGCTGCGGCGTTAGAGACGTTCTCGTGTCCGGTATAGGTACCGGGGGGAAGCCTACCACCGACGATCCCGTGCTTACGCCCAGGTCACCCGTGATGGCCGTCGCGCCCGTACTCGTAATCGTCTGTTCCGGCAAGCGCTGCGTACGTGCTCGCGGACGCGAGGGGCACGTCAGTCCGGCCGCATGCGACGGAGGGAGTGGCCCCCGCCGGTGCGCTACTCAACGTCGCGGCAGCCTCGGTTCCCTTGGACGTCAGCTGGGCAATCCCGACGAACGCCGCGAAAAGCATCGTGAGCGTGACTAGGACTACCAAGGCAACTGTCCCTACTCGCTTGGACTCAGTCGTCATTTTTCCAACTCTTGCGGTCCTCAGACCATCGGTCGACTCGCATCCCGATTATCTATAGCGGCCCTTGATTCGGATTCAGTCAGAGGCGCTGCGATGGTCGCTGCGGTTCGGATTGGGTCCGTCCGAAGTGGGGCCCGGTCTCCTGACGGGTTCAGAGCGGCGCGAAACGAGCATCGCGAGCGATGGACATCCGACGCTTCTGCCAGTCCCTCGCCGCCGAACCAGGGTGTGGGCCGAACATCAGGTTGCGAACAAGGAGCGATTTATCCGAGGGTCCTCTGTCGCCCGTAACTCAGGAAACCCATGCCCGTGAGATTGGAGTGGCCGTGTTGGATAGGCGTGGTAGTCGACGATTTCGCGGAACAACGACGCTTCTATCGAGAGGTTCTCGGGTTCGCTGAGCTCCAGGTCGGCGCCGACTGGGTGCACTTCGACTTGGGCAACGGAAACCTGCTCGAGCTGGTGCAGCGGAGCGATGAGCCGCAGTATGATCGGCCGCGGTACCAGGTCGGCTACGCGGTCTCAGACATCGTGTCTGCTCGCCGCGAACTGATCGCTCGCGGCGTCGGACCCGTTTCGGAGATGGAAGGCACCACGGAAGGCGGCGGGCGCTGGTGTTACTTCCGCGATACCGAAGGAAATGTGTTTGGGATCAAGGAACGCCCAGCGAAGTGACGGACCATCGTATGTCCGACCGCCAGGTCTCCTCAGACCTGGACCGTGTCTTGACGCATTGGATGCGCCGAATGGCAGGATGTGATTTTGAGGGCGCGTGCGGCGACTAACTGCGCGGAGCACGACGGGTCGAGAGGGGGCTATCGCGAGGTCACGCCGCGAATGGAAACACACCCATTTCAAAGCGGCACCAAGAACGTAGGTTATGATGCCGAGTCGGCGAGGAACCGTGCTCGAGCCGTCCAACCGTACTCGGCGAACGGGAGTACACCCAGTTTGCCTTGGACGATTTTTCAGGAGCGTGCTCTATCGGAGTACGAATCCAAGGGCGCAGTTGGGTTGGCGAATCCGCAGCGGGCGCGGAGGGATTTGAACCCTCGACCCCCGGGTTAGGAACCCGGTGCCCTATCCAAGCTAGGCTACGCGCCCCGAGCATCCTGCCCGATTTCGCAATTAATCCCTTCCCCCGGACACGCCGATTGGAAACGGAACCCCGACTACCTACTTTCGAACCTCCGGCTGCTCAGGCTAACGTCCTCGGCCCACGGGCAGCCGGGCCCCCCAACTCTCCACGGGCGGCGTGGGGGTTCTCGGTTACGGTACGCAACGCCCCGAAAAGGGCGCCTCCGAACCGTTGCAACGGACCCCCGGCTCGGCGCGAATCCGAACGTCCTAGGATGCTTCCGCGCCGCAGACGTCACAGTCACCAAGCATCAAATCGAAGGTGTTTCCACAGTTCTTGCATCGAAAGAGGAGCTTGGGCGTGTGCGACGGAGGCTCCTGAAGCTCTGCTTCTCCGGCCGTCTGAGAAGACGAAGGTCCCGTGGTGGGATGAGGAGGCTCGGGATAGAGCGACTGAGTCAGCGGCCCGTTCGGCGCGCCGCTCGCCCGACCCGGGACAGGCTCCGCGCGGTTCCGGAAGTAAAGCACCAGCCCGACGGATGCAAGAACTAGGCACGAGAACAGGATCACGGTCCCCGCCGTCGAGTACGGGTGGTAGTCCGCCGTCTGAACGCAGTTTCCGGAGAGACCCGTCGCGGTGCAGACTTGATCCGTCGGGAAGAATTGCAGCACGAATCCCACCGCCGTCAGCGTCACGGAGAGGACGAGCAAAACTCTCCCGAGGGCGTCGTAGTCTCGGAGCCGCTGTCCGTGAGTCCCAAGGGTGGGCGACACTTGCCCAGATTCGAGGCCCATGGCGCACTAAAAGAATCCCTCGATTTCCCCGAGGTCAGTCAGACCGCGATGCCCCCGCAACCAGGAACCGCCAACCACGCCCCATGGGTCGTCTCACCGGGACGCGAGCGCCGCAACCTGACGGAGGAGTATCCGTGCACAGAACGCAGGAAGGAGGCACCCCCGGAAAGCGAAGGCACCGTTGGGTTCGAAGCCGGAGCCATCGTAGGGTGCCCAGATTGCCATCCCCACCAGGCGCGCAACCGAGAAGGCCTCCCTCAGAGTGAACTCTCGCCACCGAGAAGAACTCGTATCCGTACCGGTCTCCTCGTCAGCCCTCCGATACAAATCGACGAGCATGGCGACCGCTGTCTGACGGTGGGCCGCAGGACTCGACGGCGCCGACACCGGCGCTTCGGCGGGTCGAAGAAGGCCCCGGGGCGGGCCCCTCCGCGCGCTCGTTCGTTGACCTATGGGCGCTTCGCCGACTGGCCCGCCGGGTCCGAGGGTAGGAGGCGGTCGTACCGGTGGTCGATCGCAGCCGTGAACGAGGACGCGGGCTCCTGGACGATCTCGATCCCCTCCAGGTACCTCCCGGAGCGTGGGAAGGACGGGGCGTCGTGAGGTCCGGCTCTCCGGTGCTGCCGGTCCCGAGCCTCCGAGCGCGCCAAGCATCCACCGGTCCGGACCGACCGCGAGCAGGAACGGGAACACATGTGACTCGTGCGTGAGGGTACTGAAGAGGACCTCGGGCCGTGCCCCGGCCCGGGGGGTCCCCGTGATCAGCACGACCTGGTCCGCCGCGCGACCTCCGTACGGCGGAAGCCGGGAGGGGTCCAGGATCGTGCGATGCACGATCCAACCCCGCTGGAGAATCTTTCGCTGGGAGAACGGAAGTCCGAACGGGCCGACCAAGTGTCCGCCTCGCCCGCTCTCGGCGGCGGCGAACGGGCGTCGGAGGAGCTCCGAGACTGCCCAGCGCTGATGAGAGGTGAGCCGCGTTTGTGTCGTGTCCTCGTCGTTGACAGGTTCGCCTCCGCCTAGGCCATGAGGATAGGCGAGGGTTCCGTCCAGACCTGCGAGGTGGCACCAGAGCCCCTCGAAATCGAAGTACCACCGGGACCGAGGGCCCATCGGCGCGGACGGTCACTGCGGTCGGGGTCGCTGCGAGCCGGCCCGCGATGATGCGCTCGATCAGGCGACGGGGTGCCGATGGGTTCCCGTGGAACAGGACGGCGAGGGTGATGGGTCCCCCGGTCCACACGAGCACGGCGCCTGGATCGGCTGAAAGCGTCCGCAGGAGCTCCTCGGACCGGTCCGCGTACACCCGCACTAGTAGGAACGTGACCACCGGGAGTCCGAGCGGGACCGGATGGGGCACGTACCCGGTCCTTCAGCCAGCCCTCCTCGTACGCTCTTCGGCGGACGGCGTGGTAGGTCGACCGGGGAACAGCGACCAGGCGAAGGCGTTCCCTCTCACGGTCGGGCCTCGCCGCGAGCAGGACGGCAATCACCCGAGCCTCCGACGCGGTCAGTGCCCGCAACGGATCGTCCTCACGTGATTGCTACAGTGTAGCATTCGGTCCAACGGACCCACCGAGGCTCGGAACTTCGCCTTAAGAGGCGCATCCCGCATGCAACTATCGGAACTCCTGCAGGAGAAAGAGAATTCCATGAACGCGCGCCCTTCACTCGTGGTCCCGGCCGCAGCAGTAGCGCTGGTCCTATTGATGGTATTTGTGTCGAGCGCAGCCCCGGCAGAGGCTGGGAGCGCCGGCCCGGCAGCTTCGACCGCCCAGACATGGGCCTACGGGGCGATCAAGACGGTAGCGTTCCACGGCATTTCGGGGCTGTGGACCTACCAGGTCAGTGCGACGTTCGGGTTCTCGGTCGTGATTACGGAGACCAATGTATCCGGAACGATGTACGTGCTCAATGTCAGCCGAACGATGGGTGCGTTCTTCAACGTCACCTATTCGCGCGCCATCCCCTCAGCGGTCGTCCACCTGCACGATCACTTGTGGGAGACGGTTAACGCAACCTCGAACCTCACCACCGCCGGATCGGTCACCGAACCGGGTGGTCCCACGGCCGCGATCGCGTTGACCGGCTCGCAGGTCGCCGTGTCCGGAGGGGTCCGGGAGGCGGCGGACTACTCGGCTCTGGGTCTGCTCGTGCTCTCGAGGACCCTCGACGTCAACGTGAGCGCCGCCGCGAACCTGAACTTCTCCCCCGCCCTCGGACTCGTGCCGCTGGCCCTGACACCGGGCACGACCTGGAATTCGACCAGCGACTTCACTGCCTCGGGAAGCTACGCCTGGGGCGTCTACGAGCGGTCGCTGCTGCTGAACGAGACATACCGCACCGCCGGCACCGGAGCGGTGAACCATTCTGGGTCCGTCACCCTTGCCGGAACCTACACTGGAGCGAACGTCACGCTCCAGGGCCATCCCTATTCTGAGATCAACTACACCCTCACGGGCCCCTTCGCGCTGCGCGAGGGGTTCATCCTGATCCCCTCGAGCGCGAACCTGTTCGGGTCTTCCGCCCAGCCGTGGTCGACGAACGAGTCGGGGTTCACTAACGCGACCTCGCCGACCGTGGATGTCGCCGACCACGGGTTCGCCGGCGGGCACCTCGGGTTCGTGGCCTCCGGCGCGTGGTTCCACACGAGCTCGAGCAACGTGGCGACCGCGCTGTCCGGTGGGCCGGCGCTCCCCGGGATCCCCGCCGCCACGCCCGTCGCCACGGACTCCGGTAGCTCGGCGTTCGTTCAGGGCACTCCCGAGTCGGCCGCTCAAGCACATTCGGGTGCCGCGTGCCTGGTGACCGAGACCGGCTGTCCTACCGGCGCTGTGCCGCGGGGCCTGCTGGGCGTGATTGTGGTCACGGCCGGGGTGGTCGCGACGGCCGCTCTGATCGGGATGGCCGTCGTCGCTCGGCGCCGACAGGTGCCGCTCCCGAAGTACCCGAACGCATCGCTGTATCCGCCGGGGCAGACCAGTTCAGGGCCCCTCCGTCCCGCGACTCCCCTCCGCCCGCCCGTGAAGCCACCGACCGAGGACGACCCACTCGATCACCTCTGGTGACCGAGGGGAGCGTGTTCCGCCCGCACTACCAGAGGTAGGCGGAACAGCGGTAGCAATAGTACCGCCCAAACTCCGGGATCAACGTCGCGCGCTCCCCGCATCGCAGGCAGACCGGAGGGTTTCCCGCCGGGGCGACGGCGTACGGTCCTGCCTTCAGGTCGATCCGCACCCAGGCGAGCGCTAGCACGACGCCCACGACCACGAAAAAGATCAGGCCGAGCACCGTCCAGACGAGAAGGCGTTCCTTGAGAAGGCCGTACTTCCGCTGCGAAGCGAGGAGCTCGAGGGCGGGCATCTCGCGCCAGGTGAGGTAGCTCACGGCCGCGGCGATCAGGCAGTACGCCGCCGCGACCAGAGACGCGGGCGAGCCGCCCACCGCGATCCGGAAGATGCCAAGGGCGAGAAGGATCAGGAAGAACAGGCCCGCGATCAGCGCGACAAGGAACGCCAGCGTCCGGGCGAGGCCCAGGAGCGAGCGGAGCGGTCCGTCGTCCAGCGGCAGAGGGGTCGGTGGGGTGGGCGGTGGGGCGGGCGGTGGGGCGGGCGGTGGGGCGGGCGGTGGAGCGACCGGCGCGATCGTTGCGCTGTCCATCGCGATCGTCTCGCCGACGGAGCCCGGTCCCTTTAGCTCTCCGTTCGAGGGCGGAGGACTACGGTCGACGCCACCGGGTACCGGAGGAGCGCGGCCACGCCCTGGAACGCCTTCGCGAGCATCTCCCCCTCCTCGCTCTCGGTCGAGACGAGGCGGGCGCTCGCGCCGGACTCGGCCGCCCGGCGGAACAGTCCCTCGACGTAATCCTCCGAGGCTGCCTCGGTCAGCTGGGAGGCGCCGCAGTTCGGGCAGGGGCCCGCGAGGACCGCGTCGATCTCCGAATCCTCCAGGGACCGGAGGAACTCCTGCTGGCAGGAGCCGCATCGGAACGTGATCCTCCGCCGCCGCAGGCCGTCGGAGATGAGCAGGGTCTCGACGGCGCCGAGCTCGAGGGCGTGCGCGACGTCGCGCTCCCCGTAGGCCGCGAGGCCGGTCTCCGCCTTGCGGATCTCGTTCAGGAGCCGCTGGATGATCCGCTTCTCTTCCGTGAGCTCGAGCCCGTGGAGAGTCTGGGTCGCCTTCTCGACCAGCTCCTTGAGGCCGTGCTCGTCCGTGTAGCCGGTGTCGAAGAGGGGCGTGACGACCTTCTGCTGGAGCTCGTACTGGAGGAACCCTTCCTTGAAGAAGAACTCCTTGGTCGCCCCCGGGCCGCCGAGCAGGATCCCCTTCAGCTCGTCCTTCCGGGGCAGGTAGAGCTCCGTGCACATCTCCGCGACGCGTCACGAAGAACTCGTGGGCCGCGTGCTCGATCAGCCGCTCGAACCGATGCGCCGACTGGCCGCCGCGGCCGTGCTTGCTCGGGACGAGCGACTGCTTGTTCCGGAGCGTCTCGATGCGCTTTCCGCGGAGCAGCCCGAGGGTGGCCTCGGCCCGGTCGACCACGACGAGGGCCCAGAGCTCGGGCTCGTGGACCATCGTGAGGAGCGGGTCAAGGAAGAACGACGAGTCGCACCGGTAGAGGTACGTGTTGAGCGGCTCGGGCGGCTCCACGATGAACGTGACGGTCTCGGACTTGTCCGCGCCGACGGCCTTGCTGCCCACGAAGAAGGCGACGCCGTGCGGCGGGACCTCCTTGAACGACCGAACGCGTCCCATCAGGGACTCGATGGCCCACATCACGTTCTTCCGTGTCGTCCGGCTCTTGATGTTCGAGCTCTGGGCGTACTCGTTCCGCAGGTACGACATCACGTCAGAGATCTGCTTCCCGGGAGAGACGTAGAGGCTGATCAGCTCGGTCGCCCGGCCCTTGCACGCCGCGATCTCGTCGAGCTTGCGCTGGAACGAGTAGCGGGCCAGCTGCTGCTCGGCCGGTACGGCGCTCACGCGAAGGAACCCCCCGCGGGCAGAGCGTTAGCGAGGCCCGGCCGAGCGACTCCCGCCGCTCTCAGCGCGTCGGTCCGGACGCGCCCGTCCCCCGGGCGGGGGAGTCAGAGGAGCCGGCGGATGTGCTCGTCGATGACCTCTTCGGGGTAGGCGCCCACGATGCGGTCGACGAGCTTCCCCTGCTTGTAGAAGAGCAGGGTCGGGATGCTCATGATCCCGAGCGCTCCGGCCTTTTCGCCGTTGTCGTCCGAGTTCATCTTCGCGAAGGCGACCTTGCCGTCGTACTTCTCGCTCAGCCGGTCCACGATGGGCGACACCACCCGGCACGGTCCGCACCAGGGAGCCCACACATCGATGACCACGGCGGAGTTGGTCTGCGCGAACTTGTCAAAGCCGGGGCCGCCGATCTCCTGAACCGCCATGCCGTTACACCGGACCAATCGAGGCGGTACGGGTATTAAAGACGTCTCCGACGGAGGAGTAACTTCGGGGCGCGGACCTCCCCAACGGCTCTCCCGGACCCCGGAACACCGAACCGGCAGAGGCAGGATCGCCTCCTCCGCGCGCTCGGGGGGCGAACGCTCTTTTAGAAGCGCCTCCATGAGTAGGACGTGAGTTCTTCCTCGTCAACGCACGAATCGGAACCCGCGCTATCAACCGCCAGACCTTCGGGTGGAGGACAGTCTCAACCGTTCGACCGGTCGGGACTTCGTCCGTCCATCATCTCTCCGGCCGCCCGCAAGGCGATCCGCCAACGGATGCTGATGTTCCGCCGGGCCGCGCTCGACCGCGTTTGCCAGCTCTCAGGGGTCTCCGCGGCGGAGCTCCAGCGGTACCGGCGCGAGCTCAAGGAGAGCGGCCTGCCGGACGTCCTCCTGCAACGCGGGGCCGGCGCCGCCTTCACCCGCGAACTTCCGCAGGGCTCTCTCCTCTACCTCCTCGTTCGCGCGGCACGTCCGGAGCGGGTGGTCGAGACCGGCGTCCGGCCGGGCTACTCGACTGCCTGGATGCTCGCCGCCCTCGACGCGAACGGAACCGGCGAGCTCGTGTCCCTGGGTCCCGGCCCCACCGCCGGGCGCCCGTCCGCCGTGCAGGACGTTTCGGTCGGCCAGTTCGTCCCGCCCGGTCTGCGCACCCGCTGGACCCTCGCCCTCGGGAACACGGAGGATCGGCTTCGGGAGATCCTGGCGGCCACCCACCGCGTCGACCTGTTCTTCTACGACAACGGACCGGACGGAGCCCGCGCCCGCTTCGAGCTCCGCGCGGCGTGGGACGCCCTCTCGGAACGAGGCATCCTGCTCGCGCACCACGTCGACGCGACCCCCGCCTGGGCAGACTTCTGCCGGCTGCAGGGGCTTGCTCCCCAGGTCCTGGACTCCGGCCCGCCGCCTCTCGGGGCGCTGGGCGTCCGGACCCGGGCCTAGCGCTCGAGTTCCTCGACCAGGTGGATCCCGGCCGGAACGATCAGCCGTTCGATCGCGAGGCGGACGCCCCGCTCGCTCCCGGGGAGGGCGAAGACCGGCTTGCCGTGGACGAGGTAGAGCCCGGCGCGGCTGATCATCGCGAGGGCCCCGACGTCGGCGAAGCTCAACGATCGGTAGATCTCCCCGAACCCGTCGATCCTCTTGCCGCCCATCGCCTCCAGGGCGTTCACGGTGAGGTCGCGGGAGCTGACGCCCGTGCCGCCCACGGTCGCCGCGACCTCGACCCCGACCTCGGCCAGCCACGGCTCGAGCCGCTCGCGGACGTCGGCGACCGAGTTGGCGACCAGGGCGTAATGGCGCACCGTGTGGCCGGCCGCCGTGACGAGCTCGCGGGCGAGGTGCCCGGACGGGTCGTCCGACTCGGTGTGCGTGTCGGAAACAGAGAGGATGGCGAACCCGAGGGAACGGTCTCCCCCCAGGTGGTGACGGTTGGCGGGCGCAGCGGGGGCTTCGTGATGGGTCATCGTTCGTCCACCGGGGTTTTCGTCTTCGAGAGCACGCGCACCGGCCCGAGGGAGGTCGAGGGGTACCGCCCACGAGCGTCCTTCTCGAGGTATTTTACCATGTCCCAGACGGTCAGGAGGGCGACGCTAGCCCCCACGAGGGCCTCCATCTCGACCCCGGTGCGGTCGAGAGCTTCCGCCTCGGCCCGAACGCGAACCCCCGCCGCACTGACGGTGATGTCGACCCGGCTCTTCGTCAGCGCCACGACGTGGCAGTGAGGTATCAGCTCAGGGGTCCGCTTCATCGCCAGAAGTCCCGCGAGCTCCCCTGCGGCCACCGGATCGCCCTTCTCGACGTCGGCCTCCCCGCAACGCTCGTCGCGTTCCGGGAGAGACCTTGAGCAGTCCAACGGCCACCGCCCGGCGGCGAAGCGGAAGCTTTCCACCAACGTCCTTCTGCCGGGCCATGCGCTACGTCCTGGAGGTGTGGCCGGCCGCGATGTGCGCGAGGACTGCCTCGAGCTGGATTCGGTCCGACGCACCCTGCGCGAGGCGGAAGTCGACCTCGCCGAGGAACTCGATGAGACGGACCTTGTCGCGGGCGGGAAGGACCGCATCGCTGATGTCCGGAAGGTAGCTGTGGATCGCGCGAAGGATCTCCTCGCCCGAGGCCCCGCGTTCGGTGATGATCGCGTAGAGGCGGGACCGGGCCTCGACAAAATTGTCCCGGAGCGCGGCGCCCAGCATCGCCTCCACTTCGCGGCGCAGGGGCACGGTGGTGTACTCCTTCACCGAGTCCGCCGTGACCGCGTCCGAGTGGGTGGCCGCGAGCTGGAGGAGGTTAGTCGCGCGGCGCAGGTCGCCCGCGCTCGCCGCCACGATCGTCTCCATTGCCTCGGCCGTGACGGTCCGTCCCTCGGCCTTGGCCACGCGCTCGAGCTGGGTCCGGACCGCCCCCGGAGGGTACGAGCGGAACCGGAAGACCGCGCAGCGGGACTGGATAGGGTCGATGATCCGCGAGGAGTAGTTGCACGACAGGATGAACCGGCACGAGCCCGAGAACCGCTCCATCAGGCGGCGGAGAGCGGCCTGCGCTTCGGACGTCAGGTTGTCGGCCTCGTCGAGGAACAGGAGTTTGAAGCCCACGCTCCCGAGCGGCGCGGTGCGCGCGTACTGCTTGATTGTCGTCCGCACGGTGTCGATCCCACGCTCGTCCGAGCTGTTGAGCTCGAGGAGGTTCTGCCGCCACTCCGCCCCGAAGAGGTCTCGGGCGAGGGCCAGCGCGGCGGTCGTCTTGCCGGTCCCGGGAGGTCCGGCGAAGAGAAGGTGAGGCATAGACCGCTTCGCCGCGTACGAGCGAAGCAGCGGGACGATGGCATCCTGGCCCACCATCTCTTCGAGCGTGGCGGGTCGATACTTTTCGACCCAGATCGCTTCCCCCGCCCGCGCCGCCATCGCTCCCTCCGCCGTCTCGCGGCGCGCCTACTTATCGTTGCTCGCAACGGCCGGGACTGGGGATTCCGAGCGGCCGGTCCGGGCGAGGCGGAACCACTCGAGCTCCTCGACCCGATGGCGCCGAAGGGCTTCGGCCGCGATACGTCCGTACTGGCCCAGCGCCTGCCGGTTCCCGCCGTGGTCGTCCCGCTCGACGATCTCGTAGAACCACCAGAGCTGGCGGACCGAGGTGGCCAACCGGTCGTGGTCCGCGCGCAGGACCCGCCGGCTCGACGCGAGGCCCAGGTCCTCGGAGCGGGCTTCCCGACCCAGGTCACCGTCCGCATCGCGATGGGCCGTGACCGCGGCGGTGAACGCGGTCACCGCGCGCCGCACCTCGGGGAGCGGCAGGTCCTCCTGCAGGACGAGACGCTGGCTGACACGGTCGAACCACTCAACCAGCCCGTCGAACTCGCGGGGTGGCTCCCCGAGGACGAGGGGCGTCTCGAACGGCACGGAGACGGCAGCTGTCGATCGGGAAAGACTGTATCGCGGAGCGGACCGCTCTCCGCCAGCACTCACCGTGAGTGTGTGTCTCCCGTGCGCTCGGACCTTGGCATGGTCCGCCGTTCGTGGTTCGATGAACGCGCTGACCCTGCGGCCACCGATCGACTACGCGACCTTGAGCCGAATCGACCACGCGAGCTCCCTCACGGAGGTACCGCCACACAGCCGCGGGCTCGCCTTCTGGCGGCGTACGGAAAGCACTCCCTCGAGGCCCTCGGGGAAGACCGCGGCGGCCGCCCGCGGCGGGCTAGGCGAGTGGCTGTAGCCCAGGCGGCAGCGCGCCGGAGGCTTCCCGACTTCGTCGATCGATCCGGCGGGAAAGCCAGTACAGGAAGAACGCGAACACCGTCGCGACCAGAAGGATCCCCGGCACGCTGAACTCGACGGGGATGTCCCACAGGAACAGCGGCACGAGCATCCCGGTCGCGAAGTAGAGCTTTGTCCGGTCGAGGTCCTCCGCACCCGCGCGGCGAAGGAGCAGGGTCAACGCTCCCAAGTTCGCGAGCAGGACCACGAGGGCGGCAACCACCGCGGGCACTCGCGCCGAGGAGGAGAGGACGAGCACCGTGATCCATGCATCCCATTCCAGGCTGCCCGGCGAGCCACAACCCCCACCGGCCGATGCGCCGCGGACCCGGCTTGAGGCGCAACAAGTCCCCCGGCACCCTCCACGCGAGAGCCACGAGCGCGGCCACGACTACGAGGAAGAACGCGAGCGCCGGCCGCGACGGACCGTGGCCCGTCGTAAGGGCGAAGACGCCCACGACCCCGAGGTAGACGGTCGCGAGCAGGGCAACAGCCCCCCGGTCGAACCAGCGGCTCTCCTTCACCTCGGGAAACACGAGCTGCGTGAGGAGGATCGGGAGCGCGATGGAGTAGGTGGCATGGAATACGGTGAGGCCGAGCGCCCAGAGCCAGTTCACGCCGAACGCGTGGCCGTAGACCCCGAGCGCCCCGACCGGTGGCCCCGAGGTCTCGAAGAACGTGTGGACGGCCAGTCCCTCCTCGACGATCCCGTAGGCGGCTCCCAAGAGGAGGATCGACGCCCATCCCTTGCCGTAACGTACCGCGAACTCCCGGATCAGGAGCGCGCCGGTTCCGTAGAGCCCGATGTCGAAGAGGAACGACACCGCGAACTGGATGGGGTCGACGAAGAGGGGGGTGATCGGCGTGGACCCCGTAAGGAGTTCCGGGATCGCGGGCGCGAGCAGCAGCAGCGCGAGAACGGGCAGGCGCGGACGGATGAGGATCCGCACACGATCGACTCGTCCCTTGCCCCTCATCAAGCATGCGGCCGAAGCGGCCCGAGGCCGAGATTATACCCGTCCGCGGCTTCGTACTCCCGGCGGTCGCTATGCGGGAGATCCTGGCCCTCGTCCCGTTCCGCGGCACCATCCGAGAGCGCTCGGTCGACCCGTACGTGCGCCTCCTCGGGGGGCTGCGCTACCGTCGCCGGGTGAAGGGCGTCCTTCTCGACATTTCGAGCGGCGGGGGCGAGGGGGTCGCATCGACCGACCTCTACTTCGCGGTGAAGCGGCTCAACGAGGCGAAGCCGGTCTTCGCGTCGATCGGGTCGCTCGGTGCTTCCGGGGCCTACATGGCCGCGCTCGGCGCCCGCCGGCTCTTCGCGTACCCGGACTCGCTGGTGGGATCGATCGGGGTCGTTTACCCCCACGTCGCGGTCCGCGACCTGGTGCGGCGCCTCGGGATCTCGATCGAGCTGCTGCACGCAGGCGCCCACAAGGACGCCTTCCAGGGATACCGGCCGCTCACCGAGGTCGAGCGGGGAAAGATGCAGGCGGTCATCGACGAGGGGTACGAGCGGTTCGTCGCGCTGGTGGCGAGCGAGCGGCACCGCCCGCTCGACGAGATCCGGGGCCTCGCGACGGGGGAGATCTGGACCGGGGCTCAGGCGCTGAGCCTGGGGCTCGTCGACGCGCTGGGCGACCGGGAATCGGCGCTCGGGGAGCTCGCCCGGTTCACCGGGGTCTCCGAACGCAAGGCGGTCCGCGTGGTTCCCCCCCGCCCGTTCCTCGAGAGGGTCCTCTCCGGCGGCGTCGGCACGGTGTTTGGTACCCTAGGCGAGCGGTTCCGCGAGGGGGTCGAGGACGCGGTGCTCGACCTCGGCGCTCTCGGCCGGTAAGGGTTATGTAACGGGCCCGGGGTCCCTGGGTCGATGCCCGAGGGCAAGCGATCCGGCTTTTCGAGCGCAGCCGGTCTCATCCAGGACCTACGACATGGAGGAGACGCGGGCGCTCAAGGTCAACCCGTACATCGTCATCGGGTTCGGGCTCGCGGCCGGCATCTTCGTCGAGATCCTGAACTGGCGCCTGGTGTAGGGCTCCCGCCCTCGCCGTCGCTGCCGGCGGATCGTTTTGGTCCGCGAGCTCCCCCAGTGCCCGATTTCCTTGCGACAGCGTCCGGAGCGGACCTGTCCGGCGCGATCTGCGCGGCCCGCGATGCTTAGACCGGCGCCATCGGTAGGAGCGCACCCTCCGGTCGGGGCTCACGACCGGGAAGGTAGCGGCCTTCCGAGGTCCGGCCGAGAAGGACTACCTTCGAGTCCGGGGACTCGTCGAGTACGCGGTAGCCCGTCCGTGCGGCCAGTCGCCGGGCGAACTCGGCGATCTCCTCGTGCTCCGGCACATGGTCCCGGCCGAGGCGCTGGCGGGACTTTCCCATGTACACGTAGCCTTTCGGCTCGATGAAGTCGGGCCGCGCGATGGAGTCGAGGTCTGCGTAGGCGTCCACCCAGCCGAGGTTCCAACCTCGCACGAGCGTGTGGCGAACGACGCGGCGCGTAGAGAGGCCGCGGACGATCTCGAGCGACTCGAGGAGCCGGCCCCACGCGTCGTCCTCTCCGGGGAGGGTCAGCTTCCGGAAGATCTGCTCGTTCGGGGCGGTCACCGACACGTAGAGCTGCGTCGGCAGCGGGTCGAGCGCACGGAGCCCGTCGGGGTTCGTGCCGTTCGTCACCAGGAACGTGGTGATCCCCTGCTGGTGGCAGAGCTCGAGGTACCGGTTCAACTTCGGGTAGAGCGTCGGCTCGCCCGTGAGCGAGATCGCCACATGACGGGGGGCCTGGGACTCCTCCCAGCGGCCCAGCTCCACGGAGGCGTCCCCCTTGAAGCCGGAGAGGATCCGGCGCTGGGCTTCGATCGACCGCTCGAGGAGGAGCTCGGGGTCGTCGTACTCCGGCATCACGCCGTCGTTCTCCCATCCCTGGTTGCGCCAGCAGAACCGGCAGTGCAGGTTGCAGGAATCGATGGCGGGGGACATCTGCAGGCATCGGTGGCTCTCGATCCCGTAGAACCGGCCCTTGTAGCAGTCGCGGCCTCGGACCAGCGACTCCTTGGTCCAGTAGCAGAGCTTCACCGCGCTGTGACGCCCGGTGAGCTGGTACCCCTGGCCGGCGAGTTCGGTGGAGAGGTCCTGGTCCCCCATCGAGCGATAGGAGACCGTGCTCCGGCCGATAACCCTTTGGAATCCGGGAAGCGCGTTACGTAAACTCTTCGCGCTCGAAGAGGAGGAGGCCCGCCGCGGCGGTGAAGACGAAGTACCCGGCCATGATGGCCAGTCCCTCCGCGTACGTTGGGTTGTACGAGGTGATCGTCCCTCTCCCCGGCACCGTCGAGGTAGTGATGTGGGCCGGAAGGGGCGAAGTGAAAGGATAGGCGATCACCGGCCTCGCGTAATCGATGATGAACCAGGGTTCGATCTTGATCAGGCCGACGATAAGGGCCTGGATGATGGTGAACCCGAACAGGAAGAGCACCGCCACCACGAGGACCGCGTAGAGACTGTTCTTGAACATCGAGCTGAACAGGAAGACGGACCCCAGCAGCGCGAGGAGGTAGAGCATCGCGATCCCAAAGGAGAGGAGGAGGGCGAGGGGGAATCCGTTGGAGCCCAGGTAGTAGGCGCCGTTCGCGACGAGGATCACGAGGAAGAACAGGACCGCCACGACGGAAGCGGCCAACGCCGCGAGGAACTTCCCGACGTAGACGCTCGTCCGCCGGATGGGCAGGCCCATGAGGAAGTAGCCGGTCTTGTTCTGGAACTCGCCCGCGATCGCGTCTCCTCCGAATATGATCCCGGCGAAAATGATCACGACGTAGACCCCTCCGCCCCAGAACGACCCGTAGAACGCGTCCGAGCTACCGGTCAGGCCCTGGACGACGCTCGACGTACAGGTAGACGGCTAGGACGATGGAGATGATCGCCCCGATGATCCCCACGATGGCCATCATCAGAACGAACCGGCGCGCGCGAAGGTAGTCCCGTAGCTGGTATCGGGAGAGTAGGAGCGCTTGGGACAGCGTTCCGGGGATCGCCCCGGCGGCCCGCGCCGACTCCGACCCGGACGCGACATCAGAGGCGACGGGGGTCGCGCTCACGACTCACCGTCCGAGACCTGGCTGAGATAGACCTCTTCCAGGGCGCTGCGGGACTCCTTGAACCCGACAAGCCCGGTCCGCAGGCCGGCAAGCCCCTCGAGCACCTTGGCCTTCGCCGCGGGACCGCCCGCGATCGTCAGCGTGAGGTGGGTAGGGTCTTCCCGAGTGCACGCCTGGACGCCCGGCATGGTCGCGATCGACCCCTTCACGAGTTCGTCCGCGACGGGGGCGATGAACTCGATGCTAACGTCGGTCGCGCCTTTGACGAAGCGGCTCGTGACGTTCGCGAGGCTGTCGTAGAAGAGAAGCTTGCCGTGGTTGAGGAGGGCGACCTCGTCGCAGACGTCCACGACCTCGCTCAGGAGATGGCTGGAGAAGAAGACCAGTCGACGCCCGCGCTTCAGCCCGCGTATGATGTCGCGGACCTCGGAGACGCCCCGGGGGTCGAGCCCCGTGCTGGGCTCGTCGAGCAACAGGACCTCGGGGTCGGAGAGCAGTGTGGACGCGATGTTCACTCGCTGCTTCATCCCCTTCGAGAACCGGCCGACCTTCTGGTCGGTCCACTCCGACATTCGCACTTCAGCCAGCACCTCGTCCGTCCGGTCGCGCACGTCCTTGTGAGCCATGCCGCGTAGCCTGCCGACCATCTCGAGCGCCTCGCGAGGGGTCAGCGACCCGTAGATCTCGGGGGTCTCGATCAGGACGCCGCAGGCTGAGAGCGCCCTCTTGCGGTCCTTCTGGACCGACACCCCGTTGATGAACGTCTCTCCCTCGGTCGGGAAGATGAGGTCGGTGAACATCTTGAGTGTCGTCGTCTTTCCGGCGCCGTTCGGGCCCAGGAAACCGACACACTTCGAGCCCTCGACCTTGAGGTTCAGGTGGTCGAGGGCAGTGAACGTGCCGAACCGGCGAGTCAGCCCGCGGGCTTCGAGGCTTGGGGTCATCGCCGGGTTCGGTCCCTCCGGTCAGCCGCCGGGCTCGGATGGATAAAGCCTCGGCGGTCGCGCTTAACGGGGCTGCACCGTCCCGGTCCGCTCAGCTAGCAGCGGTCGACCCGGCGGCCGCCGGGTGCAACGGTCGGGATCCGCCGGCGGGCCCCCATCGGAGGGCGAAGGAGGTGAGGACGACCGTCGTGGAAGAAAGACCCATCGCGACGGCGCCCGCGATCGGCAGGAACGCGTAGATGCCGAGACCGAGCAGGGGGACAAGGGCGCCCGCTGCGATGGGGAGCAACACCAGGTTGTACCCGATAGCCCACCGCAGGTTCGAGCGCACCTGGGCGACGATGCGGCGAGCCAGCGCGAGAGCGAGAGGGACTCCCGCGAAGTCCGACCGGACGAGGAGCACCTGACCGGCCTCGCGGGCCACGTCGGTACCGCTGCCGATGGCGATGCCCAGTTCGGCGGCAGCGAGCGCGGCGGCATCGTTGACCCCGTCGCCCACGAACGCCACGTGCCGGCCCGACCGCCGGTAGCCATCGACTATCTCCACCTTCCGCTCCGGGCTGCAGCCGGCATGTACGGTCTTGATCCCGAGCGCGGCCGCGACCTGCCGGGCAGCCCGCTCGTTGTCGCCGGTCACGATTCCCACTTCGATCCCCATCGCCTCCACCGCTTTCACGGCGCCCGACACTCCCGGGGCGAGGCCGGTGCGGAACGAGAGCCCCCCCAGCACACGTCGGTCCTCGAGAAGAATCGACCAGGAGTCGCCGCCCGAGTCGACCGACCGGATCCAGGCCGAGAGCGGAGCCAGGTCGGCACCCGCCGCCCCCGCCGCGTCTCCGCGAACGAGGGACATTCTCCGGCTCCCCGCCATGCCCCGGACGCCTCGCCCGGGATCCAGCGTTATCTCGTCGAACCGTAGGGGGGTAACTCCTCGCTCCCGAGCGGACGACACGACGGCGCGGGCTAGCGGGTGGTTGGCGCCGAGCTCTAGCCCCGCCGCCGCGGCCATCACCTCTTCCTCCGAGAACGGCGGGACGACGCCCACGGAGGCGACCTCCGGGGTCCCGCTCGTTAGAGTGCCGGTCTTGTCTGCGAGCAAGAGGTCGACGCGCGCCGCGCTCTCGATCGCGTCCTCCCCGCGGAACAGGATTCCCTCCTCTGCGGCGCGCCCGGTACCGACCAGGATCGCCGCCGGAGTGGCGATCCCGAACGCGCACGGACAGGCGGTGATCGCGACCGTGACGAACACGAGCACCGATACCGCGACCCCGGCGTGTTCCGCCAGCCCCCAGAACAGCCCGGCGGCGACCGCGAGTGCGAGCACGACCGGCGCGAACACGGCGGCGATGCGGTCCGCGGTCCGGCGCAGCGGCAGGCGCGACCCTTCCGCGTCCGCGAGAAGGCGTCCAACCTGCGCGAGGAAGGTGTCGGAACCGGCCTCCGTCGCTTCGATCTCGATCGCGCCGTCTACGTTCATCGACCCTGCCAGCACTCGGCTCCCAGGAGGCCGGGCGACGGGCAGGGGCTCTCCGGTGAGGAACGATTCGTCCACCGTCGTATTCCCCGAGCGCACGACCCCGTCGGCAGGGATCCGGCCGCCGGGCGCCACCCGCACGTGGTCCCCCGGGACGACCTCGTTCACGGGAACCGCTCGTTCCGTGCCGTTGAGCACCACCCGGGCCTGCGACGGAAGGAGCTCGCCGAGCCGGAGGAGAGCGGAGCCGGCCTTGGCGCGGGTCAACCGCTCGAGGTAGTTACCGGTCAGGATCAGAGTGACGATGAGCGCGGAGGCATCGAAGTACGTTGCGGGAGGCAGGCGGCCCGGGAGCACGAGCACCGCGAGGCTGTAGGCAAACGCCGCGCTCGTGCCCACCGCGATGAGGAGGTCCATGTTGCCGGTCCGCTGCCGCACCGCGTCCCGCGCGCCCCCGTAGAAGACCGCTCCTGGATAGAACTGGACGATAGCGGCGAGCGCTGCCGCAGCCCAGATCGCAGGGGGTAGGCCCACGCCGTAGGTGAGCACGACGATCGCGACGGAAAGGGGCCACGCGACGGTGAGGCGGCGGCGGAGCTCGCGACGCTCCGCCTCGGGGCTGGCGAACGTCCGAAGGCACCCGGCCGAGCAGAAGTAGTAGGTCCGGTTCTCCCGGACGAGCCGCAACGAACTGGTCGCCTCGTCTACGAACATCCCGCAGACGGGGTCGGTCGCCACGGTCGACCCCCGCGCGCCGGGACCCCGCGGTGGGAGGTTCCTATGCCTCGCGACGCGGGGCGGTCTTCTCGAAGGTCTTCTGGCAGGCCACCGAACAGAAGTAGACGGTCTTGCCGCCGTACGTTCCGTGGGCGGCCGCTCGGTTCGTGTCTACCGTCATCTTGCAGACGGGGTCTTCGGCCTGCATCTTCCGGAGGAGCGAGCCTTGCCATTTAACGGGCCGGCCACGGACGTCTCGGGCGAAGCGCTAAGGCCGCCGACGCCAGGGCCCCGCAACCATGGCCGCCGAGCTTTCCCCCCGACGTGGCCCAGCGATTGCGCGCGGCTCCCGAGAAGGTCGTGCTCTTGGACGTGCGGGAGCCGTACGAACGCGAGCTTGCGTCGATCCAACCGTCGATCCACATTCCGATGAGGGAGGTCCCCGCACGCGCCGCCGAGATCCCGCAGGACCGCGAGGTCGTCGTGTACTGCCACGGGGGCACCCGGTCCGCGATGGTCGCTGCCTTCCTCGAGGCCCACGGGTTCCGGTCGGTCTCGAACCTCGCCGGCGGCATCGACGCATGGTCGCGGCAGGTCGATCCGACCGTCCCCCGGTACGACTGAACCACGCGAACTTCTCGCCGTGCGCGGCGCCGGCCCAAGCCCTATCGGCGCCGCCCGGTCCGCTCCTCCGGCGACCGCTCGAACACCTCGACGTATCCTCTCATCTTCCAGTAGGTGTCGAGGAACTCTTGGCCCCGGGCCGTGATGTCGTAGATCGGTCGACCGTCCAGCTCCTCGGTCCTCAGCAGCCCGAGGGAGAGGAGCCGCTCCACGAACACGCGGAGGCGGTCCACCGGCATCCCGGCCCCGTACGACATGCGGGTGATCCGAGCCACCCCGCGGTACCGCTTGACGACCTCGAGGATGGTCGCGTAGAGGTCCGTCAGTTCGCGCCGACGTGGCGTGGACGACCGGCCGTTCGAGTCTCCGACCATCGCGGCGACCGGTCCCTCAGAGCGGGAACTTCGGGAGGGCAGCGACCTTTCGGGGGGCTGAGCGGCACTGGGTCTCCCGGCCCACTTCGATCGTCTCGGTGTACTCGACGGAGTCCACGCTGACGCCGTCCCCGAGCCGCACGGACCGGCCGTAGACGTTCCGCGCCTCGGCCCGGTCCCTCAGCTCGACGCGGTCCCCGTAGACGTCCTCGACCTTGGCCTTCGCGTGGATCTCCACCGTGTCTCCCACCAGCGGTCCGGTTGCGCGCGACTTGCGTTCCAGCCGGAGGTGGCTGGCCTTGAGCCCCTCCTGCGTCATCGCCGCGCCCCCGATCTCGGCCGATCCCGTGAACGTGGCGCGACGTGCCTTGAGCGCCCCGCCCACCTCCGCCTTGGAGCCGACGACCGCCTCGCCCACGCTGATCGCCCCACCGACCTCGAGGGAACCGCGGAGGGTGAGCGAGCCGCGAACGTCGAACTTGCCGCCGACCTCGAGCTCCCCGCCCTCGGCGTTGCCCTCGATCGACCCGATCCCGCCAATCTCCAGGGACTCGAAAGCGAAGTCCTTGTCGGCGGTGAACATCCCGCCGACCTCGACGGAACCACCCTTCGAGGCGCCGCGGAATCGTGCGACCCCACCGACCTCGAGCGAGCCGAAGGTGAGCGGTGCCTCGGCTTCGAACTTCCCACCGACCTCGATCGAGCGTCGGACAGCACCTCCGGCGAGTCGGATCACGCCCCCCACCTCGAGCGAGTCGAGATCGACCTCCGCGAGGTCGACCGAATCCGCCGGCCTCCACCTTCTGGGCGGTCAGCTTCCCAGCGAGCCGGAACCGTCCGCCGACGGATACGTTCCGGGCCGAGAGCGTGGAACCCCCTTCCAGAACCCCCCCCACCTCGATCTCCTCGGCGGTCATCGGACCGGAGGCCTTGAGCGATCGATCGACGTCGATGGTCCGTGCGGAAAGCGCCCCCGTCACCTCGACCTTGCTGTCGCTGGCGTGCAGGTCCGCGTGAACGACCACCGCGCCGCGCACGGCAACGTCCGCGTCGTCCGCTTCGAAGCCTCCGCACTCCAGGTCTCCCAGCACCTCCGACCGGCCGACGAACGTTACCGTGCCGGAGACGACCAGCCGGCCGTCGACCTCGACCGTGGCGTTCGGCTCGACCCGGAGGTCTCCCTCTACGGTGCCGAGGCGGGTGCGTTGTCCTTTCGGGGCTCGTGTCTCGTTCACGAGAAGGGGATGCGAAACCGGTTCTATAGGGGTAGGTCACTCCCGGTGACCACGAGGGCGTACCTGCCCGGGGACGAATCGGAATATAGGTCGACACCTCCGGTAGGCGTGCCGGATTCTCTGGAGCGCGTTCGCGCAGAGGTCGTGGCCTGCAACCTCTGCCCGCGTCTCGTCCGATATCGCACGCGGATCGCAGGCGAGAGGAAGCGGGAGTTCCGCGACGAGGAGTACTGGGGCCGTGGAGTTCCCGGGTTCGGCGATCCGGCGGCCCGACTGGTGGTGGTGGGGCTCGCCCCGGCCGCCCACGGCTCCAACCGGACCGGACGGGTGTTCACGGGCGACCGGTCTGCGGCGTTCCTCGTCCGCGCGTTCCACGCCGCCGGATTCGCCAACCAGCCCACCTCCGAGCAGTCGCGGAGACGGCCTTCACTACCGGGACCTCTACCTTACGGCCGCCGTCCGGTGCGCGCCGCCCGGAAACCAGCCGCTCCCGGCCGAGCGGGCGAACTGCGCCCCGTTCCTCGAGCGCGAGCTCCGGCTGCTCTCCAACGCTCGGGCGATCCTCGCGCTGGGCGGGTTCGCCTGGGAGGCGCTCCGCGCGGTGGCCGCGACGGTCTACGGCGTGACACGTCCGACGACAGCGTTCGCCCACGGTGCCTGCGCGCCGCTCGGACCCGGGATGCCGATGCTGTGGGGGTCGTACCACCCGAGCCCCCAGAACACCAACACGGGCAAGCTGACCCAGCCGATGCTGGTTGGCCTGCTCGAACGGATCCGCGCCGGCTTCGAGGGAACCCCCTCGGCCGCGTTCCGGCACCCTTAACCCCGCGCGGCGGTCGGCCGAGCGATCCCGGCGTTCGAGGTTCTGGAGCGGGACGGGCTCGCCCGACTCGGTCGGTTCGAGACGCCGCACGGCAGGATCGACACGCCCGCCCTCCTCCCGGTGGTCCACCCGGACCCGGCGCGGCAGCCCTGCCCTGCGTCCGAGCTGCGGGAGCGGTTCGATGTGCGGGCGCTGATCACCTCGGCGTACATTACCTGGCGAACGCCCCCGTTGCGTGAGGTGGCGGAACGGGAAGGGATCCACCGACTCCTCCGATTCGACGGGGCTGTGATGACCGATTCGGGCGCTTTCCAACAGCACGCGTACGGATCGGTCGAGGTGGGGCCGGAGGAGATACTCGACTTCCAGGGCCGTATTGGTTCGGACATCGCGACCGTGCTCGATATCTTCACCGAGCCCGACGCACCGTACGAGGAAGCGGACGCCGCGCTCGGGGTGACGATCGAGCGGAGCCGGGCAGCTCGAGTCGCGCGCCAGGGCCTGCTCGCGATCCCCGTCCAGGGGGGGCCGCACCCAACGCTCCGGGCCCGCTCTGCCGCCGCGGCGAGCGAGGGCGGGGACGTCCTGGCCGTGGGAGGCGTCGTGCCGCTGCTCGAGCAGTACCGGTTCCGGGAGCTCGCCGACGTCCTGAGTGCGGTTCGACCCTCGCTCAACCCGGGGGCGGCGGTCCATCTTTTCGGCACCGGCCACCCGATGACGTTCGCGTTCGCGGCGCTGCACGGGGTCGACCTGTTCGACTCCTCTGCCTACCACAAGTTCGCGCGTCGAGGAAAGCTCCTCTTTCCCGAGGGCACGGTCTCCATCGAAACGGTCCGCGAGAGCATCTCCCGGTGCGCGCTGTGCGCCCGAACGCCGCTGGAGCGGCTCGCGGCGTTACCTCCGGGGGAGCGGGAGACCCATCTCGCCCTTCACAACCTGCTCGTTTCGTTCGAGGAGGTCGGCCGGGTCCGTCAGGCGATCCGGGAAGGAACGCTCTGGGAACTGTGCGAGCGCAGGGCGGCAGGGCATCCTGCGCTCCGCGCCGGGCTCCGGGAGGCCGCCTCGCGGCCGGAGACCTTCTGGCCGACGGAGCCCGAGAGCCGACGAGCGTTCCGAGAGGTCAGCGGCGACAGCCGGAACCGCCCGGCGATCGCGTTGTTTCTCGGCCGGGTCCGAGCCTTCACGGCGGACCGATCGCTCGCACGCGAGATCCCGGCGGTCGCCCTTCGCCCCGAGTACCTTTCCAGGATCCCGACCCTGGACCGGTCGGACCGGCCGATATCCTGGAACGCGATCACCCCCCTGGGTCCGATCCCTCTCGAGCTCACGGAGCTCTACCCGGTCGGTCCGGTACCTCGGGATCCAGGAGTTCGAGGCCCCGCGGTCCCGGTGGCCGCCGACGGAGGTCTCGCGAGAGCTCGCGGACCGGTCGGACCTCGACGCGGACCTGGAGCGCGACTGGACCGTCGAGTGGACCGTCCGACAGTTGTTCGCGCTCCTCGAATGGCAGTTCGGGCGAGACGCCGCGGGGCGCCTCGCGCCGGAGCTCCGAGGCGAACGGTCGCGGCGGACCGGTCGGCTGCGAAAGCTTCTTGCCGACGGCGCACCGGCGTTCGTGCTGGGCGACGACAGCGTACCCCGACCCACCTTCCTCGGCGCCGGACGCCTCCACGGGGCGCTCCCCCGGGCCGGCTTCGGGTCGTGGTCGCGGACGACGCCGTCCCGTTCGTGCGCGAGGGTCGAAGCCTGTTCTCGAAGTTCGTGGCCTCGGCCGACGCGAACCTGGTTCCCGGGTCGAGCGCCCTCCTGGTGGACGGACGGGACGAGCTCCTGGCCGCGGGGCGTCTACTCCTCGCGCCGCACGAGATGGGTCGCCTCACGCGGGGCGTGGCGGTTCATGTCACCACCCACCGGACATTGCCCGAGCCGCCAGAGGAGGATCCGACCTTCGGGGATCCGCTCTCCGCTCCACGGGACGGACCGGACTGACGAACTCCTCCCCTTGTGATCGCGCTCCCCAGACTTTAAGGGCGGACGGGCCGATGCTACGGTCGGAGCCCCTCGCCGGAGGTACACGATGACCGAGACGTTCCTGCTGCTGCAGCTGGACAGCGAGGGCGCGGTCTATTCGAAGGTCGCCGAGATCCTGGAGAACCTCGGGTTCCGACCCGAGACGGAAGGCTACGACTTCGTGTACGACTGGGGTCGCACCGCGACCGTGCGCGAGACGCTCGAGTTGGCGGACCGGATCCAAGAGGCACTGAGAGGCTCTCGGGTCTCCTTCCGCATCGAATCGACGGAAGACTGAGCCGCGGCGCGCCCTCCGTTATAACCGCCCCCGGCTCGTCCGGCCGATGGTCGTCCTCGGCATCGAATCGACCGCGCACACGGCGTCGGTCGGGATCGTGGACGGAGAGGCGAAGGTGCTGGGCCTCGCTTCGGACATGTACCGGCCCCCGTCGGGTGGTATCCACCCGAGGGAAGCCGCGAACCACCACGTGGACGTCCTCCCGGGGCTGGTCGCGAAGGCCCTCGAGGCGGCCGGGGTCCGGCCCCACGAGCTCGACGCGGTCGCCTTCGCGCAGGGGCCGGGGCTCGGCCCCTGCCTGCGTGCCGGTGCCACGGTCGCTCGGATGCTCTCTCTCGCCTGGCACCGGCCCCTCGTTCCCGTGAACCACTGCGTGGCCCACGTCGAGATCGCCCGCGTCTTGAGCGGGCTCGACGACCCGCTTCTCCTCTACGCGAGCGGGGGGAACACCCAGGTCATCGCGTACGGGCGTGGAAGGTACCGTGTGCTCGGCGAGACTCTCGACATCGGCATCGGCAACTTTCTCGACAAGCTCTGGATCGGTCTCGGAGGCACCTTCCCGGGGGGGCCTGCTCTCGAGGCGGAAGCGCTCCGGGGCTCGGAGCTGCTGACCCTCCCCTACTCCGTGCACGGCATGGACGTAGCGTTCTCGGGGATGCTGACCGCCACCCTCGCGCTCCGGGACAAGGGAGCCGCGCGACCGGACCTGGCCTATTCGGTCGAGGCAACGGCGTACTCGATGCTCACCGAGATCACGGAGCGGGCGCTTGCGCACCGACGCGAAGACGTCGGTCGCCCTCGGCGGCGGGGTCGCGTGCAACGAGCGGCTGCGCGCGATGGTGCGCACCATGGCCGAAGGTCGCGGGGCCGAGATGTTCGCACCGCCCCGATCGCTCTGCGTCGACAACGGCGCGATGATCGCCTGGGCCGGTACGCTCGCCTTCTCGTCGGGCCGCTCCGTCTCCGTCGAACGGTCGGCGGTAGAGCCACGGCAACGGACCGACCTCGTCGACACCCCCTGGCGGGAGTCCCGCCCGGAGGCCGGGGAGCTGTGAGCGTCCCCGGGACCGGCCGCGATGCGGAGAAGGTTGACGTCCTCGTCGTCGGTGCGGGTCCGGCTGGGTCGACCGCGGCCCGCCACCTCGCGGAGGCCGGCCACTCGGTCCTCCTCGTGGAAGAGCACGGGCGCGTCGGGCGTCCGGTCCAGTGCGCCGGGCTCGATCTCCGAAAGGGCGCTCCGCCTCGCGGGCTCTCCCGACATCGTCCGACGACCGGTTCGCGGCGCCTCGGTCTTCGGGCCGGGACTGCGTTCAATCTCGTTCAAGGCCGCGGCGCCCCGCGGCTACGTGATCGACCGCGGCGCGCTGGACGTCCACCTGGCCGACCGAGCCGCGGCGGCGGGCGCCGATGTGCGGACGGGCACCCGGTTCGACCGGCTGCTGGCGCCGTTGAACGGGCGGGCGACGGCGGAGCTCACGGGGCCCGACTCCCGGAGGTTCTCGGTCGCCACGCGCCTCGTGGTCGGCGCGGACGGCGTCGCGAGCGCCGTGGCCCGGGCGTTCCGGCTCCGGCGGCCGATCGAGATCCTTCCGGCGTTCGAGGCCGAGTTCCCCGACAGTCCGGGCGACCCCGACACCGTCGAGGTCTACCTCGGCCGCACGTTCGCCCCGGGCCTCTTCGGCTGGTGGATCCCGGACGGCGCCGGCGGGGCCCGCGTGGGCCTTGCGGCGGACGCGGACGGCACCTCCGCCCGCGAGTACTTCCGGCGTCTCCTCGTGCACCTGGAGCGGCGGTTCGGGCGGCCGCTCGCGAACCCGACGGCCTACCTGGTCTCCGGCATCCCGATCGGGACCGTGCCCCGGACGTACGCGGAGAGGGTGCTTCTCGTGGGCGATGCCGCCGCCCAAGTGAAGCCTCTCAGCGGGGGCGGCATCTACACGGGGATGCGGGGCGGGCAGCTCGCGGCGGAGGTCGCGACCGACGCCCTCCGAAACGACGATCTTTCGGCCGCAAGCCTGGCCCGGTACGCCCGCGCCTGGGACGCCGAGCTGGGCGAGGAGTTCCGCCGGGCCCAGTACGTCCGGCGGGTGTTCACGCGCCTTTCCGACCGGGAGCTCGATGCGCTCGTGGACGCGCTCAAGGACGGAAGCCTCGCCGGTACGATCGTGGCGTTCGGCGACATCGACTTCCCGACGCACGTGGTGCGCGCGCTCCTCTCCGAGGCCCCGTCGCTCGTGCGCCTCTTTCCGAAGGCGCTGGGCGCGTGGCTCTCGTCGTCCAGCCCCTATCCCGCCCCGGCTTTGGAACCGGGCGACCGACGGAAGTAGACGTACGCCCCCGCCCCGACGAGCGCCAACCCGCCGACCAGGAGGGCGGCAAGCGCGATGTCCCAGCCTCCGGGCGAAACCAGGAGCGCCGTTTCCGGAACCACCCCGGAGATGTTGCCGAGGGCGCTCAGGTTCAGCGTCGCGGTGCCGTTCGGCGCCTCGGTCC
This sequence comes from uncultured Thermoplasmata archaeon, assembly GCA_963713145.1. Lineage (GTDB taxonomy): Archaea > Thermoplasmatota > Thermoplasmata > Lutacidiplasmatales > UBA184 > Lutacidiplasma. The sequence continues at coordinate 648,376 of CAVQKI010000001.1, read as the reverse complement.
CGTTGGCCCACTGGTCCGTCGTGAACCAGCCGCGCGACTCGAGCCGGTAGGCGGATGCGTTCAGCGTGAAATTGACCGCGACCCGGATCGCGAACGTCCCGGCGGGCGTGTCGCTCGAGGTGACGACGCTCACCGAGCCCGCCTCCGACGCCCCGGGCGAGATCGCGGCGAAGGAAACCGTTACGAACTTTCCCGAGGCGGTCGCGTTCGCGAGGACCGGTGCGTTCGCCACCGGGACGAACGCCGTCGCGTTCCCGGGGAATCCGTTGAACGCGTAGACCTCGAACGACACCACCACGGCCGAGAGCGGGGCACCGACGGCGGACGGATCGGCCATGTGGAACGTGAGGGACGTGGAACCCCCGGGGGAGACCGAGGGCAGGGAGACGTTCGTCAGGAACGACGAGTCGAGGGAGATCCCGAGCGGGGGGTAGCCCGAGGCCTCGGCCGGGCCCGCCAGGAGGGCGGGAAGGAGGAGCGCGAGTCCGATCGCGAGCCCGAGGCAGCGGAGGGATACCCGCCGCGGCCTACCCGACGGGTTCCTCATCGAAACCGCCGCTCTCCGCGAGCTCGACCAGCCGGCGGATCCTCTCGGCCGCCTGCCGCCGTCCCCGCATCCCGCCGGGACCGAGGAGACCGGCGAGAGAGCGGGGCGAGGCCGGTAGGGTGCGGCTCGCCTTGTAGATCGCTCGGGCGAGGGCGCGGGGCCGGCCGGTGAGGGCGACGGCGTCGGCGTCCGCGCGGAACTCCTCCCGGCGCGTGAGGGAATCGGCCAGGAGGGCGAGGATCGGGTCCCAGCGCATCATCCGGGCGAACGTGCGGAAGAAAGTCAGGTACCGGCCGTCGAGCTCGCGGACGTGGCCGAGCTCGTGGGCGACCACGGCCTCCCACTCGTCCGTAGAGAGCTGGGCGACGAGGCCGTCCGAGACGAGGATGACCTCCTCACGGCGCCAACCCGAGCGCAGCGAGGGTCGGAGGAGGGTGAACGTGAACGCATCCGGTTTCGAGGAGGAGAACGACATCAGACGGGTCGGGGTCGAGGGCACCGGGAGCCGCTGGGGCCACGCAAGCGGCCGGGGCTGGAGCAGGTGGAGAAAGCTGCGCCCGACGGCCTGGCAGAGAACGAACGCCGCGAAGAAGACGAGGAACGCCCCGACCGCTCCGAGTGCCCAGATCCCGAGGCTGCCGGGAGCGAACAGCGAGGACGGGGACCGGGCCAGGGCCTCGGCCGCGCGAACTCCCCCGCGCACCAGGACCCAGACGAACGCGGTGGTGACAAGGAGCGACCATGCCCCCAGGAGGAGCGCCGAGAGTCGGAACACCGTGGCGGACCGCGGGCGTCGGAACGTCAGCGCCAGGGCGGCGCCGATGGCGACCCCTGCGACGACAGAGATTACAAGCCAAGAATCGGCCGGAACGATCATGACAGAGCGAGGGCGCGGTCAGTCGAGACCGAGCCGCCGTCGAAGCTCCCGCTCCTCCGACGGGTCCAGTTTCGCGATCTCCTCGTTCAGGTGCACGACTCCCGCAGGCCCGAACATCGCGACAACGCCCCGGAGCAGGTTGACGAGGTATTTCTGCTCGACGTTGCCGGCCCGATAGACGTAGCGCTCGCCGCCGCGACAGGTCTCCCGACGGCGCTTCACGAGACCCTTCGCGAACAGGCGGGTCAGGATCGTGGCGACGGTGGTGTACGCGACCCGGATCCCGCGACGTTCGAGAGCCATCCGCACGTCCCGCGCGGGAGCCTCTTTCAGCTCCCGGAGCGCGGCGAGCACCTCAGTCTCGAGCGAGCCGAGCACGTTCCGTCCGAGTAAACGAGCCGGGCCATCGGCTTAAGACATCCGTGGGAGAGGAACGAACTGGTGCTTACGGTTCGGTGTTCCCGTCCCCGCCACGGGCTTCCGCGACACCAGTCCTTCCGGGAAGCCTTAACTCGGCGGTCCGGTTCGCACCGCCGATGACCGCCGGGCCGCGGGCCGTCGAGAGCATCCTCGACCTCGTGGGGAACACCCCGGTCGGTGCCGCTCCGCAGGGTGACCGTCGGGGTCCCCTACAAGATCCTGGCCAAGCTCGAGTTCCTCAACCCCGGGGGCTCCGTCAAGGACCGGATAGGGGCCCGAATGATCGCGGAAGCGGAGCGGGACGGGAGGTTACGTCCGGGCGGAACGATCGTCGAGGCGACCAGCGGGAACACAGGGGTCGGTCTCGCCCTGGTCGGCGCGGTCCGCGGCTATCGGACGATCTTCGTCATCCCCGACAAGATGAGCACGGAGAAGATCCGCCTCCTGAGGGCGTACGGCGCGCGGGTGATCGTGACGCCGAGCGGAGTCCCCCCCGACCACCCGATGAGCCACTACTCTGTGGCGCAGCGGGTCGCCAAGGAGACGCCCGGGGCTTACTACCCGAACCAGTACGAGAACGCGGGGAATCCGGCGGCCCATTACGAATCCACCGGACCCGAGATCGACCACGGCGTCGGCAAGGAGCTTCGCGCGGTGGTCGGTACGATCGGGACGGGCGGGACGATGAGCGGGATCGGCCGGTACCTCAAGGAGCACCGCCCCGACGTGCGGGTCGTCGCGGTCGACCCGGTAGGGTCCGTGCTCGAGCCGTTCTTCAGGACCCACGAGCCCGGGACCGCGGTCCCCTACCTCGTGGAGGGCATCGGCGAGGACAAGGTCCCGAAGACGATCCACTTCCAGTACCTGGACGCGGTCGTGACCGTGGACGACAGGGAGTCGTTCGTGATGGCGCGTCGGCTCGCTCGCGAGGAGGGGCTGTTCGTAGGGGGCTCGGCCGGCTCCGCGGTCGCGGGGGCTCTCAAGTGGCTCCGGTCCCGCCCGCTCCCCGAAGGATCGACCGTGGTCGTGCTCCTCCCCGACTCGGGAGACCGGTACCTTTCGAAGTTCTACTCGGACGACTGGATGCGGGAGAAGGGATTCCTGGGCGCGGGAGCGACGGCCCTCGACCTTCTCGCCGGCAAGCAGGGCACTCCCGCCCTGGTCTCGGCCGAACCGACCATGGTCGTTCGGGACGCGCTCGCCCGGCTTCGCCAGAACGGGATCTCCCAGATGCCGGTCCTGTCGGGCCAAGAGAACATCGGGAGCGTCCAGGAGGAGGAGGCCCTCCGGCGAAGCCTGGACGACGGGACCGTGCTCGACCGCACGGTCAACGCGGTGCTCCTCCCGCCGTTCCCCGAGGTGACGGCCGAGGCGAACGTCGCCGACCTCCTCCGACGGCTGCGCGAGGAGAGGGCGGTCTTGGTCCGAGACCCGACGACCCGTGCCCCGATCGGGGTCCTGACCCGCCACGACCTGGTCGGATTCCTTTCCGAAGGAGGCAACAATGCGGTTTGACACACGATTGATCCATGCCGGTCAGCCGGCGGACGCCTTGACAGGAGCCGTCAACACGCCGATCTACCTCTCGAGCACCTTCCGGCAGTCTGCGCCGAACCAGAACAAGGGGTTCGTGTACAGCCGCACGGCAAACCCGACGCGCTCCGTTCTGGAGGCTGCGCTCGCGTCGATCGAGTCCGGCCGGGCGGGCCTCGCGTTCTCCTCCGGCCTGGGCGCCCTCGTGACCCTGCTCGAGGCGTTCCCGTCCGGAAGCCGGATCGTCTCCATCGACGACCTCTACGGGGGGACCTGGAGGCTGTTCGAGCATCACCGGCGCCAGTTCGGCGTGCGGGTCGACTACATCGACATGCGGGACACGTCGAAGGTCGCCGAGGCGCTGAAGGAGCCGGCCGACCTCGTCTACGTCGAGTCGCCGACCAACCCGCTCCTCAAGCTCGTCGACCTCGGCGCGGTCAGCCGTCTTGGCCACTCGGCCGGCGCCGTGGTCGCCGTCGACAACACGTTCGCGACGCCCGTCGGCCAGCGGCCTATCGAACGGGGCGCTGACGTCGTCCTTCACTCGACAACGAAGTACCTGGGCGGCCACTCCGACATCATCGGCGGTGCCCTGGTCCTCAAGGAGAAGCGCGCGGCCACGCGCTACGCCTGGCTCCAGAACGCGGTCGGGGCGGTCCCGAGCCCGTTCGATAGCTTCCTCGTGCTTCGGGGAATCCACACCCTCGGCATCCGCATGCGCGCCCACGAGGCGGGGGCCCGCGCCGTCGCGGAGGTCCTGTCCCACAGCCGCAAAGTGAAACGGGTCCTCTACCCGGGGCTCTCGTCCCACCCGCAACACGCGCTCGCCCGCCGACAGATGGACTGCTACGGCGGCATCGTCAGCGTGGAGCTTCCCGGGGGCCTCTCGAACGCTCGCCGGTTCCTCAAGCGCCTCAAGGTGTTCACCCTCGCGGAGAGCCTGGGCGGGGTCGAGTCGCTCGTCGACCATCCGGCGACCATGACGCACGCCAGCGTCCCGCGCGCCGAGCGGGAGGCCCACGGCGTGAACGACGGTCTGATACGGCTCTCGTGCGGGATCGAGGACCCGGCCGACCTCGCGGACGACGTCCGTTCCGCGCTCGGGGGGATGTAGGGGTGCGACGGGTCACGGTCTACGATTCGCTGACCCGCGAGGCGCGGCTGTTCGCGCCGATCGTGCCGCCCCGCGTGGGGCTCTACGTCTGCGGCCTCACGCCGTACTCGCCGGCCCACGTGGGACACGGGCGGACGTTCGTCGTCTTCGACGTGGTGGCCCGCGCGCTCCGCCGCTGGGGGTATCGGGTCTTCTACGTCCAGAACGTGACGAACCTCGACGACAAGCTGATCGCGCGCGCCGCCGAGGAAGGGGTCGACCCGCTCGCGCTCGCGGACCGGCACTTCCTGTCCTACCGGCTCGCGATGGAGCGCCTCGGCGTGCGCTCCGTGAACTACTACCCGTTCGCGACCGACTACACTCCCGAGATCGTGGCCCAGGTCCGCACCCTGGTCGACCGGGGGTTCGCCTACCGGGCCACGGACGGCTCGGTCTATTTCGAGGTCGCGAAGTTCCCGGGATACGGAAAGCTATCCCACCAGAAGACCGGCGATCTTCGGCCCGGGGCGCGCCTCGAGCCGGACGAGCGGAAGCGAGCGCCGGAGGACTTCGTTCTCTGGAAGGCCGCGACCCCGGGCGAGCCTTCGTGGGACAGCCCGTGGGGGCCGGGACGACCCGGCTGGCATATCGAGGACACGGCCATGACCGGCCGGCTCCTCGGGTCGCGGTACGACCTCCACGGAGGGGGCAACGACCTGATCTTCCCGCACCACGAGGCCGAGATCGCCCAGTCGGAGGCGGCGACCGGGGAGGCTCCCCTCGCCAACTACTGGATGCACTCCGGGATGCTCCTCCTCTCGGGCGAGAAGATGTCGAAGTCTCTCGGGAACATCGCCGCGCTCGACGCCACGCTCGAGAAGTTCGGACCCGGTACGCTCCGCTTCTACTATCTCAATGCGAACTACCGCAGTCCGCTCGACTTCGACCCGGACCGCAGCCTCGACGAAGCCCGCGAAGCGTACGCCCGGCTCCGGCAACCGTTCGACCGGATCTCCGAGATCCTGGAACGGGACGGCGAGGATAAGCCCGGGACCGAGCCGTCCGGAACGCTCGCGGACGAAGCGTCCGCGCTCGTCGACCGGCTCGACACGACCCTCGCGGATGACTTCAACACCCGCGAGGCGATCGCTCTGCTGTTCGGCTGGGCCAAGCGGCTGGGAGAGGTCGCCTCGACGTTCGAGGGGATTTCGGCCTCGGGTCTCGAGCGACTCCGCGCCCCCTACGACTGGGCCGCCGAGGTCCTGGGGCTGTTCGAGGACGGAGAGCCCCGGTCCGAGGGAGCCTGGGGGGAGGTTGTCGCGGTCGCTCTCGCGGTCCGCGCACGGGCCCGGGCCCGTGGCGACTTCGCCGAGTCCGACCGCATCCGGGACGAGCTTCGGGCCGCGGGGATCGAGCTCGAGGACGGTGCCGGGGGTACCCGCTGGCACCGCTCCGGCCCGGGATGAGGTCGCCGTGCGCGGGTTCGGGTTCGCGGAGCACGGTGGACTCGACCACCTCCGGTTCGTAGAACTGCCGGAACCGATTCCTGGACCCGACGAGGTCCGGATACGGATCCGGGCCGCTGCGTTCAACCGGCTGGACCGGTTCACCCTGGAAGGAATACCGGGCGTCGAGGTCGAACGCCCGCACGCGCTCGGCTCGGACGGGGCCGGTGTCGTCGACCGACTCGGGGAGCCGGACGACACCATGGCGGTCGGCGACAAGGTCCTCCTCAACCCCGGAATGTGGGACGGCACCTGCGACGCCTGCAAGAAGGGGGAGGAGGCGTACTGCCGAAACTACCGTATCGTCGGTGAACACGTACAGGGAACGGCCGCGCGGTTTTGCATCGTGCCGCGTCGTAACGTCCACCCGCTCCCGGAGCGGCTTTCGTTCGCGGAGGGAGCCGCGGCTCCGCTCGTCTTCCAGACCTCCTGGCGCGCGCTCAGGACGGTGGGCCAGGTCGTCCCCGGCGACCGGGTGGCGATCGTAGGGGCCGGCGGGGGCGTCTCCACCGCCGCGGTACAGGTCGCGAAGTTGCTCGGGGCGAATGTGGTGGTAGCCTCCCGGTCGCCCGCGAAGAAGGAGCGGGTGCTGGGCCTCGGAGCGGACGCCTTCGTCGTGTTCGACGATGAACACCCGCTGGACCGGGTCCTGTGGCAACAGAGCGAGAAGAGGGGCATGGACGTCATTCTCGACTCGGTCGGCGCCCCCACGTTGCCGCGATCGCTGCGCGCGATCGGCCGGGGGGCCGAATCGTCGTGATCGGCGCGACGGCGGGACCCCTGGTGGAGATCGATGTCCGCACGCTGTTCTGGCGGCAGGCTTCGATCCGCGGCAGCACGATGTCGACGTCCCGGGAGTTCCGGGAGGTCCTGACGCACCTGGCTTCGGGCCGCCTGCGCCCGGTGATCGACGCCGAACTACCGTTCGACCGGGCGGAGGAGGCGTTCCGACGGTTCGACCACGGCGACCTGTTCGGCAAGATCGTCGTGACCGGTCCGCCCGATTGATGCCCGTCCGGCCCGGTCCCGGGCCAGCGGGGAGGCCCGGCACGGCCTTCGGTCGCCCGGCTAAACCACCCTCCGGCCGCCGGCCGGCGCGGGTCCGCCGGGGGACGACCGAAGAATCTCTTAAATAGGGGATACCAGACTCTTCTGCTACGTGAGTGGCTCACGGGAGTACCCTCCCGCGCTTGGAGGCTTGGTGCCTTTCTATCGCCGAACATCCCGAGGAACCGTCGTGGCCATCGCCTTGGTCGCGCTCCTCCTGGCGAGCACTCTCCTAGCGTTCTCGCTCACAGGCTCTAGCCCTAGCGCCCCGCATTCGGCGACCACCGTGGCTGCGACGGGGACCCCAGCTTCTCAGACGCCGGCCGTGGTCACCCACGGGGACCTGGTCGTCACGTCGGGCGAGACCTACGTCATCCAGCCTTCCATCGGCAACAGTACGTTACTACCAAGGCGGGAACATCACGGTCCTGGCCGGCGGGACGCTGGACATCAACCGCACGACCCTCACGTTCGTCCAGTTCGTCTCCCCGACGGGGACCGCCGCGGTCCGCCTCTCCCACATCTACCACTTCCTCGACCAGGGAACGGTCAACATCCACAGCTCCACGATCACGACCGACCTCCTCCTGGTCGACGCCTACCCGAAGCTCCCGATCACCATCTCGGGCACGATGAACCTCTGGAACTCGACCCTTGAATTCCCCGGCTGGGTCTCCGTGACCGGCAGCACCGCGTCCCTGACGCTGAACGGTTCCAAGATCGAGGGAAACCCGGCAATCACCGGCCTCCACGAGCGGGTCGCGATCCAGGGCGACACGGCCTTCGCCCCCGACCTCATGGTCTCCGGCGGGGCCAACCTCAACCTGTTCGGCAGCAACGTCACGGGCGTCTACGCCGACAACCTCACGCAGAACGGGACGCCCCGGCCCTATCCGCTATCCGCTTCGCACATCTCCATCCTTGACTCAGCCCCGTCGAACGTCACGAACCTCTCGACCCCGAACGACACCCAGAACCTCACCCAGGATTGGCTCTACCCGTCGGGGATCACCGGCGGTGAGGTCGTGGTCTACTACAACAACTCGAACCCGAGCGCGTCCACCTCGGTCGTGACGGCATACTACGACGGATTGACGTTCCCCCTCGGCCCGATCACATTCAAGGCGAACGACCTTGCCGCCATCGCCACCCTCAGCTTCTCCGCGGGCCTCACGAACGAGATCAACCTCCTCGGATTGCTCCAGTACCTCAACCTCACCGGCGTCTTCGGAGCCGGGCCGCTCAAGATCGCCGTGGCCTTCGCGACCGCCACAGGGCCGTCGATCGTCAACTCGACCGTCCTCTTCGACCTCAACCCACCGGTCTCCTTCAACCTCAACGTCACCGGGTCTCACAGCAAGGTGAGCACGGTCGACACCTCCCTGGGCTTGACTTTCGGGGAGACGCCCGCGTCACCCCTCTCGATGCTCTCGCCGTACCCGTGGTACTCGAACAAGGTCGTCCTCACCAGCGGCGCGACGGCGTACCTTGCGAACCTGGCCGTTCCCAGCCCGCTGCCAGGCGTCTACACTTCCTCGGGTGCGATCGTGGCGGACAATACCAGCCACGCCTACCTCTACCGCTGGGCCGAGTTCAACCTGACCGGCGCCGGCGGGATCCTGCCGCTCTCGGGCGGCCAGGTGACGACGACCTATGCCTATCCTGCCAACCAGACCAACAACGCGACCACGGCCGCGCTGAACGACATCCAGACCAACAACACGGCGATCGCGGCCTACCTCGCGTACTGGGACGGCCTCCACAACATTTCGTCCTACGGCACGTCCGGGCGCGGCGGCGACGTTTCGCTCCTGCTTGCCTCGAACGAAATCACGGGCTCTGCCCCCGCCGACGGGTTCTACCTCGGGGACTACCACGTCGTCGTGACGGTCCCGACGACGGTGAACAACAGCGCCGCCTTCAACTGGTCCGTGAGCGCCTATCCGGCGGGCGTGGCCCTCGGCACCCCAGGCTACGCAACGGCGGATTTCGGCCCGAGCCTCAACTTCCCGTCGTACTTCGCGGGCTTGCACGTTTTCGCCGTGGTGACCTTGGCGGGCGGTACGCCCTCGTCGACGGTCCGGGAGGGCCAGCTGCTCACTGCCAACATCACGCTCAACGACACGGGCGCGGCACCCATCCTCTCGGTGAACGCCGCGCTGTACTACAACGCCAGCTCCGAGACGGCGCTCGACACGGTGAACCACACGGTCGACCTGACCGCCCTGGGCCAGAAGTACACCTTCACCGTCTCTTGGCTCGTCAACGACAGCGTCACCGGCCTCCAGGGCACCTCGTTCCTGAACAACTTCTCGGTCCTCGTCATCTGGAACGACCTGCTGCCACAACAGGGCGGCGGGTCGCTCACGGACGTCATCGGGGTCAGCATCGCCCCGAGCCAGATCAAGGTCACGTTCACCGCACCGGGGTCGTCGACCCTCGTCGCGGGCCACGCCTACACCACACCCGTCCACGTCGTGTTCAACGGCACGTACGCGGCCACCGTCGTTCTGACGGCCAGGAGCGGCGCGAACTCCATCGTGCTCGCGGAGGCCGCGATCGAGAACGGAACCGGTGACCTCTTCTGGACCGCGTCGGGCCTCACACCGGGCACGGCGTACACCCTCAACCTCACGGCCACCTACAACGGCAAGATCGCCTACTCGAACGCCTCCGGCACGTTTGCCCTGCCCGCTCCGCCCCCACCGTCCGCGGCCAGCTTCCTGACGCACAAGTACCTCGGCGTTCCGCTCTGGATCTGGATCGCGATCATCGCGGCGATCCTCGTCGGAGGGTTCCTGTTCATGCGCCTCGCGCGCCGAACGGCCGCGGGTAAGCTCGTGGAGTGCGGCGAATGCGGTGCCCTGATCCCGGAGAACGCCTCGGTCTGCCCCAAGTGCGGCGCCGAGTTCGAATCCGACCTCGTCCGGTGCAGCCGCTGCGCCTCGACGATCCCCGCCAACTCGAAGTCCTGCCCCGAGTGTTCGGCCCAGCTCCTGGGGAAGCCCGGTGAGGGGACGGACGACCCGGAGCGCGCGGGCTACGAGGACTTCATCAACCGCTACCGCGCCGACGGCAAGAAGGAGCTCGGTGAGAACTACACCGAGGGAGCGTTCTGGGACTGGTGGAAGCGCCAGGGCACCTACACTCCGTTCAGCCAGTGGAAGCTCCAGCAAGGCCAGGGGACGGCCCGGGCCGGCATGACCGCTCCGCCGGCGGGTCCCGCGTCGGCCGAGCCTGCCCCGCGCCCGGCCCTCCGGACCCGTGCCGCGCCGCCCTCGGGCGCCGCCGCGCCAGCGCGCCCGCTGACTCCGGCCCCGCCCGCCGCCAAGGGCACGAGCGCCCCGGCTACGCCAGCCGCGCCCGCGCCGGCCGGCGGCCTGAAGCCCTGCCCCACCTGCGGAAAGGAGATCCCGCCCGAGTACCTCGTCTGTCCGTTCTGCGGCTCGGTGACCCAGTAGGGCCGGGGGCACAGAACCCCACGGGCCGCGGGGCGAAGGCGCCCGCGGCCCGCCCCGATCCCCGAGGGCCTGCGATCGGGCGCCGGCCGGTCCTCGCGACCAGGTCCCGGCTACGCCCGAAACCACTTCGGCAGGCCCCCCGGGCAGACCTTATGGCGCCCGGCCGCTCGACGGTGCCGTACCAATGGCAGGCGATCTCGCGCGCGGGCGGCTGAAGGTCGAGTGGGCCCGTACCCACATGCCCATCTTGGAGGGAATCCGGACCCGGTTCGCGACCGAACGTCCGTTCGCCGGACTGACGATCTCCGCGGTCCTCCACGTGGAGGCCAAGACCTGCGCGCTCGCGCTGGCGCTGCGCGCCGGAGGCGCCGACGTCCGTCTGGCCGCGAGCAACCCGCTCACGACGGACGACGACGCGGTCGCGGCGGTCCGGGAGGAGGGCGTGGAGACCCACGCGGTGCGCGGCGAGTCGCTCGCGGAGTACCGGAACGGACTGACAACCCTCCTCGACGCGGACCCCCATGTGATCGTGGACGACGGGGCCGACCTCGTGGTGCTCGCCCACACGCGGCCGGGCGGCCGCGGACGCATCCGGGGCTCGACCGAGGAGACCACCACCGGCGTCACCCGGCTGCGGGCCCTCGAGCGCTCCGGGAAGCTCCACTTTCCCGCGATCGACGTCAACGACGCGGACATGAAGCACCTGTTCGACAACCGCTACGGGACGGGGCAGTCGACGATGGACGGGTTCCTGTCGGCCACGAACCTTCTGGTCGCAGGCAAGGTCTGCGTGGTCGCTGGGTACGGATGGTGCGGCAAGGGCGTCGCGGCCCGGTTCCGCGGACTGGGCGGCGACGTGATCGTCACCGAGATCGACCCCGTCCGCGCGCTCGAGGCACGCCTTGACGGCTTCCGCGTCCGGCGGATGCTCGACGCCGCGCGCGAGGCAGACGTGATCGTGACCGTGACCGGCAGTACCGGCGTGGTCCGAGCTGAGCACCTGAAGGTCCTCAAGGACGGCTGCCTCCTCGCGAACTCGGGCCATTTCGACGTCGAGGTCTCCCGGAAGGACCTGGAGGGCATCGCAGTGAGCCACCGGACCGCCCGACCGAACGTGGAGGAGTACCGGTTCGCGGACGGCCGACGGGTCTACCTGCTGGCCGAAGGGCGCCTCGTGAACCTCGCGGCCGGCCAGGGCCATCCGGTCGAGATCATGGACCTTTCCTTCGCGCTCCAGGCGCTCTCGGCAGAGCACCTGGCGAAGCACGGCACCTCCATGCCCGCGAAGGTGCACGCCGTCCCCCGCGAACTGGACCGGGAGGTGGCGCGGGCGGCCCTCGGTCCGATGGGAGCCGCGATTGACGATCCCACCCACGAACAGCTAAAGTACGCCGACTCGTGGGAGGGAGGGACCTGATGGAGCCAGGAAAGATCCCTAACGAGCTTCGTTACCGGAAGACCCACGAATGGGTCCGTGTCGAGGGCACTGTCGCGACGGTCGGGATCACCGACCACGCCCAGTCCCAGCTCACCGACATCGTCTTCGTCAACCTCCCGACGGTCGGGAAGGTCGTGACCAAGGACCAGAGCGTCCTGGTCCTCGAGTCGGTGAAGACGGTCGCGGACGTCTACGCTCCCGGACCGGGACGCGTCAGCGCCGCGAACAACGAACTGGCCACCCACCCCGAGCTCGTCAACCGCGACCCCTACGGGAAGGGCTGGCTCTACCGCATCGAGCTCACCGGTCCGATCGACGCCGCGGACCTGCTGACCCCGGACGCCTACCGCGCGCTCGTCCAGTCGAGCGCCTGACGGGACGCTACCGACCCTTGAACTCGGGCTTCCTGCGTTCCAGGAACGCCCGCATCCCTTCGGTCCGGTCGCTGGTCGAGAAGGTCCGGCCAGCGGAATCGCCCTCGAGGCGAAGGGCAACCTCGAGCGGGGCGTCGATGCCCCGGTCGATCATCTGCTTGGCCCAGCGCACCGCGAGAGGGGCGCGGCCCGCGATCGCCTCGGCGAGGGATTGGGTCTCTTCCCGCGCCGTGGCCGCGGGGACCACCTTCGCGACGAACCCCAGGCGCAGGGCCTCCGCGGCGGAGACCGGCACTCCCGTGTACACGAGTAGCTTCGTCCTCGCCCGACCGATGAGACGGGTCAGCCGCGTCGCCCCGCCCATGCCCGGATGGATGCCAACCGTCACCTCCGGAAGGCCCAGCTGAGCGCCTTCCGCCGCAACGATGAAATCCGCGGCGAGGGCGATCTCGAGTCCGCCGCCGAGCGCGTACCCTTCGACCAGGGCGATGACGGGCGCGGGGAACCGCTCGATCTGGAGCGCGGCGCGCTGCCCGACGAACCCGAATTCGACCCCTTCGGTCGGGGTCTTCTTCTCCATCTCCGCGATGTCCGCGCCCGCCGCGAACACCGGGCTCGACCCCGCGAGCACCACGGCCCGGAGGTCCGGTTCCTTCTCGAGAGCGCGGAACGTCGCCTCGAGCTGCTCGAAAACATCCGTGCTGAGCGCGTTCAGGACCTCGGGCCGGTCGAGCAGGACCCACGCGACGCGGCCGCGGCGGTCTACCTGGACGCACCTCAGGGGCCAGCGACCCTCGTTCCGGCCCGCGCGTTCCCTGAGCTCCTTCGAGACGGGGAACTGGCCGGCGGGCCAGCGGGCGGCGTAGGCTTCGGTCATGCGAAGCCCCTCCGCCAGTCCCACGGCCGAGAGCTGGGCGAACGGGCCGTGCTTGCGTCGGAGTCCGACCATCGCGCTCCGGTCCACCGCCTCGGGGGTGGCGACGCCCTCCTCCACGAGGCGCGTCGCGATGCCGATCGTCTGTCCGAGGAGACGGTCCCGCACGGCCGCCTTCTTCTCGGGTTCGACGGTCGATTCCCTCCACGGCCAGGGGCGACCGCTCCGGAACTGTTCTTCGAGGCGCCGGGCCGGCGCGTACGCGCCCCCGAACACCGCGGCCAGCGACGTCTCCGAGTGGAACGCGATCGGGATCCCGGTGACGTTCATCAACTCGAACGGGCCGAGGGTCGCTCCGAACATCTCGCGGCCGACCTCCTCGATGGTGGCCAGCGACGCGACGTTCTCCTCGGCAAGCCGAGCGGCCTCGTTCAGATAGGGCACGAAGAAGCGGTTCACGCAGAACCCGGCGCGGTCGGCCGCCTCGATCGGGACCTTGCCGAGCCGCCGGGAGAACTGGACGAGCCGGGTCAGGGTCGCGGCGTCGGTCGCCTCGCCCCCGATGACCTCGACGAGCTTGTTGATTGCCGCCGGGTAGAAGAAGTGCAGGCCGGCGAACCGGCCCGGCCCGGGGAACGCCCGGGCCAGCTGCGTGACGGAGAGGGACGACGTGTTCGTCGCCACAATCGTCTCAGGCCCGACGAGGGAGGCCAGCGCCTCGAACAGGGCGTGCTTGACCCGTTCCTCCTCGAAGACGGCCTCGACGACGAGAGCGGCTCCGCGGACCGCCTCCGCGAGGTCGGTCGTGAATACGATTCGGCCGAGCACGGTGTCCCGAGTCGCCGACGTGAGCTTCTTCCGCTCGACCGCCCCGGCGAGCATCTTCTCGATCAGACCGCGGCCGCGGTCGATCGCGGCCTGGTCGACGTCACGGACCCGTACCGTGAACCCGGCCTGGGCGCAGGCCTGGGCGATGCCGCTGCCCATGTTGCCCCCGCCCAGGACGGCCACGACCGCCGGAGGTTCGAGGGGCTGCACCGACATCGGAGTTCGCCGGCGAGCGCTCGTTCCCTCGCCGGCGGGAGGGAGTCGGACCGGCTCTTAACCGTAGTCCATCGCGGCCGCGGAGCGACGCGAGGGCCGGCCTCCTATACGCCACGCCGCTTGCCCGGAAGGCATGACCCCCGACGCGGAGGGCGAGACCGAGGCGGCGCTGGACGCGGAGCGGCAGCTCGTTCTCACGCTGGGGGGCTTCGTCCTCGAGATCGCTGGCGCCGTACTCGTCATCCACGAGAAGATCCCGGTCCCAAGGTTCAATTTCGTCGAGGTCTTCGACGTCGGTCGAGAGCGACAGGCTGCGTTCTTCGAGCGCGCCCTGGACCACTACTTCCAGCGGGCCCTCCGCCCCACGTTCCGGGTTCCCCTGCCCGCCCCCGAGCACATCGACCGGGGGCTGCGGTCGTTCGGCTTCCGGCCCAGGTCGTCCGCGCTGGTGCTCCTGCTTGGTCACGGCGCCCCCTCGGCTCCGGCCGACTCGAAGGTCGAGGTGAGGGAGCCGACGCGGGCCGAGTTCTGCTCGGTAGCCGCCTTCTGGACGGGGGAGAAGGAGAGGCCCGAGCTGCTCTCCGCGTTGGACATCGCCGTGCACCACCCGAACTCCCGCGAGCGGCTCGTGCCGCTCCTGGCCACGCTCGAGGGAGAACCGGTGTCGGCAGCCATCGTTTACCGGTACCGGTCCGCGGCGGGGATCCAGCTCGTCACCACGCGCCCCTCCGCTCGGGGCCGGGGAGCGGCGTCCGCCCTGGTCGAACATGTCCTCCACCACCACCCCGTCGGGGCGGGGGTCCGCTACTCGATCCTCTCCGATGCCTCGACCGCGGGGACACGGCTTACCGAGCTCGGGTTCGAACCGGCTCGATCGTTCGTCGAGTACGAGCTTCCCGCCGATGCCGAGCTGGCGTTCCCGTCACCCGGGCCCGCTGGGCCCCCCCGGTGGCGACCGCCCCGCCGGGGCTAGTCGGCCGTTCCGGGCCGGTTCCGAAGACCGTCCAGCTTCATCCGCTGCTCGAGCGAAGCGATCGTGCCGATCGTCGAGAGCACGGTGTCGGCGTTGAGGGAGATCGAATCGATACCCTCGCGCACGAGGAACTCGGCGAACTCCGGGTAGACGCTCGGTCCCTGGCCGCAGATGCCCACGGTCCGGCCCCCCGCGTGCGCGCCCTGGATCAGCTGGTGGATCGCCTCGAGCACCGCGGGGTCGCGTTCGTCGAAGTAGCCCATCCGCCCGAGCGTCTCCGAGTCGCGGTCCGCGCCCAGAACGAGCTGGGTGAGGTCGTTCGACCCGATGGAGAATCCGTCGCAGTGCTTCGCGAACTCGCGGGCGAGGAAGACGATGGAAGGGACCTCCGCCATCAGGTAGAGCTTGAAGTCGCGCGAGCGCTTCAGGCCCGCAGCGCGGAGCATCTCGGCGATCTCCTCGAGCTCCCAGGTGTTCCGGTACGAACGGAAGCATCACCATCGCGTTCTTCAGCCCCATTTCGGTGCGGACCCGGTGGATCGCCTCGAGCTCGCACTCGAAGGCCGGCCGGTAGACCGGGGAGATGTACCGCGAGCAGCCCCGCCAGCCGATCATCGGGTTCTCCTCGACCGGCTCGTACGGTTCTCCGCCGGGCATGCCGCGGTACTCGTTGGTCTTGAAGTCCGAGGTCCGAATGATCACCGGTCGCGGGTGGAAGGCCTGGCAGACCTTGCCCACGCCCTCGGCGAGGCGACGCACGAGCTCGTCCCGCTTTCCCCGCTTGATCAGGGCGAGCGGGTGGTCGCGGACATGTGCCGTGAAGATGAACTCGATGCGGAGAAGCCCTACACCCGACACCGGTAGGCGAGCGTACTCCTCGGCCTTTTCCGGGACCCCGACGTTCACGTAGATCTTGGTCGCGGTGACCGGGGCGTGGTGGTGCGCCGCGGACAGCGCAGTTGCAGCTTCCGCCCCGCCCGCTCCGCCGCCCTTCGACGGGGCGCGGAGCCCGCGGTAGACCGCGCCGGTCTTCCCGTCCACTGTGACCTCGGAGCCCTCGACGATCAGCTTCGTCGCCTGGCGGGTTCCGACCACGCACGGGACGCCGAGCTCCCGCGAGACGATCGCCGCGTGGCACGTCATCCCACCCTCGTCCGTGACGATCCCCGCCGCGCGGGACATCGCCGGGACCATGTCGGGGGTCGTCATCGTGGTCACGAGGATCTCCCCCGGGCGGAGCTTCTCCATCTCGGTCGATCCCCGCAGGATCCGCGCGACCCCTCCCGCGACGCCGGGAGCGGCGCCGAACCCGCGGAGGAGGGGCGCCTCGCCCGCTTCGCCCGACGACACGTCGCCCGCGCGTCCGGGCGATGGCGCGGGCACGGTGGAGGTGGGGATCGTGGTGACCGGTCGGGCCTGGACGATGTAGAGGGCCTCGGCATCGGCGCACCACTCCACGTCCATCGGCCGCCGGTAGGTGGACTCGATGAGCCGGGCGAGGGAGACGAGGCGGAGCAGGCGCGGATCCGGCAGCTTCTGCACGGAGCGCTCGGCGACGGGCACATCCTCGCGGAGGTTCCCGCCGCCCTGGGCGCGAACGACCCGCATCTTCTGCTCGGAGATCTGTTTGTGGACGATCTTCTGGCTCGCGCCGTCGATGACGTAGTGGTCGGGCGTCACCTCGCCGCCGACGATCGCTTCGCCCAGGCCCCAGCCCGCCTCCACGATCATGTGGTTCTCGCCCGTGTTCGGGTCGCGGGTGAACAGGATCCCGCTCACGGTCGCGTTGACCATCTTCTGGATGAGGACGGCGAGGCGTACGGCGCTGTGGTCGAATCCCTTGCGTTGACGATAGACCAGGACTCGTGGGGTGAACAACGAGCCCCAGCACTTGCGGATCGCGAGCAGGATCTCCTCGACGCCGGTGACGTTGAGGTACGTCTCCTGGAGGCCGGCGAACGACGCGCCTTCGAGGTCCTCGGCCGTGGAACTCGATCGGACGGCGGAGAACGTGACGGCATGACGGCGGACGAACTCCTCGTACGCCGCTATCGTCTGAGCCCGTAGCTCGGTGGGGAACGGCGTCGATTCGAAGGCGGAACGGATCCGCTGGGCCGCTGCGTCCACCGACTCGGGCCGGTCGACGTCGATCGCGGCCAGCGCGCTCGGGATGATCGTCTTGAGGTCGGTCGCGTCCACGAACACCCGGTAGGCTTCGGTCGTCAGGACCATGCCGGGCGGTATCGGCAGCCCCTGGCGGATCAGCTCGCCGAGCTTGCCGGCCTTTCCCCGACGAGCGGGAGGTCCCCCTCGGAGACGTCCGACAGGTTCAGAACGAGGGGGGGCGTCGTCATCGGCTCAGACCTTCCGTCGCTCGAACACGAACGCCGCAAGGTCTGCGGTGGGAGAGTAGGGATGCACGACGTGCGGTACAACGGCCGTCCAGCCGGGTTCCTGGGGAAGGATGCTAGCGATCACGTCCGCTCTCCGTCCGAACTCAGACCGCGGAACGACCTCGTAGTAATAGAGCCACCCGCCCGGCGCTACCGCTCGTGCCACCGGGGAAACGTACTTTATCCCTTCGTGAGGAAGGTTGAGGATCACCCGCTCCACCGGGTCGCGTCCCGGGAGGAACGTTTCGACCCGATCGAGGACGGGCGTGACCCGGTTCCCGTATCCCGTCCGTGAGAGCGTCTTCCTGAGGAGCTCGATGGCGGAGGGGTTGGCGTCGACCGCAACGATGGCCCCGGCCCGGCCGTCGCTGGCGATCGTCACGGAGAACGGGCCGACTCCGCAGCAGAGGTCGAGCACCCGGTCCCCCGTGGCCACCTCGCCCGCCACCCGGGCGTGTTCCCGCGCGAGGCGGGGCGAGAAGTAGGCCCGTTCGACGTCCACGTTCAGTTCCACGCCGTTCTCCCGGTGACAGGTGGACCAGTCACCCCTCCCGGCGATCCGTTCGATCCGGCGGCGGCGCTCGGGGCCGTGAACCCCCCGGTCCCATCCGACGATCCGGGCGTTCGGGACGAATCCGAGAAGGGCTCGGCCGATCTCCTCTCGTCGGGACTCGAGCTCGGGGGGCAGACGGACGAGGACGATGTCGCCGACGATATCGAAGGAGCGGGGCAGCAGACGACTTTCTGCCGGCGGCCAGGAGAGAAGGTCG
Source organism: uncultured Thermoplasmata archaeon (assembly GCA_963713145.1). Lineage (GTDB taxonomy): Archaea > Thermoplasmatota > Thermoplasmata > Lutacidiplasmatales > UBA184 > Lutacidiplasma. The sequence continues at coordinate 630,027 of CAVQKI010000001.1, read as the reverse complement.
CGGTAGTCGCTGATGGCCTCCCCCGGCCGCGGGTCGAACTCGTGCTCCGTGACCTGGCCCCACGACGCCGGTGGGTCGCTGTCCGCCACGATCGGGAGCACGATCGTGTCGCCCTCCGCCCGGATCGCGAGGTCCGTTCGGAGGAGGCCGGCATCCAGGAGATCGCGGCGGGTCTCCTCGCCGAGGTTCCGCGGCACGACGAGCGCGCGTGATCTCATCGAACGGCCTACGTCTCGGGAGGCCGGAGGAGCAGCGGAACGACGTCGGCACCCCGTCGCCGTCCCAGAGCGCCCTTGGACGCCGCGGTCTCGCCGAACTTCACCGGGGCCGGGCTCTTCGCCCCGACCACCCCGGCGCCCGCGAGGAGGAACGGAACCGGATCCGGGGAGTGGGCTCGCAGGATGCACGGCGTGGCGTGGTCCGCCGTGACCGCTAACCGCGTCCGACCGAGGTCGAGCCCCTCGAGGAACGGACCGAAGAACGATCGGTCGATCGCCTCGACGACGCTCCTCTTCCCGAGCGCATCCCCGTCATGCCCCGGCTCGTCAGGGCCCTTCAGATGGACGTACACGAACGGGTACTGGGCGACGAGCTCCCGGGCGATCCGCGCCCGCTCTCGGTACCCGGCATCTCGGTCGGGCCCCATCGGTCCGACGTAGCGGTCCACGAACCCCAGCGTCCGGGCGATCCCGCGCTCCACGGGCATTTCGGTGAGCGCGGCCCCCGCCAGCCCGTAGCGTGCCTCGAACGTCGGGAGCGGCTTCGAGGGGAGGGTTCCGGCGTTGCGGGCCAGGATAGCGTTCGCGAGCTTCTTTCCGGCGATTGCCCGGCGAGCGTTCACCGGGTCCCCGGAGAGTACGGCCGGCACGCGTTCCAGGAACCGGTTCATCGCGTCCGCGCTCCGCGTGGCGGCCGCAGAGCCGTCCAGGGCCTCCACCCGCAGCACGGTCGCCCGATCCGGGCGACGAGCCATTCCCATTCCGCCAACCTTCTCGTAGAACGGGTCCGCGTTCGAGATCTCCGACGACAGCGGTCCGTCCCGAGTGGGATGGAGCCATAGGACGCCGCGATGGCCCACGGTCGCACGGACCTCGGCGCGGATCCCTTCCGCCGCCAGGAGGTCACTGGAGGTCAACCGGGCCGCGAGCTGACGGGCCTCTGTCGTGGAAAGAGAACGACCCACCCGGGAGTCCACGACCGTGCCATCGCCATCCACCGTGGCGAAGTTCATCCGGAGAGCGATGTCGTCCGGTCCGAGCGGGACCTCGGCGCCCAGCGCTTCGAGGATCCCTCGGCCGGGGGAATCATGGACCGGGTCGTACCCCAGCAGTGCGAACACACCCGCGTCGGACTCGGGCGCGACGCCCTCGCCCACGACGACCAGGTCCCCGAGCGTCCCCGCCTGGGCGAGGGCATCGAGATGAGGGGTCACCGCCGCCTCGATGGGCGTCGCTCCCCGGTGTCCGGATGGGGCCGGTCGCCGAGACCGTCGAGCACGAGGAGGACGAGGGCCGGCCGCATCCGTTCCGACGAGTCAGAAAGTGCTGGCATCAACTAATAAGGGGAGCGGGAACTGGCACCCCGTTCCGTGGAGCAGAAGCAGCGGGGCGGTCTTAGGCGTTTCGTCCAAACACGCGTCGGTCGCACCCTACTCATCGCGCTTGCGATCGGCGTGGTGTTCGGGACGTTCGTCTACGTCACACCCCTTCTCGCGATCCCCGCGTTCCTCGTGGTCGGGCTGGCCGCGCCCATCTACGCGGGCATCAAGCGACCCCGCTACCTCGCCCTCTCCGGCCTGGTCGTGATCCTGATCGTTGCCCCGCTCTCCAGCGTGGCCTACACCCTGGAAATCATGACCCCGACCCCGTTCGTAAACTCGAACGCGACCCTCCCGGACGGGAACGGAGGAGCGGTCCTCCAGGGCGCCCACGTCTCGCCGTTCAACGGCGACACCAGCACGAACTTCACCTGGACCGTTTCGATCTATCCCCAGGTACAAGCCACCTGGGCCCTCGACGTTCACCGCACTCATCCTCTACGTCAGCACATGCCCGGGAGCGACCACGAACACCTCTGCCACGTGTGCGACGGGTTACCCGTTCCACCCCATCACCAACGCTTCGATCCCGGGAAACCCGACGGCACGTCGTGAACGTCACTTTCCACTACAAGATCGGGACGAACGGCATCTGGAGCTGGCAGATGGCCCTGCTCGACGAGAACAACACGACGCACAACATCACGACCATCCTCCTCGTGGGAGACCCGGCCTACAACGGCATCGAGGGACCCGTGGTCGGCAACTTCCCGACGTTCTTTTCCGAGCTCCTGCCGACGCTCTACCTTGACTGTTTCCTCTTCCTGGGAGGTCCGTTCTACTGCGTCCTGCTGCTCTACATGGTCTTCAAGAACCGCGAGCGACGGCGGGGCGAGATGATCCGGCGGATCGTCGGGCCGATCCCGCCGACGGCTCCGCCAACGGCAGGGAAGTCCGCCGCCCCTGGACCTCCCGGCGCCCCCGCACTTTCGCCGGCGCCATCGACCCCCCAGGTCTCGGACGAGATCCCCTGTCCCAACTGCAGCGCGTTGGTCTACCCGGGCGAGCCACGCTGCTGGAAGTGCGGCGCGAACCTGCCCACGGGTAACCAGCCGCTCCCCTCGAAGGGCTGATCGGGCGGGACCCCTCCGGGCCCCGCCTCCTCGGAAAGGCGACCTGGGGCACGATACACGACCGCGTCGAAGAGGTCGTGAGCCAACTCAGAAGAGATTAGCGCTACACGCGTGGAGTCGCTCTACAAGGATCTCGGTAGGTTCGTTGTGGGCCTCAGCTAAAGGACGAACCGGCGGGCGCCAGGCTTCGCAGGGGGTTCAGCTGGACTCAGGTAAAGGTCGCAGAGAACGTGTCGTAAATGTAGCCAATCGTCGTCCCGCCCGAGCTTACGGTCAGCCACATCGCCGCATTGTAGATAGTGCCTGTACCGCCCCCGGGCGAGGTCCAACGTGCCGTAGTGCTCCCCGCGGTAACGACGTTGAGAACCGTAGAGCCGCCCGAAGCGACGGACGTTGGCGCGATGGCGTACGTGTGCGTGTGTCCACCCGTGGGTACTGTTCGTAGTGACTGTCCCGGTGAACGACAGGGGGGTCGGGCCCGTAGTGAAGTTGTCCCAGACCGTGAGGTAGAGGAACGGACACGTGCTAGATGTGCACGAGTGGCTGAACGAGTGCGTAACGGAACCGGTCGACCCCGTGCTCGAGATCGTGAAGTAAACGATTCCCTGGACCAGGTTCTGGGTCGGGTACTCGATCGTCCCATTGAACGTACCGATCGACATTCCCAACGTGACCGTAGCGGTAATCGTCACCGAGGAGTTGAGGAGCCAGTTGTTGAAGTTGGACGCGGCCTGGCTGTAGACAGTAAGGGAGGAAGGACCGGAAATAGTGAGCCCCGTCTGACCCGGAATGATGTTCGTTACGGTGTGAGCGGTCGACCGGCCCCCGGCAAGCTGTGAAATCGTGAAATTGACCGACACCGGGACGTTCGTCTAGGCTGCCGGGGTACCAGCACGTTCGCCCAAAAGTACGCTGACCCGATTTGGGTAGAGTGGGGGGTTGGGGCGACATTCCGACGGAAACCGTCACACTGGAGCCCCCGCCCTCCGCCCCCGGTGCCCGTGATCGGGATCGGGATCTCTGCGGTGGCCGTCTGGCCGGCGCCGTTGGTGACGGACAGCCAGGCATCGTAGGAACCGGCGGTCGTGGTTGAGTTCGCCGTTACGTTCCAGACGTACTCGCCGTTGTACTTGATCAGCGTCTTAGTGCCGGTCAGTCCAGGGATCCCCGCGAGGTTCACCTGGGGTGTTCCGCCCGTGAGGTTCCCCGTGAACTGGGCGTAGATCTGGAAGGCCGCGGCCACTGCTGGGTTGGTGGGCGTGATGCCCGCGGCGACCACCGACGGCGGAAGGTTGGGGACGCTCCCGGGGATCGTCGTGGAGTAGATCAGCTGCGTCGTGGAGACGAGGAAGACCGTGATGTTGTCGGGGAGCTTCGGAAGATGGGTCGCACCGAAGGTGTAGACCCAGGTCTGTCCGACCGTCCACACGGTCGCGTTGTTGATCCCCCACGCGACGGGGATCGCCGTATTGAACGCAGGCAGGGCCGGATTCGCGGCCGACTTCATGTAGACGGAGTCGCTCGGCCCGATCACCGGGCCAGCCGTCATCAGGAGCGAGAGGCTCTGGATGTAGCTGTTGTTCGCGGTGTACTGAAGAGAGGCCTTGAATTCGTTCACGCTCTGGGCAGGCGGCGGCGGGAACGAGTCGACGAAGGCGAACAGCGACGCGAACAACGTGACGGTGATGGCCAGGATCAGTATGGTCGCTACGACGTCGGAGACACCGCGGTGAGCCCTCCGCCAACGCCGGGTCAGCCGACTGGGTCGTGCCCCGGTCCGCCGGGAATGCGTAGAACGCAAGCCACCCTTCATCTGGACTCCGACCCCTCGAAACGGAGCTCTCAGTGGTTGAAAGGCGGGGTACGTGTATTTAGCCATTGTTGCGACGGAATGCGAGGGCGCGGTCGTGGCGAGCCGAGCCGCCCGTATCCGTCAGGAGAGGGGAGCCGCCGACCTTGGAAAGACTCCCGTTCGAGTCGGGTTAGAAAAAAGGGATTGAGAAAAGGTTGGTCGATCGCGCGCCGGCCCGCTCACGCGGGTGACGCGTCTACACCCGTAGCGATTTCTACAGGGTCACCGAGCCACTGACGGACGAGCTGCCCGTCCCGTAGGCGCTGAGCGTGTCTCCAATGCCGGAGAAGGACGTAGTGGACGCCGTCACGACAACGAGGGTCATGCCCGCGTTGAGCGCTACGGTCCCTCCGGACCAGGCGCTCGTGCTCCCCCAAGCGCTGGCGACGGTGGAGTTCGAGAAGACCAGCACCGCGTACCACGTACTCGCGGCCGGCGCGGCGCAGTGTGCCGCGGTGAACGTGGCGTACTGGACGCAGGCAGCGTTGACCGTACCGGCGGCGATGCCCGAGTGGACCACGTTCTGGGCCTTCAGCCCAAAGATGCCAGTGGTCAGGCCCGAGGTCGGATTGATCGAGAGCGTGATGAAGTCTGTTCCGGCCGCGGGGGTCGACTGGCCTTGGTTCGACATCTGTAGGGTGTAGGGCGTGCTAGTACCGCCGCCTGTCAATCCCGAGATCAGCACATACAGCACCGCTGCCAGTACCGACCGTGATCGCCACCAGCAGGATCGTAGCGATGATTGGCGAAACCCCTCGGGCCTTCGCGCGACGGGCCCATGGCGACTTCCGCCGGGAGTTGTGGGTGTTGCCGATTAGTGGATTCATAGTTCGTTCCCTGCCCCTTTGCCTAGAGAGTTACCGACCCGCTGACCGAGGAACCCGAGGTTCCGTACGCGTCCATCGAGTCGCCAATGCCCGAGAGGCTCGTGCCCGACGGTGTTACGACGACGAGCGACATTCCGGCGTTAAGCGCCACGGTCCCTCCAGACCAGGTGCTGGTACTGCCCCAGGCGGACGCAACGGTGCTGTTCGAGAAGACCAGCACGGCGTACCAGGTGTTCGCGGCCGGCGCAGCGCAGTGAGCCGCGGTAAATGTGGCATACGTGACGCATGTGGCGGTGACGACGCCTGCGGCGACTCCCAGGTTGAGCACGTTCGTGACCTTCAGCCCGAACAGGCCGGTCGTTAGGCCGGACGTTGGGTTGATCGCGAGCGTGATGAAGTCCGTCCCGGCCGCGGGGGTAGACTGCCCCTCGTTAGACATCTGCAGACTGTAGGGCGTGCTCGTGCCGCCACCGGTCAGGCCCGAGATCAGCACGTACAGCACCGCTGCCAGTACGACAGTGATCGCGACAAGCAAGATAGTCGCGATGATCGGTGATACACCGCGCTTTCCCCGGCGCCCCCGAGCGTTCGGCCACTTTCCCATCGAGTTCATTCGTTCCGTTCCTCCAATAGGTCTTTCGACCCTCGAGTGCGTTATCGCCTACCCCTTGTATATAAATGTTGTTGTCAAATGGGACGACAATCAACGCCTTGTGCATCGACAATAAGCGTAATACACATCAATACGCATTCAAACGCATTCGTCCGAGAACAGTTCATCTGCCTGGAGCGTCCGCGGATCCCGACCCGAACGCTTCCGGACCACTTTCTACCCGCCCCGGGCGCACCTCGGACCCATCTACGGACGTTCCACCCTCTTTTAGTTGTCTCCGGAGTGGCAGGGAAGGCTCCGGGAGCCTGCAGCTTGGCGCGCTCCTAGCGACCCAGGTTGGAGCGCGCTTCGCGACGCGAGGCGCGATCGAAAAGGGGTGTTATACTTTGAACAAACCGGATTTCTAGCTGGTTCGACCCCACGCTTTTTCTGTTCGACACGTCACCCGGGACGCGATCGAGCCCTGACCGCCGTATCCCGTCTATGCGTCGGTACTGATGCTTAAGTATGTGAAATATGCATTGGCATGCCTGACCGTGTTCGACAACGCTTCGGAAGGGAAGGAGGGTCGCAGACGCGAGCCCGAGGCCTCCCGACGCGAGCCCGAGGACGCGCGCATCGCCCTACGGTGCACCCTCAAGGAGCTCAGACTGGTCGACTCGTTCGTGGATTCGAACGAGTATCCGACCCGGTCCGAGCTTATGAGGGCGGCGCTGCACGCGTTCCTCCGCTCGCGAGCGATGTCGACCGCACCGACTCCGCCCGTGGACGCCGAGGGGTACTTGGAGGTCCCCATTCGGCTGAAGCTGGAGGAATACGCCGCGCTCGAGACCTACGCCCAGCACGTCGCGAACGGAACGCCCCTGAGAGACGTCATCGCCATGATCTTCCGTCATGGGGAGGCAGCGATGAACGTCCGCGAACTCGTCGAGAGGACGAGAACTCGGGTACGTGAGGCCGCCGACGCCCGGACGCAGGTGGGCGCCCTCTCGGAGAGTGGGCGCGATCTCGAACGCAAAGGGGTGGTCGGGCGGTAGGCGACGAGCTTCGTTGGTGGACGGGTCGGGGTTGGTTGGTTGTGTCGACTTACGAGGGGGAGCGCGCGCGGGAGGGCAGAGGCCCTTGGACGAACTATACATCGCCGAACGAGGAGACGTGGGATAGCCACCTGCGACTCGGCCACGAGGTCCGCCTCGTGTTGGCCGCCGTGGGGGGCGGGGCCATTCGCGTGGCGCGCGAGGTCGCGCGGCAACGCATCCGCCACCTGGAGACGGTCGCGATCAACTGCGACCCGAGCGTTCATGGTTTCGAGGACTTCGACCGCCGAGTCTACCTTGGGCCTGACTCTGGAGTAGAGACCGACACCGGGGGCTCCCCCGTCGTCGGAGGAGTGCTCGCCAGGGCGGCCGAGCCGTCCCTTCAGCGGATCTTCCACGGAGCCACGTTCGTCATACCTAGTAGGAAGTCTCGGCGGTGGCGCCGGCAGCGGGGCGTTCCCCTACGTTCTCGAGGTCGCGGCACGCAACGCCGAGGTCGTGAGCGCCTTCGTGATCAAGCCGTTCCGGTGCGAAGGCGACCGCCGGGCGCTTGCCGACCGCGCGATCGGCCGACTGCGCCTCGTGGAGTCGTACGTCGAGAAGCACGAGCGGGGCAGCGCCACCCTCCAGGTGCTGGACAACGAAAGCCTGGTCTCCCGCTTCGGCAGCGTACCGTTCAACCGTGTCGGCCAGCACTGGGCTGGTCTCATCCAAGAGCACATCGAAGAGTCCTTCCTCGGCCCGGCGGAGGCGATCCTCGAGGCCGCTCAGGCGACTTCGATCGGGATGGCATCAACCCCTCTCGAAGCCACCCTGCCGCTCGAGGTGCCGACCCTGGTCGGCGGGGGAGCCCCGTCCCCCCCCGCGCCAGAGTACCCGCCCGTCCTGCCCGCCGCGAGGGCGGAGTCCGGCGTCGCCGAGCTGATGTTCGAGGTCGTTAACGAGGCCCGCCCACCTGCTTCCCAGTGAGCCCACCGGCGAGGACCCTTCCCCCGGTCCTCGCCTCCACCCCATCCGGTCCCGCCCGGTCGATACCCTCGGCGACTCAAGCGCCCCGCCAGCCAGAACATCGTCTACGATTCCCGCGGAAATCTACCCCGTTGGGTTGCATTCTGACGTTCGCCTTCGCCGGCCCGCGCTATTGCCCCCTCCAGTGGCCTCTCGAAACGTTAAGAGGAGTACAGGCTCCCGGCCGACCACATGGACGGTCGCCTCTTCACCGTCATCGCGTTCCTGGCCCTGCCCGCGGTCCTGATGGGGCTCACCGTGGCGTTCTTCCGCTCGAACCCCGTGTCCATCTTCGTACTTATCGCAGTGATGCTGGTCGGGTCGATCTACCTGCTGACCTACAAGGAAACGTTCGCCTAGCCGCTGCCCACGACGTCCTTCCGGCGCTAGCCCGAGCCTGCCCGGCGAGCGTGACCCCCGGGGCGCAGAGGGAGCCAGGGCCAACCGCGAGGCGTCCCTTATCGGTACATCGACGGGTCTCGGGGGCCCTCGGTCGACGGCTCGGCCGGTGGAGGTCGGGTCTTCATGGCGGCCCTGAGCATCCGCTCGATCTGCTCCGCCTGCTTCCGAAGCGGCCCTGTGTCGATCTTCAGCTCTGGTAGGAGCTTGTCAAGCGTCTCGATCAGAGCGGCTCCGGCGCGGTGGTCCGGGAGGCCCTCGGCCGCCTGGGCGCTGACGAGGAGGGTCGCCACCGGGACCTTGCGCCCCAACGCCTGAATAAGGAGGGCCCCGGAGACTCCTCCGATCACTCCGTCCTCCAGGGGGCGGGCGCCCGTGTCGAGGAACGTCTTGACCAGCGCTGGGTCGCGGCGCGAGAAGGCGACCCAGACCTGCTCGGGGGCCGGCGTCTCCGGTTCTGGCGGGTTGGCCGCCTCCTCGTCGTCGCCAGGATGCGGGACGACACCCTCCAGGCACAGGATCAGTCGGGCCGCCCGCTTCTCCGCTACGTCCAGCACGGTCCGTGCGATGGCGTTAGCCTGCGACGGGGTTGGCGGGAACTCGGAGAGGACGAGCGCGAGGTCGCGCCGCCCGTAAACCCGGATGGTCGGATTCACCTCGCCGCTCTGGACCACAGCGATCGGCGAAAGGTCCGGGGACTCGAACCGGCCGACTCGAGGCAGCTTCAGCGACCGGATCATGTAGTGGCCGGCGACGATGGTCGCAAGTCCGGCGCTCGGGAACGCCGACACGATCACGCCCCCGGGTGCAATCCCATCCGCCGGGGTCCCCTCGTCGCGCCACGTGAATTCCACCATACCGGCCCTCAGAGGAACGCGAATCCTGCAGCCCTATAGCGTGTGGGGACGGAGCGCGCCCGCTCCCCGGAAGTGCGAGTCGAACACAGCTCGGGCGGAGCGTCCGCTCCCCGCTCCGCTGGGCCGATTCCAACCGCACCTCGAGCTCGCGCGGCAATGCCCAAGTACTCCCCGCCGCTCGTGCCAGGCTGTGGGGCTTCCTCTCAAGGACATCGTCACGGCCCAGGAGCTGCCGTGGGACGCGCTCGCGGGTCGGACCCTGGCCGTGGACGGGTACAACGCGGTCTACCAGTTCCTGGCGACGATCCGCCAGCGCGACGGACACCTTTTCACGGACCCGCAGGGCCGGGTCACGAGCCATCTCATGGGCGTGTTCTACCGGACGAGTTCCCTCCTCGGCGAGGGCGTCCTCCCGGTATGGGTCTTCGACGGCAAGCCTCCGGAGCGGAAGATCGGTACGATCCGGCAGCGGATCGCTTCGAAGGAACGAGCGGAAGCCGAATGGGAGAAAGCGCTCGCGGAGGGAGACCTCGAGACGGCTCGACGGAAGGCCGCCCAGACATCCCGCCTCACCCGACCGATGGTCGAGGAACTCGTCACGCTCCTTCGAGCGCTCGGGGTTCCGTCCGTCCTCGCTCCAGGGGAGGGGGAGGCGCAGGCCGCGGTCATGAACGCTCGCGGACTCGCCTGGGCCACCGCGTCCGAGGACTACGACACACTCCTCTTCGGAGCCCCTCGTCTCGTACGGGGGCTCGCGGCCCGTGGACGGGGAGAGACGGCCCTGAGGGCACAGTTGATCGACCGCGCCGACCTTCTTGGTACGCTGGGAATCGATGGTGAGGAACTGATCTTGCTGGGTGTACTCGTGGGCACGGACTTCAACGACGGAGCGAAAGGGTACGGTCCGAAGCGATCCCTCAAGCTCGTTCGGGAGCACCTGGGGTTCGACCGGACGATCGAACGCGCCGGCCTCGACCTGAACGAGTCGAAGGAGGTCGCGGAGATCTTCCGCCACCCGAGCTCCACCGAGGTGCCGGCCCCGGTCTTTGGGCCCGTGGACGAGGAAGCGATCCGACGCCTCCTGATCGACGAACACGGGTTCGCCGAATCGCGGGTCCGGTCGGCCGTCGGACGAGCCCGAAAGCGCCCCTCGACCGCCTCCTCCCCGTCGGATGCCCGGGGCCACCAGACGCTGCTCGAAACGTTCGGAGGACAGTCCGGATGACACCGTTCGAGTGCGTTCCCAACTTCTCGGAGGGACGCGACGCGGCAAGAGTGGATCGGATCGCCGGCGCCGCGCGCTCCGCAGCGGGCGTCACGGTGCTCGACGTGGAACAGAACGCGGACCACAATCGGTGCGTGATCACCCTCTACGGCGAAGGGAATCCGCTGATCGAGGCCGTGGTCGCGATGATGCGCGTCGCTACCGAGGTCATCGACCTGACCCACCATCGCGGCGAGCATCCCCGGATGGGCGCGACCGATGTCGTGCCGTTCATACCGCTCGGTACCTCGACCATGCCCGAGGCCGTCCGCCTTGCCGAACGCCTCGGCGAGCGGGTCGGCAAGGAGCTCGAGATACCGGTCTTTCTGTACGCGGGCGCGGCCCGACGTCCGGAGCGGGCCGACCTCGCGAAGGTCCGCGAGGGCCAGTTCGAGGGCCTGCGGGACGCCATCGGAACCGACCCGGCCCGGGCGCCGGACTTCGGCCCGGCTCGGATCCATCCCACGGCCGGCGCGGTCGCGATCGGCGCCCGGCCGATCCTGATCGCCTACAACGTCTATCTCACGACGCCCGACGTGGCCGTTGCGAAGCAGATCGCGAAGGCGGTTCGGGCGCGCGACGGGGGCCTGCCGGAAGTGAAAGCCCTCGGGTTCGAGATCAGGGCACGGAACCTCGCGCAAGTCTCGATGAATCTCACCGACTACCGGGTCACGTCCGTGCCGAAGGCGTTCGACGCGGTCCGGCGCGAGGCCGGGAAGGTCGGTACGGGCATCGAAGAATCCGAGATCGTCGGGCTCATTCCGGAGGATGCAATGTTCGACGCAGCCGAGCAGTTCCTCTCTCTGCGCTCGTTCGACCGGGCGAACGTGCTCGAGCGGAAGGTCCGCGCGGCGGAAGCGGCGGTCCCCGGACACGAATCGATCGGCAACTTTGCGGCGCGGGTCGCCGCGCGCACGCCGACGCCGGGCGGCGGGAGCGTCTCCGCCGTGGCCGCTGCGTTCGCGGCGGCGCTCGGCGAGATGGTCCTCGCTTACTCGATCGACCGCACGCATCCGCAGCCTGAGCTCGTCGCGGTTCGTGCCCTGCTCACGGAGAACCGCACCCGCCTCCTCCTCTTCGCGGACGAGGACTCCCGAGCCTACGACAAGGTCCGCGCCGCGCGGAAGGCAATCAAGGAGAAACCCGGAGACGCTGCGGGCCAGCAGCAGCTGCTCGTTGCGTTGCGGAGCGCCGCGTCCGTGCCCCTCGATACGGCCCGCCTGGCGCACGAGCTTGCGACCCGGCTCGAGAGCGTGCGGGCGCAGGCGAACACCCTGCTCGTGAGCGACCTCATCACCGCCCTCGCCCTCTTCCGGGCGGCCACGGAGGGTGCCCTGGCCAACGTGAAGGTGAACCTCGACGACCTGCGGGCCGCCGGTGATTCGGTGGTGTCGCTCGAAGCCGAGGTCGCCCGAATCCGCGGCGCGGGCTGACGTAGGGATGGAACAGGAACTGCTCTGGCCGACGGGCACCGGTCCCGTGGTCTGGGTCAATTGCGCGTGCTCCCTCGACGGCAGGCTCGCGTACGCGGGCGGCGCGCGAGCCCGCCTTTCTTCGCCCGAGGACCTGGTCCGCGTCCAACGGTTGCGCGCTAGCGCGGACGGGATCCTCGTCGGCGTCGGCACAGTGGTGAAGGACGACCCGTCCTTGCGCGTGCACTGGGAACTTCTCGGAGAGGCGGGGGGCCGGAACCCGACCCGGATCGTGGTCGACGGAAGCGGCCGGACACCCGAGGGCTCGCGAGTCCTGGACGGCTCTGCCCCGACGATCGTCGCGACCACCGAACGGTCGCGCCGAAAGTTCCCACCGCACATCCGGACCGTCCAGGTCGGGGTCCAGCGAGTCGACCTCGGTCAGCTGTTCGAGCGCCTGCCCGCGCTCGGCATCCGGCGATTGATGGTCGAAGGCGGCGCCGAGATCCTGGCGTCAGTCGTTCGTGCCGGGCTGTTCGACCGCCTGACGGTCTACTACGCGCCGGTCGTGATCGGGGGAACGACGGCGCCCACGATGATTGCCGGCCCCGAGACCCGTGGAGCGGCCGACATCGCTTCGCTCACGCTCGCCGAAGTCGCCCGGCTGGGCGAAGGATACCTGGCCACCTACCTCCCCCCAAAGGCGTCCGTCCGGACGGTGCCGAAGTAACCCGCCGCGCCCGGTTCCCACCGATAGGTGTATTCATATCCCGGGCCGTGCACCGAACCCTTGGCGGTCCTCCGCCGAGCAGGTTCGAATGTCCGTCTCCGATCCACAGGCTGCGTCCGCCACGGCCCAACCGTTCCCCTCTACGTCCTCGCTCCCGCCCCTCCCCCCGCGTTCGAGGCCCCTCGGCGTGTCTCTCCTCTCGCTGCTGGTCGGGCTCTACGGGCTGCTCTGGGTCATCCTCGGCGTACTCGTGCTTGCCGGTGTCGCGATCGGCGCCTGGGAGAAGTACGCCGGCGCGGTAACGAAGTTTGGCAGCCTCACCTCCCCTCTCGAGGTCGGCGCGATAGTTCTCGTCGTCGGTCTCATCATCATGGGGATCGCGGTCGCCCTCTGGCGGCTACGGTTGTGGGCGCTGGTCCTCGCTCTGCTCGTTCTGATCTTCGTGATGGTCTCGTACGGGCTCGGTGGGACCGCCGGGATCTCGGCGCATATCTACGGGTTCGTCATCGCGGTGCTGCTGTTCGTCTATCTCCTCGCGGTGAGCCGCCACTTCCGCGGATAGGGACGCCGACACCCCGGACGGCGGGTCCCTAACCCACCGGCGCACCCGTTATCCGCTTCGAAAGGTCCCCGCCGTACCGAGGGACCCACGATGAAGCTCGTCCACTTCACGCTGCAGGACCAGTTCCACTTCGGCATGATCACCGACGCGAACGAGTTCATCGACCTCGACACGGCCTGCCGGGACTACCTCGGCGTGAACCCCGTGAAGGGAGCCGACCCGAGCCGGTTCCGCGACATGCAGGCGTTCTTCTCGGGCGGCGCGGATTCGGTCGCCCTCACGAAGAAGATCCTCGAGTACATCACCCGCCGACGCGCGGCCGGCTGGACCCCCCGGGCCGCGACGGGGGCCCGGTATCTGTTCAAGGCAGAGGAGGGCGTCAAGCTGCTCGCTCCCGTGGTGCAGGGACGGAAGATCTACTGCCTCGCCCAGAACTCGAAGAGCCACCTGGCCGAGCAGGGCAAGCCCGCGCCCAAGGCCCCGTACCTCTTCACTCGGTTCTTCAACTCGCTCGTCGGGCCGAGCGAGGCGCTCATCCTGAGCGGCGCGGCGACGTTCCCGGACGTGGAGCTGGAGCTCGCCTGCGTGATCGGCCAGAAGGGCAAGCACATCACCCCCGAGCGGGCGTGGGAGTACGTCGCCGGATACACCATCGCACTCGACATGGGATACCGGGACCTCCAGTACCCGTCCGAGGGCGGGGCGGTCGACTGGGTTATGGGGAAGGGGTTCGACGCGACCATGGCCGTCGGTCCGTGGGTGGTGCCGAAGGAAGAGGTCGGCGACCCGTACCCGCTCGCGATGGAGCTGAAGGTCGGTGGGGTCACGCGCCAGAAGGGTGACTCGTCCGATTACGTCTTCCGGATCCCCGAGATCCTCGCGCACCTCACGAAGGGCATCACGCTTGAACCTGGGGACGTGATCTCTCTGGGGAGCCTGGGGGGCGTCCCCGGCTTCGAGTTCGGCAAGGAGACCCGGCGGTTGAAGGCCGGGGACCAGATCGAGGCGACGATCGACCGGATCGGCCGGCTGGTCATCCCGGTGAAGGCCGAAGCGCCGCTTCCCCCCGCAGCACCAGGAACAGCGCCTCCGGCGTAGGCAGTTCGACCGCTTCGCCGGCCTTTCCCCCGACCCTTCCTCCGGGGAACGGGTACTGCGCCTCGCTGAGGATCGTGACGGGGGTTCGTGCACCCGGCACCGCGGGAACGAGCGCCTCCGCGAACGGGTCGAACCTGTCGATCGCGTCGCGGGTGAGAGGCACGACTCGGAAGCCGGTCCCGCCGTGCAGCGACCCCGGTAGTCGGATCAGGCGGTGGATGTCGGTCGTGACCGGCGCATCCGTTTCTCCCTGGACCTCGATGGAGGCTCGGTCGACCATCGCCCGGATCATGGCCTGGAGGAACTCGGCGGACGCGCTTCGGGGGAAGACGTCGAGGGAGAGCGTCTCGCGGATCTTCTTCGCCCCGCCCTTGTCGACCAGGAGCCGGGCCCATCGCTTCGCCTTCTCCGGCGGGATCTGCGAGGCGACCATCTCGGCGGCGGCCACCTCCGCCCCTTCCCGTTCCCAGCGCACGAGGATGGCGAGCACCGCGCGCGTGGTCCGACCACGCCAGCCGGGTTCGTCCGGCGGGAACAGGCCTTGTGTGTGGGGCGCCGCGCGACCCGGCAGGGAGGCACCGTCCTCGCCGTCCGAGTCCGCCAAGGTCCGGCCGGACCGGACGTCCGTTCGGCGCTCCTCGATCGCGCGGTCCCGCTCGAACCCGATGCCCAACACGTAATCGACCAGCTCCCGACGCTCGGGGCTCGTCAGGGTGAGGAAACGCTCGTCCCGGACGTGAACGTGGTACCCGCGGCCGCCCGAGAACGAGAACGAAGTGGACGCGGGGTCGATCCCGAAGTCCCCGAACAGGAAGTCGTCGACGAGGTGAAGGAGCCGGTCCTTGACGAGGGCCAGCTGCCCGGGGTAGTCGAGGGCCTCGGCGCCCCGGAGGTGGTCGGCGTCCAGGTCGAAGATGAGGTCCGCGCCCAGCCATTCCTTACCGGCCATGGTAGGTTCGGCGGGCCTCCTATAGTAGGCCGAGGAGTAGTACACGTGGCGAGGGACCTCCCGCACCAGGTACGCCCGGAACTCGGCGTCCGTCCGTAGCGTCGCGTGGCGACGCATCATCGCCTCGGCGGCGAACGGGAACGCCGCGAACTCCCTCCGGGGCAGCTTCTCCGGGGGCGGCACGGTAGCGCCCGCATAGTACTCGGAGAACCTGGCACGGGCCCACGCGAGCGTCGGCCCGTCGAGGGGGACGGTCTTGGCCACCGGCTACTCCCCTTCGCCCAACGTCGGGGCGGGGGCGAGCGCTTCCTCGGCCGCCGCGTCCCGGCGCAGGCGAACGAGAAGGTGAAAGACGGTCGAGTGCTCGCTCCCGTGCATCAGGAGCTCGAGGGCCCGCGTCGCCCGGTCGAGCTGCTCCTCGTCACCGATCAGCGCGACCGTCGACCCGTACACGCTCATCGAGCAGCCGGAGAGCTCCTCGATACGCGTCCGCGCACGCCCCCGGGTGCCGATGACCCGCGACCGGACCCGGCGGAGGACGGACTTCTCCCGACGGCCGGTCGCGACCTTCATGTCCAGGATCCCGAGGAAGGCGTTGTCCTTCAGCAGCCGGAACGCACGCTCCGGGGAGAACCCTCGGCCGATCGCGAGCACGATGTCGCGGGCCTTCAGGACTGCGATCGGGTCCGTGTCCGGCCCCGAGACCTTGACCTCGCCCTCCTCGCTGTCCACTTCGACCGACGTCGACGTCCGACGAGCGATCTCGCGGACCGTCCTTCCCCCGAGTCCGATGAGGACCCCGACCCGGTCCTCGGGGATCCGAGCGTAGAGGACGGGCATCGTCAGGCCTCGCTAGCGGACGGGCCGACCGTGTCGCCCCCGACGGCCGCGAGAAACTCGTCCGGCTCCACCGGGTAGCCCAACCGGGCGAAGTATTTCGCGAAGTTCGCAATGTCCCGCTCGATCAACCGACGGGCCGCGGAGTGGTCGGAGCCGACGGCCTGGGCCACGTCGATGAGGACGACGCGGTCCTCGAAGTAGAGCACGTTGTACGGCGACAGGTCCCCGTGGACGAGCTTTGCCTTGCGCACCATGCGGCCGACCTGGTCGACGAAATCCTCGTAGAGCGCGGCCGGGTCGTCGATCGGCGCGTCCCGCAGGCGGGGAGCCGCGCCGTCCGCATCGCCAATGTACTCCATCACCAGCACGTTCCGAAAGTGCCCGTACGGACACGGGACCCGGACCTCGGCGTCCGTGAGGAGACCGAGGATCGTATGCTCCCTACGGGTCCAGGCCGAGATGAGGCCTCCGAAGTTCCGCAGGCTCGTGACCTTGCGGAGCTCCTCGAGGGCGTACTCCGGAAGCCTTCGGAACGTGGTGTTGCCGATCCGGTAGACCTTGACCGCACGGAACTCCGGTCCCTTGGTGGCACGGAACACGCCGCCCTCCTTGCCGATCGAGATCGGGTGGTCGAGCGAATCGAACTGGCCCTGGTTGACGAGTCGGGAAACGGCGAGGAGCGTCGGGTGATCGAAGAACTCGTCGAGGAGCTTCCGGTCCCCCAGCTCCTTCCTCCGGGTCTCGACCCGCTCACGGCGGGGAAAGACGAGGTCCTCGGCCTTCGACATGCGGCCCACGGAGCGGCCGCGCGCTCATAGGGTCTCGGACGCCGCCGGGACCGCTCTCGCCCTCCGGCGCGTGGGAGCGTTCGGGTAGGCACGTGGAGCGCGTGTAACCTGCCCTATATCCGCACTGCCGGGCTTCCACCGACAATGGCACCTCCGCTGCTTGCCCCTGTTCGGGAACCTCTCCCGTCCCCCCGCTCCAGAGAGCCCAGGCCCGCGGGCGCACCCAGGCCCGAGTTCCTCCTCGGTTCCCGCCTCGAGCGGGCCGACGGTTTTGACCGTGTTTTCGGAGTCGTGCGTGACGCGGTCCGCAGGGCGCTCGGCGTCGAGCGTCCCGGCCTCGGGCTCGCCCTCTCGAACCTGCCGCCGCAGCTGGGAGCGTACTGGCAGGTGGCGGGGAACCTCATCGTCCTGAACGAGGGGCTCGTCGAGACGATGCGGGCGGCCGCGGACACGCCGCTCGAGCTCAACGCGTTCGTCTACGTCATCCTCGCCCACGAGTACCTTCACTCGCTTGGCTACCTCGACGAACGCGAGGTCCGTCGTGTGACGGCGTACGTGACCCGCGCAGCGTTCGGGCCGGACCACCTTGCGACGCGCATGGCCGAGGGGGACCTGTGGCAGATGTACCCGTTCCTCGCGCAGGCCCCTCGCGGCGATGGCCGGAAGTTCCGAGTCGTGCGAGGGTTCGACCTGGCGACCACGCAGCATTACATCCGGTGAACCGCCCCTTGCGAACGCGGACCGTCGGTCTTTATCCCGACAGGTTCCCTCCCCGGGAACCGTCACTCCATGGCGCTCGTCCTGGGTATTGGCATCCTGCTTGTGATCGCGGGCATCGTCCTCCTTGCCTTCGAGCTCGTCCATCCCGGCGCACTACTGTTCATCCCCGGGTCCGTCCTGCTGGTCGCGGGATTCCTCTACCTCTTCTTCCCCACCTACCTGCTCGACAGCGCGGTGGGGCCGGTCGCGATCCTCGTCGCCGCCGTCGTGGCGACCGCGGTGGAGATCTTCTACTACCGGTGGGTGGCGCCGACGCACAATCCTCTGAGCACTACGACCTCCGGGCTCGTCGGCGAGGAGGCCGTCGTGATCGCCCCGATCGTACCCGACACGCTCCGCGGAAAGGTGCGCGTCCGTTCCGAGATCTGGTCCGCCCGGGCGCCGGTGCCGATCCCGGTCGGCACACGCGTCCGGATCGTTCAGGGCGAGGGTGTCTCCGTCCTGGTGGAGACCGTCGACACCCCGGGGAAGGAATGAACGCGGCCACCCCCCTGCCAGCAACGGTTAGGTACCTCCCACCCTTGGACCGCGCATGACCGACCCATGCGGTGACGGGCGGAGCGGGGCGGTATGACGGATTTCACGTTCATCTTCATCGTCGGCTTTCTGGCGGTCATCATCCTGTTCGTCCTGCTCGGCCGGATGATCTACACGATCCAACCGTACCAGCAGGGAGTCGTCACGCTGCTCGGATCGTACAAGCGGATCGTCAACCCCGGGTTCAACATCGTGAGCCCGCTCGCCGTCGTGCTCAAGATCGACCTGAGGACGCAGGTCCTCGAGGTCCCGCGCCAGGAAGTCATCACGAAGGACAACTCGCCGACGAACGTCGACGCGATCATCTACATCAAGGTCGTTGACCCGCCGAAGGCGATCTTCCAGGTCCAGGACTACCATCTCGCGACGATCTCCCTCGCCCAGACGACCCTCCGGTCGATCATCGGCGACATGGAGCTGGATGAGATCCTCTACAACCGGGAGCGGATCAACACCCGGCTCCGGGACATCCTCGACGAGGCGACCGACCGCTGGGGGATCCGTGTCGAGGCCGTGGAGATCAAGGAGGTCGACCCGGTCGGGCCGGTCAAGACCGCGATGGAGGAGCAAACCTCCGCCGAACGCCAGCGGCGCGCCGCAGGTCCTGCGCGCGGACGGCGAGAAGCGGAGCGCGATCCTCGTGGCCGAGGGCCAGAAGCGGTCCCGCATCCTGCAGGCCGAAGGGGTCCGGCAGTCCCAGATCCTGGAGGCCGAGGGAGCCCGGGTCGCGACGATCCTGGAGGCCCAGGGAGAGTCCCAACGGCTGCGCATCCTTTCGCTAGGAGCGGGCGTCCTCGATGCGAAGGCACTCACCGTCCTTACGCTCGACACCGTCGCGAAGGTGGGCGACGGTCAGGCGACGAAGATCCTGTTCCCGTTCGAGTTCTCGCGGCTCATGGAAGGCGCGAGCGAGTACCTCGGGACCGGGCGCCGGGTCCCCGACCGGTCGCTCAACACCCTCGACGAGCTCGAGAAGCGCATCGGCACGATGGACGACATCCTCGGCCCGATCCCGAAGCAGGAAGAGCTGCTCACCGACATCAAGACGATCGAGGCAGAGATCCGGGCCGAGGGCGGCGACAGTTCGCTGAACACCCCCATGACCGGCCGGGGCGGCCCGGTCCTCCGACCCGCACGGCCTGCCTGGGCCGGACGAGGTCGCGCCTCCGCCCCCGGAGGCTCGGCGACCGGTGTCGGCTCGACCTGCCGCGGGTCTCCCGTCGTCCGCAACACCGGCCCCGGCCACATCCCCCGATTTTCCCCCTCCGTCACACATCGGTCCCGACCCCCGACGTCGCCCGCCGCCGACCCAGACGTGAACCGGGTCTCGGCCGAGCCTTCAGGCAGCGGGCACGCCGACTGTTTCCGGCTCGACCGCGCCGGTGGCGAGACCTGAGGCGACGCAGGGCCCGTCGGCCTTAGGGTCGGGCGGCGGGCGTGTGCGCAGGAGGCGGGCAGAGCACCGCCTCCTCCTCGATCCAACGCTCGAACGCGCTGAAATCGAAGTCGCGCCCGAGGTACGCGTGCACGAGCTCCTTCGCGGGCCGGGTGCTCCCGGCCGCGAGGATCTCCTTCGCGTACCGGGACGCCGTCTCCCGATCCGTGAGCGTTCCCTTCTCGTGGAACGGCTGCAGTAGGTCGCGGGCGATGACGAGCGACCAGACGTACGTGTAGTAGAACGCGGAATCAGCCGGTCAGGTGCCCCCAGGCCGCGGTCGGATGGTACTCCGGCTCGAGGGGCGTGGGGAAGAACCGGTCGAACACCTCGCGGAACGTCCCGTTCGTGTCCCGCCCGTCAGGGGCCCGGTCAGTACAGCCGGAGGGATATCGACGCGAGGGCGACCTGGCGAAGCCACCGTACCGGTCGGCCGAAGGCGTCCGCCGCACGCATCTTTGCGAGGAGCGCCGGCGGAATTCCTTCCCCGGTGTCGGGGTTTCGGGCGAATCGGGCGAGCGTCGCAGGGTCGCGGGCCCACTCCTCGAACAGAAGGGACGGGGCCTCCACGAAGTCCCACTCGATGTACCGACGGGGTCGTGTAGAGCCAGCGCCCGTGCCCCGCGAACAGGGCGTGGAGGAGATGGCCGAACTCGTGGAAGAACGTCACGACGTCCCGGTACCTGCATCCGGGCGCTCTCCGGGGGTTGCGAGGCATCCGAGAAGTTGCAGACCAGGGCGCTCTGGGGGAGCTGGAGGCCCGCGATACCCTCCCGGACGCCGAACCACGCCGCGTGGTTGTACTTCCCCTCCCGCGGCACTAGGTCGAGGAAGAACCGACCCAGTGGCGCGTCCGCGTCGGGTTACGTCGTACGCTTCCACGCTCGGATGCCAGAGCTCCTCCGTGCGGACCCGGTGGAATCGGATCCCGAACAGCTCCTCGCAGAGGGCGAAGAGACCGTCCCGGACCTGGGGGTAGGGTAGGTAGGCTCGGAGGATCTTCGTGTCGACCCCGAACTCCTCCTTCTTCAGCTTGTTGTCGTAGTAGCCTTCCCCGTAGAAGCTCGCGTCCCAGAGGTCGAGGCGGGGGGCGTTCGGTTCGTCCTGGCGCTTGCGAGCGAGGAACCGGTCGAGGTCGGCCCTCGCGGGAGCGTTCAGGAACCCGGCGATACGGTCGAGGAAGGCGCGCACCGCCTCCGGGCGCTCCAGCATCTTATCCTCGATCGCGTACGCAGCGAACTCCGGGTAGCCAAGGAGCGTGGCCAGCTCGAAGCGAAGCGCGAGAAGACGGTCGAGCACGGCGGAGTTCTCAGGGTAGGCCCGGTTCATGAACTCGGAGAGGAGCCGCCGGCGCACGTCGGAGCGCTCGGCATAGGCCATGACCGGACCGAAATCCGGGTAGCGGGTCGTGATCCGGGTCCTCCCGTCGGGACCCGGGCGGTGGGAGGCGAGGAAATCGGCGGGCAGGCCCGCGAGGTCGGCCGGGCTCGCGACGTCGATCCCTCGCTCGTGCTCCGCGATGTTCTGGTTGTACTGGTTGGAGACCTTGTCGATCTCGTTGTTCAGCGCGAGGAGCCGCGCGCGGGCCGCCTCGTCCTTCTCCGCTCCGGCGCGCCGCATCTCCCGGAGCATCTTCTCGACGGCGAACCGAGTCGGCCCGTCGGCCCCTGCGAGGTCAAGGGAGCGAAGCCTACGGTAGACTGTCTCGTTCACCCGGAACTCGTTCCAGAACCGGTCGGCCGCCTCCGACGCCTCGCGGCCGGCGGTCCGGGTCGCCGCGTCCGGATGGACCGCGAAGACGAAGCCTCCGTGGCTGCCGATGTCCCGAACCTGGATCAGGATGCGGTCGAGGGGCTCCAGAAACCTCTCGACGGAGTTCGGGCCCGGAGTTTCCTCCAGGGCGGCCAGACCGCGGCGGGCGTGAAGGACGATCTCGGCTGTGGTGCGGGCCAGCTCTTGGGCGGAAAGCGACCACGAGAGCGGACCGAGGGTGGCTCTTACGACGGGCTCCGGCTTCGGCAAGGGCGCTCCCGCTCGTGGGGAGACGGAGAGCCTCATAGGTTCGTCGCGGCCGTTCGGGGAACGGGTCGCCGGGGCGGCGGAACGAGGCGCCGCACCTTGCGGGCGAGACGCACGGTTGCGCGCACGTACGCACGGCCCGTGCGACTTTTACCTACCTCGGGCGTTCGCCCGAACACATCATGCCAGGAATCCGGACGGACCGAATCGGCTCCGTGATCAAGATCACCCTCGACCGCCCTGAACGGCTCAACGCCCTCGACGTGCCGTCGCTGCGAGAGTTGCGCCAGGCCCTTCAGAAGGCCGGTGTCGACTCCGAGGCGCGGGCGGTCCTTCTGACCGGCGAAGGCTCCGCGTTCTGCGCGGGCGGCGACGTCGCGACGATGGACGAGCACCGGAGCCGAGGAGAACTTCCTACGCTGTTCCACGAGCTGACCGGCGAGCAGGAGCTTTCGATCCGGGAGATCGTCGGGATGCGGAAGCCGGTCGTTGCAGCGCTGCCGGGGGTCGCCGCCGGGGGCGGTCTCTCCCTGGCGCTGGCGGCCGATTGGAGGATCGCTGCGGAGGGGGCGGTACTCGTCCCGGCGTTCCCGAGCCTGGGGGCGGTCCCCGACGGGGGACTCACCTACTTCCTGCCGCATTTCCTCGGCATCGGACTCGCCCAGGAGATGCTTTTCACGAACGCACGAGTCCCGGCGGCTCGGGCCAAGGAGCTGGGGTTGGTGCACGAGGTCGTTCCCGCTTCCGAGCTCCGCGCCCGGTCCGAGGCACGCGCGAGGGAGCTCGCGGAGGGCCCGACGTTCGCCTACGGGTGGATGAAGCACCTCCTGGTGAGCGCCTACCACGAGAGCCTCGACACCCAGATGATGCTCGAGCGCCGGGGAGCCGTCGAGGCGGCCCGGGGCACGGAGCTCCCGGAAGGCATCCGAGCGTTCCGGGAGAAGCGTCGCCCGACGTTCCGGTAACGGGACGCCGGGATCCGGCCCGTCTACGTCTCGGCGCTACGCGCTGACGGCCATGGCTTCGCGAGGAACCGCTCGAGCCGGGCCCGCACCCGTGGCCACTCGTCGGCGAGGACGCTGAACGCAACGGACGAGCGCCGGTAGCCCGATCGCAGGAGGTGATCCTCCCGCAGGACGCCCTCCCGGGTAGCTCCCAGTCGGGCAATCGCGGCCTGGGAGCGTTCGTTCCGCAGGTCGGTGTTCAACCGTATCCGGTGTGCGCCCTCGACCTCGAAGGCGTGGCGGAACATCAGGAACTTGGATTCGGTGTTCAACGGCGTCCGCCAGAGTTCCGAGGAGAACCACGTTCCCCCCACGTCCACCGACTCGTTCCTCCGGTCGATGTTCAGGAAGCGAGTCATTCCCACCGGCCGGCGGTCGGGCAGACGGAGCGCGGTGAAGGCGAGCGCGTCTCCATCGCGCTGGTCGCCCAGGACGAGCTCGATGAGCGCGTCGACCTCCTCGAGGGTCGTCCCCGGACCGTTGATCAGGTAGCGACTGATCTCGGGGTCGCTCGCGGCCTCGTGCAACGCGACCCGGTGGGATCGCTCGGTCGGAACGAGCTCGAGGTACGTTCCGGTTAGCGTGACCGGCGGGCGGAAGCTCTTCGAGTCCACGCGAGGGGTAGCCGCGGCTCGGCTTAATTTCGGGGCCTCGCGGGCCCGCGACCGGGGCCCGAATCCGGAAGGCGTTCACCGTCAGCGGGTTGAGTTTAAATAACGCAGGAGAGTCGTACCGTCCGCGCATCGGCGAGCGGAGGCAGCGACCGTGGATGCAGGGGTCACTACTTTCCTTGTTTTCGCGGTGATCGCTACCATCTTCGCTGTAGGTTCGCTCATCGCGAACCGGTCCTTGGGTGCGAAGCACCGGCAGTCGTACCTGCAAACGACGACGTACGAGTGCGGCGAAGAGGCCGAGGGCGAAGCCCAGATCGATTTCCCGACGCAACACTACACATTCGCGATCGTGTTCGTGGCGGTCGACGTACTGGGGTTCCTCCTCGCCCTCTGGGGGCTCACGTTCCGTGCGGCGAACTCGAGCTGGTACCCCGTATTCATCGCGGTCGCGTTCACGGGACTCGCGATCACGGGGATCTACTACGCGCTGAGTGGCGAGAAGAGGTGGGTCGTCTGACCGCGGCCGCCCCGCCCCTCCCGCTGCCCAAACCCTCCGCGGTCGCCGGGGGCGCGGCGCTCGCGGCGATCCCAATGGTCCAGGAGCCCGGCGGACCGTTCATCGAGATCGAGGCGCTTCGGGTGAAGGAGTTCATCCCCGCCGCAAAGGAGGCCCTCTCCAGCATGATCGCCGAGCAGGGCCAGTCGAAACTCATCCGCCCGATGTTCAACTGGGCCGGACGGAACTCGCTGTTTCCGCTCCACTGGGGCCTGGCCTGCTGCGCGATCGAGTTCGCGGCCGCGTTCGGGGCGCGCTGGGACGCCGAGCGGTTCGGAGTCGTTCCCCGGTCCTCCCCGAGACAGTGCGACCTGATGATCGTCAACGGCACCGTGACGTGGAAGGTGGCGCACAAGCTGATCACCCTCTACGAGCAGATGCCCGAGCCCAAGTGGGTCATCGCCATGGGCAACTGCGCGACCGGCGGCGGCCCGTTCCGAACGGCCTACTCGGTGGTCCCCGGCGTCGACAAGCTCGTCCCGGTCGACGTGTACATCGCCGGGTGCCCCCCCCGCCCCGAAGCGCTGCTGGACGGGATCCTTCGCCTCGAACAACTGATCCGGGAGCGCAAGCAGTAGTCGGCCCGGGCGCCGACGCTCCAGTGCGGGAGACTACGATGCAACCGGAGGACCTTACCCGGCTTCTCGCCCCCAAGCTCGGTGACCGGCTTCGCGGTGTGGAGCCGTTCGTGGGGACCGCAGGACGGGTTCGCTTCGACCGCGCCGGAGCGCTCGACCTGTTCCGCACCGTTCACGACGACCTCGGGTTCACGCACCTGTCGATGGTGGGCGGGATCGATTGGATCGATCACCGCGAGGTCTTCTATGTGGTCTGGTCCGACACGGCGCGCCAGTACGCGATCCTGTCCACGGACGTTCCCGCCGACGACGCGCGCGTCGAGTCCGCGAGCCCGGTCTGGCCGAGCGCGAACTGGCACGAACGGGAGACCTGGGAGATGGTCGACGTGACGTTCGACCACCACCCGGACATCCGCCACCTTCTGATGCCCGACGGCTACACGTTCCACCCGCTGCTCCGGTCCTTCAAGCTCCACGAGCCCGAGGAACTGGAGGTGAAGACCCGCCATGTCTGAGATGTGGATCAACATGGGGCCCCAGCACCCCATGACCCACGGCCTCTGGAACCTCCGCGTCCGGATCGAGGGGGAGCTGATCCTGGACGTCGATCCCGAGGTGGGCTACCTGCACCGGGGCATCGAGAAGATCAGCGAGGACCGGCACTACAACGAGGTCATCACGCTGATGGACCGGTGCTGCTACGTCGCCGGGCTCGCGTGGGAGCACCTGTACATCCTTTCCGCGGAGCAGGCCCTTCACATCTCGCCGCCCGAACGGGCGGAGTACCTGCGGACGATGTGCGACGAGTTCCAGCGGATCGGTTCGCACGTGATGTGGTACGCGGCGTTCGTCCAGGACATCGGGCTGATGAGCCCGTTCCTTTACGCCATGCGGGACCGCGACCTGGTCCTCGACCTGCTCCAGGACTACACCGGCGCCCGGATGACCTACGAATACATGCGGGTCGGCGGCGTCCGGAACGACCTCCCGCCGGGATTCACGGACCGCGCCCGCAAGGTCCTCGACTGGTTGACCGACCGGTTCCGCGAGTACGACCAGCTCTGCCTGGGCTCGGCGATCTTCCACAAGCGGTGCGACGGGCTGGGCATCCTGAAGGCGAACGACTGCGGTGGCGCACGGCGTCACCGGACCGATGCTGCGCTCGGCCGGCCTGAAGCGCGATCTGCGCAAGGACCGGCCGTACTCCGCCTACGACCGGCTGGAGTTCGACGTCGCCCTGGCCGACGGGGCGGACGTCACCGCCCGGTACCTCGTCCGCATGGAGGAGATGCGGCAGTCGGTGCGGATCCTCCGGCAGGTCCTCGACTGGCTCGACCGCCACCCCGGGCCGGCGATCGCCGAACGGCTCCCGCGCTGGCTCGGTGCGCCCTACGCCCCGATCGGGGACGAGGGGTACCTCCTCAAGCGCAGCTTTC
Organism: uncultured Thermoplasmata archaeon; assembly: GCA_963713145.1. Lineage (GTDB taxonomy): Archaea > Thermoplasmatota > Thermoplasmata > Lutacidiplasmatales > UBA184 > Lutacidiplasma. The sequence goes on along the minus strand of CAVQKI010000001.1, from coordinate 604,162 downwards.
CGAAGGGGGTCGGGCTCTCGTCCGTCGAGGAACCGCACGGCGAAGCGCAGGCCTACGTCGTGAACGAAGGCGGGGAGCACCCGTACCGCGTGAAGTTCCGCTCTCCTGTGTTCGCGAACGTCAGCGCCGCCCGACAGTACCTGGTGGGGTACCACGTGGCGGACATCCCCCCGATCATGGGGAGCGTGGACGTCTGCGTGGGTGAGGTCGACCGGTAGGACGGGAGGACGATGGCATCGCTCACCCTCTACTCGGTGTCCTACGACCTGTCCCACGCGCTGCTCGGCGCGATCGGCTCGGTCCTTCCCACCGGGCCTCGGGCGCTCATCACCAGCGGCGACGTCGTCACCGGCCTCGCGGTGCTGGTGTTCGGGGCGCTCCTCCTCGCGGCGAGCATGCTGAACACGATCCTCCTCATCTGGTGGGAACGGAAGCTCCTGGGCCGCTTCATGGACCGCCGCGGGGCGATGCACGTCGGGTACGCGGGGCTGCTCCAGAACTTCGCGGACGGTCTGAAGCTGTTCCGGAAGAACACGTTCCCCCCGCGGGAGGCCGATGGCCTCGGGTTCTACTTCGGCCCTACCGCGTACATGGTGACCTCGCTCGCCATCTTTGGGATCCTACCGATCTCCTCCGGCTGGAACTCGGGAGCCCTCCCGCTGAGCCTTCTGCTCGCGCTCACGATCTTCTCCTTCGCCCCCTTGTTCATCTTCGTGAGCGCCTGGTCGAGCAACAACAAGTACTCCCTGATGGGCGGGGTCCGCTCCGCGGCCCAGATGATCGCCTACGAGGTGCCGCTCCTCCTCGCGGTGGTCGCCGTGGTCATCGTCGCCGGGAGCTTCGACCTGACGACGATCGTCTACGACCAGAAGAACTACTGGTTCTGGGGGCCGCTCTTCCTCGCGCTGGTCGTGTTCGTCGCCGGGATGCTCGCCGAGATGGAGCGCATCCCGTTCGACCTTCCCGAGGCCGAGGCCGAGCTGGTCGAGGGGTGGAACACGGAGTACGGCGGGATGCTGTTCGCGTTCTTCATGCTCGCCGACTACCTCCGCGCCCTGGTCGGCAGCATCCTGGTCGTCCTCTTGTTCCTCGGAGGATGGACGTTGCCCTCCTGGATCCCGGCCAGCCTCAGCGCCTTCCCGCTGGCCGGCATCTTCTGGTTCATGGTGAAGACCTACGCGGTGTTCGGCCTGTTCGTGTGGGTCCGCGCCTCCCTGCCCCGCATCCGCACCGACCAGCTCCTCCGCATCGGGTGGAACCGGATGATCCCCCTCGCGCTCCTCTCGGTCTTCCTCGCGGCGGTCCTGGTCACGGTCCGCTGCGTCCCCGTCCTTGGATGCGTGCCCTCGCCCGGGGTCTGAAACGGAGGAAGGAACGATGGCGAGCGACCTTAACGCGACGGAAAAACCCGACCAGATACCGGTCCTCTGGATCACTCGGCCGATGGCCACCGCCGCGCGGCAGTTCGTGAAGAGCCTGTTCCGACCGTCGACGATCATCTACCCCTACGAGCGCCTCGAGGACCCGAAGTTCCGCACCGGGTCGGCGTCGGCTCCGGGATGCCGATCGGCGTCGGGCCGGTCTGGGACAACTACCGCGGCGTCCACGCGCTGAACATCGCGACCTGCATCAGCTGCAACCTCTGCGCGTTCTCCTGCCCGGACCTCTGCATCGAGATGGTCACGGTGCCCGGCGGCGACCCGAAGCACCCGAAGAAATGCCCGGAGATCGACTACGGGAAGTGCAGCTACTGCGGCTTCTGCTCGGACGCGTGTCCCGAGGGCTGCCTCACGATGACCACGCGCTACGAGCTCTCGGTCACGAAGCGCTCGGACATGGTCTATTCTCCCGAGAAGCTCAACGAGGTGTTCCGGCACAAGCTGCCGATGAACCCGATCCGGATCGAGCTCCCGAAGAACGAGGACTCGATCCTTCTCGACCCGCCGCTCTGCATCGGATGCAACGCCTGCGCGCGGGACTGCCCCACGCAGTGCATCACGATGCTCGACATCCCCAAGCCGGAGGCGAAGCCCGGCGAGAAGGTCGCGAAGCGCATCTGGAAGGAGCCCGTGGTCAACGACTCCGACTGCGTCCGCTGCGGCACGTGCATCAGCGTCTGCCCCAAGGAGTGCCTGTTCTGGGGGGCTTCGAAGTGAGCCTCGCCGAGATTGCGTTCGTCCTGCTCGCGGTGGTCGCCGTCGTGACCGCCATCGCGGCCCTGCTCGTGCGGGAGCTCGTCCACACGATCCTCTGGATCGCGGTCTTCTTCGTCGACCTCTCGGCGATCTACTTCCTGCTCGAGGCTCCGTTCCTCGGCGTGCTCCAGCTTGGGGTGTACGCGGGGGCCGTGACGGTCCTGCTCTTGTTCGGTATCATGGTGACGCGCAAGCGGATCTTTTCGCGGGAGGCCGCGACCGGCATCGGCCCGGTCCCCACCGTGCTCGCGCTCCTCACCGTCATCTTCCTGGCCACAGCGTTCGGCGAGCTTCCGCAGGGATCCGTCGACGATCCGGTCGTACGACCCGTCGCTCCTCTCGGTGAGCCTCTTCGGCCCGAACGGTCCCTGGCTCCTCCTTCTCGGTCTGATCATGCTCGCGGCCGTCTCGGGGGCCATCTACCTGGTCCGGGAGGGACGCGAGTGACCTCCCTCGAACCGACCGAGTTCCTGGCGCTCTCGGGCGCGCTCCTGGGGATCGGCCTCTTCGGGATCCTGACCCGCAGGAACTTCGTCCTCCTCCTGATCTCTATCGAGATCGCGACCAACGCCGCGATCCTGAACTTCGTCTACTTCGCGGCGTTCGCCCCGTCCGCGCCGCTCGGGCTCACGGGCCAGTCGATCGCGGTCGTGCTCATCGGGTTCGCGGCGACCGAGGTCGCCGTCGGGCTCGCCATCGTCCTCGCGCTCAACCGGGCCAAGGGCACGATCAACGTCGCCAACGCGACCGAGCTGAGGTTGTAGGAGGGGATCGCACGGGAGTCCTCGACCTGCTCTACAGCTGGGCGTTCCTCGTCCCGTTGCTGTTCGTCGCTTCGTTCGTCGTCGTCGGGCTCATCGGCCAAAGGCTCCCCCGCCTCGAATGGGGCGGGTGGATCGCGGTCGTGCTCTCGGGCGCGGCAATGGTCCTCGGGGTCCTCATCGGCGTCGGGGAGATCCTCGGGCCGGGTTCCTACGTCGACGTGCGGTACACGTGGATCCACCTCGCGCCGGCGTCCTCGTTCCCGAACGGCTTCTCGCTGATCGTCGGCACGCTCGTCGACCCGCTCTCGGCGCTGATGCTGATCGTCGTGACGGTCGTCGGTTTCCTGGTGATGCTGTACTCGATCGGGTACATGCACCAGGACCGGGGCCTGCCCCGGTACTACGCGGAGCTGTCGCTGTTCCTCGCGGCGATGTCCGGTCTCGTTCTGTCGGACAACCTGCTCGAGTTCTTCGTCTTCTGGGAGCTCGTCGGGGTCTGCTCGTACTTCCTCATCGGATTCTACTACGAGAAGCCGAGCGCTGCGAGCGCGGCGAAGGAGGCGTTCATCGTCACCCGGGTGGGGGACGTGATGTTCCTGCTCGGGATCTTCCTCTTCTTCTACGAGTACGCGGCCGCGGGCCCCGTGGGCTCGGGCGGCTGGGCCGCGAACGGCTTCCTGTTCGTGCAGAACGGCGTGCCGTTCCTGCAGCAGGGCCCTGCCGTTGCCACGAACCCGACGATCCTGACGGTCGCGGGGATCATGATCCTGGGCGGTGCGGCCGGGAAGAGCGCGCAGTTCCCGCTCCACGTATGGCTGCCGGACGCGATGGAGGGCCCGACGACCGTCTCGGCGCTCATCCACGCCGCGACGATGGTCGCCGCGGGCGTCTACCTCCTCGCCGTCACCAGCGTGTTCATCGGCTTCACGGCGACCGCCTCGCTGGCGATCGTCGCGGTCGGGGGCTTCACGACGTTCTTCGCCGCCAGCATGGCGGTCGTCCATCCCGACATCAAGCGGGTGATCGCCTACTCGACGATCAGCCAGCTCGGCTACATGGTGCTGGCCGTGGGCGCCGGATTCTCGATGGTCGGACTGTTCCATCTGTTCACGCACGCCTACTTCAAGGCCCTCCTGTTCCTCGCCGCGGGCTCCGTCATCCACGCCGTCGGGACGCAGGACCTGTTCAAGATGGGCGGGCTCCGCAAGACGATGCCGTTCACGTCGGTCGCGTTCGCGATCGGCGCACTCGCCCTTTCGGGGATCCCTCCGTTCGCGGGGTTCTGGAGCAAGGATGACGTGCTCGGCTCGGTCTACTCTCAACTCGCGAGCCATCCCGACTACTGGCCTTTCTTCCTCCTCGCGTTCCTCTCAGTGTTCCTCACGGCGTACTACATTTTCCGGGTCTGGTTCCTGACCTTCTCGGGTGAAGGGCCTCGGGACCCCAGCCTACCGCACGCCCACGAGGGTCCGTGGACGATGCGTGCCCCGATGCTGGTCCTCTCTGCGTTCGCGGTCGCGGGCGGGGCGCTCGTCTTCCTTCCCGGCTTCCAGAGGCTCCTCCTGTTCGGGAACGGGGTGGCCGGAATACCGCCGGCGTTCGGGACGACCGACCTCCTCCTCTCCGGCGTGAGCGTCGCGCTGGGGGTCGGGGGGATCCTGCTCGCCTGGACGATGTGGGGACGGGGCCGGGTCTACCCGCTCCCGACGTCAAACGCCGCACGGTCGGTCCGCACCCTTCTGCTCCGGCGGTACTACTTCAAGGCCGGATACGACTGGATCGGCGCCAAGGGCGTCTACACGGTCGCGCGCGCGGCGGACTTCTTCGACCAGTACGTCATCGACGGGACGGTCCACGGGTTCGAGCGCGCCTTCGCCGCGCTCTCGAACCGGATGCGCCGGCTCCAGACCGGCCTCGTGTCCGACTACGCGTCCTACGTGGTCGCGGGCCTCGTAGCCCTGTTCGTGCTCCTCCTGCTCGTCGCGCCGTACCTTGTCGGCCGGTTCGGGGGCCCGTAGATGCTGCCGCTCCTCTCCCTCATCCTGGCAACGCTCCTCCTCGGGACCGTCGCGACGTTCCTCGTCGGCGCGAAGGCACGGTGGGCTGCGCTCGGAACCTCGGTCGCGTTCCTGGCGGAGGTCGGGTTCCTGTTCCTCAGCTATCCGGGCTGGCCGGGCTACAACGGGGCGCTCGTCCCCGGATTCTCCGACCAGGAGTCGTACGCGTGGATCCACCTGTCGTGGATGCAGGTGAACTACACGGTCGGGGTCGACGGGATCTCGCTCGTCCTGATCCTGCTCACCGCGATCCTCCAGCTTGCGACGGTCGTGTACTCCTGGACCGAGGCCAAGAGGCCCGCGGCGTACTTCGGACTCGTCACCCTCACCTGCCTCGGGTCGTTCGGCGTGTTCGTCGCCCTGGACGTTCTCCTGTTCTTCCTGTTCTGGGAGGCGGTCCTCGTCCCGATGTTCTTCCTGATCGGGTTCTGGGGCGGACCCCGTCGTCGGTACGCCGCCCTGAAGTTCTTCGTCTATACGCACGTCGCGCGTCGATCGTGATGCTCGTGGGGCTGCTCGCCCTCGTCTTCTACTCGGGGTCGACCTCGTTCGATTTCGCGAGCATCTACGCCGCCGCCCGGGGCCTCTCCCCCGTCGTGCAGGTGTTCCTGTTCCTGCCGCTCCTCTTCGGGTTTGCCGTGAAGTTCCCGGTCGTCCCATTCCACACGTGGCTACCGGACGCCCACGTCGAGGCTCCGACCGGCGGCTCCGTGCTCCTCGCCGGCATCCTCCTGAAGCTCGGAGGGTACGGGTTGATCCGCTGGGCGGTGGAGGTGCTGCCGATCGGGTTCTCCCACGTGCGTCCGATCATCTTCTTCCTGGCGTTCCTCTCGATCCTCTGGGGCTCCGTTCTCGCCCTCTCGCAGCGGGACCTCAAGCGCATGGTGGCGTACTCGTCCATCAACCACATGGGCATCGTGCTCCTCGCGATCGGGCTGGGGAGCTCCCTCGGCCTGCTCGCGGCGGTCCTGCTGATGTTCGCTCACGGGATCGTGAGCGCGCTCCTGTTCATGTCGGCGGGGAGCGTCCACCACACGTTCGGTACGCGCGACATTCCGGCGGTCGGTGGCATCACGCCCACGACCCCGACCCTCTCGACGATGATCATGGCCGGATCGCTCGCCTCGCTCGGCCTGCCTGCGCTCATCAGCTTCCCGGCGGAGTTCATCGCACTCCTCGCCACCTGGGACGGACTCGGGTACCTCGTTCTCCTGCCACTGGCGGTCCTGGTCGTGACCGCCGGGTTCTATCTGTGGATGATGCAGCGGATGCTGTTCGGGCCGGCGCGCGGGATACCGGCCGAAGCCCACGACATCCCCTCCCACGAGGGGCTCGCGATGGGTCTCCTGGTCGCGATGGCGGTGCTGTTCGGCATCCTTCCCGGCCTCCTTGTGAACGTGATCGCGAACTCGCCCGTGAAAGGGTTCCCGGGGACCTGAGCCGATGGACCTCCTCTCCGCCGCGGCGCCGTTCACTCCCGAGCTCATTCTCCTCGCGGCCGCGCTCCTCGTCTTCCTCCTGGACGTGCTGGGGGTGCGACGCCTGGAGGCGCTCGGGGCGATCGGCCCCGCCGCGACCGGGCTTGCGTTCGTCCTCGTGATCGCGGACCTCGGGTTCTCCCCGCTCGCGGGGCTGAGGACCCTCGGGGCCGGTTCGATCGACCAGGTCCCGGGCGTCGGGAGCGCGCCCCTCTACGCGTTCTCGTCGCTCGGGCTCGTCTTCCAGGCGCTGTTCCTTGTCGCCGCGTTCCTGGTCTCCCTCGCTTCGCTCAGCCGCCCGTCACGCGAGCGCGGCGCGGCGATCTTCTTCGGCCTTCTCCTGCTCGCGACCCTGGGGATGCTCCTGGTGGCCATCGCCTCGGACCTGATCTTCCTGCTCCTCGCGATCGAACTGACGAGCATCTCGACCTACATCCTGGTCGGCTACACCCGTCGGGACCCCCGCTCGCTCGAGGCGGCGATGAAGTTCTACATCATCGGGGCCCTATCGTCCACGCTCTCGTTCTTCGGCGCCTCGCTCCTGTTCGGCGCGTACGGCTCCACGAACCTGTTCGCGATCCGCGCGGTCGCCGGGTCCGTCGGCTATCCGGTCCTCGCGCTCCTCGGCTATGGATTCCTGATCGCCGGGCTCGCGTTCAAGACGACGCTCGTGCCGTTCCACGCGTGGGCCGTGGACGTCTACGACGGCGCCCCGTCCGACATCAGCGCGTTCCTCGCCGGAGGCTCGAAGAAGATCGGGGTCTTCGCGCTCTTCCTCGTGTTCATCGGCCCCGTGCTGTTCGTGCGGACGGCCGGAGGATCGAATCCGTTCGCGGGGGCGCCGTTCGACATCGGCCCGGTCGTGCAGGTCACGCTGGCGGCCGTGGCGATCCTAACCATGACCGTCGGGAACGTCCTCGCCCTTCTCCAGCGGGAGATGAAACGGATGCTCGCCTACTCGTCCATCAGCCAGGCCGGGTACATCGCTGATCGGGATCACGATCGGCACCTCGCCCGCGCTCGCCGGGGCGACGCTCCAGGTCCTCGCCCACGTGCTGATGAAGGGAGGGGCGTTCCTCGTCGTCGCCGCCGTGGCCGGCCTGGGCGTCGGACCGCTCATCGACGACTGGCGCGGCCTGGGATCGAGACGTCCCGGTCTTTCGGTCGCGTTCGCCCTGATGCTCCTCTCGCTCGCGGGCGTCCCGCTCACGATCGGGTTCGTCTCGAAGTTCGTCCTGTTCAGCGCCGCGGTCCAGGCAGAGGGGTTCTTCGTATGGCTCGCGATCGCGGGCCTTCTCAACAGCGCTCTCTCCGTGTTCTACTACGCGAAGGTGCTGAAGACGGTCTTCTTCGACCCTGCCGCTCCCCTCCCCCTCGCTCCCACGACCGCCGTGAGCGCGACGCCGCTCCTCCCCGCGGGCGGGATCGGCTACGCGCGGGCGGCGGCGATCGGGATCATCGCGGTCGCGATCGTCGGGCTCGGGATCTATCCACAGCCTGTCCTCGGCGCGATCCAGAGCGCCGCGGCCCACTTCGTGAGCGTCGGGGCGTGAGCCGGTGGCCCTCTACGACGTGGTCGTGGTCGGGGCGGGACCCGCCGGGTCGCTCGCGGCACGCGCCGCGGCGGAGGGCGGGGCCAGGACCCTGCTCCTCGACCATCGCCCCGAGCTGGGCCAGCCGGTCCAGTGCGGAGAGTTCCTTCCGGCGGGAGAGGTGCTGGCCGACCTGTTCGACTGCCGGTCCCTGCTCGTCCCCGCCTACGAGGTGCCTGCCGAGGTCGTCCTGAGGGAGACCCACTGGATGACGTGCGTCTCCCCGTATGGCCACCGGTTCCGGTTCCCGCTCGACGGGTTCACCGTCTCGCGGCGCGCGTTCGATAAGGCGCTCGCCTTCCGGGCGGAGGGCGTGGGCGCCGAGCTTCGGTACCCGGTCGGCGTGACCGGGGTGGTGGGCGACCAGGTCGTCCTGGCCGGTGGGGAGCGCGTTCGTGCCAAGGTGATCGTGGGCGCGGACGGACCGACCTCGACCGTGGCGCGGGCAGTCGGGTTCTCTCCCGAGCGCTCGATGTTCCGGATGATCACGGCGACGGCGGACGGACCGGCGGCCGACGAGATCGAGCTGTTCTTCGGCCGCAACGCGCCCCACGGGTACGCCTGGCGGTTTCCCCGCGCGAACGACCTGAACGTTGGCCTCGGGGTCGCACGCATACCGCGGTCGACCACGCTGCGGGGCCTCCTCGACCGGTTCCTCGCGAGGGAAGGGCTCGGTCCGGCCCGCGAGCGAACCACGTGGTGGGTCCCGATCGGACCCCCGCCGGAGAGCCTCGTGGTGGGCCGTACGCTCTTCGCGGGCGACGCCGCGAACCTCGTCATGGCCACCAACGGGGGCGGCATCCCGACGGCGATGCTCAGCGGATGGATCGCAGGGACCACCGCGGCCCGGCACGTACGCGACGGGACCCCGCTCTCGGAGTACGACACCGCGTGGCGCCGCGTCCTCTACGGGCCGCTCGCACGCGCCGCCCGCATCCAGCGCTTCACGGACCCGTTCACGGCGGTGGACCCGTTCATGGCGCTGGGGATGCGCTATATCGGCAGCGCGGGTCTGGACGAGATGATGCGACTTCGCTGGCCGTCCCGACTCGGAGGCGCCTCGTGAAGGGCGCCGCTGCCGGAGGGGCGTACGATCCGTCCCTCCAGAGCCTGGTCGCCCAGACGCTGGGACGCGACGTGGCCGTGGAGCTCTCCGAGCTGCTTCCGACGCTCGTGGGAGACCTCGAGGACGTCGATCGGCGGGTCTCGCAGGTCCTCGGCTCGACGTACGCCGAGCTCACCGAGTCGGCGCGCTACGCGTGCTCGACCGGTGGGAAGCGCGTGCGGCCGCTCCTGATGGCCGCGGCCGACCGGGCCCTGGGCTCGGAGTCGACCCGCGGGATCGTATCGCTCTCCGCGGCGTTCCAGCTCATCCACACGGCGACCCTGGTCCACGACGACGTGATCGACCACGCCGACACCCGTCGGGGTCGGCCGTCCATGCCCCGGGCGTTCGGGATCCCTCTCGCGATCGTCACGGGCGATTACCTGTTCGTGCGGGCGTTCGAGCTCGCGGCCGAGTACCCGCGCTCGATCATCCTTCGGTGCGGAGAATCGTGCGCCGAGCTGGTCGAGGGAGAGGTGCTCCAGGAGGCGTCCCGGTTCGACCTGTCGGTCGGGCGGGAGCATTACTTCCGCGTGGCGGAGCGAAAGACCTCGGCGATCATTTCGGCGGCCCTCGCCTCCGTGGGCGAGATCGAGGGAGCATCGCCCCCGGTGATCGACGCGCTCGCAACATTCGGACGCGCGCTCGGGATCGCCTTCCAGATCCGGGACGACATCCTCGATGTCTTCGGTGACACCGACCTCCTCGGAAAGCCGCTGTTCACGGACTTCCGCGAGGGGAACCCGACCCTGGTGGTCCTGGAGGCGTACTCGCGGCTCGACCCCCGCCATCAGGGTGAGTTCGAGCGACTGTTCCAGCTGCGGCGCAAGCGCACCAAGCACCTCCTCAGACTGCGCGAGCTCACCGAGATCTCGGGGGCGGCGCCGGTCGTGGCGCAGGAGGCCGCGGCGTGGGCCGAGCGTTCGGCGCGGGCGCTCGAGGTCCTGCCGGCGGGTCCGTACCGTCATCTCCTCGAGCGGCTCGCCTTCGGCGCGGCCGACCGCCGGTTCTAGGGGGCCCGCGTCGCCGAACGCGGGAACCCGTCGAACGAAAGGTACATCCCACCTCCCTCGGCTCTTCAGCCCGCGACGGGTCCGATGAGCAGGAACGCATCCGCGGGCGGGGGCGGCAGCGCAGGGGGCTCCGGCGCCACCGAGGTCGGCCACCTCCCCCCCGCCTGGGAGCCCACGCCCGTCCGGCCGCGACTTCCCATCGGCGTAGCCGTGGTCGCGGTCGTGATCGCGCTCTTCGCCGTCGTGATGCTGCTGGCGGGCCTCCTGTTCATCCTCAACGCCTACCTCGGGACGATCTTCCCGCCCTCGGTCGAGATCTTCCAGTCGATCGATGTCCTCGGCGCGGTCATTCTGGTCATCCTGGGGTCGACGCTCCTGTCGATCGCCACGGCCCTCTGGCACCAGGAGACCTGGGCGCTCTGGACGACCATCGTCCTGGTGTTCGCGACGACCGCGTACCTGTTCTTCACGGGGTCGATCACGGTCCTGTTCCTGATCTTCGTGGTCCTGCTGGTCTACCTCCTCGCCGTCCGGCGGTACTTCTACTGATGCGGCTGCTCCTCGGCCAGCTCGCGCCCGCGCGGGGCGACCTCGACCGGAACCTCGCACGCCTCGAGACCGCCGTCCGCGCGCGTCGGAGCGACCTTGCCATCTTCCCCGAGCTGTTCCTGTCGGGGTACACGCTCGGGGACCGCTTCCATGCGATCGCCGCGGCCGTGGCGGAGCGGGGGACGGAGACGCTCCGCCGGATCGCGCGCGAGACGGAGACCACGATCGTGGTCGGCGCGCCGCTCGTCGTCGACGAACGCCGAGGCGAGGTCGCGAATGCGGCGGTCTTGGTGCTCCCGACCGGCGCCGTCACCAGCCAGAGCAAGCGCTACCTTCCGAACTTCGGGCCGTTCGAGGAGGGACTGGCGTTCACGCCGACCGACACGAGCCACCCGGTGGAGGTCCTGGGCCACAAGGTCGGGCTCGAGATCTGCTACGATGTGTTCTTCCCGGAGGTCTCGCGCGACCTCGCCCTTGGAGGAGCGGAGCTGCTCGTCAACATCTCCGCCTCCCCGGTGACCAGCCGACGCCTCTTCGAGCGGCTGCTTCCGGCGCGCGCGATCGAGAACGCCTGCCCCGTCGTCTGACGTGAACCGGGTCGGCGTCGAGGACGGCTTCGTCTTCGGCGGGGGCACGGGCGCGTGGGATTCGCGAGGCGAACCCCTGCCGCTCGAGGCGGTGGCCCTGGACGGGGCCGCTTCCGAGGAGGGGCTGTTCGCGGTCGAGATCGACCCCCGGGCCGCGGCGCGGTGGCGCCCCTTCCGCCCCGTGTTGCGCGACGCGGCGACCCGGCCCGCCGGCCGTCCGTCACCCGGCGGCTGAGCGGCGTTCGACTCGAACGAGCCCGTTATAGAGCTCCGCCGCACCCTTGCCGGCCGGTGCCTCCTACCCCGACGATCGCCCAGCAGCTCGCGGCGAAGCAGCGCGAGATCTCGGTCGCGGAGTTCTTCGAACGGAACCGTCAGATCCTCGGCTTCGACAACCTTCAACGGGCACTTCTCACGACCGTGAAGGAGGCCGTCGACAACGGGCTCGACGCCGCCGAGGAGGCGTCGATCCTGCCCGAGATCACGGTGGAGATCTCCAAGGAGCGGGAGGACCGGTTCCGGGTGGCCGTCACCGACAACGGCCCGGGGATCCTGCGAAAGGAGATCCCGAACGTCTTCGGAAAGCTCCTCTACGGCTCCCGGTTCCATTCCCATCGGCAGGCCCGCGGACAGCAGGGCATCGGCATCTCCGCCGCCGTCCTCTACGCGAACCTAACGACCGCCCGGCCGGCACGGGTCACGTCCAAGGTCGAGGAGGAGGATGCCGCGCATCTCCTCGAGATCTTCCTCGACACCCAGAAGAACCAGCCCCGGGTCGATTCCGAGGACGTCGTGATCTGGGACCGCCCGCACGGAACGCGGATCGAGCTCGAGCTGAAGGCGCGGTACATCCGGGGCCGCCAGTCGGCGTTCGAGTACCTCCGCGGCACGGCGATCGTCAACCCGCACGCCCGGATCGTCCTCGTCGAGCCGGACGGCACGCGCGTCACCTTCGAGCGGGCCACGACCGACCTGCCGCCCGCGGCGAAGGAGACCCTGCCTCACCCCTACGGGCTCGAGCTGGGAGAGCTCGGCTTCCTACTGAAGGCGAGCCGGCGCCCGACGCTCTCGGAGTTCCTCGCGAAGGACCTTCAGGGCGTGAGCACCCGCGCCGTGAAGGACCTTTTGGCGAGCTCGGGCCTTCCCCCGGGAAGCAAGCCGGCGGCCATCCAGGGCGAGGCCCAGGAGCGACTCCTGACCGCGCTGCACGGGGCGACGCTCGTCAATCCGTCCGCCGACTGCCTCTCCCCGATCGGCGCGATGCTGATCAAGCGGGGACTCCGCAACGTGCTGGGCGAGCTGAAGCCGGAGTTCTTTGCCCCTCCCGTGAGCCGACCGCCGAAGGTCCGGGGCGGCTTCCCGTTCATGGTCGAGGTGGGTCTCGTCTACGGTGGGGGGCTCCCCGCCGACCAGCCCGTCCAGATCCTTCGGTTCGCCAACCGGGTCCCGCTCCTCTTCCAGCAGGGGGCCTGCGCGATCACCAACGCGATCGGGAACGTCGACTGGCGGCGCTACGGCCTCGAACAGAAGGGCGGTACCGGGGTTCCCTCGGGCCCCGGCCTCCTGCTCGTCCACGTCGCGTCCACGAAGGTCCCGTTCACGAGCGAGGCGAAGGAGGCGATCGCCGAGGACCCCGAGATCGACAAGGAACTGACCCTGGCGCTCCAGGCCGCGGCACGGCACCTGAGGACGCATCTCTCCCGAAAGAGCCGGCGCGACTTTGCCAGCGACAAGTTCGAGATCATCCAACGGATCCTCCCGAAGCTGGCCGAACGGACCAGCCGTCTCGTCGGCAAGCCGATCCCGGACCTTACACCCGTCATCACCCGCATCATGGACGTCGTGAACGTCGAGACCAAGGTCGTCGCGGAGGCCAAGGGAGTGCGCGTGCCCGTCGAGATCACGAACTACACGCCCCGCCCGCGGACCCTCGAGCTGTTCGCGGAGATCCCCCCCGAGCTCCTGGCCCAGGCCACGTTCGACCCCGCGCCGGACGGGACGGACGCGGCCCTCGGGCGCGCGTGGTGGACCCTCCCCAAGCTTCTACCGAACGGGAAGATGACCCTGGCCGCCTCGTTCCCCCCGAAGACCGAGGTGGACGCCAACGATTTCGACTGGTACGTCGCCGGCATTGACGAGGCGCACATCCTCGGAGCAGACCCGCTCCCCGGCGACTGGGACGTCCGGCTCCCCCGCACGATCGTCGAGGCCGCCGAAGTGGCGGCCCAGGAGGGCGCAGCCGCCGGCGCCCCGGACGAGGAGGTGGATTACGATGCCGCCGAAGCGAGCGCGGGCGTCCGCGACGAGGACTGAGGCCGACGCGCCGAAGATCCGGGCGGATGCCCTGACCCCGACGTTCGACCTCGCCAAGCAGATCTACGAACAGCTCGACCGGGGCGAGATCCCCCGGATGCGGCTGCCGCTGCGGACGAAGCAGAACCTCTCGTTCCAGACGCGGGACGGTGTCTGGAAGCTCGGCAAGGCGATGGGGACGCGAAGCGCGCGGAAGCTGGACGGGGCGCTGATGCTGCTCCGGACGTTCTACGTGGTCGATTTCATCAACGAGATGGCCGCCGACAAGAAGACGTCCACGCTCCGGGAGCTCTACTACATCAGCGAGGGATGGGACGACGCGAAGTTCCACAGCGAGGACGAGTCGAACCTCCTGATCGAGGACCTCGAGGTGATGTGCGAGCGCCTGCGGGAGGACTTCCGCCTCCACCCCGAAGAGAACGGCGCGTCGGTCATCGGGGACCTCACGATCAAGGAGAAGAACCGAAAGGGCCTCGTCAAGACGATCAACTGCCGCGACGACGTCGGTGACGGCGGCTACGCGCTACCGTTCAACGTCGAGAAAGAGAAGATCCAGTTCGTTGGGACGAACGCGAAGTTCGTGATCGCGATCGAATGCGGCGGCATGGTCGACCGGCTCGCGGAGAACGGGTTCGACGAGAAGCACAAGGCGATCCTCCTCCATCTCAAAGGGCAACCCGCACGCTCGACCCGACGGTTCCTGCGAAGGATCTCGGACGAGCTCAAGCTCCCGGTGGTGGTGTTCACCGACGGCGACCCCTGGTCGTTCCGGATCTTCGCCAGCGTCGCCTTCGGCGCGATCAAGACGGCGCACCTGTCGAGCTACCTCGCGACGCCCGCCGCGGAGTTCCTCGGGGTCACCGCGTCCGACATCGAGAACTACGACCTGCCGTCCGACAAGCTCTCCGAGCAGGACGTGCGGGCGCTCGAGGCGGAGCTGACCGACCCGAGGTTCGCGACGCCCGAGTGGCGGGCCGAGATCGAGCTCATGCTCAAGAACGGGAAGAAGGCGGAGCAGCAGTCGCTCGCGAAGTACGGCCTCAACTACGTCACGGACCGCTACCTGCCCGAGAAGCTGACCCAAATGGGCGTCCTCTGACGGCGCTTCCCCTCGTTCACCCGAACCGGAAGGGTTATTCTCCTCCGATCGTCCCGCGCTTTCGATGAAGCCAACGCCGGCCCAGCGCTACCTCACTGAGTTCGTCGGAACCATGGGGCTGCTCCTCGCAGTCGCGGGAGCCGCGGTCTTCAGTATCGTCCACCAGGTCGATCTGCTGAGCCGCGTGACCCTGATCAGCATGTCCGTTGGGTTTGGGCTCATCGGGCTGATCTATGCGTTCGGAGACATCTCTGGGGCCCACTTCAACCCCGCCGTCACGATCGGGGCCTGGGTCGCGGGACGGTTTTCCGGGCGCGACGTCCTCCCGTACATCCTTGCCCAGGCCTCGGGAGGCGTCCTCGGAGTCGGTATCATCGCGGGGATCTCCTACGGCAACCCGACCACATTCCCTACCGTCCAGGCCGCCGCGTTGGCCTCGCAATGCTACCACACGAGCACGCAGGCCTGCTTCGGCTACAGCCTCCCGGCGGTCTTCCTGATCGAGGTGGCCTTCACCTTCCTGCTCGTCACAGCGATCCTGTTCGCCACCCGCCCCGAGCGTGCCGCGTCCGCCCTCGCCCCGATAGGGATCGGCCTGACGCTCCTCATGACCAACCTCGTCGCGATCCCCGTCGATGGGGCCTCCATCAACCCCGTGCGGAGCTTCGCGCCGGCCGTCCTTTCCTCGACGTGGCCGAGCGGGAACTGGGCGATCGGGCAGGACTGGATCTTCTGGGTCGCCCCGGTCATCGGCGGCATCCTGGCGGCGCTCCTGGACCGGGCTCTGCGGCCCCGTCTGGAGTGAACGGCGGCCGCTCGTCAGAGCAGCCCGAGGGCCGCGTAGGCGGACGGGGTTAGGAGCTTCCCGGCGAGGTCGGTCGGCGTGTAGACGAGGGTCCCCGACCCTGCGGTAGCGCGCTTCCAGCCGATCCCCTGCTCCTCGAACTCGGTCCTCTCGGCCCCGACCTCGACCACGGTCTCCGCCTTGTGAACGGGGACCGTTACCCCGTCCCGGGCCAGGGCTAGGACGTCACCGGTTTCGTCCAGGACGACCCAGGCGAGCGGGACGACCACGGCGAGCCGGACCAGGCGGGGGCGGAACTGGCTCTCGCTCTCCGTCTCGGTCCTCGAGAAGACCGCGAGGTCCGTCCCGTCAAGCTCCACGCGCCGCTCGAACTGGAACGACCTCTGGCGGAACTCAAGGACGTTGACCTCGAGGTCGGCGTCGGTCAGCACGGCGTTCGCGAGGTGGACCCGGTAGAAGAACCCGCCGAGGCTCCGAGGGCCCGGCTGGGCAGACTTATTAAGTGACAGAACTACGCGCGCGCGTTCGGACGATGCCAGAATGAAACGATCCTCCCGGGTGTGGAAGAAGCGCGGCCACATGCGCTGGAAGTGGCGCAAGAAGCGGATGCGCAGACGCATGCGCGCCCAGAAGATGCGCAAGCAGTGATCCACCCCGTGCGAACCCCCTACCGGGGCCGACTCGGGTGGAGGGTCACCAGGTGAGCCGGTCCAGCTTCCGGCTCTCCCGGGTGGCCTTCTTCCAGGCCCGGTAATGCTCCCGGCAGAGCGGCGCGCGCCGGCCCTTTTCGGGCAGGTCGGGGAACCCTTTCCTCGCTTCCGCGAGCGACAGATGCCGTACGGAGGGGGCCCCGCACTGGGCGACCAGGCACGGTTCCGGCTCTTCGGCGGTCTCCCGCGGTCGCGGTCACGGGCGTCATCGGCGGGCCCGCGCCGCGGCGAGCTCAGCGACCATCTGGGGGACCTCGTACGGGAAGCGGGCGACCCGGGCCCCGGCATGCTCGAGAGCGGCCTGCTTCGTCTCCGCCGTGCCGCGCCCGCGAGCGATGATGGCGCCGGCATGGCCCATCCGCTTTCCCGGAGGGGCGCTCCGGCCCGCGATGTAGGCGACCACGGGCTTCGTGAAGTGGGCGCGGATGTACTCGGCCGCATCCTCCTCGGCCGTGCCGCCGATCTCCCCGACCATGACCATCAGGTCGGTGTCGGGGTCGTCCTCGAACAGCGGGAGGGCGTCCACGAAGGAGGTCCCGACGACCGGGTCGCCGCCCAGCCCGATGCAGGTCGACTGGCCCAGCCCGTGCTCCTTGATCCCGTTCACGATCTCGTAGGTGAGGGTCCCGCTCCTCGAGATCACACCGACCCGGCCGGGTCGGAAGACCACGTTCGGGATGATCCCGACCTTCGCCTTGCCCGGGGAGGCGATCCCTGGACAGTTCGGTCCCACGATGCGAGCGCCGGCCGGCGCGCGCGTACCGGTACATCACGAGCATGTCGTGGAACGGGATGTGCTCGGTGACGATCACGCAGAGTCGGATCCCCGCGTCCACCGCCTCGAGGAGGGCGTCCTTCGCGAACGGAGCGGGGACGAAGATGCAGGAGGCGTTCGCGCCCGTCTTCTCGACCGCGTCCCGAACGGCATCGAAGACCGGGACGCCCTCGACCACGGTGCCCGCCTTTCCCGGCGTGACCCCCGCGACGACCTGGCTCCCGAACTCCTTCATCTGACGCGTGTGGACCGTCCCCTGGTGGCCGGTGATCCCCTGGACGACCACGCGGGTCTTCTCGTCGACCAGAACGCTCACGGTCCGCCCCCTGCCGCCGCGACGACGGCTTCGGCCGAGGCCCTGAGGTCTGCGATGGACGTGACTCCAGCGGCCCGGAGGATCTCGATCCCTTCCTTCTCGTTGTTCCCGCGGATCCGCGCGACCAGCGGGAAGCGGTTGGATTCTGGTACCTGCCGCATGGCCGCCACCAGGCCGGTGGCGACCGTGTCGCACCGCGTGACCCCTCCGAAGATGTTGAGGAACACGGCCTTCGGATGCGCCTCGGCCATCAGCAGGAACGCCTCGGTGACCTTCTTCGGGTCGTCCGTGCCCCCGAGGTCGAGGAACACGCCCGGCCTGCCCCCGAGCTCCATCAGGACGTCCAGGGTCGCCATGGTCAGACCGGCGCCGTTGGCGATCACCCCGATATTGCCGTCCAGCTGGACGAACGCGATATCCTTCTCCCGGGCGATCTCCTCGAGAGGGGTCCGGTCGTCCTGGATCTCAGCGTACTCGGGGTGGCGGAAGACCGCGTCATCCTCGATGATGACCTTCGAGTCGAGCGCGACCAGATGCTCGCCGACGATCGCGAGCGGGTTGATCTCCACGAGCTCTGCGTCCTCGCCCTGGTAAAGGGCCCATAGGGCGCGAAGGAGGCCGTCGAGCTCCTGGGCGAGGTCCCCGACGAGACCGAACGTCCGGGCCACGCGTCGGCGCTCGTATCCGGTGAGCCCGGGGAACGGGTCGATCCCCTGGTTGTCGATCCCGGCCTCGGCGACCGACTCGATCTCCACGCCCCCCTGGGCGCTGGCGATCAGCACCGGGAGCCGGAGGCTGCGGTCGAGGGCGATCGACAGGTAGAGCTCCCGCGCGATCGCGACCTTTCCCTCGACCAGGACCTCCCGGACCTTCTCGCCCTTGAACTCGAGGCCGAGGATCGCGGCCGTGGCGTCCTTGGCCTCCTTTGCCGAGCTCGCGAATCGGACCGCGCCGCCTTTGCCGCGGCCGCCAGAGAGTACCTGCGCCTTGACGACGCACGGGAGGGGGACCGAGCCCGAACCGGTCAGTTGCTCCGCTTCCTCGGGCGACCGGACGACCTGACCCGCGGGCACCGGGATGCCGTACTTTCGAAAGAGCGCCTTGCCCCGCCACTCGGCGAGCTTGACCATAGGTGACCCGGCGGCGCGATTAGGGCGGGTCTCTTAAGGGCGGCGGCGCCCGGCCCGGGGAGTTCAATCGTGAAGCCCCTCTGCTAGGAGGCCCCTCAGGAGGCGCTCGTGCTTCTCCTCGTCGTCGGCCATGCTCTGGGCTAGGAGCTTCATCACGCCCCCTAGGCCCCCTTCGAGGGAATCGCCTCCCTCGCTCTCCGCCTCGCGCTCCTGGCGGATCAACATCTCCACGTCCGCCTTGGTGATGCCACTTGCGAACGTTCGGTCGACGCCCGAGTCGAGGTAACTTGCGAGGGAAGCGACGATTTCCGCGTGGCGAAGACTGTCCGAGGCGATTTGACGGAATATCGCGCGCGTGAGCTCATCCCCGGCCTTCTGGGCAAGGTTCATGCATGCTGAGACTGCGGCCTGCTCCGCGCCGATGCGCTCTCGAAGGCTTCGCGTCACGGAGCGGCTTATGCGGTGTTCGGCGCCGGCCTCTGACGGGGCGGGATGAGACTGTGGAAGCCGCACCGAGACCCGGGCCGCGGCCTCGAGAAGAGGGCGCGGAGAGGGGGCTGTCCCCGGAGGCAGTTCCACGAGGAAGTGTGCGAGCCTTCGCGCCGCGGCCCTGACGTTGCGGTCGGCCGAGAGCCTCTCCAGCACCTCCCCCCTGCGGGTGCCTGTGACATACTGGGAGATCGCCGAGGGGGCGACGCCGAGCAGCACCGCTGCTTTGCGCATAGGAACGCCCATGCGTTCTACGAGCTCGATCGCCGCCATCGCCTGGATAAGCTGGACCCACTGGCTGGGAGTCGGTCGCCCGCGTGGCATGCCCGAATGTGAATCTCGAGGGCAGATTAGTTCACTGTGTGAACACGAGTTGTAGCCGCATCACATACAGCACGGCTATATCCGCGTCGAGACGTGCGCAATTCCGATGGCTAGGACTAGGCCCTGCGGACGGATGGACAGCATTCACGCTGTGTCCGACCACGCGGAGGCTCAGGCATGCACGTCTCCAAGCCCGGCTCCCCGATTGGACTAGTCCCGTGGGCGATTTTCTGCTCTTCATGGCACTGACCTCAGCCATGGGGCTCTCGATTTTCCTCTCGATGCCAATCGTGTACAGCAAGAGGGCTCAGGGGCGCTGGGCGACCGGGCTGAACGCGGGTGCCATCGGGATTCTCGTCTTTCTCCTCGCGGACGTGTTCTCCGACGTAGCGCCGATTCTCTATCCGACGGGGTATGTCGCAAACCTCCGCTACTCGGTGGCGTTCGGAATCGCCTTCGTTGTGGCCTTCCTAGGGCTCTACGTCGTCGACAACTTGCCGCGGAACGCGCCCCTTGGCGCCGCGGCGGGCACGGAGTCGGAGAGATCGGCGAACGCGGACGCGATCCCGCGCCGCACAGCTCTGATCATCGCGCTCGGGATCGGGCTACAGAACCTCACCGAAGGGTTGGTCTTCGGCGTCAACTGGACGATCGGCGCGTTGGGCATCCTCGCTGTAGTCTTCGTTGGATTCTTCCTCCAGAACGTGACGGAAGGGTTCCCAATCGCGTCGCCATTCCTTGGCACCAACGCTCGGCGGGGTGTCGCCATGATGACCGGCCTGTTCCTGGTTGGGGGCCTGCCCACGCTGATCGGCGGGGCGATTGGGTACTTCTGGAGCAGCAGCCTCTTTTTGGTGATCTTCGACGCCCTCGCCATCGGAGCCATCGCCTACGTGATCCTACCGATGCTACGAGTCGCGTTCCGCCCCCTTGAATCGAGAGAGGCCTCTATGCGGCGGAATCGACTGGTCTACATCGGCGTGATGGTCGGGTTTGTGTTGGGCTTCGCCGTCAACGCGATCTGAGCGCGGGCTGTAGCCAACGTCGGGGTCCGCCCCGGCGTTTACCGTCCTCTTCCAGAGCGCCTTCGCTCGGGACGTTGTTGGGCTTGGACAGGTCCCGTCCGCAAGTCGGCCAGCTCACGGCCGATGTCATCGAGCAGTTTCCCCGCGACATCGGCCTTGGGTCCCCGGATCCAGCGTCGGGGCCCCCCGCGCGGCAGCACGAGCACGCTCGCGTCCCCGCTGCCCATGGCTGACACGTCGTTCGCGACCACCCAATCCGCCCCGACCTCTTCGGCGAGGCGGCGACCTTCCTGCTCGAGAGCGGCCGGTCCCTCGCCCGCGAGCAGCTTGTACGCGATCAATCGCGTGGGCGCCGGGGCGAGCCGTCGCAGTTCGGGCAGCACCTTGGGCGCCCGGACCAGGGTCAGCGTAAGCTTCGGGGTCCCACGGGAGGGGATCTTGCCTCCGGCGGGATGGAGTGTGAAGTCGGAGAGGGCCGCGGGTACGAGGATCGCGGCCGAGCGCGCGAGCTCCTTCCGGCGCTTCGTCGCGAGGTTCAGGAGGTCCGCGACCCCGCTCCACCGGTGCACCGGGATCCAGCTGGGCACGGGGACCTGAAGCGCTCCAGCCCAGAGCTCCACGTCCGCTCCCCGGTAGAACGCCTGGGTCGCGAGGGCGACCGCCGTCGCTCCCGAGCTCTCGTTGGTGACCGAGCGGACGGCATCGATCGGTTCCCGGGAGGCGCCGCCGACCACCGTCACCCGAGTCCCCTTCCAGGGACCCGATCCGAGGCGGTGAAGCACGGCGGCGGCGACCTCTTCGGGCGAAGCGATCTTCGCCTCTCCCTCGACCGAGGGGCCGAAGAGGATCTCAACGCCCCAGCTGCGGAGCTTCTCGAGGCTCTCAACGACCGCGGGGTTCTGCCCCATCATGGAATGCATCGCCGGCGCGACGACTATCGGTACGCGGCTGCCCAGCGCGACCGAGGCGCAGGACGTCACGGGTGTGTCGTCGATCCCGTGGGCGATCTTCGCGATCGTGTTCGCGGTCGCCGGCGCGATCAGGTAGAGGTCTGCTTGCCCCTCTCCGGGTCCGAGGAGCGTGACGTGCTCCACGCCCCCCGAAAGCTTCAGGATCGGCGGGTGCCCGGTCGCGAACTCGACGGCCTCGGGGGTGACGAGCCGGGCCGCCTCGGGGGACATCACGGCGCGGACCTCCGCCCCGTGTCGGATCAGCTCACGAACGATCTTCGGGATCTCGATCGCGGCGATCGAGCCCGAGATTCCCACCAGCACCCGACGACCTTCGAGCAAGCGGCTCGCTCGGCCCCGGATGGCGCGGCTCGGATGCATTTTCGTTCCCTCGTTGGCCTGGCGGCCCTGCGATCGCCGGGTTGAACGGTCGAGCCGCGCGAGGTTAAAGGAACGGAGGGATGGACCCTCCGATGAGCCGCACCCCTGGGGAGACGGTCCCGGCGTCCCCGGAGGGCCCGGACGTGAGCCGGGCACCGATGCTCCTGCCGGTCGTGAACTCTACCAGCTCGTTCGCCGAGATGAGCCGGCCTCCGCTCGAGCGACGGGAACCCGTCGCGCCGCGGGCAGTCGAGCGCGGCGTCGTCCTGTTCGACCTGGACGGGACGATACTCGACGACCTCGCGCTCATCAGCCATGTCGCCGCGGACGTGATCCACACGGCGTTTGGCACCCCGCCGGACGAGGCCCGGGTCCACTACCTGGCGACGACCGGCATGCCGTTCGAGGCCCAACTCGCCCAGCTCTATCCGGGAGCGCCCGCAGCGCTCCGAGCGACCACGGCTCGGACGTTTCACCAGCGAAAAGTGACGGAAGCGTACGCGCGCGCGGAGCCGTTCGGCGAAGTCCCGAAGCTCCTCAAGCGGCTCTCCACGGACCGCTGGACGCTCGCGATCACCACCGGCGCGGAGACCGAGATGGCCGATCTGATCCTCGAACGGGAGGGTCTCCGGTACTGGTTCGAGGATGTCCTTGGCTCGGCGGAAGGCACGAAACGCGAGCACCTCGCCGAGTACCGTCGACGGTATCCGGAGGCGCCGATGTTCCTGGTCGGCGACTCCCGGTTCGACATGGAGGCCGCCCAGGAGGCGCCGGGGGTCGTCCCGATCGGCAGGGCGAGTCGGTTCACCGGATGGGCGCTCACCCCGAAGGACCTCAAGCAGTGGGGAGCGGCCTGGGCGGACTACAGCCTCTCGGAGCTGCCCGACGTGCTCGACCGGTTGCTTACCGCCAAGCGCGCCCGCCCGTCAGGCAAGGCACGTCGGCCGTCCGTGCGGCGGCGGTAGGGCCGGGACCGAGATTCTCCCGACCGGGGGGTGGTCCCCCGATCGATTTGAACCCGGGTCGAGGGATCCACAGTCCCCCAGGATAACCAAGCTACCCCATCCCGGCCACGTTGTTCGGACGCACGCCCCCGAAGAAAAACTTTGCCGAGCGGTCGCGCCCTCATTCCGGGGGCGGCCGCGGGGGCCGGATCGCCTCCGGGTCCAGCCCGCGAAGGTACTCTCTACGTGTGCGGGCCTCGTCCCTCCCCACATAGACAAAGAACGCCCCGAACCCCACCGCGGCCAGCCCGCCGATCCACGCGTTCGGGACCTGCGCGCCCGCGCCCGCCAGGTACAGCCCCACGAGGAGGGCGACCCCGAGGGCGATGGTCAGGGCTCCGCCCAGCAGGAACGTCGTCTCACGGAGCATCGCTCGATTCCGGGAAGGCGGGACGGATCCCGACCCGGCACCTCACTTGAACGCCCAGACGACGGCCTGGCCGAAGAACTGCCAGGTACCCCGACGTGGAGAAACCCCGCGTGCGAGAGGGCCGTGGTCTCCGCCCCGAGCGTGCATGGGTGGTCGAACTGTTCGTGGTCGTGCCACACCGCCTGGGGGCTCCGCCAGGGAGCCTTCTGGCCCC
The DNA here is from genome assembly GCA_963713145.1 of uncultured Thermoplasmata archaeon. Classification (GTDB taxonomy): domain Archaea; phylum Thermoplasmatota; class Thermoplasmata; order Lutacidiplasmatales; family UBA184; genus Lutacidiplasma. The sequence continues at coordinate 580,917 of CAVQKI010000001.1, read as the reverse complement.
GGCGAACCGGCTCCCCGTAGGCGATCCGGGCGTACTGGAAGTCGAACACCGGGTCCTCGGGCAGGTGGTCGTCGCCGTCGCCGAAGTACCCTCCCGGGCTCAGCGACCGATAGACCCGACGGAACAGTTTCCACTTCTGCGGGTCCGTCAGGTGATGGATCGCGAGGGCGGAGACGACCACGTCGAACTCGCCCTCCCACGCGTCCTCGAGTCGGCCCGAGTGGAGGTCGGCCCGCCGACCGAACGGCCGCAGCCGCCGCCGGGCCTGGGCGATCATGCGGGGAGACAGGTCGAATCCGGTCAGGCGGGCGTGCGGAAACTCAGAGAGTAGGAGCGCCGACAGTGCCCCGGTTCCTACGCCCAGTTCGAGCACGCGGAAGGCACGGGTCGCCACGAACGGGATCCCACGGACGAGCGTCCGATGCAGTTCCGAGTACCCGGGCATGGAAGCGAGGGCCGTGCGGTCGTAGCCCGAAGCCTCGCGGTCGAACTCGCGGCGGGCCGCGGCCGAGCCCCTGGATTCCGCCATCCACGGATGCCAAGACCCTGCGGGCAAAGAGCTTGGGGAGGCCGGGGGATGCCCGCAACCGCTTTCTCCCGCCCCGGGCCGTCACCCCGCGAGGGGGTTTCCCGGGAGAATGAGCGGGTCGTCCGACCGCCGCGTTGCCTCGCTCTTCGGATTTCTCGGGACCGCGCTCCTGCTCGTGGCGGGGATCCTCGATCTCCTCAGCGGGGTCTTCTATTTCGCGGTCGGCCACGGTGGCCGCGCCTTCGGGGCCTTCGACCAGGGCCTCATCTTCGTCGTGGTCGGGCTGATCGTGGGCTTCTTCGTGGCGACGGCCCGGATGGAAGGGAGCGGCCGGACCGTGGTCGTCGGCGTCGTTCTCGTCGTCCTGGCGATCCTCGGCTGGCTGGCGCTCGGTTTCGGTAGCGGCATCCTGGCGCTGCTCGCGACAATCTGCATCCTCGTCTCCGGGGTCGTCTTCCTCGTCGCCGGCCGCTAGTCGGGCCGCACCGCCCGGGAACGGATGCGTCCGGGACCTCCAGCGTGCGGCGGCCAGACGCCGTTAAGAGGGGTTTGCGCGGTGGGACGTCAGTGACGCTCTCTCCGTTCTCGTCTGTCGACCGCAGCACCCTGCGGTGGCTACGGACCGCCGAGACCCCGCTCGAGTTCACGCTGCTGGCGGGAGAGGCTACGGTCGCGATCCTACGGTGGGCCGCGCATCGCGGTTCTCTGGCGGCCGCGGAGACCGCCGAGGGGACGTGGACTCTGAAACGGACCGGCTTCCTCACACCCCGCCTAACGGTACGGTCCAAGGACTCGCCGGCGGAGGTCGCAAATCTTACGGCCCACCTGCGGCACCACACCATCCAACTGACGGGAGGGCCTTCCTACTGGCTCCGGAGAGCCGGTATCCTCCTGCCGGCATGGCGACTGCGCACGGAGGAGGGCCAGGAGCTCCTCCACGTCGAGCCGATACCGGAGGGCCACAAGCTTGGTGCGGGAGCCGTCCTGGTCGAGTCGGGCAAGGACGACCCTGCCTGCCTGCTTCTCGTGGTCCTCTCGTGGTACATTCATCGTCCTCGCCTGGTTCGAGGACGAGACGGCAGAGGCGCTTACGCCGTACTAGGCCGCTCCGCGGTCCGGGCTCGGGTCTTCGCGCCGAACCGGCCTACGCGGGCGGAATGGACCGCTTCCACAGGTCCTGGAAGCAGGACGGACAGAGATTTCGAAGGTGGGGCCAGCCCTCGGCCGGCACAGCCGTGATCCGGCTGATCACCTTGCGACATGCGTCGCACACCAGGTTCCCGTTCTCGATCATCGCTCGCGAGACCTAGCGGACCGTGGAACCGACCGGTCACACCTACTAGAGGGTTATCGGCGACGGACCCGCGCCCGGGAACCCCAGCGCGGTCAGCACCCGTGGGAGGAAAACGTCGTACCGGGGCCCACCGTCGGCGTGGATCCCGTCGGTACTCCTCGAGATCGACCCGGCCCCGGATTCCCGGGCTCGTGCCGCGAACTCTCGCGCCCCGATGTCGAGGCCGTACCTCGTCCCTCAATCCACCATCGACATACAGGTACCGAAGACGACGGGCTGCGGAACGGTACGGCTCGGTCGTGACCATGCGCACGGGGTCGAGCGCCAGCCACCGCTTCCAGACGTCCTCTCGCAATCCCCCCGTCTCGAGGTCGAACGGCAGGTCGAATCGGCCGGCCTCGGCGTCCCGGGGAGAGTAGCAGGAGGCGTAGGCATACATGCTCAGCGTCTTCGCCAGGGGCGCCGCCGGGCCGAACCCGCTTATCGGTCGGGAGAGAACCCGGTGGAGGAGCGCCTCGGGGCCGCCCGCGGCGCGGGTCTCGCGGAACGCCACCGGGAAATCGGGCGGGTAGCAGGTACCTCGAAGAACGCATCCCCGGCGTTCGAACCGGCCGCCGGGAACAGGTCGGGGTACCGCAGCGCTAGCGACAGCGCACCGTATCCACCGCTCGACGTTCCGACCACGGCGCACGGTCCGGTTCGGTATCGCTCCTTGAGGAACGGGACGACCTCGCGCACGACGTAATCCTCGTACCGTCCTGTGGCGGTCGAGTTCAGGGTACTGGCTTCCGCCGAGGGTCGTCACACAATCGGGAGCCGCCATCACCGCTTCGGCGGCGATCCCGGTCCGTATCAACCGGTCCAGGCGCCCTACGATGGAGTCGGTATGGAAGCGCGGTCGCTGAAAGTGCACCCAGCCGGAACCCGCGTAGCCGGAGAGAAGGATGAGGAGAGGGCGGCCCTCGGTCTTCCCAGACGGGGGAACGTAGACCGGGAGCTCGCGCTCGACGGGGTCCCCCCACGGATTCCCCTCGAGAACCCGGCTCGTGTACCGATGGGTCTCGACCCGGCCCTTGATGGGCCCGGGAAAGACCGACTCCGCCCGGGACTCGATGGGGACTCGAAACGAGGTCACGACGCGCCCGGGAGCCGAAGGTCCGGGAGTTCATGATGCCGACCCCCTTCGGTCACGCGGTGCCGCGACGGTCGGTGGCGCGACAGCGACGACGCTTGAGCATGGCGTCCGTGTTCTCGCGAGTTCGGGCCGACCGCCGGCGAAGTGCGAGCACGCTCGTGGCGGAAGTCCTGCGCGCGATTGCGCGAGAGGTCAATGACTGGGCCGGGCAGCCTGCGGCCCAGATCCGGCACCGGGCTCGCGAGATCGCGCGCGAACTCACGCGGACCCAGCCGGCGATGGGAACGTTCGGTGCGTGGTCGGCCGAGTGGGCGCGGCTCGTCCGGTCGACATGTCGGGAGTCGGCCTCCTACTCACCGCAGCCGCTTGGGCGCGCCGCCAGGAACGAGAGCTCTCGCTCGAGCCGGTTCGAGTGGCTCGGACGGTCCGAGCGGCGCTGCCGTCCGGTTCCCGGGTAGTGACCATCAGCCGCAGCGCGACGCTCCTCCGGGCGCTCGCCGCGCTCCCGAGCTCTCGAAGGCCCCGGGAGGTCGTGGCGCTCGAGAGCCTGCCGGGTGGCGAGGGCCGGCAATTCGTGCGCGACCTCCGGAAAGCAGGCGTCTCGTCTCGCGCCGTCCGTGACAGTTCGGTCAATTCCACCGTTCGCAAGGCGACCATCGTCCTGATCGGAGCGGACGCGGTCTACCGAGACGGCAGCGTCGTGCACAAGGTCGGCACTCATCGATTGGCCATGGCTGCCCAGCGGGCCGGCGTCCCGTTCGTCGTAGTCGCGGGCCGGTCGAAATGGACCGAGTCGCGCCCTCGACCCAGCCTGCTTCCTCGCCGGTTCGACCGGACTCCGGGGTGTCTCATCACTGCTTTCTGGACCGAGCGGGGGGTCCGGCGACTGGGGACGGGCCACCCGCGGCCGCGCGCAGACAAGCGATAAGAACGACAGCGCCCACGGATTCTGTCCCCATGGGCCGCCTCGAGAGCATCGGGCCTGAGGCGTTCAACGGGCCCCGTCTCGCTCGACCCGGCACGTGGGCCGTCGGATTCCTAGCGGACTGGTGCCCCTTCTGCCGGGACTTCGAACCCACGTTCGCGGCACTCGCGGCGCAACCGGGGCTCTCGCTTCTCGTCGCCGACCTGACCGACGTGGAAAGTCCCCTCTGGGATCTCTTTCGGATCGAGGTCGTCCCATCCGTGATTGTCTTCCGGGACGGCGAGGCCGTCTTCCGGTCGACGGCCGGTCGGGGTACGGCCTCGACGGGAAGGACGTCGGTTCGATCCAGGGCGGCCGCTGTGGACAGAACTCCCGTCGGTCGGACCAAGGCTGGCTAATCCCGAGGCGTCGCCATGCGGGCGCCCCCTCACGTGGACGGAACGTTCCTATCGAGAAGGAACGTGCCGAGCACCCCGACAAGGAGATCCGGATGGGTCAGCTGAGGGAAATGGCCGGCGGTCGGGAGTCGAACGAGGGTTCCGTTCGGTAGGGCCCGGGCGAGCCGCTCAACGATCCGCTGGACGTAGCCCGGGCTCTCCTCGCCCACGGTGACCAGTACCCGGCACCTGGACCTCGCGGAGCTCTTCCGCGTTCGCTCGAGACGCCTCGGGGTCGTCGAATTCCCTGAACCAGTCTCCCGAGCCAGCGAGGATGGCAGCGCGTCCGCTGGCGGGAATGCGATCCCACTCGGTGCTTCCCGACAGGAGCGCGAGGATCCGGGGGATCGTCCGATCCGCGCCGTCGGACTTCGCGAGGGGCGCGACCGCGCGAACCTCGGCGACGATGCGCTCGACCTCCGCGCGAGAGTCCGGGTCGTCGTCCACCAAGCCCGCCCACGGCGGTTCGTGAAGACAGACGCTGCGGACAAGCTCCGGGCGATCGACGGCCAGTCGCAACGCGACCATCCCGCCGTAGGCGTGGGCTACGAGGTGGACCGGCTCGAAGATCCGCGGCCTCGAGCAGCGCGGCGAGATCGTCCGCGTCGTCCCGCACGGGGTGCGACCGCACTTCGCCGCGGCTGAGGCCGTGACCCCGACGGTCGTAGGTCAGAACCTCGAGTCCACGCGCGAACCCGGGAGCCACCGCGTCCCAGCCGTGGTGATCGGTCCACGAACCGTGGACGAACGCTGCAGGGTCGCCCCCGACCGCGGTCCGTTCATAGAAAATCTCTCCGTGGGGAACGTGGACTGCCGGACCGGCTCCTCCGAAACGACCCCTTTACCGTCCCGGCGGGCGACGCCGACACCGATCCGGGGGAGATAACCTCCGGGGGACCCGCTCGCAGTCGGTCTGGAGACCCCAGGCGCGGGCCGCCGCCACGGTGCCCGCAAACTGGCCCTGTGTAGGCTTGCAACCCCCCCAAGACGTATATCCCGGGCGCTGGTCGGTCGGCCCATGTGGCGTGCCCGGGCCATCCTCAGCGTCGTGCCGGCGACCCTCGTCCTTGTCGTATCCGGGGTGGCCGTAGCCTCCGCGACCCACGCCTTTGACCGTACGCAGGGCCGTGTTTCCGGCCCGACCTACACTGTGACCTTCACGGAAACAGGGCTCACCGCGGGCACAAACTGGAGCGTTCAGGTCGTCAGCGTCTGGGGCATGTGGGGCTGGCACCACGTCGAGACCAACTCCTCGACGGGAACCTCGCTCAACTTTTCGCTCCCCAACGGAACCTACCACTATCGGGCCGAACCCGTCGCCGGGTTCCAGTCCAACGACACCCGCGGATTCTTCAACGTCTCCGGCGGATCTCCAACCCCGATCGGAGTGACTTTCTCCAGCGTTCCGACCTACTCTGTGACGTTCACCGAGACCGGCCTCGCGTCGGGGACGAACTGGACCGTGACCGTCCAGGGCCGTGCCGGGTGGGCGGGCTGGGAAGGCCGCAGCGTCGATAGCATCACGTCGAGCGCCGCGAGCATCACGTTCCTCCTCCCGAACGGAACGTACCACTATCGTGCCGCCCCGGTGTTCGACTACTCCCTGAACGGGTCGCACGGGCGCTTCACCGTGGCCGGCGCCACGCTGCCTGCGATCAACGTGACCTTCAGCGCCCTCGTGACCTACGCGGTGACGTTCAACGAGAGCGGACTACCGGGAGGAACGAACTGGAGCGTCCGTGTGCTCGGATTCGGCCCGACTAGCGCAGGATTCCTCCGCGACACCGGGACATCGTCCGGGACCACCATCACCCTCAACCTCCCCAACGGGACCTACTTCTACAATGTCGAGCGCGTGCCCGGCTGGCGAGTCGCGAGCGGCGATGGCTTTGGCCTGTTCAACGTGAGCGGCGGCTCCCCGGCGGAGATCAGCTTCGTGTTCGCGCATGTGAACAATTCGAGCCGCTGGTCACCGCTGTCGACGGACCTGGTAGCTAACTTCGGGGCGGACTCTGCGCGGGTCCTCCCGGTCCCTATGGCCCGGGTCGCCTGAACGAAGCGCCCGATACTGCCTGCGCGCCCGAACCCACGGGCGCAGGCCCGGGCTGACGGCTCTCCCGGCTTTATATTCCGTGGAAGGGTTCTTCCGGAGGGTGACTCTCGACTACGCCGCCCGTTCCCCGAGAGCGTAGCACGACGGCCCTCGGGACCGGCCGGTCTCGCGGCCCGCCCAGCGCGGATGCCAAGGCAACCGCCAGCCGCCTCCGTGATTTGCGGAGCTCGACCGAGGAAGGCGATGCGCCCGACCGCCTTTTCTTGGCCACCCTGCGGGTCCGGATACCGAAAGCGATCTGGACGGGCCCATTCTCCGCAAGTCACCCGAACGTCCGGCTCGAGACACTGAACCGGACCGAGGACAAGCCCGGGAAATCCGTCTCCGACTATTGGATCAGCGGTTCTCCGCCGGGGATCTGGGCACGAGAGATCGCGATGTTTCCCGACGTGGCCAAGGTGGACAGTCTCGCCGAGGTGGGGGAAGGCTGCCTGTACCGCATCACCTATCAGGACCCGCCCATCGTATCCGTGTACCAGAGGCTCCGGCTGCCTCTCCAGTTCCCGCTGCGCGTGCAGGGAGGGTACATCGCTTGGGAGATCGTCGCCCGGTACGGCGAGTTTCAGGAGATCATGGCCCACGCTCGGCAGGCCGACCCCGACGTTTCTATCGTTTCCATCCGACGGCGTCCCCTTCGAAGCCACCTGCCCATGCTCACGCCAGCACAGCACGAACTGCTCGCCCAGGCGATGGCGGCGGGCTACTTCGCCGTGCCACGCGGGATCACGCTCACGGCGCTCGCCCGCAAGCTTGAGCGGAGCAAATCGGGGATCTCCGAATCGATCGCGTTGATCGAGAAGAAGCTCTTCGAGACCGTGCTTCGCCCGGCGAACGCCTCCGCGTGACGGTCGACCGTCCGCGGCCTTCCTTCCGCGCGGCCTCGCACTCCTCTCGAACCGCGCGGATCATAGGACGCACCGACTCTCGGGGGTTCTAGGGATAGTTGTCCGGGTGGCGGGGTTCCGCGCCGGATCTCGCGGGTCCCCGAGTGCTCTCTGCCCAGTGTTCGGGCCGGAAAGTGCCCTCAGGGCAACCGAACCCGTTCGGTTCGCCGAATCAGTTCGGCATTCCATCATCCCCCGCGCGGGTGTTAGGGTAACCGAAGACAGCCCATGCGAACAGCGAGTTCCGGTCACGGTTTCGGCGATCCCAGTGCCTCGTGCCCTCGGCCGAGCCTCGCAGATCGGCCGCTGTCGGCTCGGGTCCCCCAAGGCCAGAGCCCGGCGGGCAGCGCGAGCCGACCCCAACCCGGGGCGCCGACCTCCCGGGCTCCAGGGTTGGGCACGGGTTCGGGCCGCCACCCCGCGGAGACACCCACCTCCGCGATCGTCTACGGAACTTCGCGTCCGCTGGTGAACCTGGTCCTGTATGCCCTGGCCGAAGATGCCAACGCGGCCTTCCACTGGCTTGACGTCCGTCCCTCCGGAGAGGCTCCCCCCGAACTCGACCCCGCGCGCCTGGGATGGATCGATCAACGACGAGTGTGGACCGTCGACCCTCTCGATGCGCTGGCCCCGGACAACGCCCGGGCCAACGCGGCGTTGTTCGAGCTCGTTCGAGCGGACGAACCCCCCACTACGCTCGCCCGACTCTCCGACTTCCTTCGCCTTCCGGAGAGAATGCAGCAGATCCTCGCGGAGATGGTGTCCACCGGGAAACCGGGAGTTCTCGCGGTGGCGAACGTCCACCGTACGGGTAAGAGGTTCCCCGATTCCACGCTCGGTCCGATCCTCGAAGCGATCGCGTGGGCAGGGTACTCACTCTTTGTGGGATACGCCGGCCCGGAGCCGTCCGTCCGGGCCCGGTTCGCGCACGCGGTGCGCGTCGAGGGAGAGAACCCCCGCCGGTGGAGGAGCGCGAAACTGACCCTGGAAGGGGACTCTCCGATGGGAGCCCTGCGCGTGGGCGAGCCTACGGTGCTCGCGGACCTGCCGTTCGTCGCGCGCGTCCTTGAGCGGGCGCTGCCCGAGGAATAGGAGATCCCAGTAGGCGGGGGTGGGTTCTTCCGATGAAACTGCGCGCCAGACCCTCGGACCGGATGCCACGTCACTCACCTGTCCGCGGGGCCGCGCGGACCGCCGCGCCGGGAAAGATCGGCTCGAAGGAGCTGGGACCGTTGCGGCTCGCGACCGTTCATCTCCGGATACCCGATAGGACCTGGACGGGTCCGTTCTCACGACGCCATCCCGAGGCGCGGATTGAAATTCTGAACCGAGAAGAGCTCGGTTCCGACCACTCCGTCTCCGACCACTGGATCACGGGGAAGCCCCCGGGGTTGTGGCGGGACGAGATTGCGGCCTACCCCGACGTCGTAAGCGCGGTCAGCATCGCAGAAGTGGGCGAGGGCACGCTCTACCGCGTTACGTTCCGGAGCCCGCCCATCGTCGACCTATACCGGCGTCTCGGCCTCCCGTTGCCCCTCCCGCTCCGGATCCAAGCCGGATCCGCCCAGTGGGAGGTAGTCGCTCGGCAGCGTCAGTTCGCCGAGCTGCTCCGCTTCGCGCGGAACGTCGATCCGGCGGCACGGCTCGTTTCGATCCGCAGGAAGCCCATGCGCGCCCATCTTCCCATGCTTACGCAGGCCCAGAACGCCCTCTTCGTTCACGCGAGGGCTGCCGGCTACTTCTCCATCCCGCCCACAACCACCGTCGCGGCCCTCGCTCACAGGCTGGGCCGGGACCGAACTGCGGTCTCGAATGGACTCGCGGTCATCGAGAAGAAGCTGCTCGGTACCTCGGGCCGTCGACCACCCCGCTTCCCGTAGCGGCTGGGCCGGGGCGAGTCCCCACGCACCCGACGGCGGATTCAAGAAGGGATGGGCGCATCCTAGGAATCTTGAGCCCGCTCACCCCCTCGGCGTACATCGCGCCTCTGATCGAGGCACTCAAGGCCCGGCCGACGTCCGTCGCACTGGCCGGACAGGACCGAGTGTTGCTCACCCAGGTCGCCGTAGGGCTCGCAAAGCGGCTCGACCCCGACTTCTTGTGGTTTGATATCCGTCCCCGAGGGACCACGGTACCTCGATGGCAATCGGCCCTCGAATTCGGGATGGCACCGTCTCGGCTCCGCGTCGTGGACGCGACAGAGATCCACCCGAACGACCCCGCGGCCGGTCTTGACCGCGCGGAGCCCAGCCCGGAAGGCCCGCCGGCGCAACCGCCCGAGATCGGCCAATCGTTCGACGCGGCGTCGATGCCGTCACCCATGACGCTCGACGATCTGGCTCGGCTGCCAGAGAGCATCCGACGAGCCGCGCTCGAAGGGGAGCCGAGCTCCACCCCCCGCGTCCTCCTCCTGACGAACGTGGAGAGGGCGAGCGCAGCGATCGACGGCGCGCCCGGCGCCATCCTGCCCTACCTCGAGGCGCTGAACCAAACGGGAGTGACGGTGGCCCTCACGGCGTGCAGCCGACCCCGGGCGAACCAGCACGACGTCGATATCGTGCTCCTCCTGGAGCCCGAGCGCGAGAACCCGCACATCCCGGCCGCGGTGGTCTGCAGCTCGGTCCGGATCGACCGGGCACTTCCCCACCGTGCCACCGGGCTAGTCGGTACACGGCGGAATCGTTTCTGGGGGACTAGCACGGACTCGGCCGTCCATGGTCGCCCCCTGCTCGACCTGAGGCGGTGCGGGCGGTCGAGGGGTGCCGATTCGCGCCACGACGGGTACACCGGACCCCCGCGAAAAGAACCGTTTTGTAGCTTGGTTCGGTTGCCGTAACGGGGCGATCCATGCCGTTGTACGCGGTTCTGGGGAATTGGACGGAGGAGGGCATTCGGGCCGTGAAGCAGGCTCCGCAGCGGGGAGAGTCGGTCCGCAAGGCCGTCGAAGCCGCCGGCGGGAAGGTCCACGCGTTCCTCAACACCATGGGAGCGTTCGACATCGTCGCCGTGTTCGAGCTCCCGTCCGACGAGGTCGCGAACCAGGTTCTGCTTCGGGCGGGCATGCAAGGGTTCGTCCGTACCACCACCCTCAAGGGCTGGTCTCCGGCCGACTTCGCCCAGCTCGTTCAGCGGCTCTGAGGCCCCCGACCGGATCTGGGTCTCCATGAGCGCGATCTTTCAGCGGCCGTTGTGCCAGATGGGCGCGGCCTACGACTTTGCGTTTCGGCCCACCTTCGGCGACCCGGAACGGGAAGCGGGGGGACCTGTGACGACCGGCCGCACCGGGTCGAGATGATCGGCGCGGGTGCTGAACCGGCCGCCTCCGCCGCCGGTTGGCGACGGTACGAGCTCTGCCCGGAGCACGAGGAACAGCTTCGGGTCGTGGACCGGCGCCTCCGCCAGCGTGGGGTGCCGTCTCGGTTTCGGGCCCCGGACCCGAAACCTCCGCGGTGATGGGATCACGGTCCATGCCGAAAAAACCCAGCAAGGAGGCGCTCTCCCTCTCGTCTCGTGTGAGGACCAACCAAGGGCTCGAGGTCCCGTGGCTCGGCCTCGGGGTGTTCCAATCGCCACCGGGACCGCCCACCCGGAAGGCGGTCGCCTGCGCGCTCGAGACCGGCTACCGACTCATCGACACGGCCTCGATGTATGGGAACGAGGATGACGTCGGGGTCTCGGTGCGCGCGAGCGGGATCCCACGCGAGGAGATCGTCGTGACCACGAAGCTCTGGCACACCGACCACGGGTTCGAGCCCGCCCAGGCGGCCGCCCGCAAGAGCCTCCAACGACTGGGCCTCGACCGGATCGACCTATACCTAATCCACTGGCCTCAAGCGAAATCCCCCGAGGAACGCCTCGGTTCCTGGCGGGCACTCGAGAAGCTGCAGCGCGAGGGGATCTGTAGTGCGATCGGAGTGAGCAACTACACAGTGCGCCATCTCGAGGAGCTTCGCAAGGCGTCGGACGTGATCCCGGCAGTCGACCAGGTCGAGTTCCATCCGTTCGTCTACGATCCGGCCCTCCTTCGATACTGCGACCAGCACGGAATCCGCCTCGAGGCGTGGTCGCCGCTCACGCGCGGGCGGCATCTCGACGACGCTTTCGTGCGCGCGGTCGCCGCGGAGACCCAACGCACCCCGGCCCAGGTCCTGATACGGTGGGGGCTGCAGCACGGCGTCGTGGAGCTGCCGAAGTCTGTGCGCGACGATCGGATCCGGGAGAACGCTGACGTCTTCAACTTCGCGTTGAGCTCCGATCAGATGCGCCGGCTGGACGGCCTTGCGGGTGGCGGCCGGGTCGGCTGGGACCCAGACGCCATCCCATGATCGCGCGAACTCCTCCGGCCCGTTCGCGGGGGCGGAGAGGCAGGGCACCGCCGGCGGCGGCCCGCCGACCCTTCGGTTCCGTCCCCGTGCGCCTCCCGGGGCCTGGGCGAGTGGCGGGTTGGCCTAATATATCCCGGGAAAGTCGGATTTTCGATTGACCATGGTGACAGTCGAGGTCCAGCACGAGAAGTGCACGGGCTGCAGCCACTGTCGTGATGTCTGCCCGGTGACGGTTTTCGAGATGCAACCCCGCGAGAACTGGCCGAACGTTGTCGACGACCCGGCGGTCGCGGCGAAGTTCCAGTTCCGGGTGGAGAAATCTGCCGTCATTCACGGACCGGACTGCATCATGTGCGAGGCCTGCCTGTTCGAATGCGAGGGCGAGTGCATCACGATCGTCGACGACGAGGGCACTACCCACCAGTCGACCTACAAGTAGGCGGCCGACCGACCGCCGCTGCGCGCCGAACGGACCGCTTGCGGAGCCTCACACCGCGCATCGAACCATGCCCGAGAGTCCCCCGGCCGCGGGCTTTGTCGGGCTCGGGGCCATGGGCGCTCCGATCGCGCGGCGGCTTCTGGAGGCCGGCGTGCCGCTGGTCGTCCACAATCGTACCCGCGAGAAGGCGGAAGGGCTGCTCGCGGCCGGAGCCGCTGGGCCGAAACGCCCCGGGACGTCGGGCGGGCCGCCACCGGGCAGACGATCTTCACGCTCCTATCCGACGCGAAGGCCGTCCGGACGGTGCTGTTCGGACGCAGCGGGCTGGCTCGCGGCGCGGGGCCCGGCACGCTGATCGTTGACCTCAGCACGGTCACCCCGGAGGAGAGCCGATCCTTCGCGGAACGGTTGGCCCGACGCGGGGTCCACTTCATCGATGCGCCCCTCGGAGGGAGCACCGACGCCGCGTCCGAAGGTCGGCTCCTCGCCTTCGTCGGAGGGTCGACCGACGACCTCGCTCGGGCGCGTCCACTCCTGGACCGGTTCGCGCGGCGGGTCGAGCTCCTCGGCCCGGTCGGCGCAGGCTCCTCGATGAAGCTCGTGAACAACCTTCTCTCCATCGGGCACGTCGCCCTGGCGAGCGAGGCCCTTGCCCTTGTCGAGGGATTCGGCCTGGACCGAGGTCGGGCAATCGAGCTGTTGCTCGACGGGGGAGGCGAGTCGCGGATGCTCGGACTGAAGAAGGACGCGTTCCTCCGGCAGGAGTACCCAACGCGCTTCCGGCTCGCGCTCGCCCGGAAGGACCTCGCGCTCATCGACCGCGCCGCGCGCGACGCGGGCGGGTCCGCGCGTATCACGCGCGAAGTCCGCCGCCTGTTCGACGAGGCGATCGAGCAGGGGCTGGGGGAACGCGACTTCGCCTCCGTGCTGGAGTCCGCCCTCGCCCGACGGCGCGGGGGAACTCCCTCCACCGAGCGACCGCCGACCTCCTCGTCGGCGACGTCCGGAGAGGCGCCCCGGGCTCCCTAGAGGCCGGGGAGCGTGGGCCGGTAGAACGCCCGACGGACCTCGGCGGGCCCCCCGTCGGCAGGGAACCGCACGCGGACGCCCGGAGAACGTCCGAACATCGTGAACTCGAGAGAGTACCAGACCGCGGTCCAGCCGCCGCCCGCCTCCGCGAAAGCCTCGCCGAAATGGTAGGTCGATTCGAGCACCGAGCTCGCACGCCGCGCGAGCGGGTACGACCACTCGAGGGCCTCGCCGCCCGAGTGGGGGATCCCGGCGTGCGCCGCCGGCTCGAGGTCGGCGGCCACGCTGTACGGACCGGCGACGATCCCGCGGCCGTAAACGTACCCGGGCCCAGACCGTCGTCTGGCGCCCGCCGTCGGTCCTCTCCGACAGGACCAGCCAGACGAACGGATTCCCCGTCGGGACGACGTGGTCGAAGTCACCCAGCCCCTTCAGGCGGCGGCCGATCCAGAGCCGACCGGAAAGTCGGACAGCGAAGTAGCCGCCGTAGAAGACCATCAAACCGTAGACCGTGAGGAGGTACCACGAGAACGCCACGTGGTTGCGCTCGACGCCGAGAAGGAGGTAGAACGAGGCGACCGACACGGCGAGCGTCAGGAAGTTGATCGCGCGGTCCGCGTCGAGCTCGAGTCTCTTGTCCGAGAACGGCAGGAGCGGCGGGACCGAGAAGTGGGTGAACCCGTCCTGGAGGATGTGGCAGACGCCGCCGGCCTCCATCACGACGAAGTAGACGAGAGGGGAGCCCGGGGCGAGGACGGGCGCCACCAGCGCTCCAGAGACCGCGACGATCGTGACCCCGAACAGCGAATGGGTGATGCCGTGGTGGCGGAGGATCGGGAATCGCCGGGCCAGGGGGAAGAAGAGCGCGTCCGCGTCGGGCAGCCCCCCGGCGAGGGCGCCGGCCGCCAGGTACGAGGGTTGGAAGCCAACGATGCCGAATGTGACGAGGTACGCGACGAGGACGTGGGTGAAAAGGTCCACGAGTCCGGGAAGCGGGGCCTAGATCAGCCCCTCCTCCATCACCTCGACCGATTCGACGCCCGGGACCTTCGCCAGGGCGTGCTCGACCGATTCGAGGATCCCACCGGTATCGTCCATGACCGCGGAGACGAGCAGCGACTTGATGCCGAACGCCACATCCTTGACCTGCATCGCGCGGATCTGGACGCCCCCGGGGACGCTCGTGCGCACGGCGGCCGCCACCGTCGCGAGGTCCGTCTCCACCCCGCGAGGCATCAGTCGGAAAAGGACGGCCACCGATCCCACGAACGCCTCCCTAAGGGCCCTCGAACGCACAGCTCGGGCAACGGTAGGTCACGCTCTGGTCGCGGCAGCGGGCGCAGCGCCCGATCGTGGCCTCTCCGCAGCTCGGGCAGGGGAAGTGAGTCGCCCCGGGACCCGGGATGGTGCGACCGCACGAGGTGCATTTCAACTCGGGTCGGGCGATCATACTCTACGTACCGTTCCGGCCGAACCGCGTCACCGTCGCGCGGTGCCCCGCCGGCGCGCGGCCACCCGGGTCGCCAATATAAAGAGTGTCCCGAAGAACGCCACCACTCCGACGAGGTACCAGACCGTGTAGTTCGGCGAAGGACCGGTGACGTAGAACGTCACCGAGTACACCGTCGCACCGTCCGCGAACCGGACGGGAAGGTGCTGATTCGGGAGCGAGATCGTGAAAGTGTGGTAGCCGGCGGACAGGCCGGTGGTGGCGTAGTCGAACGTGAGATTGTACGACTCGTTCGCCCGGAGGAGCGGCACCGAGACCGTGCCGACCGGTGTTCCGTCCAGGTCGACCGCGAGCGTGAGCGGTAGCACCTCGAGCGGCGGGCCAACGGAAGCGCTGACGACCAGCGTCGCCCACAGGACGTAGGGCCGAACGACCTGGACCGTGTAGGAGAGGTTCGTGGAGACGTTCTCCGACCCCAGGATCGAGTCGATCCGCACGACGATCGTGACGGGTTCGGTCACGTTGCCGACGGTCAGGGTGGTGTTCGCGACCTTCCCCGCCGTGAACGTGCCGGTTGACGGCGAGACCGACACTCCCGTGAGGTTTCCCGCATCGACCGACGCGTTCCACTCGAGCGTGCCAATGATCTGCCCGGTCAAGGAGACTCCGGGTCCGCCGGTCGCGTTGATGTAGTAGGCGTGGGAGCCGTTGATCGCGAGGGCCGCGGGCCCCGAGATGTTCCCCGTCACGGGGGCTGCGATGGCCGGAGACACCGCCGCCGCCGAAGCGCCGGCCAAAAAGAGTCCGGACGTGGAGAGCACGATCAAGACGACGATCGCGGTCGCGGAAGAGACGCCCCTCATCGCCGCACCCACTTCCGGGTCCGCCACCAACGGTAGACGAGGACCCCCGCGGCGAGAAGGATCGCCGGCGTGAACGCGAGGATGACCACAACCCACTCGTTCGGCACCGATTGTGCGGTTCCCACCGAGGGTCCGGTGACGTAGAACGTCGACCCGCCCGCGTTCCCGACCGCGACCGGCGGCACCTTGAGCGTCACGCTCGAGGAGTACGTGCCCGTCACGTTCGTTACGGTCGCCGACAGGGTCACGAAACCCGGGGGTAGGAAGATCGTGGCGGTAGTGGTGAGGTTGACGAGGTAGGACGTGTTGCTGCCCGCGGCCGCGCTGACCACGGACGAGTTGAGCGGCCCGCTCAGCTCGGTGAACTTGGCCGCCCAGCCCTTGACCCCCAGGCTGTAGGAGTTCACCACCGAGAGGGCGACCGACTCGGGGCTGTTACCCAGGTTGGCGACGTAGAACGGCAGAAGGATTCGGTTGGACCCGACCTCCACGGGCAGCGTCGGTGCCACCCCGATCGCCACGCCGTAGTAGGCCAACACCCGCACCGTGGGCGCGGGGGAGACCGTTCCGGCGGAGGTGCCGTTCGAAAGCTCGAAACTGATCGCGAGGGGGGCGTGGGCGACCACCGTTCCCGCGGGTACGGTCACACGGACCTCGCCCGAGATCGCGGCGCCTCCGGGGGTGAGTGTGACGTTGCCGATGGAGAAGTTGAAGGACCAGAACGCCGGCGACCCGACGGGATGCACCGTTACCGGCACGTTGCCCGAGCTCCTCACACTGAAGGAGAACGTCGCGCTGCCGCCCGCGCTCACCGTGGCCGACGCCGGTCCGACCAGCGTTCCGACCACCGTACCCTCGGCCGGGACCCCGAGGGCGAGCGTAACCCCGACGTTCCCGGAGAGGATCTGGATGGTCGCGCTCGCGGTCGCGTTGCTCGGGATCCCGTGCAGAGTTCCGGCGGCGGTCGCGTTCACGGAGTAAGTTCCGTAGGGGAGTGCGACATTGAGGACGGTCCCCAGCGCCACCGACGGGTAGCGGACGAAGTCCCCGAACGCATAGTTGACCGTGACCGTCGCGGGACCTACGGTCTGAGAGGTCGCACCGGAGGAGACCACGGAGATCGCGGCGTTCCACGTCGGCAGCAGCTCGATCGTGAAGTTTCCGGACGACGGCAGCACCAGAGCGCGACCGAACGTCGCAAAGGTCGCCCCTCGGTCGCCCACAGCGTAGACCGCATACGAACCGGGGGCCAGCTGCTCGGAGAACGAGCCGTTGGTCGCGTTCACGACCTGGACGTTCAGGGATGGATACGGGCCCACGAGCCGGAGCGTCCCCGGCATCGTTCCGGGCACGCCCGGACGAACGAGGGTGCCGTTGAACCACGCCGGCAGTACCGTTCCGACGAGGGTGACGCGGCACGTCGAATCGGCCGCACCCACCGAACACCGCGCCCCGGGCGAGGTCGTCCACGACTCCTGAACGCTACCGTTGAGGCCCGCCACCGCCGTAGTGGCGCTCGCGAACACCGAGTAGGCGCTGTTCGGGGGCAGGACGGCCGAGAAGGTCCCACCGCGCGCGGTCGTCACGATGGTCGCCCCATCGGAGTTCACCAGGGTCACGGTCGTCGAATGAGTGAAGGAGGTGCCGTTCGTCTCGACCAGAGAGCCCGATAGCGTGACGGCGGCCTGGTTGAGCACGAGCGTCGGAGTGATCCCGCCGTCCGGTGGGACGTTCACGAACGTGAGGTTGCCGTAGCGCCCAGAGGTCGAGGTGCCGTTGATCGTCGCAGTGTAGTTGCCCGGTGCGATCCGGAACCCACTCGTGTAGGCGGTCCCGTTCACCGTGACGTTCAGGACAGGCGATGCGAGCGACACCGTAACGTTGGCCGCGGCCACGGATGTCGGGAGATGGAGGGAGCCCTTGGCCAGCACTTCGGGAAGGAGGAAGAGTGTGAGGTGGGTCGAGACCGCCCCGAACGGGATCGTCGTGGAGAGCTTCGACGGCGGGAGGTACACCAGCGTCCCGTTGCCGATCACCGCGCGCGCGCCCACACCGTACGTCCCCGGCGGGAGGGTGAACGAGAACGTGGGCCCGCCCGTGTAGCTTCGGTTCACTGCGGTCGGGCTCTCGCCCGTGAGGTTGACGGTGACGATCGTCCCCGCGGGCAGGCCCTCCACCGTCAACGTAACCGGCACGGTGCCCAGCGGAAGGTAGAACCGGCTCAGGCTCCCGAGCGCGCTGGCGCTCAATCCGCACTCCTGGGCGGGCTCAAAGCCGGGTGCGTCTGCGGAGATGCAGAACCCGCCCGCGGAGGTCGGAATGTTCGAGGGGACCTTCAGCCCGACGGTCGCGTTGATGGACGAGACGGCCGATACCGAGGGGCCGGACGGACCGGCAGAGATCGTCACGTTGGCCCTGGACGCGCCGTAGAAGCCGCCCGACACGTTCGTTCCGACCAGGAACTGAGGGCTCAGCACGACCGAGGTCGGTAGGGTGACGAACGTCGACCCGGTGATCTGGGCCGCGGCGAGCGCCGCCCGGTCCGCGCCAGAGTCCGAGAGGAGGCCCTCGAGCCCGAGGAGGTTGTACGCTCCCCCCGGTAGGAGGAGAGAGAAGCTGCCGTTCGAGCTCGCCCAGGCGGTCACCTCCCCGCCGGTCGTGGGGTAGGCGATGACCGCGGCAAGGTAGGTGATCGGCGAGCCGCTCGGGATCGGGATGGAGCCGGTAAGCGTGTACGCCGCGGTGAGGTTGAGCAACGTCGGGGACCCCTCCGAACCCGGGGCGACGGACGCGACCCCGATTGCCGTAGAGAGTACGCCGCCCGTGGTGGCGAGCGCGTACACCGAGTAGTTCCCGACTGGAAGCGTGACGTCGGCGAACCCCGCCGAATTCGTGGTGGCGAGCGTCGTGTTCGACGTGGAATTGCGGATCGTGGCAACGCCAGTGACCGCGGGACCATCGAACGAAACGATGGGAGCGAAGCGAACGGGAACGTTCGGCACCGGGGTGCCGGAGGAAAGGACCTCCACGGATGCCGTCCCCATGGATTCGAGGAGGAGGACGGTCACCAGCGCCTTGGAGGAGTTCGTCACGATGACGGTGACCCCACTCGAGCGCAACGTGGTTCCCGGCACGGAGGCCGTGATCGTGTAGGTGCCGGGCCCGAATCCGTGGAGCGCGAAGCTGCCGTTCGACACGGTCGTCGCCGACGCCACGACACCGGTCGCGTCGGCGAGGGTCACGAGCGCCCCTCCGTAGGCCGCATTGGACGCGGTCGAGACCGTACCGACGATCGCCCCCGGAACGAGACCGGCGGACGCGTTCTGGATCTGGCCGACCGTGACGTTCTGAGGGGCCTGAGTGAAGTTCTGACCGCCCTCCACGACCGTGTAGTTGTAGGTACCGGGAGGGAGCCCTGCGAGCTCGAACGACCCGCTCGCGTCGGTCAGCGCCGTGAACTCGGAGAGAGAGCCGCTCTCGCCCTGAGAGAAGACGACCTTGGCGCCCACGATGACGCGGTCGGTGGAGGGCGAGTACGTGGAGGAGTTCGCGATGTTCCAGTAGACGACCCCTTGGACCGTGCCCGAGCCGATTGTGACGGAGAGAACTAGGTTGGCAGGGTTGAGGCTGTAGCCAATCGAGTCGGGGACCGTGATATTGAGGGACCGGTCCACAACTGCGTCGGACTGCGTCAGCGCGTCGAACGACCCGGACGTGAAGTTGAGCGTGTCGTTCCCCGGGGGAAGGATCACCGAGAACGACCCGTTCGCGGCCGTCACCGCCGTCATGTGCGGTATTCCCCAGCCCGTCGTACACGGTGACCCGGACCCCCGCCGCGGGGCTTCCGTCCGGAAGGCGCAGGGTGCCGATCACCGGTTCGCCGGAGTAGTAGGCGAGCATCGATTCGCCGCCCTGGAAGTAGCTGACGACCGACTTATCGTCGGTGCCGTTTGTCTCGTTCGCGATCGTGACGGCCGCCGGCTTGTTCGTGGCGGTGAAGCACCCCGCCCCCGTGCTCGCGTTCTTGATCCCCGGGCAGACGTACGCCGTCTGGTAAACGACCTGGAAGTGCTCGAGCATCCAGCCCGGCTCGATCGGAGAGGACTGGGCGGCGCCGGTGAGGCCCGGGATCCCGCCCGAGAGTCCGGCGTCGGTCCCGTTGTACCCGATGTAGGTCCGGTAGATCATCGAGTTGTAGAACGGCGCTTGATAGTTGATCTGGTACTGCTCCGGCGCCACGTTGGCCGGCACCGACCCGAGGGGGTAGGTGTTGCCGTCGGAACCCAGCACAGAGACGTTGAAGAAGGTCGACGGCAGCCCGGCGTTGTTGATGACCCGACCGGTAAGGTCTGCGGGAGCGTAGTAGATCCCTGTGTCCGAGCCGCTGAACGGGAACAGCCGGCTGTCCGCCATCGCGTAGCGGATCGACCACCCGGTGTACGCCTGGATGTCGTCGTAGACCCGGGCGACGGCCGTGAGCGAGAGGCTCCCCGCGAGGAAGTAGGAGGTCGCGAGGTACATCGTGTTGTCGTCGGTGATCGTGCTCGGGTTGACCGGGAGGTACTTCGCGGGGTTTGCGACGACCAGCGCGTAGTCCATGCTCTCGTTGACCATGTAGTTGTGCAGCTCCGTGACGTTCACACCGTCGCGGGCGAGGATAGAGTTGAGGGCGGCCGGAAGGTCCGGGAGTCCCGAGGCCTTCTGCTCCGCCTGCAGGAGGGTGGTGGCCAGGATCGCGACCGCGAGCGATTCGTTCTGGGCCAGGAGGAACTGGCCCGCCGGGTCGATCCCGTTCTGGAAGTTGTCGGCGACGCTCGGATGGTCGCCCTGGGCGATCGCCTGGAATCCGTAGTCCCACCAACTGACGAACGCCGGGCGTTGCGGCTCGGGAACGTTGACGTCCTGTCGCGCGAGCCAATTGTAGGCAGCGCTATCGTACTGGTTCGGGGTTTCCAGGGACGATCCCGCGGCCCCGAAGACGTTGCCCGCGGGGGCCGACGCGTTGAGCTTCAACCACGGAGGGATGGTGTTGTTGACCTGGTCGGCGATCGCGCTCTTCGTGTTGCCGGGGATCCCCGCGTCGATCGATATCCAGACGTTCGGGAGCAAGATCACGACGACCAGGGCCAGGACGAGGACGTGCCTCGCTTTGAACGCCTTGCGGAACGCGACCACGCGGCTCCGCGTGTCGGTGAGCGAGGCCACCGTCCGTCGGAGGGCGGGGTAGCCCCCCACGTCGAGGGCGCGATGGACCGCTTCGGCGGAAAGGAGAGCGAACGCCGGCGAACCGATAACGAAGAACTTCGACGCCGAGATGGGGAGGTAGATCGAGACTATGGCGAAGACGAGGAAGACGAGGTGGTACCGCTTGAACCGGTGCCGGGCCAGGAGGAACACGAACAGGGCAACGCCCGCGAACGCGAGGAA
This sequence comes from uncultured Thermoplasmata archaeon, assembly GCA_963713145.1. Classification (GTDB taxonomy): domain Archaea; phylum Thermoplasmatota; class Thermoplasmata; order Lutacidiplasmatales; family UBA184; genus Lutacidiplasma. The sequence goes on along the minus strand of CAVQKI010000001.1, from coordinate 560,067 downwards.
GAACGTGATGACCCCGTAGCCGATCACGAGCGAATCGATGGACGGTGCCTGGGCTTCCGCGATCGTCGAGTAGACGAGGTTCTTGACGAAGTAGCCTTGCCCCGTGATCACGTCGGTGAAGTACCGGGGGAAGACCACCTTGAGGAGGATCGCCGCACCGCCGACGAACAGGATCAGCGCCGGGATCGAGAAGACCCAGGGTATGTCCCGCATCAGGAGGAACGGAAGGAGGATGGCCAACGTTCCGAAGAACAGGAGGATCGGAACGTCGAAGAATAGCGGCAGGTCGCCCTGAACGAAGTAATAGGGTGCGGCCATCGGGAAGGCGACCAGCCCGACGATCCACGTCGAGCAGTAGAGGCCGAACGAGTCGACCTTCCGGATCCGCTCGACCAGCATCGCGATGAGGACGCCGACGCCGATCACGACCACGCCGTACGTGTAGCCCTGCCACGCCAGGGCGAGCGCCCCCAGGCAGACACCCGTGAAGACGCTCCACTTCACGGCAGTGCGTTCGGTCCGTAGGAAGGCGCGGATGCCGGGGATGTACTGGCTGGGCTTCGCGTAGCTTTCGATGTACCGTCGCGTGCCGACCGCCTTCACCGTACGGAGGTAGGCGTACACGACCACTAGGACGAAGAACGTGTAGAACGTGAGATAGTTCGCGTAACCGAACGTGGAGGAATCGATGTTCGCACTCAGGAACGGGTAGATGAGTGCGGCGATCAGACCCATGCGGCGACCGCTGACCTCGCGGCCGATCAGGTAGATGGGAAACACTCCGAGCGCGGCCCAGAGGGGAGCCTGGAGGTCGAGGAACCACGCTCCGGCGGTGACGGCGTTTCCGCCGAACGCGGGGGCGAAGAGCATCCCCAGGAGGGCGTTCATCCAGTCGAACAGCGGCTCTCGAGGGTTGACCGCTCCGATCGGGAACCGGAGCATCGGGTCCACGATCAGGTTCCGATGGTTCAGAATGATGTAGCTCATCACGCGCGAGTGGTAGTACCGAGTCCGACCCGCCGGCGTAGGTGAACAGGGGGCCCCATTGGGCGATGACGGGGTACTCCCAGATCGTCCGGACCGCGAACGTGAGGCCGAACGCGCTGAGCAGGATTGCGAGCGTCCACCCGTGGCGACGCCACCAGCCCGATTGAGTTGATTCCATGCTCCGCCCGCTCCCCTCGAGCCGGCGGCGCGCGAGACTTGGGGGCGGTATAAATAGCCTGCTAAAGGCCCGGCAGGCCTTCGGCGTTCCGTCCGTTCCCCGGGCCCGGTGACCCGACCGGACTGCCACGCGGGGTGGGGGATCAGACCGCCACCCGGAACCGGTAGAAGACGCGCCCGTCGGGGATCTCGGTACGACTCGACTCGGACCGTCGTCCCGATCTCCAGCTCGTTCCACGGACGACCGTCGACCCGTCCGAAGAGGCGGAGCGGGACCCCGTCGAGGTCCACCAGCCCCACGGCGAACGGGAGGTCGTCCTCCATACCGAGCGGCGCGCCCATGAGGACCGCGCTGAACGCGTACAGCCGGCCGCGGTCGGGCAGGTCGACCCACTCGAGCTCCTCGGTGTGGCACCGGGGACAGGCGGTCCGTGGCGGCCAGTGGAGCATGTCGTCCTTCGGGCAGCGCGTGGTGGACAGGCGGCCCTCCCGCAAGCGGTCGAAGAATCGGGAGAGTCGGGTCCCGGCTTCCGACTCGAGCGGGAAGAAATCGAGGAGGAACGGCGGAGGCTCCTTCGACCTCTCCTTCTTAGGAGGGGCTGGCGGGACGCGGACCGGGACCTCCGGCGACTCCGGCACGGAGGGGGCGACGAGCGGCAGCAGCGTTCGACGGCGTTCCCGGCTCATGCCGCTCCCCCGCGCTGGTAGACCATCACCGAGTGGACGTTCGCGCTGCCCGAGAGGTTGTGGACGAGGGCCCACTCGGGGTCGGGGACCTGGCGGGCCGAGGGCACCCTCCCGGCGAACTGGTCGTGCACTTCGACCGCCTGAGCTACCCCGGTGGCCCCGAGAGGGTGACCGCAGCCGAGGAGGCCCCCCCGGGGGTTGACCACGACCTCGCCGCCGAGGTCGCTCCGACCTTCCTCCACGAACCGACCCCCCTCGCCGGGGCCGCAGAAGCCGAGAGCTTCGTACGCCACGATCTCCGAGATCGTGAAACAATCGTGAACTTCGGCGAAATCAAGGTCGTGGACGCTGATCTTCGCCCTGCCGAGCGCCTCGATCGCGGCCCGTCGGAGCCCCACCCAGTCCGTGAGCGAGCCTGCGTTCGCGAGGTTGTGGAAGTCCGAGTACTGGCCCGTGCCGCGGACCCAGGCGTGCGACCCGGGGAACTGGGCCGCCCGCTCCTCCGAGACCAGAACGACCGCGGCGGCCCCGTCGGTCATTGAAGAGCAGTCGCCCAACCGGAGAGGCGGGGCGACGACCGGGAGCCGAAGGAGCTTGTCGCGTGCAAAGGTCTTCTCGTAGAACTGTGCGTTCGGGTTCGAGTTCGCGAACCGGTGGTTCTTCTCCGAGACGGCCGCGAGCTGCTCCTCGGTCGTCCCAAACTCGAGCATGTGGCGCTGGGCGACCATCGCGAAGAACGGAGGGGCGGTCGCGCCCGCGGGCCCGTCCCACGCCCGGTCCATCACGCAGGCCATCGCCGCGTTCGCCTCCGCCATCGAGGGGAGGTTCATCTTCTCGACCCCGACGGCGATCGCCACCTCCGACAGCCCCGAGGCGATCGCCGCGTACGCGGACCGGATCGCAGACTGGCCGGACGCGCACGCGAGCTCCGTGCGCTGGATCACGCGGGTCGGACGGATGCCGAGCTGCTCCGCCGCCAGGGGTGCGACGTGCGACTGGAAGGCGAGCCGTTCTGGCATCGCCGCTCCAACGAAGAGGGAATCCACGTCCTCAGCCCGCAGCTCGGGGACGGCGCGGAAGAGTGCGACGCCGACCTCCTGAGCCAGCTCGGTCCACGTCGTAGCACGCACCCCGAACTTCGTCGTGGCCCCGCCGACCAGCGCGACGCTCCGGACCGTCATTTCCGCTCCGAACGCACGACGGCAGCGACGCGGTCCCCCGCGGCGCTCGTGGTCACCGACCCGCCCTGGTCGTAGGTCTTCGCGGTCCCATCGGCGAGGGTCCGCGCTATCGCTCTCTCCAACCGGTCGGCCTGGGCGGTCATCCGCGAGTCCGAGTGGCGCTGCCCCAACCACCGGAGCATCTGCTCGATCGCGAAGAACGTCGCGAACGGGTTCACTTGGTTCTTTCCGGCGTGCTTGGGCGCGCTCCCGTGCACCGGCTCGAACATCGCGTGATCCTTTCCGATGTTGGCCCCGGCGGCGAAGCCCATCCCGCCCTGGAGCACCGAGGCGAGGTCCGTGATGATGTCCCCCATCATGTTCGAGGCGACGACAACCGAATAGTGCTCGGGGTTGCGCACGAGCCACTGCGTGAACGCGTCGACGTAGGCATAGTCTCGTTCGATGTCCGGGTACTCCATCCCCACCCGGTCGAACGTCTCGCGGAAGAACCGGCAGCCCTCCAGGACGTTCGACTTGTCGACGCACGTCGCCCGACGGACCCGGTCCTCGGGCGCCCCTCCGGGCCGCGATCGGGCGAGGTCGAAGGCGTACCGGACGATCCGTTCGGTGCCCTTCCGAGTGATGACCCGCGTGTCGATCGCGACCTCGGTCTCGCCGCCACGGGTGAGCCTGCCGCGCGCCGGGGTGTAGAGGCCTTCGGTGTTCTCCCGGACGATCGTCATGTCGACGTTCTCAGGCGCCCACACCTCCCGGTACTTGCCGCTGATCCGGTGAGTGACCCCGGGATAGAGTCGGCACGGTCGGACGTTGGCGAACAGGTCGAGCTGCTCCCGGAGCCCCAGGACGAGAGCACGACCGGCGAGGTCTCCGTTCGGGAGGAGCGCCCCGGGCCAGCCTACCGCACCCACGAGGAGGGCGTCGGCCCGGTGGGCAGCGGCCTCCGCCTCCGGCTCCCATTCCTTGCCTCGGAGCAGGTAGGTACTGGCCGCCCCCGGGGTACTCGATCGCGTGCCAGGGTGCCGGTCCTCCCTCGGCTAGCGCCGCGAGCACCTTCAGTCCCTCACGAACGACCTCGGGTCCGGTCCCATCCCCCGGGAACACGGCGAGGTCGTATCCCGCGTCCTTCACCGCGACGCTCCGCCCTGGGGAGAGAGCCCTCGGCGGGCCTCGAGCTCGCGTCGGACCTTCTCGACGAGCCCACCGGCCTCCAGCAGACCCAGGAGATGCGCCGGTATCGGGGGGAAGTTCAACCCCCGTCCGGTCGTCACGTTCGTGATCCGGCCGGTGGTCAGGTCGATGCGGGCCGTCTGTCCGGCCTCGAAGATCTCGCGCACCCCTCGGGCCTCGATGGCCAGGAGCCCGAGATTGATGGCGTTTCGGAAGAAGATCCGGGCGAACGAATCGGCGAGGATAGCCCCCACGCCGGCCGCGCGCATCGCCTGCGGAGCGTGCTCCCGGCTCGAACCCGAACCGAAGTTCTCCCCTGCGACGAGGATGTCCCCCGGCCGAGCGGCCGAGGCGAACTCGGGCAGCGCGATCTCGAACACGTGCTTCCTCAGCTCGGCCGGGTCGATGACCGTGAGGTACTTGCCGGAGATGATCTGGTCGGTGTCGACGTCCCGTCCGAGCGTCCAGACCCGGCCCTCGATGACCTTCTCCACGATGCCCTCCCGCTAGGCGAACTCCCGGGGGTCGGCGATCTCTCCCCGGATCGCGCTGGCCACGACGGCGGCGGGCGACATCAGGTAGATCCGCGCTTCCTTCGCGCCCATCCGCCCGGGGAAGTTCCGGTTCGAGGAGGAAGCGCAGGTCTCGTCCGGCGCGAGAATCCCCATGTTGCCGCCGAAGCAAGCGGAGCAGCTCGAGTTCGTGAAGACCGCACCCGCGTGCGTGAAGGTCTCGATGATCCCCTCGCTCAGGCACTGCTCGTAGATTTTCGTGGAGGCGGGGGAAACGATGAGCCGGACCCCCTTCGCGACCTTCTGCCCCTTCATCAGCGCGGCGCCCTCTCTCAGGTCCTCGATCCGCGCGTTCGTGCACGACCCGAGGAACGCCTGGTCGATGCGAACGTGCTCCCGGGCCACGTCCGGAAGGGGCCGGACATTGTCCGGAGAGTAGGGGCAGGCAACCATCGGGACCATCCCGTCGACGTCGATCTCGATCGTCCGTTCGTGGGCCGCGTCCCGGTCGGGCTGCAGAGGGTGCATGGCGTGCTTCGCGATCGGAGCGAGGTAGTCGAACGTCGTGCTGTCGGGGGAGACCATGCCAGCCTTGGCGCCCATCTCGGTCGTCATGTTGCAGAGAGTGAACCGCTCGGGCATCGAGAGGCGCTCGACGGTCGGGCCCGAGAACTCGACCGCGCGATACGCTGCTCCCGTGGTCTTCACCTCGCCCACGATCCGCAGGACGAGGTCCTTGGCGGTGACCCCCGGGCCGAACGAACCCTTGACCCGTATCCCGACGGTGGTCGGCACCTTGAGCCACAGCCGTCCCAGGGCGAGGACCGCGGCCATCTCCGTCGGGCCGATCCCCGTGGCAAAGGCGCCCATCGCGCCCAACATGTTCGTGTGAGAGTCGGTGCCCACGGCGAGGTCTCCGGGAACGACCCAACCGTTCTCAGCGAGGATCTGGTGGCAGATGCCATGCTGGCCGACGTCGTAGAAATGGGCAAGGCCCGCCTCGGCCGCGAACTTGCGAAGGATGCGATGCAGCACCGCGGCGCCCTCGGTCGACGCCGGCACCCAGTGGTCGATGGCGATCACCACGCGATCCGGGTCCCAGACCCGTTCGGCGCCCATCTGGTGGTACGGAGCGACCGTCTGGGCGCCCTGCTCGTGCATCATCGCAAGGTCCACCGCGCCCTCGATGATCTGGCCGGGGACGACACGCTCTGAGCCGGAGGCCCGGGCGAGGACCTTCTCGGCCAGCGTCTGACCGTTCCCTCGGGCCACGGTCATGCGTTCACCGGATGGATCCCCACAGCGTCCACGATCGTCCAGAACTCCTCGTCCGAGAGCCCGGGGCTCTCGAATATCGAACGGTACTCCTTCAAGAACCTTCGCAGGTCCTCCTTCGTGCGCGACCCGGGCTCGACCTTGACCCGGTAGAGGAGGTCGAGGAGCAGGAGGTCGGTCGTCCGGAGCCCCCGTTCCTTGAGCTTCTCGACCAGCGCGGCCTTGCCGGTGTGCTTACCGAGGATCATCTGGCGGCGCCGGCCCACAACGGCCGGCTGGATCGGCTCGTAGGTCAGCGTGTTGGCGAGGATGCCGTGGGTATGAATCCCGGCCTCGTGGGAGAACGCATTGTATCCCACCCACGCCTTGTTCGGTGGGATCGGAACCCCGGAGAGCTCCTCCACGAGTCGGGAGAGCTCGAAGAGCCCCTCGGTGCGGATCCCCGTCCCGGTACCCGTAGAGCCCCTCCAGGCAGAGAACGACCTCCTCCAGCGCAGCATTCCCAGCTCGCTCGCCGAGCCCGTTCACGCAAACGTGGGGCGCACGGGCCCCGCACTCCAGAGCGGTCAACGTGTTCGCGGTGGCGAGACCGAAGTCGTCGTGGCAATGGACCGACAGGTCCGCCGGACGCACCCGCCGGATGAACTCCGAGAGGTACCACCGGAACGTGAGGGGCGTCATCACCCCGACCGTGTCGGCCACCACAAGGCGGTCGGCTCCCTCCTTCTGGACGGCGCCATAGAGGCGCTCGACGAAATCGAAGGGGGCTCGAACCGTGTCCTCGGTAACGAACGAAACGTGGAGGCCGGCCTCCTTCGCGCGCCGGACCGAGCGGACGGAGGCGGCTACCACCTCGTCAGGGCTCATCTTGAGCTTGTACTTGAGGTGGACATTGCTCGCAGCGACGAAGATGGCGATGTGGGTCACCCCGCTATCGATCACTGCCTCCACGTCGGCCGGGACCGTTCGCGCCGCGGCCAGCACCTTCGACTTGAGGCCGGCGGTCGCGAGCAGCCGGACCGCCCGCGCTTCCTCCGGTGAGACGACCGGGATCCCCGCGTTGAGGACACCGACTCCGATGCCCGCGAGCTTCTCGGCGATGCGGAGCTTCTCCTCCGGAGTGAACCGGACCCCCGGGGTCTGCTCGCCGTCCCGGAGCGTTTCGTCCCAGATGACGATCGATTCGGGAAGGTGGCGGTCGCGCGCGGTCTCGGAGTGGTAATCCTCGACGAGCCCGGGCTCCGTCACGGCGGTTTCAGACCGCGGTCCCATTAATCCTTGCTGAACTCGAACCGACGAGCGGATACGCGCGAGCGGGGCTCACGGCGCTCGCCCGGTCCCGCCCGCCAGGATGATGAGTTAAATATCCACCGCTCCTGAAATGTGCGGAGATTGGGTACCGCGGCAACCCCGAGAAAGTAGATGACCGTCCCGGCCGCACGCATCGTTCCTGTCCCTTCCGAATCCGGCCCGGCCAAGGGTGGGCCCGCCCACGAGCTCGCCGACGTCAGCGTCATGATCGGCGGCCAAGGCGGCGACGGGACGCTCACCGTTACGGACCTGCTCGCGAGGTACTTCCGCAAGCGCGGGCTCTACGTCTACGCCTCGCGGAACGTCCTCTCCCGCATCCGGGGCGGCCACGCGGACGCCTCGGTCCGGGGCAGCCGCGAGCCGATCTCCGCCGTGAAGCACCAGGTCGACGTCATCGTCGCGTTCGACCAGCAGGCGATCGAGATTGGCCAGCACGAACTCGCTCCGCACGGTTTCGTGATCTACGACTCGACGACGTTCCATTCGGACCTCCCCAACTCGGCCGGTTTCCCGTTCGCGACACTGGTCGGCGGCCCGCTGGGTCAGCCGATCTTCAAGAACACGGCCGCCTACGGGGCCCTCTCCGTCCTCTTCGGATTCGACCCCGCGATGACGAAGGCGGTGATCGAGGACCGGTTCCGGCGAAGGAGCCCGGAGGCCCTCGAGAAGAACCTCAAGGCTCTGGAGATCGGCCGCAAGGCCGCCTTGGAGGCACCCGGGGTACCGGATCGGTTCGCCGTCGTCAGCGGCGATGCCCACGACGCGATCCTCACTACGGGCAACCAGGCGGTCGCGCTGGGGTTCGTGGTCGGAGGCGGACGCTTCTTCGCCGGCTACCCGATCACACCGGCCACCGAGGTCATGGAGTATCTCCAGCGGTACCTCCCCGCGTTCAACGGGGTCGTGCGCCAGGCCGAGGACGAGCTCGCCGCCATCAACATGATCATCGGGGCCTCCTACGCGGGTGCCCGCGTGATGACGTCCACGAGCGGCCCCGGCCTGTCCTTGATGACCGAGGGGATCGGGCACGCGGCAACGGCCGAGATCCCGATCGTCGTGGCCGACTGCCAGCGCGTGGGCCCGTCGACCGGCCAGCCGACGCGTCACGAGCAGTCCGACCTCTCGCACCTCGCGAACCTAGGCCACGGCGAGTATCCCCGGTTCATTCTTGCTCCGGCGGACCCCCACGACGCGTTCGAGGTCACCATCGAGAGCCTCAACCTCGCGGAGCGATGGCGCCTGCCCGTGATCCTTCTCCTCGACCAAGCCCTCAGCCAGAACACGACGACCAGCGCCCGGTTCGACCTCTCCAAGGCCCGCGTCGACCGGGGCAAGCGTCTGAGCCCTGAGGCGGCGGCGGCGCTCGCCCAGTACAAGATCTACGAGTTCACGAGCGACGGGGTCAGTCCTTTCGCTCCCCCGGCACACCGGGGCTCTGGTCCGAAGTGACAGGCAACGAGCACGACGAGTGGGGTCACGTCTCCGTGAACCCTACCAACCGGCTCAAGATGATGGAGAAGCGGATGGAAAAGATGGTACGGGCACGGGACGAGCTGCCCGCCTCCCGGTTCTTCGGTCCCGCGGACGCGAAGATCGGCTTGATCGGGTTCGGCAGCACCTCGGGTCCGATCCTCGAGGCGCAAGCGGTCCTCGCGGCGCGTGGAATCCCAACCCGATACCTGCAGGCCCGCACGCTCTACCCCGTTCCGACGCACGAGATTGGCCCGTTCCTCGATCGGGTCGACCGGGCGTACGTCGTCGAGAACAACTACACCGGCCAATTCGCCCGGCTCCTGCGCGAAACGATGCCCGGAGCGCCACGCGAAGCTCCGTTCCATCCGCCGCTACGACGGCTACACGTTCCGCGCGGTCGACATCGTCGCGGGCATGGAGTCCTCCGCATGACGGGAACGGTGTCGGCCAAGCCGGTCCCGCCGATCTGGTGTCCCGGGTGCGGTGATTTCAGCGTCCTGGCCGCGGTCAAGAAAGCGGCGTTGAACCTCAAGATCGCTCCCCACGAACTTGTCCTGGTCGGGGGAATCGGGTGCTCCGGCTCGATCCACAACTTCCTTGAAGTGAACGGGATCCACGCGCTGCACGGGCGGCTTCTCGCGCAGGCGGTCGGCGTCAAGCTCGCGAACCCCGCGCTCACCGTCGTCGCCGCCGGCGGGGACGGGGACGGGTACGCGATCGGGATGGGGCATTTCATCCACGCGTTCAAGAAGAACGCGTCGATCCTATACCTCGTGATGAACAACGAGACGTACGGGCTCACGAAGGGTCAGGCGTCCCCGACGAGCCAGCTCGGGTTCGAGGGAAACGTCGAACCCCCGTTCCATTCCATCCTCACGGCGCTATCGATCCCGGCGCCGAACTTCATCGCCCGCACGTTCTCCGGCGACCCAAAGTCGATGATCGCGATCCTCGAGGAGGCTCTCCAGTTCAACCGCGAGGGCCGTGGCTTCGCCTTCGTGGAGGACCTCTCGCCGTGCGTGACGTACAACGACACGTACAAGGCGTGGCGCGAGAAGATCATCGACGTCACGACCATCTCCGGGTACGACCCGACCGACCGCAAGGCGATGTTCCGCATCTGCCTCGAGCAAGTCGAGCAGGGCCGTCTTCCGGTCGGTGTGATGCACCGACCCAAAGAGCCCGCTCGGGATGGGCTCGAGGTCAAGCTCGTGGGCGATCGCCCCGGCCCCGTGCGGACGGACATCCGGGTCGAACCGAACCTCGCGGCGTACCAGAAGCTCCTCGCCGGGATGGCCTAGGCCCGAGCGTCTTCAAGCCGCTCCGCACCCTGACCTCGGGGGGGTGGGAGCGATCTGGGTCGGCATCGACGACACCGACAGCCCGAAGGGCGGGTGCACCACCTGGCTGCTCACGGAACTGCTCCGGGAGGCGCGGCGCGAAGGCATCGACCTCGTCGGCGAGCCGCGACTGGTCCGGCTGAACCCGAACATTCCGTGGAAGACGCGGGGGAACGCGGCGTTGGCCGCGCGGTTCGGCCGGGGCGCCGGACGGCGCACGAAGGTCGCGGAGATCGAGGGGCGACCCGTGTTCTCGTACGCCCGGGGCGCAGACCTCGACCCACGGAGGAAGGCGTCGTTCCTCGCCGCCGCGTGGGAGTGCGTGCTGCGGAACTCGTCGGACGAACCGGGCACCGACCCGGCCCTGGTCGCGACTTCGCGTCCGCTCCCGACGTCCCTCTACTGGAACGCCGTGCGCGAGGTAGTTCGGCCCGGTGACGTCACCACGGTCCTCGACCGTGAGGGCGCTTTTCACCAGACCCGCGGCGACCCGACGGGGCTGGTCGGGGCGGCCGCGGCCATCGCGTGGCCGGGTCGCAACGCCACCTGGGAATTGATCGCGTATCGTGCGCGCAGGCGCTGGGGGACGCCCCGGATCGTTGACGCGAAGAGCGTGGTGGAAGCGCAACGACGCGACCCGGCGCTCTTTCTCTGCCACGACACGAGAACGCGACGTCTGCTCGTGGCGCCGCACACTCCCTGCCCGATCCTATTCGGGCTTCGCGGAAGCGATCCCCACGCCCCGCTGAGGGCCCGGCCGCGTGTGCGGTCCGAAGCGGTCGACCGGTGGGCCCTGTTCCGGACGAACCAGGGTACGGGTGACCATCTCGTCCGTCGAACGGCCGAAGCGTTCGGCCCCTATCTCTCGGGGGTGCTGGAAGGTCTCGTCCACGGGGGCCCCGAGGCGCGTTCGGGCGGCCACGCCGCGTTCACGCTCCAGGACCCTTCCGGATCTCGTGTCCGCTGCGTGGCGTTCGAACCGACCAAGACGCTGCCCAAGGTCGTCTTGTCCCTTCGGGCGGGTGACAGGGTCCGGGTATGGGGCAGCCGCAGTTCTGCACCTTCCGTCCGGCTGGAGGGGATCCGCATCGTACGGCTCGTGCCACGAACGACGACCAGCAACCCACCGTGCCCGGAATGCAACCGCGCCACCCGCTCGCTGGGGCGGCTCCGAGGGTTCCGCTGCCCGGAGTGCCGGGCACGGCTTCCCCCCGAGGCGGTCCGCCGGCTACGGCAGACGCCGCCGTACGGCGCCGGCGAGTATCACCCGACCCCCTCCGCCCGACGCCACCTGGCCCCTCGAGCCCCAGAGCCGTAGGAACCGCAACCGAGACCTTTTGAGCAGCGGGACGCTGTTATTCACTCGAGGCGCTCCCCGTGGTCGGATTCCGTGCGACCGTCCCCGGCCGCGAGTACCCGCTCGGGACCTGGCGCCTGTCTCGCCCCCCTCCCCCTCAGCACGATCGTTCCTGGCATCCCTGACGCTGTCCGCGCCGAGGCAAACCTAGGCGGGGTGGACGGATGGCGGTCTGTCCGGCGTGCGGCGCGGAGACACCCGCCTCCGCGACCGAATGCCCGGGCTGCCACCTTTCTGCTGGCCTCTTCACCGCTGTCCGGGAGGCGGCCGGCCCCTCCGGGGGTGACGACGCGGTCTATCTTCGCACGATCGCAGACCTGATCCAATCGGTCGACCTTTCGTCGCCCGCGGCCGAGCCCACCCCGACGCCGTCCCTGTTCGCGCGCCCTGAGCCGTTCTCGGGCCTTGGCCCGATCGAGGCTCCTCTCGAACATCCGATCCGGGAGGTCTCGCCCCTTCGCCCGCTCGGCGGATTGCCCACGCTCCCCGACCGCGGCACGGGAACGGATCTTCGCCGACGGGCCGAGGAGTACCTCCTCGTCGCCCGCCGCCTCAACCTCGACCTGACGGGTCTGTCGGACCGGGTCCACGCCTCGGGCCTGACCGACGACGAACCGTCGCTGGACGCTGCCGTCCGCGAGATCTTCGTTCACATCGCGAGCACCCTCGCCGAGGAGTACGAGACGGAGCTCGCGCGACGGAACGAGCTCTCCCAGCTCGTGGCCACCCCGAGCGCGGACGTGGAGCTGGAGGCCCTGCGAAGGGCGATGGCGGGCGGGGACCTATCCGGTGCCCTCCGTCGGCTCCTCCACGTCCGTGACGAGCTCGGCCGCCTCGAGGAGCAATGGGCCACCGGACGGGTCCTCCTCGCAGAGTGCGACCTCATGGTCGAGACCATACGGGAGCTCGGCGGGGACCCCACGCCCGCCCTGGGGCCTCTCGAGGAGGGTCGGAAGAGCCTGGGGAACGCCCACCGGGACGTCGCAGAGCGGCTCCTCGCCCGGGCGGCGTTCGCTCTCTGGGCCGTACTCGAACCCCGCTTCCTCGAGGAGCTTCGCCATCTCCGAGACCGGCTCGTGGAACTGCGGGGGGCGGGCGGCGACATCCAGCCGCCGCTCGCCGACCTCCGCGAGATCGCGAACGAGCTACGGCGCCGCAACTTCGCTGGAATGATCACAGCGTACCGACGGATCCGTGCCTTCGCCGACCGGAACGAACCCGCCCCGGTCGGGCCCGGCGGCCTGGAGAGTTCGGCGACGCCGGAACGGCCTTCGCCGTCCGCATAGGTAATGAGCCCCCCCGGGTCCTTAGCCCGTGACGCCCGGCCCGTTGAGGGGGTTCCGGGATTACACACCCCCCGAAGCGGGGGCGCGGTCGGAGATCCGACCGCCGGATGCGCTCGGCCGCCCGACGGTCCGGCTACGTCGAGCTCGAGGTCCCCTGTGTCGAGAGCTTCGAGCTCTACCAGACGAAGAGCGGCGAAGGGATCGCCGCCGAGACCTGGATGTTCCACGATAAGGGAGACCGCCCGGTGGCGTTGCTGCCGGAGCAGACCCCGTCGCTCGCGCGGATCTTCGTCGAGCGCGCGAAGTCCGAGCCTCTCCCGGTAAAGTGGTTCACCGCGTCCAAGAGCTGGCGCTACGAGGAGCCCCAGGCCGGCCGGACCCGGGAGTTCTTCCAGTTCAACCTCGACATCCTGGGGGTCCCTGGTGTCGAGGCGGAGACCGACCTTCTCGCGACCGCGGCGCTCCTCCTCGACGAGGTCGGAGCGAAGGGCGAGTACGCGTTCCGGATCAACGACCGGGCGATCGCGGAGGGGCTCGGTCGCCTGTTCGGCGCGGCGGGGTCCAATCGCTTCTTCCGCGCCGTGGACCGGTTCCGCAAGGTCGCCCCGGCGGAGTTCGAATCGGAGCTGGTCGCGTCGGGTGTCGCCCCCGGGAGAACCCACGAGCTCACCGAGATGTTCTCAGCGACCGGGACCGGCATCGAGCCGGCCCGGCTGGAGCAGTTCCTCGCCGACCTGGTCGCCCGCGGGCTCGACGCGATGGCCCAGGCCGGCCTCGCCCGGGTACGCTCGCTGTTCCGATTCCTGGAGAAGGTGGGTCTCGAGGACCGCATCGCCTTCGACCCGACGGTCGTCCGGGGGCTCGCCTACTACACCTCCACCGTCTTCGAGGCGTACGCGCGCTCGGGCGACGGCCGCTCCGTCTTCGGCGGGGGACGCTACGACCACCTGATCGAGCTGTTCGGCGGGCCGGCCACTCCGGCCGCGGGCCTGGCGATCGGGGACCAGACCCTGGAGCTCCTCCTGAAGGGGTCCGGTCGCTGGCCCGACGGCGAGCCTGGGCCTCGACAGCTACGTGGTCGTGGCCGACGCGGCGCTCACCGCGGACGCGATGGCCATCGTCGAGGAGCTCCGCCGCGCGGGGGCCTCGGCGGACTGCGACCTGATGGGCCGCTCGATGTCCCGGCAGTTCAAGGAAGCGGCGCGCCGCCGGAGCCGTCGTGCGCTGATTCTGGGCCTGAAGGAGGCGACCCCGGGTGCCCTGGTCGAGCGTGATCTCGCGACGGGTGTCCAGCGTGAGGTTTCGCGGGATGCGGTGGCACGATCGGGGTGATCCCCTCGAACGTCTCCGCGTCCCACAACAGGATCCCCGGCGGTGATTCCGCCCCCTCCACGTACCCGTACCAGTAGACCACGGCGCCTTCCCCGAACAGCTCGGTGTAGGGACCCAGCTGTCGCTTGAGGTTCTTCCGGAGCTCCACGTCGTCCCCGAAGTTGGCCTTGGATTCGATCCAGGTGAGCTTCTGGCCGTAGAAGATGATCGGCTCGTCGAGGAGGGCGTCCGGTGTCTTCGCGTACTTCCCGCGGAGGTCCTTCTCCGTCCGGTAGCCGATCCCGTGCTTCTCCAGCCACTGGTGCATCCGCTCCTCGCCCTTGCGGCCCCGCTCTCGCTGGAGGTCCATCCCGTGCGGCGAGTAGATCATGTCCGCCGCGAGGAGCTGCTCGACTTCGGTCCGGATCCGCGAATCGGGCGCGGTCTCCGGGTGCAGGAAGACCTGCCAGACCTTCTTTCGGGGGATCCCGAGGTCCCCGAGCATCTGCTGGCCCATCAGGACCCGGGGGAACTTCCAGTCACGGGCGATGTCGAGGAGAGAGCGCCCGTGCTTCCATTGGCCGATCAGCCGGGGCACCTGGCGCTTCACGACGTAGAAGCGCCGGGTCGCGTCGCGGGTTACCCGGTGGGTGTGGATGACGAAGAGGAGCTCCTCGTCGCGGTGCTCCTCGTGGGCGATACGGTGGACGTCCTCGTACGTGACGAGAGCATCGTAGAGTCGCTGGTAGGTCGCGCGGTCCATGCGGTCGGAAAGTCCTTCGGGCGGGTCAGTCGGCCGAGCGCTCGCCCCGTAAAACGTTGCGCCGAGCTCCACCGCGGGCCGGAACGGGGCCGCTGGGTCATTCCCGCCAGTCGATCCCTATCGTCCGGAGCCCCACCTTGGCGACCGGCGGGAGCCGGCGCTTGTGCCGGTTCGCCTCCACCCGGTCGAGGATGCCCCGGACTCGGTCCTTGGGCAACCCGGTGATGGCCGCGATCTCCCCCGCGGGGCGAAGCTCCTCCGCGCCGCGCAGGACCCGGTCGATGTCCTCGTAGGCTTCCCCCAGCTCCTCCTCGTCGGTCTGGCCGGGCCAGAGGCCCGCGGTCGGCGGTCGCGAGAGGACCGGCTCGGGGAGGTCGAGCTCCTTCCCCAGGGCGCGGACCTCCGTCTTGTACAGGTCGCCGATCGGCAGAAGGTCGACCCCCCCGTCCCCGAACTTCGTGAAGTACCCGAGGAGGAGCTCCGACTTGTTCCCGGCCCCTGCCACGAGACGGCGGCCTTCTCGGGCGATCGCGTAGACGAGGGTCATCCGGATCCGCGCCTTCGTGTTCCCGAGCGCGACCCGGTCGTTGACGGACGGAAGGGTTGCCTGGAACGCCTCGACGATCGGCTGGATCGACATCGTTCGGGTCTCGATCCCGAGCGAGCGGCCGTACTGCTCGGTCTCCTCGATCAACGCCCGGGGGTATCCCCCGTCCGGCAGCAGGACGCCAAGGACGTGCGAGGGGCCAAGGGCATCCCGCGCGAGCCGCGCGGTCAGGGCGCTGTCGATCCCCCCCGAGAGTCCGACCACGACGCCGTTAAGGCCGGGAGAGAGCGCGTGCGCCCGCAGGAACGAGTGGATGGTAGTGAGCGCGTGCGCCGGCAGCTTGGGCCGCAGGTCCGTCACGCCTCGACCCCCAACGGCGCGAACGTACGCTCCGCCTCCCAGGTGGCCCGGCACGCGCACTCGAGCTCCCCCAACGGGGCGAACTCCTGGGAGAGCGACGCCTCCTCGATGGCCCGGAGCACCCGGGCATCGCACTCCCCGCAATTGTGCGGGCCCCGCGAGACGCCCCCCGCCGTGGGGAAGGAGACGAGACGCGCGCTCCCTCGCAGCGCGGCCCCCGCCTTCAACGACTCGACCACCGACCAGAGCCACGGGGGCCGATAGCGGCCCCGGCGGAACAGCCACTCGACCACCGTACCGTTCTGGATGTGAACCGGGTTGACGGAAAGCGCGTCGAAGTGGTCGGCCGCCTCCCGCGTCGACCGGACGACATCGTCGATCGCTTCGCCCTCCGAGAGGTACGGGGGTTTCAGGAGGAGGTACGCCTTCGCGCGCAGGCCGAGGGAGCGGACCCGGTCCCCGGCGGCGAGGTACTCGGAGGGGGCCGCGCTCTTGTGGACGTACCGGGCCAGGATGACAGGGTCGGTCGATTCGAGGCCCAGCGCGACCTCGATCTCCCCGGCGAACGCGTCCTTGAGGGGACGGAGCGTCTCCGGCGTGGCGAACTCCGGCAGGGTCTCGAACAGAAGGCGACGGGCCTTGCCGGAGAACGCGCCCACGATCGCGCGGCGGCTCTCCGCATCCACCTCGCGGTCATCGAGGAAGCTCCCCGATGTGTAGAACTTCACATAGGGCTCGCTGCGATACCGGGGAAGGGCCCTGGCCAGCTGCTCGGCGAGCTCGGCCGGCGTCGCGCTGCGTCCGAGAGTGTCCTTCGAGTAGCCGCACATCGAACAGCCCTTCAGGTCGGCCCAGTAGCAGCCTCGCGTCTTCAGGATCACGACGAACGCGTTGACTCGCTCGGGCCCGATCGCCTCGGGCTCGACCCACTGGTTCACGAACCGACGGGCGGCGTCGGGCCCGGCCGGGTCAGGACGACGGTCCCGGGCGACGGACCGGGCGAGGGACTCTGCGGTCACACTTCCTCCAGTTCGATCGCGACCGGGTCGGCGTCCTTGACGTGGAGCACCTCACGGAGATTCTCGGCGGAGATGATCTCCACGACGTCCTTGTGGTGCGTGCGGTCCGGTTGGATCAGATGGCCGGACCGGCCGCTCAGGCGGGCGGGATAGCATGTCGCTCCGCCGAACGTCCGGCCGCTCGCTTGGAATCCATCGATCCGGATACCGTTCCATACCGCGATGAGGGAAAGCTTGCGGAGGGCGTCCGCACCGACCTTCACGTTCAGGGTACCGGGGTAGGGCGCGTACCCCAGCCGCTCCGTGAACTGGACGACATACCCAGGCTGGCTCAGGTAGTATCGACCCTCGCCCAAGCCGGAGGCAACGTGCCCCGAGACGGTCAGCTTCGCGGGACCCTCGAAAATCCGCCGGTATGCGTGGTACTGGGTACGGAGGACGTCCATGGCGGCCGGGGTCAGCTGGAGACGCTGGCGCCGCTGGGCCGGCGAACGTACGATGAGTCCCTTGCGCTCCAGCGTCAGGAGGTACCGGTCGGCAGCCTGCTGGCTGACCCCGATCCTAGCGCCGACCTCGCGGGACGTGAGGACGACCGGAGTGTGGTCGGCTCCGCCTTGGGCCAGGAGCTTCAGCACGGCCAGCATCTCGCCCCGCGCACGGGGTCGTCCGAGCTCCGGGGAGACGGGAACGGCGGGCACGGTCAGTGGGTCTTCGCGGGCGTTCCGTGGGGCGCGTGGAGAGTGACGACGTTGGAGCCGCGCAGCACGACCCGCCCGAGATGGCGGGTGACCTCGGCGGTGGATTCGTTCGCGTCCTCGAGAACGAGGTTCAGGTGCTCGTCGATCCCAACGAGCCGCCCCGTCAGCTGGCGGCCATCCTTCAGGACCAGGGTGACGCGTTGCTCGAGCACCCGCTCCATGAGCTGCGCGGGTCCTCCGGACATCGAACTCTCGACCGGGGTGCGGCGTTTAGCGTTTGCCCGTACCGAGGGCTTAGAGCTATGTCACGGAACGCTCCTCGGACGGTGATGGAGTCGGGATCCCGGGTCTCGAAGGGGCTGGACGGCGTCCTCGTCGGACGGACCGAGATCTCGTGGGTCGGCGGAGAGACCGGCGACCTGGTCTATCGCGGGTTCGACGTCCGCGACCTCGTACCCGGGGTTCCCTACGAGTCCATCGTTCACCTGCTGCTCTACGGTGAGCCCCCGTCGGCCGACCCGTCGCCCGGGGTCGTGGAGGCCCTTCGGTCGGTCCGGGACCTCCCCCCGGCCCTCGTGCGGGGGATCGACTCGCTCCCCCCGGCCTGCCCCCGCTCGAGGCGCTGAGAACGCTCATCTCTCTCCTCGGAGACGGAAGCTACGGTTACCCGCCCCGTATCGAGGAAGGGTTCCGGCTGATCGCCCGGACGCCCGAGCTGCTCGCCCGCTACGTCCGTCGGTCGCACGGCGAAGGATGGGTCGAGCCGCCCCGGGGCCTGTCGCACGCGGAGAACTACCTGTGGATGCTGAGGGGCCGCGCTCCGGATCCCGCTCAGACCGCCGCGCTCGAGGGATACCTCGTCCTCCTCGCGGACCACGGGATGAACGCCTCGACGTTCGCGCTCCGGATCGCTATCTCGACGCAGTCGGACCTCGTCAGCGCGGCGACCGGCGCGCTCGGGACCCTCAAGGGTCCGATCCACGGCGGCGCGCCCAGCCGGGTATCCGATATGCTGGACGAGATCGGAACCCCCGACCGTGCCGAGGCATGGATCCGCGAGCGGCTCGCGCGGCGCGAGGTGCTCTACGGGTTCGGGCACCGAGCGTACAAGACGGACGACCCGAGAGGCGTCGCCCTGCACCGGATGGCCCGGGACGTCGCCGACCCGGCGCGGCTCGAGCTCGCCGAGGCTGTCGAAAGGACTGCGCTCGCGGCGCTCCGCGAGAGCAAGCCGGGGGCTCGCCTGTTCACGAACGTGGAGTACTACAGCGCCGTCGTGCTCGAGGCGGTCGGGCTCCCGCGCGAGCTGTTCACGCCGACGTTCGCCGTGGCGCGGACGGCGGGCTGGACTGCCCATGCGATCGAGCAGGCCTCGGACAACCGGTTGATCCGACCCGACCTTGAGTACGTGGGCGCTCCCAAGGGGCGCCAGTGGCCCCGGCCTGTTCGACCCTCGAGGCCGGCGACGTAACGAGCCCGCCGCTACGTCCGGGTCTTCGGGTCCCCGCTCTCGTCGTCGACGACCTTGAAGTCGGCGTCGACCGGGCCGGAGGACGAACTGTCGTTCGCGGGGCCGTTCGGTTCCTCGCCCCCAGAGGTCGGGTTCCCGCCCGGCGGGGGAGCTCCGGTCTGGTAGAGCTTCTGGGCGATGGCGTGCAGCGCCCGGGTCAGCTCGTCCGTCTTCGACTGGATCTCCCCGACCCCGGCGTCCTTGTTCTGCAAGACCTCCCGCAGGGCCTTGACCTTCTCCCGGACGCCCTCGGCCTCGGCGGCGTCGACCTTCTCCTTCTGGTCGGAGAGGACGCGTTCCGCCTCGTAGGCGAGCGACTCCGCCTGGTTGCGGGCCTGGATGAGCTCGGCCCGCTTCCGGTCGTCCTCGGCGAGGTCCTCGGCCTGCTTGACCATCTTCGCGACCTCGTCCTTCGATAGCTTGTTGGAGGCGCTGATCGTGATCCCCTGCTTTCGTCCGCTCGCGAGGTCCTTCGCCGACACGTTCAAGATGCCGTTCGCGTCGATGTCGAAGCTCACTTCCACCTGGGGCACGCCGCGAGGCGCGGGGGGAATCCCCGTCAGCATGAAGCTCCCGAGGGCCACGTTGTCGGAGGCGATCGGCCGCTCTCCCTGGCCGACCTTGATCTCGACGCTGGATTGATTGTCGGCCGCGGTCGTGAAGACCTGGCTCTTGCGCGTCGGAATGGTCGTGTTGCGCTCGATGAGGTGCGTGAACACGCCCCCCAACGTCTCGAGCCCGAGCGAGAGAGGAGTGACGTCGAGCAGCAGGACATCCTTCACTTCGCCGGCGAGGACACCGCCCTGGATCGCGGCGCCGAGCGCCACGCATTCCATCGGGTCCACGCCGCGCTCGATGGGCCGTCCGATGGCTCCCTCGAGGAACTTCTGCACGAGCGGCATTCGCGTCGGGCCGCCGACCAGCACGACGCGCGCGATCTGCTCCTTCGTGATCTTCGCGTCCTTGATCGCCTGCTCCACGGGGGTCCGGCACCGGTCGACGATGGGTCGCACCAGGTCCTCGAGCTTCGCCCTCGTCAGCTGGAGCGCGAGATGCTTCGGACCGTCCTGCGTCGCGGTGAGGAACGGCAGGTTGATCTGCGTCTCGACGGTGGAGGAAAGCTCGATCTTTGCCTTCTCCGCCGCGTCGCGCACGCGCTGGGTGGCCATCTTGTCGGACCGGATGTTGACCCCTGACTCCTTCTGGAACTCGGCGGCGATCCATTCGGTCACGGCGCTGTCCATGTCCGTGCCGCCAAGCTGCGTGTCGCCGCTGGTCGAGAGGACCTCGAAGACGCCGTCCCCGAAATCCATCAGGGTGACATCGAGAGTTCCCCCGCCCAGGTCGAAGACGAGGATCTTCTGGTTCTTCCCGGCCTTGTCGATGCCGTAGGCGAGCGACGCAGCGGTCGGCTCGTTGATGATCCGGACCACGTCCAGCCCGGCGATCGCGCCGGCGTCCTTGGTGGCCTGGCGTTGATTGTCGTTGAAGTAGGCCGGGACGGTGATGACGGCCTTCTCGACCTTCTCGCCGAGGAAGGCCTCCGCGTCGCGCTTGATCTTCTGCAGGAGGAACGCCGACAGCTGCGGCGGGGTGTACTGCTTGCCGTGAAGGGTGTACTTGTAGTCGGTGCCCATCTTGCGCTTGAACGCGGTGACGGTGCCTTCGGGGTTGGAGATAGCCTGACGACGTGCCGGTTCGCCGACGATCAGCTGACCATCCTTCGTGAACGCGACATAGGACGGGAACGCCTTCCCTCCCCCGACGGTCGTCCCCTCTGCGCTGGGGATGATGACCGGTCGGCCCCCCTCAAGAATGGCCGCGGCGGAGTTGCTCGTGCCGAGGTCGATCCCTACGATCTTCGTCATGTACTGCGGTTCCTCAGGTTGTCGAAACAAGCCTTAGAG
This sequence comes from uncultured Thermoplasmata archaeon, assembly GCA_963713145.1. GTDB lineage: Archaea > Thermoplasmatota > Thermoplasmata > Lutacidiplasmatales > UBA184 > Lutacidiplasma. The sequence continues at coordinate 539,196 of CAVQKI010000001.1, read as the reverse complement.
GACTTCTCCCGATTAACTAAGATTGCACTCATATAAAAAGAAGGCACCACGCCGAGAGGTGGTCCGTCCTGAGGTGGGCCGCCCTCACACGGCGAGAACGGCTGCCCGCCGGAAGCAGCGAGGCGAGTGGTCGTTGACGATGCCGACCGCCTGCATCCAGGCGTAGACGATCACGGGGCCCACGAACTTGAACCCCCGCGCCTTCAGGGCCCGGGACAGCTCCTCCGAGAGAGGGGTCTTGGTCGGGTACCCGGGCTCTTGCCCTGGATCGGCTTTCCGCCGGCGATGCCCCAGACGAGGTCCGAGAAGCTCTCGCCCCTAGCCTGCATCCCAAGAATGAGACGAGCCCCGAGGATCGTCGCTTCGATCTTTGCGCGAGAACGGATGATACTCGCGTCTCCGAGGAGACGCGCAACGTCCGGCTCTCGGAACCGAGCGACCAGGGCGGGTTCGAAGTTGCGGAACGCGTTGCGGAATGCCTCTCGTTTGTGCAGGATGAGCGTCCAGGAAAGGCCCGCCTGGAAGCCGTCCAGCATCAGTTTCTCCCAGAGGGTGCGGCTGTCGTGCTCGGGCACGCCCCATTCCGTGTCGTGGTACTCCCGGAGGAGCGGGTCGCCCTCCGCCCAGCTACACCGCACGATCTTCTTCGAGGGTCCGACGTTCACGAGTCCCTCAAGGCAGCCGGCATTCGTACCCGACGGAAGTCGTTCCCGACCAAGCGTCTTGGGGATCCGGGAACATCAACCGGACAGGTACTTTCGCATCGGGGTCCAATAGGACTCCTTCCAACCCTTCGACAGATGGCCCGCGTGCAGGACGGGAACGCCCGAGTGCGTGAACGTCACGCGCGTGCCCCGCGGGCTGGGCGCCAGCTCGAAGCGGACCTTCGATAGGTGGCCCTTGGGCCAGGACGCGTCGCTGGGTACCCAGGATTGGACGATTGTCTTTCCGGGAACGAGCTTGAGATTGGTTCCGTGGATGTATCCCCCCCAGGCCATGAACTTCCCGCCCACTTTGGCGCTGATGCGGGCTTCCGCGTCGCTGAACCCGCGGTGCCCCTTGGTCGTCATCAATGCGTCATACACTTCGCGAGGCGTGCCGGGAAGGACGAACTTCTGACGGATGGTGCGGACCTTCATTGCGGGGTGCTCCGCCCGACCCACCGACGACCGTGCGATAAACCCTTGGGGACCGGTTTGGGGTCTGACGGGAGCGAGCGGGCACCGTACACCGCGTTCGCGAGATACGGGTCGCCGCGCCCGACGGACCCGCAAGAGGTCTAACCCGGCGGGGATTGCACTGGCGGTGGCAGGGCTCAGGACCGGCCGGCACCTTCGGCTCGAATCGCTCGCCCCGGGAGTTCACGCCGCGATCGCGACGGAGACTGGGTACGGGCTGTGCAATGCGGGGATCGTTGACCTCGGCGGCCGCACGGTGGTCTTCGATTCGATGCTGACCCCCCTTGCCGGGTCCGACCTCGCTCGAGTGGCGGAGCGATGCACCGGTCAGAAACCGACCTGGGTTGTCAACAGCCACTGGCACGGCGACCACATCTGGGGGAACTCCGCGTTCGTCGACGCGCACGTCGTCTCGTCGCGCCGCGTCCGCCGGGAGGTCCTCGACAGGAGTCGCCGCCAGTTCATCCAATGTCGTCGAGAATTCCCCAAGGAGCTGGCCCAAATGGCTGTCCCGGGATCACCGATCGCGCCCCGAGACCGGCCCCAGGTCCGTGCCTGGTTCCGAGGGGTCGTCGAGGCCCCCCGGTCGCTCCGTATCGTCCCGCCGGAGGTCACCTTCGACCAGGAACTCGTGCTGACGGGCTCTCGACGCTCCCTTCACCTGATCACGTACGGTGGGGGCCATTCACCGAGCGATGTGTTCGGGTATCTCCCCGACGAACGCGTCCTGTTCACGGGGGATCTGACGATGGTCGGCCTTCACCCCTCTGTGAGCGACGGATGGCCCGACCGGTGGGTCCGCATTCTTTCTCGAATGCAACGACTGGGCGCGGAGCGCATCCTCCCGGGTCACGGGCCGATCAGCTCGGGCAACGCGATACCCACCGAACGCGAGTACCTCCGGGACCTCGAGCGCACGGCGAAACGGGCCGTGAGGGGAGGTCTTTCGCTCGCGGAAGCGCGGAAGCTCCCAATCCCAGAGCGATACGACGACTGGGGATTCTCGTTCATGTATTCGGACAACCTCTCGCGAGCCTTCCGGCTGGCGAAGACCGCGAACCGGGCGTCCCGTCAGACCCGGCGGAACTGACGGAGGGCCGCTAGCTTCCCACGCCAGCACAAACCGACGCGAACGATCGTCGCGGTCGGGAGCGTCGTTCTTCACCGGGGCGTCAGGTCGGCGAACACGAACCCGTCCCGCTCGACCACCTCGCCGAGCTCGACGTTCACGGGCTCCCGAAACTCCCGGCAATGCGTCACGAACGTGTGGAATTCTCCTCGCTCTCCGCACGGGTCCACGCCCGGGGGAAGCGCGCGGAGGAACGCCGCATCGAGCTCCCTGCCCGCGAACGCGCGGGAAAGCTTCTTCGGGTCGAGGCTCGAGACTCGCGCGCGTAGACCAGAGTCGATCATCTCGTTCGCCAGTGCCCCGGTCTCCCGTCCCCAGAGGGGGAAAACGCCCTTCATTCCGACCGATTCGAGGCGGGTCTCGCGATACTGGCGAACATCCTCGAGGAACAGGTCGCCGAAGATCACGTGACGCACACCCATTCCCTTGGCGCGCTCGAGAGCCCGGGCCATTTCCCGCTCGTAGACCTCGTTGGGGCACGGGTTGGGAATCCAGATCTTGGCCAGTGGAAGTCCAAGCGCCCGAGCCTGACGGTCCAGAAGCTCCTCTCGGACGCCGTGCATCGAAACGCGGCGGAAATCGGCGGTGAGAGTGGTCAGAAGACCGACGACGTCGTACGTGCGGGAGCTCCGTACCTCCTGCAGCGCGAAGGCGCCGTCCTTGCCGCAGCTCCACGACAAGAGCGCGGGGGGAGCGGGCGCCTCGAGCGTCGGCACGTGCCTCTGCCGCAGGCCGGATGGGGGTTTACCTCTTCAGTCCAGCATCTCGGTCTGGGACGCGGTCGGACGAAGAGGGCTGGGCCGGCCTCCGTCGCGGCCCGCGACCGTGCCGGCCACGCAACGGTCATGTTCGGCCACGGCTCGCTCTACCGTGGGGCGGAGCGACGGCTCGAAAGCCGACCCGCCTAGGCTCGTCCTGTTCGATATGGACGACACGATCTTCGATCATACGAAGACCTGTCGCGCGGCCATCGCCCGCGTTCGCACGGAGCGGGGCTTCCTTCGACGCCGCACTGTGAGCCAGCTCTTGGACGAGTACCAACGGTTGCTCGCCGCGACACATCCTGAGGTCGCCGTCGGCCGAAGAGACGCTGGCGACGCGAGGGCCGAACGCTGGCGGGACATCGCGACCTTCTGCGGCACGACCCTCGACCCAGTGGCCGCCACAGCGCTCTCCGACGAGTATCGCGCCGTCTATCAGGCCCTTCGACGGCCCGTCGACGGGGCCCCGGAGTTCCTCCGTCGACTGCACGGCCGGGCTCGGATCGGGATCGTCACGAACAACGAGGTAGCCGAGCAGGAGCAGAAGATCCGGTACCTGGGCATCGAGCTCTCCGTCGACCTCCTCGTCGTCTCTGGCGAAGTGGGGGTCACGAAGCCCGACCCCAGGATCTTCCAGACGGCCCTCGACCGAGCGTCCGTCGAGCCCGGGCAGGCCGTCATGATCGGCGACTCGTGGCAAAACGATGTCCTCGGATCGATCGGTGCGGGGATCCGCCCGGTATGGTTCAACCGGTTCCGCCTACCCCGGCCGGCACCGGTTCCCGTCGTGGAGATCGCTTCGTTCCGCCCGCTCCGCTCCACCGAGCAGGTGGTCCTCAGTGCCGGCGCGCGGGCCGACGACCGTTCGACACTGGCGGCGGCGCGCGCATTATAACGGGCCGACCGATGGTTCGCCGTGGCGACGGCACCGGCGGCATGGAGCCCGGCTGCCCGACGGGCACTGCCCGCCATGCGAGCGTGGCGCGCGGCCTTCCACCAGGAACCCGAGCTCTCGCTCGACGAGCGGCGGACGAAGGACCGGATGGTACACGCGCTGGACGAGCTCGGTATCCCACATCGGACGTTCGGAGAGTTCCCGGCCGTGGTCGGCCTCATCGGCGAAGGGCGACCCGGACCGGTCGTCGCGCTCCGGGCCGACATGGACGGTCTCCCGATCACCGAAGCGACGGGCCTTCCGTTCACCTCCCGGTTTCCGGGAAAGATGCACGCGTGCGGACACGACGTGCACATGGCGTGCCTCCTCGGCGCCGCTGCTCTCCTGTCGCGCGCCCCGCGCGCGCTGGGGGGGCCGGTGAAGCTCCTCTTCCAGCCGGCCGAGGAGGAAGGGCACGAGGGGGGAGCACTCCAGATGATCGAGCGAGGGTGCCTCGACCACCCCAAGGTCGATTTCGTCGCGGGTCAGCACGTCGACCCGAGCCTCCCTCTCGGCCAGATCGGGTGGCGGATCGGTCCGATGATGGCGGCGGCGGACTCGTTCCGCATCACGGTCCGGGGCCGCGGAGGACATGCGTCGTCGCCTCAGCAGGGGCCGGACGCGATCCTCGTCGCGAGCGAGATCGTCACGGGAATGCAGGCGCTGGTGAGCCGGGTGCGCGACCCGTGCGATCCAGTGGTCGTGAGCGTCGGGTCGATCCACGGAGGGACCCGACACAACATCCTGCCCGACGTGGTCACCCTCGAAGGCACCGTCCGGACACTGGAACCCTCCACGCGCGAGCTGATCGAACGGTCGCTCCGCCGACGGGTTCGATCGATCGCCACGAGCCTGGGTGCGCGGGTCACGATCGCGTACCGGCGCGGCTACCCCTCGCTCATCAACCCCGCCGGTGCGACGAGCACGGTCGCCCGGGCGCTGGAGGTGGAATTCGGTCGGGACCACGTCGTCGAGGTCGGCCGGCCTCTCATGGGCGCGGAGGATTTCTCGCGATTCCTCGAGCGGGTGCCGGGAACGTTCCTGCGGCTCGGCGTGGGCGCGGAGGGGCGGGCGGCGAGCCTTCACAGCGCCACATTCGCCCCGGACGAGCGGGCCCTGGTCATCGGTGCCGCTACGCTGGCCGCGGCGGCCGTCGGGTTGCAGCAGGGCGGCCGATGAACGCCCCGAAAGTTCGGGCGGACTTTCCGGCGCTCACCGCCACGCGGCAACGACCGGCGCCGGTCTACCTGGACTCGGCGTGTATGTCGCTCGTCCCGCGGTCGGTTCTCCGCGCCATGGAGGAGTACTACACGGAGTACCCGGGTGCGCCGGGCGAAGCCTCCATCGGTTCGCCGAGCAGGTCGGCCGACGGTACCGAGGGAGCCCGGGAACGGTTCGCGAAGTTCCTCGGCCGGGGGGACCCTCGCGGCATCGTCTTCCTGCGCAACGCGACGGAGGCGATCAACCTGGTCGGGCAGGGCTTGCCATGGAAGAAGGGGGACCGGGTGGTCGTCTCGGACCGCGAGCACAACTCGAACCTCGTCGTCTGGCAGCGGCTCGCGGCCGAGCGGGGGATCCGGATCGAGGTTCTCCCCCTCCCGGACACCACGGCGTTCGACGCCGAAACGCTCGAGGCCCACTTGGGGTCGGACGTGCGCCTCGTGAGCCTGTTCCACACCTCCAATCTCGACGGCCGCACCCTCCCGGTCCAGGAGATCACCGAACGGGCGCACGACCGGGGCGCTCTGGTACTGTTCGACGGATGCCAGGCCGCGCCGCACCGAAAGGTCGAGCTCGACCGCATGGGCGTCGACTTCTACGCGGTCTCGGCCCACAAGATGCTGGGGCCGACCGGGGTCGGGGTCCTGGCCGCCACCCCCGACGCCCTTGCACCGCTCCGCCCGCTCCTGTTGGGCGGTGAGACGGTCGAGCGGACGACGCTCGAGGGCCACGTGCTGAGACCCCCTCCCTACCGTTTCGAGGCGGGTCTCCAGAACTACGCGGGCGTGATCGGGGCGCACGCCGCGATGGACTACCTCACGAAGGTCGGGCTGGACGCCGTCGAGGCACAGCAACGGGCCGTGAACTCGATCGTGAGTCGGGCGCTGGAGGAGGAGCCCCGCCTGCACCTGCTCGGACCCAGTGACCCCGCGGACCGACCGAGCATCTTCGCGTTCACGCTCGACGGGATCGACCCGCACGACGCCGCGCTCTTCCTGGACGAGGGGCACGGCGTCATGGTACGTTCCGGACTCCACTGCGTGCACTCGGTACTACGCGGCGCGCGGGCTCAACGGCAACGTGCGGGCTTCGTTCTACCTCTACAACGACCGCGCCGACGCCGAAGCCCTGGTCGCGGGGATCCGGGAGCTCCTGGAGCGTGTCCCGTCCGACCCGACTATCGGTACATCGGCGGGGACGGCTGGGTCGTCGACTCGGCACGCCCGCGCTCGGCGGCCCGGCGCTGGATCGAAAGGAGCTGCTTCTCGATCCGCTCGGCCTCCGCATACAGCGGGACGGGGTCGAGCGGCGTCCGCAAAAGGATTCGGTTGATCGTCTCGATCACCTTCGCCGCGGCCCGGGCATCGGGGTAGTCGGACTGGGCTTCGGCGAGGAACGTCAGCACATCGAACCCGCGGCGCCGGCCCTCGTTCAGGAGCACCCCGGCGATCCCGGTGATGACCCCCTCCGCGAACGGGAGCACGTTGGGCTCGATGTAGAGCTCGCGGGCCTTCTTCGTGCTCGCGACGCCGTAGACCTTCATGTCGCCGAGGCGCGGGGGCCGCGACGACCGCGGGTTCGAGGGTCCGGCCTCGACCACCAGCCCCTCCGGGGAGACGAGGAGGGAGCACCGCTGCTCGATCACCCAGTCGAGGATCGTCGTGGCCAGAGGGTGGATGATCGCAGGGGCCGGATGGAACTCCGAGACGAACGCGACAAGCTTGTCCGCCCCTCGGCCCGCCCTGTCGGCCGGAGGGCGCCCCGCGTAAATCCGCACCGGATGCTGGGGGACTCCGTTCCGGACGAGCGACACCGTGGGGAACGCGGGAGATTCGACGATCCCGATCTGCTCCATCTCGAGCGTGTCGATGAGGTAGTTCGCGACGATCGAGCTCACGAGACCGACCGAAGGGAAGCCGTCGATGACGATCGCTCCCTCAACGTCCACCCGCTTGATCTCGTAGATCTTGACCTGGTCTGCGGCGAGGGGCATCGGTTAGAGGGACCTCTCCACGATCTGGCCGAGCTCTTTGGACAGCAGCTCCACGAGGTCCTTCGTCAGCGCGCGCCGCACGTCGGCGGGAAGCGCCGCGAGCCCCAGACGCGCGGTGGCCGTCCCCACACGGACGAGGGCGGCATACTCCATCGCGCGAGCGGTGAGAAGATCGTGGACGGCGTCGCGAAGCGCCTGGTCGAGCTTGGGCTCTTCGCGCAGCGTCTTCTCGAGATGCCGTCGGATCTCGTCCTTGACGATGTCGCGGGTCGCCTCTCGGACGAGCTCCTCGGGACGCAGAAGGTCCCGCGTGCTCTTCACGAGCATGTCGATCGGCTCGCCGGACGACGCGCCTTCCGCCATCGGCGGCCCGAGCCGGGCCCGGCGCATAAGGGTTTGCGCCTCGAGGCAACCTGGGCGAGGAACGCTCCCTCCGGGGCGGTGGTGCCGGCGCCCTCCGTCCCCCCGCCCGGACGCAAGGCACCCGGGAGCCATGGAGGGCCGGCGATGGGCTTCGGCGCGGTCGCGTGCAGACGGCCCTCGTACCCGCGAAGAGGTTATGGCGCGCCCTGCCTCGGCGACGATGGTGGGCCGGTAGATCAGCGGAAGATCGCTACCTTGGCAAGGTAGAGGTCGCGAGTTCAAACGGGGCCGGGGCCTTCCCCGACGCCGGAAACTCTCGCCCGGTCCACTCGTTGGCTGGGGTGAGTCAATCGGCAGATGTCGATGGGGCCGCACGACAGGAACCCTAGGGATTTATAGCGGGCTGGCGTCGCAGGAGGGCGTGGAGGCGGAGATCCGCGAGAAGATCGCGGGCGAGGTCGTCCTATCCCCGCATCCGGGACGAACACTGAGGAAATGGCGGGAGGACTTCCGCATCTCCCAGCGTGACCTCGCGAAGCAGCTCGAGACGGTCCCGTCCGTCATCAGCGACTACGAGTCCGAGCGCCGGGCGAGCCCCGGCGCCGGGTTCATCCGCCGGTACGTCGACGGCCTGGTCGCCCTCGACACCCAGCACGGCGGGAGGATCGGCCTGCGGGCGGGAGTCCCCGCTCATTCCGATGGGATCCTGGGGATGCGCGAGTTCGTTATCGCCATGCCGTTGAAGGCCGTCGCCGACCGCCTGGACGCGCGGCCGGTGAGCCGCGTCGACCTCCACCGGGACATCCACGGTTTCACCGTTCTCGACGCGCCGCGCGCGATCCTGTCGATCGACGCGAGCCGTTTTGCGGAGGTCTATGGCTGGACCACGCAGCGCGCCCTCATCTTCTCGAACGTGCGCTACGGGCGATCCCCGATGGTAGCGATCCGGGCCCATCCGCTCAAGCCCGCGGCGGTCTTCTTCGCGAGCCCCGGCCGGGTCGACGCCCTGGCGATCCGCCTCTCCGAGGTGGAGAACATCCCGCTCCTGACGACAGCGCTCCACGCGCCCGCCGTCCTCGAACGGCTCGAGGAGCTCTGAGCGGAAGGAGGAACCATGCAGGCAGGAATCGTGAGCTACGGGGTGTACGTCCCAAGATATCGGATCACGCCGGCCGAGATCGGGCGGGTGTGGGGCACGGACGGGGAGGGCATGGGCGAGGGGCTCAACGTCCGGCGTAAGAGCGTCCCCGCCCCCGACGAGGACACGATCACCATCTCCACCGAGGCGCTGCGCACGGCGCTGCTGCGCGGCGCGATCGACCCCCAGCAGATCGGAGCGGTCTACGTCGGCTCGGAGTCGCACCCGTACGCCGTCAAGCCTACCGCGACGGTCGTAGCCCAGGCGGTCGGCGCGACGCCGTACCTCACGGCGGCTGACTTCGAGTTCGCCTGCAAGGCGGGCACGGCCGCCATCCAGACCTGCCTCGGAATGGTCGGTTCTGACATGATACGGTACGGCGTCGCGATCGGTACGGACACCTCCCAGGGGGCGCCCGGCGACGCGCTCGAGTACTCGGCGAGCGCCGGGGGGGCCGCGTTCGTCCTAGGCCGGGAACGGGTCATCTGCCGCGTGGATCGCACGCTCTCGTACACCACGGATACGCCGGACTTCTGGCGACGTGAGGGTCAGAGGTATCCGAGCCACAGCGGTCGGTTCACGGGCGAACCCGCCTACTTCCGGCACGTCACCGAATGCGCCCGGCGGATGCTGGAGGTCCAGGGCACGACCCCGAAGGACTACGCCCACGTCGTGTTCCACCAACCGAACGGCAAGTTCCCCCAGCGCGTGGGGAAGCAGCTCGGGTTCACCGAGGCGCAGATGCGCTACGGACTGGTCACCCCCGACATCGGGAACACCTACTCCGCGGCCGCCCTCATCGGGCTCGCGAACGTCCTTGACCGGGCCGCCCCGAAGGAGCGGATCCTGGTGGTCGGCTACGGCTCGGGCGCCGGCTCGGACGCGTTCGACCTCGAGACCACGGACGAGATCGCTACGTTCGACCGGTCGTTCGGAAAGCCAGTCCAGTGGTACCTCGACAACGGGACCGAGATCCCCTACGCCGTCTACGCGAAGTTCCGCGGGAAGCTCCACATGGGAGGGAGCTAGGCCATGCGGGAGGTCGCCGTACTGGGCATCGGCCAGACGAAGTTCGGCGAGCTCTGGGACCGCTCGTTCCGCGAGATCGGAATCGAGGCGGGGCTCCAGGCCCTGGTCGACGCGAAGCTCTCGTCCGCCGACCTGGACGGCCTGTTCCTCGGGAACATGGCGTCGGGCTCTCTGCTGTCTCAGGAGCACATCGCCCCGCTGATCCTCGACTACGCGGGGCTCGCCGGACGCCATCTCCCCGCGGTCCGTGTGGAAGGCGGAGGGGCGTCGGGCGCCCTCGCCCTGCACCAGGGATACCTCGCGGTGGCGAGCGGCCTCTACGACTACGTCGTCGTAGGGGGGGCGGAGAAGCTCACCGACGTCTCCGACACGACCGGCTTCGAGATCGCGAACGCGACGGCCGATCACGAGTGGGAGGTCGTCTTCGGAGCGACGCTCCCCTCCCTGTGGGCACTGGTCGCTCGACGCCACATGCACCTCTACGGAACGACACGGGAGGACCTAGCCCGGGTCGCCGTCCACGCCCACGAGATGGGCTCGAAGAACCCGAATGCCCACTTCCGCAACAAGCTCTCGCTCGCCCAGGTCGTGGGCGCCGGCCCGGTGGCCGAGCCACTGGGCGTCTTCGATTGCGCTCCGCTCTCCGACGGCGCTGCCGCGGTCGTGCTCGGCCCTCTCGAGACGGCGCGCAAACACACCGACACGCCGATCCGTATCGCGGCGAGCCAGGTCGCGACGGATACCATGGCACTGCAGCATCGCAAGGACCTGACGACCATTGGGTCGACCGTGACCGCGGCGCGGAATGCCTTTCGCCTCGCCCGCCGGGCTCCGGCGGACGTCGGCGTCGCCGAGATTCACGACGCCTACACGATCGCCGCCCTCGTCAGTCTCGAGGACCTGGGGTTCGTCGAGAAGGGCAAGTCCGGCGCCGAGTTCGCGAGCGGACGGTTCAACGCCGGCGGCCGGATGGCGCTCAACACGTCGGGTGGACTCAAGGCGCAGGGGCGACCGTTCGGGGCGGTCGGCGTCGCTCAGGTGGTGGAGGTCGTGCGCCAGCTCCGCGGCGAGGCGGGGGACCGGCAGGCTTCCGGCGCGACCCTCGGACTCACGCACGACCTTGGAGGAACGGGTGCGACCGCCGTGGTCCACCTGCTCGAGCGGGGGAACTAGGAGGGAAACGATGTCGATAGCACGATTCTGGCGCGAAACGCCCCGACAGGTACAACCTCGGCGGATCGAAGTGCACCAACTGCGGGACGACCTACTTCCCGCCGCGGTCCGTGTGCCCCGAATGTACCCGGCACCGCCAGTCGATCGAGAAGATGATCCCGTTCCAGCTCTCGGGCGAGGGCGAGGTCATCTCCTACACGATCGTCCACGACCCGGCGGAAGGGTTCGAGCTGCAGGTCCCGTACCGTACTTGCGCTGGTGAAGACCGTGGAAGGCCCGGTCCTTACCGGCCAGGTCGTCGACACGGCGCCCGAGGCCGTGGCGATCGGACTGAAGGTTCGCGCCACGTTCCGGAAATTGAGGGAGGAAGGCAAGGCAGGCGTCATCCACTACGGGTACAAATTCGCGCCCGTCGAGGACGCCAGCTTCGCCGGCGGGCCCCGGGGACCGACCCCACCGGTGCCCGCGGCGGCCCATTCCCGGGACCGAGCGTCGGCGTGACGGACCCGGAAACCCCGGGGGCCGCGCCGCCTCCCGGCGAGGAACCGCCCGCGGACGAGGAGTACGCCCGCGCGTACGCGGCGGGGTTCGAGGAGGGGATCCGCAGCGCTCTGCGTGAGATCCTCCTCCACTCCTCGCGCGGCCACACGGCCCAGGAACTGCGAATGCTCGCGGAGAGCCGGCTTGCCCGGCTCTCCGAGGAGGTCGACCTCAAACGAAAGAGCCTCCTTGCACCGCCACGCCGCCCGGCCTGGGGAGCCCTGCTGCGGCCCCCGCCTCACACGACGACGCGGCCGTGGGTCGCTCCGGTGGGGGGAGCCCTCCCGCCCGTCCGGATCGCGGCGGGGGTGAGCGTTCTCGTACGCGAGGAGAGACCGGCGAAGGCGCTGGACCTTCTCCGAGGGAACGCAGCGTCGTTCCCCCGGGTCGTGGTCGTCTCGCTGCACCCCCCCGAACTGCCCGGAGTTCCGGCGAACCGCCGGATCGACATCGCTCCGCGGCAGGAAGGGTCCGCGGAGGGGGGGCCTTCGCGCCTCCGGCTCTCGGAGCTCGGCGGCCGGCTCCGGGAACCGACCGAGGCGGCGGGCGGGGCCCTCGTCTACGTCGACAGCCTCGAGTACTTCGTCAGCGAGGAAGGCGCGGAGACGACGGTCCGGTTCGCGCACTGGCTGGTCGGACAGATACAGACGACGAACTCCTCCCTCCTCGTGTCGCTCGACACCCGCTCTCTGGACACCAAGGACGCGAGCCGCCTCGAGAGGGCGTTCCCCCAGGTCCTCTGAGGGCAGGGTCCTCTCCACCGCCAAGCATACCAACCCGCTGGGCCAAGCACCGAGGGGGCGACCGGGGATGGAGATTGCGTTCTTCACCGATTCCTACGAGCCGATGCGGGATGGGGTCTCCTCCGTTACCGCCGGGCTCGCGCGCACGCTGGTCCGCCTCGGCCATTCGGTCCGGGTCTTGGCGCCGGACGTCCGCGTAGGGGTCGCGTCCCGCGACACCGTCGAGGACGGGGTGCATGTCCGCCGGGTCCGGTCGATCCCCGTGCCGCTGTACTCGCAGTACCGCTGGCCCGTATTCCCCTTCGGTCTGTTCGGTGGCGTGCACCGCGCGGACGACGTGGACGTGATCCACCTGCATTCGCCGGGTCCGATCGGTAGCATGGGATTCCTTACGGCGCGCCGGCTCCGACGCCCTCTGGTGGGGACGTTCCACACCAACATCCGAGAGATGCGCTCGAGCGTGCCCCAGAAGTTCCTGGTCCCGCTGTTCTTCCGTATCGCCTGGTGGTACAACCTGGGGACGTACTGGAGGTGCGACGTCGCGACCGCCCCGTCGGAAGCGGCCCGCGACGCGCTGGTGCAGTTCGCTCGGAAGCCGTTCCGCCGGCCCGTCGAGGTCGTCCGTAACGGCGTGGACATCCACCGATTCCGTCCCGGGGAGACCGTCCCCGACTGGAGGGCCCGCTGCGGCCTTCCCAGCGTTCCGATCGTGACGTACCTCGGCCGATTGACCGTGGACAAGGGGGTGCACCGGTTCCTGGACGCCATCGCCCTCGCCGCGCGCACCACCGACGTCGCGGGGATCGTCGGAGGGACCGGGCCCGAGGAGGCGGCCGTCCGGGCGCGGATCGCCTCCGACCCGGCGCTCTCCGGCCGCGTGCGGTACGTCGGCCCGGTCGCGGAGTCCGAGAAGGCCGCGTTGCTAGGGCAGACCGACGTCTTCGTCCTCCCCTCCACGAGCGACACGTCGAGCATCGCCCTCCTGGAAGCGATGGCGTGCGGGACGGCGGTCGTCGCGCCGGCGACCGGCGGGGCGTCCGAGGTCGTGAACGACTCCGTGACGGGCGTGCGCGCGGACGTCCTCTCCTCGCCCGCGCTCGCCGGCGCGCTCGTCCGACTCCTCGATCGCAGTTCGGAGCGCCAGCAGGTCGCGCGGCAGGCGGAGGCGTGGGTCCGCGACAACGCGTCGCTCGAGTCGGTGGCCCAGCGCTTTATCTTCCTTTACCAGATGCTCGCCGAGGAGAAGGTCGACCGTGGCAACCGTATCGCTTCCTGAGCTCGAGGCCATCGCCGCCGGCCTCGCGAAGGACCGGTTCGACGAAGGGTCGGCCCGGTCGCTCGGCCGGGCGTACGAGGAGTTCGTGTCGCGTCGGCGAAGGCCGGTGGGGGGGTTCAGAGTCGTCGCGGACGGGAGGGAGTTCCCGACGTTCTACGCCGCGCTGGCCGATCCCGGCGTGCGCTTCGAGAACATGGAGATCCGGCTCGAGGAACCTGCGCCGCCGGGTCCGGGCTGGGACTACCTCGTGCCGTTCGAGCGGATCGTGTTCCGGGCGGACGGCTCGGCCGACCTCCATCCGCCCGACGGGGGCGCGTCCCGGCGCGCGATCGCCCGGGTGCTACTTCGAGAGCATTTCCTCCCCCGCAGCCGCGCGGAGGAGGACCGCTCCGCCACGGAAGGGGAGGCATCGCCGCTCCCGCGGCTGATCGGGACGCTGCAGCAGGGGGTTTCGATCTCCCGGGCGGTCCCGGCCCTCCCTCTCGAGGTGGCGATCCTGCTCTACCTCGCCGAGGAGCGCACCCGGTTCGAGCTCGACCTGATCCACACGACGCTGGTCGGCGATCCCCGCGCGGGGCGTCTGTCGGCGTCCCGGCGTGTCGTCCGTACCTCGCGGATGTCCTGGGGTCTCGACCACACGCTCGGCCGAGGGCACGTCTCCCTCCTCGCGACCCGCTGCCTCGAGGTGCTGGTCGAGTCGAGCGGTCTCTCGAGCGTCGAGCTGGCCCACGTGTTCGGCGGCGTGCGCGAGCTCGCCGACTCCGCGCTCCAGGGCCTCGTCCAGCAGCGACTCGCGAAGTTCGACCGGCGGGCGGCGTCTACCGGGCTCGCCTCGAGGCGTTCCTCGCCGGCGGAAGGGTCGACGCCCGAGGAGGAGTCGCCCCCGGGGACGACCGACCCGGCCCTCCACATGAGCGTCAAGGAACTGATCGACGCGGCCGACGCGCGGGCCTCCTGCCCGCTCTGCGGCAAGCCGATCGCGCCGGGCCCGAGCTCCCTCCTCTGCGCGGAATGTGCCGCGAAGGTCGGGCTGGTCTGACCCCGGAGGCGGGCCTGTCGGGATTTTCCGCCCCGGGGCGGCCCCCGTGGCCTTTGAACCCGAGTATGCTGGCTTAGAAGGCCAGTACTTTGTCCAAGCTAAGCTACAGGCCCACCGGCCGGACGGAGGCGTCGCCCCTTAAGGGTTGGGCTCGGGAGGCGCTCCTGCGTGCCGGCCGCCGACGCCACGAGGTGGGCGACCCGCAGCGGTTCGGGCCAGAAGCCGACCACGCTCGTCCGCCGGACGAGCCACGCCGCGTCGGCGGCCGTGCAACCGGACGCGGAGGCCCAGATCGGCGCCCCCCGGTCGGCACGCGGAACAGCCGGTGGCGACGGAGCACCGCGAGGCGGACGGCGGCGGTGCGGGGAAACCACCGCTTGAGGGCGCTCCGGATGCGGGCAAAATCCGGTCGCCGACGGGTGACCGCCACGACGGGGAGCAAGGTCGCGCGGTGGATCGCGTCGAGGTCGAGGACGTTGAACCCGCCCACTACCGCGCCGTCGAGAAGTATCGCGCGCACTCCCTCGGGCGGGGTGACCGAGCGGAACAGGGCGATGACCCTCGCGGTCCCGTCCCGGCCGTCCACGCGTACGCGCGAGAGCCCGGCGGCCTCGAGATGGTCGGGGGAAGATAGGACCACCGCGGCGATCGGGGCGTACCGGTCCCCTCGCTCGAACGCGCCGTCGTCGATGCCCACGACCCGAGGGTGCGCCTTCCCCAGCGCCCGCCGCAACGCTATGACCTTGCGGGCGGTCGTGGGTCGCCGATGAGCCCGCCGACCGTTCGGATGGTGTGCCCCCGGTGCGGTCAGCCGCTCGCCGCGGTCCTGGCCCCGACCCCCCCGACGCAGTGGTTTCCCTGCCCGCATTGCGGCACGCCGGTCCCCGTCGTGGTGCCCCGGGACCCCCCTCCGGCCTACTCCTGGGAAGTGCTCCCGGGACTTTATCCCAACCTTCCCCCACCGAGGCGCTCCCGACGGAGCGTGCGGCCGATGGTCGCGATCGCTCTGGCCCTCGTCTCGGTCGTATCGGCTGGGCTTATCGGGGCACTGGCGAGCTACGGGGCCGAGGCCACCGCCCCCTTCCACTACACCATCACCGGCACGGTCCAATTGCCGTCGGGTGCCTACGCCACGGGGGCGGTCGTGGTACCTGACGACGGACGGGGGCGCCCAGGAGAATTACACCGTCAAGCCCAACGGCACGTTCTACTTCCTTGACGTACCGAGCGGAGGAGCGTCCCTCAACGTGACCCTCGTCGACTACGCTCCGGTCACGGTCGATACGTTCGCTTCGCCCGTGTACAACGCAGGCACGACCGGCCTCGGGATCGGGCTCTCCGTGGGGAACGCGTCGAACGGGACGACGGTGTTCCTCTCCCCGTTCCCCGACCTCGAGAGCTTCGTGTCCACGATCGGCGCCGAAGCGGTCCTTCTCGGACTGGTGGCGGTGGTCGCGGGCGCGACCGCGGCCCTGACGTACCGGCGGGATCGATTCCCCCTCGGGATCGTAGCCGGCGGCGCGGGCGTCGCCGTGCCGACGACCCTCTACCTCCTCTCGCTGTCCAGCGTGTTCCCGACGGTCGCGATCGTCGCCGGCGTTGCCGGTGGCTTGGGAGCGTTCGCGATGGCACTGAACGCGATCCAGCTGGCCCGGTCGGGGGCCCCCGTTCGTTCCGGTTAGGATCGTGAACGCGGCCGCGACGAGGCGAACGTCTCGTCGTCCGGGAGGGGCTGACGGCTCCGGAAGCCTCCCTCCAGGGTGTGGAAGAACGCGACCTCGGGTTCGCCCCGGCGCCAGCAGAGCAGGACGAGCTGGTCTTCCCGAAGCGTGTAGAAGTCGACCAGGCCGGTCTCGAGGTCCTTTACCTCGATACCCTCCGCCTGGAGCGCGGAGACGGCCTCTTCGAGCCGGTGGGAGAGATTGCGCCATTCCGCCTCGAGCCGGGTCTTGAGGTCCCGGTCCGGACTGTCCGTCGCGTCTACGTCGCGCCCCCAGAACTGGGCCAGGCGGCGCAGCTCGCCGTGCACCTCGCCCAGGCGGACCGCCCACGTCTTTAACTGGGGCAGGAGCTCGCCGAGCCCCTCGATCCGGGCGTTCGCTTCTTCGACCGTCCAGATCCGAGGGGGCGACGGCTTCGTGGCGTCGGGGGAACGAATGCCGCGGCTCATCGGTCCTCGACCTTGACCAAGCCCGGCCGGCTATATACGCCCGCGATGGGAGCGAGGTAACCGAACCCGCCGCTTCCGGGCGGCTCGGGGTGCGACTCCATGGCGCGGTGCGCCAACGGTTAAGCCCGCGACCCGTCTGAGGCCGACGATTCCTGTGCAGGCAGTTGTCAAGCTCCGCCGGGGGGCCGGCGGAGAGGTGGTCGAGGTCCCGGACCCAACGCCGAAGGACGACGAGGTCCTGGTACGAGTGCAGGCCTCCTCCATCTGCGGCACCGACGTACACATCTGGAAATGGAACGAGTGGGCGCAGGGTCGCGTGAAGCGCGTTCCCATGGTCCTCGGCCACGAGCTGGGCGGCGAGGTGATCCGCATCGGAAAGTCGGTCAAGAGCCTGGCCGTGGGCGACCACGTCTCGGCGGAGACCCACATCGTGGACGGCACGTGCTACCAGTGCCGGACCGGGAGGATGAACATCTGCGAGAACCTCGAGATCCTCGGCGTCGACCGGGACGGGGTCTTTGCGGAGTACGCTGTCCTGCCCGAGATGAACGCGTGGAAGAACGACCCGCACCTCGATCCCGCGATCGCCTCGATCCAGGAGCCCCTGGGCAACGCGGTCCACTGCCTGCTCCCGGAGGACAGCGTGGGCGACTTTGCCGGGAAGAGCGTTCTCGTGACGGGCTGCGGCCCCATCGGTCTCCTCGCGATCGCGGCGGCGAAGGCGCTCGGGGCCGAGACCGTGGTCGCGACGGAGGTCAACCGGATTCGGTCCGACCTTGCGAAGAAAATGGGCGCGGACGCGGTCTTCGACCCGGTCGCGGAGGGGGACCGCCTGGTCGCCTCGATACGCGGAGTCACCGGCGGCCACGGGATCGATGTCGCGCTCGAGATGTCCGGACACCCCAGCTCCCTGCCACTCATCTTTGATGCGCTGACCCCCGGAGGGCGGGTCTCGCTCCTCGGGCTTTTCGACGGGCCCGTCTCGCTCAACTTCGACAACGCGATCGTGACCAAGGCGGCGCGCGTCCAGGGGATTTTCGGGCGGCGGATGTTCGAGACCTGGTTCCAGGTGAAGGGACTGCTCGACAAGCCGGCGTTTCGCGAGAAGGTGGGGTCGATCATCACCCACCGCGTCCCGATCCCCGAGGTCGCGCGGGCGATGGAGCTGATCGATTCGATGCAAGCGGCGAAGATCTCTCTCGTGGCCAAGTGGTGACGGCGATGCGGAACCCGACCTCGTTCCTCGGCGAGGAATACCGACGCGCTCATCGAGAGCGACCTCGACTGGAAGCTCCACGAGCTGGAAGGGCCGAGCACGCCGTGGTGCACGATCGACGGGAAGAAGGTCCTGATGTTCTGCTCGAACAACTACCTCGGCCTCTCGAACCACCCAGGCTCAAGAAGGCCGCCATCGAAGCGGTCAGGACCCACGGCGCCGGGTCCGGCTCGGTCCGGGCGATCGCCGGGAACATGGACCTGCACGTCCAGCTCGAGGAGCGCCTCGCCCGCTTCAAGCGGGCGGAGGCGTCGCTCGTCTACCAGACGGGGTACGCGGCCAACAGCGGGCCTCATCCCACAGCTCGTCGGGGAAGGCGACCTGGTCGTGAGCGACGAGCTCAACCACGGCAGCATCATCGACGGCGTCCGGCTCTCGCGAGCCGAGAGGGCCGTCTACCAGCCACGGTGACGTCACCGACCTCGCCCGGGTGCTCCGCGAGGCGGAGAAGACACTCACCGTCGTTCGGTCGGATCCTGGTGATCACCGACGGCGTCTTCTCCATGGACGGCGACATCGCCCCCCTCGACAAGATAGCCGCCGCGGCAGCGGAGCACGGCGCGATGGTCTACGTCGACGACGCCCACGGAGAGGGCGTGCTCGGCGAGGGGGGTCGGGGGATCGTCTCCCACTTCCACCTCCGACAGGGACCAGGTCCAGGTCGAGATGGGAACGTTCTCCAAGGCGTTCGGCGTGGTCGGCGGGCACGTCTCGGGCTCGCGCGACCTTGTCCGACTTCGCCTACAACAAGTCCCGGACCTGGCTCCTGAGCGGCTCCCACCCGCCGGCCGTGGCCGCCGCGTGCATCGCGGCGATCGACGTCCTCGAGACAGGAGCCGCAGCGCGTCGCAGCGCCTCTGGGAGCACGCGACGGACTTCAAGAAGCGCGATGAGCGGACCTTGGGTTCGACATCGGGAAGAGCGAGACCCCGATCACGCCCGTCATGGTCGGCGAGAGCGCGATCGCGCGCAAGATGAGCGACCGGCTCTTCGAGCTGGGCGTCTTCGCGCTCCCGATCGTCTACCCGATGGTGGCGAAGGAGAAGGCGCGGATCCGGACGATCATGAACGCCGCGCTGACGGACGAGGACGTGACGTTCGCCATCGCCTCCTTCGAGAAGGTCGGACGCGAGCTCGCGCTTCTCTGAAACGGAGCGTTCCCGCCGTGCTGTCTCCGTCCGCCCGCTTCTACGCGCGCGTTCAGAAACTCGGCCGCGGGACGCCGTTCCACGGCGGTGGCGCGGACGGTTTCTCTCGAGCGAATTCGGTTTTCGCGCGAGCCGTTATATAGGGTACGTTTCTCCCCCGTCCCCACTGCGGAGGGGACCCTCTATCGACCCATGGCACGTCATCGTCCTAGGCGAGGGTCTCTAGGCTTTTCGCCACGTTCACGTTCGGCCCGTCCTCTCCCCCGGATCCGCTCTTGGGCGGAGGGTCCCAAACAGCCCGCGATCGAGGGATTCGCCGGCTTCAAGGTCGGTATGACCCACGCCTTCATCGTTGATTACCGGAAGCGTTCGACCACCGCCGGCCAGGAGGTCGCGATCCCCGTGACCGTCGTCGAGGTCCCTCCGCTCCGGGTCGCCGCGGCGCGGATCTATGCGCGAGGGCCGTACGGTTCGCGGGTCGTCAGCGAGGTCTGGGCCGGGGAGCTCCAGGCCCAGCTCGGACGTCGGATCCCGATCCACCCGCCCAGCTCTCCCGAGGCGCTTGCCCGATTCGGGTCGACGTCCGGGGACGAGATCCGACTGATTCTGCACACCCAGCCCGAGCTCATCACCGGGACCCCGTCGAAGACCCCGACGCTCTTCGAGGTCCGTGTCTCCGGTGAGAAGTTCGACGAGCGCCGCGCATTCGCCGCCCAGCGGCTCGGCCAGGAGATCCCGATCCAGGACCTCGCGAAGGAAGGGGAGTTCGTCGACGTTCTTGGGGTGACCAAGGGGTTCGGCTTCCAGGGCCACACCCAGCGTTGGGGCGTCAAGCTCCAGCCCCGGAAGAACTCGAAACACCGCCGAATGATCGGTACGCTCGGCCCGCACAACCCGAGCTTCGTCACCTACCGCATCCCCCAGGCCGGTCAGCAGGGCTACCACCGCCGCACGCAGCTCAACATGCGCGTGCTGCGGATAGTCAAGGACCCGCGCGCGGACCCGATCACGCCCGCCGGCGGCTTTCCGCACTACGGCGAGGTCCGCACCTCCTGCGTCATCCTCCATGGGTCGCTGCCGGGACCCGCGAAGAGGCTTCTTCGGTTCCGGACGCCGATCCGAAGCCAGGTCGCGTCGGTCGAGAAGGTCGATATCCGCTACCTCAGCACCGCCTCGAAGCAGGGTGCATGACGCCGGACACCGCGACCTCGGACTCCTCGCCGGTCGGCGAGCATCACACGCCGCACCACCGGGCCCACGTTCTGGACCTCGAAGGCAAGCAACGGACGACCGTCCCGCTCCCTCTCGCCTTCTCCGAGCCGTTCCGCCCGGACCTTATCCAGCGCGCGGTCGTGGCAGCCCAATCCCACCGGCGCCAGCCGTACGGGACGAGCCCCACCGCCGGTAACCGGCACTCGGTCCAGTGGTCCGGGAAGGGAAAGGGGGTCGCGCGAACACCCCGATTGATGGATTCGATGCGAGGCGCTCAGTCCCCGAACACGGTCGGTGGACGTCCGGCGCATCCCCCCAAGCCGGAACGGCTGTGGTCGAAGAAGATCAACCGCAAGGAGCGCCAGCTTGCCTTCGCCTCGGCGCTCGCGGCCACGCGGGAGCCGAAGCTGGCCACGGCCCGGGGCCATCTGATCCCCCACGGCGTTACGCTTCCGTTCGTCTTCGACGAATCGTTCGAGGAGATCCGGACCGCCTCGGACGCTCGGGACCTTCTGCGGGCGCTGCACCTCTGGGACGACGTCGAACGTTCCCGCTCGGGAACGCACCTGCGCGCCTCGGGCCGGGCCCGCCGACGAGGTCGCGTCCGCCGGACGCCCCGCAGCGTCCTGGTCGTCACGAGCGCCCCCGGGCAAGGCGCTCGGGTTCCGGAACCTCTCCGGCGTCGACGTAGTCTCCGTTCCGCGCCTCGCGACCGAGGACCTCGCCCCGGGCGGGGTCGCCGGCCGGCTCACGCTCTACTCGCGCCCGGCGGTCGAATCGCTGCGGGCGCGCTTGCACGAGGCCGCGCCATGACCGAGCTCCGTCACCGTATCATCCTGCACGCCTACGTCACCGAGAAGTCGATGGACGAGATGGAGCGGCAGAACAAGCTCGAATTCGTCGTCGACACGCGCGCGAACCGCCGTGAGATCCGCGCCGCGGTCGAGGGGACCTACGGGTGCAAGGTCGTGAAGGTCACGACCAAGACGGTCCAGTCCGGGCAAGATCGCCACGGTGAAGTTCGCGAAGGAGTACTCGGCGGAGGACATCGGTAGCCGGGCGGGGGTGTTCTGATGGGTAAACGCATCGGGTCCCGTCGCCGCGGCGCAGGTTCCGGCGCGTGGACGTCCCCCAGCCATCGCCACCACGGCGCGATCGAGCACCCTCCCCCCACGCTCGTGGGAGAGGGGACGGTCGTCTCGATCGTCCCGGCCCCCGGCCGAGCGCTCCGGTGGCCGAGGTCGACGGCCCCGAAGGGACACGGATCCGCATCCTCGCGGCCGCCGGTCTCGCCACCGGCGATCACGTTTCGTTCCAGACCGGCAAGCTCGACCGCGGCTCGATCCTTCCGCTCGGCGGCATCCCGGACGGGACCCTCGTCTCCAACCTGGAGGTCAAGCCGTTCGACGGCGGGCGCCTCGTGCGCTCCGCGGGAACGAGCGCGCTGGTCGTCGCCCACACCGGTTCCGAGGTCACGGTCCAGCTCCCGTCGGGAGCGTTCAAGCAGTTCCTCGCGACGTGCCGCGCCGCGGTCGGCGCGGTCGGCGGTGGCGGGCGCGGCGAGATGCCCATCATCAAGGCGGGGAAGAAGGTCTGGACGACCCATTCCCTCGCACGGGCCCCGTTCAAGGTCCGGGGGGTCGCGATGAACCCGGTCAACCACCCGTTCGGCGGCGGTGCCCACCAGCACGTCGGCCGCCCGAGCACGGTCAAGAGCGGCGCCTGGCCGGGCGCCAAGGTCGGACGATTCTCCCGGGCGCAGAGTAAGCGGGCGAAGAAAGCCCGGGCAGGGAGCCGGTAACGATGCCGAAGGCGAGGCGCGCGAAGAAGGTAGAGGCGCGGCGGAAGCGGGAGTTCACCTACCGCGGGAAGTCGCTCGCGGACCTGAAGGCACTGAGCCTCGAGCAGCTGGCCGAGATCCTCAACGCCCGGGCCCGCCGCTCGATCCGCCGCGGGTTCAACACCGAAACGACCCAGTTCTTCGAACGCATGCGCGAGACGCCGGCGGGGAAGACCGTCCGCACCCACTGCCGGGACGCGCTCATCCTCCCCGACCACGTCGGACGGCGGGTCGCGATCCACAACGGGAAGGAGTTCAAGGAGATCGAGGTCCGGCCCGAGATGATCGGCCACTACTACGGCGAGTTCTCGCTGACCCGGCGGTTCGAGAAGCACTCGGGACCCGGTGTCGGCGCGACGCGTTCCTCGAAATTCATGCCGCTCAAGTAGGGGGAAGATCGGTTCGATGCGCGGGTACACCTATCGGGGGAGGCCGGGGTCAGCGTTGCCCGGGCCCGCGGTGTCGAGATCCCGATGTCGCCCAAGAAGACCTACGAGGTCCTGAACGCGATCCGCGGCCTTCCCGTGGCGCGGGCGCGTGACCGTGCTCGAGGAAGCGGTCGCACTGAAGAAGGCGATCCCGTTCCGCCGCTACAACCAGGAGACCGCCCATCACAAGGGCACCGGACCGGGCCGGTACGTGGTGAAGGTCGCGAAGAACGTCCTCCAGATCCTCCAGAACGCGGAGGAGAACGCCGAGTACCAGGGCCTGGACGCGGACCGGCTCTACATCAAGGTCGCCGCGTGCGCCCGGGGCCGCATCCGCAAGGCGATCATGCCCCGCGCCCAGGGCCGAGGCACCGCCTGGAACGAACAGACCACGAACGTCGAGATCATCCTCGCCGAGAGCAAGGAGGCCTCATGAGCTCGGAGCGCAAGGTGATCCAGGAGTCGACGCGCCGCGTCCTCCTCAAGGACTTCCTCGTCAGCGAGAGCGCGCGTGCGGGCTTCGGCGGCCTCTCCATCACCCGCACCCCGATGGGGACCCGCGTCACGCTCATCTGCGAGCGGCCCGGGATCCTGATCGGCCACCGTGGCGAGCTGATCAAGCGACTCACCGAGGACATCCACGCCCGGTTCAAGCTCGACAACCCCCAGATCGAGGTCCAGGAAGAGCGCCAGCCGAGCCTCAACGCCCAGCTGATGAGCGAGAAGCTCGCGTCGACGCTGGAGCGAGGGTGGCATTTCCGGCGCGCGGGCCATTCCACGGTCCGTCGCATCATGGAGGCCGGTGCCCGGGGCTGCCAGGTCATCCTCTCCGGCAAGCTCACCGGCGAACGGCACCGGACAGAGCGGTTCAAGGCCGGCACGATCAAGTACTGCGGCGAAGCGGTCCATCTCTGGATTGACAAGGGATTCTACCAGGCCCGCCTCAAGCCCGGGGTCATCGGCGTCAACGTCTGGATCATGAACCCGCTCGCGAAGCTCCCCGACGAGATCACCGTGAAGGGCGTGGAGACCCGCCCGATACCGGTGCCCGTCGAACTGCCGCCGGTCGAGGATGTTCCGGCCGTGCCCCTCCCGCCGACGATCGAGACCCCGGAGGCGCCGCCGTGACGCTCCTACGGATGAAGGAGCTCCGCGCCTTGCCGGACGAGGACCTGCGCCGCCGCATCGCAGACGCCGAGAACGACCTGCTGCGCGAGCGCGGAGTGGCCGCGATGGGAGGCGCGCCCCCCAGCCCCGGTCGTATGCGAGCCCTTCGCACGAACGTCGCGCGCGCCCTCACCGTGCTCAGCGAGCGTTCGCTCGAGCCCGCCACCGGCCGGCGCCGGGAGGGGGCCTCGAGGTGAGCCGATGCCGAACGAGTCGACGGCCGTGTCCCGCCTCTCCCGTGTCGAACGCGAAGCCCTCGCCGGAGAGCTCATCGGTGCCGCGGTGGACATTCCTGCCTCCGCGGCATTGCGCCATCCCGTCCGCGGGACGATCGTGGACGAGTCGCTCTCGACGTTCTCGATCCGGGTCCCGGGGCGGTCCCGGACCGTGTGCGTCGCGAAGAACCGGCTCGAGGGGACGATCGTCCTCGCCGCCGGAGAGTTACCGTTAAGAGGCGAAGTCCTTCGCGTGCGTCCCGAGGATCGCACCAAGCGGCTTCTCGCCGGTGGTCCTCGGAGGTTCCGATGACACCGGCACGCACGTCGACCGCTCCCCGCGCCCGGGACATCGGGCTCGACGTCCGGGCCCCGAAGACCCGGTGCGAGGACCGCCACTGCCCCTTCCACGGACGGCTCCCCGTTCGGGGCCAGCTGCTGGAGGGGACGGTCGTCTCCACGGCGATGCAGCGGACCGCGGTCGTCGAGCGTACGCTCCTGCACTACGTCCCGAAGTTCGAGCGGTACGAGAAGCGCCGGCGCCGGTATCTCGCCCACTCACCGCCGTGCCTGAACGTCCAGGTCGGCCACCGGGTCCGCATCGCCGAAACCCGACCGCTCTCGAAGGTCGTCTCCTTCTGCATCATCGCCGACCTGGGCGGCTCGGCCCGCAAGGTCCGCGGCGAGGACGCGAAGCGCGCGGCCGCCGCCAAGGCCGCCCCGGAGGCCGCATGAAGGGCCTTGCCGGCCGCCGGAGCCGCGGACTCCCGAAGGGAGCGCGCCTCGACTGCGTCGACAACACCGGAGCGAAGGTCGTGGAGATCATCGCCGTCCGGAACTGGCACGGCACGCACCGTCGATACCCCCGCGCGGGGATCGCCGACCTCGTGATCGTCTCCGTGAAGAAGGGGACGCCCGAGATGCGACGCCAGGTCTTGCACGCGGTGATCGTCCGGGCCCGCGTCCCGACCCGGAGGCCGGACGGGACCCGCCTTCAGTTCGAGGACAACGCCGCGGTGATCACGACCGAGACCGGCGAGATCAAGGGTTCCCAGATCAAGGGCCCGGTCGCCAAAGAGGCCGCCGAACGCTGGCCGCGCATCGCGGCCGCGTCGTCGATCATCATCTGAGGGGAGGGTCATGCGCACGTCGTCCAACTCCCCGAGACGCCAGCGGCGCGCGCTCTACACGGCGGATAGCTTCGAGCGGCGCATCCGCATGTCGGCTCCCCTGTCGCGCGAGCTCCGCGCCCGGTTCAAGCGTCGCGCGATCCCCGTTCGCAAGGGCGACACCGTGCGCGTCCTGTCCGGAAGCTTCGTCGGCCGCGAGGAGCGGGTGGCGAAGCTCGACCGCCGGGCGTACTCGGTCACGCTCGACAACGTCACTCTCAAGACGGCGGAGGACAAGCTGAAGCCCCTCTCCATACGCACGTCTCACCTCGTGATCACGCGCCTCAACCTCGCGGACCCGTGGCGACGCCGGTCGCTCCAGGTCCGGGACGAGGACGTGACCGCCGAGGAGCTCGGCGTGGTTCCCGAGCCCGCGGAGACGACCGAGGGCGAGGTGGCCCCCGCGTCCCCGGCAGCCGCGACGTCGTCGGAAGAGGAGGTCGTTGTCCCGTCGGACGACGTGGACGACACCGGGGCCAAGGCCGCCGCGCCGGCCAAACCGCCCCGACGCAAGAGCCGCCCGTAGCGCGACGGAGGAGAGCCCGTGACGTTCCGATTGAAGCGCCGCGCGATGCCACGGGGCTGGACGATCCCGCGCAAGGGCACGAAGTGGATCCTCCGACCGCGACCGGGCCCCCACGCCCAGGATCGCTCCATACCCCTCCTGCTGATCCTCCGCGACATCCGGCATGTCGTCGCGAGCTCGCGCGAGGCGAGGATCCTCCTCGGATCCGGAGCCGTACAGGTCGACGCGAAGGTCGCGAAGGACCTCGCTCGCGGGCTCGGCCTCATGGACACGCTCTCGCTCGCGGCGCCGCTCGACCAGCACTTCCGTGTGGTCACCGACCGGCGCGGCAAGCTCGTCCTCGTCTCCATCCCGTCCACGGAAGCGAACGTGAAGATCGCGCGGGTCCGGTTCAAGCACGCGGCCAAGGGCGGCCGCGTCGAGGTCACGCTCCACGACGGACGGAACCTCCTCCTCCCCGCCACGACGCCCTACCGCGTGGGGGACTCCGTGAAGATCGAGCTGCCCGACCAGAAGGTGGTCGAGCACTTCCCGCTCCGTCCGGGCGTTCTCGCCTATGTCTCGGGAGGGTCGCACGTCGGCGAGCTCGCCCGCGTCGACCGGGTCGAGGTCCGGAACTCCTCCCAGCCGAACCTCGTGCATTTCAAGGAAGGCTTCTCGACCGTGAAGGAGTACGTCTACGTCGTCGGCGAGACCACGCCCGGGATCACCCTGGGCGAGGGGGTCGACCGATGAGCGCCCCGGCCGACGCCGCCCCCGCGGTCTCGACCACTCCGGCGCCGAGCAACCCCTACCGGTCGATCCGGGTCATCAAGGTCGTCGTCAACGCCGCGGTCGGCGAGTCGGGCGAGGCACGCACGAAGGCCGTGAAGGTCCTGCAGATGCTCACGCACCAGAAGCCCGTCGCGACCCGTGCGCGCTCCACGAACCGCGACTTCGGCATCCGCCAGGGCCAGGAGATCGGCGCGAAGGTCACGCTCCGCGGCACCTCAGCGTTCGAGTTCCTGGGCCGCGCGTTCGAGGCCCGCGACAAGCAGCTGGACGTCGATTCCATCGACCGGAGCGGCAACTTCTCGTTCGGCATTGCGGACTACACCGATTTCTCCGGGATGAAGTACGACCCGGCGATCGGCATCCACGGGATGGACGTCGCGGTCGAGGTCGGCCGTGCGGGCTACCGGATCCGCGATCGGCGGATCCAGTCGCGCCCCCTCCCGAAGACGCTCCGATCCTCCCGCGACGAGACGAAGGCGTTCCTGACGAGCACGTTCGGGGTCACGGTGCTCGAGTGAGCCGATGAAGCCCAAGAAGAACTTTGGACGGAAGGAGGGGTGCCTCCGGTGCGACCGCAAACGCGGTATCGTACGGCGCTACGGCCTCCACCTGTGCCGCCAGTGCTTCCGCGAGGTCGCCTACGACCTCGGGTTCAGAAAGTACCAGTGAGGGAGGGGAAAACATGGGTCAAGACCTACTGAACGACGCGCTCGTCTCGGTTCGCCACGCGGACCGGGAAGGAAAGCCGCACGTCGAGATCGCCCCCACCTCGAAGCTGATCGGAGAGGTCCTCCGGATCTTCCGCGACCACAAGTACATCGAGGAGTTCACGTTCGTCCCCACCGGCCGCGGTGGGAAGTACGACGTAACGCTCTCCCGGCGGATCAACTCCTGCGGGGTCGTGAAGCCCCGCATCTCGGTCTCGTACGACCGCCTCGAGCGGGACCAGTCGCGGTTCCTGCCGGCGCAGGACTTCGGCCTTCTCGTCCTTTCCACGAACCGCGGCGTCCTCGCCCACTCGGACGCCCGCGAGCTGAAGATCGGGGGGAGGTTGCTCGCGTATGTCTACTGACGAGACGGGCCGCGCGACCCTCGAGATCCCGAAGGGGGTCACGCTCACGGTCGACGGGCGCACGCTCCGGGCCAAGGGCAAGCTCGGCACGATCGTCCGGCCGTTCCCCTCGGACGCCCTCGTGCTCACCCTCAAGGGGACCGAGGTCTCGCTCGAGCTCAGGCTGCCGTCCCACCGGAAGCGCTCGCAAGCGCTCCTGCGGACGTGGGCGGCGCACGTCGCGAACATCGCGGGGGGCCTTACCCAGGGCGTGGAGGCCCGGCTGAAGGTCGTGGCGGCACACTTTCCGATGAAGGTCCAGGTCCGGGGCGAGGAGCTCCTGATCGAGAACTTCCTGGGCGAGAAGCACCCCCGGTCGACCCAGCTGGTCCACGGCACGAAGGCCGTGGTGGAGGGGGAGATCGTCACGATCACCGGAAACGACGTCGAGCAGGTCGGCCAGAGCGCCGCGAACGTGGAACGGGCCACCCGCATCCGCGAGTACGACCCGCGCGTCTTCCAGGACGGCATCTACCTCATCGAGCGCGCCCACCTCAAGGAGGCCGCGTAATGGCCGACCCTCCGGCCGACACGGAGAAGACCGACGAGACGGCGGTGACGCCCCGCCGGAAGGGTGCCCGCACCCCCAAGTCGAGGCCCGCCGCGGAGACCGCGCCGGCCGAGACCAAGAAGGAAGCGGCCGCGCCCAAGGCACCGGTCGCGCCGAAGCGAGCCACCCTCACTCCCGAGCGTGCGACCCTGCTCCGCTTGCGCGTCGTCCAGGACGGCCGCCGGCCGGCGTTCGTGCGCCAAGCCGCCCACCGCTACTACCGCATCGGGCGGGACGAGTCCTGGCGCCGTCCCCGCGGGCTGCAGTCGAAGCAGCGACGCCACTACGGCTACCGCTCGGAGGTCGTACGCATCGGCTACCGCTCCCCGGCGAACGTCCGGGGCCTCGTGCCGAGCGGGTTCGCGCCAGTGATCGTGCACACGACCGGCGAGCTCCAGGAGATCGACACGAAGCGCGAGGCG
Organism: uncultured Thermoplasmata archaeon; assembly: GCA_963713145.1. GTDB lineage: Archaea > Thermoplasmatota > Thermoplasmata > Lutacidiplasmatales > UBA184 > Lutacidiplasma. The sequence goes on along the minus strand of CAVQKI010000001.1, from coordinate 510,671 downwards.
GCGATCATCGCCCGTACCGTCGGCACCCGCCGGCGGCTCGTTCTCGAGGAAGAGGCCCGCAAGCTGGGGATCCATGTGCTGAACCCCATCGTCAGGCCCGATTCGGAGGCGTAGAGGCGATGCCCGATCTCTCGAACCAGAGGCGCATGGCGTCCGAGATCCTGAAGTGCGGCGAGGGCCGCGTCTGGATCGACCCGACCAGCCAGGAGGAGCTGGCGGACGCGGTCACGCGCGCCGACATCCGGACCGCGGTGAAGGCCGGCGTGATCCGGCGCCTTCCGATCCAGGGAACGTCGCGCGTCCGGGCGCGGCTGCACGCGCTCGAGGTCGACAAGGGCCGACATTCCGGGCCTGGCTCTCGGAGGGGTACGCCGTCGTCGCGGGTGCCGCGCAAGGAGCGCTGGATCCGCAAGATCCGGGCCCAGCGCAAGCTCCTCGTGGAACTCCGCACCTCGAAGAAGATCCCCGTCGCGGTCTACCGCGAGTTCTATCGCAAGGCGAAAGGCGGCATGTTCCGCAGCCGGGCGCACCTCGTGGTCAACCTCCGCCTCGCCGGCCACCTACCGGAGGAGAAGGCATGAGCACGGGTCCGCGCTATCGGGTCCACTTCCGACGCCGTCGCGAGGGGAAGACGGACTATCGGGTCCGCCTTCGGCTCCTCAAGTCCGACCGCTCCCGCGCCGTGGTCCGCTGTTCGGGCCGACGGGTCCGGGTCTCGATCGTCGAGTTCGACCCGGTCGGGGACCGGGTCGTCGCGTCCGCCGACAGCGCCGAGCTGGGAGGGATCGCCTTCCCAGCGTCGAGCCTCGCCTCCACGCCGGCCGCCTATCTTACCGGCTACCTCGCCGGTCTCCGCGCGAAGTCGAGCGGGACCGAGGAAGCCGTGCTCGATGTCGGCCTGCGCCGCCCGACCGCCGGGGGTCGATTGTCGGCCGCCCTGAAGGGCCTGCTCGACGCGGGCGTCGAGGTGCCGCACGGCGAGGAAGGGTTCCCGAGCGCCGAACGGCTCAACGGGGCGCATCTCCCGAAGCCCCTTCCCGAACCGGTCGAATCCTACAAGCTGAAGCTGCCGAAGCTCGTGCCCAAAGCGGAGGCGAAGCCATGAGCGGTGCCGTACAGGGTCCTCCTCGTCCGAGCGGAGGGATGGGCGGAGGCCCGGGCGGACCACCGGTCGCACCTCCCTGGGTGCCGAAGACCGAGCTCGGGCGGAGGGTCGCCGCCGGCGAGATCACGACCATGAGCGAGGCGCTCGCGACGGGCCTCCCGCTCAGGGAGTCGCCGATCGTCGACAAGCTCCTCCCCGGACTGCACGACGAGGTCCTGGACGTCAACATGGTCCAGCGGATGACCGACTCGGGCCGCCGGTTCAAGTTCGCGGTCACGGTCGTCGTCGGCAACGGTGACGGGTTCGTGGGCCTCGGTCGGGCGAAGGGGCGCGAGGTCGGCCCGACGATCCGGCGCGCGATCGACCGGGCGAAGCTCGAGATCATCGAGGTCCTGCGCGGCTGCGGGAGCTGGGAGTGCGGCTGCGGTCGCGCGCACACGGTTCCGTTCATCGCCCGCGGCCGGTCCGGCTCGGTCGTGGCCTCCTTCCGACCCGCTCCGCGGGGCGTGGGCCTCGCGGTCGGGGACGTGACAAAGCCGATCCTTCGTTTCGCCGGCTTCACGGATGCGTGGGGGTTCGCGGAAGGGCACACCAAGACGACGGTGAACTACGCCCAGGCCGCCTACCAGGCCTTGGTCTCCCTCTCCCAGGTCAAGGTTCCCCACGAGGATGCCGAGCGCCTGAAGATCGTTCGCGGACCCATCGGCACGTCCATCCTGCCTCCGAAGGAGGAGGGAGCGCCGCGGCCGATGCGCGGTCGGGGCCGAGGTCGGGGCCGAGCCCCGCCCGGGCGCGGCCCGCCGGGGCGCGGTGGCCCGCCCGGCCGGCGGCCCGCGGGTGGCGGACCGGGGGCTCCGCCGGGCCGTGGCCCTCCGCCTGCCCGACCGGCGGGGAGGTAGTCGCATGGCGTGGATGGTCGTCAGGGTACGGGGCTCGATCCATGCCCGGGAGGATATCGTCGATACCCTCCGGTTCCTCCATCTCACCCGCCCGAACCACGTCACGGTCATTCCGGAGGAGCCGTCGTTCCGCGGGATGCTCACCAAGGTCCAGGGGTACGTCACCTGGGGCGAGGCCGAACCGGATACGGTCGGATTCCTGCTCGGGGAGCGCGGCGAGACGGTCGAGGGAAAGCGCGTCTCCGCCGAGAGCCTCGCGGATTTCCGCCCCACGAAGGACATGGCGGACCTCGCGAAGGCGGTCACCCAGGTCGGTCTCCCGAAGGTGCCGGGCCTCAAGCCACTCTTCCGGCTCCGGGCGCCGACCGGCGGCTGGCGCTCGACAAAGAAGCCGTACGCCCTGGGCGGAGCCCTGGGCTACCGGGGACGCTCGATCAACGAGCTCGTTCGCAGGATGACGTAGAGGGACCATGCCGAGTCGCACGAAGAAGTTCCGGGGCCTGAGGACCCACGGCCGGGGGATCAAGGCGGGCCGAGGGGCGGGCAAGCAGGGGGGCCGCGGGAACGCGGGCCTTCACAAGTACAAGTTCAAGTCGATGCTGATCTACGCGCCGGACCACTTCGGGAGGCACGGGTTCAACCGTCCCACCCAGGTCGTCGAGCGGCCCACGGCGGTCAACGTCGGCGAGCTGGATGCCCTCGTTCCGTTCCTGGAAGCGGCCAAGGCGCTCACCCGGGAGGGGGAGACGTTCGTCGCGGACCTCACGAAGTCGGGCGTCGACCGACTCCTCGGGGGCGGAACCACCGAGCGGCCGTGGAAGGTCGTGGTCGCCTACGCCACCCGTCACGCGCGAGAGAAGGTCACGGTCGTTGCCGAGCACGCCGCGGACGCCGGAAAGACCGGCGTCCCAAAGACTATATAATTCGCTCGCCGGCTCCGCGACGTATAGCGCATGGCGGACGAGGAGATCCCCCGCGACCCGCGCTGGGCGGTCCCGCTCCTGGTACTGGGCGCGGTCATCCTTTCGATAGTCTGGTTCTGGGACCGGCCGACCCTGATCGGGCTGGGCGTGGTCGCCTTCGCCGTCGGCGTGATCCTCGGCCTTCTCTATCTGGGGCTCTCGTACGACGGTCCGAAGTCCAGGCTCTACGGCCTGAAGCCCGTCACGAGCCGCATGCCGGCGGTCTCGCAGCCGAAGGGACACGTGCACTTCCGCACGAAGATGTCCTGGACCATCGGCGTCCTGCTGATGTACTTCCTGCTCGCGAACATCTACCTCTTCGGCGTCGACCAGGCGACGGTCATCGACCTGTTCGCCAGCTACCGCGCGATCCTCGCGGGAGCCCAGGGGACGCTGATGCACCTCGGGATCGGCCCGATCGTCACCGGGTCGATCATCATGCAACTGTTCACCGGGGCGAAGATCATCAACCTCGACCTCACGGACGACCAGGACAAGGGGACGTACCAGGGTACGCAGAAGGTCCTCGTGATCGCGATGATCTTCGTGGAGGCGGTCCCGCAGGTCTTCGGCTACCTCACGCCCTCGGCGTCGATCGTCGCGAGCCTCGGCGCGGCCTCGCCGGGGAACGGGCTCCTGCTCGCGAACGCCATCATCATCTCGCAGCTCGTTTTCGGCAGCTACCTCGTCTTCCTGATGGACGAGGTCGTGTCGAAGTGGGGGATCGGTAGCGGGATCTCGCTGTTCATCGCCGCGGGGGTCTCCCAGCAGATCATCCAGGGGACGCTCAACTGGATCCCACAGAATCCGTCCGCGGCCATCTCGGCCTCGAACCCGCCCAGCGGAACGATACCCAAGAGCCTCTGGTTCTTCACTCACTACAGCGCCTCGCAGATGGCGGGAGGCGGCTGGGAGCAGGTGCTCCTCCGCCAACCGAACCCGGTCGTCGCGCTCGTCGGGACCGCGGTCATCTTCTTCCTCGTCGCCTGGACCGAATCGACCCGGATCGAGCTCCCGCTCTCCCACGCCGAGGCCCGGGGGGCTCGCGGCCGCTATCCGTTGCGGCTGATCTACGCCTCGAACATCCCGGTCATCCTGATGTCCGCGCTCTTGGCGAACGTCTCGATCGTCACGATCCTCCTCTGGTCGAACCCCACGCTTTCCGCGTTCCCGCTGCTGGGGCACCAGTGGTGGGTAGGTTCCTACCCGACCTCGGCGGTGGCGGCCCAGGCGATGGGGGTAAGCCAGACCCAACCCCTGTCTGGAGGGGCCTACTACCTTTCGACGCCGAACGGGCTGGAGTCGTGGCTGCTCCCGATCCTCAACTTCCAGCAGTACGGGGGCTTCCTGTACGGCCACCAGTGGTGGCAGGGGATGATCCACGTCGCCGTCTACTTCTCCGCGATGGTCGGCGGGTCGATCCTGTTCGCCAAGTTCTGGATCCAGACGACCAACATGGGCCCGGAGGCGGTCGCCCGGCAGATCGAGGCGACCGGGATGCAGATCCCCGGGTTCCGCAGAGAGCCTCGCGTCCTTCGTCGGGTGCTCGAACGGTACATTCCTGTCATCACGGTGATCTCCGGGGCGGCGGTGGGCTCGCTGGCCGCGGGGGCCGACCTGATCGGAACGCTCGGCAACGCGAGCGGAACGGGCGTCCTGCTGACGGTCGGGATCATCATCAACCTCTACGACGCCATGGGCCGCGAGCAGCTAATGGAGATGAACCCGCTCCTGCGCCGGTTCCTCGGAGGCGAGAGCTGATGGCGGGCGACCAGACCCCGCTGCGCTCCGTCCTCGAGGACGCCTACGGGCCACCGGACGAGCCCGCGGCGCCCCTTCCGTCCGCGCCGGTCGAGGGGCCGGAGGACGACGACGACGATGATGACGACACCCCTGCTCCGATCGACCCGCGCCCCCGGCCTCCCGCACCTACGTTCAAGTTCTCGACCATGGTGTACGTCTTCCTGGGCCTTCTCGGGCTCTGGATGATCGTCGACCTGAGCGCCCGCAACCAGTTCGCGGGAGCGCTGGGGAACGCGACGAACCCTCACGGGCCGCTCTACCTCGCGATAGGGTTCGGGTCGAACTACCTCCTCCTCACGATGGCCGTTGCCGGGGCGATCGAGATGCTGATCACCGCGATCGCGTACAACTTCACCACGGACTGGGTGAAGCAGGCGAAGGTCCAGAAGTGGAGCCAGGCGTTCCGCAAGGTCCAGATGGCCGCGGTGCGCTCGGGGAAGAAGGACCGGATCGCGGCGCTCAAGCCCCACCAGGAGAGGCTCGCACGGCTCTCGGGCGAGGTCTCGATCGCGCAGTTCAAGGGCATGGCCATCACCTACTTCCTCCTCGTTCTGATCTACACCTGGGTCGGCCTGGTGATCAGCAACGCCGCGGCCTCGGCGCAGACGATCCGGTTCAACGGGGCGTCGATCGACCTGATGCACCACGTCGGCAGCCTCCCGATACCCTGGTGGTTCGTGATCTTCAGCCTCTACACGATCCCGTTCTCGATGGTCTTCCGGCGCATCCTCAAGCACTTCTGGATCCGGCGCTACGTCGCGAAGCACCCCCTCAAGGCGACGGGCCCGGCCACGGGAGCGGTCGGGGGTCCAGCGTGATCCACCGGGTGGTCGCGATCGGCGGCCCCCCGGGGAGCGGGAAGTCTACGGCCGGGCGACTGGTCGCCGAGACGCTCGGGCTCGAGTTCCGTTCCGCCGGCGAGGAGTTCCGGGCGGAGGCCAAGCACCGGGGGCTCGACCTCGGGTCGTTCGGACGCTACGCGGCGGCGCACCCCGAGATCGACCGGGAGCTCGACCGGCGGATGCAGGAGCTGGCCCGCCCCGGACGGCTGGTCGAGGGACGGATCCAGGGCGCGCTCTGCCGAAAGAACGGCGTACCCGTGCACGCCATCGTCGTGACCGCTTCCGAGGAGGAACGGGTGCGTCGTGTTGCCACCCGCGACGGTGAGAGCCTCGCAGAAGCCCGGGCCCACCTGATCGTGCGGGAGGCGAGCGAACGGGACCGCTACCTCCGTTTCTACGGGATCGACCTGGACCGGGTCCCGGCCGACCTCACGGTCGACTCCACCTCCCGACCCCCCGCCGAGGTCGCCGCCGCCGTGGTCACGCACGTGCGCGAGCACGACCCGAGGACCCCTCCATGACCGGACCGGCGGACGACGACCCCGTGCGGGCCCGCCTCGCGTCGGGCGCGTTCGTCCTCGTGGACAAGCCACGCGGCCCGTCCTCCCACCAGGTCACGGCCTGGGCCCGCGACCTTCTGGGGGTCGAGACCGCCGGCCACGCGGGAACCCTCGACCCGAACGTCTCGGGGGTCCTATGGATCGGGATCGGACCGGCCCTCAAGCTCCTCCCCCTCGTCCTCGACTTCCCGAAGCGGTACGTGGGCGCGGTGACGTTCCACGCTCGCGTCGCGGCCCGGGACCTCGAGCGGGTACTCGCCGAGTTCACCGGGCCGATCTACCAGACGCCGCCGGTCCGCTCCGCCGTGAAGCGGGAGCGCCGGGTCCGAACGATCCACCGGCTCAACCTGGTCGAGGCCGACGGGACCCACGCCCTGCTCGACATCGTCTCGGAGTCGGGCACGTACGTCCGCACTCTCGCGGTCGACCTCGGCGAGGCGCTGGGGGTCGGCGCCCACCTGGAGGAGCTGCGACGGGTCGCGACCGGCCCGTTCGACGAGCGGGTCACGATGCCGCTGACCGCGCTCGCCGACGCCGAGGCGAGCTACCGTGCCGGCGACCCCGCTCCGCTGCTCGCGCTCCTGCATCCGATCGACGAGGTGTGGAAGGAGTTCCCGACGATCGTGCTCAAGGACGGGGCGGCGAGCGCCGTGGCGCACGGCGCCGGGCTCGCGAAGGGCGGGATCGTCTCCGCCTCGCGGCCGTTCGCGCGGGGGGCGCACGTCGCCCTGGTCACCCGGGACGGGGAGCTGGTCGCGACGGGGGTCGCCTCCTTCGGCTCCACCGAGACGGGCCCGGTGAAGCATGGCTGGGTCGTGACGCGGACCCGGGTCTTCGCCGACGCAGACCGATTCCCCGTGCTCTGGAGCAAACCGAAGAGCCCGGACGGTGGCCCGAGCCCCGCCAAGACCGGTTAGGGTTATCTGGGACCCGCCCTCGAAGCGAGGCGTGACGACCGGCGGCCCTGCCCGCGGGGACGCCGGGGTCCGCCTGTTCGGCGGGATGGCCCGCTGGATCGTTCGGCATCCCCTCTACCCGATCGTCTTCTGGGTCGTCCTGCTCGTGGTCGCGGTCCCCTTCCTTCCGCTACTGAACTCCGTCACGACCAACTCGTCCTCGACCCCGCCATCGTCGGCCCCCAGCGCGGTCGCCGATCACAATTTCGACCGGCAGTTCCCGAACGAGACCGGTGGTTCCTCCGCCACGCTCGTGCTCTACGGAGCGAACCTCACCGACCGGCACGCCCAGGACGTGGTGGAGAACGTGACCGCAGCGCTCCTCGCGGATCGCTCGCTCTCCTACGTTGGCTCGGTGGAGTCGATCTACACCGCATACGCGTCCTACCTCTCCGGCGAGGTCCGGCTCGCGAGCGGCGTCATCCAAGGGGGACTCGCGGAATCTCCGTCCGTTCCGGTCGCGGTGAACAACACCTCCGCGCTCCTCTGGGGTGTCCCGGCGGCCTACCTGTCCGCCTGGGACGCCCTGACGGAGGGCCAGACGCCGCCCCTGTCGTCCTACAACCTTCCCGCGTACAACGAGACCGAGGCCGCGTTCGCGAGTTCCCCAACAGCCCTCGAGGTGCTCGCGGCGTTCTACGGCGGGAACGGAACGTCCCACGCCGGGTTCAACGGGACGGCCGCGTGCGCGAACGCGTCGTACTCCGCGGGCGTCCTCGGCTGCGCGGACGCCGCGGCCCGGTCGAACCTAGAGAACCTGTCCCTCTCGAGCCCGTCGCTCTTCCCTCTCCCCGAGGAGAAGTTCCTGGCCCTGGCGGTCCTCGGTGGACTGGCGATCGAGAACTACACGAACTGGACCGGGGTCCGACCCGTCGCGAGCGGGGTGCTCGCCGACGCTTCCGGCCTGAGCAGCCGCTGGATCGATACGGTGTGGACCGCGTTCCCGTCCGCGTCCCCCAGCGATGCGCAGTCCCTCGCGTACGCGAACGCCACCGTGGCCAACGCGACCCTCTGGACGGAGCCGCTTCCGATCCCACAAGGGCTCTTCTCGCAGTTCGTGAACGCGCGGTACACCGCGAGCCTCCTCCAGGTCTCGTTCACGGTCGCGGACGATTTCACGGATGGAGGCGGCGCACAGCCGGTCTACGGGGACCTCGCCCAGCTCCGAAGCGACGTCGCCACGATCCTCTCGACCTCCGACCCGTCCGGATCGATATCCTTCGCCGAGACCGGCCCGGCCCCGCTCGACCTCCTCACCCAGCAGGCGGTGAACGCGTCGCTCGCCCTCGTGCTGCCGCTCACGGTCGGGCTGCTGCTCGGGATCTCGATGCTGTACTTCCGGTCGCCGGTCACCCCCCTCGTCACGTTCGCCGGGTCTCGCGATCGCGCTCGTGCTGGGTCTCGGGGGGACGGTTCTCGTCGGAACGCTGGTCACGCACGTCGACACGACCTCGCTCACCCTCGAGGAGGTGTTCGTCCTCGGGGTCGGGACCGACTACTCGATCTTCCTGGTCGCGCGGTACCGCGAAGAACTGGTGTCGGGACGCTCGTCCGAGGACGCGATCGTCACGTCGGTCACCTGGGCCGGGCAATCGGTCGCGACCAGCGGGTCGACCGCCATCATCGTCACCCTTGCGCTCGCGTTCAGCGGGGTAGCGCTCCTCTCGCAGTGGGGGATGGTGCTCTCGCTGGCCATCCTGATCACGATGCTCCTTTCCCTGACGCTCGTCCCGGCGGCGCTCAAGATCCTTGGACCCCGGATCTTCTGGCCCATCACGGGCGAGCGGTTCAAGCGTCGTGCCGAGACCGTGGCCACGATGAACCGGGAGGGTCGCACGTACTTCTATCGGGCGGCCCGGGCGACCCAACGGAGGCCGGGTACCGCGGTCGGCGTGATCCTCGTCCTTTCGGTGCCGCTGCTACGCCCTAGCGCTGACCGTTCCCGTCTCGTACGACTTCTACGCGCAGCTCCCGAGCGGCCACCCGGCGACCGACGGCCTCACGGAGCTCGGGCGGCAGTTCGGGCCGGGGTTCTCGGTCCCCTCGTTCGCCCTGGTGACGTTCACCGACCCTCTCGTGACGGCGAACGTGACGAACGCGACGGACTTCGTGGCCTTACAGCAGCTGACGTCGACGGCCTCGAACACGTCCGGCATCGCAATCGGTGACCTCGCCAGTCGGCCCGGACGGCGCCTCCCTCGCCCAGTGGCTCGCGCTCGGGACCGCGCCCCCCGCGGTCCGCACGAACCTCCTCGGCCTCCTCTCCGGGTTCGTCGGGATCGACGGCCGGACGGTACTCCTTACGCTGCAAACGAACGACACCGGCCTCTCGGCCGGCGCCGTGGACGCGGTCCAGTCCGTCGAATCGTCGTTCGACGCCTACCAGGCGGATCACGCGGGGGTCCAGCAGATCGAGTTCGGCGGGGGCGCGCCGGTGATCGATGACCTGGCCTCCGAGACGGCGTACGCGACCGAGGTGATGATCGTCGCGGTGACGATCGGCCTCGTCTGCGTGCTCCTCGCCGTGCTCCGGTCGTGGATCATCGCCCTGATGGCCGTCGCCACGATCGGCCTGTCGATCGGCTGGGCGTGGGCGATCACCGACCTCCTGTTCCAGCAACTTCTCGGCTTTCCGCTGTTCTTCTACGTCCGGACGATCCTGGTCGTGCTCGTCCTCGGCCTCGGGATCGACTACAACATCTTCCTGCTGACCCGGGTCCGGGAAGAGCGGGTCCGGGGTCGGACGTCAGGCGCGGCGGCGGCCGAGGCTCTCGGCCGGACGGGCGGGATCATCACGGCCGCCGCGGTGATCCTCGCGAGCGCGTTCGGTGTCCTCGTGGTCGGCGAGTTCCGCTCATCCGGGCGATCGGGTTCGCGGTCGCGACCGCCATCCTCCTGGACGCGATGGTCGTCCGGACGTACCTCGTGCCCGCGGCCTTGCAGCTCCTTGGGAATCGGGCGTGGAACCTCACCGGACGCAAGGCCCCGCCCGTCAGCGGGAACGCTGCTCCCGCCGAGACCGTCGGTCCGGGACCGTAGGCCGAGCGCGCGACCTACCCGGAGAGGAAGCGGGCGCGTGCCCGCTCCAGGTGCGTGTCGGCCTTCGAGGTGTCCACGACCTCGACGACCTTGCCGTCCCGGTCGATCAGGAACGTCACCCGGCGGGCGGTGCCCCGCGGCCCGAGGACCCCGTAGCGCGAGGAGACCTCCTTCTTCGAGTCGGCGATGAGGGGGAAGGCGAGCCCGTACTTCCGGGCGAACGCGAGCTGGGCAGGGCAGTCGTCCACGCTCACGCCGACGACCCGGACGCCCCGCTTCTCGAACTCGGGGAGGTGAGCCTGGAACCCCTTCGACTCGATCGTGCAGCCGGGGGTGTCCGCCTGAGGGTAGAAGTAGAGCACGACCGGCGCTCCACGGAGCGTCGAGAAGCGGAACGGCGTCCGTCCTGGTTGGGTGCCTCGAAATCCGGCGCTGGCTCTCCGACGGCGATCATCGGCGCTGCCACGGGCGAGGGGCTATTTGACCCGGACCGGGGTGGTCAGACGGTCGCGACCGTCACCAGCGTCTCGGTCGACTTGATCCCGGGGATCTTGCGGATCTTGTCAATGACCACGTCCAACGCCTGGTTGATGTGCGGCGCCTGGACCTTCACGATCAGGTCGAACGGCCCGGTGACGGCCTGCACCTCCGTCGACGTTCGGGACGGCCTTGATCCGCCGGAGCGTCTCGTCCAGCCGCCCGACCTCGGTCTCCACGAGAAGGAAGATCGTCTCCATCGGCCCAGCCTGTTCCCGGAACAGGAGCGCGGTTCTTCAACCTAGCGGGGGGCCGCCACCACGGTCGAGACGACCACCGGGGCCGGCGCCGCGCGGGGGTATGCCGAGGGCGGGAACCGGAACGGCAGCAACCTGGCGGCCCGGCGTTCCCCAAAGCGTTAAGCGGGTCCGCTCGCGGGTACGGTTCCTATGCACCTCACGCTCGAGGATTCCCTCTCGGGCGAACGCCGCACGGTCCGCTCGGGGACCCGTGGCGCCGTGGGCCTCTACGTCTGCGGCCCCACGGTCTACGACCGGGCCCACGTCGGCCATGCCCGGACGTACCTCTACTTCGACGTCGTGCGCCGGTTCCTCGAATCCGAGGGGTTCGGGGTCCGCCACGTGATGAACGTCACGGACGTGGAGGACAAGATCGACCAGCGCGCCTCCGCCCTAGGGATGACCTCGAGGGCGCTCGCGCGGAGGGAGGAGAAAGGGTTCTTCCGGGACCTCGCGTGCCCTCGGCATCCTTAACCCCCGACCGCCCCGCGGGCGAGCGACTACGTCCCCGAGATGACCCGTAGTCGCCCGGTCCCTCGAGCGGACCGGGCGTGTCCGACCGGACCGGGGACGAGCTGGTCTACGAGCCCCCGGAACGGCCGAACGGGAGAACTTCGCGACGGGACGGGTGCTCGCGCGCACATGCGGTTGCCGAGCGCGGGCATCCGTTCCCCACCCGCGGCGGTGGGGAGCGGTCGATCCTCGTATGGAAGCTCCAGGGCGGCCCTCGCCCCTCGGTGGCCGAGCCCGTGGGGGCGGGGCGTGCCAGGATGGCACCTCGAATGCTTCGCGATGGCGACCCGGCTCCTCGGGATCCCCGTCGACCTCCACGGGGGCGGTCGGGACCTCATCTTTCCGCACCACTTCGCGGAGAACGAGGTCGCGATGGCGCTCGACGGGACGCTGTTCTCCCGCCTGTTCCTCCACCTGGCGTTCGTCACCGCAGAACGGGTCGAAGATGTCGAAGTCCACGGGCAACCTCGTCCCGATCCGAACGGCGCTCGCCGACGTCGGCGCGGACGCGCTGCGGTGGTACCTGACCCGACCCCTCGTACACCGATCGGCTCGGCTGGAGCGGTAGAGACCTCGCGCCGCGCCCGTGACGAGTACCGAGGGGGTACGCCGGTCGTTCGGCCAGTGGCTCGCGCCGGGTGCCGGGGGCCGATGGGGAGCTTCCCGGGTCCGACTCTCTGGCGGAAGGCGTCCACGGGACCTCGCCCAGGGCCTGCGGACCGACCGGGCCCTTCCGAGGCTCGCCCTGTTCGCGGAGGGCCTTGGCCGGAGGACTCCGGCCGAGTTCGCCGTGGCGAACGACGCGAGGCTCGCGAGGCGGTCGCGCTCGATCGAACGGCGGCCGGGATCCCACTGCTCTCGCGGGGCTCCCGGGTCACGACGAGCAGGCTGAGCCCGTTCCCGCCGCCCATGCACAGGGTGGCCAGGCCGAGATGCCCGTTCGACCGCGCGAGCTCGTGGACGAGCGTGACGACGATCCGGGCGCCGCTCGAGCCGATCGGGTGGCCGAGCGCGACCGCTCCGCCGTGGACGTTGAACTGATCCTCGGTGAACCCGAACGCCCTCTGGACCGCGATCGACGCCGAAGCGTACGCCTCGTTGTGCTCGACCCGGTCGAAGTCGGCCGGGCGCGAGCCCCGTCTTCTCGAGATGCCTCCGGACCGTGGGGATCGGCGCCTCCATCACGTCCGAGGGTGCGACGCCGCCGACTCGCCGATGGAATGGATCCAGGCGAGGGGCGTCGCCCTGCGCCGGCGGACCTCCTCCTCGCTCGCGAGCACCAGGGCGGCCGCGCCGTCGGAGAGCTGTGAGGAGTTGCCCGCCGTGAGGACTCCGTCCGGCGCGAACGCCGGCTTCAGCTGCGCCAGCCTCTCCATCGTGGAGTCGGCTCGGGGCCCCTCGTCGTGCTCGAGGCCGGTGCCTCCCGGCGTGAGCTCGGCGGAACGGGCGCGAGCTCCGTCGCGAACGTCCCGTCGGCCACGGCCGCGCGAGGCGCGAAGGTGGCTCCGCAGCGCCGAAGGCGGTCGACCTCCGTGCGGTCGAGCCCGAGCTTCCTCGCGATCCGCTCGCCGGTCAACCCCATGAGCTCGTGCTCGCCGTAGGCGTCGATGAGCGCATCCCGCTGCATCGCGTCATCGAGGGTGTGCGGGCCGGGCATGGCTCCCGAGCGCATCGCGCCCCGGGACGAGGAACGGGGCGTTCGACATGCTCTCCATGCCACCGACCAGGACCCGGTCGGTGCTCGCCCGCCCGGATCTCGGTGAACCCCGAGCAGGATCGCCTTCATCCCGGAGCCGCAGACCATGTTGACGGTCGCGGCACCGACCGTATCGGGGATCGATACGCCCCGAAGCACCTGGCGCGCCGGGTTCTGACCGACACCGGCCTGGATCCCAACGCCGAACAGGACCTCCTCGATCTCGGCTGGGGCGACCGCGGCTCGCTCGAGCGCGGCGCGGGCCGCGACCGTGCCGAGGGCCGGGGAACGGGTCCCGCGCAGGCTCCGGCCGAACTGCCCGATGGGCGTCCGGACGGCGGAGAGGATCGCGACCGCGGAGGGACTCATGGGTTGCGGGGCACCCCCGATTTGAATAAGAGGTCGCCGCCCGGGGGCGGGTCGATCCGCCCCGGCCCCGCCGGATCAGTCCTCTTCGACCCGAGGCGCGAGGAGGTAGCGGCCCTCGCCGCGTCCCGCCCCCATCGCGAACTCGATCTTGAGCGGATACTCGTTCCCGACGTGGAGCGTCGCCTCTTCGGAGGCGATCGACTTCACCATGGCCGAGAAGAAATCCAGCGGGTACATGCTCTTCACCGGCTCTTTGACCTCGAGCTTCGGGTGAGCGACTCCTTCGGGATCCGGAGGTCGAGCCGGTCGGTGTCCCCTTCCGAGTGCATCGTGAAGGCGTCGGGCTCGAGCGTCAGGGTCACGTGGTCGGTGAAGCTCTCGCTTCCTCGGATCCCCTGGCGCATGTCCTCGATCTTGAGCGTCACGCTCGCTGGCGGGGTGACGTTTGGGACCTTCGGGTCGGTGATGCTCGCGGGGTCCACGACCGCCATCTGGCGGGTGATCCTTCCCACGGTCGCGACCAGCCGGTTCTTGCCGTCGAACTGAAGGTCGATGACGTCCCCGGGCTTCGAGAGCCGGAGGACCTCCTTCAGCTTCTCGACGTCCACGCCGATCTCCGTGAGTTCTCCGGTGAACTCCTCGAAGACCCCCTTCTGGAGCTTGAGCACCAGCATCGCGACGTGCGAAGGGTCGACGGCCTTCGCTTCCAGGCCGTCCTTCGAGATTGTGAGCTTGACCTCGCTCACGAGGGTGGAGACGACCTCGACAACCTCCCGGAGCGTCTCCATCTTGAGACGGAGCTTGAACATCGTAGAGCCTCCGTGCGCGACACATCGGTCCCCTCTAAAAGGTTGCCATCTTCGGACCGAGAGCGAAAGCTGTTTTCCGCCGAGAGCGTTCGGCCCAACGTTGACGGAGCTCGCCTACCTGGCCGAGATCTCGGACGCCTACGTGCGCACGTTCCGGGCGCGGGTGGTCTCGCTGCCTCCCGGCGGTGTCGTCCTCGACCGGACGTACTTCTACCCCACCGGGGGCGGTCAACCGAGCGACCGCGGCTTCCTGGTCCTGAGCGACGGAGGACGGCTCGAGGTGGTCGATGTTTTGAAGTCGGGGCCTTCGGTGATCCACCGGGTGAAGGGGCCGGCCGCCGTCCTGGCGCGGCTCTCGGCCGGCGCTGAGGTCGAGGGCTCGATCGACTGGCCGCGCCGGCAAATGCACATGCGACTCCACAGCGCTCAGCATCTTCTGAGCGCGAGGGTGTTCGCCCGCACCGGGCGCAAGACACGGAAGGCGAACCTTACCGGCAACCGGGCCATCCTCGAGCTGGATGGCCCCGTCCCCCGGAAGTCCTCGGACCACTCGCGGAAGACCTGGCGGCCGCGCTCGACGCACCGCGCGAAGTGAGCATCCACCGGGTCCCGCGCGCCGATTGGGACCGGAACCCCGCCTCGGCGCGCTCGGGACTGGTCCCGCTTCCCGCGCAGGTCGATCCGGTCCGGGTCGTCGAGATCGACGGCCTCGACGTCTGCCCGTGTGGAGGGACCCACGTCCGCTCCACCGGGGAGCTGGGCCGCGTGACGCTCCTTCCTCCGGTCGCTCTCCCCGACGGCGCGACGCGCCTCGAACTCAGGCTGGAGGAGATCGCCGCGCCCAGTCCGTCCGGTTGATCCCGTAGACCGACACGTCGTGCCAGCGACCGTGGTGAAACAGCGCCGAGCGCAGGGTCCCTTCCCGTGCGAACCCGAGTCCCTCGAGCAGGCGGGACGAGGGAACGTTCTCGACGTCGCACGTCGCCCCGATCCGCTCGACCGTCTGCGTCCGGAAGAGGTGGTCGACGAGCAGCCCCACCGCCTCGCGACCGATCCCGTGCCCTCGCGCGCGGCGGTCCCCCAGGACGTACCAGACGTCCACGAACTCTAGGACCGGGTGTGCCCGATAGTATCCGACCACGCCGACCATGTCCTTCTCGACCCGTCGCTCGACGGCGAAGCGCGGGGCCAGCGACGCAGGATCGGCGTCCGCCTGCTCGACCGACTGGACGAACGCGTCGTAGGTGTCGCTCGCGTAGCGGTCGAACGGCGCCACGATCTCGGGATCGTTGTACCAATCGAAGAGCCTGCGGCAATCCGCGGGTGTAACCGCGCGAGGATCACCGTCGGCCCTTCGAGGACGACCATCGGGGGCTCAGGCGGTCGACTTCGCTCGGCGGCCGCCGCCGCGTCCCTGGGCTTCGGGCGGTTTCGCCGGAGGGGGCGCCCCCCGGTTGGCCGCCGTACCGTTGCCGTCGTCCCCGTCCTGCCGGTACTCGAGCGCCTTGCGGTGGCCCGAGGGGGTCAGGGAGTAGACGTGCTTGGGTTCCGAGAACCCGACCACGTACTGTGTCCGAAGGTAGATCATGCGGGACATCTCGAGCGCGCGGAGCGTAGCCTTCAGCACCGACTGGTCTTCCTCTGCGAACCGGCGGAAGATCCCGAACTCGGTGGTCCACTGCGATGCCTCGAAGCGGACCTGCTGGCCCCGGTGCTCGAGCAGGTGGAGGAGGAGCACCTTCTCCATGCGGTCGACTTCACCCTCGGCCATACGGCGCTGCCCGGTTCACGAGATCGTGGTGATCTCGTAGCTGACGTCAAGGCCCTTCAGTCGCTCGTGCATCTTGGTCGTCAGTTGAACCACATCCTCGATCGTCGTGCGTTCCTTCCACTTGTATACGAAGTCGTGCAACCCCATCGACTCCTCGAATCCGAGGGCCCGCATGGTGTCGAGTACCTTCGAAGGGCTCGCACCCTCAGAGTGAAACGACATTCGGACGTACGTTCGCATACCTTCACGTCCGCGAATGGCGACGGGCGAAATTTAGGGGGTCCCTCGCATATATATGCTTGCGCAACTCGTCGCGCCCCCGTCATGCCGAGCTCGGCCGACGATCTACCCGCCGTGGTGACCGGTGGCGCGGGTGCGATCGGTTCGTCGCTCGTCCGGTCCCTGCTGGGTCGTGGGCGCACCGTTCGTGTGATCGACAACCTGTCGGGCGGCCGCCGCGACCACCTTCCGGCAGGGCCGGGCGCCGAGCGGCTGACGCTGACGGTCGCGGACATCCGAGAGCCCGCGACCTACGCCGAGACGTTCCGGGGAGCGGGCGAGGTCTGGCACCTCGCGGCCAACCCCGACATCCGGCTGGGGACCCGGGACCCCCGGGTCGACCTCGAGCACGGGACGATCTCGACCTTCAACGTGCTCGAGACCGCCCGCCGCTTCGACGTCCGCAGGGTACTCTTCTCCTCCTCCAGCGCGGTCTACGGCCTCCCGACCGTCTTCCCGACGCCGGAGACCTACGGCCCCCTGTACCCGCAATCGCAGTACGGGGCCTCGAAGCTCGCCGCCGAGGGGCTCTGCTCCGCGTTCGCGCATTCCTACGGGCTCACAACGTATCTGTTCCGATTCGCGAACATCGTCGGCCCCGGGATGACCCACGCGGTCATCTACGACCTGCTGAAGAAGCTCCAGGCGGACCCGACGCGGCTCGAGGTCCTCGGCGACGGGCGCCAAGCGAAGAGCTACCTCTGGGTCGACGACTGTGTCGAAGGGATGCACGTCGCCAAGGACCGTGCCTCGGCACCCGTGAACCTGTTCAACCTCGGCACCGAGGGCCAGACCTCCGTTCGTGAGATCGCCGAACGCGTCACGCGTGCCATGGGGGGCCGGGCCCAGATCGTGTATACGGGAGGCACCCGCGGCTGGGTCGGGGACATTCCGCTCCAACTGCTGGCCACCGACCGGATTCGGGCCCTGGGTTGGGCTCCCAAGTTCACCTCCTCCGAGGCTGTCGACCGGACGATCGCCGTTACCCGCAAAGAGCTAGGCCTGTAGCCGGGTCACGGGGACGTCGGTGACCGGGGAGACGCCGGCGGCGAACGTCCCTTCCGTCAGCGTCATTGTCACGGTCTGGAACGACCCGCGCCTCGCCCGTACCCTAGAGAGCATCCTCGCGCAGTCGCTCCCCGCGTCCGAGGTCCTCGTCGCGGACGGAGGCGGCTCGGCCGAGATGCGCGCCATCGCAGAGAGCTTCCATGCCCGCGACCCCCGGGTTCGGCACGTTCCCGCCTCCGGCACCATTGCCGAGACCCGCAACGTGGTCGTCCGCGTGGCCCGGGGGGAGCTGGTCGCCTTCCTCGACACCGACGAGGTCGCCCCGCCCGAGTGGCTCGCCGTCCTCACCCGGCCGTTCTCCGACCCGCGGGTCGGGTTCACGGGGGGACCGACCCCGGCGATGCCGGGCACGTCGCGCACGCTGACCGCCCGGTACTACGACGGGTACCTGCGGCGGTTCTACGACAGGGTCTCCCGGGTCCGGCCGCACGCGATCCCGATGGGAAACTCGGCATGGCGCAGGACGGTGTTCGACCAGCTCGGACCGCTGCTCGACCTGTCGCTCTCGTCTCTGGGGATCGGGTCGATCGGGGAAGCGGAGGACATGGACTACGAGCTTCGAGCGCTCGCCGCGGGATGGCAGGGCGTGTACGTGCCCGAGGCCGCGGTCCTCCACGACTTCAGCGACATCCGATTCTTCTCGTTCCTTCGGAAGCAGCGGCGCTACGCCGCCGGCGGGTTCCTCATCTGGCGGAGGTACAAGGCCACCTACGAGGCCTCGGCGGCCCGCGTCCTGCCGTTCGGCCTCCTCCCGGTGGTCGTCCTCGTGGGCCTTGTCCTCCTCCCGTTCCCCGCGACCCGGTCGCTCGGCGAATGGGTGGCGATCGCGGGGGCCGTAGGTCTTGGAGTGCTCGCCCTGGCTCTGACCGTCCAGGGGCTCCGGGAAGACCGCCAGTACCCGGGATACCGATACCGGGCCATCGAGATATTCCGTCGCTGGGCGACCATGGCCGGGGCGGTCCAGGGTTGGCGGATCCTCCGGCGGACGCGAAGGGCGGCCGCCGCCCGCGAAGGCGGGCCGGGCAGCGTTTCGACCGGCGGAAAGCCTTAAACCTCACCTCGATTGCGCGCGCCAATGGCGGAGCATCCGGCGACTTCGAGCGCGGCGTCGAAGTCCGGGGAGCTGGTCCTTCTCGATTACGACATCTGGGCCGAGACCGGTGGCAAGTGGGAGCTCATCGATACGACCCACGCCGCGGTAGCGGAGGCAGAGCACTTTGAGACCCCCGCCGGCTTCGAGTTCGGCCCCCGTCCGCACCTATTGGGTGGAGACGACTTCCCGGCCGCCCTCGAGAACCTGATCCTCACCGCCCCGGTCGGCAAGGAGCTCGAGCGCGAGTTCGCTCCCGCGGACGCGTTCGGTGAGCGGGACCCCAAGCTCATCGAACTGTTCTCGATGCACGAGATCGAGCGCCTCCCCGAGATGAGACGGGAGGACGCGGAGCTGAACATCGGCACGGTCCTGACGATCCACGGACGCCGGGGACGCGTCACCACCTACACTGCCGCGCGGGTCCGCGTGGACTTCAACCCGCCGTTCGCCTGCCGGAAGGTCAGGGCCAAGGTGAACGTGACCGAGGCGGTCAGCGAGCCGACGTCGAAGGCTCGGGCGCTCATCGACCTCACCTACGGGCGAGGGAAGGATTTCGGCGTGCACTTCCACGAGAAGGTCCTCACGCTGACCCTTCCCGACCGGTCCAAGTTCGACCTCGCGTGGCACTCAGCGGCCAAGGCGCGTCTCATCGAACGCCTGCGATCCCAGCTCCACCCCACGTCGATCCATTTCGTGGAGGAGTACGCCACGCCGGTCGAGCCGAAGCCGACCGAGTCGAAGAAGGCGAAGCCGACCGCCGCCGCCCCCGCCGCGGAGCCTGGACCGGCGACGGACGAGGGTGCCTCGAAGTCGGCCGCGGAGTCCGAGAAGGCACCCGCCAAGCACGCCCCGGCGAAGCGCGTGGAGCACGCCGCCCCCAAGGGCGACTGAGCCGCTTCTGCCGTCCGGCGTCCTACCCACGAATCCGAACGACGGGTTCTTGAAGGGGAGACGGAGTGTCGGCATCCGTGACCGATCCGCCCGTCAGCACCCAGGTCCCGATGCGGTTCATCGTCGTCGTGTTCGCGGTGGCGATCGTGGTCGGGGTCGCGGTCGCCTACTTCGGGATCCACGGCCAGATCGGCGGCAGCATCCCGTAGACGGCGTACGTATCAAACCCCGATAAACCGGCCCGATTGTCTCCCCGCGATGTCCGACGGGACGTTGAGCGCGAAGGACGACCGGGGCGCCTACACCGGGTGGGCCGCCGGGCTCGCCGTGATGGCGGCGATCCTGCTGATCGGAGCCGGGCTCTGGCTCAGGTACCACCCGTAGCCGGCGAGGCGACCGTGGGTTGCGCGTCGGGCCAGCGGTAGAGGTAGACCTTCGTCTTGGGGTCGTAGGCCGTGGGGTTCCAACCCTCGATCTCATGGCAATGGCTCACGACCCGGGCCCCGTCGGCGAGCTCCGCCTCGAACTTCGGCCGCAGCCGGGCCATCGCTCCGGGCCAGAGGAACGCCGTCACCACGGTCGCCTCGCGGAAATCGAGGTGGAAGAGGCTCCCCCACAGGATCGTTACTCGGTCCGGAAAGGGGCCAAGGGCGCGCCGGAGCCTCAGGATCAGCACTCGGATCGGCTCCACCTCCACGCCGAGCACGCGGGCGCGGTAGATTCGCGCGGCGCGGAACACGATCGCGCCGGTGCCCGCGCCGAGGTCGACAAGAGTATCCCGGGGGGAGAGCTCAGCGAACCTGAGCATCGTCTCCACCGCCGCGCGAGGCGTCGGCTGGTAGCCTGCCCCGAAGACGAACGACGCGAAGACGAAGTACGCGGTCGCGACCGCACCCGCCAGCAGAACGAGGGCGATGAGGAGGTCGGTGGCGAGCATCGTAGGGCCTATCGACCGCGCCGGGAGGCCGCGAGGAGCCGGTCGGCCGCGGAGCGCGGGTCGAGGGTGCGGGCGACTACGCGGTCGAGCAGGTCGCGCAACGAGGGATCCTTGTCGAGGCGTTCGGCGAGCTCCGCCGCCACCTCGTCCCGGACACGGCCCACGATCTCCTGCTTCAGGCGAAGCCGTTCCCCCGCAAGACGGCTTCCCGACGAATCCAGGAACTGCTGGTGCGATTCTATCGCAGCCCAGAGCCGGTCGATCCCCGACGGGGTGACGGTCGACGTGGCGACGATGGGCGGCCTCCACCCATCACGACCGGCGCCCAGCGAGACGAGCTCGGCGAGGTCCCTCTCCGCGGTCCCCGCGCCGGGCAGGTCGGACTTGTTGACGCAGAAGACGTCAGCGATCTCGAAGAGGCCCGCCTTGAGGGTCTGGACGTCGTCGCCCAGATGGGGCACGAGCACCACCACGCGCGTGCTGGCCACCTCCCGTATCGCAAGGTCGACCTGGCCGCTGCCCACCGTCTCGATCAGGATGACGTCAAATCCCGCGGCGTCCAAGAGCCGCGCCGTCTCTCGGGTCGCGGCCGCAACACCGCCGACGGAACCCCGGCTGGCCATCGACCGGAAGAAGACATGCGTGTCGCCCGGCGCGCGCTCGAGCCGGATGCGGTCCCCGAGGACGGACCCCCCCGAGAACGGGCTGGAAGGGTCGACCGCGACCACTCCGACGGCCCGCCCCATCCCCCGCAGGTGGCCCACGAGCGCACTGACGAGGCTCGACTTGCCCACGCCCAGCGGGCCGGTGATACCGATGACCGGAACCTTACCGGTACGGGGATAGATCGCTCGGAGTATCGGGTCGGCCGAAGGGTCGCCGTTCTCGACGGCCGTGATCGTCTGGGCCAGTGCGCGCAGGTCCCCCTTGACGATGGCACGGGCCGCGGTAGGCAGCGGGGCCGGGCGGGTCATGAAGAGGGACGCGCGAGCTTCTCCGCGGTTCGCACGATCTCTTCGAGGGAGGCGCCGGGACCGAAGATCGCGCGCACGCCCATCCGTTTGAGGCGACGTGCGTCCTCGTCCGGGATGATCCCTCCAGCGAAGACCTTGATCCCGTTGGGGTGCTCCTTCTTGAGGAGGCGGAGCACCTTGGGGAACAGCGCCATGTGGGCACCCGAGAGGATGGAGAGCCCCACGAGGTCCACGTCCTCCTCGATCGCGGCTCGGACGATCTCCTCCGGCGTCTGACGGAGACCGGCGTAGATCACTTCCATCCCCGCGTCGCGGAGCGCTCGGGCCACCACCTTTGCGCCGCGGTCGTGCCCGTCGAGGCCCGGCTTCGCGATCAGAACTCGGATGGGTGCCGTCCGACGCTTCGCGGGCACGATTTCCCCAGGGCGCGAGACCCGGGACGCGGACAAAAGCTTTCGCCGGGGCGCGAGGCTGGCCGCCACCGGAGCGCAGGTTCCGCACGCCGAGCGGGCCGCGGTCCGCCTCCGGGTGTTCCCTCCACTCCAAGCCGCGCCCGGAGTCGGCTCAGAACAGCGCGATCAGGTCGAGGATGAGGTTCCCGGCGAGGATCGCGGCAAGAGCCCCCAGCGCCATGAGCACGAGGAACGGGAGCTGCGGCGAAACCCATACCCGCTCGATTCCCCGCTCCTTCAGCTTGCGCGCGGTCTCGCGGCGCAGTTGCTCGTCCTGTGCGGAGGTCTCCACCTCCTCCGCGGCCGGGTCCGTCTCCACGGCAGAGTCACGGACCCAGACGAACCGGCCGGGTAGGTCTGCGACGGGAAGCGAGAACCCGGTGAACCCTCTAGGGAAGGAGAACTCCCCTCGGCGGAGGTTGCGGATCCCAAGGTACAGGGGTACCGCGAGCGAGAGGAGCGCAGCGTTCGTGAGCAGAGAGATAGAATACGGGATCGCGGACAACGCCGTCGTCAGCACGGCCGTCGAGGAAAGTATGGGGTGCGGGAAGAGCGGGAGAAGGAGGCCGGCGATCATGAGCGCCTTGGCGTCCGCGCCTCCGTACAGGGCCCCCAGCTCGAAGAGTGCTCTCGACAGAAGCACAGTGGCGAGCACGGCGAGCACCGCGACCGGCACGGCCGAATCTCCCAACCCGTACCTTCCCACGGCGATCCCGACAACCACCGTCACGGCTGCGTAGGCCACGAGCTCGATCCGGTCGGCCTGGTTTGCCCATGAGGAAGGCAGGAGCTCGTCCCACGGAACCAGGTGCTCGAGCGTAAGGACCCCGACAAGAACCCAGAGAAGCAGGGGCACTGTCCCCTCGGGGACGAAGAGGGCCACGCCCAAGGCCAGGCCGAGAATCCCGAGCCCCTGCCACAGGCGGTCCGTAACCTCGCGCGTCCTCAGGTCCGAAGCAGCCGCGTAGGCGAACCCGGCGAGGAGCACGACGACCCGGGCGTCGCTGAGAACTCCCGCCCAGTCGCTCACCCTGGCTACCGTCCGCTCCCGAGCGACGGTCCCCGCCGCTCATAAGGGCGAGGCCGAACCGGAACCCCGTGGTGTGCCTCGTGCCTCGGGAGCCGGAGGTGGTGGAGTTCCGGAGTTGGGCCCGCGTGGGGGTCTCGGCCGTCTCGACCCGCCGCGAAAACGCTTTTAAACCCACCTCCCTCGCGCGCCTTCGCATCACGGGGAGTGGATGGCCGAATTCAAGCTCGTTATCTCCGAACAGGAGAAGTCGATCGCGCGTACCGTCGGCGACCCGCAGTCCGCCGGGTTCCTAGGGAAGCGCATCGGCGAGTCGGTCGGAGGGGAGCTTCTGGGCGCCGGCGGCTACACGTTCCGCATCACGGGGGGCACCGACAAGAGCGGCTTCCCGCTGCGCCCCGACCTCCCGGGAGCCCGCCAGACCCGCCTGTATGTCGGGGACGGGTTCGGATTCAATGCCCCCCGAAGAGGAATGCGCCGACGCCGGACGTTCCGCGGCAACACCATCAGCGAGGAGACGGTCCAGATCAATCTCGTCGTCGCCCAGAAAGGACCTAAGCCTCTCGCGGAGCTGTTCGCCGCGACATGAAGGTACCGCGCCAACCCGAAGTGAACATCGGACTGGTGGGGCACGTCGACCACGGAAAGACGACCCTTACCCAGGCGTTCACGGGGGAATGGACCGACCGCCACTCGGAAGAGCTGAAGCGGGGCATCTCGATCAAGCTCGGGTACGCCGACGCGGCGTTCTACGAGTGCCCGAAGTGTCCGAAGCCGACGGGCTACTCCGTCGAGCCGGTCTGCCCGTCCTGCGGGGGGAAGGCCAAGTTCCTGCGCGCAATCTCGTTCGTGGACGCACCCGGCCACGAGACCCTGATGGCCACGATGCTCTCGGGCGCCGCCATCATGGACGGGGCGCTCCTCCTCATCGCTGCGAACGAACATTGTCCGCAGCCGCAGACGCGGGAGCACCTCTACGCGCTCGACATCATCGGAGTCCGGAAGGTAGTGGTCGTCCAGAACAAGGTCGACCTGATGTCCGCCGAGGACGCCGAGAAGAACTACCACGAGATCATCGAGTTCCTCAAGGACACCCCGCTCGCGAAGGCGCCCGTGGTCCCGATCAGCGCCAACCACCGGGCCGGCATTGACGCGCTCATCGGGGCGATCGAGGAGACGATCCCGACCCCGCCCCGCGACCCGAAGAAGCCCCCCCTCATGTACATCGCCCGGTCGTTCGACGTGAACCGACCCGGGACCCGCCCCAAGGACCTGAAAGGCGGGGTTCTCGGCGGTTCCCTCCTCCAGGGGCACCTCGAGATGGGAGAGGAGATCGAGATTCGACCGGGGGTCGTGGGAGCCGAGGGCGGTCGGGCGGAGGCGCTCACCACCCGGGTGACCTCGATCGTTTCTGGTGGCGAACCCCGGGACGAGCTGCGACCGGGTGGCTTGGGCGCGGTCGGTACGAGCCTCGACCCCTCGCTCGCCAAGGGCGATGGCCTCACAGGACGACTCATCGGAACGGCCGGCACGCTTCCCCCCGTGAGCCACAAGATCCGCCTCCGAGCTACGCTGCTCGACCGCGTCCTGGGGGCGCAGCGCGAGATCAAGGTCGAGAAGATCCGTACCAGCGAGATCCTGGCCGTGACGGTCGGGACGACGATCGCCCCCGGGAAGGTGACGAGCGCCCGCGGGGACGAGGTCGAGCTCTCCCTCACGCGGCCGGTGACTGTGTTTCCCGGGAGCCGCGTCGCGATCTCCCGGAAGCTGAACGCGTGGCGGCTTATCGGCTACGGCATCGTCGAGGGAGGAGGGAAGTGAAGCCCGACCTGCTCGAGGTCCTGCGGTGCCCGGTCTGCCGCGGGGAACTCGCGCTCACGGTGACCTCGCGCGAGGGAGACGATATCGCCACCGGATCGCTCGCGTGCGCGAAGTGTTCGGTGACGTACCCGATCGCGGACGGCATCCCCGACCTCCTCCCGCCGGACGAGCGGGACTGAACCTGCGGCGGCCCGGCCGTCTCGTTCACGTTAGATAGTAGAACGCGAAGCCGGTGAGGAAGAGCACCGCCGCCACCACGACCGAGGGGATGAGCCAGCGGGCCTGCTTCCTCGACCGGGGCTGGGCCGAGTTCCCGACGATCGCGACCGCCAGCCGGTAGCCGCTCGGGACCGCCTCGAAGAGCGCGTAGGCCATGCGATTCCCTTCCGGGTCCTTCGCGGCAAGGGCGACCACGAGCCCCACCGAATGGACGAGGGACTCCCGTCTGACGCCAGCCACCGACGTATCCCTCCTGCCCCCGCCTTCGGTTCGGGTGATGGGCCGGGAGCACGAACAGCATCACGACGTAGCGGAGTAGCATGGCGACGAGCAGGTAGACCGCGGGGGTGGCGAGAGAGGGGTATCGGCCCGGGACCCGGCGGAGAGAGCACCCGGCCTCCCCCTACCGGTCGGTCAACGTGGCCCGTGCCGGCCCGCCGTCGCCGTCCCTCAGACGCAGGGGGAGACACTCGAGGCTGTACTCACCCGCAGGCGCGTCCCCGAGCAGGAGTCCCTCCAGGATGAGCACTCCGTGGCCGAGAAGTTCGTGATGGACCGGGAACGTTCCGCGCGGATCGGACTCGATCGACAACGCGTCGATGCCTACCAATCGGGCCCCCCCCTTGCGGAGCGCAACGGCTCCCTCCGGCGTGAGGGCGACGAAGTCCTCGAAGTACTCGAGCCGTCGGCTCCACCGATCGGAGTTGGAGGTCCGGAGGAGGACCCGTTCCGCGCCCTTCGGAACCGCCCGGAGCTCCGCGATACCGATCTCCTTCCGGTCGTCCGGTATCCGGACCACCCGGCACGGGCCATTGAGGATGCCGAGGTCGACCCGATCGATCCCCGGAGCGCCCGACACGAAGTGGCTCGGGGGATCCACGTGGGTGCCTGCATGGGAGCCCAGGGTCAGTGCGGAGAGGTTGTAGGGGTCCCCTCGGTCGATGCGTCGCGCAGGGTCAGTACGGAACGCAGGGTCGCCCGGGAACGCGGGCATCCCCCCGAACAGAGGCATCGATACGTCGATCCGGCCCACGGTACACCTCGGGTCCGACGCTCAAGGACCTTGACGGCTCCCCGACTTAAGCGTTGGACGGTCCGGGACGGACACCTGTCGGTTGTGCGGTTCTACGCCAAGGGTTAAGGGGAGCGGACCGGAACGTCGGAAATATGGCACGCCCTCGGCCATCTCCCGATGACGACGAGGATCTCGACGACCTCGGGATCTCGGACGAAGTCACTCCTCGGAGCCGCGGGGAAGGCCGGGAGAGGGGACGGTCACGGAGACGCGCCCGACAGAGACCCGTGCGGAGCTGGGACCCCTCGGGAGCGGACGACATCACGAACGAGAGGGATGACCTGGTCCTGCCCGGGGACGAGGAGGAGGACCGGGAAAAGCGGCCGATCTTCTGGAGGGCGCGAGATTCGCTCTACTTCGAACCGCTGGTGGCCCTCGCCCTCGTGGCGCTCCTTCTCGTCTCGTTCTACGCCTACACCTCGAACTGGCCTCCGGTCTATGCGATCGAATCGAACAGCATGCAGCACGGTCCGGGGGACCACCTCGGGTACCTGAACGCCGGGGACGTCATCCTGGCGCAGAAGATTCCGACCTCCTCGATCCAACCGTACGTCGTCGGGGCCACGAACGGGTACCAAACCTACGGAGAACCGGGGGACGTCCTCCTGTACTATCCCGACGGGCAGACGGGCAAGACGCCGATCATCCATAGGGCCATTCTCTTCCTGGAATGGAACCCGGCACGGCTCGCGTACAACGCCACCGACCTCGGGGGCCTGGGGTGCTCCGATCATTCCAGCACGACTTCGTGGTACGTGACCGGCGCTACACCCAGCTGCACGCCGACCAACCTGACGTCCGGGGATACGCTCCACATCTACCACGTCGGGCAGGACTCCCTTACCCTCGCGATCACCATCGACTCGGGCCTCGGAGCCCACTCCGGCTTCGTGACCCTAGGCGACAACAACACGAACATCTACGACCAGTACGACGCAGGTTCCGGGACCCCCAAGATCAGCTCGCTGGTAGAGCCCTCCTGGATCATCGGGGTCGCCCGCGGGATGATCCCCTGGTTCGGGGCGATCAAGCTCGTCTTTGACGGAAACGCCGCGAACGTCTCGGGCGCGTCGTGGGAGTTCCTCGGCCTTACGATCGCGGGCCTCATTGCGCTCGCGATCGGGATCCACTATGTCTTCCGGCGGGAGGGATTTGAGAGCCGACTGCGACGACGGGAGGAGGACGCGGCGAGACCACCCCCGAGGGACGAAGACGAGGACGAGGAGGGGCCGACCGCCGGGCATCGGTTCATGTCGGCCTTGAGGCCTTGGAACGCCGAGGAGGAGGTCGAGCCGGAACCCAAACAGCGGGTGTCCAAGCCCCGGAAATCCACGTACGAGGAGCGGCGTAGATCGCATTTCGTCAGCCATCACACGCGACCTCGCCCGCACGGCCGAAGGACAGAACGAAAGCACCCGGACGACGACGACGAGGACCTCTAGGGGCCGACCGGCTCGGGACGCGGCAGACGAGCCGCGCCGAGGGGCGGCGTCACGAGCGCGATCGTTCCCTAGGCAACCTTAATCGGCCGGCCGAGTCCCGACCGACGGGCACCAGCCCATGCACGTCATCGGAGGCACGGCATCGACCGCTCTCGCCGAGCGGATCTCGAGGGAGCTCGGGAACGCCCCGTTCGGTATCCCGTTCACGAAGCGGTTCCCGGACGGCGAGATGTACATCCGTGTCGGGGGACGACTGGAGGGCGACGACGTCGTCATCGTCCAGTCGACGCGCACCGACGAGGACCTTCTCGAGCTCCTTCTCCTCGAGGACGCGGTCCGAGAAGCGGGCGCGCGGCGGACGTTTGTGGTCGTTCCCTACTTCGGCTACGCGCGCCAGGACCGTCGGTTCTTTCCGGGGGAACCCGTGAGCGCCCGGGCCCTGTGCCGCCACGTCGAGCTCGACGCGGACGCGGTGATCACGGTGGACCTCCATTCGGCACATACCCTGGGACAGTTCACCAAGCCCGCCTTTGAGGCCAGCGGCATTCCGGCCCTAGCCCGGCTCCTCCGCGAGCGGCCGATCGACATTCTCGTCTCCCCCGACAAGGGCGGCGTAGAACGGGCGAAGCGGATGGCCCAGCTGCTGGACCGACCGTGGTTCGCTCTCGAGAAGCGACGCATCGACAGCGACAAGGTGGAGCTCAGCCTTCCCGCGACCGGGATCCCGTCGCTGACGGGAAAGCACGTCGCGCTCATCGACGACGTGATCACGACCGGCGGCACGATCGTGGAGGCAGCGAAGCTCCTCAAGAGGCACGGCGTAGGTGCGACGAGCGCCGCCTGCACCCACGGGCTCTTCCTCCGCGACGCGTTCGAGCGGATCAAGGCGGTCACCGACGAGGTCTACTCCACGGACACCCTCGGCAACCCGGCCGAGAAGGCGTCCGTTGCGCCCGACGTCGCCCAGATTCTGCTCCGCGAGTTCCCCTCGTCGTGAGGAATGGGCCCTTGGAGACACCCCGAAAGGCGACCGCCGCGACGCGCGAGGAGCTCGAAGAGCTTCTGCAGATGATACGTCGGGAGCTTCTCCTGCGGGCGGAGCTCCCGACCGGCGAGTGGGTCGAGGAATCGGCCTCCGAGCTGCGATCGGGCGCAAAGCCCGGATGGTACCTTCCGCGGGAGGGGGGAGGAGGTCTCGCCTTCTTCGCCCGACGCGGGACGGCCGCGTACGGACATGTCCATGCCGCGCCAGGTACGGCCGCCGACGCGAGGGCGTACGTCCTCGCGACCACTCTTCTCGACACGCTCCCCCACGAGATCAGCTCGATCGACCTCGGGTTCACGGGGCTCTCGCCCACCGAGGAGAGGTCCGTCGCCGGGCGGCTCGCCGCCCGGCCCGGATCGCTCGTCATCGAGCGGCACGCCATGGAACGGGAGCTCTCGGCCGCGGACGGCGAGCGCCTGACGGAGTCCCCGGGGTCCGCTCGCCTCGTCCCCATCCGTTCGGTCACGCTCGACGCGCTGGTCGATCTCGATTGGAAGGCGTTCCACGGCAGCGTGGACGGACTCGTTCTCGGGTCCGGGATCGACGAGTATCGCCGCGTTCTCGAGTCGATGCTTGACGGAAGGGTCGGCCGGTTCTTGGATGAGGCGTCCATCGCCCTGGTGGAGACCGACCCGGTCCGCCTTATCGGCGCGATCATGACCACGGAGCAATCGGCGCGGCGGGCGGTCTTCGTCGACCTGATGGTCGACCCCGAACGACGGAGGCGAGGACTCGGCCGGTTCCTGATGCGTTGGGGGTTCCGCGCCCTCTGGGCGTTCGGCTACGAGAGGGTGCGGCTCTGGGTCACGGTCGCGAACCGCCCGGCCCAGAACCTCTACGAGTCGCTCGGCTTCCGGTCTACCGCCGAGGCGACGATCTACCGTTGGGACCGCGACGTGTCGGCCCCGCACCCACAATCGACCTTGTAGGGGCAGTCCCCGAACATCCACGCGGCGCACGGTTCGAGACCCCGGGGCGACCGGTCCGCGAGCGCGGCCGCGATCCGACGCGTGCGGTCCTCGGCCAGCTGCGCGAGAACGGCCACCGGATCGAAGCGGAACTCAAGGACCTGGAGCCGGTCGGCCTCCTCCTCCGCGTGCTCGTAGCCGAGCACCACCCGCCCCACCGACGTTCCGGTCGCCGCACACCGAAAACCGAGGTCGAGCGCGTACTGCGGGAAGCGCGCCAACGCGTCGGTCGGCGGGACCCTCGACCATGCCTTGGAGGTCCGGAGCAGTAGCGGAGCGCCCCGGAAGCCGACCACCTCTTCCTCGGGCGCGTTCGGTGCCGAGGGAAGCTGCAGCACCTCGCCCACCGGACCGCTCTCGGTGGTTTCCAGAAGGCGATCGTATAGGTCCGGCCCACGGGCCACGGGTGCCGACGGCTCCCCGGGGGCCGTCTCCACGGTCCGGGTGCGGTCGAAGAAGGTCCGTCGAGGGTAGACGAGCTCGCGGAACCGGTCGAGCCCCGACGAGGTGGGGACCGCGGAGTTCTCGACGAGGGCCGTTAGCCATCGTAGCGAGATATCGGGACGTTCGCGGGTCGAACGCACCTCCGCGAGGATGACAGAGGACTCCCGAGCTTCTTCTCCCCTACAATCGCAGGCGCCGGCCAGCTGGAACTCACAGCCCCGCCCGAACCAGCGACATCGAGGGAGGGAGCCCGACTCCTTCCGGTCGATGGCTTGGCGAAGCACTGCTTCCCTCGCGCGCATCTCCCCTTCGACCTTCGCGAGGTCCCCGAATCGGACGTCGGTCGCTCCCACGCCGGTCGGGCGACCCTCTTCGACAGCGATGTGGACGAGACGGCCGTCGGGTCGCTCGAGAAGCGCGCAGTACATCGCAAGCTGCTCGACATGCTCGGGGCGTTCGCTGGGAAGGTCGGCCGGAAGCGGACCGCCTCCGGTCTTGATCTCCACCGGGACGTCGGCCAAGAGGTCGATGCGGCACGAGATGCCCTCGCGCCGGAGACGAACCTCCAGAGCTCCTTCGGCCGAAAAGAGGCGCCCGGCAGCGCGATGCCACGACCTCCCCCGGGCCATGCTCTCCTCGCGTTCAGGGGTCATGGGTAACGGAGGCGCCAACCGCCGCCAGAACGCCCGACGAGGGGCGACCAGGTCACTGACGCTCAGACCCCGAACGGTTCCGACCTGACGGAGCCTCTTCACCAGCTCTCGCGCGAGCTCCGGATCGTCCCGGACCGTGACCGAGGATTTCCAGTCGACGGGCGGGGAACGCGGGTCCGTGGGATGCACGGGGCGGCAGGGTCGGGCGGGGAGATGAGCGACGTGGGTGCTCGCAAGGGGCTATACCTGCCTCCCCGCTCCGCGCCCCGTGAAGGACCCCTCGCGTCGCCCGCTCGTCATCGGCAGCGGAATCGCGGGACTCTACCTCGCTCTCCGTTCGCAGGAGCTCGGCCTGCGGCCCACGATCATCACCAAGGCCCGCCTCGAAGAGTCCAACACCCGCTACGCTCAGGGTGGCATCGCCGCCGCCGTGGGCCCGGACGACAGCCGAGCGCTGCACTACGAAGATACCATCCGCGCCGGAGACGGACTCGTCGACCGGGCGGCGGCCCGCGTACTGACCTGGGACGCTCCTGCCCGGATCGCCGACCTCGTCCACTACGGGGTGCCGTTCGACACCGAGGACGGGCAAATCGCGCTCGGCCGCGAGGCCGCCCACTCCCGGGCGCGGATCCTCCACGCGGGAGGCGACGCGACCGGCCTCTCGATCGAGGAGACGCTACGGCATCGGGCCCTTGACGCCGGGATAGAGATGCTCGAGCGAAGGGTCCTCCGGGCGTTGTCCCCGGCAGGTAGGGACGGCCTCGAGGCGACCGTCGCGAACCCCGAGGGCAGGGGGCTCGAGGTCCTGGACCCGCGCCCGGTGGTCCTCGCCACCGGCGGGGCCGGGGCGCTCTACCGACAGAGCTCGAACCCTTCGATCGCGACCGGTGAGGGGGTCGCGATCGCGTTCCGGGCCGGGGCGCTGCTCAGCGACATGGAGTTCATCCAGTTCCACCCGACCGCCTTCTACCGCGAGGGGGCGCCGAGGTTCCTGATCTCCGAGGCGCTTCGCGGGGAAGGCGCCGTCCTGCGCAACGACGCGGGGGAGCGATTCATGGTGGCGCAGCATAAGGATGCCGAGCTCGCGCCCCGGGACGTGGTCGCTCGGGCGATCGACCGCGAGGTCTCGCGGTCGGGGCACCCCCACGTCTACCTCGACGCCACCGAGATCCCGCGCGACCGCCTCTACGCCCGATTCCCCTCCGTATGCCGCTTCCTGCTCTCGTACGGCCTTGACCCGTCCCGCGACCGTATCCCGGTGGCCCCCGTCGCCCACTACATGATCGGAGGGGTCACGACCGATCTCGAGGGGCGTTCCTCGCTTCGAGGGCTGTACGCCGCCGGGGAGGTGGCGGCGACCGGCGTCCACGGCGCGAACCGGCTGGCCAGCAACTCGCTTCTGGAAGGTCTGGTCTTCGGCGAGAGGGTCGCCCGGCAGATGCTCCATCCCGCCGCCGGGGGGCCAGGGATGCCCGACCGGCTCGTCGAGCTTCCGGCGCCGAAGGGCGCGGGAAGGTCCGAGGAACCGGTGATGATCGAAGAGGTCCGCAACCGACTCTGGGACGAGGTCGGGATCGTCCGGTCCGCCGAGGGGCTCCGCTCCGCGCTCGAGGCGTTCGAACGCGTAGCAGGGCTAACGGAACCCGGGCGACAGGAGACGCTGCCGGGGCCTGTGGCGAACGCGGCCCTTACCGCGTCGCTGATCGCCCGGGCCGCGCTAACCCGCACCGAGAGCCGGGGGGCCCACTACCGGTCGGACTGGCCCCGGCGGCGGCCGGCCTGGCGGAAGCACATCGGCCTCCGCCGCGCCCTTACAGGCCCACGCGCGCGCTGAACCCGGCGAAAACCGTTAACCTCGCGGCGGGTTCGCGTCGTCCATGCCGCCAGCGCTGTCGGACGAGGAACGGGACCTCGCCGAGGCGACCCGCAAGTTTGTCCGCAAAGAGGTGGCCCCGGTCGCCCAGCAGATGGACCGGGAGGACCCGGTTCCCGAAGGAGGTCTTCCGTCGTCTCGGTGAGCACGGATTCCTCGCACCCACCATCCCGACGGAGTACGGAGGGCTGGGCCTTTCCTACCGGGCCCAGGCGATCATCCTCGAGGAGATCGCCCGGGTGAGCCCGGCACTGGCGCTCAGCGTTGGCGCACATTCGAACCTGTTCGCCGACAACCTTGCACGGAACGGGAGCGACGCGCAGCGAGCCCGATTCCTTCCCAAAATCGCGAGCGGCGAGGAGGTCGGCGCGCTCGCGCTCACCGAACCGAACGCCGGGTCCGACGCCGTCTCCATTCTGACCCACGCCGAGCGGAAGGGTGACCACTACGTTCTTTCGGGGACGAAGCAGTTCATCACGAACGGACCGGTCGCTAACCTCGCCCTCGTCTACGCAAAGACCGCCCCCGAACGCGGGGCCCGGGGGATCAGCGCGTTCCTCGTCCGGACGGACTCCGCGGGGTTCTCCGTCGCGAAGAGCCTGGACAAGATGGGCATGCGCGGCTCGCCGACGGGCGAGCTCGCGTTCCAGGACGTGCGGGTGCCGGTCGACCAGCGCGTCGGCGAGGAGAACGACGGCGTCCGCATTATGATGAGCGGGCTCAACGTCGAGCGCGCGGTCCTGACCGCTATCCCTGTCGGGATCCTGGTCGAATGCCTGGAGCGTTCCGTCGCCTACGCCCGGGAACGCGAGCAGTTCGGCCACAAGATCGGCGCGTTCCAGCTGATCCAGGCGAAGCTTGCGAACATGTACACGGAGCTCGCGGCTTCCCGTCTCCTGATGGAGCAAGCCCTCGAGGACGTACGAGTCGACCCCCGACGGCGGAAGGAGAGCGCGGCGGCCCTCACGTACGCGTCGGAGGCGTCCACCCGGGCGGCGCTCGAGGCGATCCAGATCCACGGAGGTTACGGCTACATGCGCGACCTGCCGCTCGAGCGCTTGGCACGGGACGCGAAGCTGCTCGAGATCGGTGCCGGAACATCCGAGATCCGCCGCCAGATCGTGGCCCACGAGCTGTTGGGCGAGGGCTTCGACGTCCAACAGGCCGCCGGCCCCCGCGCGTAGCGGGCCCGGCGGCGCGCCGGAACTCAGTGAGCGCGAGGCTTGCGAAGCCCCAGGCCTTCCTCGATGTAGAGGGCCGCTTGGGTCGATGTCGACCTGCGGTCCTGCTCCGCGGCGACCCGCAGCTTGCGCAGGATCGCCGGTTCGAGGTAAACGGCCAGTCCAACTCGTCGTTTCGCCTTGCTCTTCGGTGGTCGAGCCATGATTTCTTCTCTCCTATGTCCCATCGTGGGACGCAATACCCCGGTACCCGGCACCAGGGAGCATTTCTGCCGATAGAATGGGGGCCGTCCGGGGTTAAGAACTAGACGTTCGTCCGGCTGGACAGCGCCCGACGCGGGGTTCCGCGCCGGTGGCCGCCGCCGGCCGAATCCGCGACGCGGCGCACCGCCGACCACCGCGCGCGCTCGCCAACTTATATAGCCACCCGGGACCCATCGCCGCTCGATGGCCGGTCGACCGCCCTCGGCTTCCGCTCCCAGCCCCGCGCTCCGCGTGGAGGTCCTGAAGGAACTTCAGGCGATGATCGACGACCGGGAGGTCCGGGACCGGATCGACCGGGGCCCGCTCGCGGAGACGAAGGGCCGCGAGCACTGGATCCTCCATCTTCTCTTGCGGGCCCAGGAGTTCGGGCAGGGACAGCTGTCCACGCTGGTCGGGTCCGCCTACTCGAACCTCACGGCCCGGCTCCAGTCGATCGAGGACCGGGTCCAGCACGTCGAGAGCTCGTCGGACGGCCTGGGTCAGGAGATGAAGACCCGGCTGGACGGCCTCGAGGCGACCCTTTCCGAGCGGGTCTCGAAGGAGGTCGACGGAGCGTTCGACCGGCTGAACCAGAAGCTGGCGACCGCCCTCACGGAGAACCTCGACGCGAAGTGGAAGCCGGTCGGGGAGTCCGTGGAGACGTTCGCTCGTTCCTCACACCAACTGACCAAGGACCTCTCCGACACGTACCGGGTCGCCACCCAGACGCGGCTCCTCCTGAACGAGAACTCGCGGAGGATGATCGACCTGGGCCGGGACCTCGTCGCGCTCGAGGAGAGCCTGAAGCTCGCCCTCACGAAAGCGCTCGAGGAGGGTCTGCAATCGCTCGAGGACCGAATCGCTTCCCTCGAGAACCGGCTGGGGGCCGGCGAGGGCGCGGCCGAGGGACACGCCACCCCCGAGCCGCCCGGCTCGGGCTAGACCGGGCAGCCGCCCGATGCAGCTTTCTCCGCGGCATCCCCGCTACCGCAGCCTCCTCGTCCGCGCCCGACTCGCCGACGCCCATCGCTCGGGGCTCGTGGTCCCGGAGGGGCTGATCGCCCAGGGCCGGGGAGAGGCGTTCGATTACCTGCTCGGCGAGAGGACGACACCGAGCGCACGCCGCGCGGAGTCAACGGCCGCCCGATGGCTCCTGGCGGCACGACGGCCCGTCGTAAGCGTGAACGGCAACGTCGCCGCGCTCGCCGCCCCGGAGATCGCGCGCCTCGCGAGGGCGGTGCCGGGGCTCGGCGTCGAGGTGAACCTGTTCCATCGGACGCCGGCCCGCGCCCGCCGGGTAGAGAGGTCGCTCCGAAGAGCCGGGTACGCCGGATACTCGGGGTACGGCCGACCGCGCGGATCCCCGGTCTCCCGTCGGACCGGGCGTGGGTCGACGCGGAGGGGATCCTCCTCGCGGACGTGTGCCTCGTCCCTCTCGAGGACGGGGACCGGACCGAAGCCCTTCGGGCCCTGGGCAAGCGGGTGATCGCCATCGACCTCAACCCCCTGTCCCGGACCAGCCGATCGGCCGACCTCCCGATCGTGGACGAGCTCACGAGAGCGCTCGCTGCGATCGCGGCCGAGGCGAGGAGGCTCCGTCGGGCCGGAGCGAAGCCCCGACTGACCCGGTTCGACTCCGCCCGCGCCCTCGACCAGGCGCTCCTCGCGATCCGCCGCGCGCTCAGCCGGGCGGCGGCTCGGTCGCAGCCTTCGCGAGCGCGCCGGTGAGCCGCCGGGCGATCTTCTCGAGGAACTCCCGGTCGCTCGCGTCGAACGCGCCGACCTCGTTGCCGTCGATGTCGATCTCGCCCACGACGCGGTCCCCGTCGCGGATCGGCACGACGATCTCGGACCGGGTCTCGAGGAAGCAGGCCAGGTACTCGGGAGCTGCGCGTACGTCGTCGACGATGACCGTGCGGCCCTCGCGCGCCGCGCGGCCGCAGATCCCCTGACCGACCGGAATGCGGGTGTGCTCCGTCGCCGAGGGTCCGTTCCACCCATCGAGGACGAGCGTCTCTCCCTCCAGGCGGTAGACGCCCACCCATCGATAGTGCCGGAACGACTCCCGCAGGAACCGACAGGTCTCCTCGAGCGCCGCCCGCCCCGTGAGGCGTGACCCGATCGCGTCCACCTGGAGCAGGGCGGCGGCCATCGCCCGCGCCGGTACCGTCACGGGCGGGGTCTCCTGCGCGCGGTGACGACCGCGCACGGGGAGGCAGCGCCGAGGGGGAGAGTTTCCGCCGGGCCGGGCGGCCGGCCCCGACGTTTGAACTCCCGAGGCGTATTCCGCCACGAGCTTTCCAGGCTCGCGCCGTACCGGACTGAGCCACCTCGGCACGCCCGTAGGCGTCGGGCACCCCGCGGCCGATAAGCTTAGCGGAAGGGCGGGCCACGGGCTCAATCGCGCAGTGGGTACCAGCGGCAGTTCGGGCAGCCCAGCCCGCGTTCCTCGCCCGGTATGATCGCCCCGCAGTTCGGGCACGGCGAGGCGGGGGCCACGGAGAGGGAGAGACAGTCGAAGCACGACCCCCGCCGCCGGTCGTCGGGGAGGACGACAACCTCCCGTCCGCAGAAAAGACAGCGCGAGAACCGCTCGTCCGATGCCTCGAAGCTGCGCTGGTCCGCGAACGAAAGCATGGGGGAGGGTCCACCATGAGGCCGGTACATAAGTGCTCGCGCGTCGGGTCGCCCGGACCCGCATTTCCGAGTGTTATGCGTCCTTCCAGCGGGCCTTGAACGCCGCCACGGCGAACAGGGTCGCGGTCACCCCGCCGAGCACGACCCAGTCGAGGAGGCCCGACCCGCAGGAGCTCGGAGCGATGCCCACGGAGCACTGGACCAGGGCGGCCGCGTAGGTCGTGGGCGAGATCCGCGCGACCAGCTGCGCCCAGTGCGGGAGGTACGCGAGAGGGTAGTAGACCGGGGGGAGCACCGTCAGGACGAGGGAGATGAGCGGACTGAACATGAACGTCTCCCGCACGTCCTCGAAGTAGGTGGCCAGCGTGAACGCGAGGGCCGTCGCGAACCCCCAGACCAGGAGCAGCACCCCGCCCACGACCACGACGCTGTCGAGGGTGACGTACCCCTTCACGACGAACAGGACGACGAACACCGCGATGCCGGGGAGGGAGTAGACGAGCTCGCTCAGGGCCATCCCGATCACGTACGTCGGGGCTTCCACCGGTGAGGCGACCACGACGTCCTGGAACTTCAAGTCGTGACGATAGTGGGTCAGGTCCGACTGGAGTCCCGTCCCGGCCGTGAGCATCGTGAGGACGAGACCCCCGGTGATCCCGAAGGCGAGCAGCGTCCCGTGCGAGATGACGTAGATGAAGAACAGGAACGAGAGCGGCGACGCGAGCAGGTTCACGAGATAGAGCGGCTGCGTCCGGATCGGGATCACGCCGTTCAAGAGGACGAGCGTGAACAGCGATCGGAGTCTGTGGCGCTCGCTCACGCCAGGGCTCCCCCGTTGTCGGTGTTCTCCGCCGCCGGCGCGGTCTCCTCTTCGATCGAACGGCCCACGACCTCGAGGAAGATGTCCTCGAGGCTGACCGGTCCCATCGTGAGACGGAGCCCCGCCTCGAGGGCTCGCCGGGAGAGCTCGCGGGCCTCCGCCTCGCGGGCGAAGACGAGGTACCCCCCCTCGATGTCGGAGACCTTCCCGTAGCGTTCGAGATCGGCTCGCGGCATCGAGCCCTGTATCGTCACGCGGTACGGGTATCGGACCCGGGCCCGCAGGTCGCCGGGACTCCCCTCGAGCATCAAGCGACCGCGTTCGACGAGCGCGAGCCGGCCGGAGAGGGCCTCGGCCTCGTCCAGGTAGTGGGTGGTGAGGAGGATCGTCCGGTTCTCGCGGCTCGCCCGGCGGATCGCCTGCCAGACCTCGCGGCGGGCGATCGGGTCGAGCCCGGTCGTCGGTTCGTCGAGAAAGAGGATGTCCGCGTCGGACGCGAGCACCATCGCGCAGATCGTCCGGCGTCGGAGGCCGCCCGAGAGCCGGCTCACCAGGCGGCGTCGGTACTCGGTGAGCGAGAGCTCCTCGAGGACGTCCCGCGTCCGCCGCCGCGCGTCGATCGGGCCGAGCCCGCGCATTTTGAGATACAGGTAGATGACCTCCTCGACCCGCAGGAAGTAGAGCGGCCGGGACTCCTGGGGGACGCACGCGATCCGGGCGCGGATCGCGCGTTCCTCTCCCTGGACGTTGTGTCCCAGGACGCGGAGCTCCCCGGAGGTGGGCGTAAGCTGCGTCGCGGCGATCCGGATGAAGGTCGTCTTGCCGGCCCCGTTGCGTCCGATCAGGCCGTAGACGCCTCCGGACGGGATCTCGAGGGAGAGGTCAGAAAGCGCCGGGAGCGCGGCCCGCGAACCGGGGTACACCTTGCCGAGCCCTTTCGCGACGATGGCCGATGGCATTCGAATCGTCCGAGGAGGAGCGGTCCGTTCTTAACGGGTCGCGTGCCGTCAGCGGCCGGGGGAGCTCAGCTCAGCACTTCGGCGAGCCGACCCTCGGACTTCGCGCGAAGGATCTCCTGGGCGATGCGGCGCCCCGTCGAGAGGCCGGGTTGAACGAGGTCGGAGTAGGGGCTGCCCGAGATGAAGAGGTTCGTCCCGGCGACGATGCGCGTCGAGATCTCGAAGACCTTGAACTCGAGCTCCTCGGTCATGATCCCTTCCACGCAGAACGGTCCCACCATCCCGCCGAAGAGCTCGACCGACCGCTCGACGATCCGCGCCGCTACGTCGAACGCCTTTTCGAGGAGCGATTCGCGGAGGATCACGGGCACGTTCCCCGTCACGACGAACGTTGGGCGGATCCCGGCCTTCAGGAGCTCCTCCTGGGCCCCCAGCTTGTAGAGCTCGTCGATGTTCGCCTCGTCGCGGCGGTCCATGCCGAGGAGCTCCAGCGAGCCGTGGCCGACGCGGTAGCCGCGGTCGGAGAGCGGCGAATAGAAGAAATGCATGTAGTAGCGGGTGCCCAGGACGTATTCCTGGATCACGAACGGCCCGGTCGGACGGAAGTCCGCGAGCGCCTCGCGGTTCTTCGCGAGGAAGAATCCCTTGCCGCCCTTCGCGCCGTGGTACTTCACGATCACCGGTCCGTCGACCTCGGACGCGTCGTCGTAGCGCTTGGGCATTGACACGCCGGCGGCGTCCAACCACTCCCGCTCCTTCTCGCGGTCCGACTCCCAGGCGAGGACCGCGCGGTTGCCGAACACCGGAACGTCCAGGCGACCGAACGCGTCGGGGCCGAGGTACTCGACGAACGATCCGTGAGGCACGATGATCGCCCCGGCCTCCCGGAGTCGGGCGTCCGCGCCGCCGAGATCCTTTACGCGCGGGACGGAGATGAACCGGTCCGGGCGGGCGAGAGGGAAGGCGTCGTAGAACCTTGGGGGCTTCCCGACCGATATCCCGAGCGTCGGAAGGCCCTCCAACTTCGCCCCATGGAAGATCTGAAGCGAAGAATGGGAGCACAGGGTGGCGACCGTGGGAACACGGTCCCGTAGCGAGGCCAGGCGCGCCTCGGTGGCGAGGGGAACCCCCATAGAGGGGAGTACCGGGCCCCCATCATAGCCTTTACGCGAATCCGGGCCGCCTGTCCGGAGGAGCGACCCGAAACACCGGTCGCCGGCCTCCGCCGCGAGTCACCGAGAGTCGCCGTTTCCGTTCTCGAGCTCCCAGTACCACCGCACCTGCCGGGAGCCCGTCTCGGCCACCTTGCGTCTCAGCTCGGCGGGAACCTCGGTGTCCCGGATGAGCCGTCGGACCTCTTCGGGAGTCTCGCGCCCGAGCCGCTGCGTGACGCCCGCGGTCTCGAGGAGGGGACGGACCGAGTCCAGGGAGTACTGCCAGGCCTCCTCACGACGTCGGATAGCGACCGAGCGCGAGCCGGGGACGCGGTGCAGGCCGAGCTCCTCGGCCGCCCGGTGCAGGTTCTCGGCCGCTCGGGAGAGCTCGCCCTCCAGGCGGCGCTCTTCCTCGCGAAGAGCCTCGAACCGGTCGACGAGGGCGGTGAGGCGCGCCTCCTCCGTGGCCGGGACCGTACGAAACTCGGGACAGACCGTTCGGAAGTCGCAACGCGTGCAATGACGTCCCGGGCGTCGGCTCGAACGCCTGCTCGCGGATCCCGTCCGCGACCATCCCGAGGCGGGCGTGCAACGGATCGAGCGTGGTCCGCGTCCGGGCAGGCGCGCGGTGGGGGACGAGCGACCGGAGATGGAGCAGGGTGACCCTCTCTACCGGCTCGGCGTAGTTGTTCTCCACCAGAACCTGATACAGCGAGAGCTGGTCGGAGTCGCGAGCGTCCTCAGCCGAGAGTTCGCGCGACGTCTTGTAGTCCACGATCTCGAGGCCGCCGGTCGGCGTCCGGTCGATGCGGTCGATGTAGCCGTGGATCGGGATCCCGTCCCACCGGGTCTCGAGATGCTCCTCGACGGCCACCGGGACTACGGGGTGCTTGACGAACTGCGCGTGGAAGCGCATGAGCAGGTCGCGGCCAAGGGCCCGGTACCGAGCCTCCTCCTCCGCGCTCGTGTACCCCTCGCCCGACCAGCTACGGTCGTAGACCTGCACGAGCTCCTCCGGGCTGATCGCGCGCGGAGGGGCGGCCGCCGAGGAGCCCGGAGACCAATCGTCGAGCGTCTTCTGCCCGTCGCCCGACCCGGGCCGCCGGGGGGCCGGGACGACGAAGGGGCGGACCAGCTCTTCAAGGACAGAATGGATCACCCGTCCGAACGTGAAGTAGCCCCGCGGGGCCTCCGGCCGGTGCTCGACGTAGAGGAACTTCCAGCGCAGCGGGCACTCGAGGTACGTTCGATACGACGAGTAGCTCAACGCCCCCGTGGCGGGCACGCGCGAAGAGCCCGCCCCGGGTTCATCTCCCTTCCGGGCGACGGGGCCCGGGGCGTCGAACCCCTCAGTGGCCGGCCGCGGCGGCGTCGGCCGCGATCTTCTCACCGGTCTCCGAGGGGAGCGTCCCCCGGGCCTGCGGGTTGGCAAGGTTCTTCGGAAGGCCGAGCAGGTCGAGGAGCTCCTTGTAGTGGTTGCGGATCGTCACAGGCGTGACGTTCGCGACCGCCGCGATCCGGTCCTGGCTCCGCGGCTCTCCCATCAGGTTCGACGCGATGTAGATGATGGTCGCGAGGATCCCGTTCGGGAGGACCCCGCTGGTGGAGTAGACCTGTTCCACCTGCTCGAGGAGCTCGAGGACCTTCTGGCGTACCTCCTTCGAGAGGTTGAGGTCCTGCGTGAACCGGACCAGGTAGTCACGCGGCTCGACCGGCTTGAGACCCAGCTTGAGCTCCCGGGCCAGGAGCGTGTACGCCCGCCCCACCTCGATCTTCGTCGCCTTCGAGTGGGCGATGATCTCCTTCATCGTCCGGGGGACGTGACACTGCCGGCACGCCGCGTAGACGCTCGCGGCGACGAGCGCCACGATCTTCTTGCCGCGGGTCGCCTTGTGCTCGAGCGCGCGGCGGTAGATGTAGGTCGCCGACTCCTTCACTTCGCGCGAAAGACCAAGAACGCCCGCGAGCCGGTTCAACTCCCCGAGCGCGACCACGAGGTTGCGTTGGTGGGTGCGAGCCGCGCGGAGGCGGTGGTTGAGCTTCCTCAGATGGTAGAACTTGAGGGAGGTGTTACGGGAGAGCGAGTTCCCCTGGAAATCCCGGGTCGGAACCCCGATCTCGCTGAACAGGCCCTTGTCGGGCATGAGCGGGGAGATGACCGGACCCCAGCCGCGCGCCTCACGGCCGGTGTCCTCCTTCGAGCCGCGCTGACCACGGTCGCTGACGAGCGCGCTCTGGTCCACGACCAGACCGCAGTCGGCGCATACGATCTCGCCCCGGATCTCGTCCCGGATGAGGTGGGAGGACCCGCAGTTCGGGCAGAGGTCGGAAACCGGAGAGGTAACGGGCGTCCGGGAGGGGGCCGGGATGCTCACGTTCGGTACCGGCTTCGGGGTGGTGCGGGAGCGGACGCTCGCCGGGGCCGTGACAGTGGGCTTCATAGCTTCTGCGCTTCCGTAACCGGGCGGTGTATTTATACCTTCATGCCAACGTTGTAGCGGTTGTAGCCTACACATGCTACACCATGCGGCGGCGTAGCATTGTTGTAAAACTCGGGCTCGGGCCCCGCCACGGGCGCCCGTCGCGAACGAGAACCGCCTCGACCAAGGACCCTGGCCGGCTGACGTGCATTCACCAGGCCGTTGGGCGGCGGCCTAGGCAACGGTAGCGGTGAAGACGCAGCCGCGGGTCGCGTGCTTCGTGGGGTCGGGCTTCGAAACCTCCCAGCGGCCCCCCAGGCGCGACTCGAGGACGGCTCGGAACAGCTGGGGGCACATCACGCGGCCGATCTCGGGGGAGTCGCTCGTGCACGCGAAGCAACCCGTGACCCGGAGCGTCAGGGGGTGGTCCTTGACTACCCCAAGGTGGCCCATCGTGTGGGTCGCGTAATAGCGCGAGAGGGAGCGCGCCACCTCCCCGACCGTCTCCCCCTCCACCTCGTCGGCGATCTCGCGCCCGAGCTGGCGTGCGATCGTCTCTATCAGCTCGGGGAGGCGGAGCTCGAACTCGCGCACGCCCGACGCGCGCATCCCGAGCTTCGCGATCTCCTTGAGGCGCTGGAACGGCACCGCCTCCCGACCCCCAACCACGGGAAGGACGGCTGCCGGAGGGTTCTCGAGCTCCACGAACCGGGATTCCGCGCGGATCGCCGCCGTCCAGAGCCGACGGTGGTGGTCCCGGACCCGACGGACGAACGCAGGCGCGCTCGACCAGAGGGCGACCTGGTCGTCGCCCGAGCCCAGCCCCTCCTCGCCCGATACGTAGACGAGCGCCCCGACCCGGTCGATGACGAGCGCACGGCTCGAGACCGGGCCGCTCGTGTGCCGGAGCTCGGTGAACCCCGCGAAGTGCTTCGCCTGAGGGAGGTTCGACGGGTAGACATCGGTCACGACCCGGACCTTGACGCCGCGGCCCACGGCCTCCCTGAGCCCTCGGTCGACCCCACCCTCGATCAGCATCGAGAGGAGAGCTCCGCTCGCGCTCACGAGGATCTGGCCCTTCGCTGTGCCGATCCGCTTGAGGAGAACGCCCCGGATCGCCTCCCGGCCGTCGAACACCGCGAACTTCCGCGGGTCGCGGTCGTCTAGCTCTGTCCGCTGCTCCTCCCAGTCCGCGAGGAGTTTGGGACGGTCCTCCTGAAGCTGGCGGAGCCGGTCGGTGGCGCGGTGGATCCACCGGTC
Source organism: uncultured Thermoplasmata archaeon (assembly GCA_963713145.1). GTDB lineage: Archaea > Thermoplasmatota > Thermoplasmata > Lutacidiplasmatales > UBA184 > Lutacidiplasma. The sequence goes on along the minus strand of CAVQKI010000001.1, from coordinate 467,633 downwards.
GACGAGCTCGTCCGGTGGGAGCGCCGCGAACCGCCGCGGGCGGGCTCCGGCGGCGGTCAGGAGCCCCTCGCTCGCGAGCTGCTTGATGATACGATACGCCTCGACCCGGTTGACCGCGGAGAGGCGGGCGAGTTCGCTCGCGGTTTGCGGACCGGCCCGGCAGGCCGCCAGGTAGAGGCGGGCGCCCTTTTCCGGCACCCCGTGCTCGGTGAGGAGTTCGAGAAGGCCCGAGCCGGTGCGGCTCACACGAAACCGAGGCTCGCGTCCGATAAGACGGTGCCGGACGGCGAGGGTCGGGCCGACCCGACCGGCCTACAGGGCGGCCTGGAAATCCTCGATGGTGAGGGGGTACTCGACCTCGGCGCCGCCGGCCCTCGCGCGTAGGACCTCCCGCGCGAGCAGCCAGTAGACGGTCGCGAGCGCCACCCGGCCCTTGTTGTTCGCCGGGATCACGAGGTCCACGTCGCGGGTCTCGTTGTTGACGTCACAGAGCCCGACCACGGGGATCCCGATGGAGACGGCCTCGCTCAGGGCCTGTTGGTCCGTGGCGGGGTCCGTCACGACCAGGACCTTCGGCTCGAAGTACTCGGGCAGGTTCGGGTTCGTGAGGCATCCAGGAACGAACCGTTCGGCGAACGAGACCGCGCCCACGGTCTTCGCGAACACGCGGACCGGCTTCTGGCCGTACTGGCGCTGGGATACCGTGAGGATGCGGTCGGCCGGGATACGCGCGAGGAACTTCGAGGCCATCCGGATCCGCCGGTCGGTCTCGCGGACGTCGAGGACGTGAAGGCCGTCGAATCGGATCTTGTAGACGAACCGGCGCATCGAGGCTGACTTCTGCTGGGTCCCGATGTGGACGCCCGAGGTCAGGTAGGTGTCTTCGGGGATCAGGAGCTCGCCGGGGCGGATATCCTGGCCGTCGGAGGTGCTCACGGGCTCTTCGGCCATCGGTTCGTCGTCGGGCATTACTGGATCATCCGGTGGCGCGGCCGAGACGCAGGAGCTCATTTAGTTTTGCCACGCGCTCCCCACCGAGAACTCCGCATTTCAATCCCCTAGCCGCGGTCCCCACGGCGAGGTGGGCCAGCCACCCCTCGGGGAGGTCCCCGGAACGGTGGGACGTGACCGTGGCGAGGCCGTTCGCACGGGCCAGGTCAACCGTGGCCAGGGTGTCCGTGAGGGTCCCGACCTGGTTCACCTTGATCAGGACCGCGTTCGCCGAGCGGTCGGCGATCCCCCGCTGAAGCCGCGAAACGCGGCTGCAAAAGATGTCGTCCCCCACCACGAGCGCCCGGTTCCCGATCGCTCGGGTCATCTGGGCGAACGGCTCGAACGCCTCTTGGTCGAGCGGGTCCTCCACATACCGGAAACCGTACCTCGTCGACGAGCTTCGCTACGAACTGGACCTGCCCTTCGGAATCCAGGGTCCGGTCCTTGTACCGGTACTTCCCATCGCGGTAGAATTCGCTGGCGGCAAGGTCGACGCCGGGGTGGACCTCGACCCGAAGCTCGTCACGAGCCTGGGCACAGGCGTCCCGCAACAGCTCGATCGCCTCGATGTTTCCTACCGGAGCGACCCAGCCACCCTCGTCCCCGCGACCCAGCGCCAGCGTGGGATAGCGACGGTGGAGCTGCTCTCCGACGATCGAGTGCACCCGGACGGCGGCGCGGACCGACTCGTCCGGCCGGGGCGACTCGGCGAACGCGATGAACTCCTGCATGTCCGGCCCTCCGATCGCGTGGCGACCGCCGTTCATGCAGTTGCCCACGACCGCGGGAAACGAAGTCCGAGTGACTCCCGGGCGGGCAAGGACCCGCCAGAGCGGAACCCCCGCCTCGGAGGCGTGCGCCAGAGCCGCGGCGACGGAGACCGCGGTCGCCGTGTTGCCGCCTATCCGGGAGAAGTCCGGGGTGGTGTCCACCGCGTGGAGCGCCCCATCGATAGCGGCCTGGTCCGCTGCGTCCACCCCTACGAGCCGAGGAGCGACCGACCCGGGGAACGCCCGGAGCGCGGCGGCCGCCCCTCCCTCCGGGAACGCGCGTACCTCGTGGACGCCCGTGCTCGCCCCGCTCGGCGCGCCCGCGCGGCCCCGGGCGCCGGATTCGAGGACGAGCGTCGCCTCGACCGTGGGCTGGCCCCTACTGTCGATGATCGCACCCAGGTCGGCGGAGACGACCCGGCTCACGGGCTCTCCACGAACTCCACCAAGACGCCGCCGAACGCGCTCGGGTGGGCGAACCCGACCCGCCGGCCGCGCGCCCCCGGTCGAGAGGCCCGGTCGACCACGCGCTCCCCGCGGTGGATCAGTTCGGCGAGCTGGGCGTCTACGCTCGGGACATGGAACGCCAGGTGGTGGACCCCCTCTCCGCGGGAGGCAAGGAACTTGCCGACCGGCGATTCCGGGGTAAGCGGCTCGAGAAGCTCGATGTGTGTCTCCCCCACGCGCAGGAAGGCGACCCGTACGCCCTGCGTCGGGAGCTGCTCCGGCGGTGAGTCAGGGTCCCCCGCGAGCGGCCGCCATCGCTCGATCGCCTTGGGGAGGCTCGCGACGGCGATCCCGACGTGATCGAGCTGCACGGTGCTCCCTCTCCTAGAACGCCTTCGAGGGGGGCTGTTCGCCGAACGCCACCCGCCAGACGTCCGAAATCTCTCCGAGCGTGCACCCGGCCACGACCGCCGCCAGGACCTCCGGGATGACGTTCCCGCCCGAATCGGTCGTTCGGCGAAGCCGCTCGAGCGCGGCGAGCGAGAGCGCCCCGTCGCGCTCGCGGCGCCACCGGGCCAGCCGTTTCACCTGGCGGGCCTCGTCCTCGGGAGAGATCCGCTGACCCGAGACCCCTCTCTGGGACCCCGGGAAGAGCGAGAACTCGGGATTTCCCTCGGGGTACTCGTTCACCCCGACGACCGTCTCCTCCCGCCGCTCGCGAGCCTTGGCCACGCGGTACGCCTCCCGGGCGATCTCCCCCGCGAAGAAGCCGCGGTCGATGGCCGCGACGGCCCCGCCCATCGTCTCGATGCGCGCGAGGTACTCGCTCGCCTCCTCCTCGATGCGGTCGGTGGCCTGCTCGATCGCGTAGGCGCCCCCCACGGGGTCGACCGTCGAGCCGATCCCCGACTCCTCCGCGAGGGTCTGTTGGGTCCGGATGGCGAGGCGCGCGGTCTGCTCCGTCGGCAGGCCGAGGGCTTCGTCCAGCGCGTTCGTGTGGAGGGACTGGGTTCCGCCCAACGTGGCGGCCAGGGCTTCGAGCGTTGTTCGCACGACGTTGAGCTCGGGCTGCTGCGCCGTGAGGCTGGACCCGGCGGTCTGCGTGTGGAACCGCAACTGCTGCGCTCGGGCACCCTTCACGCCGAACGTCTCCCGCACGATGCGGGCCCACAGACGGCGAGCGGCGCGGAACTTGGCGATCTCCTCGAGGAATCGGATGTCCGAGGAGAAGAAGAACGAAAGACGGGGCAGGAAGCTCTCGAGGTCGAGGCCCCGGTCGCGTACCGCACGAACGTAGGCGATCGCGTTCGCGAGCGTGAACGCCACCTCCTGCGGCGCGGTGGCTCCGGCTTCGCGCATGTGGTAGCCCGAGACGGAGATGAAGTTCCACATCGGCATCTCCCGGGTCGAGAACTCGATCAGGTCGACCGTGAGGCGCATCGAGGCCGCGGGCGGGTAGATGTACGTCCCTCGCGCAACGTACTCCTTCAGCACGTCGTTCTGGACCGTCCCGCTGAGGCGGGCTCGGGGAACGCCACCCTCTTCGGCGACCGCGACCAGGAGCGGAACCAGGATCGGGGCCGTCGCGTTGATCGTCATCGACACGGTCGCCGCGTCCAGCGAGATCCCCTGGAAGAGGGTCCGCATGTCCGCGAGGGAGGAGATGGGGACCCCGCAGCGTCCGACCTCGCCCTGGGAGCGCTCGTGGTCCGAGTCGTACCCGTTCTGGGTCGGGAGGTCGAACGCGACCGAGAGCCCGGTCTGTCCCCCCTCGAGGAGGAAACGGAACCGTCGGTTCGTGGCCTCGGCGCTGCCGAACCCGGAGTACTGCCGGATCGTCCAGAGCCGGCCCCGGTACATCGTGGGCTGTATCCCTCGAGTGAACGGCGGCTCGCCCGGGAATCCTACCTGGGAAAGGAACGTCTCGTCCGGCGCCTCCGGCGGGTCCGAGAGCAGGGGCAACCGACCCCCGGACACCCGTTCTCCGATGGCTTCCCGCGCGTCGCGCTCCCAGCGAGCGCGGCGGGGATCGAACGGGCGACGCACGACGAGAGCGCGCCATCGGCGTCGGACCGGCGGTCGCTATTAATCGGTGTCGCGGCGAGCGACCAGCGGCCACAGCGCGCTGAGGTCGAGCTCGGCCCACGCGCTCGGCACGGGCACGCCGATCTCGGCGAGGATCCGGGGGTGGATCTCTCCCATCTCGGCGACACTCTCTCCCGCGACCCGGGCGCGCGCGGCCCGACCGGGGATCGTACCGGGCAGCTCCGCGGGCTCGCGGACGGCCCCTACGTCGAGGCTCCCCAGCAAATACTCCACGAGCGCGGCAACGTCCGCGAACCCTGCGCGCTCGCTGGCCACGATGAAGCCGGCGCGGTACCGCGTCTCGGCGCCCGCTTCGGCTTCCGGGGACCGTAGGACCACGGGGGCGACCTCCGCGAACCGTTGCGGATAGCTCCGACGCGTGTTGTGCGCGAGCACGTCGAGATGCGAGAGGAGCAGGCGGTCCCGCACGAACGCGAACTCCGCGGACACGGGATTGCGGAGGCGGATCGGGGCACCGCCGGCCAGCCGACCGACGCACACCTCCGAAACGAGCAGCGGCGTGTGGGGCTGCGTGAATCCCAATCCAAGGAGCAGCGCGGCGATCCGCCGTCGGAAGTCCGTCTCCGCGCGGCGATGCCCTCGGGTCGGGCTCGGGGGAACGATGCCGTCCTCGGATCGCAGCCCGCGCGACAGAACGACTTCCTCGGCGAGGTCGACCGGCCCGAGAAGGTCCGGCCGCCACGGCGGAGACGTCACCCGGAACCCGCCCCGGATCCGTGCGTACTCCCAGGCGGGCCCGCGCCAGGGGCTGCGCCACCTCGTCGAACCCTAGCGGAGTACCCGCGATCTGATCGAGCAGCTCGGCGGCCATGTCCTGTTCGTGCGGCTCGAGGACCGCCACCCCTTCGTCACGCGATCCATCCGCGGCCTCGATGGCAACCGGGGCCACGGCCCAGCCGCGCGCGACGAACACGACCAGGAGGAGCCCGAGCCCTTCTCGGACCGCGCGCGGTCGCGTTCCCGTCGACTCGAGGAGAAGCTCTCGGTCGCCGGGCCGGGCCTCCCCCGCCCCTCGGCTGTTGAGCACAGGTGGGAGGCTGAGGATGCTGCCCGCGTCGTCACGCAGGGTGAGGCATCGCCCTTCCGAAGAACCCAGGGACCCGTACCGCTGGGCCATCGGGTCCGTCACGAGGAAGTCGGCGCCCGAGACCTCCTCGCTGCCGTAGAGCGGCACGAACTTCACGCCGGAGACCGGCTCCAGGGAGTACCGTATCGGGGGTTTCAGCCGGTCTGCGGGGTAGATCCCGAGGCTCATCACGCGACGATCGCGACCGACCGTGGCGTGAAGGATCTCCTGGAACCGGACGGCCTCGGCCAGCAGCCCTTCGTCCAGCGGGCGGCCCCCCGGCGCCCGTATCCGGATTCCGGCGATCGCAGGGCGGAGCGTTCTAACGGAAGCGTCCACGTGGATCGTCCACGGTTCGTCCGTCGGAGCAGAGCGTCGCGCCTTCGGGAGGCCGGACGACGACCCGAGGGCCCCCTGGAGGTAGAGTCCGAGACCGCCCTCGGAGAGGAGGTCGAGCCGATCTGGTGTGACCGAGAGCTCGAGCTCGTCGCCGACCCGGCGTTCGACCTCCGCCTTGGAGGCGAAGAGGAGCTCTTCGAGCGTCGCGTCGGTGACGCCGGGCGGCAGGAGCTCGAGGACCCGGCGGAGGGAAAGCGTTGATCGCGGCACGGCCTAGCCACGCCTCCCGCCGAGGAGCTCGAGGTCGTCCGTGAACAGCTCGCGGATGTCGTTCTTTCCGAGGGCGACCATCGCGAGCCGGGTAACACCCACACCCCAAGCGAGGACGGGGACGTCCACCCCGAGCGGCCGGAGGACCTCCGGCCGGAACAGCCCGCCCGGGAACACCTCCATCCACCCGAGGCGCGGATGACGAACGTACCCTTCGATGGACGGTTCGGTGAACGGGAAGTAGCTAGGCCGTATCTTGAGCTCGCGGATGCCGATCGCCTCCGCTAGGGTCCGGAAGAGCCCGACGAGGTGACGGACCGTCATCCCCTCGGCGCCCACGATCCCTTCGGCCTGCTGGAACTCGAGATGATGCTTCGCATCCACCTCTTCCCGGCGGAAATTGCGGTCGATCGAATACATCCGGAACGGTGGGACGGGGTGACGGGCCAGGAACCGGGCCGACACCGCGGTCGTCTGGGACCGGAGCACCGGGCGGGCCGCGATCGTCGGATCGTACGGGGTCGCCCACCCCGGGCTTATCGGTACGGTTTCCCCGGGCAGGGGGCGCCCCTCGTGGGCCGCCCCGACCCGGGCCAGGAGGTCGGCCGCCGGCGGGCGTCCGGATATCCCCTCGACTGCGAGCGCGTCGTGGATCGACCGCGCCGGATGGTCCTGGGGCATGAACAGCACGTCGTTGTTCCAGAACTCCGTCTCGAGAAGGGGGCCCTCCGCTTCCTCGAACCCAAGCCCGACGAGGACCTCGGCGAACTCCTCCAGCCACGCGACGTACGGGTTGGGACGCGCCCCAGAGACGAGCGGGACGGGCGCGCGGGCATCGTACGGACGGAACACGCGGTCCTTCCAGAGTCCGCTGAGCAGCAATTGCGGTGTGAGGGCTCCGATCGGTACCTCCCCCTCGTCAACGAGCGGCATCCGCCGGCCCTCGTCGGACGGGGCCCATCGCTTGATGGACCGGTGGTCGGTCCGCACGAGGCCCCTTCGCTCCAGTGCCTCGACCAGGGGAGGGTCGAGATCGGTCTCCGCGTTCGCGACCTGGCGAAGGACGAGCTCCTCCGGGAGCGGGCCGGCAGGCGGCGCGAGTCCTTCCTTGATCCGGAGCGGCACGCCGTCGGCGAGGATCCCGCGCCGTCGGAGGATGCCGATCGCGGCCGACCTCTCCTCGTCGCGCAGGCCCAGGGTGCTCACCTGCTCGGGGGTGAGAGGGCCACGGCTTCGCAGCGCGTCGAGGAGTCGACGTTCGGGGAGACCGACCGCAAGCACCTCCTTCCCACGGGGTGTAACGGCCACGGTCGTTTCGTGCTCCTCCTCGACCGCTACGAGGTGCTTCGACCTCAATCGCTGGAGGCTTCCTCGGACCGTGTCCAGCCCGATCCCGGCCTTCTGGGCGAGCTCTTCCTCGCCGACCGGCAGGTCCGTCAACTCGCGGAGCGCTGCGAGTACCCGACCGCTCGGGCCCCGAGAGCGCGACCGGGGTCCCCCCGTCGGGGACTTCCCCCGATGCACCGGGCACACCGGCGCGAGAGAACCCCCGGATTAAGCCTTTTGGGGATTTTGCGGCGAGGCCGGTCCCGAGGTCGGCGGGGGTGGGGATGAGGCCGGAGGCGCTCCGGTCGGCGGCGACGGCCGCTGCGTCGGGGCGTTGGGCGGCGGGGGCGGCGGGGGCGGCGCGGGTGGCGGAGGAGGCGGGGGCACAGCCACCGGGCGGTTCATCGGCGGCCGCACGCCGGGGCCGGCGTCGGGGGCCGGTAGCGACCGCGTCCCAGCCAGGCCCCGGCGACGACCGCCACCGACATGATGATCGTGTAGCCGATGTAGGTCCAAGGGGGCTGTTCCAGGACCACGAGAGCGGGAAGGAGACCGAGCAGGTTCACCGCCACGGTCGACTGGTTGGTCCCGTACAGGCGATCGGTCGTCACGACCACCGAGACGTTCGCGTGCGCGCCGAGATAACAGAACGGGATCGTAAGCTGGGCCCTGACCCATCCGGTCGAATTCGTCCGGGGGTCTGCCTCGGAGAACGTGCCGGTGCAGGGCCCGATCGTCGTGTCGGCCACGGCGGCCATACGGACGACGGTGTCGGCGATCGGTGTCCCGGTGGTCCGGTTCGAGAGCTGCGTCACCACGGTGACGGTGCCTCCGGGAGCGACCGTGGTCGGGGTAACGGAGAGACTGAGGTTTACGTACGAGCCGACGAGGTCCTCGTAGAGTGGGACGGCGCGCGGCGAGCCCCAGCCGGTCGCCTCGTCCCAGCCGACGGTCGCGTTCGCGAGACAGTTCTGCCCGCCGACCACGTCCGCGAGGCCGATCCCGATCTGCCCGCTCGGCTGGCTCGCGCCCACGTGATACAGCTGCGGAAGGAGCCCGCCGAGCGGCCGGCCGTACTGAGCGTTCATCTCCGCTACGAGGCCTGCCCAGAACGGAGCCGCGAAGCTCGTTCCCGCGGCTTGGCTCTCGGCGCCGTCGAAGAAGAGGAAGTTGTCCGCCGCGGACGCGCTGACGTCCGGCAGTCCACGATGGCCGGACGCGTTCACGAACGGACCCGCCGTGCCGACCTGTTGCCAGGTGGGGATCCCGAAATGGTTGGAGAACCCTCCGCCGCTGGAGTTCCACGCGGACTCGCTGAACCCCGTGATCTGGCCGATCACGTTGCGGGCGAGGCTGACATCAGTGCCTCCGACGGCCAGGACCTCCGGAGACGACGCAGGGTACTCCGCGGAGACCCCTCCGGAGCAGACGGCATCGGCATCGCCGCCCGTGTCGCCCGACGCCGCGACGACCGTGATGCCGCGGCTCGCCGCTTCCGCGAGAAGGCCGTTCCACGCCGCAGACAGCGCCCCGTCCCCCGATTCGGCCACCCCGAACGACATCGAGATCACGCTGACGTTGCCGAGGGAGAGCGCTGTCTCGAACGCGTCCGTGAGGTCCGCGGTGGAGGGGGAGTAGCTGGAACCCGGGCCGTCAGGAGCGTAGACCGCGTTCAGGGTGGCGCCCGGCGCGGATGTTCCGGACCATTCGATGTCCAGGGTCAGCTCCTCGACGGCCCGGAGATCCGGGGAGGAAAGGGCGGAGGTGGACGGTGCGTCGGCCCCGTCCACCGGGTACGGCGCGATCGAGGTCAGCCGGAAACCCCGCTCCATCGTAATTCTCGAAGAAGCTCTGGATGTCGCTGGGCGAGTACCCCTCGCCCCAGAGGACCAGAGCGATGGACTCGTTGGACGGGTAGACCGACGAGCCGGTGAGGTTGTAGAGCGCGGAGAGCCCGTACACGCTGCGCGCCGTCGACGGGACGACCGTGTTGCCCGACCCGAGGGCAGCATGTGGGCCGTCACTGGGGATTGGCACTGGTGGGGAGAGGTCGATCGAGAACGTCTCGAACCCAGTCGACAGACCCACCACGCCGGCGATGTCCGCTTCGATCCCGTCCGGCAGGGCCGGGGCGACGGTCGGGAGCATCACGCTCCGGTCTCCGTACATCCCTACGACGAGGACCGTGCCGAACGCGCGGTCGAGCGACGCGGCCGTGCCCTCCAGCGAGAGGGCCATCCGGTCGGGCCATTCGTGGGTGATCCGTAGCCCCTCCCCGGTAAAGTACTGTTGCGCCCCAAGATACTCGGACGGGGTCGGCCCATAGCGCGCGGCGAACTCGGTGGCGGAGTCCAGTCCGCTCGGCGGGGCGGTGGGAAGCGAACGGGGCTGGAACACCACGTCGACGGGGATCAGGCCCGGCGGCGAGTGGGGTGATTCCAGGAGGGATACCCGGGCGGGGTCGTACCCGGAGCGGACCGCGAAGTCCGCCTGCACGTTTGTGGCGACCGCCCTGACCGGATCGGGCGACCCACCATGCGGAGCGCTGCCCTCGACGGAGCCCAGAAGCCCGAGGAGAAGGGCGGCGAGCGCGACAACGAATGCGGCCCGGACGAGCGTAGGCATGGCCGGTCGCGGCACGAGCTGTACCGGGCCGGCGGGGCAGAAATACCTTCGCGAACGAGGCGTTGCCCTGGAGTGGGATTACGACCGGATGGGTGCGGTGTACCCCGGCGGCAGCTTGAACGTCCCCTCTCCACCGAGCGGTTCGGGCCGGGCCGTGGCGGCCTCCCCTCTCTTGGCGGAAAGGAACGCATCGATCGCGTTCGCGGCATCGGTCGCAGCCCCCATCGCGTAGACGACCGAACGGCCCCCGGCAGCGAAGATCCCCGGGACGGCTGTCTCGAAGCCGGCCCGCTTGCCCTCGGGCCACCCCTGGGAGGTCACCTTGAGGTCGAGCTCGGGTCCGAAGCCGGTGAGGTCCGCCTTCTGGCCCACGGCGACGATCACCGTATCGCATGCGATCGTGGATTGGGACCCGGCCACGGGAACGGGCGTCCGGCGTCCGCCGGCGTCCGGGGGACCGAGCTCCATCGTCTGGACAACAAGGCCCTCCACGCGGCCGTTGCCCACGATCTCGAGCGGGGCCCGCTGGAACAGGAATCGAATGCCCTCCTTCTCGGCTCCGAGAACCTCCTCGTGATCCGCGGGCATCTCCTCGCGCCCGCGCCGATAGACCAGCGTGACACGCCCTCCGCCCGACTCCCGGAGGGCGGTACGGACGGAATCCATGGCGACGTCGCCGCCGCCCACGACCACGATCTCCTTGCCGACCCTGGGGGGATGGCCCGCGTTGGTCTCCTTGAGGAAGCGCAGCGCCGGCAGGACGCCCGGGAGGTCCTCCCCTGGGACGCCGAGTGTTCGGTGAGCCGGCGTGCCGACCGTAAGGAGGACGGCCTGGTACCCGTCCGCGAGCAGTCGGTCGAGCGGCTCGTCCTTTCCGATCTTCGTGCCGTCGACGAACGTGACATCAAGGTCCTTGAGCCGCGCCCGGTCGGTCTGAACATCGGCGTCCGTCATCCGGTACGCGGGGATCGTCTGCATCAGCCCTCCCACGCGCGCCTCCTGCTCGAACACCGTGACCGAGTAGCCGCGGACGCCGAGCTCCCAGGCGGCCATCAGTCCCGCAGGACCCCCTCCGACGACCGCGACCCGCTGGCCCTTGGGCTTCGAGGCGACGTAGACCAGGTCGCTCTTCCCGAATTCGAGCGCGGCGCGCTTCAGGTGCCGGATGGCGATTGGCACGCCCTTCTTCGTGATCACGCACGACTCTTCGCAGTAGTGGTAGCAGACCTTGCAGAGGCACGTCGCGAGCGGATTCTCCCGCAGCGTGACGCGCGCCGCGCCGTCGAAGTCGTCCGCCGCCACGAGGCGGATGTACTCCCGGCAGTCCTGGGTGATCGGGCATGCCTCGACGCACCACGGGCGGCGGCACTGGATGCAACGCTTCGCTTCCAGGATCGCCTCCTCCTTCGAGTAGGCGTGGAGCACTTCGCGGAAGTCGGTCGTCCGTTCGGCGACCGGCTCTTCCGGGATCGTGACGCGCACCGGGTTCAGCTTGGGAGGGGCTGCCTTGGGCACTGCCGGGGCTGTCGGTGCTGCGGCGGCCGCGGGTGCCTCCGGCGACATGAGCTTCGGGATTTCACCCCGTACGGTTGTTAAGACGTTTATCGTCCCCGGCGACGCCCGGGGACCGCCCTAGGGCCGCGCCGCGGTCCCGCGCCCGAGATATAGGAGCGGCGGCCTTGAACCGCGGCCTCTGGCCACCCGAGAGGGGTTCCCGATGGTTCTCGACTCGCTTGGAAAGTCCCTGCGGGGTGTACTCCAGAAGATCGCCCGCGGGTCCGTCGTCGACGAGGCGCTGCTCTCGGAGGTCGTCCGGGACATCCAGCGCGCGCTCCTCCAAGCGGACGTCAACGTCCAGCTGACCCTCGACCTTACCCAGAGGGTACGGCGCCGTGCGACCGAGGAGAAGCCCCCGGCGGGCGCGAGCCTCCGCGACTTCCTCGTCCGCATCATCTACGAGGAGATCCGGGGGATCCTGGGCAAGGACCGGCCGTTCGAGGCGAAGCCGAAGCGGATCCTGCTCGCCGGTCTCTTCGGGCAGGGAAAGACCACCACCGCGGCCAAGCTGGCGCGCTACCTTCAGAAGAAGGGCGTCCGGGTCGGCCTGGTCGCTGCGGACGTGCATCGACCGGCAGCGATCGACCAGCTCGAGCAGCTAGCGAAGAAGATCGGAGCCGACTTCTACGCCGACCGCACGGAGCGCAAGGCGGAGGTGATCGTCCGGGCGGCCCTCGAGAAGCTTCCCGCGCACCTCGCCGTGATCGTCGATACGGCCGGGAGGAGCGGGATCGACGCGGAGTTGATCGAGGAGCTCAAGCGGGTCAAGGCGGCCCTCCAGCCCGACGAGGTGTTCCTCGTCCTGGACGCGGCGATGGGGCAGGCCGCGGGCCGGAGCGCGGAGGCGTTCCACAAGGCGGTGGGCCTGAACGGCGTCATCCTCACGAAGCTCGACGGGTCGGCGAAGGGAGGCGGTGCCCTCTCCGCGGTGGCGGTCAGCGGCGCCCCGATCGTCTTCCTGGGTACGGGCGAGCACCTCGAGGAGCTCGAGCGGTTCGAACCGACCCGCTTCGTCTCGCGTTTGCTCGGGATGGGCGACATCCAAACGCTCCTGGAACGATTCGAAGAGCTCTCCAACAAGGAGGCGGCCGAGGAGGCCGCGAAGCATCTCATGTCGGGGCGGTTCACGCTCCGGGACATGCGTTCGCAGCTGGATTCGCTCGGCCAGATGGGGCCGTTCTCGAAGATCATGTCGATGTTCCCGATGTTCGGAGGGGGAAAGCTCGACGACAAGCAGCTCGAGGAGTCCCAGCGCCGGCTCCGGCGGTTCCGGGCGATCCTCGACTCGCTGACGCCCGGCGAGCTCTCGGATGCCTCGATCATCAAGGCGGAACGGATCCACCGCATCGCCCGCGGAAGCGGGCAGCCGCCCCAGGAGGTACGAGCCCTCCTCAAGCAGTTCGAACTGACGCGCAAGTCGGCCCACGGGCTGGCCTCGAACCGCCGATTGCGACGTCAGATCGAGAAGGGCCTGGGTTCCCCCGGCGGGCCCGCGGAGTGAGAGCCCTCCTTCGATGAACCCGCTCTCGATCCCCGAAGCGTTCCTCGGCGGGGCGCTCCTGTTCTTCGTCCCCGGCTTCACGCTCGCCAGGGCCGCCTTCCCGCGACTCCGCCTTCGGGGACCCGACGGGCTACGGGGGGCGCTCGAAACGATCACGCTCGCGTTCACGCTGAGCGTCGTCCTGACGGTCCTTGTCGGCTTCCTGCTCCTCCGGGTCGCTCCGGGAGGGTTTCTCGCGAACTGGTCCGACCCGCTGCTCGAAGCCTGCCTCGGAGCGATCGCGGTGGTTGCGCTGGCTGTGGGGCTGCTCGAGGGCGGGTACGCTCGTACCCTGCCGCCGCCGCCTGCACGCGAGCCGGGTTCGGAGGGGCCCTGGGAGTTGACCCGCGAGCTCGACCGGCTCGGCGCCGAAGAGCGGAGGCTGGTACGCCAGCTCTCGAATCCTCGGCTCGACTCGGAGGTCCCCGACGAACTGAAGGAGCGGCTTGACGAGGTACGGAGCGAGCGCCGGGCGCTCCAGGAGCACCGGGAGGCAGAGTATGACCTCTAGCCGCGGCCGCGCCAGCCCGGCGTCCCAGAAGATGGTCCTGATCGTGCGCGGGGAGCTGCGGCTGACCGCCGGCAAGGCCGCTGTCCAGGCGGCGCACGCGGCGGTCCTGCTCGTACGGAGAGCAGAGGCCCATTCCTCGAGCGACCTCGAGGCGTGGCTCGCCGAAGGTCAGAAGAAGGTCGCCCTCGAGGTCGCCACGCTCGAGGAGATGGAGACGATCCAACGGAAGGCCCGTGCTGCGGGGATCCCGACCACCTGGGTCGAGGACGCGGGGTTCACCGAGGTAGCCCCCGGGACTCGGACCTGCCTCGGTCTCGGCCCCGCGCCCGCTTCCGAGCTTGACCCGATCACGGGCGACCTGCCGCTCCTCTAACCAGCCGGACCGGGCGCCCCGACCGAAACCGCCCCTCCGGGGCATGGAAAGATCTGCCGGGTCCCGGGCCGCGCTTCGGCGGCCCGGGACGGGGGAAAGGGTTGGCTCGAGGGAACCCTGGGCGTTCTAGGTCGACGGAGGGCTCGGCGGGGAGGTTTCCCCGTCAGCCTGAGTCGCCTGGGTCTCGTCCTTCGGTGCCTCGTTCCAGCCTTGCGGAGGGGGCGAGGCGGGCGGCCGCCGCCCGGCATAGTGCACGGCAAGGACGAGGAACACGAGCGCCAGCAGCGCCAGCACCCCGATCAGGGCGTAGGCCAGCGAGCTGAGGTACGTCGACGACGGAGAGGAGGACGCCGGAGGTGGCGGCGCGGACGACGACGTCGAAAAGACGACGACTTCCACGGTAACCGCACGGCCGTCGACTACCACGCTGATGGAGTGAGCAGGGCCGGTGTAGCCCGCCGGCGCAGTGAACGTGGCCAGGTACGTGCCGTTCGTCTCGTAGAACGTATTGTTCACGCTCGTGACCGCGACGGTGTAGCCCGACGCCGGGGGCCCGATCGTCACGGCCCAGCTCGTTCCCGCAGGCAGGCCCGCCTCACTGAACGTCACTGCATAGACCGGACCGATGATCGAAGTGTAGGCGATGGTCTCGTTCACCGCGTGGGTGGCGAGGGCCACGCTCGACCCGTTCGGGGCGAAATATCCCTCGATGATCTGGGCCTGGTAGTCGTACGTGTGGCTCTCCGGCAGGGCGAACGCGAGGCTCGGACCGTTCGTGGTCTGAGCGCCGTAGCCTGAAACGACGACCGTCCAGCTCGTGTTCGAGGCGAGTCCCGTCTCGAGGAAGTTCACGGTCGCGGTGGAGGTCACGAACGCAGTGTAGGCCACGGCCTGGGGGACGTCAGCACCGGCGACGCTGATCGTCCCGTTGGACGGGGCGACGCTGTAGCCGGGCTCGAACGACACACTGTAGTTGTAGGTCGCGTTCGCGAGCCCCGGGAAGGCGATCGAGGCGGTGGTGGAGCTCAGCGTCGTGGGTCCCACGGTCGCGGACCAGTCCGTACCCGCCGTGAGGCCGGACTCCGTGATGGTAGCGGTGTACGTTGTGGCGGCGTACTGGATCTGGTACCAGACACTGTCTCCGCCTCCGCCGATGACCGGGTTCTCGTTAATGGACGCCGGGTCGATCCAGGGCGCGAATCCAACCAGCTCGTTCGACTGGCCGTTGTAGGTGTACATCGCGAGGGCGTTCGTGATCTGCTCGATCAGGTTGTAGTCGAGGACTCGCGCCGCTCCTGACGGAAGGGCACCGGCGAGAGCCATCCAGTAGCTCGCAACGTTGTATGCAACGCCCTGGCAGGTCGAGTTGAGCGTGCCGGCGGCAGGGTCCTGGGCCTGCGCCACCCAATAGGTCAGGTTTGCGAAGGCGTCCGTCTCGTTGGTGAGACCGAAATTGCCGCAGGTCGCGTTCTCCTCGAATTGGGGCAGCGCGAGCTGGTCGTTGAACGTGTCCGAATCGGTGTACTGGCCGTTCGGCTGGGCGATCGGGGCCACGTAGTCCGTCGGGTCGGGGTAGTCCGGCGCCCATCCGAATCCCGTCGAGGAGACGAGCGGGCTTTGGTACGCCCCCGAGAAGGCGGTCAGGAACTGAGTGAACGTCTCGGCCAAGGGGTACGGCTCGAGGCTGTGCCCGCTGAGCTGGTAGATCTCCGCAGCCCAGTCGTCGATGAGGACGAGATTGACGGGCGCCCCGTCGAAGTACCCGATGGGCCAGGTGCAGGGGTTGCTGCTCGTGCAGTCGTTCACGAGGGTCGAGTTGTAGTACGGCGAGCTCACGTTAGTGATCTGTGCCCACCACCAGGAGGCAGTACCCTGGGGTCGCAACCGTGCTGTTGGACGGGTTGCCCAAGAGGTACGGCCACGAGACGTTGGCCGGGTAGTAGTTCCCCATTCCGACGGGGATCGGACCCCCGGCGTTGAAGGCATACTGAATCCCGTCGACGGTGTTGATGGTGTTCTCGATCGTCGTGTACGGATACGCATCGACGTAGAAGTTCCTCAGCCCGAAGTCCGAAAGCAGGGTCGGGTTGATCGGATTCGACTGAAGCGGCGTGCCGGAGAACGCCGTGTTGTACGCGCTGTAGCTGACGCCCAGGTTGATCGTCGTGAAGGCCTCGTCAAGCGTCGGGAAGATCACGTACTGCCAGAGTCCGGAATGTACGAATCCGAGGAGGGTGCTCGTCTGGGTAGTGTAGATCCCCGCGAAGTCGGCCGTGCCGGCGAGGATTGAATCCGTCCCCAGACTATCCCCTTCCGCCTGCGTCTCCCAAGTGACGTCGATGTTCGGTATGTAGGCACCAGGAGCCGGGTCGCAGTAGCCGGAGTATGTAGAAAGTCCGCCAACGCCCGAACAGCCCGAGGGTTCCGCGTACGCCGGGTTCACGGCCAGCGAATAGCTGATGGCCACATTGATCGAGGCGTAGTACGGGCCGGAGCCGACCATGTTCCAGTCGACGTTCGGCTCTTCAGTAGGGTAGTTCAGAGTGACACTCGACTCCAGGGTGTCCCAAACGGTGGAGCTCAGGCCGGTGAGATAGGTCGACCACGCCGTTACGTTGGTCGCGTTTCCCCCGTCCGGGAGGCGGCACGACCCGTCCCCGTTCGCCGCCCCCGTACCGGACCAGCCCGGTAGGCCGGCGGCCTCGTAGGTGAACCACCCGCAGGGGACGATGCTCCCCCCGAGGTTGTCCGCCACGAACTGAGGGAACTCTGGCCAGAGCTGACCGCTACCGTTCGCGACGAAAGTGATGCATCCGTTGCCCTTCACGCCGTTCATCGCCGAAGCAGGGCAGTACGAACTGTCGTTGATCAACATCGAGCCCAAAATCTGGGCGGGGGTGTTGTTGTACGGGTAGTGGTAGCCGTGGTCCCATGTCGCGTTTCCGATCGGCAACAGCGACTGGGCGAGAATCCATCCAGGGGTCTTGCTCGCGTCGTTCGCCCACGAGATGGTCCGCGCGATCGAGAACATCACGTCAGACGGATAGACCTTCCAGGAGGCCTTTGTCGAGGGGTCGTAGAAGTGCGCGGCCGGGTCGATGACGAACGTCCAGTAGACGGGTCCGCCGTTCGATCCCGTAAAGTTCACACCCGTCGCGTTGAAGATTCCCGTGAATCCCGTTCCGTAGTCGCTGGCGCATCCGGTCGTCGCGGTGGCGTTCTGGCCCGGGACGCACGTGGCCAAGGTCGGGACCATCGTGTCGGTCGAGCTACCGTTGTAGCTGACCAGCGTCTCGTAGACGTTCAAGATGGGTTCATAGCTCGTGGTATCGTAAGCGACTGCAGGATCCTCTGTGGTAGCGCCGCCGGGAACTGGCTCATAGGCCTCGATGGTTCCGGGGTGCGGACCCGCGGCCGGAGAGACCGAGATTTGGGAGGTGGCTCCGCTCGGTGCCGCTGCCGAGGCGGGGATCGTCGTGGCAGCAGTCGCGGTCGCTGCGGAAGCAGAGGAAGAGGAATGCGTCCCGAGAACACCGGCTTGCAGGGCACCTAGCCCCATCAGAGCAACGACGACCACAGCCCACAATCCCTTCGTCCATACCTTCCGCTTTGCTACCATTCGATCTCCTTCTGCGAAACCGCCGGCCGGCACGCCGGTCGGGGCTTCGAACGGTAAGCAGCCACTTGGTACGGTATATGCCTTGCCGTCAAGCCGCAGTGACTCTACCGAGGGCTATCCAGCCGTTTTTCGACGCGGGCCGGTGGCTCCTTGATGGTTTGGTCGACGACCGCTGGTCGGTTCGTACGAAGCAGGTTCTCGCCCGCCGTGCCGCGAGCACATCCCGCCGTTGCCGAGCGAGTCAAACTCATAGTCATAAATAGAGCGGCAGGCTCCTTTTTGACGTCTCGAGAGAGTCGAGGCGTTTGGACGGGAAATTCTCCATGCGGATGACGACCTACGTGGCTCGTCGGGCTCTCCTCATCCCCCCAGTGCTCGTGGGGGTGGTCACGATCACGTTCGTCCTGTTTGCCGCCCTTCCCGTCCAGTACCAACTGACCGCTCACTTTGGGAGCCCGACCAAGGCCCAACGGTGCGGATACCAGCCGAGCTGCACTTGCGCGACCCTCAATCCCGACTCGATCAGTGGGAACAACTGCACGTGCATCTCTCCGCCGACGCCGACTACGCGAACGGGTAACTGCGTGAATCCCGTGTACAAGCAATACGTCGATAAGCTAGGCCTGGACAAGCCCATCCCGCAACAGTGGGCGACGTTCGTCTACCGCAGCTTCACGTTTGATTGGGGGAATGTCTCGAACCATAGCACCGTCGCGTCCGTCTACCCTCAGTTGAAGGGTCTACCGGTCACCACGGCCGTCGCCTGGGAGTTACCGTACACGATGGAACTCGCGGGGCTCTCGCTCCTCATCATCCTCGGGATTGCCATACCCTTGGGCAACTTGTCGGCGGTCAATCGGAACCGTCCTGTGGACCAGATCTCGAGGGTCATCTCGTTCTCGGGGTACGCACTCCCCGCGTTCTTGCTAGGGTCGTTCATGGTCGCAGGGGTGGTGTTACTGTTCCTCCCCCATACCGGGTTCCTGGTGAAGACCCCCTGGTGTATCGGCGGAGAGCCGCTGGACGAGGAGTTCACGTACTCGATGCCCCAAGCGTCAGCGTGTTACGCCGGGCTCGGCTTCGGAGCCTCCTACCCGTCCTGGGTAGGGAACGGGGTCCATTCCACGCCCACCGGACTGTTCACTCTGGATGCCCTCTTCCACGGAGACAACTGGCTCGCGGTCGATTCGCTGGTCCGCATCCTCCTCCCCGCCCTCTTGATCGCCTACGGCGCGATCGCCGGACTTCTACGCTTCGTCCGCAACAGCATGTTGGAGGTGATGAACCTCGACTTCATCCGGACCGCCAGGGCGGGCGGGGTTCCAGAATCGATCGTGACCAGCCGTCATGCGGGGCGGAACTCCCTGAACGTGACCGTGACGGTCCTGGGACTCACTTTCGCAGCCTTCCTGGGCGGATTTCCCGTGATCGAGGACGTCTTCCACCTGAACGGAATCGGCGAGATGCTTGCCATTGCGGCCAACCCCAACCCGGGTCTAGACTTCGGTGTGATATTCGGGACAACCATCCTGTTCACGTTCATTATCGTCAGCGCGAACCTCATCGTCGACGTCCTCTACGCGTTCCTCGACCCGCGCGTTCGCTTAGGGTAGGGAGGGATGACGCTCCTCCCGCCACTGCCCGCCCGGCGCCGCCCTCGCCCTCATCCTCGCATCGCCCAAATGCGGCGGACGTGGTACCTTCTCCGTCGTAACAAGCTGGCTCTGGTCGGACTCGGTATCATTCTGATGATCACCGCTATCGCGCTCTACTCTGCTACGCAGCCGTTGCCGTGGACCAGCGTCCCGACTTGGTGCGCGACCGACTACGGCCCGGCCAACGACCAGTCCGGTGCCCCCGGGAACTTCACACAGGATTGCCCGACCACCGGTCCCATCGTCTGCACCTACGAGGTCACCCCGCCACCCAACGCGAGGCTCTTCTGCGGGGGTCTTTGGTACCCGGATGTCGTCCGGTCCAACATCTCCTTCGCGTCGATCATCGCCCCGACCCTCAGCCTGTCCCCGCTTTCGTTCGGACCAATGCCCCTCGGAGGGCTCGCAACCTTTTCCGGGCCTCGCACCCCGATCTATGACGTCTATTCGTCCCTTCTCCGGGGGTCGGATTGGTCCCTGATGTTCTCCGTCACCATCGTTGGCTTCGGCGCGATCCTCGGACTGCTGATCGGGGCCATCGCCGGCTTCTACGGAGGCGTGCTCGACGAGGTCCTGATGCGGATCGTCGACATCTTCCTCTCGATTCCGACAATCCTGTTCGTGATCGTTGTTGTGGCGGTCCTCTCCGTGGATTTACCCACGGCCACCGGCACCAGCAATCTCGTGAAGATCCTCGCCATGATTCTCGGGTTCACTGTGGTCTGGTGGCCGTTCTACGCGCGGATCGTTCGGGGTCAGGTGCTGACGGTGCGGGAGCAGAAGTATGTCGAGGCGGCTCGGGCTTCGGGCGCTCGGCAGCGACGGATTCTCCTCCGGCACATCATCCCGAACAGCGTCTTTCCGGTCTTCATCCAGTTCTCTCTCGACGTCGGCACGATCCCGCTCCTCATCGGAACCTTGGTCTTCCTGGGGTTCGGCTCGCTGCTCTTCCCCTCGACACCGTTCCCCGAATGGGGTTCGATCTCCGCGGTGTCCGTGATCGACCTTCAAGGGGATTTCCTCACTTCTTGCTACACCGCCGCCACGGGCTGCGTCATCCCGTGGTGGCAGCTCCTCTTCCCCGGCCTCGCCCTCTTCTTCTTTGCCATCAGCGTCAATCTTCTCTCCGACGGGCTCAGGGACGCTCTGGACCCGAGGCTCCGCCGGTGAGCGGGGGCGTCAGCGCGATGGGCCCCGCCGCTGCGTCGATACCTGCGGCCGCGAGCGGATCAGGCACTAAGCCGGAAGAAGCTCCCGCGTCGGCCAGTCCCCCTCCCGCCGCGGGGCAGGTCGTGCTCGACGTGCAGGACCTTCGAACTTACTTCTTCACGTACGCCGGCGTGGTGAAAGCGCTGGACGGGGTCACGTTCCAGCTTCGCCGCGGAGAGACCTTGGGCATGGTCGGCGAGACCGGCTGCGGAAAGAGCGTGACCGCCTTCTCTATCGTTCGGCTGATCCCGGACCCGCCCGGCCGCATCGTCAAAGGGAAGGTTCTGTTCCGCGGCGCTGACCTCCTCCGGGGACTCGCCGCCGAAGCGAGCTTTCACCCCCTCAAGGGTACGCCCAGGGTCAAAGTCTCGCGGAAGTTCCGCTTGATCCGGCACGCCAACGAGCGCATGGAGGCGATCCGCGGCCGTCGGATCGCGATGATCTTCCAGGAACCAACCCAGGCCCTGAACCCCGTGTTCTCGGTCGCGAACCAGGTGGGAGAGATCGTCTTCCTGCACCGCGGGACCGAGGTCCTTGACGAGATGCTGACCGCCACCCCGAACTCCCCCGAGGTCAGCACGGCGGTCGCCGCACTGATGGCCGCGGTGGCCGGCAAGCGCCTCGACGAGATCCGCCGTGCCTCGATCGAGGTCGGACGCGCCGCACACTCGTCCCGCCTGGCGACGGAGGCGTTCTATATCGCTCGGGCCGCCAACCGCCCGGCGGTCCTGCACCGGGATCTGATGGCGGCGATCGCCCACCTTCGGATCAGCCCGTTCCGGCGGCAGTACCTCCTCTACCGTCGACGGCTCTTGCAACTGCGCGAACAGACGAACCGCATCTACATCGCAGAGCTCTCGGGAGATCCGGGAAAGACCGGGGGCAAGAGCGTTGTTCGCGCCCGCTTGCTATCCGAGCGGCTCCGGCACTTCTACTTCGGGGTGTGGGGGGTACGGAGATGGGTCCAGAAGCCCCTCGACGGGGCGCTCTTCTGGCGTGTCGTACGGATCCTCGAGGGCGTTCATATCGCCAACCCCGTCCAGGTCGCGCGGGGTTTCCCGCACGAGCTCTCCGGAGGAATGCTCCAGCGCGTGATGATCGCGATGGCCCTCTCCGCCGAGCCGGACGTTCTCCTCGCCGACGAGCCGACGACCGCGCTCGACGTGACCATCCAGGCACAGATCCTCGAGCTCATCGGCGACCTGCGCCGGCGGATCGGGACCGCCATCCTGTTGATCACGCACGACCTCGCGGTCCTGGCCGAGGTCGCGGACCGTGTCTGCGTGATGTATGCGGGCCAGATCGTGGAGCACGGCACGACGCGGGAGCTCTACCGCCAGCCGCTCCATCCGTACACGCAGGGGCTTCTCGCCTCCGTGCCGAGGATGGACCACCCCGAAAAGGAGTTGAGCTCCATCCCCGGATCGGTCCCGGACCTCCTCGTCCCCCCCAACGGGTGTCGATTTCACCCCCGATGTCCTTACGCGATGCCGATCTGTCGGGAAAGGCGGCCACCGATGACGCAAGAGGGACCGGATCACACCGTCGCCTGCTATTTATACAAGGGACCTCGGGTCGGGGGTTAGGGAGGGAAGGAAGGAGACCATGGCCTCGTCGGCGCCCGTTGTCATCTCCGCGCGGAACGTGCGCAAGTACTTCCCGATCCGCGGAGGACTCCTCTCCACGCACGTCGGCGACGTGCGTGCCGTCGACGGCGTCAGCTTCGACGTCCACGAGGGGGAGACCGTCGGGCTCGTCGGCGAGTCGGGGTGCGGCAAGACGACCGTCGGTCGCCTGGTCCTTAGGCTCATCGAACCGACCGCGGGCCACACGTTCTACCGACCTTCCCCCGCGGTCACGAGCCGTCTCGACGCCCTCTATGGCACCCTGAACCCGTACTCCAACTCCCAGAACAACGGCGGAACCCTCCCCCCGGTCGCGCAGGCCGCCCTCCGGGAGCTCGACGAGATCGCGAACCGGTACTCGCTCTACCGCAAGCACGGCCGTGCGATGCGGGACCTTCGCGGCAAGCTACAGATCGTCTTCCAGGACCCGTTCGGCTCGCTCAGCCCGCGCATGCTCGTCCGCGACATCATCGCGGAGCCGCTCGAGATCCATCACGCCGGGTCGCGCGCGGAGCGACGTCGACGGGTGAGCGAGCTCCTCGGCCAGGTGGGCCTCAACCCCGAGCACGAGTGGCGATTCCCGCACGAGTTCTCGGGCGGCCAGCGGCAACGCATCGGGATCGCGCGGGCCCTCGCCCTCCGCCCGGAGTTCATCGTGCTCGACGAGCCGACCAGCGCGCTGGACGTATCGGTGCAGGCGCAGATCCTGAACATCCTGCGACACCTGCAGAACGAACAGCGGCTCTCGTACCTGTTCATCTCCCACCACCTTTCGGTCGTCCGCGCGATGAGCCAGCGCGTGGTCGTGATGTACCTCGGCAAGATCGTCGAGCGCTCCCCTACGGACGCCCTGTTCTCGACCCCCCTGCACCCCTACACGCAGGCGCTTCTCTCGGCGATCCCCATCCCCGACCCTGACCTCAAGCGGGAGCGGATCGTCCTCCAGGGGGACGTGCCCAGCCCGGCGGCCCCGCCGCCCGGATGCCGGTTCCACACCCGATGCCCGGCCGTGATGCCCGTCTGCTCGAAGGTCGAGCCGCCGCTGATCGAGGTGCGCCCCGAACATTTCGTCGCCTGCCACCTGTATCCGGCCAAATGGACCGGGCCCGCCGCAACGCGGGCCGCCAGCCTGTCCATCCCTGCCGCCGGCCCGGAGCCTCCGCTCTCGCTCAGCCCCCCTCTTGCTTCGGCCGCGGGACACTGAGCCGTGTGGCCTTCGCGCGAGGACCTCAACGCCCACGGATCTGACCCCGCCGAGAAGTCCCCGGATCCGGAGGAGGAGGCGGCGTTCCAAGCTCGGCTCGACGCGGTCTACGAGCAGAAGCGGAAGGCCCTCGCGGACCCCGGCCTCACGTGGAAGGAGTGGTTCTTCTACGATGCCGCGAGGTGGTGGGTTGGGCTCGTTTTCCTGATCGTCAACATCTGGCTCTTCGCGCTCTGGTACGCCGCGGGGAGCATCGTCGGTCTGGCGGCCTCGCTGGTGGTCGCGCTCTATCTCGAGTTCCTGCTCTTCCGGTTCCTCTGGTTCCGGCCCTCGCCCGAGGAGCCACGACGCCGTTCTGCGTTTCGCCCGACGTTCCTGCGCCCCGTCCCGTACGGCCGGTGGACCCCGGAGGCAGACGGTGGGGGGTTGCTCCCCGCCACCGTGGAAACCGGACCCGACCCGAGAGAGTTTCTCTGAGCCGACCGGAACGCGGCGGGGTCCCCTAAATACCGGCCGAGGGTCCGGGCGGACGTGCCGAGTGCCCCCCGCCGGCGGCTCGCTCCCTCCCTCCTCAGCGCCGACTTCGCCGACCTCGCGTCGGCGATCCGCGCCGCGGAGGCCGGCGGCGCCGACTCGTTCCATCTGGACGTGATGGACGGACACTTCGTCCCGAACATCTCGTTCGGGCCCGCCCTGGTGAGTGCCGTTCGGTCCCGAACGAAGCTCCCGCTCGACATCCACCTGATGATCGACGACCCGCTCCGGTACGCGGAGGCGTTCCAGCGGGCGGGCGGGGACACGCTCGTGTTCCACGTCGAGGCGAAATGCGACCCCCCCGAGGTCGTCCGGGCCGTGAAGAAGCTGGGCGCGGCGGTCGGGGCCGCGATCCGGCCCGGCACCCCGTTCGACCGGGTCGAGCCTCTGATCGACAGCCTCGACCAGGTATTGGTGATGAGCGTCGAGCCCGGGTTTTCCGGGCAGAAGTTCATGCCGCAGGTCCTCCCCAAGGTGGCACAGGCCCGGGCCCGCTTCGAAAAGGTCGGTCGCGTAGCGGACGTCTCGATCGATGGGGGAATCACGGCGGAGACGGCGGGAGCGGCGGCGCGGGCCGGCGCCTCGTTCTTCGTCTGCGGGAACTCCGTGTTCGCGGGGGGCACGGTCGGGGACAACCTCCGGCAGCTCCGGGCCGCCGTCGAGGAGGGTGCCAAGGGTGCAGTTCGCTGACCTCGCCGCCGCGTACGAGCGGCTCGAGGCGACCCCCAAGCGCCTCGAGATGCGGACGATCCTGGCGGAGCTGTTTCGCCCGCTGAGGTCGGTCGAGCTCTCGGAGGTGGTCTATCTTTCCCAGGGTCAGCTCCGGCCCGAGTTCGAGGGTATAGAGCTAGGGGTAGCGGACTCGCTGGCGCGACGGGCGGTCGCACTGGCCACCGGGACCGCGGAAGCGGTCGTTGCCCGCCGGACGAAAGAGACCGGCGACCTCGGCACGACGGCTCAGGAGCTCGCGTCGAGCCGACCGACGATCGACACGCCCGAACCGCTGACCGTCGCGAACGTCTACGCCGAGCTCGGCCGGATCGCCTCCGCGAAGGGCGACGGCTCGCAGGAGGTCAAGGTCCGCGGGCTCGTCGACCTTCTCGGCAGGGCCACGCCGCTCGAGGCGAAGTTCCTCGTTCGGTTCGTCCTCGGAACGCTCCGGGTCGGGGTTCGGGAGATGACGATCGTGGACGCGCTCTGCGAGGCGTTCGCTGAGGGGTCGAAGGAGGGTCGCACCCGCATCGAGAGCGCGTTCAACCTCTCGAGCGACCTCGGCCTGGTCGCCACCGCGCTCGCGGAGCGGGGGCTCGAGGGTCTCGACCGCATCGGGCTCGAGGTCGGCCGGCCGGTCCGCCCGATGCTGGCCGAGCGCGAGCCGACGCTCGAGAAGGTCCTCGAGCGGATGGGCGGACGCGCCGCGCTGGAGTACAAGTACGACGGGCTGCGGGTCCAGGCCCACGTGGCGAAGGATGGGTCGGTCCGGCTCTTCTCGCGACGCCTCGAGGAGATCGGGGCGCAGTTCCCCGAGCTCGTCGCGGAGATCCCGAAGGCGATCCGGTCCGCGCCCGCGATTGCGGAGGGCGAGTGCGTGCCGATCGACCCCGATACGGACGAGATCCGGCCCTTCCAGGAGGTCTCCCGCCGCCGCGGTCGCAAGCACGACCTCGCGCGGGTCCAGGCGGAGGTGCCCGTTTGCCTGTTCCTGTTCGATATCCTCCTCTCGGGCGGCGAACCGGTCTACTCCGAGGACTTTCCCGAGCGACGGCGGCGCCTCGAATCCGCCGTGCGCCCGACCGAGCGGGTCCGTCTCGCGGAACAGCGCATCGTAACGGACGTCACAGAGGCAACCGCGTTCCTCGAGGAGGCGGTGTCGGTCGGGGCCGAGGGAGTGATGGCAAAGTCGCTCAAGTCCGGCAGCGCCTACCGGGCGGGCGCCCGCGGGTACTGGTGGATCAGGTACAAGCGGGACTACACCGCGGGCCTGATGGACTCGATCGACGGCGCGGTCGTCGGCGCCTTCGCAGGGAGAGGCCGTCGGGCAGGACTCTTCGGAGCGTTCCTCCTGGCCGTCTACGACCCCAAGCGGGAGCGGTTCGAGTCGTTCTGCAAGGTGGGAAGCGGGTTCGACGACGCTCGCCTCGCGGAGATGCCCAAGCGTCTCGAACGGTTCGCGTCGGCCGACCGCCCCGCAGAGGTCGATACCGGGCTGGTCGCGGACCGCTGGTTCCGGCCGGGGGTCGTCCTCGAGGTCCAAGGCGCGGAACTGACGCTCAGCCCGGTGCACCGGGCGGCCCACGGCGCGGTCCGGTCGGGTGCGGGGCTTGCCCTGCGCTTCCCTCGGTTCACCGGACGTTTCCGCGACGACAAGGGCCCCGCCGAGGCGACGACCGCCCACGAACTGCTCGAGATGTATCGGGGCCAGGTCCGCCACGCAGAGCCAACCGCCGACGCGGAGTCCGAGACACGTTAGCCGGGCCGCGGAATTTGCCTCCGCCGGCGGCGGCCCAATTCCGGGCCGGACCGCCACTTCCTCGTAGGATTGGTTCACTTCCGCCGGCTTTGGGATTTCATTGGGGCGGGTCTCCCAGAGGGCTGTTGCCCACGGGTCTCCCGTTCCCACCTCGTCCCTCCCTCTCCCTCCGCTCCACCCGTGCGGGTCGGTCGTTACCCGACCCGTAGAGGGGTCTCACCACATCCTCGGAAAGGGCGTCGGGGTCAAGTCGAAGACCCCCAAGTCCCGCAGTCCTCCGCAGGACGGTCAACCCCAGGTTCAGCCCCGCGTTCAGCTGGCGGTCGAGAGACCACCCGCACTTCCCGCAGTCGAACCGGGTCCCCACCCTCCTTCGGTGTTCCGATACTTCACCACATCTCGGGCAGGTTCGTGACGTGCGAAAGGGATCCAGCCAGACGACGGGAACGCCTCGGTCAATCGCCTTGTAGGCGAGCTGTCGGTGGAGCTCTCCCTGAGGCCACGAAGAGAGGCGGCGTCGGAGGGATTGGGAACGAAACCGGGGGGCGTTCCTGGAGCCGGAGCGACGTCGGCGGGGTCGGGGCACTTCGGTGAGATCCTCGAGAGCCAGGACCGCATGCTGGGCGGCCAGCTCATCGATCAAGGAGCGGGTGAGGGCATGGAGGCGGGAGCGGATGCGATTGCACTCTTTCTGACCTTCCTTACCGAGAAGACGACTCGAGACCCGTCGATCGTGCGCCTTCTTTCGACTAAGGTGCCGACGACGACCGACATGTCGGGCTTGAATTGCCCGGATTCTCCGGGAACGGAACTCGGACGTACCCCGCCCCCTTGGGATCGACTGTAACCCCGTCGAGGGAGGATTCGTTGGTGTCGAGGGCGACCAGGGGGGTGGGTGCATACGGCTCCGGCGGTCGCCGCGCATAGAGCAAGATTACCTTCCAAAGACCGACGTGGACTTGGGTCACTCGATGGTCCGGGTTCGCCAGGACCCGACGGTGGTAGTCTGAGACCGGGACGACGAGCGAACACCATTCCCCCGACGCAGGGAGAGGCGTAGCTTCCCGGAGTCCGGGTCGAAATGGAAGGACGCTGCAGGGACCCGCACGAACGGGACCCGGACGTAAGGAAGGCGGCTCACGAGGTTCTTCCTAAGACGGCGCCGGTGCCCGCTGGCCAGCGAACGAGCGATGTCGGCGGCCGCAAGCCCGATCGACCCGGTGACACGCGCTTCGAGGGCGCGGTCCCGCGCGAAGCGGGAGAGGGCACGTCGAGAGCTGACGCGAGTCGAGAGTGCCTCCCGAACACAGAGGTTGACGAGGAGACGAAAGTCGTTCATCAGGGCTCGGAGAGGAGGGGGAATGGGTTCTTGGTCGGGAGGCAGAGGGAAGACGAGGGACCGGCGAGGATCCACGGAAGACGCACGGTCGAGGAGGGGCCAACAGTTTCGCCACCGGCGAAAAGTAACAGGTGACGGGTCGACCGCCGGGAATCGTCACACCCTCACGAAAATCCCAAAGCACTTCCGCCCAAAGGCATAAGAAGGGCAACCCCCGTCGCAGCGGCGGGAACAGGCGATGCTGGTCGAGATGACCGAACTGATGGGACGGCAGATCTACACTCCGGACGGACGCCTTCTGGGCGAGGTCGACAACGTCGTGGTCGACGTCGAAGGCGCGAAGATCGATGGCCTCTACGTCGGTGAGACCAGCCCGATGTTAGTGGACGACTCGCGCGCTACCAACGTGCCGTACCGCTGGGTCGCCGCTGTGAACGACGTGGTTCTCCTCAAGTACTTCCCGAAGCGGGTCTCGCTGAAGAAGGCCCCGACCCGCCCGGCCTCGCAAGAGGAATCCGCCGTTCCCGCGCGCTGATCGGCGCGGGGATAGCCAAGCCCGGAAACGGCGCAGGACTTAAACGGCGGCGACCGCCGCCGAAGAAATCCTGTCGCGTAAGGCGTTCGCCGGTTCAAATCCGGCTCCCCGCACTCCGGGCCCAGGGTACGACGCGGGGCGCAGTGTCATCCTCTCCGGCCGTTCACCGGTCGTGCGCCGGTCCGAGCTCCTCCGCCACCTCGAACGGGTGCCGCCGTTCGCCCGTCCCCGGGCCGACCTCGAGCAGGTCCTGACCCCCGCCGAGGCCGCGGCCACGCTCCTCGCGACCGCGGAACGGCTTGACGGGCTCACCGGACGTTCCGTCCTCGACCTCGGGTGCGGGACCGGCAGGCTCGCGATCGGGGCGGCCCTTCTCGGCGCCGGGACCGTCCGGGGCGTCGATGTCGACCCCGGAGCGATCGACCTCGGCCGGGAGGCCGCCCGCACCGCCGGCGTGAGCGTCTCGTTCGACGTGGCCGAGGTGGGTGAGGCCCGACCGCCGGCCGAGCTCGTGCTCATGAACCCGCCGTTCGGAGCTCAGAAACAACACGCCGACCGGCCGTTCTGGGAAGCGGCGTATACCTCGGCGACGCGCGGCATCTACGCGTTCGCCCACCGTGACTCCCGAACCTTTATAGCGCGGGGAGCGGTCGCGCGCGCCGCACAAGTCCTCGTCGTGGAGCCGATCCCCTGGGCGTTGCCGCGGACGTTCCCGCACCACGCCCGGCGACGGGTCGACCTCAACGTGGACCTCTGGGCGATCCGGACGAACCACGATACATGACCGACCCAGAGCTCCCGAAACTCGCCCTACCCGGGGACTACCTCGGGGCCGCCGAGCAGTTCCTCCCCGGACGCGGAACCTACGAGGACCGCGGCCGGATCTACGCGTCGATCCTGGGGCAACCCGCGATCGACCCTCGCGACCGGACCCTGCGCATCGAGCCCCGAAACGCCGTTCCCGAGATCGGGGAAGAGGACCTCGTGTACGCCCGCGTGGAGGAGATCAAGACCGCGATGGCGATCGTGGAGGTCCTCGTGACCGCCACCAGCCGCCGATCGGTCCCCGGAAAGCCCGAAGGGACCGTCCACATCTCCAAGGCGAAGGACGGTTACACGGAGACGCTCCAGGGCGAATTCGCCGTGGGCGACATCATCCTCGCGCGCGTGCTTCAGGCGCGTCCGTCGATCAAGCTCACGACCGCGGCGGCGACCCTCGGGGTTGTCGCTGCCCGCTGCCAGGTGTGCCACGCCCTTCTCACGATGGGCGGCAAGGAGCTCGTCTGCCCCCGATGCGGGCACACGGAACGCCGTAAGCTGGCCAAGGGGCCGCGACCGTTCGGTCCGGGCACCCATGAACCCACGTCCGACTGACGAAGAGGCGCGGCTCGCCGGTCTCGTCCGGTCCCACGACAAGTGGCGAGGCCGGGAGGTGTTCAACCTCCTCGCGAGCGAGAACTCCCTCTCTCCGACCGCCCGACGCTACCTCGGGAGCGACCTCGCGGGTCGGTACACCCTTCCGATCGAGTCCGTCTTTGACGGGGAGGCGCTCGACAACAGCTACACGGGCACCCGGTACACCGACCAGGTCGAGGCGTTGGCCAACGCCGCCGCGGCCCGCCTGTTCCGGGCGAAGCACGCCACGACGCGCCCGCTCTCCGGGCACATCGCTGCCCTGTCGGTTCTCGCGCCCCTGCTACCGCCCCGCTCCCGCATCCTCGCGATCCCTCCCGACCGGGGCGGTTACAGACGGGTACACCCCGGGGTTCATCCCCGCCGTCCTCGGCTACGCCGTCCGACCGCTTCCGGCGGACGGTCCGGGGTTCCGGGTCAACGCGGAAGAGGCCGTGCAGACGATCGCCCGCGAGCGACCCAACGCGGTCGTGCTGGGCCAGAGCTTCTTCCTCTTCCCGTACCCGCTGCGCGAGATCGCCGAGGCCGCCCACGCCGTGGACGCCCTCGTCCTCTACGACGCATCACACGTTCTCGGTCTGGTGGCCGGGGGCGAGTTCCAGGACCCGCTCCGCGAAGGGGCGGACGTTCTGTTCGGCAGCACGCACAAGTCGTTCCCCGGACCCCAAGGGGGGATCATCGCCACCGACCGGGACGACCTCTTCCGCCAGATCGACCCGGCGCTGGTCTGGAGGATCTTCGACAACGCGCACTGGAACCGCATCGCCGGGATCGCCCAGACGATCCTCGAGCTGGAGCGGTTCGGCCCCGAGTACGCCCGAACCGTGGTGGCGAACGCCCAGGCCCTGGCGCCGGCCCTCGTCCAGGGCGGCCTGCCGCTCATCGGAGCCGCGGACGGCTTCACCCGATCCCACCAGCTCCACATCGACCGGACCCAGCTCAAGGCGACGCGAGGTGAGGGCGCCGGCGCGCTCGCGCGGAGGCTCGAGCGCCAGGCGCTCCTGATCGACCTCGTCGGCCGCATCGGCACTGCCGAGGCGACGCGACTGGGGCTCGTCCCCGCGGACATGCCTCGACTCGCGGACCTCATCGTCCGGGGAGGTCTCCGGTCCGAGAGGGTCGGACCCGAGGTGCGTGCCTGGCGGCGGTCGTTCGGCACTCTCCGCTTCCTCTAGGGGTTCGCCCGGGAGGAGTGGGAAAGGCCCCCGGGCGATGCGCTCTTCCGAGGCCGGGTCTCGTCGCTGCTCATGTCCCCGGCCACCGCGCTCACCGGCACTCCCAGAACGGGAAGAGCTCCGTAGCGAGGCGACTCGCGGACCGGTTCCGGGTCGTCGAGGTTCGCGACCTCGCTCGAGAGGTCGGAGCCGTGCGCCGGCAGGGCGCATCGGTCGAGGTGGACCTGGCTGCGCTCTCCCGCGCCATCCGTCGGCCCGCCTCCGTGGGCGCGCCGGAGCTGATCGTCGGACACCTCGCACACCTGCTGCCCCTGAAGGACGCGATCGTCCTACGATGTCATCCGAACGAGCTCCTGGCGCGCCTCCGCCGGTCTCGGCGCGGTACACCGGCGGATCGCCAGTCGAACTACATCTGCGAGGCGACGGACTCCATCCTGATCGAGGCGCGCCGACTCGGCCGCAACGTCTTCGAGATCGATACCACGGACCGTACGGTGGAGGCTGTCGCCCGCGAGGTCGCCCGCCATCTCAGGGGGAGAGGCGGTGCTCGGTCCCCCCCCGTCGACTGGCTTGCCGACCCTGCCGTGACCGCGCACCTTTTGGACCGGCCGACGTAGGTGGGTCCGATGGTTCTCGAGGGATACCGGGCGAAGGTGCACCCGTACGTGCAGCGCCTCGCGCGCCCGTTCCTGGGGTGGAGCCCCAACCGCCTGAGCGTGCTCGCGATCACCCTCGCGGCCGCGGGAGCCCTTCTGTCGGCGGCGGTGCGGTGGACGACACCCGTGCTGTTCCTGCCCGTCAGCGTCCTCATCCTCCTGGCCGGCCTGTTCGATGTCCTCGACGGCGAGGTCGCGCGCACCAGCGGCAAGGCGAGCCCGCAGGGCGACCTCCTCGACCACGTCCTTGACCGATACGCCGACGTGATCCTCGTTCTTGGCCTCGCGATCTCGAGCTTCGCGAACCCCATCCTGGCCCTGCTGGCCCTCGTGAGCCTCCTGCTCACGAGTTACATGGGAACCCAGGCGCAAGCGGTGGGTCAGGGGCGGCTGTACGCGGGGCTTCTTTCGCGCGCCGACCGCCTGGTCGTGCTCGCGCTCGCGGCGTTCCTCGAGTTCGACTGGTCCCTTCCCTGGCCCTGGGCGCGGTCGGAGCCGTGGGCCCGGTTCCACCTCGGGGGCATCGAGTTCACGGTGATCGATGTCGCGTTCCTCTACTTCGTCATCGCCGGCCAGTGGACGGCGTTCGCTCGCGCGAGGCGGACGTACCAGGCGCTGGCCCCGAAGTGACCGGGCCCTCGCCGTCGGCGGCCCTTTCCAGCGTCACTCCACCCTTGATACGGTGGTACTGGAGCGGGTGCTTGAGGGTGGGCCGGAAGCAGACCTCGTCCGAGGCCTTGTCGACCGGGGTCGTCGCCGTGGGGTCTCCCTCGCGGGCGCACAGGCCGTGGCTCCGCAGGGTATCGCACTGGGCGGGCTCGTAGCCGAGCCCCCCGTTGCGCGAGACGATGTGCTCCACCTGGTACCGGGTCACCGACTCCTCGAAGTCCGGGGCCCCGCGGTAGGCGTCGACGATCGTCTCGAAGTCCGCGCCGGCACGGTGCAGGAACGCGGCCAGACAGAACCGGCCCGCGTGGGAGAGGTTCTCCCCGCGTTCCAGCGTCCGTTGCATCTTCCGGATGCACGGCGGGAACCGGTCCCGGCGCAGTCCGCCCGGAGTGGCCCCGGCCCGTCCCACCGGGAGCGGCAGCCGGCGGGACAGCTCCTCGAACAGCTCCGTTTCCCGCGACCGGACGAGCGCGACCACCTCCGCGTCGAGGTGGACCGGGGTGACGAGCGACCGACGGATCGCCTCCTGCAGGAGCCGAGCGGCGCGCTTCGCCTCCACCGTGACCCGCCCTGCCTTCACCGGCTGGTTCGCAAGCCGGTAGTCCGCCTCCCGGATCGGGGAGGCGAGCCGGACATAGTCGGCGATGTCGATCTCCACTCGACCGCTGCCGGCCTCGCCGATGAACCCGAGGCGCCGGGCGATCTCCTCGAGCTCGTCGGGGGGCGACTGGAGGAGACGGGCGTAGCTTCGCTTCGCCTCCGCCACGGCCCACCGGCGAAGGGCGGCCGGTGCCGGCGCCGCCGCCAACACCAGGCGGGCGAACAGGAAGGAGAGATACCGCACGTCCGCGGCTGCCGCGGAAAGTTCCTCGACATCGTGGAGCGCACGGGGGTCGTCCGCCGCAGCCAGTACGCGGGCGCGGCCGATCGCCCGAGGGCGCTCGTACGCGGGGTCCGAGAGCAGCGACCGGATCGATACCGGCTCTCCGCCGAGCAGCGCTTCCGCGCCGGGAAGGAACGGGTAGTCCGCGAACAGGGCGTCCGCGTCTATACGAGCCGAGGCACCACGAACAGGCATAGCAACAGGAACAGGACCAGCAGGGACGAGAATACGACTGCGCGACCCCCGAACGCCTCGAGGCGCGACTCGCTCCATCCGGCCTTGAAACGAGCGGCGAGGGATGTGGCGAAATCGCGGAACAGCATCCCCCCGTCGAGGGGCACGAGCGGGAGCGCGTTCGAGAATCCGAGCAGGAGGTTC
This sequence comes from uncultured Thermoplasmata archaeon, assembly GCA_963713145.1. Lineage (GTDB taxonomy): Archaea > Thermoplasmatota > Thermoplasmata > Lutacidiplasmatales > UBA184 > Lutacidiplasma. The sequence continues at coordinate 434,346 of CAVQKI010000001.1, read as the reverse complement.
ATCCAGGCCAGCCAGTAGAGCAGGTTGGCCCCGATCCAGAACTCGGTGGGATTGGCGCCCGCCAGCGGTCCCGAGACGTGGAAGTCACCCGCGTACGGCCCCGAGATCGGTTCGATGCCGATGAACGGCAGGTACAACCAGAGCGAACCTCCCACGAGAGGCCCGCCGGACAGACCCAGCGGCCAGACCAAAGCCGACTTCAGCTCGGCCAGAGTGGTTAGAACCCCCACGCCCAGGAACCCGCGCGTCGTGATCGTCGGGTTCGCCGCGAGGACCACGGTCAGGTTCGTGACGCGACCAGCGCTCGGACTATAGACGCCGACCACCACAGATTCCCCGGGGCGCGTCAGGTTCAGGCTCGACTCGAACAACGGAACCGTCGTTGTCGCGGTGCCGTTCAGGGAGGTGATGACGTCGCCGGCGGCGATGCTGAGGTTAGCGGCCGGGGTTTCCGATTGGACGTAGGTGATGAGCACCCCCGTAGCGTTGGGCTGGACGGACGAGGCGACCAGCCCGGAGAACGCGGCGAAGAACACGATCGCGAGGGCGAAGTTGGCGAGCACGCCGGCCGCGGCGACCCGGTCCCTCTTCCGGCGTGGAGCGGCGAGCATGTCCACATCGTTCTGCTCGACGAACGCGCCGACCGGAACGACGCATACGAGGACGCCGAGGCTCTTCACCCCGATCTTCTGCGACCGTGCCATGACCCCGTGCAACAGCTCGTGGAGCACGATCCCCACCACGAGGGCGACGATCCCGTAGCCGAGGGGGATCACGGGATTTATCCCGGGCAGCCCGACCGCCTCCTGGACCGAGGGCGCCTGAGCGGCGGAGAGGCTGAACGACCGGATCGCGCCCAGGAACAGCACGACGACCATGGCCGCCATAGCCACCGCCGCCAGGACGATCCCCAGGTCGCCCATGGCGGTCCAGAAGCGCACGAACCGGCCCCACCGGTCCAGCGCGGCCCGGCCCCGCTTCGTCTTGATCATCAGCGCCGGCCCGAGAAGAGAGAACGTGCGGTCGGGGCCGATCTTGCCCGCGGCCCAGAGCGCGTAAACGATGCCGGCGTAGACGACGACCGCGAGGAGCGCGATCTCGTACCCGAGGTAGGGGTTCACGGAGCTCCGCTCGCCGAGTTCGGGGCCGGGTTATGAGGTCTTGCGCCCCGCGATCCCGCGATAGGCAAGAGGGATATCCCACTCCCCGCGTCTCTAGCTCGAAGCGAGGGGTCTGGGTGCGTCACCGTCCCGTTCCGATAGTAGTCGCCATCTCGATCCTCGCGGTCGCCAGCCTGGTAGCTCCCGCAGGGTCGGCCTTCGGCACTCCGCAGACCACGGGGCCCCGGGTAACAGAGATCCCGGCGGCAACGTCTGCCTCGACCTCGGTCCGGGTGGCCCCGGGGTACGCCGTTCCGTCCGGTGTCGAGGTGTTGGGTCCCCTGCCGCCCTCGACCCCGCTCGGCGTGGCCATCGGCCTGGCCTCCCATGACCCGAGCGGGCTCGCCGCGCTCCTGGATGCCCAGAGCGTTCCGGGCACGCCAGCCTACCGCGCCTACCTCCCCGCCGTGGAGGCCGCCTCCCGCTTCGGCGCGTCCGTCGGGGCCGTCCAGACGGCAACCCGCTACTTCGAAAGCTACGGTCTCACCGTCGCCTCCTCGCCGGACGGCCTCCTTCTCTACGTCCAGGGGGGGAGCGCGTCCGTCGCGCGCGCCTTCGGGACCTCGTTCGACGAGTATCGGTCCCCGGCGGGCCGGACCTACGTGAGCCATCCGACCCCCGCGACGCTGCCGTCGATCGCACCCTGGACAGGCGTGCTGGGCCTCGGAAACGTGACGTCGATGGTTCCCTCGGTGACGGCCGCCGACGTGGCGGCCGCTCCGGCCGCCGGGTGCACGCTGGGGTCGTATCTCACCCCCTGTGACCTGCACGCCGCGTATTCCCTCGACCCGCTGCTCGCGAACGGTACGAACGGGACCGGCGTAAGAATCGCTGTCGTCGATGCCTACTCCGGCGACGAGCCCGCGGACCGACTGAAGAGCGACTTCAGCGACTTCGCGACCGACACGGGCGTTCCGGTCGGCAACATCACCTTCCGCTACCCCGACCCCACCACGGTCGACCTCAACTCGACCGGCACCAACCCAGCCGGCTGGCCCCTCGAGGACGCGCTTGACGTGGAGTGGAGCCGAGCAATGGCCCCGGGCGCGTCCATCGAGATGACCTACTCTCCGGACGCCGGGCCCGGCCTGTATGCGGCGATCGATTGGCTGGTTGGAGGCGGGCGGGCCGATGTGATATCGCTCAGCTGGGGCGAGCCCGACGTCGGGATTTTCAATTCGTACCAGCCCCCTGTTTGCCAGACCGAGTGCAACGCCTCCACCGACGGCTCCTACGCCGTCCTCAGCCCGGTCCTCGAGCTCGCGGCCGCGGAGGGTATCAGCGTGTTCGCTGCCTCCGGAGACTGCGGCGCGTCCGACGGCACCGACGACCTCGCCACGAACTACCCTGCATCGGACCCGTACGTCACCGGCGTCGGTGGGACATACCTCCAAGTGGACTCGAACGGAACGTACCACAGCGAGTGGGGCTGGAACGGCAGCGAGCCGGGGTCGTCCGCTCCGGGCTGTCAGAACGGGGGTGGCTCCGGCGGAGGATACGCCCCGTTCCCGACCCCATCGTGGCAGACCGGCCCTGGCTTCTCGGGTCCGAACCGGGGAGCTCCCGATGTCTCGGCCGACGCCTCCAACCCGGTAGAGATCTACGCGGGAGGGGGCCTTTCGGGTGTGGAGGGTACCAGCGTCGCGACCCCGGTCTGGGCAGGGATCGCGGCTGACGCCGACCAGTACGCCAAGGTCGACCTAGGCTTCCTCGACCCCAGCCTCTACCGTATCCTGAACAGCTCGAACTACTCGACGGACTTTCATGACATCGTGGTCGGGAACAACGACTACGGCGCTGGAACCGGTTGGGACCCCGTGACGGGGATCGGGACTCCCATCGTCTCCGCCCTGGTCCGGAACCTCGCGACCACGAGCGGCGCCGGAGTGTCGAACCTGAGCACGTCCGTGAGCGCCTCGGTCACCTCTGGAGACGCTCCCCTCACCACGACCCTGACCCTCACCGCGACGGGTGGGTCCGGCGTGTATCCGCTCGAGGGGATCTACTTCGGCGACGGGAACGCCTCGCTTGTGACCGGCGGCTCGGCCAACTATCGGTTCACCCAGAATGGCGTCTACGAGGTCCAATCGTTCGTGTTCGACAGCACCGGAAACGAGGCCGTCTCACTCCCTGCGGTCGTCGTAGTAGGCGGCGGGGCTCGGCTGACGGTACATCTGGTGGCATCGAACGCTACGCCGACGGCGGGCACCACGGTCAACTTCACAGCGACCGTCTCCGGCGGCACCGCCCCGTACACCTACGACTTCTTCTTCGGGGACGGGTCGTCCATCACGGGCAACCTCTCCCACCTGGCCGCTCACGCCTACCCGGCCCCGGGGGTCTACCACGCCGACGTGGTCGCCTACGACGGCGCCACTTCTCCCGCCGGCGGGGCCAGCTCCGAGGTCAATGTCACGGTCCAGGCCTCGACCCCGCTCACGATCCTCGCGAACGCGACCGAAGGAGTTCGCGATGCCGCCGCGGACTTCCCGGCGCTCTTCGTGACCCAGGGGAGTGGCCCTGGTCCCGGCCACCCGACGACCACGACCCTCGTGTCGGCGGACCCGTACACCAAGGCCTGCGGATGCACCGTGTTTCGGACGCCGGGGACGTTCAACGTCTCCGAATGGATCAACGACTCCTCGGGAGTCCTCGCGACCGCGAACGACACGGTCACCGTCGAACCCGCGCTGAACGCCACGTTCGCTTCCTCCACCCAGGCGGGCCCGGCACCCCTCACGGTGGTGTTCTCCTCGGAGGTTGTTAGCGGAGGTTACGGCGCCGACGCTTCCACGACCGGCTGGAGGTTCGGGAACGGGAACGGTGCGGTCGGGCAGTCGGTGACCGCCGTCTACTCTACCCCGGGGGAGTACGTTGCGATCGGGTCGCTCTCCGACCGCGGCCACGGTAACGCGAGCGAGGCGTTCGTGATCGATGTCGAACCGGCGAGCGGCCCGGTGCCGGTCGGAGTGACCGCCACGCTGTCGCCGGCCGTGAACCTCTCTTCCGGGACGACCCTTGGCGCTACGGCGCAGCGGATCGGGCCCGCGGGCACGATCGTGTACTGGAACCTCGGGGGTGGGCATTCCGCGTACGGCCCGGAGGTGAACGAGACGTACTTCGGTCCCCTGCCACCGGCCGACAGCAACACGCTCTCCGCCAGCCTCGTGGTCGAGGACACCTACCTCAACACGCTCCTCACGGTCCCGATCACCCTGCCAGAATTCTTCGCAACCGAACCCGGGGGATTCCTTCCGGCGATCGACGACCTCGCTCTCAGCACCGATGTCCGGCCCGCGCTGGGCGTCGTCCCATTCAACGTCAGCGTCAGCGGGAGCTCGACCGGTCCGGGGGGCGCGCCGCTCGAGTGGCGGTTCGGGGACGGCAACAGCTCGACCCTCGAGGCCACGAACCACACGTACGGCGTTCCCGGCGGCTACACGCTCGAAGGGTACGCGAGCGATCCGTTCGGGGACCGTGCGACCAGCGACGTCGCCATCGCCGCCAGCGCGCCCTTCGGGGTGGTCGCGGGCCCGAGCACCGGGGGCGGCGCGGCGCCGTTGACCGTGACGTTCTCGGCGAGCGCCTTCGGCGGAAACGGCCCGCCCTACGGCTACAACTGGAGCCTGCCCGACGGGACGACGGTGGAAGGGCCCAACCTGTCCCTCACCCTCTCGTCCGGGGGAACGTACACGGTGACGCTCAGCGTGACCGACCGGGCGGGGACGCTCATCCAGAGGTCGTGGACCGTTTCCGTGACCTCAGCGCCGGTCCTCACGGCGGCCGAGATCGTCGCGATCTCCACCGGGGTGGGGATCCTGGCGGCCGTTCTCGGGAGCGGTGCGTTGCGCCGGAAGCGGCAGCCTATCCCTTGACGACACCGAGCGGGACGAGCCGAGCGACCCGGCGCGTGAGCCCGGCGCCTTCGGCGACCCGTACGACCTCTTCCACGTTCTTGTAGGCCCCGGGCGCCTCTTCGGTGACGCCTTCCTTCGACGCCGAGCGGACGACGATGCCCCGGCTGGCGAGCGCCTTCGTGACCTCGTCGTAGCGGAACGTCCGTACGGCCGCGTGGCGGCTGAGCCGACGGCCCGCCCCGTGGCAGGACGAACCGAACGAACGTTCCATCGAGGTCGGCAACCCTGCGAGCACGTAGCTCGCGGTCCCCATGTCGCCGGGGATCAGCACCGGCTGCCCGAACGGGCGGTACGGGACCGGGACCTCGTCGCGCCCTGCCGGGAAGGCGCGGGTGGCGCCCTTGCGGTGGACCAGGACCTTCTTCGAGGTGCCGCCGGTCCGGTGCTCCTCGACCTTCGCCATGTTGTGGGCGATGTCGTAGACGACATCGATCCCGGAGTCTCCCGCGGCCCGGCCGAACACGGTGCCGAACGACCGGCGGACCCCTTCGGTGATCATCTGGCGGTTCGCCCAGGCGAAGTTAGCCGCAGCGGCCATCGCGCCCAGGTACCGGGCCCCGTCGTCGGAGGAGATAGGGGCACACGAGAGCTGGCGGTCGACCAGCACGACCCCTTCGGTTGCGAGCCGGTGGTCGATCCGCTGGATGAAATCGGTCGCGACCTGGTGCCCGAGTCCCCGCGAGCCGGTGTGGAGCATGACCACCACGTGGCCGGGTTCGAGCCCCATCGCGGCGGCGAACTCGGGGTAGAACAGCTGATCGACCGCCTGCACCTCGAGGAAGTGATTCCCCGAGCCCAGGGTCCCGAGCTGTCGGAACCCGCGACGGTGCGCGCTCTCGCTGACCTCCGCGGGGAGGGCTCCGGCGAGACGACCCCCTCCTCCTGGACCAGCAGGTCCTCGGGGCGGCCCATCCCCTGGCCAACGACCCACGACGCGCCGCCCGCGAGCACCTCGTCGAGCTCGGACGGAGTGAGCGTTCGTCCCCCCTTCGAGCCGACGCCGCTCGGGACTTCCCGGTAGAGCCGTTCGATCAGGGCCGCCAGGCGAGGCCGGACCTCGTCGACCGTGAGCCCGGTCCTCAGCAGGCGGACCCCGCAGTTGATGTCGTAGCCGATCCCGCCCGGCGAGACGACCCCCTCGACAAGGTCGAACGCGGCGACCCCGCCGACCGGGAAGCCGTAGCCGAAGTGGATGTCGGGCATCGCGAGCGCGTTCTGCTCGATCCCGGGCAGCGTCGCGACGTTCGCGAGCTGGAGGAGCGACGGGTCTCCCGAGACCCCCTGGAGGAGCGCCTCGTTCGAGAAGAGGATCCCCGGGACCCTCATCCCGGGCACTTCCGAGACCGGAATCTCGTAGGTGAACTCGTCGAGCCGGTCGAGGGTAGGGACCTTGGTCACGGAGCGCGCCCAGCGTCGGAGGCTATTAGAGGCCCCCCCGGCGCGTCGAACGGGGGCGCGTCGGCCCTCCCGCAGGACAAATCGACAAGTAGGTGCGGCACGCTTCGTCGTTCCGGACGGCGCCCGTGCACGCCAGGACCCTCTTCTCGCTCCTCAACCTCGCCGCGATGGCGGTCGCGCTGCTGGCGTGGTTCGTCCTGCCCGCAGTATGCCGTCTACGTGCTCTACGGATTCGTCGCGTGGATGGTGGTCGGGTTCGTCCTCCTCGGGTCGTCCTGGGGGAGCCGCGCGGTCGGTTCGGGTGCCCGGGGCCCGGCCGCTCCCCGGCGCCCCCGACGGCGGACCGCTCGCCTCGGGAGCCACTCCCACCGCCGGGTCCGCGTCGGCGCCCGGCTTCTGCATCTACTGCGCCGCCGACCTGCCCATCGGCGCCGAGCGGTGCCCCGCGTGCAACCACGCGGTGCACGCCTTCTAAGGGTCCCTGCGTTCCGAGATCACGCCGGGGCTATCCGCAGCATCGGCTCGCGCGCGCGCACGCTGGATCCCTCGGAGACCCGCAGGTTCCGGACGATCCCGTCGGCCGGGCTCGTCACCTCGTTGCGCATCTTCATCGCTTCGAGGACCAGGAGGACCGTTCCCGTCCGCACGCGATCCCCCTCGTGCACCTTGAGCTCGACGACCCGCCGGGCATCGGCGGGACGACGGCGATCCCGGCACCGTCGTCGGCCGCCTCGGCGCGGGGAGCGGTCCTCGCCACGACGGCCGCCGGTGCGGCGGGCGCCCGCGTCCCCGAGGGCGCCGACTCGAGGGCGACCTCCACCACCCACCGCTCGCCGTCGACCACGACCGGCGTGGGCGGAGCGGCGAACGGTTCCGGCCACTCCTCGACCACGGTCTTCTCGCCCGAGATCTCGAGCTCCACCCGGACCGGCGTCCGGGCGACGACGCGGACCGGGAACGAGTGGCCGTCGATCGTGACGGTCGTCCCGTCGTCCGTAACCTCAACCGGCGTGCGCTTACCCTCGAGGACGACCGTGAGCCGCATCGATCCACCTCCGTTGGGTGTGCTGGCGGGACCGGCCTTCGAGCGCCCACGGGCTCGGGCGCCCCGGCTCTCCGAAGGGAGCGGGCCTCGCCGGCGGGGGCCTCGGGGCTCGGAGCGCGGCGACCACGCCCATCGCGGCGACCGTGAGAACCTCGGCGGTGAGGCCGTGGTCGAGACCCTGCCGGTACGTGCGGTACACTGCCGGGAACAGAGCGTAGGAGAGGGCCTCGGCCGTGTCGGCGGCAGGAACGAGGGCGCGCACTTCTTGGAGGCTGCGCTTCGAGTTCCGGGGGGAGCAGGTCGGCCGGCCGTCCTGCGATCGCGGGGGAGTCCGCGGTCACCCGTGCGACGAGCCCGGGGTCGAGCGGTCCGGGCGGTCTACCGTAGAGGCCGCGGACGTAGTCGCGGACCTCCTTCGTGATCTGGCGGTAGCGCCCGCCGGTGAGGACGTTGAAGACGGCCTGGATCCCGACGATCTGGCTGGTCGGCGTGACGAGCGGGGGGTACCCCAGGTCCGCCCGAACGCGGGGGACCTCGGCCAGCACCTCCGAGAGGCGGCCCATCGCATCCTGTTCCTTGAGCTGGGAAAGGAGGTTCGACAGCATCCCGCCGGGGACCTGGTGCGTCAGGATGAGCGGGTCGGTCTGGAGCGAGCGGATGTCGAGGAGCGCACGGTAGTGGTCGAGCACCCCGCGGAAGTACTCGGCGAGCTCGGCCAGGGCGCCCAGGTCGAGCTTCGGGTCGAGCGGAGTGCCCCGCATCGCGCTGACGAGCGTCTCGGTCGGGGGCTGGCTCGCCCCGCCCGCGAACGGACTGAGGGCGCTGTCGACCGCCGCGGCCCCGGCGTCCGCCGCAGCCAGGCACGTCAGGGTCGAGAGGCCGCCGGCGGAGTGCGTGTGGACGACGACCGGTAGCCCGACCTCCTTCTTCAGCGCCCGAACGAGAGCGCTCGCTTCGGCCGGCGGAAGGAAGCCGCCCATGTCCTTGATGCACAGCTCGTCCGCGTCCATCCCCGCGAGCCGACGTGCCGAGCTCCACGAACGACTCGAGCGTGTGGACGGGGGAGCTCGTGTAGCAGATCGTCCCCTGGGCCCGCGCCCCGGCCTTCTTCACGGCGGCGATCGCGACCTCCATGTTGCGCGCGTCGTTCAGCGCGTCGAAGACCCGGAAGATGTCGACGCCCTGGCGCGCCGCCTCCTCCACGAACTTCCGGACGAGGTCGTCCGCGTAGTGGCGGTACCCCACGAGGTTCTGCCCCCGAAGCAGCATCTGGAGCGGGGTGCGCGGCATCGCCCGCTTCAGGGCGCGCAGCCGGTCCCACGGGTCCTCGTGCAGGAACCGAAGGCAGACGTCGAACGTCGCCCCGCCCCAGACCTCGAGCGACCGGTAGCCGATCGCGTCCAGGCGCTCCGCGGCGGGGAGCATGTAGCGGGTGCGCATCCGGGTCGCGATCAGCGACTGGTGCCCGTCCCTCAGGACCGTCTCGGTGATGCCGACCATGCGGGTGCCTTCCGACGTTCAGAGCGGGATGTTCCCGTGCTTTCGCGAGGGGCGATCGTCACGTTTCGAGGAGAACACCGCGAGCCCGGAGACGAGGCGTGCCCGCGTCTCCGCCGGGTCGATGACGTCGTCGATGTAGCCGCGTTCCGCGGCGAGGTACGGGTTGAGGAACTCCCGGCGGTACTCGTCCGACAGGCGGGCGCGGAGCGACTCCCGCTCGCCGCCCGCGGCCGCGTCGAGCTCGCGGCGGTAGAGGATGTTGACCGCGCCCTCCGCGCCCATCACGGCGATCTCGGCGGTCGGCCAGGCGAGGTTCAGGTCGGCGCCGAGGTGCTTCGAGCACATCACGTCGTACGCGCCACCGTACGCCTTCCGGAGGATCACCGTCAGCATCGGCACGGTCGCCTCCGCGTACGCGTAGAGCAGCTTGGCCCCGTGCCGGATGATCCCGTCATGTTCCTGGGCCGTTCCGGGCAGGAACCCGGGAACGTCCACGAACGTGATCAGCGGAAGGTTGAAGGCGTCGCAGAAGCGGACGAACCGGGCCCCCTTCGTGGACGCGTTGATGTCCAACGTCCCCGCGAGGACCGCCGGGTTGTTCGCGACGACCCCGACCGCCCTGCCTTCGAGCCGGGCGAACCCGACCAGGAGGTTGGCCGCCCAGCCGGCGTGCACCTCGAGGAACGACCCCGGGTCCAGCGACCCGGTCGATCACCGCGTGGGCGTCGTACGGCGCGTTCGAATCCTCGGGAACCACCCGAGCGAGCTCCTTCGCGGCGGATTCCGGTGGAGCAATGGCATCGGAGACCGGCGGATCCTCGAGGTTGTTGAGCGGCAGATACCCGAGGATCTGGCGGGCGAGGACGACCGCGTCGCGGTCCGAAGCGGTCGTGAAGTGGGACACGCCGCAGACGCGCCGGCGTGCACGTCGGCGCCGCCCAGCGCCTCCATCGTGACGTCCTCGCCCGTGACGGCCTTGACGACGTCGGGGCCCGTGATGAACATCTGCCCGGAGCCGCGCGCGATGATCACGAAGTCCGTGATCGCGGGCGAATAGACCGCGCCGCCGGCGCACGGGCCGAGGACGAGCGAAAGTTGGGGGACGACGCCGGAGAGCAGGACGTTGCGATAGAACACCTCGCCATACCCTCCCAGGCTCTGCACCCCCTCCTGGATCCGGGCCCCGCCCGAATCGTTGAGACCCGACGATCGGCACGCCGGCCTTTCGAGCGGTCTCCATCACCTTCACGATCTTCATGGCGTGCGCCTCGCCGAGCGCGCCGCCGAACACGGTCGCGTCCTGCGCGAACGCACAGACCGGCCTCCCGTCGACCTCTCCCCAACCCGTGACCACGCCGTCTCCCGGGATCCGGCGCTTGTCGAGGCCGAACTTCTCCACCCGATGAACGACGAACGGGTCGGTCTCGGTGAACGTCCCCGGGTCGAAGAACTCCTCCAGCCGCTCGCGGGCCGTGAGCTTCCCGGCCGCGCGATGCCGCTCGACGCGCTCCGCACCTCCGCCCTCGCGGGTCTTGCGCTGGAGCACCTTCCAGCGCTCGAACGCGTCGCTCATGCCTGCTCCTCGACCCGGACCTCTCCGGAACGGACCACGTGCCGGCCTTCGCCGGTTCCGAGAAGGAGCTCGCCTTCGTCGCCCAGGGTCGTGATACGGCCGGACCGGATCCCATCGACCGTCACGGGGCGTCCGACGCCGTAGAGCATCGCCTCGCACAGGCGCCGGACCCGATCGGCGCCGCCGGGTTCGGCCAGCGCCCGCCGTGCGGTGAGGGCTGCCCCCACCGCGAGCTCCTCGATCTCGTCGATCGACGGGGCGGAGGGCAGTAGTTCGTGAAGGGAGACGGAATCGCTCGCGATCGCGAACGGGAATGCATCCCGTTGGACCCGGACGTTGATCCCCACGCCGGCGACCACCGCCTGCCCGGAGCGTGGGAGACGATACAGAGTCGACAAGGATACCGGCGACCTTCCGGGGGTGCGCCCCTGCGGTCACCGCAAGAAGGTCGTTCGGCCACTTGACGCGGAGCGAGGTCCCGTACCGGTCGTTCAGGCCCCTCGCCAGGTAGGCGCCGATACCGAGCGGCAGCAGCGTCGCGGGCGGGGGCGGCGTGGCCAGCACGATGGAGACGTACAGCCCCCCCTCGGGCGACGTCCATCCCCGGCCCGCCCGGCCCCGGCCCTGGGACTGGCGGCGGGCGACGACGCGGGTCCCCTCCTCCGCTCCCGAGCGTGCGAGGGCGATTGCGCGATCCTGGGTCGACGGAAGGACCTCGTGGAACTCACGTAGCCCCAACCGGATCGCCCCGGACTCCCCGAGGAGGAGGGTCCCTTAACGGTTGGGGCGAGGGGGTCCGTTCGGACCGACCTGACCGGCCCGACGAGCTAATCGTCCCGCCCGGCTCGGGTGAGGGATGAGCTGCCTCGAAGAGTTGCTGACGAAGACCGCGCGCTCGTTCGAGGCCGAGCTCCAGTCACGCCTCCAGGGCTTTCTCGGAGGGTTCGTCCGTGCCTACCTGCCCCAGGTCTGGGTGTTCAAGACCGACGACGGTACCGTGTCGCTCTCGATCGACACGTCGGGGTCACGCGACGGTCGCGAAAGGGGCGCGCCCGCACGCCGACGTCACGGTCGAGATCCCCCACGACCGCCTGCGCACCGCGCTGAAGGAGGGACGCCGTGAGGCGGTCCCCCCCGGCCCCCTCACGGTCACGCCGCACACGGCGAAGGGGAAGGCGGCGTTCGACTACCTCAAGGGTCGGCTCGGGCTCTAGCCGGCCGCTCGAAGGTCGCGCAGGCCGTCGGACCATCTTCACGACCGCCCGGACGGCGTTCGCGGCGTTCTCGATCCGGTCCTGGGCCTGAAGCCGGGTCTCGCCCGGTCCCGAGATCCCGAGGCCTACCGGCTTGCCGGTACTCGACCGAGAGGTCCGCGAGCTTCCGCGCGGCCTGGTTCATCACGACCTCGTCGTGCTGGGTCTCCCCCTCGATCACGGCCCCGAGCGCCACCACGGCGTCGACATCGCGCTTCTCGAGCAGGACCTTCGTGGCGAGCGGGATGTCGAATACCCCGGGCGTCTTCACCACGGGGCCGAGTACGGCGCCGAGGAAGTCGACCTCCTCCTTCGCCCGCTCGAGCATGAGCAGCGTCACGTCGAAGTTGAACTCGCTCGCCACGAGGCCTATCCGGATCCCTTTTCCTTCGTTCGTTGATTTCGGCATGGTTCGTTACCTTTTGTTCCGCTCGCGTCAGCGGGTCCGTCGGACCGCCCCGGCGTCCGGGAACCCCTGGCGAAGGCCGGTACCGGCCCGCCGCGTGAGGTCCTCGGGCCGGAAGAGCATCGACCAGGCGTTCTCGGCATGCTCCTCGGCGCGCCGCCGGGCGAGCCGCTCGAGCTCCTTCGGGCCGTCCGCCTCGCCCTCGAAGACGAAGCACTCGACGATCGGCTTCGCCTCGAGGACCGACGTGAACAGGAGACCGAGGGACGCCTCGTGGGCGCAGGTCTTGTCGTACTCCGCCCTGCCGGGCATCCCGAGCGCGAGACAGAGGTCCGCCCCGTCCTCGAGGAACATCCGGCGGCACGCGACCGGAAGGTCCTTGATGCCGGGAACGGTGCGGCGGAGGAGACGGTAGCCCGTGCCCCGGGCCTGGAGCGCCTTCACGGCGTAGCGGGCCATGTCGACCCGGGCGAAGGTCGTGTCGGCGATCCCGATCTTCTTCACGTGCCCGCCTCGGGCTTCTTCGCCGCGCGCTCGAGGATCCGATCGACGATCCGCCGGGTCGCGAGCTCGTCGTGCGGCAGCGGGCGGATCCTGACGACCCGGACCGGGACCCCGCGACGAGCGCACTCCCGCTCGACCTCCTTCTCGTTCCAGACCTGGTCGTGCCCGAGCGCGATGATCTGCGGGCGCTCGCGCACGACGGTCTCGTAGATGTCGGTGGAGGACCCGAGTATCGCCCGGTCGACCGGTTTCAGCGCCTCGACCATCTCACGCCGGACATGCTCCGGCACGTACGGCTCGTGCTTCAACCGACGGGCCGTCTGGTCGCGGGCGACCACGACCACGAGCTCGTCCCCGAGCTTCCGGGCCTCGGTCAGGAAGTAGACATGGCCGGGGTGGAGGAGGTCGAAGACCCCCGTGGCCATTACGCGGACGACCATACCCGCCACGCCTCGACGATGGACCGCCCCTCGAAGAACGCCCACCCGCGCGCGTCGGCCAGGCGCCGAGCGGCCTCGGGTTCGCGCGCCCCGCCCGAGTCCCCGAGCATCTCACAGACGGTCACGGACTCGGAGAGTCCTGCCATCCGGGCGAGCGAGATGACGAGCTCCGTATGTCCCTTTCGCTCGCGGACGAGCCCCGGTGCCGAGTACAGGAGAGGAACGTGGCCAGGCGAGACGAACGCGGTCCGGAACCGCTCGGCCAGAGCGGAGTCCGTCAGGCGGTCGGCCTCGGCGGCGATCTCGCCGACGGTCCGGATCGTGAGGGCCCGGTCGTTGTCGGGAACCCCGGTGTAGTTCGACCGGTGGTTGATCGTGATGCCGAACGCGCTCCGACGGTCGTAGCGGGGCGATTCGGAAAGGTCCGCGACCGACGGGAACTCCTTCGACGCGGCCGCGAGGAGGTCGGAGTAGAATGGGAGGTCGAGGCGGCGGCGAAGCTCGTCGGAGATCGCGGTGCAGATCAGGCCGCCGGCCTCGGTGCGGGCCAGCCTCACCAGCTCGGGGGTCGCCCTTTCCGACAGGAAGACGAGGTCGGTCTCACCCTCCCTCTCTGCGGCGTCGAAGACGAGGATCGGCTCGCCCTCGCTCAAGGAACGCGCGGCCCTGGCGAGCGCGGGTGAAAGACGCCGGCCGGGTTCTGCCCGGAGCATGGCCGAGGGAGCGAGACGTGGCAGATAAGATAGGCGTAACTACTCAAAAAAGGGTTGATGGCCCGGGGGTGGGGACGATGTCGACGGCGAAAGCTCCGTCGGGATCGCGACCCTTAGGTACGCCGAACGAGTCGGCGTTCTTAGGAGGTGATCCATCTGCAGGTTCCCCTACAGATACCTTGTTACGACTTAGTCCCCCTTGCTGAACCGAAGTTCGAGCGACCCAGATGAGTCACCCTCACTCCGACCCAACTCGGATGACTTGACGGGCGGTGTGTGCAAAGAGCAGGGGCACATTCACCGCGGGATGTTGACCCGCGATTACTACGGAATCCATTTTCATGAGGGCGAGTTACAGCCCTCAATCCAGACTACGATGGGGTTTCAGGATTGCCTTCCCCTTTCGGGGTCGGATCCCATTGTCCCCACCTTTGTAGCGCGCGTGTTGCCCGGGAGATTCGGGGCATACGGACCTACCGTAGACCTCTCCTTCCTCTGCCTTAGCGGCAGCGATCCCCTCAGTGTGCCCTCACGATCGCTCGTGAGGTAGCGACTGAGGGCGAGGGTCTCGTTCGTTATCTGACTTAACAGAACGCCTTACGGTACGAACTGACGACGGCCATGCACCACCTCTCGGAGGATCGGGCAAGGTCTTCGGCCTGGCTTTCATCCCTCCGTCGCCCCCGGTGAGTTTTCCGGCGTTGAATCCAATTGAACCGCACGCTCCTCCCGTTGCGGTGCTCTCCCGCCAATTCCTTTAAGTTTCAGTCTTGCGACCGTACTCCCCAAGCGGCAGACTTAACATCTTCACTCCGGCACTGGGAGCCCACGCAGGACCCCCAACACCAAGTCTGCAGAGTTTACACCCTAGACTACCGGGGTATCTAATCCCGTTTGCGCCCTAGGGCTTCGTCCCTCACTGTCAGATTCGTTCTAGGTGAACGCCTTCGCCACTGGTGGTCCCCCCCGGATTACAGGATTTTACCCCTACCCCGGGAGTACCTTCACCCTCTCCCGATCTCAAGCCGAGCAGTGTCTCCCGAATTCGGACCGTTGGGCGGCCCGATTTCCCGGAAGATTTGCCCGGCCAGCTACGGACGCTTTAGGCTCAATAATAATGAGCACCACTCGGGCCGCGGGTATTACCGCGGCGGCTGGCACCCGTCTTACCCGGCCCTTACTTCTCGAGCTTTTTAGGCTCGAGAACAGCCTACACATAGTGTAGGCACTTGGAGTTCCCCCATCGTGATTTCCCACATTGTGGAGGTTTCGCGCCTGCTGCGTCCCGTAGGACCTGGATTCGTGTCTCAGAATCCATCTCCGGGCGACTTCTCCCAAAGCCCGTACCCGTCTCGGGCTAGGGGGTCCGTGAAACCCCCTACTACCTGATAGGCCGCAGACCCATCCTCGAGCCCCGCAGGATTTCGATCTGGGAGCCTTCCATCATCCCAGGTCTATCGGGTATTATTCCCAGTTTCCCGGGATTATCCCCGTCTCGAGGGCAGATTGTCCGCGTGTTACTGAGCAGTGCGCCGAGGGCTTACCCCTCTCGACTCGCATGGCTTAAGCGAACTCCAATAGCGGTGCCCGCCGGCAGGATCAACCGGATTGTTGAGCACACTTCGTGTGCTCGGGAATACATATGGGTCGTGAACCGATCGAAGGCCGACTGGCGGTTTGGCTCTTCGCTACGACTGAGCTATTCGCGATCTTTCGCATCGTCTCCTCCGTCAGTCCCGAGAGTTCACTTCCCGTCTCCAGGAAGGGGATCTCGGGGCTCCACGCCCCAACGGGCCATCTGTGGCGTTGCCTTGGAAGAGACCGGTTCATGGGGTCCCCGGCTCGCCGTGGCGACGTCGCCGCGTCCCGCGTCACGAGGACGGCAGGTCGCAGCCCCCCTACGAGAAGAGGCGCCTATTTAACGCCTTGACCTCGCCCCGAGGTCCGGGACGGTGCCCCCGCGCTCGAGCGCGCGGATGATGAGCGGAACCTCGAGGAGAGATGTGATCTCGCGGGGGTTATCGCCCAGACCCGTGCCGTCGCGATGGAGCCACGCCGAGTGAAGCCCGGCCGCGGCCGCCGCGGCCGCGTCCGTCTGGGCAAGGTTCCCGACGTAGAAGGTTTCGGCTGCCCCCACGCCCATCCGCTCCACAGCCCTGCGGAAGATCTCTGGGTCCGGCTTCGCGACTCCCTCGGTGCCCGAGGAAACAATCCGCTCGAACGGGTCGAGGATGCCCGCCCGGTCGAGGATGGCCCGGACCGTGGCTTCGCTCGAGGAGTTGGAGACGATTCCGAGGCGCCGATGTTCGGCCCGGAGAGAGGCGAGACATCGGCGAACATCGGAGAACACCGGGAAGGGCTTGTCCCCCCGGGCCACACGGACCCTCTCGCAGAACCGGTCGGCGGTGGCGGACTCGACCTCCCGTCCCGCGGCCCGGGAAAGAACCCGACGCCAGAACTCGACGACCGCGGCTTCCCGCTCGAGCGCAAGCGGGTCGAGGTCGACCGCCGACTCCACTTCGGAGAACGAGTGCGCGAGCTCGTCCGGTTGAATGTCGACGAACAGGTCGCGCGCAAGGTCGACCCACCCGGAGAAGTCGCGCTCGTCCACGAGCGTCCCGCCGAGGTCGAAGAGAACGACACGGATGCGCGCAGGCGCCGCGGTCATGGCTCCTCGACGGGAACGGCGTTCTTAGCTTCACGGAACGGACGCGAACTGGGTCCGCGGTACCGGCCACTGGTGGATTCGTTCCCCTACCGGTCGGAATTCGATCGGACTCGAACTACCGGAAGGGTCCGGACCCGCTCCGTCTCGAACGTAACTGTGTGGAGTGTTGAAGGCACCCGGCAAGGGGTGGCTTGACAGCGGGCCCGGAGTGATTGAATTCCCCCATTCATTCGCGGGTACCGTTCTAAGACAAGGCGTACGGGTGAAACCGAACCACTCGTCCGCCTCTCGCAGGTTCCTTTCGGGACCAAGATTTCAGATCGAACTCCCCGCAGCCTTATGCCCAGGGAGGCGGCTCCGGCGGTCATGAGTCCAAACAAGAAGGTCATCGAGTCCCACATAGCCGCTACGGACCCCTCGAAGGCCGCCGAGTTCCTAGCCGACGACATAGAGTGGATCGAGTGGGCGACGGAGTCCCCGCCACGGGAGTTCGGACGCAAGGGAAGGCCGCCTTCTTCCAGAATTTTGGAGGCGATGAGATCCGCAACGAAATTCTCCGGATGACAGAGGAAAACAACGTGGTTGTCGTGGAAGGCGTTGCTCACGTTACGAAGAAGGACGGCCGCAAGTTTGCGGTTCGGGTACTGCAATATCTTCGAGCTGGGGAACGGCAAAATCAGACGGAAGTCGTCCTTCGGGGCTTTGCTCAAGGACTCCACGTAGCCAAGGGTTCACCCGCATCGCCCCGAGGCTGCTTCCGTCGAGCACCTCCTCGTGGACAGTTCGGATCCGCGTGCCACTCATCGGCGAGCTTGGCTCCGTCCTAGGGATTTGGCCACGGGTCCTTACGAGCGGGCAAGGGGCCGGGCGGGCGTTTCAGCATCTCCGCTTCGCGCTTAAGTCGCGGGGTGTGGGTGCTGCGTCGATCATGACGCGGGAGGTTCGAAGCGCGAGAAGGGAGAGGGAGCCCGAATTCACGATGCTGCCAGTCTCAGACCCCAACATGCACGACTTGCATCTAGGTGAGGAGAGCCCCCGATGACGCAGTTTGTACCTGGTCCCGGGCGCCTGGTTGGGTGCATGGGCCTGGAAGGAAGTGACACCTCAGCTCGAGAAAGCTGGTCATGTTGCTCATCCCGTTACGTTGACTGGAATGGGCGAGCGGGTCCACCTTGCCACCAAGGACGTCGGCATGGAGACCGCCATCCAAGACGTCCTGAATGTGATTCGGTACAACGAGATCGAGGAGTGCATGCTCGTGGGGCACAGCTTCGCGGGTAAAGTGGCGGCAGCGGTGGCCAACCGAGCCCCTGAGAAGGTTCGGCGCGTAATCTATCTCGATGCATTCCGCCCGGAAAGAGTGAGGGAACCGCAGGGGGGATTCGACCCCACGCGCGAGTTCGGACCCGCGCCTCCCGGCGGTTTTGCAATTCCACTGACTGAGGAGATTGTAGAGCGCATAGGTCAGGACGTCAGGGGCGCGCCCCGCGAGCGAATGATGCGGCTGGCGACTCCCTGGCCGATCAAGCTCGCAACCGATTCGCTCACACTCTCAACGAGCTACGACCGGGTCAAGGAAGCGTATGTCTTCTGTAGTCGCAGCGGGGACCCCGTCGAAGAGATCATTGCCGGCAAGTGGGGTAAGTTGGATGGTCCCCACAAGGTTCTCGAAACTGGTCACTGGCCGATGATCACGAAGCCGGAAGAGCTGGCCCGTGAGCTGGTCGCCTTGGCCAAGTGATGGAGTGTTGAGCGGGGACGGCTAGCTCGGCCGCTCATCGGGCGCAAACGGGCAGGTTCTGTAATCATACGAACGGAACCTGCCGATATCGTAGACAGGGTGTGGGTTGTCAGAGGCAAGGCCCGAGGTAGTCGAACGCCCAGCCCCCGCCGGGTCCCCCGGGCGCGGATAGGTTGTCGACCGCCCAGGTTCCAAAATTCGCGGGGAACTGGTACTTGAATGAAACGGCAAAGGGAAGAACAACAGGAATCAGGGTGTGCGTCCCGCCAAGCAGGGTTGGTGCCCATGCGGTGAAAAGTGGCGCGGAGACGAGCAAGGCCTGAGCCGCCCCCCCGCAAGTCGAAAAATTGGGGCTATTGGCTGCAGTAAATCCGTTCTGAAATACGAAGGGAGGCGTCCCATACGTCGCGTTTGTCGCTTCACCTCTGTCGGACAGATTGCTTGGAGTGGATATCGGAACAAAGGCAGTCCCACCTCCACCGCCTCCGCTTAGGGGCAGAAATTCCGTGAGATACGGTTGAGAACAGCGGTCGTTGGAGCCCGGCCCCCATTCAGTGACGTTCTTGGTTGCGTAAATGCTGACGTTTGTTATGAAGAAAGCACCGGCGGCAGTGCCGTTTGACGCTGGCGCTCCAAGCGACGACCAAGCGGTAGGGTAGCCCGGGGCGCCGGGTATGTCTGGCGGAATCGTACCATTGTCATAGACCATTCCTCCATACGGTGAGTTGGCAAGAATGGCGGGGGTCCACAGTTGCTCCGCCAGTACTTGGTTTCCGCGGCTGCACGAGACGTGCAACACTGGCGCCCAACTCCCGATCCACGTTGGGGCGAGAAGCGCCAGCGCGATCAGGGCAATCGAAACCGAGGTAACAACTGCCCAAGTTCGACGACGTCGCGGCGCCCATAGCTACTCTAAGGGAAGCCCATCAGATAAGGGTGCCACGACGCCGCTAATCCCGGGTCAATCGTCGACTTTAGCTAACTGCCGGGGCATAAGTATGCCCCCTCGCCAGTCTTCGACTCGCACCACCCCATAAACCAAACGTGTACCACTGTCGATGTGGCGCCTGTATCATCGTTCATGTCGTAGAATAGAGCGTAAAGTTGGGCGTTGGGGGCATATTTAATCGGATTGAAGAAATTGCAGCCCTCGGTCCATCCCAACGTTGTCGAGACCGATGTTGAAAAGGAGAGCTTGAAGCTAACGTTCCAGTCGAGTCCAATCCACTGGAAAGGTGCTGTCACCGACCCCTCGAGTTGCGTGGCTTGGGTCCATTGGCCGGTATCGAAGAATCGTCGAGACGGGAGTGGCGTTTTGACTTGAGTTGTATATCGGGGCAACCGCTACCCACTGATACCCTGGAGCGAGAGTGCCATTGTAGGCTGGAGGAGAGTTCAGCCAGTCTGTAGTTGTGTAGGGACCGTATTGAACTCCTCGTACGTTGGTGACCGGAAACCCATTCTCTGGCGAGGCAAGGCCGCTATCGCTTGCAAACCCGGAGAACGTGTATCCAAGTTCGAGCCCTGTGTCTTGCCCCCAAACTCCGGGCGCGCTCCAACTTGATCCACTAGTATTGCTTTCTCCGACACTCGAGGACCGGGACAACCCAAAGAACTGAGTGCTCACGGACGCAAACGTTTGCGTGACCGTGCTCGTCGTGGTCCCTTGGGTGAACTCGGTGCCGCACTCCACATTCTTGTAATTCGTGTTACCGTAGGTCGTGTGGAGGAGTGCCAAGCCGGCCGGTTCATTGCTAAGTTCATTCGGCGGAAGGACAAACTGCTGAAACCGCTCATTGGCTGCGATTGGTGAGTTAGCGCTTACGTTGCGGGTGATGTTCCATTCACCCTTGTAGCTCGCGACCAGCGTGAATTGAGACAACGAGTTAAAATAGAAATCATCGTACCCATTGTAAGCGCAACCCGGACCATTGTAACCGTACAGTGGCGTTAGCGTGAGGATGAATTGCTCATTCTGCGTGGAATTGTTGTACAGCGGTAGCGTGAGCGTGTACGCTCCAGTCGCGGATGTTTTGGGCCCGGTGAAATACACGGTCGGATAGCCGAACGTGGAATGGCAAACCACGGAGATTCCAACGGTAGCTCCTTTGACCGGAAGTCCGACAGGATCCAGGGCGTACTTCGACAAGGTCTGATTCGCGACCCAACCGGCAAAGCCGTTGACTTGAACCTGGGAAGTCTGGAAGGCACCAACGACGGCTCCAGGCGTTGATCTCCCACTGCAAGCCGTAGCCAACGAGACGACAAATTGGTATGCCGTTGCCGAGCTCAAATCATTCAGATTTACGGTGTAGGTGTAGGAAGAGTTCGTGTAGGTCGGAACCGCGAGTCCGTAACTGGTGCCGAAACCAGTCGTGCTTCCCCACTTGAATGTGGTTGACGACAGCGAGGGATCGGTCCAGCTGACGACCGCGTATTGGTATCCACCTTGAATCGTGACAGAAACATGGGTCACCGAGACGCAAGGAGCAACTGTCGGACCTGGCCCGATCATACTCACAGTGGCCGCACCAGGGCCGCTCGGTATGAAGACGTTCCCGTTTCCCGGGTCGTAGGTCGCAGAGTGAGGATTGGTCCCGGCGGCCAGAGACACGTTGGAAACGGTAGTCGTACCGTTGATTATGGTAACATTCGCGGCGTAGGAGTTGGCGACATAGATTTGCCTGTTAACCGGATTGTATGCCGCAAAGAGCGGCACGGAACTTTGACTAGGTGTTCCAGTGTTAACACTCTTGACCAAGCTGGTCCCGGTGATTACTGCAACAGAGTATCGACCGTTGGGCACGTAGACATAGCCGTTCGAAGGATCGTAAACCGCCGAATGCGGTGAGCCGAGACCCGTGATGTTCCCCACGATTGACGTGCCGTTGAGAATCGTAACGGCACCCGCTCCGAGATCCGCGACATAGACGTACCCGTTGCCTGAATCGAAAGCGGCGCCGATCGGCTCGGAGGATGCGCCCAGGCTTATGTTGGTCACATAGGACCCGTTACACATAATCGTAACGTAGCCCGCAGTGAGGTCCATGATGTCGACGTAATTGTGCCGCGCATCATAGGTTGCGGAGATTGGCCCGTTTTTCGTAGGTATGTTCTCAACGATCGACAATCCGTAGAGTACGTAGACGTTATGGCCGCCATACGCCGGGATGTAGACATACCCATTTCGGGGATCGAAGAGTCCAAAATATGGGTTAGGGCCAACGTAGATCGTGCCGCCTCTTGGCACCGTAGTGCCGTTGATGACGGTTACACTTCCCGTGCCGTTGCTCGTCGTTCCCTCATTTGTCACGTACACAAACCCGTTGTTGGGGTCGTAGGTCGCGAAGAACGGTTTGGACCCGGCCGTCACAGTCGTAGCCGTGGTTCCTGCGAACACGCTGACGGTGGTCGAGTTGTAATTGGGAACATAGACGTAGCCGTTCCCGGAGTCGTTAGTGACGAAGTCGGGTGTCGCACCTACCTGGATGGTCTGGACTTGGGGAGTGTTGAGGCTCGAGACGAGCTGTCCTGCGAGGGAGGAACCGGTAGAGTTGTTCGTTCCCGAGGAACCAGAACCTCCAGCAGACCCCGCACCGGAAGCGGACGTAGTTGTCATGGCCAGGGTAGACGACACCATGATTGCAACAGCGAACGAGACTCGAACCAGGCATCGAAGTCGAGGGCTGTGTCGGTGGGGTGCGGCTCATACGCGGAAACCTGCGGCGCGTGGTTCTGCGGACATCGACTCTCCAGGAACTCACCGGACGGCGCGAGCGCATCCTCCGAGATACTCGCTAAGTCAACTCCGGTTTACTTGGGTTTCCAAGAAACGGAGCAATCGTTACTCGCATCGAAGCAGTCGAATAGCCACCACTGCAGTTCCATGTATTCGTGAACCGACAGGAGGGGCTTGGACTCGCTGGCTAAGTTGACGAATGACACCTTCGGGTGAATGGATCACCGCCTTCCAAGGAATTGGCAACAGTTGTTCATGCGAGTGTTGCATCGGACACAGGTCGCCCATATGCCAAGTCGCCATAGCGAACGTGCTCCATAATCATGTTCCCATGACGGCCGATTCGCAGTTAGCCGTCTATCCGGTCTGTCATGGGGGCCTCCACACTGGGTCGCATCCTCGGGCCGCTCCGGTCGCACTCGCTCGGCGGGTCGCGGTCATGCCCAATCGGTCGCGCGCGTCGCCCATTACGTCGGCGGGAACTCGTTCGGCGCGACCTCGTTCGCTCCCCCCGCTACTCGCTGCGTGCCCTGCGCGCTCGATTCGCGGCGATGACCGCAAACAGCGCCGACCGTGCGACCGAGATCCGCAAGGCCGCGAACCTGCCTGCCTTATGCGCTCCCGTACGCCCCCTCGCCCCCCGCGCGCGGATCGCGGGCCGACCAAGGGGGGCGAGTCGGACATCGAAAGGTGCGTGTCATGTCATGCGACAGGAGCAGAACCGAGCCCCCTGCCCGGAAACGGGCGGGTTTGAGGACCCCTAGGCGACCCGTGCCGCACCCGACCTTTCTCAAAAGAGGGGGTTCTGTAACCAGGGGCTCCGCCGCGATTCTAGGTTCCTCCGCCCCATAGCTTACGCATCCCCGACCTAGCCAGGGAGCGTGCGAAACAGGCCGAGACCCGCTCGTAACTTTCACGGATTTCCGATGCGCAATCGATGCGCATAATTTGCCCAAAAGTGACGATATTCGAACCCCCGGGCGGTGTGAATACCATCAGATTCGAACTATCCTGGAATCCGGACCCGACTGAGTTCACGGCTGTTCTAACCCTTCGGATTCGGCCCGGTGCGGGCATCCCAAGGACGGCGTCGTCCCGAACCCGCTCAAGGGGGAGGGCGATGGACGTGGCCAAGAGGTTGAGGGTGAGTCGCTGGACGGCCATCAACCGGAGCAGGAGTTGCACCTCGACATCCGGAACACTTGGGTGATGCCTTGGTGTCACCCGACCTGGCGAATCCCCGCCTCGGTCCGTCTTAACGACCCCAACGCCGAACCGCGGGCGAGAAAAGGAGAACCAGGTTGATGAGAGCCGCCCCGACCCCGGCAAAGACGTAGCTCCTTGAGATCCCGATGAGCAGGACGAGCACGCCCCCAACAGCCACACCTGCCGGGATCATCGCGAAGCTCCCTGCCTCGTCGGTCGCGAAGTATCGGCCCAGATACTGATCGGGCACCGACTTCTGAACCCCAGTTAGCCATGTAGTGTTCCCAATCGAAAGGAGCGCTCCGCCCCCCAGGGTCAGGGCGACCGCTACGGGGAGCGAGGAGGTGAACGCAAGGCCGATGATGAAGAATCCGACGAGTCCCCAGGTCGCGGGGAGCCAGACTCCGGGTGCGCGCGCGGTACCAAGGCGTCCGGGGAGGAGTGCGCCAATCGCGAACCCGGCGGTGTTCGCGGCGACGATGATCCCGAACCCCGTCGCGCCTTGATGGAGCTGGACCGCGACGTAGATGACCGTGAAGCCACCCCAGATGGAGAGGAAGAAGTTCGCTCCCATCGCGGTGATCGTGATGACGAGCAGCGCGCTCTGGGATCGAAGGTAGCGGAGCCCTTCTCCCACGTCGGTCAGGAGCGAGGATCTAGCCGAGGGAGTCGCTGAGGGTGTCGGTCGCGCGGAGGGGATTACCATCATGAAGATCATGGCCCCCGAGATCGCGAACGTGAGCGCGTTGAGGGCAAGCCCGACCACGGCACCCAGGGTCACGACAAGCACGCCCCCGACCGGACTTCCGATGAAGGAAGCGATCGTGCTGCCTCCTTGGAGGAGGCCGTTTCCATCGGGGACTTCCGAGGCGGGTAGAAGTCTGGGAATCGTCGCGTTCGTGGCCGGCCGGAAGGCCGTGCTGAACGCAGCGACGGCGAAAACCACCCCGATCAGGACGACCGTGCTCACGCCATAGAAGAGCACGAAGAGCGCTACGGCGCCGAAGCAGGCAGCCCGGGCCACATCGCAGGCCAGCATGAGCCGTCGACGGTCCCACCGGTCGATGAGTGCGCCGGCGAGAAGACCGAACAACAGCGTCGGCAGGAACTGGAAGACACCCAGGAGCGTGATCGCGATGGGGGAGTGGGTCGCGTTGTAGACGAGCCATACGATGACGATCGAGCCTATGGACGCGCCGGCCGCTGAAGCGACCGAGCCGACCCATAACCGGCGAAAGTTGACGTGTCGGAGTACGCGAGTCGGAGACCCGGACTCGCCGCTGTCACCGGTCGTATCCGAGGTCTCCACGGCGCCCGATTTAGGAGGCAGAATACATGAGCCCTGAGGCAGCTCGGTTCGAGAGACCGGCGGCCCGCTCCAGTTCTAGGGGCCGTTCACTCCTTGAGACGGGAGGGTCCGGACTCGCTCCGGTCTAGGCAACGTTCACGCTGACGATGTCCGTGTGGCGGAGCAGGATCGCCCGGGCGACCTTGAGGTTCTTACCGGCCTTTCCGATCGCGCGCGCCTTCCACGCCGGGTCCACGGTCACGGTCGCGTGCCGACCCTTCCCCTTCGCCACGAGGTCGACGCGCACGGGCGATGACCAGTAGAAGATGTTCCGAACCAGGACCTCCGGGTCGTCGGCCCACTCGACCACCTGGATCTCCTTCTTCATCATCCCCTTCAGGCGCTCGACCAGCACGCCTCCCGGACCCACGGCCTTGTGGATCTCCCCGGGCTGCACCAGGTAGACGAGCTTGTCCTCGGCCTCCAGGCAGTCCTTCACCCGCGCGCCCGTGCGCTCCTCGAAGAGCCGGATGTAACCGATCGTCTCGGTGTCGAACGCGATCTCGGACATCCGAGAGGGTCCCCCGGACGGCCTACGTCTCGAGGGTGAGGATGGCGCTCGAGCCCGGGTCGAGGATGGCCATGGCGGAGATCGGGAACGGCCGGCCGCAGGCCTGGCCGAGCTCGACCGCGGTCCCCTCGAAATGGTAGACCGGGATCTTCCCAAGCGCCCGCTCCGTCCGGAGCTTGACGTCCGGGCACGACCGGGCGACGATCAGGAGCTTTGCCTTCTTCGCCTTCGCGGCGTCCAGCGTCTCCGTGAGGCCGACCTTGACCTTGCCGGTCTCGAGAGCGACCTTGAGCGCGTGCGCGAGGTCCATACTAGGTCGCCTCCTTGGCGGGCTCCTTCTCGGGCGGGGCAGCGGGAGGGGCGGGGGCCGGCGCGGGCGCGAGTCCGGGCAACGGCCGGTAGACGAGGTTCACAGCCCCGGTCCCGAGCGTGATCGGCTGGCCGACGATGATGTTCTCCGCGACCCCCTTCAGCTCGTCGACCTCGCCGGTGATCGCGGCGCGCAAGAGATGGGCCGCGGTGATCTCGAACGCCGCCCGGGCCAGGACGCTCGTCTTCTTGCCCGAGATCCCGTGACGGCCGATCGCGCGGATGTCACCCTCGTTGGTCATCACGTCAGACACGAGCATCAGGTGACGGATATCGACTCCGAGACCCTGCTCGGCGAGCGTACGGTTGGCCTCGTGGATGAGCGCGGCACGGGCGGCCTCGACCCCGTACACGCGATAGATCTCGAAGACCGAGTTCGTGGTCGTGGTGACCCCATCGACGCCCGGGACGTCCAGGACGCCCTCGAGGTTCGACCCCTCGGTATAGATGACATACTCGTCCTTCTCCCGTCGGATGAGCGCCCGGCGGATCCCCTCGACGCCCTTGATCTGGATCCCCTTCGCCTCCTCGCTGGCGATGAGGAGCTTCTTGAACGGCATCTCCTCGACCGACTCCTCCTTCTTGGTCTTGGTCGCGCCCGCGGCGGATTCCTTGAGGTGGATCTCGAACGGCCGGGTCTCTCCGCTCCCCGACCCGGGCCGGATCTCGAACAGTCGGAGGTCCATGTTCTCCATGAGCGCGGCCTCGATGTCCGCCCGCTTGACCCCACGGGCCTGGAGCAGAGCGGCCTGAGGGGAGACGACGACCTTCAGGTCCTCGACCACGGTTCCGATCGAGGCGACGTCGGGGATGGTCGTGACCTCGATCTGGAGGGCGATCCGCTGGACCGCGTCCCGGTCGCCGCGCGTCTTGCGCTCGACGTGCACGGTCATCATCGGTGTCGAGGGGACACGCCGGGCGTCCACGAGCTCGATCAGCCGCGGAAGCCCGAGCGTGACGTTCATCTCGGCGACACCGGCGTAGTGGAACGTACGGAGGGTCATCTGCGTGCCGGGCTCGCCGATCGATTGGGCGGCGATGATCCCGACCGACTCGTGCGCGTCGACCTCGGCCCGTAGGAAGCGGCGGGCGACCTCGCGGACGACCTTGGTAGAGTCCCCGGGCGGGAGCCTGAGGTGCTGGAGCTTCTCCTTGACCCCGGCGATCAGCGACGGGGGCAGCGGACGGCCGATCTCCTTGACGGCGATCTCCTGGATCCGGGCGCTCGCGTCGCGCGCTACCGCCTTCTTCGCGTCCACCATGGCTCACTCGCCTCCGAACTCGGGCCCTTCCTCGGGGGCGCCGATGTCCTCGGACTCCTCTTCCTCGGCCTCTTCCTCGAGCTGTGCCTCGGCCTGGAGGTCCATCTCTTCCTCGGCGACCGGCGGCGCGCCGTCCGGCCCTTCCGGCTTGCGTTCGTCGCTCGTCCGCACTCGCCGCCCAAGGACCTGCGTCACGACCTCGTCGAGAGGGACGGCCTGGCCCTGGTAGGAACGGGTCGGGTCGATCCCGTCCTCGCCGTACTTGAACTCGATGATCGTGCCGGCGGTGTTGCGCACCGTGCCGTCCTCGGCGACCTTCAGGTCCTCGAGGGCGTTGATCAGCCGGCGCTGCATGTACCCAGAACGGCTCGTCCGGACCGCCGTGTCGACCAGCGATTCGCGACCGCCCATCGAGTGGAAGAAGTACTCCGTCGGCGAGAGCCCCGACTTGTAGTTCGACCGGACGAAGCCGCGGGCGTCCGAGCCGAGGTCGCCCCGTTCGAAGTGGGGGAGGGTTCGGCGAACGTAGCCCCGGAGCAGCCGCTCGCCCCGGACCGACTGCTGGCCGACCGCGCCGGCCATCTGCGTGAGGTTGAGCATCGACCCGCGGGCCCCCGACTTTGCGAGGATCACGGCGGGGTTCTCGAGGCCTAGGTACCGGCCGGCGATGTCGCCCGCCGTGTCCCGAGCCTGGCCGAGGTCGCGACGGACCATCACCTCGAGCGTCTCCTCGAGGGACCGACCGGGCATCTGCTCGAGCTCGCCCTTCCGGTACTGCTCGACCAGCTCGTTGACCTTGGTCCGGACCGCGCCCAGGGCGTTCGCGATCTCCTTGCGCGCGTCCTCGGGGACGTCCTCGTCGTCGATCCCGGTCGAGAGGCCGTTGAGCGAGATCGCCGTGATCGCGAGCCGGCTCATCTCGTCGAGGAACTGCCGGGCCCGCGACATGCCGGACGTGCGGGCGATGGCGTCGAGGATCGCGCCCTTCTCGAAGGCGATCGCCTTCTTGTCGATCGCCCCGGCCTTGAGCACGCCGTTCTCGATCACGACGTAGGCGTCGTGCTTGCAACCGAGGGGCGGGCAGTCGCAGCGAGCCCAGATGTTGGCCCGGAACTCGAGCGTGAGGTCCTTCGGGAGCGTGAGGGAGAACAGCTGCTTGCCGGACCAGAACGGCTCGCCGTCCTTGTCCTGCCCCGCGGGCGGCGGCATCGGGTAGCGGAGCTTCGAGAGGAGGTACGTCACCTCGCTCCGGGTGAACTTCGGGTCCTGGTAGGTGAGGAGGAAGGCGGCGGTGATGTGGTCGTGCAGCATCCCGATGATCGGGCCGCCGTACCGGGGCGAGAGGATGTGCTCCTCGACCTTCATCAGGACCTTGGCCTCGGCCCGCGCTTCCTGGCTCTGGAGCACGTGGAGGTTCATCTCGTCGCCGTCGAAATCCGCGTTGTAGGGCGGGCAGTCGCAGAGGTTGAACCGGAACGTCTTCTGCGGGAGGATCCGCACGAAGTGGGCCATCATGCTCATCCGGTGCAGGCTGGGCTGCCGGTTGAACAGGACAACGTCCCCGTCGATCAGCTGGCGCTCCACGACGGAGCCGGGCGTGACGAGCTCCGCGCAGGCCTCCGCGTTCTTCTCCATCACCTTGATCCGCTGGCCGTCCTCGCGGATCAGGTAGTTCACGCCGCAACGGTACCGGCCCTCGGCGTCGGGGGCCGGGGCGGGTCCGCGCCGGGTGAGCTCCTTCGCGACCTCCTGGTTGTGGGCCGTTACCTCGAGGGGGACGGTCAGTCCGCGGGCGATCTCGGCCGGGACCCCGACCTCGTTGATCGAAAGGAGCGGGTCCGGGCTGATGACCGTGCGGGCGGAGAAGTTCACGCGCTTACCCGACAGGTTGGAACGGAAGCGGCCGTCCTTCCCCTTGAGGCGCTGGGCGAGCGTCTTCAGGGGGCGGCCGGACCGGTGGCGCGCGGGCGGGATGCCGCTCGTCTGGTTGTCGAAGTAGGTCGTGACATGGTACTGGAGCAGCTCCCACAGGTCCTCGACCACGAGCTGGGGCGCACCCATGTCGCGGTTCTCGCGAAGCCGCTGGTTGATCCTCAGAACGTCCACGAGCTTGTGCGTGAGGTCGTCCTCGCTCCGTTCCCCGCTCTCGAGCGTGATGGACGGGCGGACCTGGACGGGCGGGACCGGGAGCACGGTGAGGACCATCCACTCGGGCCGGCCGAAGCGGGGGTTCAGGCCGAGGGCGCGCACGTCGTCGTCGTGGACACGCTCGAGACGCGCACGGACCTCCTTCGGGGTGATCTTGTGCGAATCCTCCCGGAACGTGGTCGGCTTGTCGAGCACGATGCGGTGCTGGACCTCGTGGCAGAACGGGCAGGACCGTTCCTCCTTCGGCTCGCGGGGTCGGGGCGCGGGGGCGGACGGCTCGTCAGAATCGGAGACCGGCTCGGCCCGGGCGCTGGGCGCGTCCGGAAGGATCCGGCCGCACGCCCGGCAGGTCGCCTGCAGGAGCCGCTTGATCTCCTTCGCGTAGCCGACGTGGATCACCGGCATCGCGAGCTCGATGATCCCGAAGTGCCCCGGACATTCGTTCACGCGGCCGCCGCAGGTGCGGCACCGTAGGTTCGGCTCAATGACCCCGAGGTGGAGGTCCATGAGCCCCATCTCGATCGGGTAGCCGTCGTCGTCGTAGGTGTCGGCGGTGATGATCTTCGCCGCGCTCATCCGCCGGATCTCCTCCGGCGAGAGGAACGCGAACTGGAGGCGCTTGATCTTCTTCGAGAGTCCCTGCGCCATCGTTCGACCTCCTAGTGCATCTCTTCGAGCTGGAGTCGCATGATCACGCCGAGGCTGATCAGCTCCTCGAGCAGGAGCTTGAACGAGTAGCTCATCTCGACCGGGTAGATCGACGACGTGTTCCCGCAGCTTGGGCAGCGGAGGGAGCTCGCCCGCGTGTCGGGGATCGCGATGTGCCCGCAGTCCGCGTTACCGCAGACGTACTGGATCGTTCCGTCCGACTCGTCGAGGAGGCGGTCCTTGATCACCATCGCCACGCCGTGGCCGATCAGGCAGTCCCGCTCCATCTCACCGAACCGCAGACCGCCCTGGCGCGAACGCCCCTCGGTCGGTTGCCGCGTCAGGATCTGGACAGGGCCGCGCGAGCGCATGTGCATCTTGCCCGCGACCATGTGGTGGAGCTTCTGGTAGTAGATCACGCCCACGAAGATCTCCGCCTCGAACCGGCGGCCGGTGAGACCGTCGTAGAGGGTCTCGCGTCCGGACGGGTGGAACCCGAGCGCCTTCAGGTCCTCGCGGAGCGCTTCCTCGCGCTTCCCCGAGAACGCCGTTCCGTCGATCGTCTTGCCCTCGAGGGCGCCGACCTTGCCGCCGAGCATCTCGAGGACGTGGGCGACCGTCATGCGCGAAGGAATGGCGTGGGGATTGATCAGAAGGTCCGGGGTCACGCCGTCCCGAGTGTACGGCAGGTTCTCGGGGGGGACCAGGAGGCCGATGACGCCCTTCTGGCCGTGCCGGCTCGCGAACTTGTCGCCGAGCTCCGGGACCCGCTGGTTGCGGACCTTGACCTTGACGAGTTTGGAGATGTTCTCGCCCTCCGTCAGGATCACGTTGTCGACCCAGCCGGACTCGCCGAAGCGGACCGTGACGCTCGTCTCGCGGCGCTTCTGGGGCGTGAGCAGGTCGGTCTTCTCTTCGAGGAACCGCGGCGGGCTGGTCTTCCCGACGAGCACGTCGCCCTCGGTGACCTCGAGCTCCGGGTAGATCAGGCCGTCCTCGCCCAGGTTGCGGTACGAGGTGTCGACACGAGCCCCCGCGACGTCCGGTCGCGGGATCTCGAACCGGTCCTCTTGGCCGCCCGGGTACTTCCGCTCCTCACCACGGTATGTCCGGAAGAAGGACGAGCGACCCAGCCCCCGGTCAATCGCGCCCTTGGAGAAGACGAGGGCGTCCTGCATGTTGTAGCCCTCGTACGAGAGGACAGCGACCACGAAGTTCTGGCCCGCGGGCCGCTCGGTGAAGTGGACGTAGCGCATCGTCTGCGTCTGCAGTATCGGCGCCTGCGGGTAGTGCAGCAGGTGCCCGCGCGTGTCGGGCCTTCGCCGGTAGTTCACCGACTCGACCCCGAGCGCCTGCTTCGCCATTCCCGAGCCCATCGTGTTCCGGGGGGCGGAGTTGTGCTCGGGATACGGAATGAGCCCCGTGCACACGCCGAGCATCAGGTTGGGGTCGATCTCGAGGTGCGTGTGCCGGTCCGTGAGCAGGTTGTGGCTCGCGAACTCCGAGTGGCAGAGTCCGCATTCCACGGTTGCGGGCTCGCGCTTCTCGCCCATGGACACCCAGCGGATATCCGAGCGGCTGAGCGCCTTGCCGCACTTCGGGCAGCGCTCGGGCGGAGCGAACGGGTCGAGCGCGATGAGCGCGTCCTCTTCCTCCTCGGCGTCGCTCCATTCGATCTTGCCCTGGCGGATGAGGTCGCTGAACGAGAGGGTCCCCCGGCCGAGATCGTCGAGGTCCGAGCGTGAGACACGGGGCACGCCGTTCTTCGCCACGACCAGCGGACGGCGGAGCCGGCCGGAGTCGGCGTGAACGATGACCTCGTTCATCTCGCTGTCGTAGCGAACGTTGAGCTCGTAGGTCTTGTCGCCGAGCGTGGGCGAGAGCGTGCCCGTCCGTCGTCGCTCGCGGATCTCCTTGACCAGGTCGAGCGGCTGGGAGTGAAGGCCGACGAGATTGCCGTTGACGTAGACCCGTGCCGCACGCTTCCCCTTCGGCGCCTCCTGGAACACTTCGGGGCCGATCTCGCGGGTGTTCAGGTCGCGCAGGATGAGAGTGACCTCTTCCTCGTCCGCACCCTCGGAAACGTCGACGCAGAGCGCGTAGTTCTTGACGAGACCGCAGTTCTGGCCCTCGGGGGTCTCGTTCGGGCAGAGACGGCCCCACTGCGTGGGGTGCAGGTCGCGCGCCTCGAAGTGCGGCTGACTCCGGGTGAGCGGGCTCGTGACCCGGCGCAGGTGGCTGATGGTGGACATGTGGCTCGTCCGGTCGAGCACCTGGCTGACGCCGGCGCGGCCGCCGACCCAGTTGCCGGTGGCCAGCGCGTGCACGAGACGCTGCGTGAGAAGGTCCGGGCGGATCGCGCTCGCGATCCGAAGGTCCTTCTTCCGAGCGAACGATCGTTCGAGCTGGTACTTGAGGTCCTTGAGAAGCAGGGAGAACGCGACCCGAAACAGGTCCTCCATCAGGTCGCCGGCGAGCTTCAGCCGCTTGTTCGCGTAGTGGTCCTTGTCGTCCTCGCCCCGGACCTTGAGGTGGAGCTCGAGGACGGTTCGGGCCATGCGCGCGAGGTAGAGCGCCTTCTTCAGCCGGTCCGCCCGCGTGTCGCCGAGGTGGGGGAGGAGCGAGCGGTCGAGGATGCCGTCGACCTTGCGCTGACGGTACTCCTTGGCCTGCCCCGTCGCGAACTTCTTCTCGAGGAAGATCAGGGCGTCCTCTGTCGTGAGGATCCCTTCCGGCGGGTAGAGCTTCTTCGAAACGCACTCCTCGAGGTTGACGTTCAGAAGATGCTTCATCGTCTGGACGAACGGCTCGTCCAGGGGGAGGAGCTCACCCAGCGCGGCCTGGAAGATCTCCTCGTCGTTCTTCATCCCGAGGGCTTTCATCAGGATGACGAGCGGGATCTGGCCGCTGGCGGTCGGGACGGAGACCTGGAGGATCCCGTCCTTCTTCTTCTCGACGACGGTGAGGGACCGGTAGCCGCCCCGCTGGCTGAACACCTTCGCGCTCTCGACGGGCGTGCCGTACCGTTCGTTGTACTCCGCGAAGATCCGGTTGGGGGCCAGGTCCTCGAGACTGATGATCACGCGCTCCGTGCCGCCGATGATGAAGTAGCCGCCCGGGTCGAGCGGGTCCTCGCCGTACTCGACGAGCTTCGCGCGGTACTCCTCGTCCGAGAGCCAGATCTGGTCGTCCTCGGTGATCTTGTAGCGGTTGAGATTGCACGGCCGGCTCTTGACCATGATCGGCAGGTCGCCGATGTGAACGTCCTCGGGGGCGCGCTCGACGCCGTTCTCTACGACCGTGACCTTCAGGAAGATCGGCGCCTGGTACGTGAGGTTGCGGAGGCGGGCCTCCATCGGGGTGAGCGTGGGCTTGGACCCGACGGGTTCCTTGACGAACGGCGCGCCGATGAAGATCGTGGGCTCGGCGGAGGGGTTGACCCCCCCGCGGCTGTCACGCCGGCGACCGACGCGGACGGAGATCGAACTCTTCGTCTTCTGGACGTCAAGCCGGATCACGCCTCGCTCGGTCGAGTCCTCGCTGACGCGCGCATCGTCCACGATCCGCTGCATCCGCGAGTTCGGGTTGTCGCGGGTCGGCAGGAAGTCG
Organism: uncultured Thermoplasmata archaeon; assembly: GCA_963713145.1. Classification (GTDB taxonomy): domain Archaea; phylum Thermoplasmatota; class Thermoplasmata; order Lutacidiplasmatales; family UBA184; genus Lutacidiplasma. The sequence continues at coordinate 401,188 of CAVQKI010000001.1, read as the reverse complement.
TTGAAGCTGGCCAGGTGATGGTTGACGATCGACCGCTCCCGGAAGAAAGAATCCACGATCTCGCGCACGGTTTCCTCCTCAGTCCCCCTCGGGAGAGGCGATCACGACACGGTACGCAATCGCCTCGCCGGCGGTCGCGCTCGGTCGACGGATGCGAACGAGCCGTCCCGCGAGGTTCTCGTGGGCCTCCTTCAGCGCCGCGAACCGGGGGTCGGTGAGGAGCCCGGGGTCGGACGCCAGGATCTTCGGAAGGCGTTCCGTAGGCGTCCCGAGCGTTTCGACGACCTTGCGGGACTCCTCCTCGCCTAGGATCTCGTGGGGCGGGGAAAGGTGGTGGGCAACGAACGGACGCTTCGGTGGAACCGGCTTGGCGCTCGCCGCGCGTCGCTTGGGCCGGGCGGTTGCGCGGGGGCTCATTCGCACCTCTGGGGAGCAGAGCGGGCCCGGGGGGACATTCGGAGAGCTACCGCAGGGTGCGCGGAGCCGCTCGTTCGAACCCCCGACCAACTGGTTAAAAGCCAGATGCTCTGTGTCGGGCCGCCGGGGAGTCCGGTCGGTCTACCGAGCTGAGCTACGGGCCCAATACCGCTCCGAGGCGCGGAGACCCGGCCGCCGTATTTCAGCCTATGCCCGGTGCCGTTCACGGGAGGCTCTCCAAGCTCGAGATGATCGACCAGATCGCGGTCCGGCCGTGGGTCGGGAGGTTCGGGTCGTTCGCGAGATCGTCGAGGACGTAAACGGCTCCGGCGACCCTCACGTCGAGCGCCGCGCGGGGTTTCGAGAGCTGATCGATCGCCGTCTGGGCTCCGCGACGGACGTTCCGGGGGACCGAGGCGTCGTCCGCGAGCTCCGCGATGGACGCGACGATCCGCTGGAGGGCCGGCGAGTCTCGTGCCGGCCCGGCGGGGAGGTGCCCGGGGCTCGGGGAGTCGGCCACGGTGGTGGACGTCATGGGTTGTGGGTCTCACCGCCTTCCTTGTAGGAGGTGACCACGAGAAGCGTCTTCGTCTCGCGGATCCCCTTGACGCCCGGGAGACGGTGGAGCACGAAATCCTTCAGCTCGCCGTAGTGAGGGAATCGGATCTTGAGGAAGATGTCCGTGTCGCCCGTAACGAGAAAGACGTCCTCGACCTCGGCGAACTTCGCGACCTCTCCCGCTACTGTGTCTGCCTCGGCGGTCTCGACCTTGAGCGCGATGAGAGCGACCACGTTCTCGTCGCCCCAGCCCTTCGTGAAGGCGGTCTCCACAGCTTGGCTGACCGGCACTTTGTTCGTGGTCGGCTTCTCCATGGTTCCCCCCTCGAACGCGGTTTCCCCTTCTGCGACAGCGAATGCCCGACACCAGACTCTAGTCTACGACGCCGGGGCGGACTCGAACTCCTCTTGAAGGTCGTTGATCACCTGGTCGATCACCGAGCCGGCGGTTGGGCCCCGGGTCCTCCCGGACCCCGCCTGCCTCGCTCGAAACGCGAGCCAGCAGGTTGCCGGACCCTCGCAGGAACTCCACACTGCAAATGAACTCCTCCATGAAGGCCGGCCCCCCACCGAGCCGGATTTCCGAAAAAGTCCCCCTATATAGGGTTTCGCGCAACGTCCGGAGCCGAGGGCTGAGCACCCCGCCCGCGGCGCGGTCGCCGCGCCCCTGGCGGGGCACCGTTATTTGGTCGGTCCCGTAAGACCTGCGTGGCCGCACGATCGGTTCCCGGCCCGGAGCCGATGCGCTGGGAAGTCCGCGTCGAACTGAAGCCCGGCGTCCTCGACGCGGAGGCCGAGAGCATCGCCAAATCGCTCGTCCTGCTGGGGATTCCCCACGTCCGGCACGTGTCGACCGCTCGCATCTACGACCTCGACTTCGAGACCGTGGACCCCAAGGAGGCGGAGCGGCTCGCGCACGACGCGGTGGACCGGCTTCTCGCGAACCCGGTGATCCACCGCGTTACCGTTCGCCCGCACCCGGTCTAGACCGATGGTCGACTGGGCCGACGGGGTCGAATCGGTTCCCCTTCGAACGCTTTCGAACGCCGCGCTCGACGCGCTCTCCGCCCGGCGCGGTCTGGGGTTCAACCGGCGGGAACTCCTGTCGATCCGGGAGTATTTTCGCCGAGAGGGACGCGACCCGAGCGACGTCGAGCTCGCGGGCCTCGCGCAGAGTTGGAGCGAACACTGCAGCTACAAGAGCTCCCGACCGTACCTCCGCAAGGCATTCGCTTCGCTCCAGCCCCGGTCGCGCGTGCTCGGGACCGGGGACGCGGGCGTGCTCCGATTCTCTAACGGAACTGCCTATGCACTCCGCATCGAATCCCACAACCACCCGTCGGCCGTGGAACCGTACGGTGGCGCCGCCACCGGGATCGGAGGGATCCTCCGCGACGTCCTCGCTGTCGGAGCGCGGCCGATCGCGCTCACGGACCCGCTGTTCTTTGGGCCCCTCGACCTGGACCCGGCCGCAACGCCGCGCGGCGTGAAGAGCCCGCGCTACATCGCGGAAGGGGTCGTCGCGGGGATCCGTGACTACGGGAACCGCGTCGGCGTTCCGACCGTCTCGGGTGGGGTGTACTTCGACCCATCCTACGTCGTGAGCCCGCTCGTCAACGTCGGATGCGTCGGCTGGCTTCCTCGGGGAAAGCCGCTCCCGAACCGCGCGCGCGCTGCGGGCGACCGGCTCATCCTCGCAGGAGGACGGACCGGGCGCGACGGGATCGGGGGTGTCGCGTTCGCGTCCCAGGAGCTCACGGGGTCGAGCGAGACCGAGTCACGAGGCGCGGTCCAACTCGGGAACCCGATCATGAAGGAACCTCTCATCCGCGCATCGCTCGAGGCGTTCGAGCGAGGGCTCGTTCAGGGTCTGAAGGACCTGGGCGGTGGGGGGATCGCGAGCGCCTCGGGAGAGCTCGTCCACGCCGGCGGATTTGGCTCTCGGGTCGACCTCGCGCGGATCCCGCTGCGCGAGGCCGGTCTGCGGCCGTGGGAGGTGTGGGTCTCCGAGTCCCAGGAGAGGATGCTGTTCGATGTGCGTCCGACGGACGTTCCGGAGCTCCTCGACATTTTCCGGCTCCATGACGTGCCCGCGACCGACATCGGAGAGGTCACGGCCGGTCCGTTCGAGACGCTCGAATGGAACGGCCGCCTCGCCGCCCGCCTTCGGGTCGGATTCCGGGTCGCCCCGCCATCGGTTCCCCGCCCGACCCGGGAACGGGGCCGCCGGCACCGGACGGCCCCTCCGGTGCCCGACGAGGAACGGCTCGTCTCGCGGCGGAACTCCTCCTCGCCTCGGACAATGTTTCTCGCGAGCCGGTCATACGGCTCTACGACCACGAGGTCGGGGGCCGGACCGTGGTGAAACCGCTGCAGGGGCGAGTTGAGTCACCTTCGCACGGGGACGCCGCGGTCCTCCGACCAGATCCTCGTCGACGGGCCGGCCTGGCGATCACGACCGCCGCTCAGCCGTGGGCGTGCCGGGAGGATCCGTTCCAGGGGGCGGTCGGGGTGGTCGAGGAGGCCGCTCGGAACCTCTACGCGGTCGGCGCACGACCGGACGCGTTCACGAACTGCCTCAATTTCGGGAACCCGGAGGATCCGAGGGTTCTCGCTGATTTCGCGCGCGTTACGGAGGGACTAGGGTTCAGCGCTCGGGCGCTCGGGTTCGCTGTTCCAGGCGGGAACGTTAGCCTGTACAACGGGGGCCTCGGCTCGGAGATCCTGCCCACGCCTGTACTGCCTGGCCACCGGGATCGTACCCGATGTCGGCCGCGCGACCTCGAGCGACCTGAAGCGGGCGGGAAACCGGCTCTTCCTCCTCGGCTCGTCGGCTCCCGAGCTCGGAGGCTCGCTCTGGGCCCGGCGGGGCGGGCTGAGGGAGCTCGACGTCCCGCCGACGGCTCCCCGAGCCCTCCGTCGGCTCGGCGAACGCCTCCTCGAGACCATGCGTCGGCGTCAGGTGGTCGCGGCCCACGACGTCTCCGACGGCGGCGTCGGGGTGACCCTCGCAGAGATGGCGTTCGGAGGCGGGCTCGGGTTCGACGTCGAACTGGGCGTAACACGGCTCGGGGGTCCGGGGCTGGCCCTCGCCGCCGAGGGCGGCTCGCGGCTCGTGGTCGAGGTCCAGACCCGAGCGGTCCGCGCGTTCGAGAGGACGATGCGCGGCCTACCTTGCGCGCCGTTCGGGTCCGTCACGGCCGCGGGAGGCTGCTTCCGTTGGCACGACGAGCTCGTGGGTTCGATGGACCTAGCTGAGCTCTACCCGCGCTGGCGCTCTGGACTCCCCCTGCCCTAGGCCGGGCGATGACGGTCACCGCGCTCGTCTCGGGCGGCAAGGACTCGGTCTATGCCGCGTACCTGTCGGACACGCAGGGCTGGCCGGTCGATGAGCTTCTCACGGTGCGACCCGCGGACCCGGACTCGATGATGTTCCACACTCCCAACCTCGACCTCGTGGCCCTGCAGGCGGAGGCGTGGGGCAAGCGGCATCGCGAGGTCCGCGTTCCCGTCGGGAGCGATTCAGACGAGCTCGACGCCCTGGAGGCGGCCCTTCGGGGGGACCGGGGCCCGGTTGTCGCCGGAGCGATCGCGTCCTCGTACCAGTGGTCTCGATTGCTGCGGATAGGCGATAGGGTCGGTCGACGGGTCTTCGTGCCGCTCTGGAGAAAGGATCCGGCGCGCGTCGTCCGTGAGGAGATCAGCGCAGGGCTCGACATCCGATTGGTGCACCTCTCCGCCGAGCCGCTGACCCCGGAGCTTCTCGGGACCCGCCTCGACGACTGGGTCCTGTCGGAGCTCGAGCGGCGTAGCCGGTCGGTCCGCACGCTCCACGTTGCGGGCGAGGGCGGGGAGTACGAGACGCTCGTGGTGGACGCGCCGTTCTTCTCTTCCCGTATCGAGTTCGACAGGACCAAGCGCGTCCTGACCGGCTCTACGTCCCGACTCGACATCTCGAGCGCACATCTCATGAGAAAGACGCCCCTCGGCGCCCCCGAGTCTCCGAAATGAAACGGCGTTCGACCTCGCTGCGGATCTCCTCGCTCTCGGCGGAGGCCGGCGCCGCCGTCACTCGTGCTCGCCGGGCGCTCGGCGATCGTCGGGCAACCCCCAACGTCGCGTGGCTCACCGCGCTCACGGGCGCTAACCGGCGGGAGATCGGGAACGTGCTCGCGGAACTCGAGGACCTGCTCCCCCTGGAGGAAGAGATCCGGCATCGACACCTCGCCGCGGGCCGGCCGAGCTACGCCCAGATCCGGGCTCCTTTCGAACTCTACGCGCTGACGCGGCTCCTACGCCCTCGGCATATCGTCGAGGCCGGCGTAAGCAGCGGTGTCTCCTCCGCGCACTTCCTCGCCGCTCTCGTCCGGAACCGCTCCGGCCGACTCCATTCGATCGACCTTCCGACGGCCCAACGCGGCCCCTCCCTCGAGCGAGGCGAGTCGATGGTCGCGATCCCTCCGGGGCTTGCGACCGGTTGGGTGGTCCCCGAGAGACTCCGGGGCTCCTGGGACCTCAGGATCGGACCGAGCCAGCGCCTGCTTCCGAAGATCCTCTCCGAGCTCCCGTCGGTCGACCTGTTCCTCCACGACGACCTCCACACGCCCGCCCACCTCACCTTCGAGCTCGAAGCGGCGCGACCGAAGCTTCGGGAAGGCGCGGTCGTCCTCGCCGACAACACTGCATGGACCGGAGAGGCGTTCCCCCGGTTCGCCCGCTCGGTAGGGGCCCCCCTCGCCCGTCGGGGTCGGGGCGATCTTGTCGGGCTGCGCATCCCTCCGCGCCCCCCATAGTTATAGACGGGCGCGACCTCCTCGATCCTGATGTCGGCGGCCCGTGCGGCGGCGCCGTCGGGCCCTCCGTCCAACGCCTCGGAACGGGACGGAGACCCCGTACGCGACGCCCAGCGACGGTGGGAGGAGGAGATCCTTCGTCCCGCGCTCGAGAAGAATCCTGAGAGACGGGCCCAGTTCGAGACGCTGGGCGGGATCCCCCTCGATCGGGTCTACGGGCCGCGTTCGGCCCGATCGTCGTTCGAACGGATCGGATACCCGGGCCAGCCCCCGTTCACTCGGGGAATCCATCCGACGATGTACCGCGGCCGCGTCTGGTCGATGCGGATGTTCTCGGGCTTCGGCACGCCCGAGGACACGAACCGCAGGTTCCGCTACCTCCTGGCCCACGGTGAATCGGGCCTCTCGATCGCGTTCGACGACCCGACGCTCTACGGCCTGGACGCCGACGACCCCGAGTCGCTCGGGGAGGTTGGCAAGTGCGGCGTGAACGTGAGCTCGCTCAACGACATGCAGCGGCTCCTGGCCGACATCCCGCTCGCGGACGTCACCACGAGCATGACGATCAACGCCCCGGCGAACATCGTCTGGGGGATGTACCTCCTCACGGGGCTCGCCCACCGGGTTCCGCTCGGCCGGCTCGGAGGAACGACCCAGAACGACATCCTCAAGGAGTACATCGCCCAGAAGGAGTTTCTCTACCCGCCGCGGCCGGCGCTCCGGTTGGTCGTGGACACGATCGAGTACGCCACTCAGAAGGTGGCCCGCTGGAACCCGGTGTCGATCTCGGGGTATCACATCCGCGAGGCCGGTTCCACGGCCGTGCAGGAGCTCGCCTTCACGCTGGCCGATGGCCGGACCTACGTGGGGGAAGCGATCCGTCGGGGTCTCGACGTCGACGAGTTCGCGCCCCGACTATCGTTCTTCTTCAACTCACACAACGACTTCTTCGAGGAGATCGCGAAGTTCCGCGCGGCGCGCCGCCTCTGGGCCCGGGTGATGCGGGACGAGTTCGGGGCCAAGAAGGAGCGTTCGCTCTGGCTCCGGTTCCATACCCAGACCGCCGGCTGCTCCTGCACGGCCCAGCAGCCCGAGGTCAACATCGTTCGGACCACGGTCCAGGCCCTGGCAGCCGTGCTCGGGGGGACGCAGTCGTTGCACACGAATTCCTACGACGAGGCGATCCAGCTACCGAGCGAGGACGCGGTCCGGATCGCGCTGCGAACCCAGCAGATCCTGGCCTCCGAGACCGGTGTCGGAGAGTCCGTCGACCCGTTCGGCGGGAGCTACTACGTCGAGTGGCTGACCGACCGAATGGAAGAGGAGGCGCAACGCTACTTCGACCGCATCGATGAGATGGGGGGCGTCGTGGCCGGGATCGAGCGAGGATTCTTCCAGCGCGAGATCCAGGAGGCGTCGTTCCGCTACCAGCGGGGGGTGGAGACCGGCGACACGAAGGTCGTGGGCGTCAACGCCTACACGGTCGACACCCCCATCCGCGTGCCCCGCCTGAAGATCGGCGAGTCCGCGCGCCGGCTCCAGAGCCGTCGCCTGAGAGCCGAACGAGCTGCCCGTGACCCGCGCCGGCATTCGGCGGCGCTCGACCGGCTGAAGAAGGTCGCGGAGACCCCGACCGGGAACACGATGCCCGCGGTGCTGGATGCGCTCCGCGCCAAGGCGACCCTTGGCGAGATCGTTCACGCGTTCCAGGAAGTCTACGGCCCGTTCCGGGAGCGATCGACGTCCTGGGGCGTGGCCGTTTTCCCGACGGTGAAGAGCCCACGACCCCGCGCCAAGGCGACCCCGCCGTCCGGTTCCGAGGAGTACCGTGCGGCCCTCGAGCGCCTGTTCCACCGCCGCCGGTTCGGTATGCAGCCGGGCCTCGACGTGATCCGCGGGCTCCTGGAGGGCCTCGGAAACCCGGAACGTAGCTACCCTGCGATCCACGTCACGGGCAGCAAGGGGAAGGGCTCGGTCTCGGTGATGGCGGCAGCCATCCTGACCGCCCACGGTCTCCGCACCGGTCTCTTCACGTCGCCCCATCTCGTCAGCTACCGCGAGAGGATCCGTCTCGATGGGCGAGAGATCGACCCCGAGAGCGTCGTCGAGGGGATCGCGCGGGTCGAATCGGTGGCAGACCGGCTCGAACGCGCCGGTCGGATCGACCGTGCCCCGACGTTCTTCGAAGTCACCACCGCTCTCGCGCTCGACTGGTTCGCGCGCCAGGGCGCAGAGGCGGCCGTCGTGGAGGTGGGGATCGGAGGCCGGCTCGATTCCACGAACGTCCTCGACTCGCGCGTCGGCGTGATCACGACCCTGGAGCTCGAGCACACGGACGTCCTCGGCACCTCCCTTGCGTCCATCGCGCGGGAGAAGGTTGGGATCCTCCGGACCGGGACGGTCGGGGTGATCGGAGAGCTTCCGGTGGAGGCGGCCGACGTCGTCCGGCGCGAGACCGACGTTCGCGGCGTGCCCCTATGGTGGCTCGGCCGGGAAGTTCGGTTCGAGGACCGGACGCTCTCCGCACGCGGGCAGACCCTGGCCGTCCGGGTCCCCGGGTTCGCCTTCGACGAAGTTCGGATCCCGCTCCTGGGCAACTTCCAGGCAGGGAACACGGCCCTGGCGGTGGCCGCGAGCGTCCGATTCCTCGCCTCGGTCGGGCGCGAGCCCGACCCGGCACGGATCCGCCGCGCCCTCGCGAAGGTTCGCTGGCCGGGACGCCTCGAGCGGGTGGCGTCGAGCCCTGAACTGTTCTACGATGTGGCGCACACACCGGGAAGCGCGCGCGCCCTGGCGCAGAGCGTCGCCGAGATCTCGCCGCTCGCGGACCCCGAGGAGAGCGCCATCGTCTTCGGTTGCCTGAAAGGGAAGGACGTGGCGGGGATCCTCGACGCCCTCGTGCCCCTCGCGAAGACGGTCGTGCTCGTCCCGGTCAGCTCCGATCGCTCGGTTCCCCCGGCGGAGCTGCGGGTCTCCGCCTTCGGACGGTTCCCGCGGATCGTCCTCGCCCCGAACGCCGAGGCGGGGGTGCGGATCGCCCGCGCGGCGACCGGGCCCGACGGCCTCACGATCGTCGCGGGTAGCGACTACCTCGTCGGCGAACTCCTCCGCGCGGAAGCGCCGGTGAGACGAGCCGGACCTCTCCGACCCGGGGCTGGGGCCGCCACCGCAGTCCTCGACCCATCCCGCACCGGAGCGCCACCGGAAAGGAGACGGGGCGTGACCCCCCGGGCCTTCGCCCCGTCCGATTGGGAGGCGATCCTCGACCGCCTCTCCGCGTTCTACCGCACGGGCAACTGGCGAACACCCTACCTTCGGGACCACGCGACCGACCCGTTCCAGGTCCTCGTCGGCACGATCCTTTCCCAGCGGACCCGTGACGAGAAGACCGACGTCGCGTCCGCGGCGCTGTTCGCCCGGTTCCCGGATGTGCGGTCGATGGCCGCCGCCCGGCCCTCGGAGATCGAGCCGCTCATCCGGCCGGTCGGATTCTACCGAACGAAATCGCGCGCGATCCGGGAGTGCTCCCGAGAACTCCTCGAGCGGTTCGGCGGGGAGGTCCCCCGCACGATCCCCGAGCTCGAGACGCTCCCGAGCGTCGGGCCGAAGACCGCCAACTGCGTTCTTGTGTTCGGCTACGGGATCCCCGGCATCCCCGTCGACACCCACGTCCATCGCATCGCGAATCGACTCGGCGTCGTCCGGACGCGGACGCCCGAGGAAACAGAGGCCGGATTGCGCGAGGCGGTCGACCCGCGCTACTGGATCCCGCTCAATCCGCTCCTCGTGCAGCACGGGCAGAACCTCTGCCGCCCTCGCAACCCACGGTGCGACGCCTGCCCGATCGACCGGCTCTGCCTCACCGGGAGAGCTCTGCGCGCGGGCCGCTCTCCACCGAGGCCCGAGGACCGACCGAAACCGTCCGCGGGAGCGAGAACAGCGCGACGAGCGTCAACGCCTGCACCGCGGCGACGGCCTCCCACGCGACGGAGTAGGACCGCACGGAGACCAGCCAGCCGAACCCGAACGAAACGAGCGCGCCACCCCCAAGCTGTATCGCGTTGAACAACCCGATCGCGAGCGGGATCTCCTCGGTCGGAACGTTCGGCCAGTAGTGCGGAATGACGTACATCACAGCGTAGACGAACCCGTACGCGAACGAGAAGATCGACCCTACCACGATCGCAGCGGCCAGCCCGGCGAACGGGACGAACGCGAGGGAGACGGCCCCGCCCAAGGTCACGAGCGCGAGCTGGGTCCGGTGGTTCGTGTATCGCTCCGCGATCGACCCCCCGACCGGCCCACCCACGACGCTCGGGAGGACGAACATCATCCCCACGGTCCCCGCGATGACCCCGGACCAGCCACGGATCACCTCGCCGAACGGGACGATGAACTGGCTCGCTGCGAACGTGGCGCCCTCGAAGCCGACGAACGCGAGCCCGATCGCCCACACTCCGCGGAACCGCAGCGCCGCGGGGAGCAACGGCCTCGGACCGGCCGGACGAGGGCCGGGAGCCCCGGCCGCACGCGGGATGGCGAAGACCGCGAGGACCGTGAGAGCCCCGAGGCCGATTCCCCCCAGCGCGAGCGCGGCTCGCCAGTCGACGATCGGAACGAGCACCGCCGTTCCGATCAGCGCGATCGCGGCCCCCGCGCTGAACGCCGAGGAGAACGCCCCAACCGGCACCCCACGCTGACCGTGCGGGAACAGGGTCCCCACGAGGCCGATGGCGGGTGAGAAGAACAGCGCGGCGCCGATGCCGGCGATCAGACGAGACGCGAGCAGCCACGCAAAGGTCGGCGCGAGCGCGCCGCTGGCCCCCGCCGCGGCCAGAAGGCCGAGTCCCCACAGCGAGAGGGCGCGCGCCCCGTAACGACGCGCGAGGAAGCCGGCGGGTACCTGGAACGCACCCGCGCCGACCAGGAACATGGCGACCAGCAGGCCCCACTCCGCAGGGCCGACCCCGAAGGTGGCGCCGATGCGCGGGAGGGCGGGACCGATGTCGAACCAGTTGTACGCGTAGCCCGCCCGCGCCCCGATCAGTACCCACGTGGCGCGCGCCCGCGCCCGCGGGTCGATGCTGGGCAACGGTTCTCCCGTCGGCTGGGCCGCCAGAGCGAACGCCTCCTTCCTTGCGACCGACGCCAGGGCAGGGCCGGTAGCCCCAGGAGCATCTAAACCGTTTAAACGGCGAGGGAGGTCTGCCACCGCCGATGGACCCGTCAGAGTACGACGTTCCGTTCTTTCACCGGGGCGGGTTCCACCGCCGTACCTGCGCGGGCTGCGGCGCCGCGTTCTGGTCGCTCGGGGAGTTCGACCGCTGCCAGGAGGCCCCGTGCCGGGAGGTACGGGTTCGTGGGCCAACCCGTGTTCGCCAAACCCTACGAGCTCCGCGAGATGCGGGAGACGTTCCTCGGGTTCTTCGAGAAACGGGGGCACACCCGACTGCGCCGGTATCCCACCGTGGCCCGGTGGCGGAACGACGTCTTCTTCACGCAGGCGTCCATCTACGACTTCCAGCCCTGGGTGACGAGCGGCGCGATCCCGCCCCCCGCCAACCCGCTCACGATCTCGCAACCGGTGCTACGGTTCATCGACCTCGAGGAGGTCGGCCGCAGCGGCCGCCACTTCACGCTTTTCGAGATGATGGCACACCACGCTTTCAACCGGCCGGACCACGAGGTCTACTTCAAGGAACGCTGCGTGGAGCTCTGCCACGAGTTCCTGGTCGAAGAGCTCCACGCCGACCCGAAGGCGATCACCTACAAGGAGGAGGTCTGGGAGGGCGGGGGCAACCTCGGGCCTTCCCTCAGCGTCGGCCTCTCGGGGCTCGAGCTCGCCACGCTCGTGTTCATGGAATACATCCGGGACGGGACCGCCACGAAGCCGATGCCGCTCACCGTCGTCGACACCGGCTACGGGCTCGAACGGCTCACGTGGGCGAGCCAGGGTTCGCGGACCGCCTACGAAGCGGTCTTCGGCCGGGAGTACGAGGAGCTGAGACGGACGTTCCCCGCGCGGGAGACCGCGATCCTCATCGACCATGCTCGGGCCCTGAACTTCCTCCTCACCGACGGGGTCGTCCCGTCCAACAGCAAGGAGGGATACTTTGCCCGCCTGCTGATCCGACGATCGCTCCGAGTCCTCTCGAAGGTCCCGGACGCGCCCGAGCTCGTCGCGGTGCTCGACCGGGCGGGCCGGGAGATCGCGCGCGATTTCCCCGAAGTGGGGGAGCACCGCGACGACATGCACCGGGTCGTCGAGGCGGAGATCGAGCGCTACGCGGAGGCGATCGCGCGGGCCCGCCAGACGGTCCGACGCTACGAGCAGCGGGTCCGGTCCGAGGGCGGGAAGGTCGAGAGCGAGGACCTCCTCGGCTGGTACGACTCGCTCGGCGTCCCGCCGGACGTCGCCGTGGAAGAGCTCGAGCACCCTCCGGCGATACCGGACAACTTCTATGCGCTGGTCGCGGCCCGGCACGAGAACGAGCAGCCGACCACCGACTACGTCGACCGCGCGGAAGGCCTGCCGGAGGTCCCTGCCGACGTGCCCCCGACCGAGGTGCTGTACTACCTCGACCCGCACACCCTCTCGTTCGAGGCCCACGTCGTCCGTGCGGACGGCCCGTGGGTCATCCTCGACCGGACGTACTTCTATCCGACCGGCGGAGGTCAGGTGGCCGACCGGGGCCATCTCGGAGACCTCGAAGTCGTGGACGTGGTCCACAAGGGACCCTGGGTACTCCACCGGCTGGAGCGCGACGCCCCGTTCCGGTCGGCCGAACGGGTCCGGGGTCGGATCGACCCGAAGCGCCGAACGCAACTGATGCAGCACCACACGGCGACGCACCTGCTGAACGGCGCCCTCCGCGAGGTCCTCGGTCCGCACGTCTGGCAGGCAGGAGCGTACAAGGCACCCGAGGTCGCTCGGATCGACGTGACCCACTACAAGGCCCTCACGAAGGAGGAGCTTCACCGCATCGACCGGAGAGTGAACGAGATCGTGCGGGAGGACCGGCCCGTCAAGAGCTACTTCGAGAGCCGGGGCGAGGCCGAGCGACGGTTCGGTTTCACCCTCTACCAGGGCGGTGCGGTCCCGGGCAAGGAGCTTCGCATCGTAGAGATCGAAGGGTTCGACGTCGAGGCGTGCGGAGGGACGCACTGCACGCACACGAGCGAGGTCGGGGCGATCGCCATCCTCGGGGTGGACCGGATCCAGGACGGGGTCGTACGTCTCACCTACGCGAGCGGCGAGAGGGCGCTCGACCTTCGGGAGGAGCACGAGGCGATCCTCGGCGAGGCCGCCCGCCGCCTCGGGGTGCCGGTCGACCATCTCCCGACGGGGATCGATCGCTTGCTCGCGGAAGTGGAGGAGTCGCGCCACTCGGCCCGTGCCCGACAGAAAGGAGACCTGACCGCCACGGCGGAGGAACTTCTCGCCGACCGCACGAAGACCGAGTCGGTGGGGGCGACGACCCTCGTGGCCGCACGCCTCGACCTCGACCGAGCGGGGCTGATGGAGCTGTCCCGGCTGCTCGGGCGGGTTCCGGGCCGCGTCGCGATCCTCGCCGGGGAGAAGGACGGGCGGGGGATCCTGTTCGTGGGTTCGACCGCGCCCGGAGTCTCCGCCTCGGCGGTCGTGGAGGCCGCGAAGAGCCTGTTCGCGGGCAAGGGAGGAGGGAATCCAGCCGCCGCAACGGCGGTGGGAGAACCCGGCGCTCCTCTCGAAGCCGCCTGGTCCCAAGCCCGCCAAACGGCCCGCCGGGCCGCAGGACCATAGGCTATGGGGTCGATGCGGCAGGTGCGAAAGCTTTACTTTCTAACCGTGTCCATTTCGACTAAGGACACGGAATGGTTCGCTGGGCTCCGGGACCCTCGCTCCGCCCGTGGAACACGAGGGTAGCATGAGTGCGGACAACGGGATTGCGACCGTGGGGGTTCCCCCTGAAGTAGTGTCGTTCTTGAGCGGGAAGGGCGGCCGCTCCCTGATCGTCAAGGGAGGCGCCGGTACCGGGAAGACCACCTTCGGCCTCGAGCTCCTCGAGCGGATCGGCCAGCCGAACCGGTCGTTCTACCTCTCCACCCGAGTGGGCGACGAGGCACTCTACCGGCAGTTCCCGTGGCTCAAGACCGCCGAGATGCGCTCCCGCGTGCTCGACGCGGCGAAGCTGTTCCTGGACGCGATCCAGACCGGAGGCAAGGGCCGCCAATCCGAGCTCCCCGAGAGCGAGCAGCGGAAGATCCGCGCCGGCAAGGAGATCCTGGGCAGCTTCGGGCAGGAACGCGGGCCCCCGACCCGCGTCGACCGGACCCACCTCGCGGCACTGCTGAAGCGGAGCCCGATGCCCGAGGTCGAGAACGTCTACAACCGGATCGAGAAGGGTCTCCCCGAGAAATCGCTCCTCGTCATCGATTCCCTCGAGGGTGTGACCCACAAGTACGGTCTCGAGATGGAAGAGTTCGTGATGGCCCTGCAGAAGGACCTGGTCGAAGGGTCCAGCACGGCCGTGGTGATGATCCTCGAGAAGCCCGAGGCGGGCGGCATCGAATACCTGGTCGACGGCCTCATCTCGATCCAACGCGAGGAGCTCGACGAGCGGCGCGTCCGCCACCTCCGCCTCGAGAAGCTCCGCGCGACGAACATCGGGCAGGCACGCTACGCGGTCACGCTCGCCGGTGGGCGGTTCGAGGCGCTCGGCTTCTCCTCCGCACCCAGCGGGAAGGCGAGCGAGGACCCCTGGACCCCCGTCGCCGACCCCGACCGGTTCTACTCCACGGGCATCCCCACGTTCGACGACCTCCTCGGCGGAGGGTTCCGTCGCGGCAGCTTCAACGCGTTCGAGGTCGACGTGAACGTCGGGATCGACGACTACTACATGCTCTTCGTGCCGACGTTCCTGAACTTCCTCGCTCAGGGCCGCGGCATCATCGCGGTCCTGGCCGCGGGCGAGTCGCCCGACAAGCTCCGCGAGACCCTGGTCCGGCACGTACCGCCCAACCAGTTCGACACGCGGGTGCGGATCCCCGACTACACCGCGAACGAGACCGAAGACCCGTTCATCCTGCCGATGGCCCGATTCGGCCGGGACGAGGCCGCGCGCGCGATGGTCATGGCCGAGAAGACGGTCGCCGGCCCCGACCGGAAGCCGTTCATGGAGTACATGGCGTTCGACACCTTCGAGAGCCTGATGGGCGATCAGGTGGCGATCCGGATGTACTTCCAGGGCGTCTCCCGCACGAAGCACGTCGGGAACCTCGGGATCGGTCTGCTGAAGCCCGGACTCCTCGTGTCGAGCGAGATCCTGAACATGATGGACACGTACTTCCGGATCATCAACATCGACAACGCCCCGTGCATCTACGGGATCCGGCCCCGCACCACCATCTACGCGATCAGCGTCGACTCCTCGAAGGGAGCCCCGCACGCGGTCCTTACGCCGATCGTCTGAGCGGGGGCCGCTACCGCGGCAGTCCCAGGGCGAGCACCCCGGCCCCGTAGAGGAACAGCGCGGGCACGATCGTCATCACGAAGTCGTCGTCCACCCAGGGGAGCTTCGGGCGCTCGACCGCGACGGCCAGCGCAGCCGCCGCGAGCGCGAGAAGCGCGTCCAGCCCCCAGGGCCACCGGCCGACGATCGCGAGGCTCGTGAACGCGAGCACCGCGTACAGCGCGACGGGCACCGCCGGGTAGAGCGACCGGCTTCGCCCCGCCGTTCGCAACTCTCCCGCGACCGGGTCGACGAACGCCGTGCCGAGGACGACCGCGACGGCGATCGGTTCGGGAAACAGAAGTACGACGATCGTGAGCGCTACGGCGAAGTAGACGTACCCACCGACCCGGTGGGACTCGTAATCGCGGACGGTCGGTAGCTCCAGGCCGACGGTGAAACGGAGGAGCTCCGCCACCACGACCAGCCCGAGGAGGACGAGCAGGATCACCTCCTTCGGGGCGAAGACGAAGAACCCGTTGGGGACGACGAAGTACACGAGGACGATCGCGCCGAGACCGTGCAAGATCCGCCGCCAGATCCGGTCTCCGAGGGCGAAGTCGCCTCCGAGCCGCTCTCCCAGCCAGCGCCGGAACTGTCCGCCCTGGTGCAGCCGGAAATCCATCGGGCGGGCCCACGCACGTCGGAGTATGAAGGATAGTGCCGAGAGGTCGCGCCAAAGGTTTTCTCCCTCCACGCCTCGCCGGCGCCGTGAAGGTGACCGTCCTCGTGGGGAGCCGGTCGGACCTCGAGCTCGCCGAGAAGGTGCGCGTCCGCCTTGAGGAGTTCGAGGTCCCCTGCGACGTGCAGGTCGCCTCCGCGCACCGCACCCCGGAGAAGGTCGACCGCCTGGCGCGCGATCCCGAGACCGACGTTTTTGTGGCGATGGCCGGACTCTCCGCGGCGCTCCCGGGAACGGTGGCGGCCCGTACGCTGAAGCCCGTCATCGGTGTCCCCCTCCACCGGGGCCTGGGCCTCGATAGCCTCCTGTCGGTCGTCCAGATGCCGCCCGGCATTCCGGTCGCGGCCGTGGGCCTCGACGCCACGGAGAACGCGGCCCTCCTCGCCGTAGAGATCCTCGCGACGAAGTACCCTGAGCTCCTGCCTCGACTGGAGAAGTACCGGGCCCGCTGGCGCGAGGAGCCGCCGGCGTCCGCGGGAGAGAAGAAGTGAACGACCCGGCCGCGTTCACCCGGGACGCGATCCTGCGGCTCAAGACCGAGGTCCCCGGCAAGGCGATCGTGGCCGCCTCGGGCGGCATCGATTCCACCGCGGCCGCACTGCTGACCGAGCGAGCGCTGGGCGACCGGGCGAGAGCGGTCTTCGTCGACACGGGGCTGCTCCGCGAAGGAGAGGTCGCGCGCGTCGGGGCGCTGTTCCGGGCCAGCGGGGTCCGGTACGACGTCGTCTCCGCGGGCGACCGGTTCCTGGGCGCGCTCTCCGAGGTCACCGACCCCGAGGAGAAGCGCCGCCGGATCGGCGCTGAGTTCATCGGTGTCTTCGAGGAGGAGGCCCGGCGGTTCGGCGCGGACCGGCTCGTCCAGGGCACGATCGCCCCGGACTGGATCGAAAGCGGCGGGGAGCTCCGAAGCACGATCAAGACCCACCACAACGTGGGAGGCGTCCCCAAGGGGACCCAACTCGTTCTCGTGGAACCGCTGCGCGACCTGTACAAGGACGAGGTCCGAACCCTCGCCCGGCACCTCGGGATCCCCGAGCCGGACCGGCAGCCGTTCCCCGGCCCCGGACTCGCGGTCCGGGTCGACGGTCCGATCACGGCCGACCGGGTGCGACGCGCCCGGGTCGCCAACGCGATCGTCGAGGAAGAGGTCGAGCGCGCGGTCGCCGAGAAGAAGATGCCCCGCCCTTGGCAGTACTTCGCCGTCCTTCTCGGGACCCGCACGGTCGGAGTGACCGGCGACAACAGGGTTCACGGAGAGGCGGTGAGCGTCCGCATCGTCGATTCGGTCGACGCGATGACCGCGACCGCCGCGTCCCCGCCCCGGGCGGTCCTTGCCACGATCGCGGAGAGGATCACCCGGGAGCTCTCTGGAGAGGTGGTCCGAGTGCTCTACGACATCACCGACAAGCCGCCGGCGACCATCGAGTGGGAGTGACTGGGCCGTCGGCTCGAAGAGTCTATCTACCGCCGCGCCTCGAGCGCACGCCGACCATGGTCCCAACCCCTACCCCCCCCGAAGGGTCCCGCACGATCCGGCTTCCCGCGGAGACGGTCCGGGCGATCGAGGCTCGCCTGGAGGGCTCGGCGTTCGATTCCGTGGATGCCTTCGTCGCGTTCGTCCTCGCGCGCCTCCTCGAATCCCCGGGCGGTCCCGGGCTTACCGAGGAGGACGAGCGGACGCTCAAGGAGCGGCTGCGGTCCCTCGGCTACATCGACTGAGCCGGCCGCCAACGATTTGCCTCCGCGGGTCGCTGAACGATCGTGCTCGCCTGTCCGTTCTGCGGGGCGCCGGAGACGGACCGATTCGACCTCGAGGGGCAGCGGTTCCTGGTCTTCCGCTGCCTGTTCACGCCCGCCGTCGACCCGAAGCTGACGGAGGAGGAGGTCGCCCGGCATCTCGCCCGCGACTACGGCCCCGAGGGTACCGGCTACTTCCGGAAGATGTGCGACCGGCTCCACCTCTACGTCACGAAGGGCGCCGCCGCGCAGGCTCTCGGCGCCTCCGAACCGGTCGAGCCGAACGGCCCGCCGTGAGCGACCCCCGTCGCGGCACGGACGTGTAGGGTCCGACGTCCGCGTCCGCCTCGATCTCCACCCGCATCGCGGGGTCCACGAAACCGCTCACCGCGACCATGGTCGCGGCCGGCCGGATCCCGTCGAACCGCTCGGAGAGCCCCCGCGCGATCGCGTCGAAGTCCTGGAAGTCCCGGACGAACACCCGCACGCGGGTCACGTCGACGATCCGACCCCCGAGGGCCTCGAGGGCGCGCTCGACGTTGTCGAGGGCGCGGACGGTCTGCGCGTAGGGGTCGTCCGGCTCGACGATCGTGCCACGGGGGTCGGCGGCGGTCGTGCCCGAAACATAGATCCGGGGACCGACCCGGACGGAGCGGCTGTAGCCGACGATCGCCTCCCACGGCGCGCCGCTCGCGTACCGACGCACGCCGGAGCGCGACGCCGGCTCACGCGCGTGCGGCCGGTCCGATCTTCGCGAGCGCGGCATCGGTCGGGACCAAGTGGCGCGACAGGCCGAGCTCCGCGGGGGTCGCCCCCGAGCGCTAGCCCCACGATCTGGGGGAGGTGGAACACCGGCATCGACAAGGACCGTCCGACGGCGTGCTCGGCCTTGTTCTGGTACGCGTCGAGCGATATGTGGCAGAGCGGGCAGGGCGTCGCCATCGCGTCCGCGCCGTGGTCCTTGGCCTCGGCGATCTGCTTGCCCGCGACGCGCGAGGCGGTCTCGGGCTTCACGAACTGGATCGGGAACCCGCAGCACATCACACGTCCCCGGTAGTAGACGGGCTCGGCGCCCAGGGCGTCGAGGAGCTGCTCGAACGACCGGGGTTCCTCGCCGGGCTCGCCGCCCGTCTCGTCCGAAGGGCGGAGGAGGTGGCAGCCGTAGAACGCGCCCACCTTGAGGCCCGCGAGAGGGCGACGCACCTTCGAGCGGAGAGTGGGCAGGCCGACATCCTCCACGAGCACGCGGAGGAGATGCTTCACCCGGACCGTCCCCTTGTACTCTATCCCGAGGGGGCGAAGGGCGCCGTCGACCTTCGCGCGGATCGTCGCATCCGTCATCCGGATGTTGGCGAGGGTCAGCATTCCCTGGCAGGTCGAGCAGATGGTGAGCAGGTCGAGCCCGGCGCGCTCCGCGATGGCGAGGTTGCGCGCGTTGATGGCCACGTTCAGCACTTCGTTGGCCTCGTCCACGAATCCGGACCCGCAGCAGGAGAAGTTCGGGAACTCGACCAGCTCGATCCCGAGCGTCTTGCAGACCCAGCGGGTCGCGAGGTCGAGCTCCTTGCCGGTCTCCTGAGCGACGCAGCCCGGATAGTACGCGAGCTTCATCGGCGGTCCCCCTTCTCGTCCAGCGCGTCGTAGATCTTCTTCAGCTCGTCGGCCCCCTGGATCGGGTGGGGCCGCTTAGTGATCTCCGGCTTCTTCCGCCAGATGCGGATGCCCTGGCCGAGCTGGCCGACGAACCCCGCGAACCCGGCCGTCTGACGAGCGAGCTTGAGCTCGTTCAACGTTCCGGTCGAACGGATGTTGTCCTTGAACCCCACGGCGTGACGCGAGCCGCGCTCGGTGGCGCCCTGGACCCGGATCGCCATCTCCTTGAGGTCGCGGATCCGCTCGGCGGGCCGGACGTTCTTGGGACAGGAGTCCGTGCACAGATGGCACCGGAGGCAGAGCCAGAGCCCCTCGGTCTGGATGCGGACGAGCCGGTCCTGGGTGCCGTTGTCCCGGGGGTCGACCACGAACCGGTAGAGCTTCGCAAGGGCCATCGGTCCCGGGAACTCCGGGTCGGCCTCGACCGCGGGGCATGCCGAGAAGCACGCCGCGCACGCGATGCATCGCGGCGTGTCGTGGAACCGGTCGACCTGCGCCTCGGTCATCGGGTTGGTGCGGCCCTCGGGCATCGGCTTCGCGGGGTCGAGCTTGAGATGGGGCTCCACCCGGTCGGTACTGCTTCCAGAACGGCGCCTGGTCGACCACCAGGTCGCGGACGACCGGTTGGTTGCGCATCGGCTCGACCACCACCCGACCGTGCAGCGCGACCTCGGGTCCGACGTGGGTCTCGCAGGCCAGGCGGCTCTTCGAGTTGATCTGCATCGAGCACGACCCGCAGATCGCGCTCCGGCAGGAGTACCGTAGGCGGAGCGTCGGGTCGACCTCCGCCCGGATCTTGAGGAGCGCCGTCAGGACCGGGGTGTGCGGGGCGAGGTCGAGGGTGTACCGCTGGTACCGGGGCTTGGCGTCGTGCAACGGGTCGAACCGGTAGACGTCGAGGGGCACGGAGATCGTGTCGTTCGGCATCAGTAGACCCGCTCCGTGGGTTCCCACCGGGTGAATCCGACGGGGGCGTAGGAGAGGTTCGGCCCCTCCGGCGTCCGTTGGGCGATCGTGTGCTTCATCCATCGTGCGTCGTCCCGCTTCGGGTAGTCCGTGCGCGAGTGAGCGCCCCGGCTTTCGGTCCGGGCATATGCGCCGACCACGATCGTCTCGGCCAGCTCGAGCATGTGGCTGGTCTCCAGCGCATCCGTAAGGTTGAGGTTGTAGACCGGCGACTGGTCGACCACGCGGACGCGCTCGAACCGCGCCTGGAGAGCCCGGATGCGCCGGATCCCCTCCATCAGGTCGGCCTCGTTGCGGTAGATGCCGACGTACCGGTCCATCGTCTGCTGCATTTCCGTCCGGAGCGTGCTCGGGTCTTCCCCGTCCGTCGCGGCTCGACCAGCGGCGGAACGGCGCGGTCGCCTCGTCGAGATCGCTCGCCTGCATCTCGGCGGCCGGGGCGCTCGCGGCGTAGGCCGCCGCCGCGATGCCGGACTGCTTGCCGAACACCAGGGTCTCGAGAAGGGAGTTCCCTCCGAGGCGGTTCGCGCCGTGGATCGATACGCACGCGGCTTCCCCCGCCGCGAAGAGGCCGGGGAGGTTCGTCTCGCCACGGCTGTTCGTTCCGATCCCGCCCATCATGTAGTGTTGGGCCGGATAGACGGGGATCGGCTGCGTGACCGGGTCGATCCCGGCGAACCGGCGAGAGTAGTCGCAGATCTCCTGGAGCCGGGACTCGACCTTTTCCTTGCCGAGGTGCATCAGCTCGAGGTGCACGTACCGGCCCGTAGGGGCCGTTGAACCCGCGTCCCTCGTTCACCTCCGTCACGATCGCCCTCGAGACGACGTCGCGTGACGCGAGCTCCAGGACGTTGGGCGCGTAGCGGAACATGAATCGCTCCCCGCTCGCGTTCTTGAGGAGGCCGCCTTCGCCGCGCGCCCCCTCCGTGATCAGGATGCTGGACTCGAGAAGCGCTGTCGGGTGGAACTGGACGAACTCCATGTCCTTGAGGACGGCGCCGGCGTCGTACGCCGCAGCGATCCCGTCGCCGGTGCAGCTGTGCGCGTTCGTCGTGTGCGGAGTAGATCCGGCCCGCCGGGCCGGTGGCCAGGACAACGGCACTGGTGGCGATCTGCGCGAACTCTCCCTTCATTCGGTCGAAGGCGACGATACCGTGGACCCGGCCTTCGCGGGCGACCACGTTCGTCAGGTCCCACTCCTGGTAGAGGGTGAACTTCTCACTGCCGAGCCGTTCCCAGAGGCCCTGCAGCAACGCGAGGCCGGTGCGGTCCGCGGCGTAGATGGTCCGGGGGAAGCGACCTCCGCCGAACGGTCGCCGTGCGAGAGAGCCGTCGGGAGCACGGCTGAAGATCGTCCCGAAATGTTCCATCTCGACGACGGTCGGGCCCGCCTCCCGGCAGAAGAACTCGATCGCGTCCTGGTCCCCGAGGTAGTCGGAGCCCTTCACCGTGTCGTAGATGTGGGTGTCGACCGAATCCTCCGCCCCGACCGCAGCGTTGATCCCTCCTTGAGCCGCCCCCGAGTGAGAGCGCAGGGGATGGAGCTTCGAAACGATGGCGACGTCCCGGCCGGCCTCGATCGCCGCGAGGGCAGCCCGCTGCCCGGCGAGGCCCGCGCCGACCACGACGACATCGTGACGTAGCATAATGCGACGCCGCCCCGAGCGAGGCCGTGCTTTAATCGCTGACTCCTGAGGGGGGCGGCCGCCCCCGGCCTACTCGAAACGTGGTCCCGCGAAGTTCCTCGGTGACGCGCGTGTAATCGCGTCGTGAGCGCTTATATAGCGAGCCCGGGTCGGCTGCCCGCCGTTCCTCGGGACGGAGGTCGAACGATGCAGGGTAAGCTCGCGGCGATCGATGAAGATCGCTTCATGAAGGGCACGACTACGATCGGGATGGTCACGAAGGACGGGGTCGTCCTGGCCACCGAGCGGCGGGTCACCGCCGGGACGATGATCTCGAACAAGACCGCCCAGAAGCTGTTCAAGATCGACCAGAACATCGGCATCACCATCGCGGGCCTGGTCGGCGACGCTCAGGTCCTCGCGAGGTACCTGAAGGCCGAGGTCTCGCTCTACCGGCTCCGCCGGAGCGCCCCGCTCAGCGCCGAGGGTGCGGCGACCCTTCTCGCGAACATTCTCAGCGGCAACCGCTACTATCCGTACTACGCTTGGCTGATCGTCGGCGGCACGGACGCGAAGGGCGGCCATGTGTTCTCGGTCGACCCTGCGGGCGGCTGCATCGAGGACCGGTTCGTGTCGGTGGGCTCTGGCTCGCCGTTCGCCTACGGGCTGGTGGAGGACGGGTACTCGCGCGACATGTCGAGCTCGGACGCGGTCGACCTAGCGCTCCGGGGCCTCACGGCCGCGATGAAGCGGGACAGTGCGAGCGGCGATGGCTACCTGGTCCACGTGATCACTCCGAAGGAATACCGCGAGCTCAGCGACGACGAAATCAATAAACGCCTGAAGGCGCTCAAGATACCATTGCCGGCACCCCTGCCGTAGGCCGGGACCGCGCGACGCGCGCGCAACCCTTTCTCGCGAACCCTTTCCTCGGTGAATGAGTTTCGACTCGCTCCTAGAGCAAACGCGGGAGGCCCTCAAGGAGGTCCTTCCGGAGGCAATCGAGGTCACGGACATCGAGCTGGAGGGCCCTCACATCGTCCTCTACACGAAGCAGCTCGACGCGTTCCTCTCGAGCGGCGACCTGCTCCGCCAGGTCGCGCAGCGCCTTCATCGTCGGGTGCTGGTCCGTTCGGACCCCGCGTCCCTGATCGACCCCAAGGAGGCCGAGAAGGTGATCCGCGAGCTGATTCCACCCGAGGCCGAGCTCAACCAGCTCTTCTTCGAGCCCGAGACCGGCGAGGTCGCAATCGAGGCCGCCAACCCGGGAGCCGCGATCGGCCGGGGCGGCTCGGTGCTGAACGACCTGAAGCGTCGGATCGGCTGGGTCCCGACGGTCGTGCGCACCCCCCCGATCCCCTCGAAGACCGTGGAGGAAGTGCGGATCCACCTTCGCAACTCGTTCGACGACCGCCGTTCCTTCCTCAAGAAGGTCGGGATCCGTATCGCACGCGACCCGTTGCCCGAGAAGCTCTGGGCGCGGTCGACCGCGCTCGGCGGGTACCGCGAGGTGGGACGGAGCGCACACCTCCTCAGCACCCAGAACTCGAAGGTACTGATCGACTGCGGGATCGACCCGGGCTCGGACCGGACCCCGTTCTTCAACGCTCCCGAGCTCCTCCCTCTCGATTCGCTGGACGCGGTGGTCGTGACCCATGCCCACCTCGACCACTGCGGGCTGATCCCGGTCCTCCTCAAGTAACGGGTACAAGGGACCGATTTACTGCACGGCCCCGACGCGGGACCTGATGACGCTCATGCTCCTCGACGCGATCAAGGTCGTCAACCAGGAGGCCCGGAAGGGGCTCTACGACTCCTCGCACGTGCGGGACCTGGTCACGCGAACGATCCCGCTCCGCTGGGGGGAAACGACCGACATCGCGCCGGACATACGGTTGACGATGCACAACGCCGGCCACATCCTCGGCTCCTCCATCTGCCACTTCCACCTCGGCGAAGGGGACCACAACCTCGCGTACTCGGGCGACATCAAGTTCGAGCGGAGCTGGCTGTTCAACCCGGCGACCAACCGGTTCCCCCGGCTCGAGACGCTCGTGCTCGAGTCGACCTACGGAGGCTACCGCGACGTCCAGCCGAGCCGCCAGCAGGCGACCGAAGAGTTCAGCGCCCTGGCTACGAAGATCGTCGGGCGGGGCGGGAAACTGATCGTCCCCGTGTTCGCGGTCGGCCGGTCGCAGGAGGTCATGCTCGTTCTCGAGGAGAAGATGCGGGAGGGAAAGATCCCGAAAGTGCCGGTCTACCTCGACGGCATGATCTTCGAGGCGACGGCGATCCACACGGCCTATCCGGAGTACCTCAACAGCATGCTCCGAACGCAGATCTTCCAGCAGGGGGACAACCCGTTCCTCTCGGACGTCTTCCGCCGCGTCGACTCGTCCCAGATGCGGATGGGGATCCTGGATTCGAAGGAGCCGTGCATCGTCCTGGCCACGTCGGGAATGATGAGCGGCGGCCCGGTGATGGAGTACTTCCGGGCGTGGGCCTCGGACGAGAAGAACGGCCTGCTGTTCGTCGGGTATCAGGCGGACGGGACGTTCGGTCGACGGCTCCAGCGCGGCCTGAACGAGGCGACGTTCCTCGACGGGCCCCGCCAAGCGTCCGTCCCGGTGAAGATCGATATCGCGACGATCGAGGGGTTCTCGGGCCACTCCGACCGGACGCAGCTGATGAACTACGTCGCCTCCCTCGACCCCCGCCCCCAGCGGATCATCCTCAACCACGGCGAGGAGTCGAAGGCGCTCGACCTCTGCTCGAGCCTCCACAAGCGGTTCGGGGTGGAATCCCGTCTTCCGTACAACCTCGAATCGATCCGCGTTCTGTAGCGAGGGGGCCCGCGGCGCCCCGGCGAGACTGGTACTCTTTATAGGCGCCTCGAGGTCCTTCCGGTTCGGACCCGGCCCGGGTGTCAGAATGGTCGAATCCCCTCGAAGGTACCTCGTCCTCGGCCTGGACGGGGGAACGTTCGACCTCCTCGACCCGCTGATGGAAGCCGGCGAGCTGCCGTTCCTTCGGTCGCTCGTCCAGCACGGGGCCCGCGCGCCGCTCCGGTCGGTCTACCCGGCGAAGACCATCCCGGCCTGGTACTCGTTCGCGACCGGGCAAGGACCCGGGTGAGCTCGGGATCTTCGGGTTCACCGAGCCGGGAGAGCGTCCGGGGCGTTCGAACGTTGTCCAATCGTTCCGGCCTCAGGAGGCCTTCTGGGACCGACTTTCGCGCATCGGCAAGAAGGTGGGCGTGCTCAACTTCCCAATCGCGAAGGCGTACCCGCTGCACGGGTTCGTGCTGCCCGGGGATGCTCTCCGACCGCCCCGCCACCTATCCGGTCGGGCTCCGCGACGAGGTCGAGACCGCGATCGGCGGACGCTATCCCGGCGAGCTCCCACCGTTCAGAGAATCGTCCCGCGACGCATGGGTGGCCCAGGCCACGGACGCAGTCGTCCAGCGCGCGCGGGCCGCGGCGGCCCTGGCCGAGCGGCACCGTCCGGACTTCCTGTTCGCCCTCTTCCGCGAGACCGACCGGATCGAGCACCAGCATTGGGCCGAGCTCGGCCAACCGGTGGGCTCGATCCCCGCCGACCTGCTCGCCTTCTGGCGGGCGGTCGACCACGGTTGCCAGGAGGTCGATGCCGCGTTCCGCTCGGGAGGCGGGGCGGCGGTGACGCTAGTGATCTCCGACCATGGCCACGGCCCCGTGCGGTCGGACTTCCTCACCAACCGATGGCTGGCCGAGGAGAAGCTGCTGGTGTTCCGGCGCACGCAAGAGGCCGATCGCCGAAAACGCCTCTCCCAGCTGATCCTCCGGGCTCGAACGCCTCCCCGGCGCCGGACGCGTCAGCCGCCGGTGAGGCAGACCTCCTCAGGGACGGGCGACTCTCGGAGCTCGCGGCCTTCCTCGGCGGGGGGGCCTCGTTCGAGGAGCTCGCGGGGGAGGTCGACTGGAAGCGTACCGTAGCCTACTCGTACCCGGTCCCCGAGGGGATCTACCTGAACCCGTTCAACCCCGCGCTCACGGGCGAGCGGAGGGCCGAGGTTCTCCGGGACATCCGCGCCCGGCTCGAGACGTACGGGGAGGCGAAGATCGAGGTGTTCCGACCCGAGGAGATCTACCGCGGCCGGAACCTCACTCAGGCTCCTGCCTTGCTGATCCGAATCGACGGCATGACCACCGAACCGCGGATGGACCTGAGCTACCACGAGGCCCTCATCCGCGACCGCCCCGAGTTCTTCTACGGCTCTGGCTGCCATCGGATGGACGGCATCCTCATCGCCGCCGGCGACGGCATCCGGCCCGGCGCCCGTCTCGGCCACCTTGACCTCCTGGACGTCGGGCCCACCATCCTCGATGGGATGGGACTGGCCGGGCGGGACCGGCCGCTCGTTCGCCTCCGAGCTCGAGGCGTAGCCCGGTCGGGCGTCCAACAGAACGCTCTTAGGCAGTGCCCGCTCGGAACCAACCCGATGGCCCCCCACGTGATCGATATCGTTGCGGGCGGGCCACCGCCGCTGGACCCGTACGAACCCGCCGCGCCGGGCATGGGCGCTGGCCGAGGGCCTGGCGAGCGGGGGTCGCTCGGTACGGGTGCTCTACCCCTCACCGTCGGTCGCGCCCCGGGTGGCTCCGCCACCGGGAGTCACGGTCGTGCCGGTAGAACTTCGGCTCCGGCACACAGGCTCCGCTTCCGACCCGGCCGACTTCGCCCGCGAGGCGGGAGCCCGCGTTCGGCCGGAGGCGGACTCGATCCTGCGAGACCCCGTCGGCCTGGGGCCTCTCGGGTCGCATCGCAAGGCCGGTCATCCCCGCCTGATCGGGTTCGTCCGGTCGCTCGGGATTTCCGAGTTCGACCGCGGGCGCGCGGGAGCCGGCTCGCGGGGCGTCGCCCAACGACTCGACAGCTGGCGGGAGCGCAGGACCATCCGTCGCCTCGAGCGGGCTGCGATCTCAGAAGCGGACCGGCTCCTGTACGACGACACCGAGGTCGGGGCGGGCCTCGCCCGGGAGTACTCGATCCCGGCCGAGCGGAGCCTCGCGGTCCCCCGCGCCGTCGCCCACGGTCCCGCGCCCCCCACGCGGGCCAAGGCTCGCGAGGCGCTGGGGATCCCCACTGACGTGCCGGTCGTGGCCGCGATCTGCTCCTCCGAGGCGCCGGGGCCCGCTGGGGTCGACGCGGCCCGGGAGGCGTTCCAGCGGATCCGTCCGTTCTTCGCCGGCGCCCGTCTGGTCGTGGTGGGCTCGACCGTGCCCGTCGGTCCCGGTGTGGTCTCCGCCCCCCGGCGGGACATCGAGTCGTTCGTCCGGGCCCTGGCCTCCGCCGACATCGCCCTGTTCGCACCGCGCGCCCCGGGGTTCGACCCGGGCGTGGTCCTCGCGCTCCGCCAGAACGTGGCGGCCATCACGCTCCCGAGCGTGCGGTTCCCGTTCGACCCCGATCACGCCGTCCGGACCCTCGAGAGCGTCGACCCGGGTGATTTCGCTTCGGCTCTGGCCGAGCTTCTCGCCGACCCGGCGCAGCGGCGCGAGCTGGCGACCCGCGGGCGCACCTACGCTGCGAGGTTCGAGCCCGCGCGGGTCATCGCGGACCTCGAGCACGCCGGGGTCTTGCCGGCGGGCTAGCCCGGGTCCGAAGGACTCTCGTCGAGACGCCACTCGGCGAACCCGCGACCGCCGGCGGCACGGCGGACCTCCCGATGCACGTCGCTCCATCGGGCGCCGGCCGGAAGCTCACCGCGGTCGACCGACTCGAGGACCCGACGGAACCGGTTCCTCAGCTCACGGAACGGGTCGTCGTCGGCCCGGGTCACCCACGGCGCTGCCGGCCGCACGATGGCAAGCTCCCCCCCCACGACCGTCCAGACCCCGACCGGGGCGGCGCGTCCCGACTGCGTCCGCCGGACCAGCGCGCCCGCCGACCGCGGGGAGGCGAGGACGACCGCGACCCAGTCCCCCCACGCGCGGCGGCGCAACGCCTGGACGAGCACCCGCTGGCTGCCCGAGACCTTCCCTTCTATGAGCCCGACCTCCTGACCCCGCTTCGCCACGAGGTCGAAGTAGTCCGTTCCGTCGATGTCGAGGTACGTCCGGTACCCCTCCCTCTCCAGATGGCGGGCCGCCGCCACGAGCAGGTCTCGCTCCCGTGGTCGGCCAGCGGTGGGGCGGGCGCCTCCGGTCACGGACCGGTCCGGAGGAACCAGCGGTCCAGCTGGGTCCGGGCGATTCGGACGAAGATGGGTCGCCCGTGAGGGCAGGTCCTAGGACGGCCTGGCAGCGAATCTAACGCCCGGAGAACGTCGGCGATCTCCTCCCGCGCGACCACGTCCCCCGCCCGGATGGCCGAGTGGCACGCGATCGTGGCGGCCGTCCGGTCGGCGAGGTCGTCCGGAAGCGTCGGGCGCGCGCCGGCGGCGAGCTCGTCCAAAAGCTCGCGGACTCCCTCGGCCCGGGCACGGTGCCCCCGGAACGACGGCACAGAGCGCACGCGGAAAGTGCTGGGGCCGAACGGCTCGACCTCGAAGCCCGCCGCCCGTATCGCCTCGGCGTGCGCTGCGAGAGCCGCCTGCTGCGCTCCGGACAGTGGAAGGGCGACCGGGTCGACCAGGACCTGGCGACCCAGCGCCCGGTCCCGGCGAAGCGACTCGAAGACGAGCCGTTCGCTCGCGGCGTGCTGATCGACCACGACCAGCCCCTCCTCCGCGGCGGCGATCCAGTAGAGAGCGTGGAGAGGTCCGAGCAGCTCGAATCGGGGCCGGCCCGCCGTGCCCTCGACCAGGGGCTTGGCCGGCGATTCGTCCACCGGCTCAAGCGTCCGCTGAGCGACCGAGGGGCCGTAGGTTCCGGGCTCGATCGACGGTCCGGGGGCGAACCGCTCCCCGTCGAGCTCGGACGACCGGGAGGTCATCGGTCGCCCGCCTCCGACCACATCCGAGACCGTCGGGGCCGCGAGCAACGCTTCGCGTACGTGTCGCAGGATGGCCTCCGACAGTTCTCGTTCGTGAACGAAGCGGACCTCTCGCTTGGTCGGGTGAACGTTCACGTCCAATCGGTCAGCCTCGAGCTCGAGATGCAGGACCCCGACCGGGTACCGGGTCCTCGGGAGCATGTCGCGGTAGGCGACGCGCACCGCCTGTGCCAGGGGGCGGGAAGCGATCGACCGTCCGTTGACCGCGAAGTAGAGGGAGGTCGACGAGGACGCGGCGACGGCCGGAAGAGCACACACGCCGAACAAGCGGCCCCCCGGGACCTCGCCGCACACGGAGTAGGTGTGCTCGAGGAACCCCGCCCCCACGACCCGCGCCGCGGCATCCCTGAGCGAGGTGGTCGAGGGGTACACGACGATCTCGTGCCCCTCGCTCTCGACGCGTATCCCGACCGCCGGCCGGGCGAGGTAGAGCCGTTCGACCGCGCGCACGACCTCGACCTGCTCGCTCGCCGGGCTTTTCTCGAACTTCCGTCGAGCCGGCG
This sequence comes from uncultured Thermoplasmata archaeon, assembly GCA_963713145.1. Lineage (GTDB taxonomy): Archaea > Thermoplasmatota > Thermoplasmata > Lutacidiplasmatales > UBA184 > Lutacidiplasma. The sequence continues at coordinate 371,788 of CAVQKI010000001.1, read as the reverse complement.
TGTTGAAGAACAGGTCCTCCACTTCGACCGTCGTTCCTCGGGCGCGGGGAGCGACGAACCGGCCCGCGATCGTCCCGCCGACCACGGAGATCCCCTCGGCCGCATCGCGGTCCGCGGTGCGTGAGAGGAGCCGGAGCCGGGAGACCGCACCGATGGCGGCCAGCGCTTCGCCCCGGAATCCGAGGGAGGCGATCCGCTCGACCGGGCCCTCGGGCGAGAGCTTGCTTGTCGCATGCCGCTCCACGGCGAGCTCGAGCTCGTCCGGGGCGATCCCCGACCCGTCGTCGGCCACCTCGATCCGCTCCGTGCCCCCGCCCACCAGCCGGACGGAGACGCTGGAAGCGCCCGCGTCCACGGCGTTCTCCACGAGCTCCTTCACGACCGAGGCCGGCCGCTCCACGACCTCCCCCGCGGCGATCCGTTCGACCGTGGAGCGGAGGAGCCGGCGGATCGGTCGGGGCGCGGTCGGGGAGATCTCGTTCACCGGTCGGTCTCCGAGGGCGGGCCGACCCGGCGACGGAGGTCCCGGAGGCGCGCGAGAGCCTCGTCCCCCGACAGCCGGTCGATGTCCATGGACCGGAGCTCGTCGAGCACCGGGTTCGGCGTCGCCGACGGGCCCCCCAGCAACACCGCTTGGGTGTACCGCGGGGTGCGCTCCCGCCCCCGGCGAGGCGCCGGGGCGGCGATCCCGACCCCACCGGCCTCGAGTTCTCGCAGGAGGCGCTCGGCCTCGACAAGGACATCGTTGGGCACGCCCGCGAGCCGGGCGACGTGCACGCCATAGCTCCGGTCGGTGGCCCCGGGGACGAGTCGATGCAACAGCACGATCCCCTCCGGCTGGTCCTGGACGGCGAAGTGGGAGTTCCTCGCCGCGCGGAGCGCCCGGACGAGGTCGGTAAGCTGGTGGTAGTGCGTCGCGACGATCGTCCGGGACCGCGCGGTGTCGTGCAGGTGGCGGAGCGTCGCCCAGGCGATCGCGAGCCCGTCGAACGTGCTCGTCCCGCGACCCACCTCGTCCAGCAGTACAAGAGACCGTTCGTCCGCCGCGTGGAGTATCTCGGCGACTTCGCTCATCTCCACCATGAAGCTCGACTTCCCCCGGCCGATCTCGTCGGTGAACCCCATCCGGGTGAACAGCTGGGTGACACACCCGATGCGGGCGAATTTCGCCGGCACGAACGAGCCGGCCTGGGCGAGGACGACGAGAAGCCCGACCTGACGCATGTACGTCGATTTGCCCGACATGTTCGGGCCGGTGAGCACGAGCAGCCGTTCCGAGGTGGTGTCGAGGTCCGTGTCGTTCGGGACGAACCGCTCCCCAAGCGACCGCTCGAGCACCGGATGGCGACCCTCGCGGACGACGAGCGAGGTCGAGGCGTCGACCTGAGGGCGCACGTATCCGCGCGTCTGGGCGAGGTAGGCGAACGTCGCCAGAGCGTCGAGCTCCCCTACCGCGCGCGCGACCTGGTGGATCGCGACAACGTGAGGGTCGACCCGCGAAAGGAACTCCTCCCAACGGGTCTCCGCCGCGGTTCGGGCGGCCTCCCGCGCCTCGAGAATCCGGTGCTCGATCACCTCCAGCTCCTCGGTGACGTACCGCTCCGCCTGCGCGACCGTCTGGCGACGGTGGAAGTGCGGTGGGACCCGGGCGAGGTGCGGCCGGGTCACCTCGATGTAGTACCCGAAGACCTGGTTGTACCCGACTTTCAGGCCCTTGATCCCGGTCGCCTCCTGCTCCCTGCGCTCGAGGGCGGCCAGCGCCTCGAGGGCGGTCTGCTCGGCAGCCCGCCACCGGTCGACCTCGGGCGCGTGACCGGTTCGGAAAAGCTCCTGCGCGTCCGCGCCCGGCGTCAGCACGTCGGGCAAGGCCGCCCGCAGCTCCTCGACGAGGGCCGCTGGCGGAACCAGCTCCTGGATGAGCTCTGCGAGCCGGCCGACCCCAGAAGCGTTGGTGAGATCATCCCGGACGGATGCGACCGCATCCAGGCTCGACCGCAGGGTGACCAGCTCGTCCGACCGGACCCGACGGCCGGCTACGCGGGCCGCGATCCGGCTCAGGTCGGCGATCGCGTGCAGGCGCTCGCGCAGCCGCTCGAGAGACGCTCCTCGGCCTACGAGCGACGCGACGGCTTCGTGGCGCGCCGCGATGGGCTCCACGTCGGCGAGCGGGTTGGTAAGCCAGAACGAAAGCGTCCGGCGGCCGGATGCCGTGCTCGTCTCGTCCCAGACGTCGAGCAGGGTCTGGCCGCCCGGGTCTTCCGGGTTCATGGGTCGATTGATCTCGAGGTGACGCAACGTCTTCGCGTCGAGCACCAGGCGGTGTCCCTTCGCCCCCCGGTCCACGAGGGTCAGGTGGGGCAGGAGGCGGGGCTGCGTCGCGCGAAGGTACGCTCCCAGGCGGCGATCGGATTCCTGTACGAGCGCCTCCACGTCGACGGAGGGCCGCAGGGAAGCGGGGAGCTCACCCTCGTGGAGAGGCGACGGGGCTTCCTCCAGCCTGGCGCGGGGAAACTCCCGGCGGAAGGCGGCGACCAGTGCGGACGACCCGCCGTCGTCCGTCTTCCAGAGGATCTCCCGAGGCTGGAACGGCGCGAGCGCGGAGACCAAGCCCTCGGCGCCGGGACCGTCGGACCCGCCGTGCACCCACTCTCCTGTCGAAACGTCGACCACGGAGTAGGCACCCGCGCCGGTCGGACGGAGGACGGCGATCGCGAGGTAGCTGTGGTCCGACCCGCCCAGGATCTGGTCCTCCACGACGGTCCCGGGAGTGACGACTCGGGTGACCTCCCGCCGGACGAGACCCTTCGCGAGCCGGGCGTCCTCGACCTGATCGCACAGCGCGACCTTGTACCCTTTGCGAACGAGCCGGCCGAGGTAGGTCTCCACGGCGTGGTGGGGAACACCCGCCATCGGGGTTCGCATCCCCTGGGCGTCGGCGCCCCGGGCCGTGAGCACCACATCCAGCTCCCGTGCGAGGAGCTTCGCGTCGTCCCCGAACGTTTCGTAGAAGTCCCCGACGCGGAACAGCACGAGGTGGCCGGGGTAGCGGGCCTTCACGCCAGCGTACTGGTCGAGAAGCGGAGTGGCCACGCTCGCGTCGGGCATCGACGGCTCGGCGAGCGATGAGCGACTTATAATTGAGCGTTGGACGGTTTCCACCGCCGTTGGACGATCGCCCTCGAGCGCCCCGCCGGTCGTCTCCACCTTCCCGGCTCGGAACGAGGCGCGTCATGCGAACCCGAAGCCTTGCCGAGTGGCGACGGCGCCGCTCGGGGAGGCCTGGGAAGCGCTGAGGGGGAGATTCGAACTCCCGTGGCGTGACCGCCACCAGCTCTCAAGGCTGGCGCCTTGCCGGGCTAGGCTACCTCAGCGTAAGGGACCGGAGCGGGTAGGGACCGATTAAAGCGTCGTAGGGGCAAGGTCCGCGGGCCCGGGATGCAGGTGCCGGGAGCTTCGCGGCGGACCGGACCGGTCCGTCGTTTCGAACCCGGGTAGTCAGCTTGGAAGGCTGACATCCTACCACTAGATTACACCTGCACGGATGCCCGCGAACGGCGGGCGACCGACCGCGACCGTTAATGTTTTGGGGTCGGCTCGTGGCCCGACGGTGCGGCCAGGTCGACAAGGGCAACCCGCTCCAAGACCAGGCCCTCCCACGCCGAGGACGGAACCGCGTTCCGCTCCGCCTCCGAGATCCCCAGGCGCTCGAGCATCCGGGCATCGACCGCGCGAGGGAACGCCGTGGGGTCGGGCTCGAGCCGGAACCGAGCCAGGAGGGCCCCCGGGTCGTGGGGCCGCTCGGCCGCCAGCACGAACCGTTCGGTCGTCCCGCTCACTCCGACCTTGGCGAGGGCGCGGGGAAGCTGGTCGTCCCCCGCAACGTACAGGGCGAACTCCGCGGACCGGTCGCGCAGGCGCGTGTCGCCACGCCCCCGCGACCGGCCGAGGTGCGCCCACGCCGACAGGAGATGGCGCTCCCCCGCGATCGCGTCGGCGTCCAACAGAGCGACAAGCGCTGGCGACTCTCGGGAGAGGTCGCGAAGCGTGGCCACGACCTCCTTCGTGGTCGGGCTCCCGGGAGAGACGCGTCGGGCGCCGACCGCCCGGAGGGCGCGTTCCTCGGGGGGTGGAAGGGGCGTCACGGAGGATTACTCGGCGAGGAACCGGAGGAACTCCTCTCGGGTCCGGGGCTGGAGCGTGTAGTTCTCCTGCTTCTCCCGACCGATCGTGGAGGTCGGGGTGGCGCCGTAGTCGTGCCCGGGCAGGACTACCAGGGCATCGTCCAGGCGCACCACCCGGTAAAGGAGGCTGTCGTACATCTCCGACGGGTCGCCGCCCGGAAGGTCGGTGCGACCGCACTCCCCGACGAACAGCGTGTCGCCGGTCGCCACTTGCCCCTCGAAGAGGTAGAGCACGCTGTCCTTCGTGTGGCCGGGCGTATGCACGACCTCGACCTTGAGCCGGCCGGCGGAGACGGCGTCACCGTCCTCGACGGACAGGTCCTGGCCGAGGGGAGCGGACCGATGCGCCACGACCTTGGCCCCCGTGCGCGCCCGGACCTCCTCGTTGCCCGCGATGTGGTCGCGATGGCTGTGCGTGTTCAGGATGTACCGCACCTTCACCCGACGCTCGTCGATCGCCTTGAGCACGGGCTCGATGCCGAACGAAGGGTCGATCACGACCCCGTCGCCTCCCTCCGCCTCTGCGACGAGGTAGGTAAAGTTGAGGTACGGGCCGATGCGGAACTGCTCGAGGAGCACGGGACCAGCACGTGGGGAGCCGTATTTGACGGTGGAGGGAGACCGAACCGTCGTGGGCGGGGTTTGCCTCGACCCTGGGGAGGAGTCCGAGCGCCTACGCTTCCTTTCGGCCGGTGACTGCGTCGATCACGACCCGGCCCTCCGCGCCTTCCGCGTACCAGTGGGGTACGTACAGCAGGACGAAAGGGCCGAGCCGCACATCGTCGACCGACGGGGGCACGCGACGCGTTTCGATGACCAGCGCTCCGCCGTGCTGCTCCGTGTGGTCGACTCGGACGGTATGCTGCCTTCGGATCGCCTCGACGGCGAGGGGGGTTGCGACGGCCTCCGCGAACTGAGGAGAGAGGCGCTGGTGTGGCTCGGAGACCTCGCCCACGAGCTCGCGTTCGCCGTCCTCCCAGATCTCGGCGCGGCGGTTGGCGGCGTTCACCGCGACGACCCGCTGTAGCACCGCGCCACGGCCGCCGTCGGCCGACGCGGGTCGGACGTGGTACGCCGCTACGTAGTACGGCACGAGGCGGAGCGTGTAGCGGGGAGAGTCGATCCCGGAGAGCGCTTCGGCCTCGGCCCTTCCGATGCGGGGGCGTACGGTGCGGTCCCCCGGACGAACCATCGGGAACGGGATCTCGGCGAACGGGGGTTCTGGCTCAGCTCCGTCCGAAGGGTCCGCCTCGGTCGGAGACGGGAGAAGGATCTCGCCGAGCGCCGGACCGAGTGTGGATGGGTCTAGAACCTCGATGCCATGGTCGGCCGCGGCCGAGCGCGCGGCGGGACCTGGCTCGTCGGCGTAGACGATCGTTCTCCGCACGGCGTCGACCGGGAAGAGGCGGTCGACCTCCGCTGGCGTTCGTGCGGCGGGGGCGATGACCACCGCCCGATGGTCGCGTGCCCGGACAGCCACGGTGACCCCGGAGCGGACGTCCAGGCGGTACCCCGCCGCCTCGAGCAGTCGGACCAGCGCGGAGGTTCGCGGAGAGGCCATCGCCGGAACTGATGCCCCCCATGATATCTTCGTTCCGCTCCTAGGGTGACGACGGTCGGGTGCGGAGCGCAAAAGGCTCACGCCCGCGCACCGGGGAGGACGAACCGTGTCCCGTTACTGGCTGGGCTGTTCCGGCTGGTCGTACGAGGACTGGGTCGGTCCGTTCTATCCCGTGGGTACCCCCTCCTCCGAGTTCCTCGAACGGTACGCACGCGTGTTCCGGACCGTCGAGGTCGATTCGAGCTTCTATCGAGCCCCCACCCCGTTCCTGGTTCGCCGGTGGGCGGACCGGACGCCTCCCGGGTTCCGGTTCTCCCTGAAGATCCCGCGCGACGTGACGCACCCTTCGGAGGACTCCGACGGGTCGGGGGTGCTCGCGTCCTTCCTCCCCAGCCTCTCGCCCCTTGACCAGGCGGGGAAGCTCGGGCCCGTTGTCCTCCAGTTCCCCGCCTCGTTCCGCCGGGACCGGCACGCCGCGCGGTTCTCCACGCTGCTCGAGAGCATCCCCTCACGGTTCGCGCTCGCCGTCGAGCTTCGACACGCCTCGTGGTGGGTCGATGAGACACGTCGCGAGCTCGAGGCGCGGGGCGCAGCGCTCGTCTGGTCGGTGCTCCCCCAGACCCGGCCCCCCGCCTGGCGGACGGCCGACTTCGTCTACGCGCGTTTCATCGGGGACCGGGCCCTCGACCGGTTCGACCGGGTCCAGCGGGAAGGGCGAGCCGACCTGGAGGCGATGGGCGCGCGGTTCGACGAGGAAGGCCTGACGGCCAACGAGCGTGTATGCGTACTCCAACAACCACTTCATGGGCTTCGCGCCCGCCAGCGTGCGCGCCCTAGCCGAGATCCTCCGCGAGCCGGTACCCGACCTTCGCAGGGCGTCGGGTCGGGATGGGCAGGCCACTCTCGACGACCTTCCCGACGGTCCACGTCCCCCGTAGGCCGTACCCGGGACCAACCCCCCTGCGCGGCTCGTCTCCCGGAATCGAGTGCTCGCCCTCGCGCTCCGGCGATGTACCCGCTCCTCCGACCCAAGGTATTTAGCCCGACTCGAGGTGCAAACGCTCGAAGATGGGGGAGGCCGTCACCCTCCGGGTCGCGGAGGCGTTCCAACAGGATATTGGCCTCGGGACGGCCCGGCTCGACGTCCAGACGAGGCAGCGACTCAAGGTCGGCCTCGGAGACATCGTCGAGATACGCGGCCGCAAGGCCACCCCCGCGATCGTGAGCCGCGCCCAGCCGGACGACGAGGCGAAGGGCCTCGTCCGGATCGAGGCGGTCGTCCGGCGGAACGCCGGCGTCAGCATCGGAGACCGCGTCACCGTCCATCGGGCGGACTGCCCCAACGCCGACGCGATCACGATCGCGCCGATCTACGCGGGCTCGGCCCGAATGGATCTCGGCCCCGGGCTCGAGAGCTTCGTCGCGAAGGCGCTCTCCCGACGGCCGTTCGTCCGCGGGGACGTGTTCGTGATCCCGGGGGTGTTCCTGATGGGAGGCTCGCTCCCGTTCATGGTCGTGTCGAGCCAGCCGAAGGGGATCGTCCAGGTCGCCCCGTCCACCCAGATCACGATACGCGAGGACACGGTCAGCGAGGCCGAGGTGGCCGCTCCGCGCGTCTCCTACGAGGACATCGGAGGGCTCCAGGAGAAGCTGGGCCGCGTTCGCGAGATGATCGAGCTGCCGCTCAAGCACCCCGAGCTGTTCGACCGGCTGGCGATCACGCCCCCGAAGGGCGTGCTGCTGTACGGTCCTCCCGGGACGGGCAAGACGCTCATCGCGAAGGCGGTGGCGAACGAAGCAGGAGCCCACTTCATCGGGATCCAGGGTCCCGAGATCATCTCGAAGTACTACGGAGAGAGCGAGAAGGAGCTTCGCGAGAAGTTCGAGGACGCCGAGAAGAACGCCCCCAGCGTGATCTTCATCGACGAGCTCGACTCCATCGCGCCCCGGAGGGACGAGGTGGTAGGAGAGGTCGAGCGGCGGGTGGTCGCTCAGCTGCTCACGTTGATGGACGGCCTCTCTGGCCGTGGGAACGTCATCGTCATCGCGGCGACCAACCGCGAGGAGGCGATCGACCCGGCCCTGCGCCGTCCCGGTCGGTTCGACCGGGAGATCGAGATCGGCGTCCCCACCCAGGAAGGCCGGCTGGAGATCCTCCAGATCCATACGCGCGGCATGCCGATCGAGGGAAGCGACCGAGAACGCGAGCGGATCCTCAAGGAGCTCGCCGCGCAGAGCCACGGGTTCGTCGGGGCCGACCTGTCGTCGCTCGCCCGCGAGGCCGCCATGCGCGCGCTGCGCCGGTACCTACCCGAGATCGACTTCGACCAACCGATCCCGCTCTCGCTGCTGGAGAAGATGAAGGTCACCGAGACGGACTTCCGGGAGGCGCTCAAGCAGATCGAGCCGTCGAGCCTGCGCGACGTGACCGTGGAGGTGCCCTCGACCCGCTGGGAGGAGGTGGGCGGAGTGGACCGGGTCCGACGTATCCTCGAGGAATCGGTCGAGCTGCCGTTCAAGAATCCGCAGGTCTACAAGCATATAGGGATCGAGCCGCCGCGCGGTATCCTTCTCTACGGCCCCCCCGGGGTCGGAAAGACGCTCCTCGCGAAGGCGGTCGCGACCGAGAGTCAGGCGAACTTCATCTCGGTGAAGGGGCCCGAAGTGATGAGCAAGTGGGTCGGCGACAGCGAGAAGGCGATCCGGATGATCTTCAAGAAGGCCCGTCAGGCCTCCCCTTCCATCGTGTTCATCGACGAGATGGACTCGATCGCCCCCCGCCGCGGCCTCCAGACCTCGAGCGGCGTCACCGAAAGGATCGTGAACCAGTTACTCACGTCGATCGACGGGCTCGAATCGCTGGAGCGGGTCCTGGTCATCGCCGCGACCAACCGTCCCGACATCATCGACGAAGCCCTCCTGCGTACCGGCCGTTTCGACCGGCTGCTTTTCGTTGAGCCGCCGGATGTCGCCGGTAGGATCGAGATCCTCACGGTGCACACGGCCAGGATGCCCCTCGCGGACGACGTCGACCTCGCCCAGCTCGCCGCCCACACGGAGGGCTACGTCGGAAGCGACCTCGCGGCCCTCTGTCGCGAGGCCGGCCTCACCGCCATCCGAGAGAACCTCAAGGCGTCGAAGGTCACGCGGGCCCACTTCGAAGCCGCGCTCAAGCAGGTCCGGCCCTCCTGCGACCCCGAGACGCTCCGCTTCTACGAGGAGTTCGAGAAGCACCTGTTCCGGGAACGCGTCTCCCGACGCAAGGAAGAGCCCGTCGGGGCGATCTACCGCTGACGGGGCTGCGCGGCGCGCGGTGGCCGCCGCTCGCGCGAGCAAGCTATAAGTAATGGGGCTAGGTTCGGCGGCCGCCCTCGATAGGAGAGGGAGAAAGACCGGGAGTCGTGGAAGAGTTGGTTTCGTACCTGCAGCGCGCGGCCCTTTGGGCCCTAGTGATCGTGGTGTTGGCGAGTTCGCTGGCCTCGATCGTCGGGGCGACCTCCGCCGCCTCGCCGAGCTACCGCCTGATCGGATACGTCGAGCAGCCCGGGGGAGCCTCTGCTCCCCCCGTTCCGGCGGGCGTGCAGGTAGACCTGGTCTCCCGATCCACCGGCGCGATCTACACGACCGCGGTCACCGGCTCCGGCGGGCAGTTCTCGTTCACCACCAGCGGGACGGGCAACACGTTGGCCCCGGGGTACTGGGGACTCTGGGTCCCTTCCGAGGCGAACGTCAGCCTGACGCACTGCAGCCAGTGCGCCGTCCTCCCGCTCGACCAGAACCCCACGTATGCGTTCTACAACACCACCCAGCTGACGAACTCGACCTACTCGGCCATCATCTCCAACGTCCAGATCCTACCCTACAACTCGACCCTGAACGGCACCGTGTTCTCGGGCGGGTCGCCCGATGCGGGCGCGCAGCTCTCCCTGCTCGACCCCGAGTACAACGACCTTGTGCTCGCGAATGCCACCTCGAACGCGACCGGAGTCTACGGCCTGCTCCACGTCCCGTTCGGGACCTACGTGCTCCAGACGGTCCAGGCCTCGGGCTCGAGCACGTACACCAACACCTCGTCCATCACCATCTCCTCGCGAACAACGCAGATCTTCAACCCCGTCCTGGAGAGCTACTTCCTCTCGGGGCGGATCTATACCGGCACCGGGTTCGTCCCGACGGCCGGCAACGCGACACTTTTCGACCCCACGGACGGGTACATCTATACAGTCCCCACCGCGCCGGGCGGGTCCTACGGGTTCCCGACGTACCCCGCCGGTTTCCACTCCGGCACGCAGACGTTCGACGTGATCCTCTCCGCGGTCGGATACCAGACCACGTGGTTCACGGAGAACGTGTCTTCCGCGGCACCCCTGAGCCACAACGTACTGGTCGTCCCGACGCCCGCGAAGCAGCTCGGCGTGTTCGCCACGACGCTCAACTTCACAGGGATCAACGTGACGAACGGCACCGGCAACCTCTCGGTCCAGACCACCGTGAGCTTGGGGAACGACTCGGTCCTCCCCAACCTTCCGAACGGAACGGTCGGGCAGTTGTGGGCGCAGCTAGGCCTTGACTTCAACCACTCCCTCGTGCTCCCCAGGGCCGACCTCGCCGGTGTTCAGAGCTGGGTCAACTCGACCGGCCCGTTCTTCCCCGCCACCCAGGCCCTGACGACCATTAACGGGACGGCCTTCGTTCCCCCTACGGCCGCGCAGGCCGAGCCCACGTTCTCCTCCACGTGCACGACGTTCTGCGGGCTCGGCAGTAACGCGGGGATCACGTACAACTGGAGCGACGTCTACGCCCTGAACGGGACCATCCCTGAGAACGCGTCGTCCTACACGATCGCGTTCGCGTACCAGCACCCGCTGAGCAGCGGCGACCGGTTCAACTACACCCTCGAGCTTCCGGAGGGCTACGTCCTCTCCGCGAACACGGCCGCTCCGGCGCACACCCAGTTGGTCGGGGCCGGGGCCAACGGCACCTGGTCCAAGTTCACGCTCGTCTCCAACCCGAGCTCGACGGTGCCCGCGAGCGCCAAATTCACTATCGTGAAGCTCGGCGTTCCGAGTCCGATCGTCAACGCCACCGTCCAGAACTTCGCGTTCTCGAAGCTCAATGTCCTCAACTCGACCGAGGGGAACTACACGGTCGTGGTCGGCGCCGGCGAGAACGTGACGTTCAGCGCCATCAACTCCACCTACCCCGCTGGGACCAACGCGACCAGCTTCAAGTGGGTGTTTGGGGACGGTGGCATGACCGTCACCAACAACACCACCACGAACCACACCTACCTGCTCGCGAACGGGACCAATCCGTGGAACGGATCGCTCACGATCACGGCCTCGGGCGGGACGGTCAACACCACCAACTTCTACGTCTACATCGTGGCGACGCATGTCAACCCCACGGCGGTAATCCTGAGCAACGCGACCACGGCCCAGAACAAGACGACGAGGGCCGTTGGCGGGACACCCTACATCGAGGTGAACTGGAGCACGACGCTCGCGTTCAACGCGACCAACAGCACGGTGCCTGACGTGGCACCCGGCCCGCCGGTCATTCCCGGAAACATCTCCGTCGCGTCCTACAAGCTTACCGCGAAGAACTTCAACCAGACCGCCAACTTCACGACCTCGAAGGGCGGGACCTACAGCGCGAACTGGTCCGTCCAGTTCAACGGCGCGGGGCTCTACCTCTCGAGCACCGTCATCAACGGCACGACCATCCCCTTCAAGGGCTGGGAGTACAACCTCACCCTGACCGTGTGGTCGTCGACGGGGGAGAACGCCACGACGAGCATCGTAATCCTGGTCAACGACACGCAGAAGCCGGTCCCCTCGTTCCAGATGTTGACCGCCGCCGGTAAGCCCGTCTCCACGACGGGACTGATCGAGCAGGCGAACGGCACGGCGGAGGTACGCCTGAACGCCTCCGGCTCGAACGACTCGAGCAACGGTTCGATCGCCAACTACAACTTCAGGATCACGAACCCCTCGACGTCCTTCACGAACTTCTCGAAGAACTACACGACCGCGAAGCCGTTCCCCGCGTTCTGGCTCAAGCCGCAGACACAGCCGTACACGATCAACCTGACCGTGACGGACTCGGCGGGCAACAAGGCCAACTCGACCCAGACGCTGAGCGTCTCCTACAACACGTCGATCCTGCCGATCCTGGCGGCCACGAACCTCACGGGGCCGACCTCGCTCACGGACGGGACGACCTACACGTTCTGGGTGAACGTCACGATTGGAGGCGGGCTGAAGGCGGTTGCGAAGGACGTGACGGTCAGCTTCTACATCCTCTCGGCGACAGGGTCGGGCTCGAAGACGTACTTCTCGGGCTCCCCCGGGTCGGTCCAGTTCTACAACTACACATCAAAGGGAGTCGCGAACACGACTGTCCTCGCGACGGGGTCGGTACCCACGGTTGCGTTCAACAAGACGCTCCGCGCCGTGATCACGTGGAACCCGGGCGTCACGGGCAACTTCATCCTCTACGCCAACGCGAGCGCATCGAACGAGGCGAACAGCTCCTACGGCACCGCGAACATCGCCTCCCTCGCGATATCGGTCAAGGCGAACCCCACGACCCAATTGTTGGAGTACGGCGGGATCGCGGCGGCCGTGATCATCGTGATCGTAGCGCTCGTCTGGTGGTACCGCCGGGGCAAGTCGCCCCGCCGCACCGCCGCGACCAAGACCAGCACCGGTAAGGGCGGCCTCGAACGGGGCCCGAAGAAGGCTGAGCCGGCCGACGAGGACGAACCGTAGAACTCTTCCCCGAACCCTTTCCCGCCCGCCGGCCCGGTCCTCGACCGCGCGCCAAGCCCCTTTCCAGGGCGTTGAAGCCCCTAGACGCGGCGACTAGCCGGTACGGGCCGACCTCGTCCAGAAGGTCGACGTGGGACAGCAGCATCCTTCGGCAGCAGTAGCGCCTCAGGCCCAGGGCGTCCAGAACGGCCCCAGCGGGCTCGCCACGGGTCGTTCGCTCCCGGTACTCGTCCCAGTGCTGGCCGATCACCGCTCCGCAGGTGAAGCAGCGGACCGGTACCATCATCGTCATTGCCGGCGGACCTCCCCTAACGATACGACTTCTGGCGCCGAGCGCGCGCGCCGCGGCCCCCGGGTCGCTTCGGTAGCTTGCGCCGCGGGTCGTTGACGATCAACGAGCGGTCGTAGTGCTTGAACGTCTCCCGCAGGGAGGCGTCCTTGAGCCACTCGAGAAGTCCTCGGGCGACGGCGGTGCGCGCAGCGGACGCCTGGCCGACGATCCCCCCACCGCGGGCCTGGACGGAGATGTCGAGGTTCTTGGCGCGGTCCCCGACCATCAGGAGGGGTTCCTGGATCTTCTGCCGGGCGAGCTCCGGCTCGACGAACTCGAGGGGTCGGTCGTTGAACCGAACGAGGCCGACGCCCTTGCGTATCGTCGCGCGGGCCACGGCCGACTTGCGCTTTCCCGTGGCCAGGACAACGACCGGGGCCTTCAAACGTGGGCCCCCAGGAGTCGGGTGATCTCGGCGAGCGTCATCGGGGCGCGGAGGGCGGGGCGTGCCTTCGCCGTCTCCAGCGTTTCGGTGGTCGCGCTCTTCAGCGCGTCGGGTACGCCGATGTGGACCTCGAGGCGCACGAACGCGTTCCAGCCCCGGGTCTTCTGGTGAGGAAGCATCCCGCGGACCGTCCGCCGGAAGATGCGGTCGGGGTACCGGGGAAAGTGCGGGCCGCTCCGCACGGACCCTCGCGCGCGCGCGGCGGTGTACTGTGCGATGACGCTGGCCCGGGAGCCGGTCACGACGCTCTTCTCGGCGTTTACGACCACGATGGACTCGCCGTTCAACAGGCGCTTCGCGATCACGCTCGCGGCCCGTCCGAGGACGAGACCGCTCGCGTCGACCACCGTGGGTCCCGGGGCAGGCGCCGGGGAAGTCTCAGGCAAGGAATCGGACCCCCTTTCCGTCGGGCTTGGCCTTGATGAGCTCGTGGAGCGAGAGCGCGGAGCCGCCGGCGGCATGGACCTTGGCCCGGGCCTCGGCCGAGTAGGAGAACGCCCCGACGGTCAGACGCTTCGACAGCGGCCCGTCGGCGAGGAGTTTGCCCGCGACGGCCACCGTCTCGTCCGCCGCCGTGAGACGGTCGAGCTGGCCGACGTTGAGAGGCACGACCTCATGGCGGGATCGCTCGAGCCGTTCCGCCACCGACTCCCAGACAGGAGCGTGGTTGGCCCGGGCGGCGCGGCGGAGCTCTACGAGCACCCGGAGGAGCTCGGGATTCTCCTTACGAAAACGACGAGCCATGGGCGGAAGGCCCTCGACCCGGGTGCGTGATATAAGCGTTGCCGCCGCCGGGAGACCGGCGGAGGTCGACCGGGCTCGCCGGAGGGACGGCACTGGCCGGACGTGCTTCCGATAGCCGAGAACGATTAAATACGCCCCGCCGTCATCAACGCCCGAGGCCCTCCCAATGCGTAAGTTCCTTACCGAGCTTCGCGGCAAGACCGTGATGACCAACGACGGACAGATTCTCGGCATGATCGACAACTTTGTCGTGGACACCACGTCGGGTGGCATCGCTCACCTTCTCGTGACCCCCAGCGAGGATGTAGAGCAGCGACTGTTCCAGAGCGACACGTCGGGCCGGCTCGTGCTCCCTTTCAAGAGCATGCGCGCGGTGAAGGACGTCGTCGTGATGGACCTTGGGAAGTAACCCTCCGGAACCCCCCTTCGTCTCGGTCGTAGTCACCGTCCGCAACGAGGAGCGCCACATCGGCCAGCTCCTCGAGAGCCTTCTCGTCCAGGAAGGACCGTTCGAAGTCGTTCTGGTCGACGCCGAGAGCCGCGACCGGACGGTCGCCATCGCCGAGGAAGTCGGGGCGCGTGCCCCTGGGGTTCTGCGCATCATCCTGCGACCGGGCTCGAGGGGGATCGGCCGGAACGTGGGGGTCCGGGCGGCCCGAGGTCCCTGGGTGGCGTTCATCGACGGCGATTGCTTCGCGGATTCTCAGTGGCTACACCAGCTTCGTACGCGCCTGGCCCCCCAGATCGTGATCGCCGGGAAGACCCTGGTCGTAGGAAAGCCGCGGTACGGCGAGCTCGAGCGGGTCGAGCTGTTCCAAGGAGGGTACGACGTCACATACCCCTCCTGCAACCTGGTCTACGAGCGAGAGGCGTTCGTCCGCATGGGCGGGTTCGACCCGCGGTTCATCACGGCCGAGGACATCGACCTCAACCTGCGCGCGGTCCAGGCGGGAGCGGCGATCGTCTACGAGCCCCGGGCCGTCGTGTACCACCACATGCGCGGAACGTTCTTCCGGTTCCTCTACCAGGCGTTCTGGAACGGCTACGGGCGTAAGCAGCTCACGGAGAAGCACGGTAACCTCTGGGGACGGTACCGGATGCGCCGGCTCATCACCGGGCAGCAGGGGGCGATCGCGTGGGCGCGACTGGCCGCGGCGTTCGGCGGCTACGTCACCCGGATGCTGATGGGCGGCGATTCCCGGCTCAGCGCCGACGCCCCGGTAGGGCTGGCGGAGTGAACGCCCGGCTACGGGCTCAGTTCGCCTTCAGGAGCTCGGCGACCTTCGCGACCTCGGAGAGGACCTTGGTCACGTCGGCCGTCTGGTCGACGACCGCGACGAGGAGCGCCTTCTTGCCGCTCCCCACGATGATCGTCTTGGAGTCGTTCCCCTCGACCACGATCCGCTCCGGCGCCGCGCGGTTGAGTTCCGTGTTCGCCGTTGCGGCCGCCCCGAGGATCGTGGCGCACATGATCGCGAACGTCTCGGTGTAGACGCCCGCGGGCACGTCGGCGTAGAGGACCAAGCCGTCCCGAGAGACGAGGGCGGTGGCGATCCCGCTGATGCGGGTCTTGAGGTCCTTGATCACGGAGCCGACGTTCCCGGTGGCCATCATGCGTACATCCCCCTCAGACCTCCTCTACCCGGAAGCGGCACTCCCTTTGCCCGGTGCTCGCACACGCCTCTTCTGTGCATTTAACGCGCCCCCCTTTAAAACGTTCGTAGAACTCGCGAAGCATGCCCCGGAGGCGGTGGCAGGTCGGAATGTCGCTCGGAGCGACCTCGATCGACCCCCGCGCCACCGCTTCGTGCTCGGTGAAACGGATTTCCTCGACCCAGCCCCTCTCGACCAGGATCTTCGCCGCCCTGTCGAAGAAGTGGGGGCGGTCCTTGAGGGCTTCTTCCGCCATCGGGGTGCCCATGACCGACCCTTCCTTGAAGAACAGGCCGTGGCAGGCGTGGGACATCACGCCCTCGTAAAGATCCTTGATCTGCCGGAGCTCCGCCTGGTCGATCTTGACATAGCGATCGGCCATCGGCGGCTCGGGCACCGCGGGCCTTCGTATATACGTTGCCCGTCCGGCGAGTGGCTCACCCCGGGGCGGGTTCTTCCGGGGCGTCCTCCGGAGGAGGGGCTTCGAGCGCGGCTTCGAGCGTATCGAGGTTGATCAGGCGAGTGCCCTGCACGCTCGGCCACGCCCCTTGGCGGTCGAGGAGCACGCCCCGCAGTCCGGCACGGTGGGCCGCCCGCGCATCGCTCCAGAACAGATCCCCGACGAACGCGACCCGGTCCGGCGGTAGGGAGAGGCGTTCGACGGTCGCGCCGAACGCGGCCGCCGCCGGCACGGACGGCCCGGGGTCGTCCCCGGTACGGAGAAGCAGCGTTTCGGGAATCCCGCCCCGCCGGACGATCCATCGCGCGCTTTCGAGGGGGAGCGGGGTGACGACACCGACGGCGATGCCGCGCGCGCGTAGCCGCTCGAGGGCGCCAGGAACGTCGGGGTAGCGCTCGATCTCTCCCTGGGGTCGGAGGAACCGACGGACGACGGCCTCGGTCTCCTCCGCCGGCAGCGGGTGGCCCGAGATCGCCCAGAGCGTCTCGGCGAGGTGCGCGCGGAGGGCCGGGAGGTCGGTGGGAGGTTCCTTGCCGATCGCCCCGTGCCACCGGCGCCGGTCCCAGTTCCGAAGCGAACGGCGGATCATCGCCCGGACGTGACGCTCACCGAGGATCGGGCCCTGCGGGCGCCACGCCCACTGCCACGCACGGGGCGTCTGGAAGGGAACGAGGACGTCGTCGAGGTCGAACAGGACCGCTTCGGTCACGCCCAGGGGGGTCATGGAGCTCCGAGACTATGCCCGGCCGCTCTTCTGCAGCTCGAGAAGGTCCTCGGTCGAGACCTTCTCGCCCTTCTTGAGACGGGCGAGGAAATCCTCCTCCCGGGGGGGCTCGGTGGGGGCCCAGCTCGTCGGCATGCGCCCGCCCCGGGCCGCGTACAGCAACTTCTCGATGTCACGGACCTCCTCGATGGACGCGATGTGGGCGCGGTGCGCCTCGTCCGCCTGCGTCTTGACCTCGATCAGCTTGACCTGGATGTCGTCCGCCTGCCGGCGCAGGTCGTCGACCGACTCGTAGAGCGTGACCATCGCCTCGTGGGCGCGTTGCGCGTCCTCGGCGAGCTGGCCGACCGCGGCGTGATGCTTCTCCGCCTCGGTGCGCGCCTGGGCGAACGCCTCGAGCGTGCCCCCGACCTCGGGGTCGCTGCGGAGCTGGGTGTCCTGCTCCTTGAGGGCCGCCTCAAGGCGCTTCATCTCTTCCACGAGCCGCTTCTCCTGGTCGGCCGTGAGGACGGTGGTCATATGGCGGAACTCCAGCTCTTTGAGCTCCTTGCGAAGGCGCCAGACCGGCACCGCTCCCGTCGGGGGAGGCCCGGCTGCGCCGCATCTCCTGGACCTTGTCCCCCAGCTCCTGGAGGCGGGTATTCCACTCCTCCCGCAGACGCTTCGCCTCACGCACGTCGGCGTTGAGCGCATCGCGGTGTCGGCGGTGCTCCTGGGCCTCCGCGCTCTTCTCGTGGATCGCTTCGAGCAGCGCGCCGCGCGTGTCCGCGATGGCACGCGCCTCGCCGTTCAGCCGGTCTCGCTTCGCGCGCCACTCGTCGGCGCGCGCGTTAGACTCGGCCCGCTTCTTCTCTAGCTCATCGGTCGCGTCGCTCAAGCAACCACCGGTTCCCCGGCCGAGCTCGGTCGGGGCGGGAGGATTTCGACAAGTCCTCTCGATATAAAGGCTCCGGAGCCGGGGGTTTCCGTCAGTGGCGGCCCGGTTCCAGTGGCACATCACGCTAATATTCGAGGGCCCCGCTGAATCGGCCCGTGGAGGAGGTCGGCCGCATCTTCGGCGATGTCGGATTGGGACAGTTCCACCTCATCCTCGTCCACCCGGTCGAGCGCGGGGACTATCTCACCGTGGAGGACGAGATGCACGGCCACGTCCTTTGCCAGCTGGACGACCTCAAGCGGAAGAGCGACCTCGAGTTCGAGCGCGCAGGGGCGATGGTCCCTTCCGACGAGGCGTCCGTCCACCAGAGCCTGCTAGGGGTGGCCCGGATCGTCGGCTACCGCGACGACCAAGGCGTCGTCAAATGTCCTACCGTCCCGTTCCGGCCGGGAGCCCGCGTCTACCGGGCGGAGGAGCCACTCATCGCGGAGGTCCTGGGCCTCAAGCGCCATTCGAACAGCGGGGCGTATGTGGGCCTTCTCCGGAATCACAACCTGAGGGTCGAGCTTGACATCAACCAGCTCGTTCAGCGCCACGTCAGCGTCCTAGCGAAGACCGGCGGAGGCAAGAGCTACCTTCTCGGGGTCCTGATCGAGGAGCTGCTCCGGCACAAGGTGACGTGCGTCATCATCGACCCGCACGGGGAGTACGGTTCCCTGCGCGTCGCGTCGGAGAAGAGCAGCCGGCAGGCCCGGTTCGCGGTCGAGCCGCAAGGGTTCGCTCGGCAGGTCCAGGAGTACTCTCCCGACGTCTCCCTCAACCCGACCGCGAAACCGCTGACGTTCTCGCTCCGGCACACCGACCTCCGGGACCTGCTCGTGTTCATGGGCCTCACGAACGTGAAGACGTTCCTCGGCCCGCTCAAGCAGCTCCTCGAGCAGGTCGCGGCGGCGAACCCCGACTACACGGTCCGGGACCTCGTCCGCGCCGCGGAGCTGACGGAGGGCGGGATCATGGAGACCCTTCACGAGAGGTTGGAGTACGTCGAGCAGACGAAGCTCCTCGGCCCTGTCGGTACGAGCCTCAACGACCTGGTCCAGAAGGGCTCGGCGACCCTCATCAATCTGCGCGGGATCGCCCCGGACGTCCAGGAACTGGTCGTCGCCCGGCTCGCGTCCACCCTCTTCGACAACCGAAAGAAGGACAAGATCCCCCCGCTGTTCCTCGTGGTCGAGGAGGCGCACAACTTCGCGCCACAGCAGGGAACGGCGACCTGTTCGCGGATACTGAAGAACATCGCGAGCGAGGGCCGGAAGTTCGGCCTCGGCCTTTGCGTCGTCACCCAGCGGGCGGCGCGCATCGACAAGAGCGTGCTCTCGCAGTGCAACACGCAGCTCATCCTGCAGGTCACGAACCCGCTCGATCTCAAGGCGATCGCCCAGTCGATCGAAGGGCTGACCGACGGGATGACCGAGATGATCCAGTCGCTCCCCGTGGGAACGGCGCTAATCACCGGCGGAGGGTACCATACTCCGTTGTTCTGCGAGGTCCGTCCGCGGGCCACCCGCCACGGCGGCGAGTCCGTCCAGATCGTCGCGGCCTAGCCCGGGCGATCACCGCGGAGCCAGCCCGGCGGCCGAGCGACCCCCACGGCGTGATGCGGGCGCCGAGCTCCTACGAGCGCGCTAGGTCGAGCAGGTAGCGTGTGACGACCCGGACGCCGAACGCGGTCGCCCCGATGTTCTGGTAGGCCGGCTGCCACTTCCGGGTGGACGGCGTCGTGTACGCGGGGCCCGCGATGTCGATGTGGGCCCACGGGGTCGAGCCGACGAACGTCTCCAGGAACGCGGCCGCGGTCAGCATGCCCGCCACCGGTATCTCAATCGAGTTGCGCACGTCCGCCGTGTCGCTCTTCACGAGCTCGCGGTGGTAGTCGGTGAGCGGCATCCGCCAGAGCGGCTCCCCGGTGGTCGCAGACGCAGCGAGGAGGCCCAGGGCGAGCTTCTCGTCGGTGGAGACCAGTCCCGCCGTGTCGTCGCCGAGCGCGACCACTTCCGCTCCCGTGAGGGTCGCGAGGTCTATCACTTCGTCCGGACGGTAGTGCTCCACTACGTAGCCGAGCCCGTCCGCGAGCACGACCCGCCCCTCGGCGTCGGTGTTGAGGATCTCTATCGACTTGCCCGAGAACGTCCGGACGACGTCCCCCGGGCGGTACGCGCCCCCTCCCGGCAGGTTCTCCGCGCAGCAGAGGACCCCCACGATCTTGGGAGCGGCCTTGAGGGCCGCGGCGGCCCGGAGGATACCGAGCACGGCGACGGCCCCGGACTTGTCGAACTTCATGTCCTGCATCCGCATCGCGGGCTTGATCGAGATCCCGCCCGAATCGAACGTGATCCCCTTGCCGACGATCGCGACCGTCCGGCCCCGACGACTGCCGCCCGCGTACTCGAGGACGATCATCCTTGGCGGATGGACGGAGCCGCTCCCGACGGCCAGGATCCCGCCGCAGTGCATCTCCTTCAGCGCCTTCTCGTCGAAGACCGTGACCTTCAGGCCGAACTCCTTCGCGAGCGCGCGGGCCTCCTCGGCCAGCCGCTCAGGCGTAGCAGTGTCGGCCGGGAGGTTGGCGATCTCGCGGGTCCAGACGACGGTCTCGAGGATGGTCGCCTCCTCGGCGACGGCCTTGCGCACCGTCCCCTCTTCCCCGGAGAGCTCGGAACCGAGGTGGACCGACGCTTCCTCGATCGGTCCTTCGGTCGTGCTCTTGTACTTCGTGAACTCGTGTGCGCCCAGCACTGCTCCGTCGACGATCGCCCGGGCGGCGACCTCTGCCACGACCCCTTCCGCCACGAACGACGGGAGGCGGAACGCCGCCGTGCGAGCGCCCCGCCCGCGCAGCCCCTTCACGACCTCCGCGGCGGCCCGGCGGATCCTCTCGGCACCGTAGCGGGAGCGGGGTCCTAGGCCGATGAGAACGACCCGTCCACGCCCGTCGGGCCGGTGGAAGACCGTGAGCTCCTTGGCCTTCCCGCGGACCTCGCGGCGCTCCCACGCCTCCTTGAGCGCGCCCTTGACCGCCGCGTCCTCTCCCGAGAGAGTTCGCGGCAGCGGCTCGGTTCGCTCGCCTCGCTCGAAGACGCCGCTGACGGTCAGGTCGGCGACCGCCTCCAGCCCGTCTCGACGATCTACCTGGACCTTCATGGCCCAGGGAGGATTACATCGAGGGTCTAATCTTCTGCCGGTCGATCCGGATCCCGGCCGGAGCGATGCAGAGGAGGTTTTTCGCGATGCCTGCGACGTCCCCGCCCGTGTCCTTCGCGACGTTCTTCAGGTCGATGCTCAGGCGCTTCATCGCGATCTGATCGTTGGCAATGGAGGTGTAGTCCAGGAGGACGATGTCCCCCTGGTACGCGTACTTCGATACCGTGTGGAGGTCCTCGAATCGGATGATCTCCGCGAGCCGGACCGCCCCACGGGCGCCGGCCAGCGCGCCGACCTCGTCCTCGAATTGCATCGCACCAAGGTCGAGGAACGACCCCTCATCCAACGTCTCGGACCCGTGATGCCGCCGAAGAATACCGCTCTTTTTCATCATGGAGGCGTGCCCCGTACTCGGAGCCTCGAACGGGAGGGTCGCTTCTTAAGGCTATGGTTCCAGCGGCTCGGCGGCCCCGCCGACAGCGGCCGCCGGGTCGTCGTCGGACGCCTGGCGGGGGAATCGCAGGCAGAACGTGACGCGGTAGACGTCCCTCCCGTCCTTCCGTCCGAAGAGGGTGGCCGACTCCACCGGCCGTATCCCGAACTTCTGCTTCGCGAGGCGCGCGACCGAACGGGCCGCGAGCGTTTCGGTGAAGTAGACGTCCCACCCCTCGGGGCGCTCCTCCCGCCACGACATCGCCCGCTGCCAATCCGGGCGGGTGTCCCGGAGGAGCTCGGTCCATCGCCGGTCGAGCCGCGCCCGAAGGTCCCGCGACTTTTCGATGAGACGCTCGGAAGGGCCGCGTAGCTGGACGATCGCGGTGTAGTAGCGGCCGCTCTTCCGGCTGCACTCGGGACAGCTGCGCGAAACGAGCCGCACGTCCACCGCAAGCTCGACGTTTCGCTCGATCCCCCGGAACGATACACGGGCGTGGCCCACCAGGGTCCGCACCGTCGCCGTCGCCTGACGCTCCTCCCAGCGGACCTCGCGGACCCCCACTTCGGGGTGGATGACGAGGAACGGCGCGAGGTCGGTGGCCGTCACGACCGCCGGCTCGCCGGCCCGTTCCCAGTGGCGGTGCGAGCATCGGGCCCCGCAACCGGGGCAGATGACCACCTCCGCGTGCTCGGGGACCGTAACGAGGGTGACCCGGCCGCTGGCGCATTCCGCGCAGATCCCGTCGACCAGCGGCGCGCCGGTTCGGCCGCAGACGACACAGAACTCCTGGACGACACCGACCCTCCTGATACCGGCCGGCCTCAGCCGACCATCGCGAAGATCTCCGCGTGCGGGACGCCGCCGAGCGACCCGGCGCCGTCGGGCGCGACCAACCCCTCTTCCTCGGCCAGGCGAAGGACGCGCGCCCCGAGAAGGTTCGCGACCGTCGCGCGGTGGAGGGCCCAGACGAGTTCCTCCCGGCTCGACGCGTCGCTCACCGTAGAACTGGCCCGAGACCTTGACGGTGCGACCGCTCTCCCCGACCGGGAGGTCCTGGCCCAGAAGCTCGGCATCGCAGGCCGCCACCACGAACTCCGCGCGGACCCGGTGGACCCGCATCACGAACCCGTCGTCGGTCACCCCGCCACCTCGCGGAGGTCCGGAGGTCCGCACCGGGATAAAGCGGGGGGCCTCCCCGCCACACCCTAGAACCGGACCAACTGGAGCTGGTTCGGCCGCGGTTCGATGACCTCGCCCTGGTTGCGGAGGCTCTGGAGGATCCCGTCCGCACGGGCGTGGGCCAGCCCGGCCTTCTCCGCGGATTCCAGGTACTGCTCCATCGTGAAGTGACCCCCGGGCTCCCCCTGCAGCTCGCGCATGATCTTCATGGCGGTCTCGAACCGTTCCCGCTGGTTGTGGCTGACGCCGGTCTGGGTGAGGTCGATGTCGAGCTTCCCTTCGAGCGTCATCGACACGCGTCGGAGGTAGTTCTCCATGATCCCGACCGCCCGCCGGGCATCCTCCGGCCCGACGACCGGCGAGAGCCGGGCGCGAGCGGCGGCCTCGCTCAGCCGGACCAGCGCTTCGAGCTGCCGGGCGGTGATCGGGACGGGGGAGTTCGGATCCTCGCCCTGCTTCCGGACGCGGACGTAGAAGTCCTCGAGCACCGTGAGCGATTCCTCGGAAAGGATGGGCCGGATCGTCCGGCGCGCGTAGGCGATGTACTTCTTGAGAAGGTCCGGCGAGAACGGCGCGCCCTCCGACTCGATCAGTCGCCCTGCGGCGCTCTCCACGTTCCGGTGCGAGGCAAGGATCCGGTTCGCCAACCGCCGATCCCTGACCTGATCCGGCTGGTCTCGGATGGCGAAGATCACGTCGAACCGCGACAGCAGTGTCACCGGCAGGTCGATCTGCTCCGCGATCGGGCGGTCGTTGGTGAATCGGCCGAGCTTGGGGTTCGCGGCGGCCAGAACCGGGCACCGCGCGTTCAAGGTCGAGGTGATCCCCGCCTTCGCGATCGAAACCGTCTGCTGCTCGAGCGCCTCGTGCATCGCGGAGCGGTCCTCGGGGGTCATCTTGTCGAGCTCGTCGATGATCGCGATCCCGCCGTCGGCCAGGACGAGCATCCCCGCCTCCAGCACCCATCGTCCGCCCGCGAAGTCGTCCTTCACGGCGGCGGCCGTCAGCCCGGCGGCCGTCGTGCCCTTGCCGCTCGTGTAGATCGCCCGGGGGGCGACGTCGGAGATGTAGCGCAGGAGCTGGCTCTTCGCGGTCCCCGGGTCGCCCACGATAAGGCAGTGGATGTCGCCGCGCACGCGGACCCCGTCCGAGTGCTTCTTCGGAACCCCGCCGAAGAGCTGGAGGGCGATCGCCTCCTTCTCCTCCTCCATCCCCTTGATCGTCGGCGCCAGGGAGAGGACGATCTTGTCGACAACCGTGGGGTCGTTGCGGAACTGGTCGAAGAGAGCGATCTCCTCGGGCGAGATCTCGATGTCGCTGTACTCCACGTCCTGAGGCTCGACCGAATTCCCGATCGCCATCACGTCGAAGGTCGTGTTGCGCACGACCCCGCCGCGCGAGGCGCTCGCCCGCTGGAAGCTCTTCAGCACGCCGTTGAGGATGATCCGGTTCCCGGGGAGCACCTTGCCCGTGAGGTCCTCGGTCAGGAGGACGGCCATCCCCTGGGGATGGGCGCCGTGGCGCAACGACTCGGGGTGCTCCTGGACCTCGATCCGCTGCGCGTCGACGTACGTCGACTCCTCCGAAACGAGCCGGAATCGCGTCCGCCCCTGGGTCTTCCCGCATCCCCCTTGGGACTCAGGGCATTCGAGCGGTTCGCGGAACACGAGGGATCCCTCGTCCTGGGGCTCGTGGAACTTCGCGCGGCAGGCGACGCACTCGAAGACGGCGTCACGGATCTGCGGGCGGACCTCGGTGACGCGGCGAACGATGCCCTCGATAGCGACCAGGTGGTTGAGGTCCGTCTCGCGGATCGCCCGGATGTCCCGGTGGGCCGTCGGTGGGAGCCCTACGACCCGGAGGCGGAGCCCTTCGGTAGCCGTGCCCGCAACGGGCAGGAGCTCCCGCATCGCCCGAGCCCCGGCAGCGAGGACCTCCTCCGGTCGTTCGAGCAGGAGGTCGGCGAGCCCGGTATCGGGCGCGTCCAGCGCGGCGAACGGGACCTCGAGCGAGCGCTCCTCGGGATACAGGTCATAGATCTGGAGTATCCTGGGCCGGAGAACGGCCTCCTCGAGGACCGCCGCCCACCGGCTCTGGAGCTCCGGGGGCGCGGGGAGGGTCCTCTTGGCGGCGACCATGCTGCTTCGGCTCCTTCACGGGTCAAGGCGATAGCGGTCTCGCGGGAACAAGCGGGCCTCCCGTATATTGGGGAGCCCTGCGAGCACCTGCACGAGGCGGTCGATGCCCAGACCCCAGCCCCCGTGCGGGGGCATCCCGAAGCGGAACGCCTCGAGGTAGCCGTCGAACTTGGAAGGGTCGAGTCCGGCGCTCTGGAGGTTGGCCGTGAGGCGGTCGAGCCGGTGCTCGCGCGGTCCGCCGCTGGCGATCTCCAGGCCCCGGAAGTCGAGGTCGAAGTACCCCGTCGTGCCGAGGGTCGTCGTCCCGGCGCTGGGCGTAGAACGTCTGCGCCTTCACCGCCGTGGGAAAGTCGGTGACGAAGTAAAACGGGGCGGCCAGGTCCTTGGCGACCCGCTCGCCGATCGCCCGCTCGTCCTCCGCCCCGAGGTCCCGTTCCGCTCCGGGACGGCCGAGCCACTCCTCGCAGGTCCGGAACGCGAACCTCGGGAACGGCAGGGTGAGCTCCGGGATCGACGAAGCGAGCGGGTTGGACCGCTCCGCGAGCGTCGTACGCGTCGACCCGACCGCCTCGGCCACGACCTGCTCGAGGATCTCACGGATCTCCTCGGCGCTGTCGACGTATCCGATCTCTGCGTCCAGACTCGTGAACTCGGTGATGTGGCGCACCGTGTCCGAGGGTTCGGCGCGGAAGGCGGGCGCGATCTCGAACACGCGCTCGAACCCGGCGCCGATGAGCATCTGCTTGTAGAGCTGAGGGCTCTGCGCGAGGTAGGCCCGACGGTCGAAGTAGTCGACGCCGAACAAGGTCGCCCCCCCTTCCGCACCCTGGCGAAGGAGTTTCGGTGTCTCCACCTCGAGGAATCCACGGCGAAGGAACGCGGTCCGGAATCCCGCCAGCAACGCGGTCCGGAGCTCGAACACCGCACGGACGGCGGGCTTGCGGAGGTCGATAACCCGATGGTTGAGGCGCGTGTCGAGGTCGGCCCCGACCTTGTCGACCACGCCAAGCGGGAGGGGCACCTCGGCCCTCGAGACCACGGCCACCTTCGACGGGTACAGCTCGAGCCCACGGTTCGCCCGCTCCGAACGGCGGACGGTCCCCTCCACCTCGACGATCGACTCGCGCGGAAGCTCAGCGAAGAGCGCGAAGAGCGAGGGGTCTGCGGTCCCCTTCTTGAGCGTGACCTGGGTCGTTCCCCCCACATCCCGGACGAGGGCGAACGCGACGCCGCCGAGGGCGCGGTACTCCTCGAGATGACCGGCGATGCGGACGGCTTGGCCGTCCAGCGCGCTCAGTTCACGCGATAGCCGGCGCGGCGGCGACAGGGCTTGCGACCTCCTTCCGAGCGACAGCCGCCCGTACCAGAGCGAGGTAGAGCGGATGCGGCGCCTCGGGCCGAGATAGGAACTCGGGGTGGTACTGTACCCCGACGAAGAATGGATGGTCCTGGACCTCGAGCGCTTCGACCCGGCCGTCCACGGCCGTTCCGGTAACGATTAGGCCGCGAGAGCGGAACCGCTCGAGATACTTCGGGTTGATCTCGAAGCGGTGTCGGTGGCGCTCCCAGATCTCGGTCTTCTGGTAGACCTCGGCGACCTTCGACCCTTTGGTTAGGACGACCCGCTGCGCACCGAGGCGCATCGTGCCCCCGAGGTCGGAGACCGCCTTCTGGTCCTCCAGGAGGCAGACGACCGGGTCCGAGCACGCAGGGTCGATCTCCGTCGAGGTCGCGCCCGTGAGCCCGAGGACGTTCCGCGCGAACTCGACCGCGGCCATCTGGAAGCCGTAGCAGACGCCCAGGTACGGGATCTTTCGCGTGCGCGCCAGCTCGATCGCGCGGACCTTGCCCTCCACCCCCCTCGCACCGAAACCGCCCGGAACGAGGATCGCGTCCGAGGCGGAGAGGCGAGCGAGGAGCGCCGGGTTCTTCGGGATATCCTCGGAGTCGTACCACTGCAGGCGGACCTCTACCCCGAGGTGTCCCTGGCAGTGGTGGAACGCCTCCCGGTGCGACAGGTACGCGTCGCGCAGCTCCGTGTACTTTCCGACGATCGCGATCTCGACCGGTCGCCGGGCCCCACGGTGGGTCGCGAGGAACTCCTTCCACGCGGTGTAGTCGGGGGGGCGGTCGGTGAGACGGAGCACGCGGGCGAGGAGGGGGCCGACGCCCTGAGCTTCGAGGACGAGCGGCACCTCGTAGATGAGCGACTGGTCAGGGACCGAGATCACGGCCTCCGGGGGCACGTCGCAGAAGAGGGAGATCTTTGCCTTGATGTCGGGAGTAAGGGGCGCGGGCCCCCGGGCCACGATCAGGTTCGGCCGGATGCCGATGGCCCGCAGCTCGCGGACGGAGTGTTGGGTCGGCTTGGTCTTGGCCTCGCCCACGGGGCCGACCACGGGGACCAGGGTGGTGTGCACGAACGCCATGTTCCCGTCGCCGAGCTCGTAGGAAAGCTCGCGCAGTGCCTCGAGGAACGGCATCGACTCGATGTCGCCCACCGTCCCCCCCACTTCGACAAGGATCACTTCGGCCCCGGCGGCCTCGCCCACCTCGCGGATCATCCGCTTGATCTCGCCCGTCACGTGCGGGATGATCTGGACCGTGTTGCCCAGGTAGTCGCCGCGTCGCTCCTTCTCGATGACCGTGCGGTAGATCTTCCCGGTCGTGAGGTTGTGGATCCCCGAGAGGCTCTGGTTGAGGAACCGCTCGTAGTTGCCGAGGTCGAGGTCGGCCTCCGTCCCGTCGTCCAGCACGAACACCTCTCCGTGCTGGTACGGGTTCATCGTGCCGGCGTCGACGTTCAGATATGGGTCGATCTTGAGAATCGTGACGGGGATCCCGCGGGCCTTGAGGAGCCGGCCCAGCGACGAGGTTGTGATTCCCTTCCCGAGGCCGGAGATCACCCCGCCGCTAACAACCAGAACCTTCACGACCAAGCCTCGCGGGGCGCTTAGCGGGCCCGAGCATAAAGTCTTCGGGCGCGACGAAGGGCACGTCGTGCGGGCGATCGGTCGTGCAGGCGGCCCGGTCGCCTAGAACGGCACCCGTCGACCGCTCGGGTCGCGATGGTACCGACCGAAGTCCGGGGTCGCCGAGAGGCGAGCCGCCTCGAACACGGGACCGTCCGTACAAACGTGCAACGGACCGAGAGCGCAGGCGTCGCACATTCCGAGAGCGCACTTCATGTGGCGTTCCACGGCGCAAAAGGTCGGAACTCCCCGACCGCCGGCCGCCTCGACGACCTTGCACATCATGATCTCGGGGCCGCAGGTCCAGACCGCCTCGAACCGCCCATCCCGGATCAGCCGAGACGCGACCCCCGTCACGTACCCGTGCTCGCCGGTCGACCCGTCGTCGGTCGCTACCTCGACCCGCGCATCCATCGCACGGAACCGGTCCGCGAAGAGCAGCTCCCGCTCCGTCGTGGCCCCCAGCGCCACGGTGACGGACGCCCCCGCCGCGCGCGCCCGCTGGGCGGCGGGCGCCAGCACCGCGGCGCCCGACCCTCCCCCGACGATCAGGATGTTACGCGGCGTGAGGTCGAACCCCCGCCCGTACGGGCCACGGATGCCGACCGCGTCGCCGACCTGAATCGAGAGGATCCGGCGGCTAGTATCGCCCATCGCCTTGACCGTGATCCCCTTCGACCTTCCCTCGGTGTAGGAGAGGGACATCGGGAGCTCGTCGTCGCCTGGGATCCATACCATCACGAACTGGCCGGGCGCGGACGGTGGGTCGAACGGGAACCGCAGCGTCACGGTAGAGGGGGTTTCCTGGACCCGCTCCGACACGTTCACGAGCGTCCGCACGGTAGGTGCCAGTGGCCGAGCGATAATAGGCCCTCGGGGCGGTCAACCCGGCGGCCGACTGCCGACACGGTGGGCAAGCCCGACGGCATCCTCGAGGCTGTCGATCCCGAGCTCGTCGAGGAGGGCCGAAAGATCGCGCCCCAGCCGTCCGAAGACGCCGATCCCCTCGAAGGCGACCGCCGTTCCCACTTCGACGGCGCGGGCCCCGGCCATGATGTACTCAAGGGCATCCTCGGCGCTCGAGATCCCGCCCATTCCGATCACGGGGATCGACACCCCACCGTAGATCTGCCAAACGCACGCGAGTCCGACCGGCTTCACCGCCGGACCGCTCAGACCGCCGAGACCGTGCGCGAGCACGGGACGACGCAGCCGGACATCGATCGCGAGAGCCCTCAGCGTGTTGATCGCGCTCACCGCAGCAGCCCCTCCACGCTCGGCCGCGACGGCAAGAGCGACCGGGTCGGCCGTGTTGGGGGTGAGCTTCGCGATCACGGGGATTCGGACCTCGCGCACGACCGCGCGCACGATCTCCTCGACGTCCCGGGGGTCGCTCCCCACTTCCGTGCCGAAGCCCTCGGCGTGCGGGCAGCTCAGGTTGAGCTCGAGGGCGGCAACGCCCGTGGCCTGCATTCGGACCGCGAGGCGGGCGAACTCCTCAGCGTTCCCGCCGAAGACGGAACCGACGATCGTCGCGCCAGCGCCCCGGGCGATCTCGATCTCCCGAGGATACTCATCGATCCCGGGGTTGGGAAGCCCCATCGCGTTCAGGAGTCCCCAGCGCTCGTACGTCTCGACGGTCGGGTTGGGATACCCCGGCCGGGGCGATGCCCCGATCGACTTCGTGACGACCGCGCCGGCTCCCGCGTTCCAAGCCCCGGCGAGCGAATCGCCGCTCTCGCCCCAGATCCCGGACGCGAGGAGGAACGGATTCCGGAGGGAGAGCCCCGCCAGCCGCACCGCGAGTTCCGCCACGAGAACGACGGACGAGGAGTCGGCTTAAATCGCCTGCCTCGAATGCTCGGACGATGCATCTCGACCGACTCACCGATGCCGCGCGCGAGGCTCTCGAGGCGGCGTTCCGCCGGGCATCCGAGCTTCGCCACGCTGCGGTCGAACCCGAACACCTTCTCGCCGCCCTCGTGGCGGCGGGAGACGCGCCGGCGGCGGCACTCCTGAGGGGGCTCGAGGTTCCTGTGGACCAGGTCCGGGCACGAGTGGAGGAGAGCCTGGGTCGACGGCCTACGGCGGACCATGTTGCCCCCTCGGACCAGTACCTCTCTCGCAGCCTCACGCAGGTCATCGATGCCGCGGAGGCGGAGGCAGCGAAACGCAAGGACCGGTACACCACCGTGGACGAGCTGATGCTCGGCCTGCTCTCGGTGCCGTCCCCCGCCAAGGAGCTGCTCGAGGAGGCCGGGGCTCACCGGGCCGCGCTCGAGGCCGCACTGGACACCGTGAGAGGCTCCTCGCGTCCCGTGGCGAGCCGAACGGAGGAAGCCCAGTACCAGGCGCTGGAAAAGTACGGCCGCGACCTGACGGCGCTCGCACGCGAGCGCAAGCTGGACCCCGTCATCGGCCGGGACGAGGAGATCCGGCGAGTAATCCAGATCCTCTCCCGTCGTACGAAGAACAACCCGGTCCTGATCGGGGACCCGGGCGTAGGAAAGACCGCCGTCGTGGAGGGCCTCGCCCTGCGCATCGCCACCCGAGACGTCCCGGACGCTCTCCGAGAGAAGCGGATCATCGGGCTCGACCTCGGTTCCCTCCTCGCCGGAGCGAAGTTCCGCGGCGAGTTCGAGGAACGGCTCAAGGCGGTCCTCCGCGAGACCGAGGAATCCGCGGGGGCGGTCATCCTGTTCATCGACGAGCTCCACACGCTCGTCCACGCCGGGGCGACCGAGGGAGGGGCGCTGGATGCGTCGAACCTGCTCAAACCCGCTCTCGCCCGAGGTACGCTCCACTGCATCGGAGCGACGACGACCCAGGAGTATCGCCGGTACATCGAGAAGGACGCGGCGCTCGAACGCCGGTTCCAACCGGTGCCCGTATCCGAGCCGTCCGTGGAGGACACGATATCGATCCTGCGGGGCCTCAAGGAACGGTACGAGCTCCACCACGGGGTTCGGATCCTCGACGCCGCCCTCGTGGCGGCCGCAACGCTGAGCGCCCGGTACATCCCGGACCGGCATCTCCCCGACAAGGCGATCGACGCCGTGGACGAGGCCGCCTCGGGCGTGCGCCTAGCCCTCGACTCCCGCCCCGGAGAGCTCGACCAGCTCACCCGACGGATACGCCAGCTCGAGATCGAGCGGACGGCCCTCGCGAAGGAGAAGGACCCCGCGAGCCGAGAGCGCATGGCCCAGCTCGGTCGGGAACTGGCCGGCCTCAAGGAACGGGAGACTGCGCTCCAGGCGCAGTGGAACCGGGAAAAGGAACAGGTGGAACGCGTCCGCGCCTTGAGAGGCGACCTCGACAGGGCACGGGCGGAAGAAGAGCAGGCCGAACGTTCCGGCGACCTGGAGTCGGCCGCACGCCTTCGGTACGGACGGGTCCCGGAGCTTCAGAAGGAGCTGGAGCGACTCGCCCGAACCACGGAAGGCTCGGAGTCGTCCGGAATGCTGCGCGAGGAGGTCGGCGAGGAGGACGTCGCGCAGGTCGTCGCGCGGTGGAGCGGCGTTCCGGTGAGCCGCATGCTCCAGGGGGAGCGAGAGCGGCTGCTGCACATGGAGGAGGAGCTCCGACGGCGCGTGGTCGGCCAGGACGAAGCCGTCAAGGCGGTCTCGAAGGCCGTGCGGCGCTCCCGGTCGGGCCTCGCCGACCCTACTCGACCGATGGGAACCTTCCTCTTCGTGGGTCCGACGGGAGTGGGGAAGACCGAGCTCGCGAAGGCTCTCGCTGCCTTCCTCTTCCACTCGGAGCGAGCCCTGGTCCGCATCGACATGAGCGAGTACATGGAGCGACACACGGTCGCTCGACTCGTCGGGGCACCGCCGGGCTACGTCGGGTACGAGGAGGGCGGTCAACTCACCGAGGCGGTCCGCACCCACCCGTACACGGTTGTCCTGTTCGACGAGATCGAGAAAGCGCACCCCGAGGTGGTCAATGTCCTCTTGCAGCTGATGGACGACGGCCGCCTCACGGACGGGCAGGGCCGGACGGTGGATTTCCGGAACACGCTGGTCATCATGACCTCCAACCTGGGGACGGAACAGCTCGCCGCAGCGTCCTCCGAGGAGGAGCGACGGACGGTGATCGACCGGTCCCTGCGAGGGCACTTCCGGCCGGAGTTCCTGAACCGGCTGGACGAGGTGGTCGTGTTCCACCCGTTGAACCAGCACGAGATCGAGTCTATCGTTGACATCCAGCTGTCGCAGCTCGAAGCGCGGCTCAAGGACCGGCGAATCACGCTGAAGACCTCCGACGCGGCGAAGAAACTCCTCGCGTCGCAGGGATTCGACCCCGACTTCGGCGCCCGTCCGCTCAAGCGGACGATCCAGCGGCTCGTGATCGACCCCCTGACAGAACGCCTCCTGTCGGGAGAGGTGCCCGACGGGAGCCGGATCGAGGTCGGCGCCAAGGGCGGCGAGATAATCGTCTCCGTCGGTTCCGCGAAATCGGGGGGCTGAGCGATGGTCGGGTCGGTGACGGTCGCCGTCGTGGGTGCCCCTGGCGTGGCGAAGGAGCTCGGGAAGAAGGGCACGTTCTCGGACGTTACGCTCTTCAACGAGGTCCGGGACGGCCACGCGACAACGCTGGTAGAGCCGACCCAGTTCCCGGAAAAGGTCGCGCCGCTGCTCGTGGCGCTCGGCATGGCCGACCGGTGCCTGCTCGTCGTCTCGGAGCTCTCGCGACCCATCGCGGAAACGATCGCGATCGTCGAGCTCACAGACCTTCCGACAACCCTGGTCCTGGGCCGGCGGTCGGCGAGGCCGAGCTCGCCCGCGTCCTTCGGGGCAGCCGGCTCGCGTCGGCCGAGCGAGTCCCGCTCGACATCCCGGCCCTCAGGACGAGCTTCGACGGATGGTCGGCCCCGGTGCGCGAGGGGCCCGTGGAGGTCCCGATCGATCACTCGTTCCCCGTGAAAGGCGTCGGGACGGTGGCCCTAGGGGTGGTCCGACGCGGTACCCTCCACGCTCACGAACGGCTGCGTCTCTGGCCGACCCCGGGAGCGATCGAGGTCCGCTCGATCCAGGTCCACGACATCGACCGCAAGCAGGCAGAGTGCGGCGAGAGGGTCGGCCTGGCGCTCAAGGAGGTCGAGGCCGACGAGCTTTCCCGGGGCCAGACCCTCGCTCCCGAAGGGGCCCTCCGCGCGGGGACGGAGCTCGTCGGGGGGCCGCTCGCTCGGTGTCCCTACTATCGGGGCGACGCCGGACCCGGCGCTCAGCTCCACGCGGCGATCGGCCTGCAGGTGGTTCCCGCATCGGTCTCCGAACTGTCGGGTACCGCGGTCCGAGTCACGTGCGACCGACCGGTCGCCTATTCGGTCGGGCGGGCGGTCATCCTTCTCGACCTCTCGGTCCCGACCGGGCCCCGTGTTGTTGGCCGGTCCATGCTCGCCGAGGGACCTCCCGTAGCCTAATCGCGGGCACACACCGCCAGCGCAGGGCGACGAACTCCAGGGGAACTTCCGGCGGGGGTCCTGACGACGCCCGGCTCAGGCGAACATCGTGACCGACTCTTTCCGGAGCTCTTCCTCGCCGACGACCTTCTCGATCGCCCGCTCGAAGTCGGCGACCGTCACCGACTCGCGCTCTTCCCGGATCGCCCACATACCGGCCTCGGTGCAGATCGCATGGATGTCGGCCCCGGTCGCGCCATCGCACCGGCTCGCGAAGATCTCGAAGTCGATCGGTTCCCGCAGGGCCATCCCGCGGGTGTGGATCTTGAAGATCTCGGCTCGCCCGCTGTAGGTCGGAACGGGGACCTCGATGATCCGGTCGAACCGGCCGGGCCGCAGCAGAGCATCGTCGAGGATATCGGGCCGGTTGGTAGCGGCGATGATCTTCACGTTCGACAGCGGCTCGAACCCGTCCATCTCGGCGAGGAGCTGCATCAGCGTCCGCTGGACCTCCCGGTCCCCGCTGGTGGCCACCTCCAGCCTCTTCGCGCCGATCGAGTCGACCTCGTCGATGAAGATGATCGTAGGCGCCTTCTCGCGCGCCATCTGGAACAGCTCCCGGACGAGGCGGGCGCCCTCGCCGATGTACTTCTGCACCAGTTCGCTGCCGACGAGTCGGACGAACGTCGCGTTCGTGTGGTGCGCGACCGCCTTCGCGATCAGCGTCTTCCCGGTCCCGGGGAGCCGATCAGAAGGACGCCCTTCGGAGGGTCTACACCGACCTTCTTGTACAGCTCGGCGCGAAGGAGGGGTACTCCACCGCCTCGCGGATCTCCCGTATCTGATCGGACAGGCCCCCGATGTCCTGGTAGGTGACGTTCGGCTTGTCGACGATCTCGCTCGCGGTCACGAGCGGGTCGAGCGACGCCGGAAGCACGCCCATCACGGCGAGCGTCTGCTTGTTCAGCGCGACGCGCGCCCCCACGGTGATCTTGCCGTGCTCGACCGTCTCGGCCGAGTTGACGACAAAGTCGGGTCCCGTGGATGACTTGACGATGACCCGGCCGTCGGTGAGGACGTCCCGGACGCTCCCAACAACGAGCGGCGGGTACCGGAGCCGGTCGAGCTCCGTCTTCAGGCGCTTCACCTCGCGCTGGAGCCGGAGGATCTCCGCCTCCATGTAGTGGCGTTCGCTCTCGACCCGCTTGATCGCCTCGGCAAGCTGGGTGTTACGGAGCTCGAGGAAGTTGACGCGGTCGAACGTCTCGTGCGAGGCCGCGACGGGGACGTCGGGTTCGCTCATGGCTCTCCCGGGCGAGCGGCCAAATCCGATTCCCGGTATCACAAGGCGAGGGCGCTTATAAGTAATCAACCATCGGAGGCCAGTCGGTGTCGCCCTCGGTGAGCGGTCCCAGCCGGAAGGCCCGAGCGTTCGCCCCCGGACACGTCACCGGACTGTTCGCCCCGTCGACCGGGGCGCGCGACCCCCGCGCACGCGGCTCGCTCGGTGCCGGGATCGTTCTTGAGGCGGGCGTGACGGCGGACGCGGAGTGGCGACCTGGCCCGCGGTTGCGAGTCCGGCTTACGAGCGACCTCGAGCGTCGTCTCGAGATCTCGGAGGAGGTCGCCCGCCGTCTCGTACCTCCCAGCACCGGGACCCTTTCGGTCACCCTTCGACACAGCTTCCCCCTCGGGCAGGGGTTCGGCACGAGCGCCTCGGGCGCGCTCGCGACCGCGCTCGCCGTCGCCCAGGTCACCGGCAGGTCACGGTCGAGGGCCGTCGAGGTCGCCCACCTGGCCGACCTCTTCGGCGGCGGCGGGCTGGGCGGCGTCGCCGCGATCCTGGGCGGTGGACTCGAGGTCCGGGTCCGTCCCGGCATCCCACCGTTCGGCAAGGTTCTCCGGCGGCCGTTCCTGGACTCGGTGCTGCTGGGTATCGCGGGCTCCCCGATCCCCTCTCCGACCGTTCTGAACGACAGGAAGGCCCTCGCACGCATCGCTGCGGCCGCGGCGGGCCTCGACGCCCTGACACAGGACCCGAGCCCGGAGCGGTTCTGGGACGCGAGCGAGGCCTTCACGGACCGTGCCGGCCTCGCCCCCCGGGAGCTCCGGGACCTGCTGCGGGGGCTCCGGAGGCGAGGAGCCCGGGCCGCCCAGGCGATGTTCGGACGGAGCTTCTTTGCGCAGTTTCCCCCAGAAGAGCGGCGTCGCGACCTCCTCCTATGGATCGCTCAACGCGGGGTGCCCGCGCTCGAGCTGTCGGCCGCGTCGAAGGGGGCCTACCGGTCACGCCTTCCGTCGCCGGTGGCCTGAGCGCCTCCGGTCGGCGTAGAGGGGGCTGCGCGCCGCCGCAAGCGTTTTCTGGCAGGCGCAGTCTCGGCCGCTTCCATGACGCGCAAACCGGCCCGCATGTACCGGGAGATCGAGGGCCAGGTGTACACTCGCCGCGAGTACATGGGCGGGGTCCCGGTATGTCGCGTCACGCAGTTCGACACGGGCAACCTCCGGACGGCATTCCCGTGGGCCCTAAGCCTGGCGACCGAGGAGGCCGCCCAGGTCCGGGATGTGGCCCTAGAGTCCGCGCGCGTCAGCGCGGTCCGCGTGCTCGAGAAGGCCGCCCCGAACGAGTACCACCTCAAGGTCCGCCGATTTCCTCATCAGATCCTCCGCGAGCACAAGATGGCCACGGGAGCCGGCGCGGACCGGATCTCCGACGGGATGCGACGGGCGTTCGGGAAGGCCGTGGGCCACGCGGTCCGCGCCGAGATCGGGGCCGAGCTCCTTACCATCTACACGACGGAGGCTCACCTCGCGGACGCGAAGGAAGCGCTGCGCAAGGCCTCCCACAAGCTCCCCATCCCGACGCGGGTGATGTTCAAGGGTCCGGCGGCTTCGTAGCCGAGGGACGAACCACGAGCACCGGGCACGGTGCGTGCGACACGAGCGCCGCCGAGGTGCTACCGAGCAGGATTCGCTTCGCCGTGGACAACCCGCGGGATCCGACCACGAGAAGGTCCGTTGGATTGCTGGCGAGGTGGGCCAGGATCTCGTCCACGATCGGCCCGTCGTAGCACACTCCGGTCACGGCCTTGACGCCCGCCGCTTGGGCCACCCGTACTGCGGAGTCCACGATCGCCCGGAACTCAGGCATGGGGTTCTCGGGCGCCACGGGGGTCGAGAACGGCTGGTTCGGTGCCACGTATACCGGTGCGAGCGGGGCGACCGAGAGGATGACAAGCTCGCTTCCGTACTGTTTCGCGAGGTCTACGGCGCTGGCCAGAGCCGCCGAGGCGTGCTCCGACCCGTCGATCGCGACCGTGATCACTCGGTACACCGTCGCGGACCCTCCCGGGTCAGGGACTAGCACCGTCTACAAGGGTCTTGCGCGTGGACCGTCGGCCGGAGCGGGCGGGTCGGCTCGCCCACGCGTGCCCTTTTATGGGCGCGCCCTGTTCCATCTTCGGTTGGCTGTCATCGATGGCTCCTGTCTGCAGTAACTGTGGTGGAACCGACTTTGTTTGGGCGAACAACCTACGGACCGGCACGATCGGGCGAGGGAACCTCTCCCTGCGATCCGGCGGAGAGCTTTCTCTCGGCACTCGGCTCTGCCCGGGGTTGCGGTCACGCCGACTTGTTCCTGAAGGACCCCACTATTCTCCGCTCGCCGCACCAGTGGCGCGCGGGCGAGTTCGCCCCGATTCCCCCGCGCCCTGCGGCCCCGGCCGCACCCGGCGCGCCGAACCCGACGGGTCCCGCGCCCAGCCCCACGGCCCCCGCGCCCCCTCCGTCCATGGTTCCTCCCCCGCCTCCCGGGTTCTCAAAGCCTCCGAGTCCACCCGTTCCTCCTCCTCCCGCGGCAGCCCCGCCGCCGCCCCCGCCACCACCGCCCCCCCCACCCGAGAGCGCGGGAGAAAGCTCGCAACCTGCCTCCAGCGAACCGGCCACGGAAACCAAACGCCCCGCGCGCCGACGCGCTCCCAAGGCGAAGGCCGGAGCCCCCCCGCCTATCGAGTAATCGCTCCCCCGTTCGGCATCCGCGAGGTCGCGGCACCCTGTGCCCGCCGTCCCGTTACAACCGTCTAAAGGCAAAGGGTTAGTTCATGGCGTCACCCCGGCATCGTGTCCGGCTCTCACTGCGCAACGGCTCTTGCCTGTCGACGGCCGGAATTGCGACGCAGGCCATTCCGTGGGGAGGCGGGGCTCGTGCGCCGTGAGGCGCGCGAACGTTCCTCGACCCTCAGATGTCAACCGCAGTTTACACGCCATTCATCTCCCCAAGGTCGTCAACCACCGCGAGGAGCAGGTGGGCAGGGATGGACCGAACGTCAGCCGGTCACAGGGATACCGGAGGGTCGGCCGTGGCCCTGCTCGTCGTCCTCGTGATCATCGCAGGGTACGTCGTCGCGAACAGTCCTGAGCGCGGCTCTCCGGGATCAGGAACGGCGGCCGCCGTTCGGATCGGGGGTCAGGAGTTCAACGCGAGCTGCGCTGGAACCACATTCGCCCGCCTCTCCGTCACACCCGCGAGCGTCGCGGCCCTGCCGCTCCAGAACCAGATCTTCGCCGCCACCGCAGAGAACGCGTGCGGCGACGCCCTCGCCCAGCCGGTGAGCTTCTCCTGGTCGCTCTCCTCGCTTTCGCTCGGAACGCTGAACGCGAGCGGAGGCCAGACGATCGCCTACACCGCCTGCGTCGCTCCGATGGACGGCGCACTCCACTTGGAGGCGACCTCGGACGGAGTCACCCTGTACGCGAACGCCTCGATCTCGGTATCCGATCAAGCGCCGTTCTCCCAAAACACATCTCCCCAGGGCGCCCCCTGGGCCGCTGCAGGCGTCGTGGGAGCCTCGTTCGCGCTCGCCGCCGCGGTCCTCTACGCCGGTCGCCGTCGGCGCATGCGGGGAGGACCCGGACCGTGAGCGGACCGTCGTCCCCCAGGGCGGCCCGCGGCTGCTCAGCATCCTCACTCTCCGACGGACCCGCGCGGTGGTCCGAGGTCGAGGAGGCAGGCTGGCGGTCGCAGGTATCGCACTCGCCTACGTGTTCATCGCCCTCCTTGCCGGGTACATGCTCGAGTTCGCACGGACCGGGGCCTCGGGCGTCTCGGTCGAGGTTCTGACGAACCGTTACTCTCCGGCGTGGTGGAACTATCCGGCCCTTCTCGTCGTCGCCCCGGGGGGCGTTCTGGCCCTTCCCTTCCTGGCAACGGTCGCGATGGTCCTCGTCTCGATGGGAGTGGGCCTCGGAATGGGGGCGGGCCTGATTCTGGCGGTTCGGTTCGTCCGATCGTGGAGGACGGTCAAGGCGTCGGGGGGAACCGCTAGCCCCCTCGCAGGGCTGACCCCTGCCATGGTCGCCGTCCTGACCCTAGGGGCCTGCTGCTCCACGAGCGCGGCAGCGGCGGGAGGCATCGGTGCGATCGCCGAGGCGAGCGGAACGACGTACAACCAGATCCTGCTCAATTCCTGGTACCTGAACGTGTTCCAGGTCGCCGTACTTGGCCTCGCCCTCATCGCCCAAGAGCAGCTCATCGCGGTGTACGGAAACCTCCTGGGAACCTCGTCCGAGGCGTCTCAGAGAGTTCCCGATGCGACGCGGCGGGCAGCCTCGACGGTGCGCGGGCCGGTCCCAGCCGTCCGCCTCTTCCTCATCGTCACGGGTACTCTGTGGACCCTTTCTCTGCTCGTTCAATTGGCAGCCCCGAGCGCCGGCGCGCCGCTCACGGGCCGCATCATCGGCGCGATCTACCAGCATGGCTTCATCGGCGTAGCCGCTATCGCCGCGGGACTCCTTCCCGGGAGCGTGCGGCGAGCTGTCACCCAGCCGAAGCTTCAGCGATTCGTACGCGGAGGCCGAGCGTTGCTGCTCGTAGGAGGAGCCTCTATCGCGGTAGGCGTCCCTCCCCCCGTGAGCGGCTGGGGAGTTTACGGCCTCGGGAACGAGGTTCTGGGCGCCGCGGGTGTTCCCGCCCGATTGGGGGGCGTCCCGCCCCCAGGGGGTTTCGGTGCGCCGATGGACCTTTTCGTTGCGGCGATCTACGCGACTTTGGGAATCGCGACGATTCTCTTTGCGCTCTACCCCTGCGAAGTCCTCCGACGGCTTACCGGTGATGGAACGACACCGACGAGCGGCCCGGTCGCGTCCTCGGCCGGATCGACCGGCGCACGTGACCCTGCCGGACGGCCGGAGCCTGCCGACACCGCGTAGCCCGTCAGCGAGCGGAATAGCGGGGCATGGATTTGAACCATGGATCTACGGGTTATGAGCCCGTCGGGATTTCAGGACGGCCGGGATACCCGGCCGTTATCCTGACTACCCTACCCCGCTGCGCCGCGGCCATGGAGGCCGGCGTATAAGAGCCTTGGAGGAGAGCGGGCCTTCCCTTTCCGGGCCAGCGGCAAACGGGCCGCGCGCGCGGCGGCGAACCGTGCTTCCCACCCGCATCGCTCCCTCGCGAGCAACCATCGGGAACCACGGAGCGGCCGCGTCAGCTGCCGAGGTTGTCCCTCAGGAATCGGAGCACCCGATCCCAAGCGTCGGCGGCGCTCTCCCCGTGGAAGTTGGGCCGGGTGTCGTTGAAGAACGCGTGCTTGGCACCGGGGTACACGTGCGATTCGAAGCTCTTGCCGGACCGCTTCATCGCTTCGGCGAGCAGAGGCACGGTCCCTGTAATGCCCGGGTCCTCCGCCCCATAGAGGCCGAGCACGGCCGCACGGATCCGAGGAACGTCCTCGAGGGGCGGGTTCTGGCCGTAGAAGATCACGGCCGCGCGAAGCTCCGGGTCGACCGTGGCGAGGCGCGCCGACATCGCCCCGCCAAAACAGAACCCCAAAGAGCCGACCCGCGCCGGATCGATCTCGGGGAGCTGCCGCAGCTCCCGGGTCACCCCGTGGAGGTCACGGGCGAACCCGGCCTGAACGACTGGGTTCGTGACCTTCCCGAACGCTTCCAGGATCGGCCGACTCTCGGCCGGCTGGGTCGCGGTGAACGCCGCGAACTTCGTCGGGTCCCGGCGTAGGTCGGGAGGAGCTTGCGCGAGCGCCTTCATGGCCAGGCCGATGTTGGCAGGGGTGAGAAACGACTGGATCTCCCCGGTGAAAAGGTTCGGAGCGGCCGCCACGTAGCCCTGAGCCGCGAATCGACGGGCGACGGCCCGTATGTGATCGTCCACTCCGAAGATCTCGTGGATCACGACCACCGCGGCGTGGCGACGGGGGCCCCCGGGCGGGAACGCAAGGAAACAGTCGATCGCATGCCCATCACACTTCAATGAGATCTCGCGCTCCGCCGTCATCGACTCCGGCGGCGAACTCGCGCCTCCTGATGACGGGTTCGGTGCGGGCTCCCTCCGCACGGGAAACCGACCAGACCGAACGGACCCCGGGCGACTCCGAGCTGCCGAAGCCCGACGGGTCGATTGCCGATAAACCCATCAGGGCGAATGGCCGTGCTCCGCCGATGCGCCGTCGGGTTTCGAAGGCAAACGCCCGGCGGGCGATCTACGCCCTGACCGCGGTCGCCCTCGCGGAGATCGTCGGAACTGTCGGCTTCCACATTATCGAGAGCGCGGGGTGGATCAACGCGTTCTACTTCGAGAGCATGCTCGCCACCGGTCAGGGGCCCCCCTTTGCGTTGAACACCAACGCCGGGAAGATCTTCGCATCCGTCATGGGATTCGTTTCGGTTGGTTCCGTGCTCAGCGCCGTCATCTTCACGCTGGGACCGATCATGGTCACCCTCTGGCACGAAGGGATGCAATCGGTCGAGTCCGGGGCTCGGAGGATCGAGCAGGACGTCGTGCACGATGTTCGCAAGCTCGAGCGTGAGCTGACCGGCGACGGGGCGGCGAGCGACCGCCCGCCGGGCGGCCACGGGCCGTAGATTTCGTGGACGCGAGCCGCCGGACGAATGCGGGAAACCGGCCGAGCCGAAGGTGAGAAGCCGCGGGAGGGATTTGAACCCTCGACCTGCTCCTTACCAAGGAGCCGCTCTGCCAGCTGAGCCACCGCGGCGCTTCATCCCGGGCCCGTCGTCGGCTCCTTATTCCGCTTTCTCCTCTGCTGCTCGCCCCGACCCTCACTCCACGGGAACCCGGCCGACTGAGAATCCCATTCGTCGCGTCCGACCGAGGGCGTCGGTCGCTTCGCTAGGAACGCCTGCATCCCCTCCTTTTGCCCACGAGTGCCGAAAAGCCGCGACCAAAGGTCGAGCTCGTAGGCGAGTCCGTCATCGATGGCGGGATCGACCGAGCGGGCGATCGCGTACTTCGCAGCGGCCACCGCGACGGGCGGCTTTGTCCCGATCTCGTCCGCAAGGGCGATCGCCGTGCGCAGAAGCTCGTTCCGGGGAACGACTCGGTCGACAAGTCCCTGGGACTCCGCGTCGCGGGCGGGGACCGACCGCCCGGTATAGATCCAGCGACGGGCTCGGCCTTCACCGATCCGGCGGATCAATCGCTGTGTTCCGCCCCAGCCGGGCATGACCCCGAGGTTGATCTCAGGTTGGCCGAACTGGGCATCCTCACTGGCCACTATCAGGTCGCACGCGAGAGCGACCTCGCAGCCACCGCCGAGGCAGACCCCGTGGACCGCGGCAATCACCGGGCAGAGGGAGCCGTTCGATCTGCCGGGTCACGCCCTGGCCCCTCTCCCCGTGCACGCGAGCGGCGGCGGGGTCGAGGGCGGCCATCTCGCGAATGTCCGCCCCTGCGGCGAACGCTTTCTCCGCGGCACTGGCCAGGACCACAACATGGACCTCCCGGTCGTTCTCCGCCTGTTCGAGGCGTTCGGAAAGGGCCCCCAGCACCGGCCGGGAGAGGACGTTGACCGGAGGATGGTCCAGGGTGAGGAGCAACGTACGGCCGCGACGCTCGTAGCGGACGAGCGGGGCGGTCTCGGGGGCGGGCATCGGCTCGGCGGAGCCGGGCCGCGCTATTAATCTCGTGTGGCCCTTCGACCGCTCGTGCGAGCGCTCGTTACCGGTGCGTCTCAGGGCATCGGCCATGCGACGGCGCTGCACCTCGCGCGCGACGGCTTCGAGGTCGCCGCCCACTACCACTCCCACCGGGAATCGGCCGAGGAGCTGGTCCGGAAGATTCGCGCGATGGGAGGCGAGGCCTTCCCGGTATCGGCGGACCTCTCGCGACAGGCCGACATCGCGAAGCTCGCGGACGCGATCTCCGACCGGTGGGACTCGTTGGAGGGGTTGGTCCTTAACGCGGGGACCTACCCCCGCTCCGCATTTCGCGACCTCGACCCGGGACGGTTCGAGGAGTGCTTCCGGACGAACGTCTTCGGATCGGCCGAGATCACGCGCCGCCTCCTTCCGCTGCTCGAGGCCGCCTCGCCCGGCCGCGTGGTGTTCCTCTCCAGCATCCTCGCGTTCGATGGCTCTCGCCACGGCGCCCACTACGCCGCGTCGAAAGCCGCGCTGCTCGGCCTCGCGCGGTCCCTGGCACGCGAACTCGCACCCGGGATCCTCGTGAACGTTGTGGCCCCGGGAGCCATCGACACCGCCATCCTGGGGGAGATACTCCGGAACAACGACGCTTGCGAGGGAGCGGTATTCCGCTCGGCCGCGTCGGCCGACCCGAGGAGGTCGCGGAGGCGATCAGCTTCCTCCTGTCGAAGCGGGCGTCCTATCTCACCGGCGCCACGATCCACGTGAACGGAGGGTTGCGAGCCGACTAGAGCGGCCCCAGCAATGCGCACGATCCTGACCACCTGGCACGGTACCTTCCTACTCGACGACGACCGCATCGTACATTCCGCCCGGCCCCCCCTCGACCCGGAGACCCTCTCCGAGCGCGCGCGCCTTCGTCGCGAGGGCCGCACGACTCCCGAGGAGGAGGCAGTGCTCGGGCACCGCGGCACCGAAACATGGCGAACGGCCGATCGTCGGCTGGTCGGACCCGAGGTGACGTACGACGCCGGAGCGAGGGGCTCGCCCTGGCCTCGAGCCGGAACTCTCAGCGCACCGGTCCGCGATACTCCTGGACGCCGAACGGGCGCTCCGTGAGTCGTGGGACCCGTCGGTCCATGTGGAAGAGGCGGTGCGGGCGGCACGGGACCTCGACCGCGCCTCGAATCTGGTAGGTGAGCGGCTGGCGAGCTGGGCTGCGCGGGACTCGCCCGACGTGGATCCCACGGATGCCGTGCACGCGGCGCGCGCGATCCTCGAAGACGGACCCGCGAGCTCGCTCGCACCCGCGGACCCGACGCTGGTCGAGGCGCGTCGGAAGCTCGCTGAGCTCTACCGAGAGATCCAATCCACGCGAAAGGCTCTGGATGCGGCGGTCGAGGCCACGGTCCCCGAACGGACCCCGAACCTGAACCACCTCCTGGGAGCGGACCTCACGGCCCGCCTCCTGGCCCAGGCCCGGGGTCTCGACCGTCTCGCTCGCCTCCCCGCGAGCACTGTCCAGGTGCTAGGCGCGGAGCGCGCGTTCTTCGAGCACCTGCGCGGGCGGGCACCCCCGCCGAGGCACGGACTCCTCTTCCTGCACCCCGCAATCCAATCGGCGTCCCGCCTCGAACGGGGCCGACTCGCGCGAACGTTGGCCGGGAAGGTCTCCATCGCCGCCCGGCTTGACCGTGCCGGGACGGCTCTCGACCCGAGTCTAGCCGAGGCATTCGAGAAACGAAAGGCGGCCCTCAAGGCCCGCCGGTCGGCGAACCGGGACCCGCGTCGGTCCCGCCGGTCACGGCCGCCACTTGACGGAGCAGCCCGAGACCGGTAGTTCGGCCGGGACTACGGGCTGACCGGCGAGGGCCTGCTCTATCGCCCGCTCGAGGTAGTGGTGCTTCACCTTCTCGGGGTGCTGATGGTCGTCGTCGATCCGCCCCTGGAAGAGCAGGCGGCGACCGCGGTCGAAGAGCATCGGGTGGGGCGTGACGAGCGCCCCGAAGGCGCGGGCGACCTCCTGGGATTCGTCGTGGAGGTACGGGAAAGGTACCCCTTGTCCCGGGCCCGGCGCTCCATCGATTCGAAGCGATCCTCGGGGTACGCCTGGGCATCGTTCGAGTTGATGAGCACGAACTGGACACCCTTCGGCCCGTAGCGTCGCCCCAGCTCGATCATCCGGGACTCCCAGGCTTGGACGTAAGGGCAGTGGTTGCACCAGAACGTAACGAGGAGCAACGGCTTTCCGGACCATTCCGACAGCCGGTGCGTGGTCCCGTCGACTCCCGGGAGTTCGAAGTTCGGCGCCGGGTCGCCCGCATGCAGGCGGTAGGTGCTCAGCTCGGCCACGCCCGGGCAGTCCCCCTCCGGCTCATATCGTTTCGACCGAACGGAGGGAAGAGGAAGGCGTGTCCGACGAACGGAACCAGTCGGGGGCTGCCCCCGGGACCGCAGCTGTCCGAGAACCCTCTGGATCCATCCGCCCGATCTCCGTCGCTGAGAATTTCGACTCCGACGAAAGCATGCTCCGGTCGGACCTGCCGGCGGGACCAGTGGGAGGACTCCTGGACCGGGCGGTCTCCTACGGCGTGGGGGTCCCCCCCTCC
Organism: uncultured Thermoplasmata archaeon; assembly: GCA_963713145.1. Lineage (GTDB taxonomy): Archaea > Thermoplasmatota > Thermoplasmata > Lutacidiplasmatales > UBA184 > Lutacidiplasma. The sequence goes on along the minus strand of CAVQKI010000001.1, from coordinate 327,202 downwards.
GCTCCGTTCCTGACCCGAGCGGCGGCCGACAAGATCCCGACTATACGCCGGTCGACCGGCGGAAGCGGCCTCCTCCATCTTCCGGGGGACCTCGTCTGGTCGATCGTTCTACCGAGGGCCGACCCCCGGGTCGGGAGGGATTTCCTGCGGGTGTACTCGCGGCTCGGGCGCGGCGCCGTCCGATTCCTCGACTGGTCCGGTCTTGCCGGCCGCGTGGAAGCGTGCACCGGGCTCGGCGGCCGTGTACTGCACCCTCAGCGAGCGCGGCGAGGTCCTCTGTGTACGGGATCGGATCGTCGGCGGTGCGGCCCAGCACCTCACGGGTTCCGCGCTGCTCCACCAGGGAACGATCTCCACCGACCTCGACCTGCCGATGATCCACCGGCTGTTCGACCTGGGACCGTCCGGCCCGGCGGGCCAGCTTGATTCGCTTCGGGGATTGGGCCTTCGAACCGACCCGCAGGAGCTTGCCGCGGGGCTCCTGGAAGCGCTCCGAGCCGAGATCGGCCCCGGGTGAGCGCCCTACTTGCCGCGTCCCGCCCACAGGGCTTCCGCGGCGTTCTCGGCCTTGGTCCTCAGGGCGTTCCAGTCGCCTCGGACGAGGGTCCGGCCGCGGACCACGGCCGCCCCTTCCACGAAGACGGAATCGACCGCCTCGTCCGAGGCCGAGTACGCGAGATGAGAGACGATCGCCTCGGGACGCGCCGGCAGGAGCGAAGGATGGTCCAGTCGAACGAGAGAGAAATCGGCCCTCTTGCCGACCTCGAGCGACCCGAGCTCCGCGCCGCGTCCGAGGAGGCGCGCGCCGTCGATGGTCGCCATGTCCAGAAGCTCCTGCGCGGGCAGCACCGAGGCATCCCAGCGCTGGTTCTTCTGGACGAGGCCGGCGAGCTGCATCTCGCGGAACATCGATAGGGAGTTGTTGCTCGCCACGGAATCGGTCCCCAGCCCGACCACCGCCCCCGCGGCGCGCAGCTCGACCACGGGAGCCACGCCGCCCGACGGAAGCTTGAGGTTCGAGCTCGGACAATGGGCGATCCCCACCCGGTTCCGCGCGAGGAGCTCGATCTCCTGCCCCGTGAGCCAGACCGCGTGGGCGGCCACCGAACGGGGCCCGAAGAACCCTATCTCCTCCAGCCAGACCGCCGGCCGTTGACCGGCTCTTCGCCTCGTGCTCGTGCACCTCGCGGCGCGTCTCGGAGAGGTGGAAATGGCAGAGCGTCCCGTACCGTTCGGCGAGCTCCTTCGCCCCGAGCCAGGTCTCTCGGTCGCAGACGTAGACCCCCTGCGGCGCGACGAGCGGCGTGACCGTGGGGTGACCCTTCCACCGTTCGAGGAACCCACGCGCGTTGTCGAGGGGCTTCCCGGTCTGGGTGGTCTTGTCGGGGTCGACCACGGCCCACCCCAGGAAGGCGCGGATCCCGAGGGCCTCGGCGGCCCGAGCGATCGCGTCCTCGGAGTAGTAGAGGTCCAGGAACGTGGTCGTGCCGCCGAGCAGCAGCTCGGCCACACCCACGCGCGCGCCGGCCTCCACGTCCGCCTCCGTTCGCAGGGCGTCGACACGGAACAGGACCTCGAGGAAGCCGCCCAGGTCGCGGTCGTCGGCGATGCCGCGGAGCAGGCTCATCGCGATGTGCGTGTGCACGTTGATGAACCCCGGCACCGCGGCGAACGCGCGTCCGTCCACGATCTCCGCGCCAGACCGCGACGCCCCGGGTCCGACGTGCACGAACCGGCCGTTCTCGATCCGCAGGTCTCCCCTGACGACCCGCCGCGCCGCGTCCTGCGTGACGAGCAGGGCGTCCGTGATGACCAGGGGGGCGGGCGTCCCGGACGCCGTCACGACGCGGGCTAGCGGGCCCCGCGAATAAGGGGTTCGGCCGGGACGCTGGGGCGCCCGGTCGGCGCGCCGCCGCGGGAGGCCCTAGATGTCGAGGTTCGTCACCTCGACGGCATGTTCCTCGATGTAATGCCGCCGGGGCTCGACCTCTTCGCCCATCAGGATCTGGAACAGCTCGTTGGCCCGGACCGCGTCGTCCACCGTCACGCGCAGCAGCGTGCGGAACCCGGGGTGCATCGTCGTCTCCGCCAGCTGGCCGGCGTTCATCTCGCCGAGCCCCTTGTACCGCTGGACCGTGACACCTTTCATTCCGCCGACCTCCTTCAGGAAGACGTCGCGTTCCTCGTCGTGATAGGCGTACTGGACCCGCGAGCCCTTCTGGATGCGGTAGAGCGGCGCCTGGGCGATGTAGACCCGGCCCTCGGTGATCAGGACCTGCATCTTCCGATAGAACAGCGTCAGCAGGAGGGTCCGGATGTGCGAGCCGTCCACGTCGGCGTCGGTCATCAGGATGACCTTGTGGTAGCGGAGTCGCGAGATGTCCTGCTCGTCCCCGATCCCGATTCCAATGGCCGTGATCAGCGACCGGATCTCCTCGTTCTGGAGCATCTTGTCGAGGCGGGCCTTCTCGACGTTCAGGATCTTGCCGCGGAGCGGGAGGATCGCCTGGAACTCACGGTCGCGGCCCTGCTTCGCCGTTCCCCCGGCGCTGTCCCCCTCCACCAGGAACAGCTCACATTCCGCAGGGTCCCGGGAGTGGCAGTCGGCGAGCTTTCCGGGGAGGCCGCCCCCCTCGAGAAGGCCCTTGCGCCGGGTCAGCTCGCGGGCCTTGCGAGCGGCCTCGCGGGCCAGCGACGCCTGCAGCGCTTTCGCGACCAGGGTCTGCCCGATGGGAGGATGCTCCTCGAGGTACTCCGCAAGCTTCTGGTTCACGGCGCTCTCGACCTGGCCCTTGACCTCGGAATTGCCGAGTTTCGCCTTGGTCTGCCCTTCGAACTGCGGCTCGAGGACCTTCACCGAGAGCACGCACGTGAGCCCCTCGCGGACGTCCTCGCCGGTGAGCCCCTCGCTATCGCCCTTGACGAACCCGCGCTTTCGAGCGTAGTCATTCAGCGTACGGGTGAGCCCGGCGCGCAGGCCGACCACGTGGGTGCCGCCGTCGACCGTGTGGATGTTGTTGACGAACGCAAGGGTCGTTTCGTTGTACCCGTCCGTGTACTGCAGCGCGAGCTCGATGTCGGTCGAGTCCCGCTTCGCGTGAAGAAAGATCGGGGGCCGGAACAGCGCGTTCGACTGCGTGGTTCAGGTCCTCCACGAACTCGGCGATCCCCCCCGCGTGGTGGAACGACTCCTCCTTGCCGGAGCGCTCGTCGAGGAACTGTATCCTCACTCCCGCGTTCAGGAAAGAGAGCTCTTTCAGTCGGCGACGGATCGTCTCCGAGTCGAACTCGACGGTCTCGAGGATCGTCCCGTCAGGCTTGAACCGGGCTTCCGTCCCGGTCGAGTCGGAGTCACCCACGACCTTGAGCGGGGCCACCGGAGCGCCCCGCTCGTACCGCTGGAAGTACTCGTGGCCGTCGCGCCGCACCCGGACCTCGAACCATTCCGAGAGCGCGTTGACTACGTGGACACCGACCCCGTGGAGCCCGCCCGAGACCTTGTACGTGCTGCGGTCGAACTTCGAGCCGGCGTGCAGCACGGTCATTACGATCTCCAGGGTGGGTCGATGGTACTTCGGGTGCTCCTCGACCGGGATCCCCCGGCCGTTGTCCCAGACCGAGCACGAGCCGTCCGTGTGGACGGTCACGACGATCTCGGTGCAGCTTCCGGCAAGGACCTCGTCGATGGAGTTGTCGACGACCTCCTCGACGAGCTGGTGCAGGCCGCGAACGTCGGTCGAGCCGATGTACATCCCGGGGCGCTTTCGGACGGCGGTCAGCCCCTCCAGGATCTGGATCGAACTCGCGTCGTACGCAGGGGCGTTGACCATAGGTTGTGCCATCGATAAATCGGCGGGATTATCGCCAGAAAATCCGAGCCGGCCGCGTGTTATAACGCTTGGGTTTCGGGGGAAAAGAGAAGGCTCCGGGAGCTCCTCCCGGGGGGCCCGAACTTTGGCCGGAGGAGGCTCCGCCAGCGGGCCGGATCCGGCGAATCCGGGCCCGTCCGGGACGCGGGCCAGGCAGCGCCCGTAGCCCTAATAGCGAGCCACCGGCTCTACGACATTTCCCTCATGGCGGACGACGGGGCCGAGGTGCCGAACGAGGAGACCCGCCCGGTCCCTCCCGAACCGGGCCCCCCGACCCCTCCTCCCGGCGAGGACTGGGAAACTCGATTCAGGTACCTACTCGCCGACTTCGAGAACTTCCGCCGCCGGTCCGAGCGGGACCGGGAAGGGCAGACCCGCCAGGCCCGCGGGGCGGTGCTCCGGGACCTGCTCCCGCTCCTCGAGTCGTTCCGATCCGCGGGCGCTGCGATTGCGAAGCTCGCCCCGTCGGACCCGTTGCGCCAGGGAATGGACCTCCTCGACAGGGAATGGGCGAAGTTCCTGAAGCATCAGGGCGTGGAACCGGTCGCCGAGGTGGGCAAGCCGTTCCGGTCGGAAGAGGCGGAAGCCGTGGGCGAGACGCCCGTGAGGGACGGCTGCCCGGAACGGCTCGGTCGCAGAGATCGTGCAGCAGGGGTACCGTTTCTTCGGGGGGCTTATGAGGCCTGCCAAGGTGATCGTTGCCCGTGTTTCGGGGGAGGCTCCCCCCGAGTCCACGGCGGCACCCGTTTCGGAGACGCCTGACGGAGGCGACCCGTGACCAGGTCCTCGGAGGTGCCCGGGTTCTACCGTCGGACGGTCGACGAGCGCCGGGAGTTTGTACGCGCCTGGGCTGACCTTTCGGAGGCCGAGATGCGCGCCTTCGACTTCCCGCCGGGCATCGACCCGACGACGCTCGACCACATGATCGAGAACGTGATCGGCGTGATGCCGCTCCCGCTCGGGATCGCGACCAACTTCCGGATCAACGGGCGGGACTACCTCATCCCGATGGCGATCGAGGAGCCCAGCGTGGTCGCGGCCGCGTCGAACTCTGCGAAGGTCGTACGGGCCGCGGGCGGCTTCTCGACCCAGTCGAGCGCTCCGGTGATGATCGGCCAGGTCCAGATCCTGGACGTGCCGGACCCGGCGGCCGCCCGACTGCGCATCCTCGACCGAAAGGCGGACCTTCTGGCCGCGGCGAACGCGAAGGACCCCGTCCTCGTGAAGTTCGGAGGAGGCGCGAAGGACATCGAGGTCCGCCTGATCCGGTCCCGCGCGGGGGCCGATGCTCATCGTCCACCTTCTGGTGGACGCGCGCGACGCGGGAGGCATGAACGCGGTCAACACCATGTGCGAGGCGCTCGCGCCGGACCTCGCGAAGCTCGCGGGCGGCCGGGTCGTGCTCCGGATCATCTCCAACCTGGCGATCCACCGGCTCGCGCGGGCGCACGCCACGTTTCGCGCTGACCTCCTGAAGACCGAGACGGCGTCCGGCGCCGATGTCGTCGAGGCCATCCTCGACGCCTACGCGTTCGCGGCCGCGGACCCGTTCCGCTGCGCGACCCACAACAAGGGGATCATGAACGGGGTGTCGAGCGTCGTGGTCGCCACGGGCAACGACTTCCGGGCGATCGAGAGCGGCGCGCACACGTTCGCGGCCTGGCAGGCCTCCGTGGACGGGACCGTCGTGCACCCTCTCACCACCTACGAGAAGGACCGCGAGGGAAATCTCGTGGGGTCGATCGAGATCCCCGTCCCCGTGGGGCTTATCGGCGGAGCCACGGCCGTACATCCGACCGCCAAGGCGAACGTGAAGATCCTTGGTGTGAAGAGCGCCGGCGAGCTCGGTGAGGTACTGGCCGCCGTGGGGCTGGCCCAGAACTTTGCGGCGCTCCGCGCGCTCGCGACCGAGGGGATCCAGCGCGGTCACATGGAACTCCACGCACGGAACCTGGCGACGAGCGCGGGAGCCCGACCCGAGGAGGTCGACCGGGTGGTCGCGCGCCTCGTGGAGGAGCGCAAGGTCCGCTTCGATCGGGCAAAGGAGATCCTCGACGAACTTCGGCGCGGCCCGGGATGAAGGTCGGCGTCCTCGCGCTCCAGGGTGACGTTCCGGAGCACCTGGCGGCGCTCGCAACCCAGGTCCCGGGGACCCGAGTCGCGACCGGTCCGCAGGCCAGCGGACCTGGAGGGGCTCGAGGCCCTCTTCCTTCCCGGTGGGGAGTCGACCACGATCGCTCGCCTTCTCGAGGAAGGCGGACTGTGGAACCCTCTCGCCGCACGCATCCGCGGCGGGCTGCCGGTCCTCGCCACCTGCGCTGGGTTCATCCTGCTGTCAAGCCGGCTCGAGCCCATCCCCGGCGGACGCAACCCGAGGACGTGGGGGATCCTCGACGTCACTGTCCGCCGGAACGACTACGGGGGCCAGCGGGAGTCGTTCGAGGACGCGGTCCGGGTAGAGGGCCTCGAGGGTGGGCCGTTTCCGGGCGTGTTCATCCGCGCGCCCAGGGTCCTCTTCGTCGGCGCGGGCGCGACCCCGTTCGCCTGGAGAGGGAAGGAGGTCGTGGGCGTGCGCGCCGGCGCCGTCTGGGGGCTCACGTTCCATCCCGAGCTTTCGGGGGACCCGCGGATCCACCGCCAGTTCCTCGAGGCAGCGGCCCGCAAGCGTTAGCGGACGACCAGGTACACGACGAGCAATCCCGCCAGCAGGGACAGGCCGAGCACGACCGCGGCCCATCGGGCCCGGCCGGAGACGCGGCTCCACGAACCGAAGAATATCGGGACCGGGCCGATGAGCAGCAGACCTCCGACGCCGGCCGTGTCGGCCCCTATGTCCGCCAGAGGAGAGCCCACGGGCGGGGCGGGAGGGGGACTCCCCGGGCGCGCGGGACCGGTGAAGGCGAGCGGAAGCGCAACAAAGCCGACAACGAGGAGGACGACGCCACCCAGGAACAGGGTCGACCGGCCCGAGAGCACCGGGACGAAGACGACCAGGCTCACCGACGCCGCCGAGACCAGGACGGAGTACGCGACGAGCGCGACCCCCGCCACGAGGGCCGCGACGGGGAGGACCGTGAGGAGCCGGGACGTACGCGAGACCTCCTTCGTGCTCCGACGTACCGCCGCTCGGCGGTTCAGTGGAACGTGTCGAACCGGTACGGCTCGAGCGGAAGCTCTCCGAGCGCCATCAGGAACTCAGGCGGCGTGAGCATCGGCCGGGCGTAGCTCTCGCCGTCGTCGAGCGCAATGCGGGGGCAGGCGGTGTTCACGTAGGCGTCGAGGCCGCGGCCCTCGAGGTCGCGCGGGTCGAGCCGGTCGGAGAGAAGGATCTCCGCCTCTCGGCCCCGGGCGCGGGCCCGCTCCTGGAGCGCCAGCGCGGTCGGCATCCGCTGTTGGCCCGCGAACGTCGAGACGATGATCCCCCAGCGACGTGCGTTGCGGGCGGTCGCGACCACGAGCTGCCGCCGGCGCACGAGCGCCCCGCGGTCGATGGGGGGCTCGAGCGTGCCCTGGAGGGGATCGATCGACCAGACCGGTCGGTCGACCGCGATCGCCAGGCCCACCGGATGGAACCGGCCGGTTCCCAGAAAGAGGAAGGCGTCGGCCCGCTCCCGCACGGCCTCCGCGCCCGTGTAGTTGCACCCCAACGCCTGGGCGGCGTAGGCGAGCCGTCGATCCCCGCGAGCGACCAGGACCTCGTAGCCCCTGGCGGACAGCTCCTCCGTGAGCGGCGGCACGAGGTCCAGATGCTGCACCGAGGCGACCAGGCCGAGGCGCTTCGGCACCCCGGCGGAGAGAACGGTCTCGGCGATTCGACGGACGTCCCCGGCCGGGGATCGCATCTCGACGAAGAAGGTGGGCCGGACTAGCCGAACGTTCGGGATGGGGGAGTGGCCGAGCACGATGGCGAGGTCGGCCCGGGGCGCTTCGTCGCGGGATGGAGCGTCGCAGGCGCCAAAGCAGGCGCGGGCCGCCACGTCGACCGGCGCCCCAACCTCCTCCCGAAGCTGGGCGGCGAGCAGGTGCGCGTCCCGGACGAGCCCCGCGGGAACCTGCAGGACCACGCGACGTGGCGCGGCCGCACGGACGGCCGAGAACAGCTCCGGACCGACCGTCGCGAAGACGAGGGGAGGCGGCGGAAGGGAGGTTGCGGGCGGTCCCGCCTCGGATTCGAACATCGCTCGCGATTAACGAGCGGGCGACGGCCTATACCTTAGAGGGAGGGCTGCCGAGCCGTTCCACGAGGCGGCGGAGGGCATCCCGGTTGTCCGGGTAATGGAGTCGCTCGGTCGCCTCCGCCAGCGAGAGCCAGGCCCACTCCTCGTGCTCCTCGCTGAGCCGGGGCCGAAACGACCGAGCGACCTCCACCCCGTAGGCATGCAACCTCCATGTCTCGCCGTTGCCGGCCCGGAACGGGACGTGCCAGTCGAGCGGGAACAGCCGGATCGGTCCGACCAACCCCGTCTCCTCCCGCAGTTCGCGCCTCAGAGCGGACTCGAGGTCGGCATCCCCTGGCTCGGTCTTTCCGCTGACCGGGACCCAGATCCGGCCGCGGGACGGCGGCCGGCGAAAAAGCAGGAACTCGACCGGGCCCGTCGGAGAAGAGGTAGCCCTCGACGCACTCCCGGCGCACCTCGTCCAGGAGGTCGGTCACCGGGGTTCGCGGGTCATGATCGCGAGGATCGCCTCGGCGGGAGCCCCGTGGGCTGCGAGGAGCGCTTCCACCGCCTCCTCGTGGGAGACGTTCGCCTGCTCCATCACGAGACGGATGTCCTCTTCCGGTGGACCGGACGGAGCCGCGGGTGGCGGCGGAGTACCGGATTCCGTTCGGGCGGATCCAGCGCCTCTCGACCGGATCTCGGGCGAGCCCACGACCTGGTACGTCCGGACCCCCTGGACGGTGAGCACCGTAACCTCGGGGGCTCGGAACACGTGCTCTTGCGTCTTCGTCCGCAGGATCACCTCCTCCACGCCCGGGACCGGTTCGCTCGTCATCCCCAGGCGCCGCATCATCATCTCGACCTGGCGAGGGTTGTTGCGGCCGCCACCGGGGATCATGGTCACGCTCCTTCGTCGTCCCCGGCGTCCGAGGCGGCGCGGAGCTTCGCCTCGAGCTCGGGGTCGGCCACCGACGTATCGGTGGCCTCGTTCCTGGCCTCGATCGAGCGCCGACTCCGGCGGTTCCGCTGACGGTCGGACTCTCGGGTGCGTTGCACCTGGTTGGCCAGCTCGTCCAGAAGGCCCGAGACTCCGGCCAAGAGGTTCCACCCCGTGTGGGAGGCGTAGAAGATGCCGGCGTCAGTGTGCAGGCGAGCCTCGACCGTAAGGTCGTTCGTCCGGTGCGTTGCGTGCGGCGCGAAGTGGATCGTGAGGAGCCGGGGTCGCACCGAGCGGGTCATCCGCTTGAGCGCTCGCGCGACGAGGTGATCGATGTCCCCGAGGAGAGCGGGGTCGCTCGAGCCCCGGAGGCCCGTGATCTCCACGTAGACGTCCTCGACCCGGGCCCGCCCCTCCGACGGCCGCCCGCCCCGGGCGACGATGAGGCCGAGCAGGTCCGCGTGCCCCAGGACGCGCACCGGACGGTCGTTGTCCACGACGAACACGCTGGAGACGTTCTCTCGGAGCATCCGGCGCGCGGCGGTGGCCACATCCGTCCCTCGCGGGACCGTGACCGCGGGCGCGTGCATGATAGAGGAGACCTTCACGTCGAGGGCCGTCGTGACCGTCTTCGGGTCTCGCTTGCCGCCGGCGATGGGCCGCCACAGCACGCCGGCCAGGTCCTTGAGACCGACCGCGCCGACGAGTCGCCCCTTCCGGTCGACCACCGGCAGCGGGTGCTCCTCGAGGGCCCGCAGCTGGAGCACGAGGTTGCGGCAGAGGTCATCCTCCCGGATGAAGGTCGTCGCGGGGCTCGCGACCTCGTCGACCGTCGGGAGCCCCGCGCGCGTGAGCTGAGGGATGTCGGGGAGCGCGCGGACGAGGTCCGTGCGGCTGACGACCCCGAGCAGCTCTCCCTTTCGGCCGACCACCGGGGCCGCGCGGAGGCCGGTGGCGAGGAGCTCCTGGGCGATCTCGGCGTAGGTCGTGGACGGGGTGATCAAGGGCGCGACGACCAGCAGGTGCTCGACCTTCGTCGCGAGGGCCCGGCTCGCCCGCCGGGCGATCGATTCGAACGTGATCATTCCGATCAACCGGGATCGGCGGAGGACCGGGATCTCGTGGATGTCCTTCGCCCGCATCACCCCGAGCGCGCGCGAAATCGGAGCGTCGGGTGGAAGGGTCACCGGACGGGTGGACATCATCTCGCCGACGGTCGGCCATGCTGCTGGCATCGTACGGGGACCCGAGCCGGAGGCTTTAGAGACTGCGGGCCCGCGGCATCACAGGTCGCGAGCCATGTGGTAGCCGTTCTCGCCGTCCGAATAGTAGGCACGGAGGAGATCGATCACCGAGTACCGGTACCTCGTGTAGAACCGGATCGCCGTCGCGTTCGATACGCGTACCTCCAAGGTGACCCGGCGGAACCCGCGGGCGCGGCACCGTTCGAAGAACGTCTCCATCAGCAGCGCTCCGATCCCGAGGGTGCGGTGGGCGCGCTCGACCGCGAACATCAGGACCCGGGCTTCCCCCTCGACCTGATTCACCCCGAGGAGGAACCCGACGGGGACATTGCGGGCATCCGCGGCGACCAGGAACCCGCTCGGCCATTCCCCGCTGAGCGAGGCGTACAGGGACGGGTCGTAACGCTCGTGGAGCGCGTCGGCGACAATCCCAGCGATGAACGGGACGTCGACCAGCTGGAATCCGCGCAGGGACACGGCCGGCCGACTCGACGGGAGCGGGGCCGTTACCCGGTCCGAAGCGGTGTCAGCGATACATCTCACCCGGCCCTTCTGGGTCCGCCGACTGCATGCTCGAGATCGACTCCCGGGTCTGCTGCAGCGTCTTGCGAACCTCGCTCTCGATCTGCCGGGCCTTCTCCCGCAGGGGACCGGTGTCGAGGACGAGCAGAGGGACGAGGGGGTTGATCGTTTCGATCACCTTGGCCGCGGCCCTGGCGTCCGGGTAGTCCTTGTGGGCCTGCGCGACGAGGCAGAGCACCGGCGTGACCCGCCCGATGGCCCCGAGCAGGATCCCTCCCGCGAGGCCGGTGACCACACCGTTCGCCGCCTGGAACGCATACTTCTCGAGCAGCGGGGCGGCGGCCCGGTTCGCCATCGCGACGACCCGTGCGTCCCCCTGGATGTCCCGGTCGATCGGCTGGCCCTCGATAGCGACCACCAGCTGGATCCCCTTCGCCTCGGCCCAATCCAAGAGAACGCGGCCGAGGAGGTTGAGCATTGGCGGAGGCGGCTGGATGTCCGCGATGACGACCACGAGCTGGTCGCACGACCGGTCCACGCCGCACACGAGCTTGCTCGAGTAGAACCGGACGGGGGCGTTCACGACCCCCTCCTCCATGATGACGGTCGGGGGAAAGTCCTCGCTGACCATGTAGGCGACGAGCGACATGTCGAGCGAGTGCACGAGGTAGGAGGCGGCCACCGACCCGACGAGGCCGTGCGTCGGAAAGCCCACCACCATCATCGCTCCCCGGAGCGACTCTTCCCGCGTGTCGACGATGCGGACGGGGACTTCCTCCATAGCGCGCCGCTCTGATTCCTCGAGGCCTGTCGCGATTTAGCACCTTCCGAGGAGATGAACCCCCCCACCCGGCCCTGGAGAGGACCCCTCGACCCGTCGCGGACCACCCGGTGCGCAGTCTACGGCCGACCGGAGCCGCTGGGAACGATTAAGCCAAACCGGGCCATGGCGGGGAATCCTGCGATCCGTTCAACGCCCGCCGTCGCGCGGCGAGGGAGGAGGAATCCGATGAAACGCCAGATGGTGGACATGCTCGCCGAACTGGTGAAGATCCCGAGCGACCCGTTCGCGGACAAGCAAGAGGTCCTCGACTACGTTCAGTCGTTCACGGACCAGATCCACATGCGCAACACGCTGTTCGGCGACTCCCAGACCCCGGCGCTCCTCGCGGAGTTCGGCCAGGGAGGAGTCGTCCTCTCGGGCCACCTCGACACCCCCCCCATCGGCGACTACTGGAGCTTCTCCCAGAGCCAGCTCGCGTCGGGGAGGATGTACGGGCGGGGCGCGGCCGACATGAAGGGCACCGTGGTCGCGATGCTCGAGGCCGCGCAGGACCTGGTCGCGCGAAAGATCCCGGTCGTTCTCGCGTTCACGACCGACGAGGAAACGTCGATGCTCGGCGCGATGGCGCTCGCGAAGACGCTGCCGCTCCGTCGCGCGAAGGCCGTTGTGGTCGGCGAGCCGACCGGCCTCCGCGTGGCACACGCAGAGAAGGGCGTCCTCGACCTCGCGATAGAAACGCGGGGCAAGGCCGCCCACGGCGCGATGCCCCACCTCGGCGAGAACGCGGTGACGAAGATGATGCGGATCCTCCGGGGGCTCGAGTCGTTCAAGGGCCGCATCGCGCATCCGGAGCTCGGCTCGGTGACGGTGAACATCGGTACGTTCCACGGTGGGACCCGCCTGAACGTTGTCCCGAACAAGTGCACCAGCGAGGTCGACATCCGGTTCCCACCCCCCTACACCCCGGACCAGCTCTACCACGAGATCGAGGAGCACCTCCGCCGGATCAAGACCCCGTTCACGCTCCGCCGGATCCTGACGATGCCCGCGGTCCAGATCGACCCGAACGCGGAGCACGTCCGACTGCTGCGGGAGGTCGCCCAGGCCGAGACCGCCGTGCTCGTGCACGCCTCCGAGGCGGTCCATTACACGCAGGTCAACCCCCGCGTCGTGATCTTTGGTGCCGGCGAGGAGGAACTCTCGCACCAGGCGAACGAATACGTCAAGGTCGAAGCGGTCGCCCGCGCGACCGAGGTCTACAAGAAGTACGCTCAGCGCCTCGCGGCCACGCGCCTCTCCTCCTGAGGCGCGCGAGCCCCATCGCCCTCGGCATCAAGTAACCGCGCGCCTACCCCGCCGACGTGAAGGTCGCGCACCTCTCGACACGGTACCCGCCCGGCCCCGGAGGGGTTGAGAGGCACGTCGCCGAGCTCGCACCCCGGCTCGCGGCGTGCGGATACACGGTGGACGTGCTCACGAGCGACCTCTACCAGGAGTACCCGTGGGAGCGGCTTCCGCCCGCGGTCCCCCGGGAGGAGAAGACGACGTTCGGGACGGTGCGGCGCCTGCCGGTCTGGTCGCTGCCCGGGGAGCTCCATTACCCGTTCTTCCGGAACCTGGGCCGCGCCCTCGAACAGGCTCGGCCGGACATAGTTCACGTTCACACCTATGGGACGAACCAGGTCGCCGTCGCGCGACGCTTCGGACGCCGTCACCGGACCCCGTTCGTGCTGACCGCGCACTTTCACCCCCTCTGGTCGATCGAGGGCGGGGCCATCCGCCACCGGATCCGGTCGTTCTACGATAGGAACCTCGCCGGACCTCTCGTCCAGGACGCGGCCTACTTGATCGTGCAGACGAAGGAGGAGGAGCGGATGGTTCGAGGTCTCGGTCTCGCCCTGCCGCCCGTGGAGATCATTCCTCCGGGCTACTCGCCGCTGCCCGCGTCTCCCGCCGGCGCCCCGTCGTTCCAGAGCCGGTTCCGGATCGAGGGCCCGTTCTTGCTCTTCGTGGGTCGCCTCGCCTCGAACAAAGGGCTGCTCGACCTCGTGGACGCGTTCGCCCTCCTCGCTCGTCAGGACCTCACCGCACATCTTGTTCTCGTGGGCGAGGACGGCGGGATGGGGGCTCGAGTGGACAGTCGAGCGCGCGAGCGCGGCGTCTCCGACCGGGTCCACCGATTGGGCCGCGTGCCGGACGACGACGTACTGGCCAGCGCGTACCGCGAAGCGCGGATCACGGTGCTCCCAAGCGAGTACGAGGCGTTCGGCCTTGTCCTGCTCGAATCGCTCGCCCAGGGCACCCCCGTGGTCGCCTCTCGGGTCGGCGGCATCCCCGAGGTCGTGGAAGACGGCCAGACCGGCCTGCTTGTTCCACCCCGCGACCCGGCGGCACTCGCCGCCGCGCTCGAACGACTGTGGTCCGACCCCGAGCTCCGCCGTCGGCTCGGCGAGTATGGTCGCACCCAGGTGATCCCGCGCTACACCTGGGAGACGGTCGCCGACCGGATCGACCGGCTCTACCGGATGCTGGGGGCCCCGTGAAGGTCGTCCACGTCGCGCTCCGGTTCGACGCGCCGGGCGGAGTGGAGACGAACGTGCGCGAGATCGCCCGCCGACTGAAGGCCGCGGGCGACGAGGTCGAAGTGTTTGCGAGCGACCTCTACGACGAGGCCCGGTGGGACCGCCGGTCGAACTACGCGCCGGAGGTGGAAGGCGTCCCCGTCCGCCGGTTCCCCGTTCGCAAGCGGTTGATCCCCCACCTTACCCTCCCGCTCATGGTCGGCCTGATGGACGCGCTGGCCGAGAGCGGCGCGGACGTGATCCACGCCCACTCCCACCGGTACGGCCACGTCCTCGAGGCAGCGGCCGTCGCAGAACGGTGCCGGATACCCCTAGTCGTCTCCACCCACTACCACCCGGCCGACCGTCGCGAGCCCCCCGTGAAACGGGGACTTCTGCGAATCCAGGACGTTGGGTTCGGGGCGACCGCTTACCGGATAGCTCGGGCGCTGGTCGTCGAGTCCGAGATGGAGGCCCGGCTTGTGCGCGAGTTCGCGCCGGCAAACCGGATTCGGGTCATTCCCCCCGGGATCGACGTTTCGGAATGGACCAGCACGTCCCCCGACCGGAGCCACCTCCCCCCGCTCCCGCCGGAGTACTTCCTCTTCGTTGGCCGCATCGCCCCCAACAAGGGGCTCCCTCACCTCGTGGAGGCGCTCGCGCTGCTCCCCGCCGAGGCCCGTCTCCCGCTTGTCGTAATGGGATCGGATTGGGGAGAACGGGCTGGCCTCGAGGCGCTCGCGCAACGCCGCGGGGTGTCCGGACTGCTGGTGTGGCTTGGCCATGTGGCGGACCGTCAGACGTACCGCGCGATCGTGGGTGGCGCGAAGGCACTCGTCCTTCCTTCCGAGTGGGAGGCGTTCGGACTCGTCCTGCTCGAGGCGATGGCCGCGCGCACGCCGGTCGTAGCGACCTCGGTGGGCGCCGTGCCGGAAGTACTGGAGGGCGGCCGCGATGGTCTTCTCGTCCCCTACGGTGACCCAGCGGCGCTGGCCCAAGCCCTCCAGGATGTCCTCGCGGATCCCGTCGGAGCTGGAGAGCGCGTATCCCGAGCCGACGTTCGCGTTCGCGGGCTCGACTGGTGGGAGTCCGCGAACCGGTTGAGGGCGCTCTACCGCGAAGTGGCCGCGACCTGAGCGTGGCGGTGCTCGAGCCGTTCGAGCTCGGCCCCCACGCGGTCCAGGTCCGCGCCGGCGGCCCCGCGAGTCAACTTCGCGACGAGCCGGAGGCAGCGGCCGAGGAGGCCTGCAATCACGGAGCGCCCCCGGCAGCCTCGCGCGCGTAGTCTGCGATGATCTGGATTCCACGGCGGATGTTCGGACGGGACGCCGCGAACGAGATGCGGAGGTGCGACGCTCCGAGCGACCCGAACGCGTCGCCTGGGGTCGTTATGACACCGCGGCCCAACAGCGCGCCCGCGACATCCTGGCTTGCCTTCGGCCACGCGAACCGGGGGAAGGCATAGAACGCACCCCCGGGCGGGACCAGCGTCATGCCGGGGATCTTCGAGAGAAGTCGGACCACGAGGTCTCTGCGGGCCCGAAACTCCCGGACCATTCCGCGGGTCGCCGCGGTCGACGCGAGCCCGGCGAGCACGCCAATCTGGGCCGGCGTGGAAGGACAGGCCATGATGTGGTAGTGGATCTTGTTGAGCTCGACCGCCAGCGGCCGGGGTGCGACCAGGAATCCGATCCGCCAGCCAGTGGTCGCGAACATTTTCGAGAACGAGTTCACGATGATCGCGCGGTCGCTCCGCCCCCAGAACGAGGTGGCGGTCCCCTCGTAGACGATCTCCTCGTAGACCTCGTCCGAGACGATCGTGAGGTCGTGCCGGTCCGCGAACGCGACGATGCGATCGACCACTCCCTTTGGAAAGACCGCCCCCGTGGGGTTGGACGGGCTGTTCACCACGATCGCGGTGGTCCGCGGGGTGACAAGCTTCTCGAGCTCGGCGAGGTCGGGGAGGTAGCCGTGGGTCTCGGGAAGGCTGTAGGGAACCGGCACGGCGCCCGCCAATCGAGCGTGCGGCGCGTAGAGAACGAACCCTGGGTTCGGGACGAGGACCTCGTCGCCCGGGTCGTAGAGGGCGAGCGCCGCCGCCATCAGTCCCTCGGAGCCGCTCCCCGTAACGATCACGTTCTCGCGTCCGGTACCGGGCTCGCGGTCGTGGTAGCGCTCCGCTATCCGGTCTCGGAGCGCGGGGAGCCCTGCCGAGGGTCCGTAGTGGTTCTGCCCCTCCCGCACCGCCCGGCAGATCGCGTCCACGACCGCCGGGGGCGGGTCGAAATCGGGTTCCCCCAACCCCAGGTTGATCGAGTCCGGCGGGGCGTTCTCGAACATCTTCCGGATGCCCGAGATCTCGACTTCGCGTGCCCGCTGGGCGACCATGCGCCCGCGCACGACGGCACCCCCTCTTTACCGTTGTCGCGCCCTGCGGAGGCACGCGGCATCGCCGAGGATCGCGGCGGGGGGAAAAGGGCCATCTACCCCGGCCGTTCCCGGGCTTTGCAGGAGGGAGGCGCACGACCGTTTGTGTTGAAGTCGGCGCGCAGTTCGGCGACGAGGGCAAGGGCAAGATCTTCGACTTCCTGGCGGCCGATGCACGCTACGTGGTGAGGACCGGCGGCGGGCCCAATGCCGGCCACTCGATCCACCTACCCGCCGGGCTGGTCGTGCTCCACCAGCTCTCTTGCGGGGTCCTCAGAAAGGGCGTCATCGGGGTGAGCGGACCCGGCATGGTGATCCAACCGTTTGCGCTCGAGGAAGAGATCCGCGAGCTCGAGCGTCGCGAGCTCCTGCTCGGCGAGGTCGTGATCTCCGACAGGGCCCACGCCCTGCTCCCGATCCACGAGATCGAGGATGCCTGGCAGGACGACCTCCGCGCCCGGCGTGCCCCCGGCAGCGCGTTGGGTACCACCCGCCGAGGGATCGGACCGGCGTACGCCGACCGGGCCTCACGCTGGGGGATCCGCATCGCCGACCTCGACCGGCCCGCCGTCCTCCGCGACCGGCTCGAGATGATGTACGCGAACAAGGCTCACCTTACGAACCTGCCCCCGATCGACGAGCTCTGCACCCGGCTGGCCGAGGTCGGAGGGCGGCTGGCTCCCCGCATCCGCTCGACCGAACCGATGCTCTGGGATGCGCTCGCCCGCGGAGAACGCGTGCTGCTCGAAGGCGCCCAGAGCGCTCTGCTCGACCTGGATTTCGGGACCTACCCGTACATGACGAGCTCTCACCCGACGAGCGCGGGCGCCCTGGTGGGCAGCGGTCTTCCGCCCACCGAGGTCGACTCGATCCTCGGCATCGCGAAGGCCTACACCACGCGCGTGGGCGCCGGCCCGTTCCCCACCGAGGAGACCGGAGAGGCGGGAGAGTTCCTCCGGCGCGTGGGCGGAGAACGGGGCGCGACCACGGGAAGGGCCCGTCGGTGCGGATGGCTCGACCTCGTCCTCCTCCGGTACGCCGCACGGCTCAACGGATTGACCTCGTTCGCCATCACGAAGGTCGACATCCTCGGCGGTCTGGAGGAGATCCCCGTCTGCTCGCAGTATGTGATGCCCGATGGTTCTACCGTGCGGGACATGCTTCCCACGCACGCGGAGGACATGGCTCGGGCCCGCCCTGTGTACGAACGGTTCCCCGGATGGCCGGAGTTCCACGAACGGCTCAAGGAACGGATCCGCCGAGAAGGGGCCAGCGCGCTGCCCACGACGCTCCGACGCTTCCTGGACCATATCGTCGAAGAGACCGGCGTGCCGGTCGAGTTCGTAGGCTACGGCCCCGGACGCGACGAGACGCTCCGGCTCCCCCCGCCGACCGTGCGCCCGACCCGCGCGGGCCTGGCGGCCTGGTCGGGCTAGCCTCGTGGCGTTCGACCCGTTCCTCTACGTCGCGTTCGGGATCGGCCTTGTCGCGGGCCGGTTCGTGCGGCCGCCGGGTCGTTGGGTCGACGCGGCCACGCTCGCCGCGGTGGTCGTCCTCATCGGCCTCCTGGGGGCCTCGCTTGACACCGTACCCGGCCCGACGCTGGCTTCGACGATCCCGGCCGCCATCGGGTTCGCCGCGTTGCTGGTCGGGCTCACCGCGGGAGCGTTCCTCCTTCTCGCGAGCGTGGCCCCAGCGCCCGTTCCCACCGCTACACCTTCGGGGCCGGGCCGACAGTTCCCGGTCAGCGTTGCGATCGCGGCAGCCCTGCTCGCGGGGTTCGGCGTCGGCCGATTCGTCACGCTTCCCACCGACACTGCCATCCCGTGGGCGCTCTACGCGCTCCTCGCCCTGGTGGGCTTCGGCCTCCGACTGACCCCGAAGGGTCTGAAGCGAGCTTGGGTCCCGGTGACCGCCGCGGTGGCAGGGGCGGCCGTGGCTGCCGCCATCTTTGGCCTGCTCGCCCGCACGAGCCTCAGCGTCTCGTTTGCCACGGCGTTCGCGTTCGGGTGGTACAGCCTCGCGGGACCGCTCGTTGCCGCCCGTGACGGTGCCGCACTCGGGCTGCTCGCCTTCCTGGCGAACTTCGTGCGCGAGAACCTCACGATGCTCCTGTCCCCACTCCTGGGGCGGCGTCTTCGGGGGGAGGGGCTCGCCGCGATCGGAGGAGCCACGTCGATGGACACGACTCTCTACTTCGTGACCCGGTACGGTGATGCGGAGGCCGGAAGCCTCGCGCTCGCGAGCGGGCTGGTCCTTACACTGACGGCCAGTCTGGTCCTGCCCGTCATCCTGGCCCTGTAGAATCCCTTATGCGAACCCTGCGTTCGCCGATTCTACGGGCTCGTGGTCCAGCGGTGACGACGTCGCTCTCACACAGCGAAGATCGCCGGTTCGAATCCGGCCGAGCCCATCGACCTCCTGGAGCTGAAGCCAGCGACCCACCCGACGATAGCCTTGGGTCGGCTCTGGCGACCGGGGCAGGCAGCGGATGGCGTGGGTTCCCTTGCGTTGCCGAGGTCAGTAGCCCCGGAACATCTCGAACACGACGTCCCCGGGGGATACGCCACAAGAATTCTCGAGAAGGCGGACCGTCTCCTCGACCATTTCGGGGAGACCGGCGACGTAGTACCTTCGGGTTGGGCAGAGGCTTCGCCACCTCTCGAATCCACGCCGCGTCGATCCGGCCCACCCGACCGGTCCAAGCGGTAGAAGACTCCGCCGGGCGCGTCACGGTGTACTGAACGCGGAGCTGGGGCGAGGATCGGGAGAGGGCATCGAGGTCGGATCGGAAGACCAACTCGTCGGGGGTTCGCGCGGAGTAGAGCAACCGTCGCTCCACCGGACTCCCCGTGTCCGCGGCGTACCTCATCATCCCCCGGAACGGCGTGATCCCAATCCCCCCCGCAACGAAGACGGTGGGCCGAGCGGGATCTAGGAGGAAGTGACCGAGCGGACCGTACACCTCAGCGGTGTCGCCAGGCGACAGTCGCGCGAGAGCTTGCTTGAAGGGCGTGTCGGAGATCTTGCAGGTGACGGCGAGAAAGCCCGATTCCGACGGGCTCGACGAGAGAGAGAAAGCTCGCACGGCTCTCCACGGGTCATCCACTCCCGGCAGACCGAGCCGAATCGCCTGATTCGAGAGATACCGGAACCCCGTCCCTTCGGTGGAGAACCGGAACGTTCGAGCTGTCGGCGATTCGGGGCGATTGTCGATCAGCGGGAGGACGAATCGTCGAGGGGCCGGAGCCGACAGGGGGAGATCGCGCGCAACCGACACGGGCGAACGGAGCGTGCTCCCCCGATAAGGACTGGCCTGGCGCCGATCCGGTCACTGCTCCCCGCAGCAGATCCGTTCACGTTGTCCGGCGGGAGAGACATGTCACCGGCGCGCCGGAGGCGGCCCTGGGCGACGGGCTTTGTGATCGAGTGTTCCCCCTCGGCGGTTTTCGAGCAGCTCCTCAAGGGCGCGTGGTGCCGCGTTCTCCCACTGGGCTGCGCTCGCCGTCTCAGCCTGAAAATACGGAACGTCCAAATACCTCCTGAATCGTGCCCGACTGAGCGTGGTTCCATGGTTTCACCAGCTGAAAGCTCCCCGAACACAGGCGGCCCGAACTCGTCCGCCATGTCTTCGAAGCCCCGGCTGAGCGAAGAAGAGATCGGGGTAGCTCGTTACACGGCCGCGGGGCTCGTCCTCGCGTCGGGAATTCTCGCGTTGTACTCGATCTTCTCCTACTGGTGGCTGATTTCCGGCTTCCCAACCGGTACCGGAGTCGCGTTTTTCCCAGGGGCCTCGCTTAGGAACAACGGCACGTTCTCCACGTACGCCTCGGCCGGCCTCGGCCCCGTCGGCGGGGTGTACGAAGCCATCCTCGTTCTCGCCATCGTGGCGGGAGTCCTCGCGATCGTTGGAGGGGCCCTCGCGCTCCTCATGACGGCTCGGCACCGAAAGCCCCAGAACATGCGGATTGGTGGCCTGATACTCGCCGGGGTGGTCATCGAAGGGATCACGGTGGCAATCGCTCCAGCCATGACGCCGTGGGCACTCAACGACTCGGGAGGGACGCCCAGTTTCTGCTCGGGGTGGACGGAGGGTTCTCCGTGCTCGTCCTTCTGGGGAACCGGAACCTACGGCGGAGCCGGCCTCACCTTCGTCGGCGCGGACGGGTGGATAATCATGATCGGTGCGCTGGCCCTTGGAGTCCTCGGAGTCGTGATTTGGGCACTCGGGCGAAACCCGAAGGCCTAGAGAGTAACCCAACACTGGCCTCTGGCCCTGCCTCCTGCCCCTTGGGCAGGGGTGGGGCCTCCCTTCGGCAGCCGAGTGTGCTCCGAACGGGCGCGCCCTGGGCGAGCTCACGACGTCCTCTTCGGACGAATCGACAGGATTCGCTGAGCCACCCTTGCCAGCGGGCCTAGACTGACGCCCGATCACGAGGGCGAGGCGAGAGGAGCTCAGGCCACCCACACGGCTCGTGAGCGCAGTTTCTGAGGGCCTCTGGAGCGACGGCCGAACCTGAACCGCAGCTATCGTCGCCGACCCCCCTGAACGGCCCGCATGTGGCGTCCCGGGCGGCGGTGGGCTTAGGCGAGGGTCGGATGCCAGGGGTGCGGTCGATTAAGGGAATCCATCCCCGCGGGCCGACGTGGTGCCATAGGCCGAGGTGGCCAGGTCTGCGGATGCGACGTTTACGACCTGAGCACGCCGAAGAGCACACCGCCGATGGGCCGGTAGTCCGGGCGCCGGCGCGATGGGTGCCACGGTCACGTTCTGGGGACCTAGGGCCAGCCAAGCAGCGGCTGGCTCGGGGAGTTCGAGGGGGGATCCGCCGCTGACCTAGAGGGAAACGCCCTTGGCGAGCGCCCCATCACCGCGTCGTGACGGCCGGGTGACGAATGTCCGAGATGGCCCCCGACTCGAGGTTCCAACGGCCCGACCGGCGGCACTGCCTAGCTGTCGCAGAGGGTAAACCCCCGGAGCGGCTACCGGGGAGCCTGCAGGCTAAATCCCCGGTAGCGCCGGGCTACCACGCGCGTGGGGGCAAGAGGGCCGCCCCCGCTGCTCACGGAGCGCTTTCGAGGTGTCCCCACGCCGCGCTCATCCCGTAGGCCGCCGCGGCGACGCCCGCGAGTATGACCAGTATGATGAAGATGCCGAGGAGTACCGTCCATAGGCGCGGGTAGGTAGGCGTAGGCGCCGACGCAATCGGTGTCAAGGCCGGGTTCTGACGACCCGTGACGAACCAATCCACGTAGAGAGTCGCCGGGTAGGCCATGATCGCCACGGCGCCGAACGCAAGGTACATCAGGAGGGTCTCCAGCGGGTCCTGGGTCAGCTTCAGATAGTAATCGGCGCGAGCCCCGTAGTACATCACTCCGCAGCCGATCACGACCCCCATCATACCGACGAAGTGGGTGGGAAGGCGGGCCAACACGGCGATACCGAAGGAGACGGTGAGGAGCGAGAGCAGGAGTATCGGGTCGAAGAAGTAGAGGTTGTAGCTTCCAAGGCCGTCGGCCGCGGAAATGGGCCAGTTGAACTCTCCCCAAATGGCGACGAGGAAGAAAACGCCGCCGAGAAGGGTCATGAGAACCGCACCCTCGCGGAGGGAGGTGGTCGCGCGCGCGTCATCTCCCTTACGCGAATTGTACCACACGAAGACGCTCGTGTAGAACACCACGGCCGTCATCAAGACCAACAGATCGAGGACGAGGGTCAGAGGGTCGATGAAGGATGCGAACGGCATGAATCACACCCCCGGATGTGAGCTAAAAGTGGCTCCGACAGCGCTCGTGGTGCGAGTTCTCTCCCAGCCTTCGTCCGTCAGCGTCACGGAGGGGCCGAAGTCGGACCTAGTAAAAGGACTTGTCGTAAGGTCTTGGATACGAATCGTCCGATTTTTCGAGGGCCGACCAGGTTCTCAGGCCGACGCGAGCCCGGCCCGCTGCTGGACGACGTGCCAGCGCTCTGCGCCCAGGGTTTCCTTGGCCAGTCGCACGAGGTCCCCGAACCGGGCCCCCGGCTGCTTCTTCATCCCGGTGAAGAAGACGGTGAGCTCGTGCTCGTTCAGGGCGGGCAGGGTCCACCGCATCCAGTCCTCGAAGCGGTTGAGGGGGAGCCCGTTGTAGAACTTTGACCGAATCTCTCGGAGCTGTTCGTCCGTGAACCGTTCCCACATGACGGGAACCATCGTCGACTCCTCATTGTTGAGGTGGTCGAGGTAGAAGGCAAACAGGTCGTTCGCTTCCAGGTTCAGTCGGTCGCCGAGCTCTATGCGGCGGTCAGGGCTTTCCACGCCGATCAGCTCGTCGCAGGTGCTGGACACGCGAACGATACGTCGAACGACCTCGCCGTGCTCCTTCATCATCAGGTCGACCACGTCGGGGTCGAACGTTTGGACGGCCGAGAAGATGTACTTCTCCTCGTGCCCAGAGTGCGCGCGGAGCAGGCAGAGGATACAGTCTGAGATCGCGTTGCCCAGCTCGTGCTTGAGCTGGGTCGCGATCGCCTTGGATTGGGAAGGGTCCGTGAAATCGGTCGTCTGGAGGCGCAGCCCTAGCTCGTAGATCATCGAGCGGATGCCTTTGTGAATGGGCTGGAACAGATTCTCGCGGTTGGACGTGATCGCTCCCTCCGAGCAAGTTAGAGGGTCGCCTCAGGTTTTAAGGGTAACACAGGGTCGAGTAAAGGTTCGGAACTGCCGAATACGTGCCCTCGCAGTGGCCACCGATCCGACCCGCGTGGGTGCTCCTTCCGCGAGAGGGAACGATCGGTCGGCCGCTCGTCCGGCAGAACCGCTGGCCGCAGAGCGGCCTCCGTTGAACCGAGGGTCCCGCTACCACTCGATCCATCGGCGCGCCGTTCGGAGGCCGAACGAGATCCACATTCCGGCCACGGCTCCGAACAGAGCGAGCATCGATACGACAAAGATGACGACATCCTGGAACACCGAGAACCCCTGCGCCCAGAACGCCAGGTAGAGGAGGGTGACGCTAAGCCAAGCCAACGGGATCAGGATCGTCAGTACGATCCGAACTATCGCTCCCCGTACGGTCCGGGATGCTATTTCCCCGAACGAGTCGAACATCGTGGACGTACTCTCGGCCATGGGACCAACAACGGCCTGCGGGTCTATAGGAGTAGCTCACCGGTCGTTCTCTTCCCGTGGCGGCCGCCGCCCGGGGGTCGGGGCCGGGGCGGGCCAGGTCGAACGCAAGGAGACCCTCGGGCGAGCGACTCGCTCGGCAGAGAATCGCGCCGCGCGAGGCCTCCGGGGGTAGGGTTAAGCTATTGTCCCCCCCCGCTCGTGATGAACCTCGGTAAGGCTCTATCGAGGCACGATATGACGAGTTCCTGTCCCCATTGTGGCGCCGCGGTCGAATTCGTGGGTCGAGATGCCCGGATCCTCACCGGTACCTGTACCGACTGCAGCGGCTCGTTCACGATCGTACAGGAGGCGTCTTCCGGATCCGACGCGTCCGGAGTTGTGTCCCCTACCGGTCTCCCGGAGGGCGGCGCGGCTGGCAGAAGCGCGCCGCTTTCGTCGAGCTTGAACTGCTCGGATTGCGGGTCCTCCCTCGTTCTGCGTTCGACGTCCAAGGCGACGATCGAGGCGGAATGCCCCGAGTGCCGGTCGACCCTCATCTACTCGCTCGGGGGCCCGTCCGAGGCGCCCGAGCGTGGGCGTCGGCAGAACTTCGTCCGCTCGGGCGACGAGGGCAGGCGACCGTTCTCCTCCGCGTCCGCGCGACCGTGCCGTGAGTGCGGAGGCCCTCTTCGGTTCTCGACCGCGCCCGACGGCACCGTCACGGGTGAGTGCGTCGCCTGCGGGAACCGGTTCTCTCTCGGCCCGCGTCGCGAATCGGGACCGGTTCGCGGGCGCTGGGAAGATCGCGGCGGAGGAGGTCGCGGAGGCGGTTTCAGCCGGTACCGCGGCGCTCGCGGACCGCCCTCCGGAGGAGACCGTCGGGGACCCCCCCGGTACGGCGGAAGCGCGCGTCCGTACAAGCGTAGGGAACGACCGAGCGATGGTGACGACGCTCCGGACGAGAATCGGCGCCGTCGCAGACCCAGGCCGGAGTAGGCACCCCGGTTTCGATCTGCCACCGGTCCGGTGGCGGCACGCCGAGGGAGAGACCTCGGAGCGAAAGGAGATCCCGCTAGGCGGGCTTGAACGGGTCGTCGTTGGGGGGACGGCGCGCCGTACGGGGACGCCGGCTCGAACGACGCCGCAGCAGCACGACCACCGCTACCAGCGCGACGACCACGACGACCCCGACAGCGATGTAGACGGAGGTCGGAAGCCCGCTCGATGTGGAGGCGGCCACCGTGAACGTGATCGACACGGATTCCACGGCTCCGCTGACGACGACGCTGCTCGCCGTCACGTTCGAATCGTATCCGGAAACGGTCGGCACGGTGTACAGGTACGTTCCGTTGCCCAACGGGAACACGAGTGAGGCACCCGCCTTTGACTTCAGCGTATCGCCGACCTGGATCGACCATTTCGTGCCGCTGGGAAGGCCGGTTTCCGTGAACGTGACGTTGTAGGCGTAGACCACCCACACCAGCGTCTTTGTCACCGGTAGGCCAGCGACCGGCTGGGAGCCCGTGTAGGGCATCCCGGAGAGGTGGTAGCCGGGCACCCCGCCCACGATGTAGGAGTAGGTTCCGTTCAGCTCGGCGAAGTCGACCGAGCCGCCGGTGGCCGTCGTCACATTCGTGTCGGTGGTCTGGTTCAGCTTCACGTCCCACGTCGTGCCAGCGGGCAGTCCCGTCTCTGAGAAGTTGACGCTGAATTCCTTCGAGAAGGTGATCGTCACGGTGACGTTGGTGACAGGGGAGTACGTCGTGGCCCCCGAGGCCGGGGAAGGTACGTACCCGGGAGTGGTTCCTACGGCGTAACGGAAAGCGCCCGCGGCCAGGCTCCAGCCGGGGATGTAGAGGGTCGGCTCGGTCGTCGTGTACGGGATCGAGAAGTGGGTGAACCCCCAGCCCGTGTGCGCAGGCAGCCCGATCTCGATGAATCGGAGCCAGTAGGGCAACGCAGCAGTGAGCGGCGACGAATCCCTCACGTGGGGCGTAAGGACGTACGCGCCGGAGGAGTGGTCGGCCCAGTAGTTGGACGCGAACGTGAACACGGAGGAGTTGTTCACCAGCAGCGTGGCCTGAAGATGGGCCGCGCTGAACACACCATTCGTGGACGAGCCGTTGTTAGCCACGAAGTTGTTGCCCTCGACCGTGAGATTGGTTCCGTTCACCACTTCGAGCCCGTCTGCCACACCGTCCTCTAGCGTGCTGGTGCTCAGACTTGTGTTCGATACGTTCAGAAGGTACACTCCAATCTGACCGCCGAGCGAGAAGACCGTCGTGATCTTCGATTCGGTCGTGTTGTTGAGGGCGACCCCGATCCCCCCGTTCCAGGCCGTCACGTGGTCGACCTGGGCGAGGGTCGAGTTGTTGTCCCAGACCGCGTACGGGTACTCGACCGACGAGATGTTCGAAACCGTCACGTTCGTATCGTTTGAGGTCGCGACCACGGACGTGGGGTACGTCGAGCCGTTCGCCGTGTTCAGGAACTCCGCCGAGGCAAGCGCCGCTTCGGTGCCGTTGAACGACGTGATCGAGAGGTTCGTCACGTTCGACACGTACGCCCCGAGCGATCCGGTGGAGACGTTCCCCCACGAGATCGCGCCGTCCGACCCGTTGGTCCAGAGGATCCCGATCGATCCCCCCAACGCGATCAGGTTCACGATGGTCCCGCCCGCGACCTGGCCGAGCTCCGCGCCCACGCTGCCGTCATACGCCTCCACTCCCGAGAGCCGAACCGAGCTGTCCGAATCGAAGGCGACCCCGATCGCCCCGTTGGCGACGTCGATTCCCGAAACGTTCACGAACGTCGAGTTGGAGATCTGCATCGCCAGCGCATAGAGCACCGTCGCATTCACCCCTGCGACCGTCACAGAGCGATCCAGGTTCAGGAGCAGGAACGTCCCGGACCCGGCCACGGTGACCGCGCCGGCCGTGAGCTGGGTACTGTTCGTCCAGGCGCCGGCGGAAGAGGTACCGTCGACCGAGAGCCCGGTCAGCTGCACCCGGTTCGTATCGTTGAGCGCCAGACCCGTGGAGAGGGTCTCCACGGTCACGCCGGATAAGGAAGCGACGGAGGCATTGTCCAAGAAGATCCCGTTGGATGACTCGCTGATGGAGACTGCGGTTATCGTGAGCGACGTCAGGTTCCCCCCCATGAACCCGTAGGCCGAAGTGGATGCGGTCAGCCCGTTTACGGTCAGCCCGCTTCCGTTGCTCGCGTTGATTCCGATCGCCTGGTTCGTGGCCGTGATCGCGGAGAGGGTCACCGTAGTGGTGTTGTAGAGGTACGCCGCAAGGCTTGGGAGGCCATCCAGCGGATCGGCGCCGGTCGCATGAATCGTCCCGCCGATGATCGTGGACGAATCAAGGATCGTGACGCCGGCGGCTCCCGTCGTTGCCGTGACATTGGTGATTGTGATCGAGCGGGCGTCCATCGCCACGACACCCTCGCAATCCTGCGACGCCCCAACGTCGTTGGCCAGACTTCCGTGGGTCCCGAAGAACTCGACCGCGCCCGGGGGGAACGTCGGCGGGTACAGGGAGTCGACGGTGGAATTCCCCTCGACACTAACGCCGGTGACCGAGAACGTGCCGTTCCCGTAGAAGAAGTAGTACGCCTGGGTCCATCCGGGGATCGTCAACGGGACCAACCCGTGGTCCGCCGTCCAGACCATGAAGGTGAACGAGGCCGATGCCTGCTCGAACCCATTCACGTAGAGGGAGGTGTTGATGCGGTCCGTCGCGAGCAGGACGAACTCAGGGTAGTCGAAGTCGTTGAGCCGGAGGAAGGGGGCGGCCAGGTCGGCGGACGACGCGTTGATCCACAAGCGGTGGGTGCCGGGGGAGTATCCTGTCAGGCTGATCCCCGCCGCGCCGAATGCCGCGGCTTGGGCGTCACCGATCAGGTAGACCGGCGCGTCCATCACCGCGGCCGATGCGCTGAGGGTCAGAGTCGTCGCCGACGAGTTCCCGGCGACAGTCACGCTCTGGTTTTGGAATCCGTCGGCCCAGGCCCAGAAAACGTAGGGGTTCCCGACCGGGGCGGGTGGAAGGGCGGTGGTCGCATCACCGTTCGCGCTTGAAGGGACGTAGGAGAGGTTCGACGTCGGCGACCCCGAGGAGTCCTTGAATGTGGCGAACAGGAAGGCATAGTCCGGAGTCGTGTCGACCGACACGCGAACCCAGCCGGGAAGGGCCGCCGGCGCGAACGCTGTGGCGGTCGTGTTCCACAGTCCGTACAGGAACGACGGGCCCTGGTTCAGGTAGGCCGTGGTCCCGACGTAGTACACGCTCAGCCCCAGGCTGGTCTCCGCCGTATCCGTCCCGAAATCATAGGCCGCCCGCACGCTGCGATAGGCACTGGCGGCGACGCTCCAGGCGTCCAACGTCACAGTACCGTTGAACGACATCACGTTCGCATTCGAGCCGCCTCCGTCGCCGCCGAGGATGATTTCCGCGTCGTTGAGCAGTCCGGCCGGGTTGTAGGCCAGCCCGTTGACCTGGAATTGCGGAAGATGCGAAACGGTCGCAGACCCGTTGAAAAGGACCCGGTCGTAGCTTCCTGATTTGACCTGCGAAAGGTTGCTCAACGAGTAGTTGAAGAACAACGCGGGGTGCCCGCCGACGATAGTGATGTTGTTGAACAACTTGAGGTCGAACGGCGGCCGGATCGCGATCGACGGTCCTACGGCGTAGTAGAACTCGCCGGGCACCAACGTGCCGTTGTAGCTGAGAAGGGTGCTCGTGTTCATGGTGGCGATCCGGCTCGAAAAGTTCCAGATGTTGTCCTCGAACTGCAGCTCCGAGCCGTTGAAGTGAACGACGTTCTGGGCCCAGAACGTGCCGTTCGTCGAGCCAGGGTAGGAGAGATTCACGGCCACGGTATTGAGCTGGAACGTGGACCAGTCCGGGGCCTCCTCGAACGCCGCGTATCCCGGACTGAATACGGAGAAGCCGGACAGGTCGAGGTTCGACTCGAAACTGGAAGTGTTGTACTCGTAGGGCCCCCCCATGCCGATCCCGAAATCCGCCAGGCCCATCGGGGCGGGAGGGGACGAGTAGCTGGCGTTCACCGGCCCGGCGTCGGGGCTACCGGTGTGGCGGATCGAGCTCGGGAAGAATACGTCCCGCGCCGCCAACTGGCCGTCGGCGATCTGGCGCTGGATCCTGCCGTCCAGGGAGTCGGGGGGCGAGGAGAGCGCCCGGGTCGCCCCTGGGACAGGCCGGGAGGCAGGAGACGAACCGCCGGGGGCCCCACGGACACCCATCGTGCCCGGAGGGACCCCGCCAATCCCTGGCGAAGCGATAGACCCCGCTGACGCGGCGGGTCGGGCGTGGGAGGGTGACAGAGGAGCCGAAAGGGTGACCGCGGGCACCGAGCGTCGCAAGCACCAGGACCAGCAGCGCGAGAATGCTCAGGATGGAGGCGTATCGTGAGGGCGCCATCGCGGAGCGGGCCGAACTCCCGTGTGCTATATACTCCTTGGCGACGCAACAATCCGAACCCCGCCTGAGGCGCACGGAGTGCGCGGGCGATGATCGACGACCGGAAGGGGCCTTAGCAAGCTACACGGATCGCGGAGCCGCTCGCTCTTTCAGGAACCGACGGGTCTTCTCGCGATGGCATTCTCGGCAGACGGCCTGGAGGTTCGAGTACTCGAGGGACGCACCGCCGCGGCCGATCTCCACGATGTGGTCGACGTCCAGCAGTCGCGCCCGAACGCGGCGGTGACAGATCTGGCAAGTGTATCGGTCCCGCGCCATCACGTAGGTCCGGGCCGAGTCCCAGAAGTAGTGTCCGTGGAACCGCCACCGGCACTTTCGCGAGCAGTAGGGGGTTCGCCGGGTTGCCAGCTCCGATCCGCATTCGACGCACCGGCGGGCATTTCGGGCCTCTGCCCTACGTCGGGCGCCGTCCGCGAACCAAGCCGCGGAGAGCGCGATGACGCGCCCACCCCGGTCCACCTGGACGGACGGTCGCCGGGTCGTCATCGACGCCGTTGCGGTCGGTCCGCTCTCTTGAAGGTTCAGTTGGACCTGCGGAGGATGAGCGAGCAATGAAGTTCCCCCTGGCCGACTGGATAGACGATCACGACGGGTGCCAGCACAACCTGGGCGCCAGCGGGATGCGGGGATCGATCCACCGTCCGGCCCCGGCCCGCGGCCGCCGCGGCCGAACAGATGCGAGCGCGCTCATAGAGGCCGTGGGCGGGTCCGTCGGCGTGGATGCGGCCCGGGTCTTCCTGACCCACGGCGCCACCGAAGCGAACGCGTGGGTGACGTTCTACCTCGCCCGGTCCCACGGGGCCGCCGCGCGATCCTGTCGGGTCCGATTCCCCGAGTACCCTCCCCTCTTCGACGTCGCTCGGGAGGCGGGCCTTCGCCTCCGCGAGGACGCGCGACCGGCCGATCTCGCGGTCGTCTCCCAGCCACGGAACCCCGAGGGAGACCTGTGGACCCTGGAGTCGTTGATCCGCTGGGCGGACGGGGCGACCCACCTGTTGGTGGACGAGACGTTCCGGGAGTTCGCGGGCACCCGCTCGCTCGCGCTCGCGTCCCGGCCCCGGCTCTGGACCACGGGCTCGTTCACGAAGTTCTACGGGGCGGACGATGTGCGCGTAGGGTACGCTATCGCGCCGGCCGAGGAAGCGTCCGGGTTTGCCCGGTTCGTCGGACTGGTCGGCGATTCGATCGCGGACGGGTCGGTGGCCGAAGCCCTCCATCTTCTCGGGAGGGGCGACGAGATCCGGGCTCAGGTGGATCGCCTGATGGCTCGGAACGTTGCGGCGCTCCGGCGGGCGTTCCCCGGAGCGGCCGGTCCGGTCGCCCCGGTCTTTTTCGATAGAGTCCGTACGGAGTCGGGCGACGATCTGGCTCGCCGTTGTCTCCTGGCGTCGGTGCTCGTCTGCCCGGGGACGTTCTTCGGCGACCCGGGCGGGGTCCGGCTCTGCCTCACTCGCCGGTCGTTCCCGAACGACCTGGAGGCCTATCTCCGGGTGCGAAACGGCCCGGGCGCCACCGGGGCTCCTACCGGCCGCCGGGCAAACCCGCCGTGGTCGATAGGCCCGCGATTCGGGTGGGCGAGCGCAGCGTACGCGGGAGGAATGACAGCCGCCCTCCGCGCGACCGGGCAGCGGCCCGGCGCCGACGCGTTCCCGAAGGAACGTGGCCGCGAACCGGGCCGCGCGTTCGGGGTCCTTGTCCCTCACGAGCAAGAACCCACGCGCCAGCTCGGTAAGCACTGCGCGGGCGGGAATGATATCGTGGATCGCCTCCATCTCCTCCGACCCCGAAGGTCGTCGCTGGTCGGCGGCCGGACGGGACTCCATTCCGAACGGCGACCCGCAGAGACGGCTCAAAAAGGCGCCGTTCGACAGGCGGGTGGGTCAGCCCGATTGGACCGCGAACACTTTACGCATCCGCGGGCTTTTCCTCGCAGGTCCACCATGAGCCAGAGCACTCCCTCACCGGTCCCCCCTGCCTCCCGACGGACGGAGCCCGCAAAGCGCGGAGTCCTGCTGCGGACCCCTATCCCCGGACCGAACGCCCAGCGGATCATCGAGCGGGACAAGAAGTTCCTGATGACCAGCACGAAGACCGCCCCTATCGTGGGCGCGTCGGGGGAGGGCGTCTGGGTCACCGACGTCGACGGCAACCGCCTCCTCGATTTCGCTTCCGGGGTCGGCGTCGCCGCCGTGGGCTACTCGCATCCCGAGGTCGTGCGCGCCATCCGAGACCAGGCCGGACGGCTCACGCACTTCGCCGGAACCGACTACTACTACGAGAACCAGACCGTTCTCGCCGAGCGGTTGACCAAGCTCGTGCCGGGCTCGTTCGACAAGAAAGTGTTCTTCACGAATAGCGGGACCGAGAGCGTGGAGGCCGCGCTCAAGCTGGCGCGCTGGAACCGACGCCGCCCGATCGTGATCGGCCTGCTCGGAGGATTCCACGGACGCTCGATGGGCGCCCTGTCGCTCACCGCGTCGAAGCCGGTCCAACGAGCCCGCTACGCCCCGTTCGTGGGCGGCGGGACCCACATACCGGCGCCGTACTGCTACCGCTGCCCGTACAAGCTCGAGTACCCGAGCTGCGACCTCTATTGCGCGAAGATCCTGAAGGAGCTCTACTTCACGACCTCGATCCCCGCGGACGACGTCGCCGCGTTCATCGCGGAACCTGTGATGGGGGAGGGAGGGTGACGTAGTTCCGCCGCCCCGGTGGCATTCCACGCTCAAGTCGATCCTCGACGAGCACGGGATCCTGTTCATCGACGACGAGGTCCAGGCCGGCATGGGGCGGACCGGCAAGTGGTTCGCGATCGAACACCACGGGATCGTTCCCCAGATCGTGACCACCGCGAAGGCCCTCGGGGGTGGACTACCCCTCGGAGCGATCACCTTCCCGGCCGACCTCGATTTCACCACGCCCGGGTCCCACTCGAACACGTTCGGGGGGAATCTCGCGGCGGTGGCGGCCTCGCTCGCGACGCTTGACGTGATCGAGAAGGAGCACCTCCTCGACAACGCCCGGATACAGGGCGACTACCTCCTCTCCCGGCTGCGCGAGCTCCAGTCTCGCCACGAGGAGATCGGGGACGTCCGGGGCGTCGGGCTCATGACCGCAACCGAGTTCGTCCGCGACCGGACGACCAAGGAGCCGGCGCCGGCATTCCGGGACCGGGTCCTCGAGGAGTCGTACCGACACGGCCTGATCCTGCTGCCCTGCGGAAAGTCGTCCCTGCGGTACATCCCGCCGCTGATCGTCCGCCGCGAGGAGATCGACGAGGCGATCGAGATCCTCGACGCGGCGATGCGGGCGGCTCACGCGAAGGCATGAAGGTAGGCCGTCTCAGCGGCGCGGGGTCGGTCCGGCTCGACGAAGAGCCCGAGCCGATCCCGGGCGAGGGGGAGGTCACCGTGCGCCTCGCGGCGTGCGGCGTCTGCGGCACGGACCTTGAGAAGCTGCGCGGCAACTACCGAACCGCCGGGATACTGGGCCACGAACCGGTCGGCCGCGTCCTCCGCGTAGGCCCCGGGGTGTCGGCCCTCTCCGAGGGTGACCGCGTCTTCGCCCACCATCATGTGCCTTGCTACACCTGTGAGGTATGCGCGCGGGGGGACTACACGTTCTGCCCGACCTACTCTGCCACGAACCTCGACCCCGGCGGGTTCGCCGAGGTGTTCCGGGTGCCCGCGGCGAACGTAGCACGCGGTGCGGTACCTGCGGCTCGACGACCGCGTCGACTGGTCGACGGGAGCCCTTCTCGAACCGGCCGCGTGCGCCCTCACCGCGCTCCACCGAATCCAGCTGCCGGAGAACGCCTCGGTCCTGGTCCTCGGCCTCGGCC
Source organism: uncultured Thermoplasmata archaeon (assembly GCA_963713145.1). Lineage (GTDB taxonomy): Archaea > Thermoplasmatota > Thermoplasmata > Lutacidiplasmatales > UBA184 > Lutacidiplasma. The sequence continues at coordinate 294,259 of CAVQKI010000001.1, read as the reverse complement.
CGGTCGGCCTGCTCTACGCCCGACTCGCCAGGGCGCTGGGCGCCCGCTGGGTCGCCGGGACCGAGATCTCTCCGATGCGCAGGGACGCCGCGCTCCGCGGGGGGGCCGATGCGGTGCTGGACCCGCGCACGCCGGAGGCCCTGGGCGCCGCCGTGGACGGCGCGACCGGAGGCCGGGGCGTGGACCTGGCGGTCGTCGCCACGGGCCACCCCTCGGTCGCTCGCGCCGCCGTGGAGCTCGTACGCCGCGGCGGAACGGTGAACCTGTTCGGGCTTCCAGAGGCGGGAAGTCGCCTGGACGTCGACCTGCAGCAGCTCTACCTTAGGGGGGTACGCGTGGTTCCGTCGTACGCCACCATCGAACCGGACATCGCCGAGGTCCACCGCCGCATCGTCGAGGGCACGCTGGCGGTCGGCGACCTGGTCTCCCATCGCATCCCGATCGCGCGCATCGACGAGGCGTTCCGCCTCGCGGGACGGCCCGAAGAAGCGGTGAAGGTCGTCGTCACCGGCCCGGCGTTCTAACCCGACGTTCCGGGACCGTCGTCCGCGAGGACTGCGTTCTCGAGCCGTGTGCCGGCGGCGACCCGCACCCGGGGCCCCAGGATGCTACCTGAGACCCTGGCGCCGCGCTCCACCACGACCCCATCCATGAGGACCGAGTTCTCGACGTGGGCCCCGGGTTCTACCCGGGCATTGGGCCCAAGGGTCACGTACCTGCCGAACGAGGCCCCTCGCGCCACGGCGCCCTGCATGATCGCGACCGGTCCTTCGCCGGTCGACCCCGAAGGGAGCTCGCCGGGGCCGCCGCGCCCGTCGTCGAACAGGAGGCGTTGGGCGTTGAGGAGGCGGTCGGGTGTCCCCGCGTCGTCCCAGTACGCGGGGAGACGGTAACCGAACACACCCTCCGAAAGGAGACCGGGGACCACTTCCCTCTCGAAGCTCACCGGCCGCCCGGGCGGGATCCGGTCGAGGACCGCCCGGCTCCAGACCGCCAGCCCGGCGTTGATCCAGTTGGACGGCGCGTCGCGCGGTTCGGGCTTCTCTACGAACGCGGTGATCCGGTCGGCCGCATCGAGCGCGGCGACGCCGAACGGGCGGGTATCCTCGACCTGGGCCAAGGCCATCGTCCCGATCCCTCCCGACGATCGATGACGTCGGAGCATCTCGTCGAGGTCGGCCGACGCGATCACGTCGGAGTTCAGGAGGAAGAACGGGTCGCTCATCCCCCCGCCGGCGTTCTTCATGCCTCCTCCCGTGCCCAACGGCTCTGCCTCGGCCACGGTCCGGATCGGCCAGCGCACCGGATGGGCTCGAACGAAGGCGTCGATCACCGCCGCCTTGTAGCCGGTCGCGAGGACCACCTCTTCGACGTCCGGAGGGAGAAGATCGAGAACGTGGTAGAGCATCGGTTTGCCGGCGAGGAGGAGCAGCTGCTTCGGCAGGCTGTAGGTGAGCGGGCGGAGACGCGTCCCGAATCCACCGATCAGCACGAGCGCCTTCATTGCCAACGGAGGCCGGAACGGCCGATGTCGACTTCAGCGTCAAAGGAGGCTTGAGGGTTCGCCTTGAGAACAGGCTACGGGGTACCGCTGCGGCGCCCGCGGCCGGCCGCCGATCGGACCCGGTCGCCGGCAGGGAGATCCCAGGCCGTGTGTAGCCGGATCGTGCCGGCGGCCCGGCCTACGACTTGGACGTGAGCCAGCCCTGCCGCTCGAGCTCGCGAAGGATGTACTGCGCCGAGTCCGCCGGAGCCATCCGGACGGCGTCAACGACGATCTCGGGGTGCTCTGGGGGTTCGTACGGGTCGTCGATGCCCGTCATCTCCTTGATCTCGCCGGCCCGCGCCCGTCGATAGAGACCCTTCACGTCGCGCTGCTCGCAGACGGCCAGGGGTGTGTTCACGTAGACCTCTACGAAGCGGCCGATCTCGGAACGGGCCTTCGCACGGGAGCTACGGTATGGCGAGATCAGCGCCACGATCGGGATCGCCCCGTTACGGGCCAGGACCTTCGCGACGTACGTGACCCGCCCCGCGTGCGCCTCCCGGGAAACGCGGTCGAACCCGAGGTCTGCGCTCAGTCCCTTTCGGATCTCGTCCCCGTCCAGGAGCTCGGCGAACCATCCCCGCTCGGAGAGGCGTTCGACCAGGACCTTTCCGATGGTCGTCTTCCCCGAGCTCGGGAGGCCCGTCATCCAGATGCAGAATCCTGCTTGTCCGCGTGTCATTCTCAATACTCCTTACGACGTGAGCAGTCCGCCAGGCCGGCGAAGGATCTCCGCGACTTCCGGCCGGAGGATCTCCGCCGGCAGCTTCTCCCCCTTCGCGAGCGCCTCCCGGATCCGGGTCTGGCTCGCTTCCGCGCGATCCGTCACCGGATGCGGACAGGTCTTGCGACTGGCCATCCAGCCGCAGCGAAGGCAGAAGAACGATTCGTCGTAGCGCAGCGGAAGGATGCCGATGTCGAACTCGTCGAAAATGCGGTGGCAGGCGTACGGGTCGTAGTACTTCCCCACGCCCGCCTGGTCCCGGCCGACGATGTAGGCACCGCATCCGTAGTTCTTTCGAACGATGGCGAGGAAGAGCGCCGCCTTGGGCCCCCCGTAGCGCATCGTGATCCCCAGGGGGCTCATCATTACACGATCGGTCGGATAGTAGTGGCGCACGAGGGCCTCGTAGGCCTCGAGGATCACTTCGGGACGATAGTCCCCTTTCTTCAGGCGACCAACGACCGGGTGGATGAACAGCCCGTCCACGTCCTCCCGTTCCAGCGTGAGACGCTGGATGTACTCGTGGGCCGTGTGCGGAGGGTTGCGGCACTGGTACGCCGCCACGGTCTTCCAGCCCCGTCGCTGGAACTCCTGCCGGGTCTCGGCGGGCCCGGGTTCGGGACGGCCGCCCGGCGGGTCGAGGCGGCGCAGTAGGGTCACCTTGCCCGACCAGGCCTCGTCGCCACCCGAGAGAAGATCCGCGACGTTCGGATGCTTGGGGTCGTCCGTGCCGTAGGTGGCGCGTGCGATCGCCCCGCGGTCAAGCCGGAACCGCTCTTCGATCTCGAGGAGCGCGAGGGGCCGGTCCGTGGAATCGACGATCGTCACGGCGTCCCCTGCTACGAGGGTACGAGCTGCCTCGGACCCGGGTCCCGTCGGGATCGGGAACAGGATCGGGATGGACCACGGAAGGCCACCCGGAAGCCTGCCGGATTTCAGAACGGACTCGAGCACGCCGGAGCCCATGAACCCCTCGAGCGGGCTGTAAGCCCCGATGCCGATCTTCTCGGTGTCGTAGAGCTGGTCGACCCCTGCCCGGACGGTGGGCAGGTCGTGTCGCTCCTCGTGGCGGCGCTCCCGCTCCGGTCCCGAGGCCATGCGGTTGACCAGCCGGCCCCCGTGAGCGTTCGGGATCATTCGCTTCCTCGGCCAGGGACGAGGTGGGCGGTCGAGAATGGCGCGGACTCTGCACGTCGCATCGAGGCACCCTAGGACGTCGGCGGGGACGAGAAGCTCGACCCTGGCCGGCGGAGCTCCACGAGAACGTAGCCGCATTAGCTCTTTCCCCGTCCAGGCCCAGAACTAGGAAGGCCCCCTTCGCCGACGGGCCCGCGAACGGCGCTCCGTGAGCTTCGAATACAGGCGCCGCCGTTGGGAGACGGGCCGAGGAGGGTTCCAGAGATGAAGCTCCTGACGTTCGATGAGCTGTCGGACCGGCAGCATACGGACCGCTCCCTCGTCCAGGCCGCCGCGTTCGGCGGCGCGTTCGACCGAAGGAGGGTGGAGATCTGGCGTCGCCGGACGAAGGTCCTGGCGGACTACGTCGGTATCTTCGCGGTGGACCGCGGCACGGTGGTCGGCCATGCGTTCGTCGAGCGCATTCCGTACGCCTTCCCGGGCGGTACCGAGACGATCACCGGCATCGCGAGCGTGGCGACCCGCTCGGACCGGGCACGTGCGGGCGTCGCTCGCCTCGTGCTGGAGGAGATACACCGAAGGGAACGCGAGGCGGGGATCCGCCATGCGGCGCTCTGGACCAACCAGTCCTGGGGGGCCCATCGCCTGTACGAGAAGCTCGGATATCGCGACATTCACGTCCCCGTTCTGGCGGTCCGAGCTTCTCCCGGGCCGGCACGGCGGCCGGCAGGACCCGCGGTGCGCCCGGCGCGCATCTCCGACCTGAGCGGGATCGAAGCGATCCATGCCCGGTTCGGAAAGGACCGGCTCGGGTTCGCCGAACGTCCCGCCGGGCTGCTGCGCGTCGCCGTCGCCGCCAGAGAACTTCGCCCGGTCGAGATCCTGATCGCGCGCGACGCAGGGCAAACCCGTGGATACGCCATGGTTGATACCGGCCGGCTGCAGACATCGTGCGGGGAACTGATCGGCACCACCGCGCGCGCCAGGATCGCGTTGGCGACGGCCGTCGAGCGCAAGGGTGGGGCGGGAACGGTCACCTTCCGCGACGGCGCCGTCGAGGAGCTGCGCCCCTGGCTTCGCGGTCGCGGCTACGCGATCGCGCCGGTCGGATGGTTCGTGCTGATGGGCTGCACCTTCGGGCGCAGCGACGGTGCGAGAGCGGCCTGCCGAGAGTTCGGCACCGACCGGCCGAGATTCCTATGTTTCACCGGGGATCGATTCTAGGGCAGCTGCCGGAGCCGTGTCCCCGGTAGTGCGGGTCCGCTCCTAAGACCCGGGTCGGTCCCCGGCTCACTCGTACGACACGTCGGAGCGCATGTAGGCGCGCACCGCCAGGAAGAGGAAGACCACCGTTTCCGCGCCGAGCAGAAGCATCTGGTAGACGTCAAGGCTGGACAAGTTTCCTTGGTAGGCGCCTCGCACCGCGTCCGCCACGTAGGTAAGGGGGTTCACGTCGAAAAGGACCCGAAGGACGATCGGAAGCCCGCTGCTCAGCGGGTAGAATACTGTACTGGCGAAGTTCACGATGAAGATCAGGAGGATCTGGACGCTGTTGTAGGCGTTGTTCGACTTCACGAGCGCCCCGATGAACAGCATCAGGGCCCCAAAGAAGATCGAACCCACCGTGATCGCGCCGAACATCACCGCGAACGCAAGGAGCTGCGTCGGCCCCGACCCGATGATGGCGTAGGCCACGCCGAGCATGACCGCCGAGCCGCCGAGGCCGAACATCATCGACGTGAGCATGATCCCGAGCAGGTACTGGAGGCGCGTGAACGGTCCCACGAGAAGCTGGGAGAGCATCCCGTACCGTCGGTCGGCCCAGAGGATGCTGCCTCCAACGGTCCCTGCCATCACCACCTGGAACGCCATGATCCCGGGCGTCAGGAACGAAAGGTAGTTGGTCGAGGACCCTCCGGCCGCGGCCAGGGAACCGAACCCGAACCCGAAGAATACGAGATACATCCCCGGAAGGCCGATCAGGATGATCAGGCTCCCAGGATCGGTGTTGACCTTGATGTTCCGGTAAATGAGCCGGAGAAGGTTAGGAAGTGGCAATCGACTCCCCTCCGTGCCCCACCGAGCGGAGGAACACGTCCTCGAGCGTGTTCTTCCGGACGTTCAACCAATCCAGCTGGACGCCGGTCGCGTGCGAGAGCTGGACGATCTTCGAGAGGGCCTCCTTCGTGTCGTCCGTGAGGATCACCGCGGAGCGGTCCTTCGCGGTGACGGTCGACCCCGGACCGAGGGCCTCGGTTAGCGCCGCGAAGTACCGCACCGAATCGCCGTCGCTGACGCTCAGGTCGATCGTCTTCTTGCCGCCGTAGAGCCGCTTCAGGTTCTCGAGGGTGTCGAGAACGAGGATCTTCCCTTCGTGGATGACGGCGACCCGGTCGCAGAGGTAGTCGGCCTCCTCGAGATTGTGCGTGGTGAAGACTACCGTCAGGCCGCGCCGGACCTCGTCGCGGACCGAGTCGAGCATCTCCCGGCGCATGATCACGTCGAGGCCGACGGTCGGCTCGTCGAGGAAGAGGACGTCCATGTCGTGCATGAACTCCCGAGCGACCTGGACCCGGCGCTTCTGCCCCCCTGAGAGGTCGAACGCACGCCTCTTCCTGAGTTCGGCGAGGCCATACCGAGCGAGGAGCTGCTCGCGGCGGCGCGCACGCTCGGCCTTCGGAACCCCCCACAGGACGCCGTAGACGTCAAGGTTCCCTTGGACGGTGGTGAAATCGAACGACTCTGACTGCTGGACCACACCGATCCGGGCGCGAATCCTCTGGCCGTCGTGGGCCGGGTCCATGCCAAGGACCCGCAACGTCCCTGAGGTCGGCTGGATCAACGTGGTCATCGCCTTGATCAGGGTCGACTTTCCGGCGCCGTTCCGGCCCAGGAGGCCGAACACCTCCCCCCGACGGACGGTGAAGCTCACGCCGTCCAGCGCGAACCGCTGGCGATCGTAGGTGTGCCGGAGGTTCTCGGCATAGACGACGAGGTCCTTTTCGTCCCTCAGCGGAGGAGCGACGCGGTTCGGGTCCACAGTTCTCGAGACACTGGTCGCAGGCGATAAGGGATGCTCACCCTGGATGTGTTCTTCCAGAGAGCGCGCTCGGCCAATCCTCGGCCGCCGGCGGCGTGAGCGTGGGACCGCCAGGATCCGGGGCTAGACCGCCGGGATAAAGTGCGGGGGAAGGGATGGTGCGGGACATGACCGGCACAAAGCCGTCAGGCCGGCCTCGCCAGCTGACGATCGTGCTCGCCCAGTGGTGCCCCCACTGCGTCCCGTTGTCGGTGCGGTACGGCGGGCGACTGGCAAAGCGCCTCGGGGTTCGCCTCCGAATCCTCGACATCGATCGGCGCGCCCAGGAGAAGCTCGCGGACCGGCTCGTCCGTGCCTACGGCGACGCGTCCCCGGACTACCTGATCCCTCAAGTGTTCCTGGAATGGTCCGACGGACGTGTGGAGCCGTTACTGACCGGCTTCTCCGAACAGGTCCGTCGAACGGAACGGGCTTGGCGCGACCTCCTCTCCAGCGAATGGCTCCGGTCCGTTCGGGAGGAGCTGTGAAAGCGAGGCGTCGTCGGGCCCTTCCGCGCGCCTTGGAGGCGGCGCTCCAATCGACCGGCGCGAAGTGCTATCGCCACTGCGACAAGCCGCTCCGCATCCGGCGCCTTCGAAGTGGTCTTACCGGAATCTGGAGGGTCCGAGCCTGCCCCTCGGGCGTGGTGTCGGTCACCGACTACGTCGAATGGACCCGGCGGGACCCGACCCGGGACGTGGGGATCCAGCTCCGCCGATGGACAGTTCCTCCCACCCTGGTCCGATCGCGAGACCTCCGACTCGCGACACGTCACGGCCCGGAGCTCGGCCGAGCTGCGGAGCGCCTGCTCGCCTCGGCCCGACCCAAACGCGGGGTCCGCGTGGTCTACTGGAGGGTCTATCCGTTCCGCGCGAAGGACGGTACGGAAAGACGCTTGTTCGTCTGCCTCCGCCGGACCCACCCCTCGCCGGTCTTCTTCGTCTCGGATCCATCGGCCGACTCCCGGGGGTGCCCCCGGTGCGCGCGCGGACCCAGCGCAGCGGGAAAGCGGAATCACTGACGGCTAGCGTGGGGATCGGGCGCGGCAGACCGGATGCAGTTGCCGCGGCTCCCTCTGACCGGGCACCCCGGGCCGAAGGACGTTTCTCCCTCACCGGCGTCTGCCCTCCACGCATCGGGGACTCGAGATAGGGCTGCACTTGAAGCCCGGCCTGGCCGACGAGAACTTCGTCGGGGCCGCGATCGGCAACCTCGCTGCGTACCGACTGCAGCACGAGCGCGGCGAGTCGCTCCTTTGGCAGGTCCTCCGCATCGAGAGCACGAGCAGCCACCATTTCCGCCTGGTGATCCGTCATCCCGAGCGAGCCCTGGACATCGGGCTCGCCGGGGACCTGAAGCGGATCCTGGACTCCCTGTCCGACGAGAGCGTCGAGGAGCTGCGCAGGCGGTTCGAGGGCGCCCAGCGAGAGGGTTTGCAGCCCGTCGCGCTTCGCCACCTCCACGAGGAGGTGGACTTCTGGCGCGACGATTTCTGGAACTGGCTAGGCTAGGCGAGCCCGGGTCCAGGTAGCCCGACCACCATGATGGCGAATCAGCTCGAGGGCTGGGTGTTCGTCGGATTCTCCGACGAGAATCTGCTCTCGATGCTCCACCCCGGCACCGTCCATCTCTGGGACGATGCGCGGACCATAGGAAAGGCCCCCGGTGAGCCGGTGCTTTTCCTGCAGACACAAGGGAAAGCGCCTGCCTGGGCGGGATTCGGGGTCGTGACCCAGGTGGAGGAGAGGTGGAAGGCGTTCGGAGTCTACGTCGAGACCCGAACCGTCCTCTCTCGATTGCTGGTCACGGTCGTCTCGGAATCGAGTGGTCCTCCGACGAAGGGGACCAGCCACGTCGATTCGATTCGCTCGCAGGGACCGGCCGCCTGGGAGAACCGGACCCTGGCCGCGCGGATTGGGTTCGGCGGATTCCGGGCCCGGACGCCCTACCTCGAGGAGGAACGGGACATTCGTCTGACGGCTTCGGACCGGAACGTTCTCTGCCAGCTCCAGCCAGCGCTCAGGTCACTCTGGCCCGAGTAGGCTACGCGGCCGGACCATCGGCGCCTCCGCCCTCGCGCGCGAGGGAGTCCACGACCCGGCGTGCTTCAACTCCCGCGGACGACCGATCTGGGCGCGCCGTTCACGGAAGCGCTGGGTAGCAGACCGACAGGGCCCCCTCATCTTCGTGCCGACCCCGCCCGGCGAAGGCGTCATCCCCTCGGGGTCCTAAGCGGGGGAGGCGAGAGCCGTGGGGGCGGATCCACTAGTCGAAGGGATACTGATCTTCGCGGTGGTCGCGATACTTCAGCTTCCCGGAAAATCGAACTTCGGCGTCATCACTCTCGCTACACGCCATCCGTACCGGGACGTCGTCCTCGGGGCATCCGTCGGGCTCGGGGCGGCGACCGTTGTGTCGGTCACCATCGGCTACGGCGCGGAGACCGCCCTCGGTCCGTACCTCCTGTGGGTGAAGGTTGCCGGCGGGCTGGTCCTCATCGGTTTCGGGATACGGGAGATCCTGAGAGCCCCCGGTCCGATTCACGAGCCGGGTGAGGGGACCCCGGCGATAGCGCACACCGCCCGGCAGGTCCGCACCGTCGCCTTGGGCCTCGTCTTCCTTCTCGAGATGGGAGACAATACTCAGATCCTAGCCATCCTGTTCGTAGCTTCGACGCACAGCGTCCTGCTCGTATTCCTGGCAGCGACCGCTGCGTTGGTCATGGTCACGGTGATCTCAGCCAGAGGGGCACGGTACCTTCAGGCCCATGTTCCGGAGGAGCGGCTCCGGGTAGTCCTGGGCGGGCTGCTCGTGGCGGTGGGACTCCTTACGATCGTCTTCACGGCCATCCCGTCCCTACTTCCATTCGCCGGCTGAGCCTGCGCCCTCCGTCGCCCCCGACGGCGGGGGCCAATCAGGTCCTCGCAGGCTGGGCCGTCTCCCGACCTGGATGACCTGAGGACCGGTGGTCGAACGGGCCGCTGGCCGGGCAGCCGAGTTCAACGAACCCTGGTCAGACCCACGGCGCGATGGCGGTGAGAATCCGATCAACCGTAGATGACGACGGCCAGTATTCCGACCGATACCACGAATCCAAGACTGGCCCAGAAGGCGCCGCGCCAAACTCCTCGGGAAGCGTCCGACCCCATCACGCGGGGATCCGAGGTGAGAACGCCGACGAACACTCCGGGAACGACGAGAATGAAGACCATTGCGACCATCAAGCCGAGGACGAGCGTGATGAGCTGCGGGAAGAGCAACGGCACGAAGACGGCAGGGAGGCTTTCGGCGACGTAGATCCAGAGGGTGCTCTTGGAAGACAGTCCGAGCGCCTCCGTCACCCCCCAGGCGCTGCCGAGCGAGATCACCACGAGCGCAAGGAACGCGGCTGCCACGAGGCCCGCGCCGAGGACGTACACCCCGTACTGCCCGAGTCCCGAGACCAACGAGGAGGCAAAGCCTCCGGACGTGAAGACAAAGTAACCGCCCAGCCCAGCCCCGATCATGACGACCACGATCATCAGGGCCTCGCTGACGACGGACCCCAGAAGCGTCGACTGGCGCGAGATCGCGACCGTCGTTCGCTTCGAGGCCGTAGCCGAGGACTGGAAGAACAGCATGAACGGCATCACGACGGCACCGGTGTTCGCAGCGAGGAGAAGGAAGAACGGGGGCGCGGTGGAGATCGCGAACGGGGAGTACGGGAGGAGACCCCGGTGGAGGACCACGATCGCGAGAGAGAGCACGACCCCCGCTGAGATGCCGATGAGGACCCTCTCCACCCAGACGTAGGGTCCTCGAGCGACCAGGGCGATATGCGCCAAGAACGCTAGCGGGAGGGAGACGATCGGGGGAATCCCGAACAGGCTGAGGCCCAGGGCGATACCGGCGTACTCCGCTACGTACGTCGCGACGTCGCCCAGGGCCATTGAGATGGCCACGGTCGAGGCAACTCGGCGCGAAAAGCGCTCCCGCGCAAGCTGCCCGAGTCCCTTGCCAGCGACGGCCCCGAGGCGACCCGAGGCCTCCTGAATGAAGAATAGAGGCAACGTAAGAACCGCGAGGAACCAGATGAGGTCGTAGCGGTAGCTCGCTCCGGAGGCCAGCGCGGTCAGGATGCTGGCCGCATCCACATTGGCGATCATGACGAGCCACGCAGGGCCTCCCCGCCACCTTCGCGGTGCCCGAAGATGGCGTGAGAGCGCGGGAAGCGTCAGGCTCCCGAAGGCGGACGGGGCCCCGCCTGGGGGAGCTGGTTCGTTGCCCATCCCCCGGTTGTCGAGCCTGCGGGCTCAATAAGGCGCTAGGAGCCTACCTTGCAACGCCTGAGACTGCGGAATTTCCCCAGGCGGCACACTCAAATTGTGCGGTAGTGCGCCCACCCGGCTCAGGGCGGTTGTGTTCACCGGGGATGGTTCGGCGCTGCAGGAATTCCAGTGAGAACTCCAAGCCGACGGAGGGAATCGCCGAAGCGTTCGATTCCCAACTTCGCCGCCGGCCGATTGCGCGGCAGGCCCCACGCCTAGCCCTCACCGGAAACCCTACCCTTAGAGAAATCTCTCGTCAGAGAACGGTCCGCGAGCAGCCGCGAGGCTTCTCCTTACAGAACAAGCCCGATCCCAACAGGGTCGAAGCGAGAGTGTCGGGAGTCTCGCGTCCTGCGAGACTCCCGTGGGTAGTCCCTAGAGACCCAGTTGGATTCCCCCCGAGGCTCCCCCCTGGAGCGCTCCCTGGAGAGAGCTGACAAGTCCTGAGACCCCAGTCCAGGTGCCCGCTGCGGACAGTGCGCCGGACACTCCTGGCACGCCTGCATAGGCAGCGGCCGCGATCGCAGCAGCGCCGAGGCCGATAACTGCCAGGGCCTTCACCGCGATTCCTACGGCGTTTCCTACAACCGCGGCGGTCGCTGCCGCCGCGGTAGGCGCGGCCGCACCGATCCCGGCGGCGGCTTGGGCGGCACCGGTTGCTCCCAAGGAGGCTGGTCCTGCCGTCGGCGTGGCAGCCGAGGTTCCTATCTGAGCCATCGCTCCCGCCGTGGCCGCCGGCGGGGCCGTCGCCATCGACCCCGAGCCTGCCTGGACGATTCCCGTTGCGCCACCTGAGCCGGCAATGCCGGCGCTCGCCGCAGGCGGACTCGTCGCCGCGCTCGATGCCATCGAGCCGACTCCGACCGATCCGTTCGCCGCTGTCCCGCTCGTCCCGACCATCCCGCTAACGCTTCCGTTCGTGGTCACCTGCATGGTGTCACCGTTCCCAACGGGGCGCCAGGGGTAGTTGTATTCCGGTTCAACCGGTGGAGGTATTCGTTGGACAATTTGGCCCCCACTGAGGCGCAGGTCTCCATCAATCTCGACCGAATCTGCGGCTCGGGGGAACCACCCCGCGTCTCGGCCACCCGGGGACACGCGGCTATTCTCAGTGCTCCGAGCCGACCAGACCGAGGGCGAGCGCCGCCCGAAGTACTCCGATGTGGGTGAACGCCTGAGGGTAGTTTCCGAGGGGCATCTTGGCAGCCGCATCGTACTCCTCGGAGAAGAGCAACAGGGGACCCGCGGCGTCCAGCAGGGCGTTCCAGTTCGTCAATGCGCGGTCCAGCTGGCCACACTTGGCCAGCGCCTCCACGAGCCAGAACGAGCAGAGGAGGAACGAACCTTCCGGGCCCGACAGACCGTCCTCGCCCTCGTACCGGCGCAGAAACGGACCTTGACCCAGCCCTCTCTCGATCGCGGCGACGGTCCGGAGCACTCGGGGGTCGTTGGGGGGTAGAAACCCGGTGATGGGGATTCGGAGCGAGCTCGCGTCGAGCAAGGGTCGGTCGAACGCTTGGATGAACGTCTCTCTCGTGTCACTGTATCCTCGGGAGAGGATCGCGGCCCGGATCTCGTCGGCGACCCGCTTCCAGCGGTCGAGCATCTCGGTTCCGGCCGAATGACTGAGCGAGCTGAATCGACCGGTCGAGCGCGACCCAGCACATCAGCTTCGAGTGCAGAAAATGCGCCGGCTGGTTCCGGAACTCCCAAATCCCCCGGTCCGGTTCGGACCACAGTTCGGTCGTCCGTCGCGCGAGTCGCTCAATCATCGGCCAGCGGTCGCGGACGAACGCCGGGTCGACGTTTGCGAGGAGGAGGGCTGAGTCGAGAATCTCTCCGTAGACGTCGAGCTGCCTCTGGCTGGCCGCAGCGTTCCCGACCCGGATTGGTCTCGAGCCCAGGTACCCCTCGAGATGGTCGAGATCCCGTTCGGTGGGGGGTCGCTCGCCGTCGACCGAATAGATCGTGGGCACCTCATCGGTGTCGCCGAGCGCCGCGACGCGGTCGAAGGCCCATCCGACATACGCTCTTGCTTCGGCCACATGCCCCAGCAGGAGGAAGACCTGCGCGGTGAACGCTGCGTCTCGGATCCACACGTACCGGTAGTCCCAATTTCGCTGTCCACCCGGCCACTCGGGCAGGGAGGTCGTGGGAGCGGCGACGAAGACTCCTGTCTTCCCGTAGGAGAGCAGCTTCAGAACGAGTTCCGAACGCTCGACCCAAGGGTGCCATCGCGCGGCGACCCTCCTCAGGGGCGCATCCTCAGGCGAAACCCAGGAATGCCAGTACGCATCGGTGACAGCGAAAAGCTTGGACGGAGACGGGTCTGCCGGGGGTGGCTCGCCCCAACGGACCTGGGCGTAAACCGGCTCGGCCCGGTGCCACGGTTCCTGCGGCTTCGGCGCCCCGTTCGGTGATCTGCCAGGGCCACGGAGAGGTCACGGCGAGCTGACCGGACGGGGCCCGGGCGATGGCAATCCGATCCCCGAGTTCCCACTCGGCACGCTCGAGGGCGTAGTTGAATCGGACGTCGGCGGCGAGCCGGACGGCAATCGGGCCGCCCCGGGCGAGCAACCTTCGGATGATTCGGGGCTCTCCCTCGTCCGCGGAGACGGAGGGCCCGACGGGCATGAAGTCGGTGACGGCCAAGAGTAGCCCCCGGCGAAGCTCGAAAAGGGTGGAAAGGAGGTTGGTGCCACCGACGTACTGCTGGTGCGAAACGTATCGGCCTTCCGGAGCAACCCGATGAAAGCCCCCCGCCTTCCGATCGAGTAGGCGTCCGAACACCGAAGGGCTGTCGAACCGGGGAAAGCAGGCCCAGTCAATCGCTCCGTCTCGGGAGACAAGCGCCGCGGTTCGCTCGTTTCCAATGAGCCCGTAATCGTAGAGGCTGGTCCACCCTGCCCCTCCCAATGAATCGCTTCCGGTCGATTCGTCGAACAGTGAGGTTGGAGTCGCGGGGAATCCGACTGGGTCGGACATGAGCGCGCTCTAGAGGACACCCGTTCCGTGAACCGAACCTCGGGAGTACCCCACGGTCGATTTCTTCTTCGGGGGGTTGGGATCGGTCCTCCGAAAATCGTAACTGAAATCGAGGCATGATTCAGAATATGTCATGGGGCCGGACTCCACTCCCCCGGATATGACCCCCTCTCAGCTTAGAGGTTTGCGAGCCGACCCTTCGGGCGGGCGTGGCTCGAGCCACGGAGAGCACCGCAGGCGCTCGGACAACCGAACCGGGTCGACCAATCGCGCCCGCCCAATCCGGGCGCTTGCCATCGACCTCGACCGGACCCTCCTGCCGTCGCGCGGCGGGTCGCTGGGATCGGCATGCCGGACCCTGTCGGAGGTACGCGCCATGGGCCTCCGAGTGATCCTGGTTTCGGGCCGGGAGTACCCGACGCTGGCCTCCATCGCCAGGCGGATTCGGGTCGTCGACGCCGTTGTTGCCGAAAACGGCGCGTTGGTCGATTCTCCCTTCGTGGGCCGACCGAAGCGTTACGGCCGGGCGACAGGGACCCGGGTGCGCGAACGATTCGCCATCACGAATCTTCACGGAATCGAGGTCGGTGAGGTTGTGGTTTCCGTCCCTCTGAGGTCTGCCCGTGAGGCCGGCCGCAGGGTGGCGGGACTCGCGGTAACACTGGTCAGGAATGCGGATCGCGTCATGATCGTCCCTCGCGGTGTGGACAAGGCAACGGGCGTCCGGGCCGCCATGCGCGGACTGAGATTGGGTGCGGCCTCGTTCGCGGCCATCGGTGACGGGGATAACGACCTGCCGCTCCTCCGTGCCGCGGCCCTGGCCGGAGCAGTGCACAACGCTCGGCCGGGCGTACGGGCCGAGTCCGACTACATCTGCAAAGCCTCGGTTGGCGCGGGGGTCCGGGAGTTCGTTCGGGGGCCGCTGTCGGACCAGATTGCGGCGCGTGGTCGGGCCGGCCGATCTCGGTCAGCCACCCAACGGGCTGCACGCACGGGCATCCCGCACCTCCCTCTGGATGACCTCGGCAGGGACGGGCCGACGCGTTGAACAGGCCGTCGGGCTCAAAAGGAGCATTCTCTCTTGGCACAGCGCCGATGGGGTCCCTTCAGGGAGAGCTCGGGAGCGCCCGGCGGCGCATTCCAGACATCTGAATCATCGGCAGGAATCGTTCTGGGGGAAGCGCAAGGGTTGGACCAGCGAGAGTCACCGTGCAGAAAATTACCGTCTGCATCAATAGTCAAACCCCACTGGTTCAGTTCCTCAAGCCCGATACCGGGCCCCGGAGGTCCGGGCGGGGTGCCTCCGCGAACCTATCGGATCTCACCGAGGGTGTGGACTACCGCTTCTCTCCCGGAGGGGTCACGCGCATGGTCTACCCGCTGGTCCGCAGGCTGATGGCGAAGGGGGTGCTCGGAGAGACCCACTGGGTTTCGCTCAATCCGACCGGACCACGCACCGTACGCACCGACGGGTTGACCCTCCACAACGTTGCCCTAGGCCCGCATCGAATGGCGGGCTACGGGAAGACAAAGGAGGCCATCTGGTCCGCGGCGCACGGACTACCTCCCGATTCGGCGAGGTCCGACCTTCTCTGGACGGAGGAGTTCGCCGAGTATGCCTACTACAATCGGACGACCAGCGAGCAGATCCGAGCCTTGGACGAAATACTTGATTTCGACCTGTTCTACATCCACGACTTCCAGCAAATGCCGGTTGGCCAGATGCTCCGTACGCTGAAGCCGAAGCTGTTCCGCTGGCATATCCCGTTCGACGCTGCGCGCATCCCAGCTGACTGGCAGGCGCGTTTCGTCAGCTACCTCGATGAGTACGATGTCGTTGTGGTGAGCTGCGAGCGGTATCGTGAAGCTCTACGGACGCTGGGTTACAGGGGTGAAGCGGTCCGCATGTACCCGTACGTCGACCCGCGAGAGTACTCGCGACCTACGGCGCGACAGGCCGCAGTGACGACCGCTCAGTGGGGGGTCCGCCCAGACGACATCGTGGTTCTCGTGGTCGCCCGCATGGACCCGGCAAAGGCCCAGGACCGTGTGATCCGGGCGTTCGCGTCTATCGCGGCTGAACATCCGAAACTTCGACTTATCCTAGTTGGGAACGGAAGCTTCTCGGGGACGCGAGGCGGGCCCGGCCTCTCGAAAGCGGCACGATGGAAGTCCTACCTGGAGGCCGAGGCGAAACGTCTTGAGGTTCGTGAACGCGTGATCTTCGCGGGACACGTCTCCCAAGGGGCCCTGGACGCGTTCTACGAACGGGCCCTCTTCACTGTACCTCCTTCGGTCAACGAGGGGTTCGGTCTGGTTGTCGTGGAGAGCTGGCTGCACCGCCGACCGACGTTGGTGACCGTGCGTGCCGGGATTGCGGAGCTCATCCGCGATGGCCGGAACGGAATCCTCTTCGACCCGGACGATACTGCGGCCCTGGCTAGCTGCGATGAAACGACTGCTGGAGGATCCGACTGAGCTCTCACGGCGACTGGCCCGTAACGCCTCCGTGACCGCGCGTCTCTGCTCGATTTCCACGGCCGCACTGGCCGAGGCTCACCTTATGGCGAAGGTCGTGGAGGCGTAGCGTGTTCGATCTCCCCTCGTGGACCACGCCGTATGTGCTCGCGGCGATCATCCTCGGCCTCACCTGGCTGGTCGCATGGCTCGTCGGCCTGGCGATCTCCCGGGTGATGCAGGAGAGCGCGCCGCAGGTCGGTGCCGGGGCGCGCCGGCTCGCCAGCGTCGTGGTCTGGTTGGTCGGGATCCTGCTCGCCGTCCAGGAGGTCGGGGTCAGCGTCGCCATCCTTCTTGTGATCGTGGTCCTGTTCGGGGTCGCTGCGATCATTGCGCTTCGGATCCCGCTCGAGAACTATGGGGCGAAGTACTTCTCGGACGTCTACTCGCCGTTCAAGGCCGGCGACTCGATCCAGATCGGAACACACGCGGGAAAGGTGATCGAGATCAACGCGATGACCACCGTCCTGCTGTCACCGGAAGACCGGCTTCTGGCCGTACCGAACTCGCTCATTCTCCGAGAGACTCTCGTCAACACTTCCCCCGCGGCCTGGAAGGAACTCACGATCCCGATTTCGCTTCCCGGCAACGTCGACATCGCCCCCGTGGAGAGCGAGATCCTGCGGAGCCTCGGGAAGCTCCGGCTCCGGCTCGACCGCAGGTTCCCACCCGTTCTTGCCACCAAGGCGAGGACGGCGCAGTCAACCGACCTCGTGCTCACGGTTATGATCCGGCGGCCCGAGGAGCGCGAGGCCCTGCTCCTCGAGGTGAACAAACGGGTCCATGACGCGATTCAAGGGTCCCGCGGGAAGGTTGATGCGGTCGCGCCACCCGTCCCGGAGCCAGGTCCTAAGCGCTGATCCAGAAGAGCCCGTCAAGTGCCCGATTCGTCGCTCCCAGCGCTACGTTTTCGCGTTGGACAAACCTCCAAATAGGGTGAAAACAGGGGATGGGACAGCACGCGACGGGCCCCCCGGTGTATCCCGGCGGTCCTTGGCGCGGAGCAACGTAGAAGGGGGTGAATGAGCAAACATGAGTGACTTGACCGAACGGAAGCTGGGATGGGGGTTCGGCCTTCTCGGTGGCGTACTTCTGGTCGCCGCCGCGATCGTCGGAGCCCTGATCGGGACCTTCGACCTGGTGACGGGTCGATTGAACGGCGCCCTGAATGCGGGCACCGAAGCGGTCCTTCTTCTGGCGATCGGTGCGCTGGCGCTGTTGTTCAGCTATCTGGCGTACCGACCGTGGAAGGAGCACCCGATTACGGCCAGCATCCTGCTGGTCGTGGTCGCGGCGATCGGTTGGGGAGTACTCGGTCTTGGAGGGAGCGTGATCGCCCTCCTCGGAGCATTGTGCATGTTCCTGGCCGGCCTCCTCTTCCTCCTCCAGCCCGCCCTCTCCAGCGTGAAATCGCTGGCGACGGCGTAGGCGCGAAACCGACCCGCGGAGGAGCCAACCCCTTCCTCGCCCGTTTTCGCCCCGCGCAAAGGCCCGCGAGGGTTCCGGTGCCACGCGGTTTCTAGCGATGCCACCGGGAGATCCGCTAGAAGCTCCCTGTACCCAAACTCACCCGTTTTGGATGCGCGATTATCAAATGCGCGCGCGGCGCAATGTCGCGGAGCCGAACGCTACACCGAGAACAGTAAGCCGAGGGAGGGAATCGAACCCCCAGGAAGCGGATCTGCAGTCCGCCGCATTAACCATTCTGCCACCTCGGCGCAGACGGCCCGAAGAAGGTCGGGCATAAAGCCCTCGGGATTCCCGCGGCGGTCCGCCGGAACTCGGGAATCCGGATGTCCAGCTTCGCGACCCGCCCCTTGGACAACGCTTCATCTTGCGTGGCCGGAGTCGAGGGCTGGGTGAGACGAGTGGCGGCGGTTCCGGCAGGAAAGGACTGTGAACCTCGAACGGGCGCTCGACCGACACAGACATGACCGCCGGAGATGACCCTCCCGCAGCCCGTTCGAATCGCCCACCCTCCTGGACGGTCTCGACGCTCATCGAAGCAGGACTCATCGTTGTCTTGGAAGAAAGCGACAGCCGGCTGGTGGTCTCGCTGGTCCCAGCCTGGGCGGGGGGTCCCAGCGAATCGAGGAGCCTTGCTGCTCCGTCCCCCGACGATGCCCTGGGGCTGTCGATCGCAGTCGGCGGCGAGGCGAGCGCTCGCCGCGCCGCACGAGCCAGGGGCGGCTGATCAACGCGCTGGGTCCACCGGCCGGAGGCTCGACCGCGTCGTGGCCGATGCGGCCGCAGACAGCTACCGGGCACGCGGTCGGCCGACCGGGGTCTCTACGGAAACTGAATGCGCGACTCGAGCGCCTGTGTTGTTCCCGAGCGGGGCTACGGAGACGCTCCGCTTCGACAAGGCACGGGTGATTCAGGCAGGGTCTAGAACCCCGCCTGGCGGCGCGAGAGTCATGGGCGGGTCCGTATCGGTGATCCCTTCGCGCCCTATATCGAACGAAATCCTCGCCGGACGCGAAGGATCGCCGACCGGCTGGTGAGGCGGACCCGGGTGGCAAACCCGGCGGCCGAGCCGCCCGGGCGAGTCTGTCCACGCCGAATCGCGTCCACAAGTGCCTCGACCGATGCGCAACTCTCTGGAAACTCTGTGTAGGCCCTCCCCAAATCTGCCAGGGCATGGGCGTCACTTCCCCCGGTGCCCCCGAGGTGACGGCGCGCCACGACACGCGCCGCACGAACGTTGGCCCGCGGGGAGGTATGCCCGTTGATAACCTCAAGAGCGGGAACCGGCGCGGACTCGGCGGCCTCGCGCCCGACCCCGTGACTCCATCGGAATGGATGGGAAGGGACCGCCACACCCCCATGCCCCTCGACCCAAGCGAGGGTCGCGCCCAGCGGCTTCGGGAAAAGCGGCGCCTCGTCCACTCCGAAGACGAGGAGATGCCCCTCGACGGTCGAGACCTCGATGCCCGGCACCAACAGCACTCCAGCGTTGCTCCGGGCGAGGTCTCGAAGCTCGCGGTGACCGGAGACGGTGTTGTGATCGGTCAGAGCAAAGCCACGCAACCCGGCGGCCGAGAGAGCGCGCACGTACGCCTCCACGGGGACGCCGGAATCCGGAGAGTGACGGGAGTGGACGTGCAGGTCGAGCCGGACCGGCACGGTCACCGCACCTTGGCGCCGGGTAGAACGTCCTCCGAGGGGCGAATGGGCTTGCCGGGACCGAACGAGAGGAACACCCCCTCCTCGGACGCGTCGGACGGGCGGCGTACGACCCCGACCGTTCCGGCGGGCCACTCTCCGAGCACGGTCACGGCACGCCCCCCGATGTCGACCGTGGTCTTCCCATCGGCGCCGTTCGCTGCGGCCCTTCCGACTGAGAGCGCGATGGTCGAAAACTCTTCGTGCGTGACGACCCGGTCCTCGGGGCCGGACCCTGGGGGGTACGCCCCCACAGGGGTCCCTTCGGGCGGCGAGAGCAGGACGGCCCGTTCCCCCGATTCGGCGGCGAGCACCATCCCCTGGGACGTGACCCTGCGGATGGTCCGGGGCGCAAGATTGGCGACGAACACGATCGGGCGGTCTCGCAAGGCCCCCTCGGGGTACGATGCGCGGAGGCCGGCGACGATCGTCCTCGGCTTCGGGCCGCCGTCGTCGACCTCCAGGACGTAGAGACGATCGGCCGACGGATGGGCGCTCGCCGACCGGATCACCCCCGCGCGGAGGGCGAGGGGCGGGTCGCCGGTGGGTCGGGGCCCGACCGGGGCGGTACCGGCAGAGGTTCCCTCCGGACCTGCCTCGGGGCGGGGAAAGAGCGGTCGAACCTCACCGAGGGTCTGTCCGGGCGGGACCGGCACGAGGGCCGTCTCCCAATCCCCCGAACCGGGGGGATTTGAGAATCCGAGCATCCGGAACACCTCCGCGCTCGAGAACGGAAGCACCGGGGAGAGCCAAACGGCTATCGCGCGCAACCGCCAGACGGTCTCGTAGACCGCGCGGGCGCGATCCGGATCCGTCCCCTGCCACGGCTTTGCCTCGTGGAACCGACGGTTCGCCTCGCGGACCTCCTCCAGGGCGAGGTCGAGCGCCTCCTTCAGCCGGACCGCTTCGAGCGCCTCGGTGATCTTGCCGTGCGCGTCGCGGATCCGTGCCCCGGTCCCTGTGGTAAGGTCCGGGCTCCAGCCTTCGGGAGGAGAGGGGACCCGGCCTCCGAATCGCTCCCGCGCGAGGACGAGCGCGCGTTGTACGAGGTTGCCATACTGGTTCGCAAGGACCTCGTCCCGCAGCGTGTGGAACTCGTCCCAGTCCAACTCCGTGTCGTGATGCTCGGGGGCCAGGATGGCCGCGTAGAACCGGATCACGTCCGGTGGGTAGTGCGCGAGCAGACTGGGGATGAAAGCGTCCTGCTCCTGGGTCCGGGTCTTTGAGACCTTCTTACCGCCCACCAGGAGCCACTCGTTCGCCGGAACGTCAAAGGGCAGCCGGAACCCTCCGACACCGATCAGGGTGGCGGGCCAGACGATCGAGTGGTGGAACTTGTTGTCCTTCCCGACGAAGTAGTACCTGGCGAACGGACTCTCGAACGTCCCAGAAGCGATGCCACGCGTCGGGGCGGCCAGCACGAATCGCCCACTCTTTGGAGGCGGAAAGGTACCCGATCAGCGCCTCGAACCAGACATAGAACCGCTTCGTGGAGTATCCGTCCAGCGGTAACGGAACCCCCCAATCGAGGTCCCGGGTGATGGGCGTGGGGTGTAGCCCTTCGGCGAGGAAATTCTCCGCTACCCGCAGGGTGCCGGGGCGCCAGTGCCGCTGCTCCGCGAGGTACTCGGCGAGCCTCGGTTGGAGCCGGTCGAGCTCCAAGTAGAAGTGCTCGGTCGGCCTGAGTTCGGCGACGGTTCCGCAGAGAGAGCAGCGGGGGTGAAGGAGCTTCCCCGCTTCGAGCGGCCGCCCGCAGCGGTCGCATTCGTCCCCTCGAGCGGACTCGAAGCCGCAGTGGGGACACGTGCCGACGAGGTATCGGTCGGGGAGAAAGCGACGATGCTGCGGGCAGTACGGCGCTTCCTCCGTCCGGCGCCGCACGAACCCTCGCTCCAACAGGGCGAGGAACACTTCCTGCACGGTACGCTCGTGCACGAGCGTTCGGGTTGTGGTGAACAGGTCGAACGAGAAGCCCAGCTTCTCGAAGGCCGACCGGTTGATCGCGTCGAAGCGCTCGGCCACCTCCGCGGGCGGCCGCCCTTCCCTCTCGGCAGTGACCAGGATGGGGGTCCCGTGCATGTCGGAGCCCGAGACCATCAGGACCTCGTCACCCCGCAGCCGGTGAAAGCGAGCGAAGATGTCGCCGGGAAGATACGCCCCCGCCAGGTGCCCGAGGTGGAACGGACCGTTCGCGTAGGGCCAGGCAACGGCCACCAGGATGCGCGCCGTTCCTTCTCCCTCCGGCCGAATCGAGGGGGCTAGACCGCCTTAGGGTTTGCCGGCCGTTTCACCCACTCGCCCGAGGGGCCTTTATCTCTCGCCCCCCCTCCCCAGTCCGTGGCCGACGTACCCGCCCCGATGCGTCGAGTCACGGTGCCCGGAGCGGACCTGGAGATCGGCGTCCGTCACCCCGTCCTCTCCCACGGTTTCGTCGCGCTCGTGGACTACATGGGGGACGATTCGGCGATCGTCCAGGCCGCGCGCGTCTCCTACGGTCAAGGCACGAAGACCGCACGCGACGACCGGGGCCTGGTTCGGTACCTGATGCGCCACCGTCATACGACGCCGTTCGAGATGGTCGAGTACAAGTTCCTGGTCCGGCTCCCGATGTACGTCGCCCGCCAGTGGATCCGGCATCGCACGGCCTCGGTGAACGAGGTACTCGGCGCGGTACTCGATCGTCCCGGACGAGTTCGAGGTGCCTCTCGACACGAGCGTCCGCCGCCAGTCCGCCCGCAACCGCCAGGGACGAGACGAGCCGCTCCCGCCCGAAGTGGTAGGCCGGTTCCGCGCCGACCTCGAGCGCGTCTCGCAGGACGCCTACGAAGCCTACACCCGGGCCCTCGAGTCGGGGGTCGCCCGGGAGACGGCACGGATGCTGCTGCCCGTCGCCTACTACACACAGTGGTACTGGAAGACGAACCTGTGGAACCTGTTCCATTTTCTCTCGCTCCGCCTCGACCCGCATGCTCAGGAGGAGATCCGGCTCTACGCGGCAGAGCTCGCACGGCTCGGGCGGCTCGTTTGCCCGGTCGCTTTCGAGGCGTTCGAGGAGTTCCACCTGGGCGCCCTGTCGCTCGGCCCGCGAGAGCGCCTCGCCGTCCGTCGCCTCCTCGAGGGAAAGACCCCTCAGGAGGCGTGCGCCGATGCCGGCCTTCCCCTGACCCGGGAGGACGGAAAGCCGATGAGCAGCGGAGAGGGCGTCGAGTTCCTCGAAAAACTCTACCGACTGAAGTCGTCCGAAGGCGCGTCCGGCTAACCGTATA
This sequence comes from uncultured Thermoplasmata archaeon, assembly GCA_963713145.1. Classification (GTDB taxonomy): domain Archaea; phylum Thermoplasmatota; class Thermoplasmata; order Lutacidiplasmatales; family UBA184; genus Lutacidiplasma. Next base: position 271,533 of record CAVQKI010000001.1, on the reverse strand, counting down.
GCCCTGAATCCCCTCTCGAGCCCGTGCCGGAGCCTCGACTCCAAGGGTTCCTACTGGACAACCAGTCTGTTCCTCCGAACGGTCGCACCAGCTCTGATGTCATCGACCCGGCCGACGGGTCGATCGTGGGCCGGGTCGTTCGGGCCACGCGTGCCGACGCGGCCGCTGCGATCGAGTCCTCCGCGGGGGCCCAGCCTGCGTGGGAGGCGATCGGGGCCGCCGCCCGCGCGAAGATCTTGCTTCGGGCGGCGGAACGGCTCCGGGCTCGCTCCGAGGAACTGGCCGGCCTCATCACGCGGGAGATGGGCAAGGTCCTCTTCGAGAGCCGGTCCGAGGTTGGAGGGGCGATCGACAACCTGGAGTTCTACCCGTCGTTCGCGAGGACGTTCTCGGGTGAGGAGGTCGCCGGGCTCCCCGCGGGGGAGACGATGCGCCTCGTCTGGGTCCCTCGGGGCGTCGTCGTCGCCATCACCCCCTGGAACTTCCCGGCCGCGACCGTGACCCGGAAGCTCGCGCCCGCCCTCCTGGGCGGCAACACGGTCGTCCTCAAGCCCTCGAGCTCCACGCCCCTTTCTTCGCTTCTGATCGCCGAGACACTGCACGCGGCGGGACTCCCGCCCGGTGTCCTCAACGTCGTGACGGGCCCGGGCTCGGAGATGGGGCCGGCGCTCGTCGGCCATCGGCAATGCTCGACCGTCACCCTCACCGGCTCCACCGCGAGCGGCATCGAGGTGCTGAAGCTGGCTGCGCCGAACGTCGTGAAGTGTCTTCTCGAGCTCGGCGGAAAGGCTCCCGTGCTCGTCGGCAAGGACGCCGACCTGGACTGGGCCGCGAGAGCCACCGTCTGGGCCCGGTTCTGGAACGCGGGGCAGGCGTGCATCGCCGCCGAACGGTGCTATGTCGAGCGGCCTGTAGTGGACGCATTCCGTTCGAGGGTGGCCGCCCTGACGAAGGGCCTTCGGGTCGGACCCGGCAGGTCGGCCGGGGTCGACGTTGGCCCACTCTACGCGTTCGCCGCCCGCGACGCCGTCGCGGAGAACGTCCGGAGCGCTGTCGCCGGGGGAGCGAAGGTCGTGGTGGGCGGAAGCGCTCCTCCCGCGCCGGCCCTGGCCCGGGGAGCGTTCTACCTACCGACCGTGCTGGACGGTGTGGAAGAATCGAACCCGGTCGCCCAGGAGGAGGTGTTCGGTCCGGTGCTGCCGCTCCTTACGTTCGACGACTGGGACGAGGCGATCCGGCGCGCGAACGCGAGCCGGTACGGGCTGTCGAGCTATGTCTTCACCCGCGACCTGTCTCTCGCCGAAAAGGCGATTCGCGAGCTCAAGTGCGGCGAGACGTACGTGAACCGGGTCGGCCCCGAGTCGCCGCAGGGGTACCACGCGGGGTTCCGCCAGAGCGGGCTCGGAGGCGAGGGAAGCACGTGGGGATACCGCGACTACCTTCAGCTCAAGACCGTCTACGTCGACTGGAAGGAGCCCCATCGTGCGGACTACTTCCCGCCCTACCCGGATTGACTCGCCTGCGGCTGGCGGCGGGCACCAGTCCCACATGAAGGTCCATCACGTTCGTACCGGTCGGTCCGGGCTTCCAGAGGCCACCCACTCGACGTAGGGCGTCGTACGCGGCGTGATTCCGGAGAACAGCAGCGATCTCGACCCCGGCGCGGAGCGAGCGCTCGACGGAGCGGCCGTCGACCCAACCGCCGGCGGCATCCGTGGGCCCGTCCACACCGTCCGTACCCGCGGACAGCACGACCGCCCGAGTGCCCTGGACGAGCTGCGCTGCGGCTAGGGCGAACTCCTGGTTCCGGCCGCCCCGACCGGGCCGTCGTCCGAGCGTCACCGTCGTCTCCCCACCACTTAGGAACGCGACGGCGTCGGGCCGTGCGGTGGCCCGGGCGACCCTTCGGCCGAACGCAGCGCCGGCGGGCCGGGTCTCCCCCGTGACCTCGCTCGATAGAACGCGGGGGGCGTATCCGCGGCGTCGGGCCTCGCGGGATGCGGCGACCAACGCCGTCCGGTTCGACGCCGCCAGCAGAAACCGACGGCCACGAAAAAGTGCCGCCCGTGGCTTGGGGGTCTCGGGGGTGCGCCCCCTTGATCCCTCTTCGAGGTGGCGGAGGACATCGGGAGGAAGCCGTCGTGTCAGTGAATATCGGCGAACCACGTCCAACGCGTCCCCGAACGTAGTCGGATCCCCGACCGTTGGACCGGACGCGATGTCGCAAGGGCGGTCGCCCACGACGTCGCTCAACGCGACGGTAGCGAACCTCTTCGCCCGGACGGCGAGCGCCAGGCGGCCGCCTTTGACGTCCGACACGTGGCGTCGTACCGTGTTCATGGCCCCGATGGGGGCGCCGCATGCGAGGAGCAGTTCGGTCGTTCGAACCACGTCGGGGGGCGAGAGCCCCGCGGTCGCCTGTTCCAGGGAAGCGGAGCCTCCGCCGGAGAGCAGGAACAGCACAGTGTCGCACTCCGCGGTCGAAGCGACGTACTCGAGCGCTCGGTGACCGGCCCGGAAGCTCCCATGCCCCGGAACGGGATGGTCGCCGTAGACAACCTCCGCACCCTGTTCGGGCGGGGGGTATCCCCGGGGCACTATCGCCAGGCCGCAGGTTCGCCCGGGAAGGATCTTCCAGGCGGCATCGGCCATCGCTCCCGCGGCCTTTCCGACCGCGACGACGTGGACCCGGCCGCCGCGGGCGACCTCGAGGGATTCCGCGCCGACGAGGAGACGACCCGCGCGAAGGCGTAGAGTTCGCCGCACCACGTCGCCAGGATTCACGGCCTTGATCCCAGCGCTGACGATGGCGAGCGCGTCGGAGACTTCTGCCGATGGGGGATCTACCGTTCTATCGCTCACAGCTCGGCGGAGGGACCTTCCACCAACGCGGTAGGGTGGGGCCTGGGAAGGAAAGGGTTGGCGCGACCCCGCACCCTTACGGGTGCTTGGACATCGCCATCACTTCGGCTTCGGTGACCTTCTTGTGATGGCTGTGCTCGACGTGCCACTGGGTCATGGAAACGAGCTCGTGCTTGTCCTTGGTCACGACCTCGAATCCGTCCTCACACGCGACCTTCATCTTTCCGCAACCCATGTTCAGTTCCCTTCCGCCGCGGCGCGGCTCCGAATCAATCAGGGTGCCTAATCATTAGCCTGTCGGTTGGGTGGGCGACGGCCCGCAGTAGGCGAGCGACCCTCGGCTCCGAGGCCATCGCGGCGCGCCGTCAGAATCGTGGGTGGGACCCTGCTTCGAGGGTGAAACCGGGCTGAGGCAGGAATTCCTGTGGGTCGGACCCGAATCGGCCGGGAAGCACCGTCGCGAGCCCGCTGAAAGCAGGCTCCGACCCGCCGCTCGCGATCGCCTCGGCCAATCGACGCGCCGACCCTCCGGCCCGCATGACGCCGAACCCGTTGAAACCCGTGATACAGTAGAGCCCGGTCGCCCCGGGCACCGGGCCGATCAGGGGACGGCGGTCGGGGGTGGCCGTACAGACCCCAGCCCAGGCCCGGACGAGGTCGGCGTCCTTCCATCCGGGGAAGCGCCGCTCGAAGCTCTCCGCGAGATGCGCCACGAACGACGCGTCCCCCGACGGGACGAACGCTTCCGGATCGGCCTCGACCTTCTCGGTTCCGTCGCCGGCGAGAACCCGGCCCTCGTCCTCGGGCCGCGCGTAGACGTCCAGGTCGAGGTCGTGCACGGACGGGAGAGGGACCTCCGAGGGACTCGACGGGCGGAGGAGGGCAGCCTGTGTGCGGTAGGGCACCAAGGGCAGGGGGCGGCCGATGGAGGAGAGAAGCCGTTTCGACCACGCGCCCGCGGCCACGACCGCTCGGCGGGCCCGCACCGTGCGGCCGGCCGCCGAGAGCTTCCACGAGTCCCCCTCGGCGGTGAAGGAGCCGAGCGGCGCCCCAAGGAGGAACTGGACGCCGGCACGGCGAGCCGCCCCTGCGTAGATCTCGGTCATAGTGCTCGGGGTGACCACTGCGTCGTCCGGGTGCCAGGCCGCCTCCAAGATGTCGTCGCAACGGGCGACAGGGACCCGCCGGAACAGGGCGTCGGAAGATATCGGTCCGACACCCACGCCCCAGCCGCGAAGTCGCTCCGTGCTCAACCGGAGCGCGGCCGCCACCTCCGGGTCCGAGGTCCATCGGGCAAACCCGACTGTTCGGTACGCCGAAGGATCCCATCGGCGGGAGAGACGCGCGTACTCCTCCTTCGATTCCCGTACGACCTCGACGTCCCATCGATCCCACAGCTGCTCCGACACGATCCCGGCAGCCCGGCCGGTCGCGCCCGCCCCGGGCGTCCGGGGGTCGAACACCGCGACCGTACCCACGTGGCGTTCGGAGAGATGGAAGGCGAGCGCAGTACCGGCGATCCCGGCGCCGAGCACGATCACCTCGACGCGCTCGTCGGCCACGAGCCCGCAGAGGTCGGGCGGGTTAATACTGGGGTTTCGCGCGCTGGTAGGCGTCACGCAGCGCCTGCGTGTCCACGTGCGTGTAGATCTGGGTCGTCGCGACGGACGCATGCCCAGGAGCTTCTGGATGTAACGGATGTCGCAGCCCCGGGAGAGGAGGGCGGTCGCGAGCGTGTGCCGCAGGACGTGCGGCGTAACCTTCCGCGGGATGCCGGCGGCCAGGGCCGCCCGTCGAACGACGCGCTCGACCGTGACGGGCCCGACCCCGAAGAGCTGCGGGCCGTGCGCTCCGGACGAGGGTCCGTTCCGTGACGAAGCGGTCGATCGCCGCGCGGGTCCTGTCCTCCAGCACGACCTCGCGATCCTTGTCGCCCTTGCCCGAGCGAACGTGCAGGATGTTCCGCTCGAACTCGACGTCCTCGCTCAAGAGGTGGCACAGTTCGCCCACCCGCAACCCACCGAAGGCGAGGACGTGGACGATCGCGCTGTCGCGCGGCGACTCCTTCACCGCGTCCAGCAGCCGGTGAACCTCTTCCTCGGAAAGATACCGGGGAAGGCGTTCGGGTCGTCGCGGGGGTTCGAGGGTCTCGGCCGTCGAGAGACCGAAGCTCCGGAACAGGCAGGCGAGGCCCCGGATCGTGGTGTAGATCGAGTTCTTCGAGTAATGACGCTGAAGGACCAGGTACTCTCGGAACGCTTCGAGGTCCTTCTCGGTCACGTCCTCGAGCGGTTTCTGGGAGAATGCGAGGAACGTCCGGGCGATGTGCCCGTACTGCTTCACCGTGCAGGGGCTTCGCTCCTGAACCTGGAGCATCCGTTGGAATCGCTCGACTAGGTTGGTAACGCTGAACTCCGTCGCCGGGGAAGTCGGGTCGCCCCGGGGGATGGGCCCTACGGCCGGACCCTGAAGGGCGGGAGGCCGGCCCGTACGACGCCATCCCGGTTGGCTGGCCGGGGGTCGCCTAATAATCGTATGCGCCCATCGGAACCGTCCCGTCGCTCTTTCTCAAATACGGCGGTCTCGTGGCGAGCCCGTGCGCTGCTCTTCGTGCGCCGCGCCCGCCGTGGTCGACCAACCGTACCAGGGGGGCGCACGTCTGCGGCGAGCATCTCGCGGCGTCCGTCGAAGAACGGTACCGAACGGCGTTGCGCGCCCAGCTTCCCCGGTTCACCCGCGGAACCGTGGCGGTCGCGCTCTCGGGTGGCAAGGACTCCGCGGTCGCCCTCGCGCTGGCGCACCGCTACCTGAACCCGCCGGCGGGTCCGCCTGGTCGCAATCAGCGTGGACGAGGGCATCCCGGGATACCGCCCCCGCACGCTGGTGGCTGCCGAGGCGCTCTGCCGGTCGCTCGCCGTGGAGCACGTCACCGTGCGGGCCCGAGAGGAGCTGGGCACGACCACCGACGACGTCGCCCGCTCGCGGGAGGGCACTCCGCCGTGCTCGTCCTGCGGCGTCTGGCGGAGGCAGCTCCTCAACCGCGCGGCGCGCGCGGCTGGGGCCGACGCGCTCGATCCTGGGCTTCAATCTCGACGACCTCGCCCAAACGGTGCTGATGAACCTCGTTCGGGGCGACCTCGACCGCCTCGCCCGCATGGCGCCGCACCGGGGGTCGTCAGACGGACCTGGTCCCCCGCATCGCACCCCTCGCCCAGGTGCCGGAGCGCGAGGTGTTCCTCTATGCCCTTCAGTCGAAGCTACCGTTCGACCATGCCGAATGCCCGCACGCGGGAAGGGCGGTGCGCAATCGCTTCCGCGAGATCGTCTGGGAGCTCGAGTCGGCGCAGCCCGGAACGCGGCAGTCCCTCCTCCGTTCCCGCGACCGGATCATCGATCTCCTTACGCCGAACGAGGCCGCAGGCGCCCCCTGGACCTGTCGAGGTTGCGGTGAGCCGTCCTCGGCCGAGCTATGCAGGGCGTGCGAGTACCTTCGGCTGGCCCGCACGCACCCGCCCACCCTGGAGGCCGCGTGAGCGCCCCGGCGGACGGCGGCGAGGGGAGCGACCCGCGCGCCTCCGTCCTGAAACGCGTGTTCGTCGCGGGCGCCGGGATCATGGGCAGCGGGATCGCGGCCCAATGCGCGCTCGCCGGCTATCCCGTGACCCTCGAGGACGTCACGGAGGAGATCGCCCGGCGGGGTCTCGAGAACGCGATCCGGGCGCTCGCGCACGGTGTGGAGCGCCAGAAGATCGCGCCGGCGGACCGGGACGCCGCGGTCGCGCGGATGGACATCGCGATCGGCCTTCGGAGGGCGGACTCGGCGGACATCGTGATCGAGGCGGCGCCCGAGGACCTGGCGATCAAGCGACGTCTGTTCGCCGATCTCGAGGAAGCCACCCGGCCGACCGCGCTCCTCGCTTCGAACACGCTCGTCCCTTCCGATCACGTCGATCGGCCAGGAACTGAAGGACCCGGGCCGCCTGATCGGCCTCCACTTCTTCAACCCCGTCCTCCAGATGCCCCTCCTCGAGCTGATCCCTGGCCACCGCACACGGCCGGAGACGGTCGAACGGGTGCGTGCCTTCGCCGAAAGCCTCGGGAAGACCGTCGTCACGAGCGCGGACACCCCCGGTTTCGTAACGACCCGCGCCCTCGCGGTCCTGCTGAACGAGGCCACCTGGATGCTCTACGAGGGCGTCGCGACGCAGGAGGACATCGATACCGCCTACAAGCTTGGGTTCCACCACCCGATGGGCCCGTTCGAACTCGCGGACCTCGTCGGGATCGACACGTCGCTCGCGATCCTGGACGTCCTCTGGGACGGCTTCCGCGACAGCCGCTACCGCGCCTGCCCCCTCCTCAGGACCATGGTGGCCGCGAAGAAGCTCGGGCGTAAGAGCGGCGAGGGCTTCTACCTCTACCGAACCTCGGCCAGCCCCCCATGAGCACCACCACCGACGCGGCAGGACCTGGTCGATCCTGGTCCTGGTCTCGCTCATCCCGGCGCTCCTCTACCTCATCTGGGTCCGCAAGACCGAGCGGTACTCCGGCGAAGCGTGGGGCCCCCTGCTCTGGGCGTTCGTCTACGGGGCGATGTTCGCCACCATCACGGCGGCGATCCTCGAGGCGGTGATCGTCTCGGTCGGGACCTCCGTGAGCCAGAGGTATCCGGGGCCCGAGTTCCTCTTCCTCAACGGGAACTCGACCGCGGGGGCGTTCTTCCTCGTCCTCGTGGTCGCACCGTTCATCGAGGAGGCACTGAAGGCCTCCGGGGTCGTCCGGTGGAAGGCACGGATCGGGAAGCTCGCGGACGGGCCCGTCGTTCGGGGCCTCGGTCGGACTGGGCTTTGGGTTCTTCGAGACGTTCCTCTACGGGCTCGGGGCGTTCCTCGTCGGCGGGCTCGCCGCCGGGATCGCCCTGATCGCTCATCCGGAGCGTGTCGAGTGTCGCTGCTCCACGGCAGCTCGACCGGGATGTTCGGCTACGGGTACGCCCGGGCGCGGTTCAAGGCGCCCGGTCCAGGGAGCGGGGCGTACTATGGCCTCGCCGTGGCGATGCACGCGTCGTTCAACGCGCTCGCCTCGCTCGCCGCGATCCTGATGGTCTTCCGCATCGGCGGGTTCGCGGTCGAGACGGCCTCGTTCGTGGCGCTGGTCGCCGCGATCGCGTACGCCTTCGGAGCGATCGAGCATGTCCGCTCCGTCATCCACGCCTCCGACTACCCCGCGCTGACCGCACGGGTCCGTCCTGTCAACCGCCGGGCGGCGCCCGCCGCCGGCGGCGCTGAGAGCGCGCTACTGGCGGCGGCGGCTCGGGCGTCGGTCTCGTGGTTCCAGTCGGCGGCGCCGATCGACCGGTAGACCGTCGGACGCATCGTCCGAGGTCGGCGCCTCGCCGCTCTGCCCGACGTCCCGGATGCGGGCCTTCTTGAGGAGCCAGTAGTGGATCCGCCACGTCTTCCCCCGGGAGACGGTCGCGTCCTCCTCTTCGCTCGTGAGGAGCCCTTCCTCCTCGAGCAGGTAGAACCGGTCACGGTCCTCGCTCGAGAGCTTGTTGTCGAGGACCGCGTCCTCGGCCCCGAAGTATCCGAGGACCATCCGGGCGGTGGGCCGGGCCTCGGCCATGGGCATCTTCCCCCGGGCGACGAGCGTCCTCTCGATCGCCCGGGTCAGCTCGACCTCGGTTATCGGCGCCATCGAACCTCGGCGGGCGAGGCGGGCGCCGAGGAAAAGGTTCTCGCGCGAGCCGCTGCCTTCCGACGAACTTTAGTGGACCGCCTCGGTCGCGCCTCCATGGCCGACCCCCCGACGTTCGAGCTCACCGACCCGGTGCTCGCCGCGGCGCGGCCCAGGGCCCGGGAGCGCGGCCTGTGCTCGGAATGCTTCGGACGCCTGTTCGGCCGTTGGGGCCACGGCCTGACGAACCCCGAGCGGGCGTCGCGTCTCGAGGCCGCGATCGGCCCGCTTCCGGCTCGGGTAGCTGCTGCCTGCACGATCTGTGGCGGTGCCTTCGACCGGCTCCACGTATGGGCCGACCGTGCGGTCCGCGCGGCCGTCGGGTATCGAGTGGCACCGGTTCACTTGCGGGTCGCGCTGGGACCCGGAGCGCCTCGCCACGGAGGAGTCCGTCTGGACCGAGGTCGGCACCGAGTGGGGCGAGAGCCTTCGCCCCGCCTTCAACCGCGAGCTCGGGAAGACCCTCGAACGGCAAGACCGGCGCGGCGGGCGGCACCGAGAAGCCTGACGTCGTTCTCCTCGCGGACCTCCCGGTCGGCCGCGTAGACCTGACGGTGATGCCGCTCTACGTTCGCGGCCGATACCGCAAGCTCGACCGGTCCGTTCCCCAGACCCGCTGGCCCTGCCGGCGGTGCCGGGGAGTGGGGTGCGACACCTGCGCAGGGACCGGGAAGACGTACCCGACGAGCGTCGAGGAGCTGATCGGAGGCGCCGTTCGTCGCAGCGTCCAAAGCCGAAGGGACCCGGTTCCACGGAATGGGCCGCGAGGACATCGACGCCCGGATGCTCGGCCGCGGCCGGCCGTTCGTGCTCGAGCTGCTGCGCCCCCGGGTCCGGTCGATCGACCTTCCCGCCCTCGCCGCCGATCTCGGCCCGGACGCCGCCGGATCGGGTGGAGGTCCAGGACATCGTGGCCGCCGAGGCGCCGAGGACGTAGTCGCCGTGAAGGAGGCGGCGCCGGAGAAGAGCTACCGAGTAGGGGTGACGGGATCGGTTCCCTTGGCAAAAGTTAATGAGGCCCTCTCTCTCGTGGTCGGTCGCACGATCGCCCAGCGCACGCCCACGCGCGTGGTGCACCGTCGGTCCGACCGCGTCCGAACGCGTCGGATCGTCAGTGCCCGCGTCGTCGAGGCGGCGGAAGGCCGATTCACGATCGACCTCAGAACGGAAGCCGGAACGTACATCAAGGAGTGGGTGGAAGGTGATTCCGGACGGACCGACCCGAACCTCGCGTCGCTCGTCGGAGCGCCCCTAAGGGTCGAGTACCTCGACGTGCTGGAGATCCACGATACGGAGGCGATACGATGGTCAAGAGCTCGAAGGGGTTCCGGTCCCGTTCCCGCGGGACGTTCACGAAGGAGGTCCGCGAGAAGGGGATGCCCCCCGTCAACCGGTTCCTCCGGAAGTTCGAGATCGGCGACAAGGTCTCCGTCCGCATCGAGCCGTCGGACCCCCACGGCCAGCCCCACCCGCGCTACCAGGGCCGGGTCGTGCACGGTGGTCGCCCGGTCGGGCCGCTCCTACCGGATCGCCTTCCTCGACGGTGGGAAGCGAAAGGAGCTCATCGCCGCCCCGATCCATCTGATACCCTCGCCGAACGGGAGCGGCCGTGACTGAACCTGTCCCCCTCGCCCGCGTGAAGGAGCTCCTGGTCGAGGAAGCGGCCCGACGGACGCTTCCGCGCGAGGCCGCGCTCGCTCAGCAGCACGCGGAGCTGTTCGCCCGGTTGACCGGCGAGGCGACCGACAAGCTGGTCGCAGAGCTTCGGACCCTCCCGTTCGTGGACGCCGGGCTCGCGGTGAAGATCGCCGACGTGCTCCCCCAGTACCCGGAAGAGATCCGCCTCCTGTTCTCGAAGGAGCGGGTTGCCCTCGACGAGGCCCAGGTCACCCGCCTGCTCGAGATCGTGGCGCAGCACCGATGAGCGGAGGGGTCCGTGGAAAACTTCGCGTACATCCTAGACTATCTGCCGAACGGCCGGCAGACCGACCGCGGCTTCCATCGTGAGCCGCTCGCGCTCGCCGTCGGCGAAGAAGGGCTCAAGCTCTTCGAGCTCGTCCCGAAACCCGGCGTGGTCCTGAAGCCGGGCGAGCGGATCCCCCTCCTTCCCCAGGACGGGGTCGTCCCCCCCATCGACCACGTTCGGCGCCGGGTCGGTTACGACGAGTTGACCGTAACGGCGCGCACCGAGCTGACGACGGCGCTCGAGGCGATCGTCCGGACCAACAGCGCGAGGTACCTGCGGTTCTTCAACGAGTCGCCGGCGGTGTCGCGACGGTTCCACCTGCTCGAGCTCCTGCCCGGGATCGGAAAGAAGACGATGCAGCAGATCGTGGACGAACGGCGCCGGGCCCCGTTCACGAGCTTCGCCGATATCGAGCAGCGACTCCACCTGAAGAACCCCGAGAAGCTGATCGTCGGCCGGATCGAGCAGGAGCTGCTGGGTGTCGAGGACAAGTACCGCCTCTTCGTCGCCCCGTAAACGGGACGGGCCCGCCGTACCGGGGGCGATCCCCGAGCGGCCGGGAGAGGTCCGGGCCGCGCTCGCGGCCCTCGGGATCGTTCCCTCGAAGGTGCTGGGGCAGTCGTTCCTGGTCGACCCTTTCGTCGCCGACGCCGAGGCGGCGCTCGCCGGGGATTCGGCGGGCCGGCCGGTGGTCGAGATCGGGGGCGGCCTCGGGATCCTCACCGCCGCGCTGGTGCGGCGAGGGATCGCCGACCTCACGGTGATCGAGCGGGACCGCCGCCTCGCCCACCACCTTCGCTCCGCGTTCGGTCCACGGATCACCGTGCTCGAGGGGGATGCCCTCGACATCGAAGTGCCCGCCAGTGCGGTCGTCGTCGGGAACCTGCCGTTCTCGAGCGCGACCCCGATCCTGCTCCGCCTGTTCGCCCTCCGCATTCCCCGCGTCGTCGCACTCGTTCAGAAGGAAGTGGCCGCTCGCCTGGCCGCGGGTCCAGGCTCACGGACCTACGGCCGGCTCTCGATCGCGGCCAGCCTATACGGTGACGTGGAGCTGTTCCAGGAAGTGCCGGAGAGCTCCTTCTTCCCACCGCCTGCGGTCCGCGGGCAGATCTTCGTCCACACTACACGGGAGGGACCGCTTCCGGTCCCGTCGGTCGAGCGCTTCGAGGCCGTCGTACGGACGCTCTTCTCCTCCCGCCGAAAGCAGCTCGGCAACCTCCTTCCCCAGGTTGCGGGCGGGGACGCGGAGGCCGAGACTCTCGCGCGCGACGCGGGCTGGCCAGCGGACTGGGCCCGACGTCGGCCAGAGGAACTCCCCCCTCAGGCGTTCTTCCGACTGGCCTCCGCGCTGCCGCGCCCCGCCAAGAGGCCCGACCGCTAGAGCGAACCCGGCCACGCCCCTGGTCGAGGAGCGCCTTGTGCGACGGACGGGCCGGGTCACTCGTCTTGGGGGGGCCATACGCGGCCGTGCTCGACGAGGGTCATGAACCCAAGGACCCGGGCGTCAAACTCCGCCCGCGCGGAGAGGCTGGGGGTATGGTCTCCCTCCGCCAGCTCATAGTGTCGAGCGCTAGGGACCTCCGCGGCGAAACGCCCCATCATCATATTGACCGCCGGATTGTCGTGGGCGCCCGAGATCGATAGGATGGGGATCTTCCCCAGGGTCAGGGACGCGGCCACCGGGTACGCGGGCCTCCGACCTTCCGGTTCGTCACGGGTAAGGAATTCGACCAAGCGGTCGTAATTGTCTGACGTAATCCCGCGCAGGCGGGCCCGCTCCTCGGGGGGCACGCACGGCGCCCAGAGGTCCAGGATCCGCTCGATCGCTTCCGCCTTGCGACCGCCGCGCGCGGCCTCGAGCAGCTGCCCCTCGCCGTTCGCGAACGTGTCCATGAACCGGGACTTCTCCTCCTCGGTCGGTTCGAGGTCGTGGGGGTTGCCGGCAACGAGGATGAGCCCCGGAACCCTGTCGGGGAGCCCGGCGGCGAACTCGCAGGCGATCCGCGCCCCGTCCGAGTTGCCCAGAAGGAATGCGGTCGGGAGATCCAGAAAATTGAGCAGGGCGCCCAGGTCCTCTCCGTCCGAAACGTTGGACCGGTCTCCCTTCGAGCGCCCGTGGCCGCGAACGTCGTAGCGGACGATCGTATGGCTCGCCGAGGTCCTCGGCAAGCTGAGGCTCCCACATCCGGCAATCAAGGAAGGCGGAATGTATCAGGACGAGCGCGGGGCCGCTGCCGGACCGTTCGTAGTATAGCTCCCCGTCGGGAACAGGGACAAATCCCCGCAATTCCGCGCCGGCCACCAGCCGTCCACGCACGTGCGTCTCATAACCTAACCCCGGAGGGCGCCCGCACGTCCGGGCAAGGAACGGACCCGGGGCCGACGGACGGCCGCTCGTCCGCACGTCGGGCCGGGCGCGCTCCTTCGGAGCGACGCGGGCGCCCCCCGGATGGTCCGGATCTTCACGACAAATCAACTAATCTTTATATAGAAGGGCAATTTGTCCAGAGTTGGTGAGTCTGATGATGCAGGGTACGCCGATTTTCGTCCTGAAGGAAGGCACGGAGCGCGAGCGAGGCAAGGGCGCCACGGGAAACAACATCGCCGCGGCCCGAGCTGTTGCGGACGCGGTGCGGTCGACCCTCGGTCCCCGGGGCATGGACAAGATGCTCGTCGATTCGATGGGCGACATCACCATCACGAACGACGGGGTCACTATCCTCAAGGAAGTCGACGTCGAGCATCCGGCGGCCAAGATGCTGGTCGAGGTCGCTAAGACCCAGGACCAGCAGTGCGGCGACGGAACCACCACCGCGGTGGTCCTCGCGGGCGAGCTTCTCAAACGATCCGAGTCCCTGCTCGAGCAGGGCGTTCATCCGACCGTCATCACGCGCGGATTCCAGCTGGCCGTCCAGGAGGCCCGTCGCCTCCTCGATACCGAGATCGCCACGGCCGTCAAGCCCGAGGACGAGGCGATCCTCCTCGACTGCGCGAAGACAGCGATGGGCTCGAAGGGGGTCCTCGGGGCCCGGGACGAGCTCGCCGCGATCGCCGTAAGCGCGGTTCGAAAGATCTCCGAGCAGCGCGGGGGCAAGACCGTCTCCGACGTGGACCAGATCAAGGTCGAGAAGCGGCACGGCGGCACCATCTCCGACACCGAGCTCATCGAGGGGATCGTCCTGGACAAGGAGCGGGGCCACCCCCGGATGCCCGGCGAGGTCAGCTCGGCGAAGATCGCCCTCCTGAACTCGTCCCTCGAGATCAAGAAGACCGAGATTGAGAGCAAGATCAACATCAAGTCGCCGAACCAGATCCAGGGCTTCCTCGATGAGGAGGACAAGACCTACCGCAAGATGGTCGAGGCGATCAAGGCCTCGGGGGCGAACGTCGTGGTCTGCCAGAAGGGCATCGACGACGTCGTCCTGCATTACCTTGCGAAGGAAGGGATCTACGCCGTCAAGCAGGTCAAGGAGTCCGACCTGCAGAAGCTCGCGCGAGCGACCGGCGGAAAGATCGTCACGGGCATCAAGGAGCTCTCGGCGGCCGACCTCGGCAAGGCCGGCAAGGTCGAAGAGCGCAAGGTCGGGGACGACGACATGACGTTCGTCACCGGCTGCTCCAACCCCCGATCGGTATCGATCCTCGTCCGCGGCGGGACCGAGCATGTGACCCAGGAGGTCGAGCGCTCGCTCCAGGACGCGCTCAAGGTCGTGGGCAGCGTCCTCGAAGACGGCGTCGTCTGCCCCGGCGGCGGCGCGACCGAGGTCGAGCTCGCGGTCAAGCTCCGGAAGTGGGCGTCGAGCGTCGGCGGCCGTGAGCAACTCGCGGTCGAGGCGTTCGCCCAGTCGCTCGAAGCGATCCCGTGGGCTCTCGCCGAGAACGGCGGGTTCGACTCTATCGATACGCTGATCGGACTGAGGAGTGCCCACGACGGTCCGTCCGCGAACAAGAACGTCGGCGTGAACCTCGCCGACGGCAAGCCCGCGGACATGTGGAAGCTCCGTGTGATCGAGCCGGCCCGGGTGAAGCGCCAGGCGCTGAGCTCCGCGGTCGAGGTCGCGAACATGGTCCTACGGATTGACGACGTCATCGCGTCCAAGAAGTCGGGCCCCGCGCCGCCGGGCGGCGGCGGGGGCCACGGTCACTAAGCAGACCCGACGCGCAATCCCCCTCGGCGGTCCGAAGGCTTCTTAACGGGGGCCGGGTAGGCGCGCCGGCATGCGGACGAAGCCGGTCGAGGGGGTCCTCCGCCTGGACGTCGTGGCGCTCGACCCGAGGCCCGCGGCGTACCTTTCCTACGACGGGCTCGCGGGACTGAGCCAGCGTCCGATCCTCCGCGACCTGTTCGAGGAGCTCGAACGCAAGGGCGCCGAGGAGGCCCGCAAGTTCCTGGACGCGCTCCGGCGTCACCACTCGGGCCAGGTCCATGTCTACTTCTCCGACTACGTCAGCTACGGGATCGGAGGCGGGGACGCCGCGGCCGAGTTCTTCCTCGGAACATTCCTCCTGCTCCACGAACCGGCGAGACCCGCTGGCAAGGACCCTGCGGTCCCCGAGCAGCTCGCTCTCTACCGAGCCGCGGGCGTGGAGCGCCTGTCGCTCGAAAGCCCAACGCCCTAGACTCGACTCCGGCCCGAGCCATTTTTTACTCGCCTCCCCTCGCTCGTGAGGGAACGAACCGTGGAGGAGACGCGGCTCGAGGCGGAACGGCGCGCGAAGGTCGCTCGCTGGCGGAGCACCGGGAAGGAGCCGTACCCCTGGTCGTTTCCCGGCCGCGTCGCGACAGACACCGTTCGCGCGGCGTGTTCGAGCCTCGAACCCGGCGCGGTGGATGGCACGCGATCGTTCCGCGTGGCCGGCCGCCTGAAGATCGTCAGGGAGCACGGGAAGACCGCCTTTGCGGACCTCGAGGACGGGGCCGGTTCGCTCCAACTCCTCCTCCGCGCCGACGTGCTGGGAGAGGACGCGTTCCGGGCCTGGCTTTCGGACCTCGACCCGGGCGACATCCTCGGGGCCGATGGAATGGCCGCGGTCTCGCGTCGGGGAGAGCCGTCGCTCGACGTCCGCTCGCTGACCCTGCTCGCGAAGGCGATCGCCCCGCCGCCGGAGAAGTACCACGGGCTCCAGGACGTGGAGGAACGGCTCCGGAGCCGGTACGTCGAGCTCCTGTCGTCCGCCGAGAGCCGGCAACGGTTCCGGGTGCGGGCAGCCCTCATCGGCGAGATCCGCCGCTACTTCGACAACGCGGGGTTCGTCGAGGTCGAGACCCCGGTACTCCTGCCCGTCGCGAGCGGCGCGGCCGCCGCTCCCTTCGTCACCCGATCGAACTACCTCGACGAGGATGTCCGGCTCCGGATCGCCCTCGAGCTTCCGCTGAAGCGGCTCCTCGTGGGGGGGATCGAGAAGGTCTACGAACTCGGGAAGTCGTTCCGCAACGAGGACCTGGACACCACCCACTCGCCGGAGTTCACGGAGCTCGAGGCCTACTGGGCGTACGCGGACTACAACGACATGCGCGCGTTCACCGAAGGGCTGTTCGCGCGTCTCGCCGACCGCGCCGCCGCGTTGCTCCCCGATTCGCCGGCGGCCCAGAAGGGGGCCGATCTGTTCCGCCCGCCGTTCCCGACGGTCGATTTCGTCGAGGAGCTCGAGAAGCGCCTGGGCGTGCGCGACCTCCTCTCGAAGACCCGCGACCAGCTGCGGGAGCTCGCGCGAAAGGCCGGTTCGACCGTTCCGGACCGGTCGTCAACCGGTACGTTCCTCGACAAGCTGTTCGAGCACTACGTGGAACCGACGTTCGAACGCGTAACGTTCGTGGTCGACCACCCCGAGGTGACCACGCCGCTAGCGAAGCGCCACCGTACGAAGCCCGGCCGCGTGGAGCGGTTCGAGGTGTTCTACCCCGGCTACGAACTGGGCAATGCCTACACGGAACTGAACGACCCCGACGAGCAGGAGCGACGGTTCCGCGAGCAGCTCGGCGAGCGGGGCGACGACGGGTACGCCTACGACGCCGATTTCGTCCGCGCGCTGCGATTCGGGCTGCCGCCCTGCTCGGGGATCGGCCTGGGAGTCGACCGGATGGTGATGGCGCTCACCGGGACGACGTCCATCAAGGACGTGATCCTGTTCCCTCTGGTCCGGTCGCGCTGAGCGCGGCCCCGCGGCCTTATACTCCCGCAGGTCCGATGGGCAGCGGATGAGCGTCGAGGGCACCGCCGACGAATCGGTACCCCTCTCGATCGAGAGCCTGACGATCGACTACGGCGAGCGACGGGCCGTCGACTCTCTTTCGCTCGCTCTGCGACCAGGGGAGATCTACGGTCTCCTCGGGTCGAACGGCGCCGGGAAGTCGAGCACGATCAAGTCGATCGTGGGCCTCGTGCGTCCCCGCTCGGGAAGGGTACGCGTCTTCGGCCGCGATGTCACGGTCGACGGGCTCAACGCGAAGGCGAAGATCGGCTACGTGCCCGAGACATCGCTCCTCTACGAGTCCCTCACCCCCCGCGAATTCCTCGAGTTCATTGCCGGGGTACGCCGGTTAGACCCGGCGGCCGCGACCGAGCGTATGCGCGCGTACGCGATCGCGTTCCGCCTAGAATCGGAGCTCGAGGAGCCAATCGCCTCCCTCTCGAGCGGAACGCGTCAGAAGGTCCTGATCATCGCCGCGTTCCTCCACGCGCCGCGGCTCCTGGTCCTCGACGAGCCGATGAACGCGCTCGACCCACGGAGCGTGCGGATCGTCAAGGACCTTGTCGTGCGCTACGCCGGCGCTGAAGGGCGGGCGGTTCTCTTCTCGACCCACACCATGGAGGTCGCAGAGGAGCTCTGCCACCGGGTCGGCATCCTCGACCGGGGGGTCCTCCTCGCCGAAGGGACGCTGAACGAGCTCCGAGGTCGGGTGGCGCACGGAGACGCGTCGCTGGAAGAGGTGTTCCTACGCCTCACTCAGGAGGACGAGGGGCTCCCGGCCGCCATCGCCCTCTTGGAAGGGTAGTGGGATGGGTTGGCGGGACGCCTGGCGGCTCAGCCGCACGCCGCTCGCCGAGGTCTCGTTCCAGGCGATCTATGCATTCCGTCAGGGAAACCTGCCCCCACCGGGGCCGGCCCGCCTTCTCGCCCCCCGCGCACGCCGGCGCGTTACCCAGAGCAAGGCGCTCGTAGGGTTCGTCCTCGGGTTGATCACGGTCGGAGCGGCCGTCCTCCTCCGGGTGGGAACGACGGGGAGCCCTACTCTCGCCTCCTACGCGCTTCCCCCCGCGGCGTTCGACGCCGGGGTCCTGACCGGCCTCCTCAGCATCGACGTTGCCCTGCTGTGGTGGACCGGGCTTCAGATGCTCCCGACGTTCCTCAGCTCGGGGGCGTTGCCCGGTCCTCGAGTCCCTGCCGATCGACGAGACGACACTGCGCAGGACCGCGGCGATCGTCTACCTCAGGATGTTCGACGTCCCGGCCGCGGTCGTCCTGGTGGCGACCCCGCTGTTCGTCGGTGTCGCCCTGGGCCCGCTGGCCGGCCTCGCCGCGGTGCCGGGCGCCGTCACTGCCACAGCGTTCGCGCTCGCACTATCGTTCGTTACCGGCCGCTTCTTCGTGCGCAAGATCCAGGGTTCCCGTGGTGGGGGGGGCCGGACGGTGGTACGCTGGGCCCACCTGCTCCTCTGGCTGATCCCCGCGGTCGCCGTGCTCGGGTTCGTCTCCGCCGGTCCGGTGTTCTTCACCGTCCTGGGCGGTGCCGCCTCCGGGAGCTCCCCGGCAACCTTCGAAGCGTTCGTGGCCGCGTACCCGTTCACGCTCGCGATGCTGCCGGCCCTCGCCGCGGCCGGTCCCCTCGGTGTTTCGCTGAGCTCCTTGGCGCTCCTCGAGTTGGCCACTGCATCGGCCGGCTACGTGCTCCTGGCGGTGTACGCCTCGCTGTGGCTGTTCGGGTCGGTCCGGTCGGCGTCCCGCCTTCCCACTACATCGTCTCGGCCAGGGCCGCCACCCCAGTACCGAGCTGCGGCCGCAGCATCCCGCGCTCGCGGTCATGACCAAGGACCTCCGGACCGCAAGCCGGACGCCCGGCTACGCCTTCCTCATCCTCCTTCCAATCCTCGATTCGGTGGCGATCGGGCTCGTGACGCTCGCGGACGCCCCGGGCCGGGCAGCGGCCCAGAGCCTGGCCCTTGCTGCCGTCGTCGCCGCGGCCCTCCTCGCAACCTTCTTTGGCCCTGCCTTCTTCTCCATCGAGGTGGTCGCCTACTCCTACGGCCGGTCGCTCCCGCTCTCCAATCGGAGCGTCATCCTTGGCAAGGCGGCGCTGATGGTGATCATCTATCTCCTCGCCGGGGTGATTGTGCTAGGCATCACCCTCGTCCGCGTTCGCGCGCCGTGGATCTTCCTGGGATTCGTCGCGGCGGAGTTCCCGGCGGTCCTCGCGGCCGCCCTGCTGGAGCTCGGGATCCTCTTCCGCTGGTCCCGCGCCCGCGGGGTGCCGGTGTCCAACCTGTACGCCGGCGCGTGGACGGCTCTGGCCGTCGCCGTCCCGGGGCTCATCGTGGCCGCGGCTCCCCTCGTGGTGTACGGAATGTTCGGGTTCGTCGTCATGGCCGCGCTCTCGCTCGGGGAGCTCGCCGTCTGCGCTCCCCTTACTCTCGGGAGGGAAGGGTCCTGAGCACCCCGGCCCTTTCGTCTCGATTCGAGCCCGGACCGATCGAGGCGCGTTGGCAGGCCGAGTGGGAACGCGAGGGAGCGTTCCGGGCCCCGGGGCAACCCGACTCCGCCGGGTTCTCGCTCGTGCTCCCGCCGCCGAACGTGACGGGGGTCCTGACCCTGGGTCACATGCTCGGCGACACCGTGATGGACGTGCTCGCCCGCTACCACCGGATGCGGGGTGAACCGACCCTCTGGGTTCCCGGGGTCGACCACGCGGGGCTCGCCACCCAGGTAGAGGTCCGGCGCCGCCTCCAACGGCAGGGCACCGTGTTCGAAGACCTTCCGCGCGAGGTCGCGCTGGCGGAGATCGAACGATGGCGCTCGGAGCACGAGCGTCGCATCGTCGAACAGATCCGGGCGGGTGGGTTCTCGGTCGACTGGACCCGCTTCCGCTACACGATGGACGCCGCGAGCGTTCGCGCGACCCGCGAGGCGTTCGTTTCGCTGTTCCGCGAGGGACTGGTGTACCGCGGCGAGCGGATGGTCAACTGGGACCCGCGGCTCCGAACGGCCGTTTCCGACCTCGAGGTCGTGCACTCGGAGGAGGAGGGGGACCTCCTCTTCGTCCGCTACCCGTGGGCCGACGGGGCGCCGGAGGGCATCCTCGTCGCGACCGTTCGTCCCGAAACGATCTTCGGCGACGTCGCCGTCGCCGTCCATCCCGACGACGACCGGCATCGGGGCGAGGTCGGGCGCGAGGTCGTCGTGCCTCTCACGGGGCGGCGCGTTCCGGTCATCGCCGACCGGTCGGTCGACCCGCTGTTCGGTGCGGGCGCCCTCAAGATCACCCCGCGACACGATCCGATCGACCGAGAGATCGCGATGCGGAACCCGGGCCTGGCGACGCCCACCGAGATCTTCGACGAGCAGGCCCGCCTCGTCGGAGAGTGGGTCCCCCCGGAGTTCCGGGGACTCGACCGCGACGAAGCGCGCGAGAAGACGACCGCGCGCCTCGAGCAGGAGGGCCTCGTCGTCCGCCGCACCCGGTACCGGCATGCGGTGGCCCGGTCCGAGCGGTCGGACGCGGTGATCGAGCCGCGCCTCTCGACCCAGTGGTTCGTCCGCATGGCCCCTCTCGCGACCCCCGTGGTCGACGCGGTCCGGCGCGGCGAGATACGCATCCATCCCGACCGATGGAACCGGACGTTCTTCCGGTGGATGGACGAGATCCAGGATTGGTGCGTCTCCCGGCAGGTCCTCTGGGGCCACGCGATCCCGGTCCACTATTGCAAGAAGTGCGGGGAGGCGACCGCCAACGTGGAGACCCCGACCGAATGTCCGTCGTGCCACGGCCACGACCTCGTCGCCGACCCGGACGTGCTCGACACGTGGTTCACTTCGTGGCTCTGGCCGTTCGCCGCCCTGGGATGGCCCGAGCGCACCGCCGACCTTGAACGGTACTATCCGACCAACGTCCTCGTCACGGGTCGGGACATCATGTTCTTCTGGGTCGCCCGGATGATGATGGCCGGGTATCGATTCATGGGGGACCGGCCGTTCTCGGACGTGTACTTCACCGGGATGATGCGGGACGAGGCCGGTCACCGGATGTCGAAGCATCTCGGGAACTCCCCCGACCCGCTCGAGGTCATCCGGGAACGGGGCGCCGACGCGCTTCGGTTCGCGCTGGTCTTCCCGAATCCCACGGACGAGGACTCGGCCTTCGGCTCGGCGACCCTGGACGGAGGCCGGAACTTCCTCACGAAGCTCTGGAACCTGATCCCGGTTTTCTCTCGTGCACATCCCGCCGGGGACCCCGGCCCCTGAGGGTCCACCGACGCTCGTGCCCGGAAGCGCGCTCGAGAATCGCTGGATCGTGGAGAGGTACCAGAGGACCGCCGCCGACGTGGACGCCGCGCTTGCCGCGTTCGAGCCGTCCCGGGCCGCCACGGCACTGCACACGTTCGTCTGGCACGACCTCGCGGACCGGTACGTGGAGATCGCGAAGGACGCGCTCTTCGGCCACCGCGGAGAGCCCCTGCAGCGCGAGACCCAGGCGACGTTGCTGTTCGTCGTGGAGCGCACGCTTCGACTCCTCCATCCGTTCGTCCCCCACGTCACGGAAGAGCTCTGGCATGCGATCCCCCACGAGGGGCCTCTCCTCGCCCGCGCCGGCTGGCCCCGCACCGCCGAGGTCGCTCCCGACCCGATCGCCGAGGTCGAGATGAGCCCCGTCCTCGAGGCCGTCCGGCTCCTCCGGAACCTCCGGGCCGAGGAGCATGTGGCGGTCTCCCGCACGTCCCGGGCCTGGATCCGCCCGTCCGGTCCCGGAGGTCGAGCGCGTGCTCGTCGCCGAGCGGGCCACGACAGCACGGCTCTCCCAGATAGGGGAGCTCAACTTCTTGGACGCTGCGGCGCCGCCTCCTCCGGGGACGGCGAGCCGCGTTTCGTCCATCGGGGAATTCTACCTCGAGAGACCCTCCGGTGGCCCGGGCGGCTCGGCCGCCCTCGAACGGGAGCGAGAGATGCTGGCGGGGCTCCTCGCGAAGACCCAGTCTCGCCTCACCGATCCCGGATTCCGCAGCCGAGCCCCACCCGAGGTGGTGCGCGAAGCCGAGGCGAAGGCCGCAGAACTCAAGGAGCGGATCGACCGTATCGATCAGCGCATCCACGAGGAGACCCCGCCGTGACCGCGAAGAGACGTCCCCCCGCACCCCGACGACCCCGTCGCAAGACCGCGCCACCGCCTCCTCCGTCGGCGTCGATCGACACGATCCCTCTCCCGGTCGGGAAGAAGGCGCACCCCGCGATCGGGCTCGGCCTATGGGGACTCGGCCGATGGACCGGCGAGGACGAGGCCCGCACGAAAGCCACGATCGCCCGTGCCTACGAGAGAGGCCTGCGTTGGTTCGATTCCGCCGAGGTCTACGGCAGCGGACGCTCGGAGAGGGTCCTGGGGGAGGTCCTCCACCGGACCGCGACCGCCGGCACCGACGCGTACATCGTGACCAAGGTCTCGTGGGAACATCTTCGACCGGCCCAGGTCCGGGCGGCTCTGCTGGGCAGCCTGGAGCGGCTCGGCCGGAGCTCCGTCGACCTCTACCTGATCCATGCCCCCGACCCACGAGTCCCGATGGCGGGAACGATGGGCGCCCTGGAGACGCTCTGGAAGGAGGGAAAGGTCGGAGCGATCGGGGTCTCGAACTTCTCGCAGGAGCAGCTGGAGGAGGCGGCCCGGCACCTCGCGGAGACCCGGATCGTGGTCAACCAGGTCCGCTACAACCTGTTCGACCGGGACGAGGCGGACCCGGTGCTCGACTACTGCCGATCGCACGGGATCCTGCTCGAAGCGTACACGCCGCTGGCTCGTGGCCTCCTCCACGGCCGCTACCTGGATGGAAAACGGATCCCGGCCGAGGTCCGGAAGTTCGCCCACCGCCTGTTCGAACCGGAACGGCTTCCCGAGATCATCCAGCGAACCCAAGAGCTTCGCGACCTGGCGGCCGAGGCGAAGGTGCCCCTCGCCTCGATCGCGTTCCACTGGCTGCGCAGCCGAGGCGCGGCACCGGTCTTCGGCGCCAGCCGGCAGGACCAGATCGACCAGAATCTCGCCGCGTGGGCAGTGCGACCGCCCGCCAGGGTCCTCGAGCGGGCCGACCGGATCGCCCAGGGAGCCCGTGCTTAGGCTCGTCGCGTTCGACATGGACGGGACGCTCGTCGACGTCTCGAGCTCGTTCGCCGCTGTCCACGAGCATTTTGGTGAGAAGAACCCGGAAGGGCTCCGGCGGTTCCTTGCGAACGAGATCGACGACGAGGAGTTCATCCGCTCCGATATCGCGATCTGGCGGCGCCACGCTCCGGACCTCACGGTCTTCGACATCGAACGGATCCTCGACACGGTGCCGCTGATGCCCGGAGCCCGACGCCTGGTCGACGGCCTCCGGAGGCAGGAGGTCCGCACGGCGATCGTGAGCGGGGGGATCGACCTCCTGGCTCGCCGCGTGGCGCGAGAGCTGGGGATCGACGTCTCCCTCGCGAACGGGTTTCGGGTCACCGCCGACGGACACCTGACGGGCGAGGGTATCATCCGGGTGCCGATCCATGGGAAGGAGCGGGTCCTCGCCGCGCTCCAGGAGCAGCTCGGCGTCGCCCCGCAGGAAACGGCCTCGGTGGGCAACTCCGAGATCGACGTGGGCCTCTTCCGGCGCAGTCGGATCGGGATCGCGTTCCTCCCCGAGGATGACGCAGTCCGTCGGGGAGCGACCGCGATCGTAGCGGAGCGGGACCTCGCCAAGGTGCTGGACGCGCTGGCCGTCTTCCCGCGCGACTGACCGCCGGGAATCCTTATCCCCCACGATTCGCTGATTGCCTCGCCGATGGAGTCCTACGAGGTCATGCTTGAGCGCACACGCGCCAAGCTCCTCCGGTCCGCGCGGGGGGCGAACGGTTCCAGGTCCCGGAGCCGGACGTCATGTCCGACGGACGGAGCACCGTCATTCGCAATCTGCAGGAGATCGCCGGCGTGCTCCGCCGGGAGCCCGAGCACCTGGTCGGTTACCTGGCGAAAGAGTTCGGCTGTCCGGGGGTCCTTGACCTCCCACGCGGCGTGCTCAAGTCGCGGTTGGCGAAGGACGCGATCGCGGCCCGGATACGGGAGTACACAGCGAAGTTCGTGATCTGTTCCGAATGCAAGCGCCCGGACACACACCTCCAGAAGGAGGGGCGTCTCACCCTGCTCGTCTGCGAGGCGTGCGGGGCCCAGCGTCCGGTCACGGTCCGGCGGGTGGTCGAGCCCGAGAAGCCGAGGACACCGGTCACGGTCGGCGAGGTCTACCGGCTGACGATCGAGGACATCGGGCGGCGGGGCGACGGGGTCGCGAAGAAGGACGGGTTCGTCATCTTCGTGACGGGCGCTAACCAGCGGGGAGCGACGGTCAACGCGAAGGTTACGAAGGTGCTGGGCAACAACGCGTACGCCGTCGTTCAGCCGTAGGCCGTCATGGCAAACGTCCGCTGGTTGGGTCTCCTCGCACTCTACATCGGAGCCCAGATTGTCGGGCTCGCGCTCGCGAACCCGTTCCGGTCCGAGGGGCTCGCCTCGAACGCGAACCCACAGAGCCCCGCGGCGCCGATCGCGCTCATCCTCGTCATAGTCCTTGCCCCCCTCCTGATCCTGCTCCTTGCCCGCCGGCAGGGCGGCGTCGGCGCGCTCCGTCAGCTGATCCTGCTCGGCATCGCGGGCTCGCTGTTCTTCACCCTCTACGCGACCTTCCTGTTCCTCGAGCCGTCCGGTGCCATTCTCCTGCCGCCCTACGCCGCGGAGATCGGGGTCGATCCGGCGCTCATCCTCGCCGGCATCGTCTCGGCGGGCCTCTACATGGCCCTCCTGATGGACCCCCAGTGGTACATCGTGGACCTGGCGGGGTTCGTGGCCGGAGGAGCGCTGATCGCCATCCTCGGGATCTCGTTCGGCATCCTGCCGGCGCTCATCCTTCTGAGCGCGCTGATGGTCTACGACGCGATCGCGGTCTACCGGACGAAGCACATGGTCTCGCTCGCGGACGTGGTCACGGAGATGAAGCTCCCGATCCTCATGGTCATGCCCGACCAGGCGGGGTACGATTACACCGCCGCGCCCACGCTCAAGGAGCAGCGCGGCCAGCCGGTTGAGGAGCGGGCGGCGATGTTCATGGGGTTGGGGGACATCGTGATCCCGGGAACCCTGGTCGCTTCCACGTTCGTATGGCTTCCGACCGTCCCCGCGGTGTTCGGGATAGGAGCGAACCTCGTGGTCGCGCTCGCGGTTCTGCTCGGCTCCCTGGTCGGCTACGGGGTCCTGATGCGTCTCGTGCTCGGCGGGAACCCCCAGGCGGGCCTGCCGCTGCTCAACGGCGGCGCGATCGCGGGCTACTTCCTCGCCTACTTCCTCGTCTTCCACTCCCTCACGTTCGGCCTCACGGGAGGGCTTTAACTCCGGACCGCTCCCGGGCCCCGTGCCGCGCAAGGTTGAGGACCTACGGGTCGACGACCGACCGTCGCTCGACACGCTCGCCCGCCGCCTCGAGGAGGGCGGAGGGTTCAGCGCGAAGGGCGTGGCCGAGGGGGTCGACCTGCTGGCGCGGATGCTCTCCGACCCGGAGATGACCGTCTTCCTGTCGTTCCCGGCCGATATCGTCGCTACGGGCACCCGCGGGGTCCTGGCGACGCTCGTCGACAAGGGCTACGTGGATGCGGTCGTAACGACCTGCGGCACGCTCGACCACGACCTCGCGCGCTCGTTCCGGCCGTACTACCACGGCGAATGGAACCTCGACGACGCCGCGCTCCACCGGCGCCACCTGTACCGGCTCGGGAATCTCGTGATCCCGGAGGCGAACTACGGAGCGATCGTCGAGCGCAAGATGCAGGCACTCCTGAAACGCCTGTGGGACGATGGGACCCGCTCGCTCTCGACTCGGGCGCTCTCGCGCGCAATCGGCGCTTCGATACCGGACCGGGCGCGCTCGAGCATCCTTCGGGCGGCGTACCGGCGGGACGTCCCCGTGTTCGTTCCGGGGATCACGGACGGCGCGGTCGGCTCTCAGCTCTGGCTCTTCTGGCAGGACCACAGGGCGCTCTCGCTTGATCTTCTGTCGGACGAGCAGGAGCTCTCCGACCTCGTCTACGGAGCGAAGCGCGCCGGCGCGATCCTCCTCGGCGGAGGGATCTCGAAGCACCATACGATCTGGTGGAACCAGTTCCGGGGCGGACTGGACGCGGCGCTCTACATCACGACGGCCGTGGAATGGGACGGGAGCCTCTCGGGCGCCCGGACCCGCGAGGCGATCTCCTGGGGGAAGCTCAAGCCGAAGGCTCGCCACACGACCGTGGAGGGCGATGTCACCCTGCTCCTGCCGTTCATGGTCGGGGCCGCTCTCGAAAGGATCGCCAGGTGAAACCGCGCCCTGGCCTTGGGTCCGCGCCCCCGCGATTCCCGGGGAGGCTTTATGCGAACGACCGGCTCCCGCGCCATCGCGGGCCCGTAGCTCAGGCCGGTAGAGCAGGCGGCTCTTAACCGCAAGGTCAGGGGTTCGAATCCCCTCGGGCCCGGCCCTTCCCCGTTCACCCGAACCCGGCCATAGACGGTGGTGGGGGGAGCTCGCCGGTGCGTGACCGGACGGGGCCATCTCGGCCGGACCTTCGACCGAGGGTTAACGGAACTTGACGGGAGCTTGATGTCGCCGGTCGCCGACCACCGGCCTGGTGATTCGTGGGCATGCTCGCAGACAAGAAGGCGGACCTTGCAGGACCGGGTATCGGCAACTACGACGAATTGGAGCGGGTGCTCCCGAAGGACTACCGGTCGCTCCTGTCGCCCCGCGAGACCCAGCAGGCGATCTACGCGGTGAAGTCGTACATCGAGCAGAACCTCTGCAAGGAACTGAACCTGATGATGGTCCAGGTCCCGCTGATCGTGGACGCCGAGGCCGGGGTCAATGACATGCTCGACCGGGACGGCTCCCGAACGCCGATCCCGTTCCACATCAGGAACGACCACGACCGCCACCCCGTCAACGCCCAGGTCGTCCAAGCGGCGACCAAGTGGAAGCGCATGGCCCTGCGGGAGTTCGGCATGGTCCCCGGGGAAGGGCTCCTCACGGACATGCGGGCTGTCCGGAAGGACTACTTCCTCGACCACGACCACAGCGCCTATGTGGACCAGTGGGACTGGGAGAAGGCGATCGAGAGCTCCGACCGCACCCTCGACTATCTCCGTACGACCGTTCGGAAGATCTGGAAGGTCATCACGGGGGCCGAGCGTCACGCCCAGTCGTTGTTCCCCCAGCTCAAGGACCCGAGGTACCCGAACCTGCCTCAGGAGATCCACTTCATCCACGCGGAGGAGATCCTCGAGATGTACCCCGACCTCCCGCGCAAGCAGCGGGAGACGCAGCTGGTCCAAAAGTATCCGGCCGTGTTCATCTTCGGGATCGGCTGGCCGCTCAAGGACGGATACCCCCACGAGATGCGCGCCGCCGACTACGACGACTGGGTGACCGAGACCCGGTCGAAGGACGGCCGGCCGATGCACGGGCTGAACGGGGACATCCTGGTCTGGAACCCGGTCACCAAGCGGCGTCACGAGCTGATGTCGGGCGGCATCCGAGTGGACCCGGCGACCCTGCGCAAGCAGCTCGAGATGGCCGGCCAGATGGACTTCCTCAAGTTCCCGTACCACCAGGCGATCCTCAACGGCGAGATCCCCCTCAGCATCGGGGGAGGCATCGGTCAGTCCCGCACGCAGATGCTCCTTCTGCGGAAGGCCCACCTCGGCGAGGTCAGCGTAACGGTCTGGCCCGAGATCCTGAAGGAGATGTGCGCCCGGAAGAACATCTTCGTCCTGGAGTGAACGGTCGGGCCCGCCCCTGGAGGGCGGCGCATCGGGCCTGGGCACCCGCCCAGGCCCCGGTGTCGGCGGAGCGAGGATGGGCTACGTCAAGATGAATTGACGCGAGACTCTTGGCGAGCCGGAGCCAGTGCGGGATAGGTCGTTATGCCGAAAGCTGCTCCCGCCACCCTAATCGATCATCTCCGACGAGAACAGGCGAACGCTACGTGCCTCTACCTCCAGTACAAGGGGTATCACTGGAACGTCACGGGCCCGCTCTTCCGAGAACTGCACCTTATGTTCGATGAGAACGCCAAGACCGTCCTCGACACCGCGGACGAGTACGCGGAACGCCAACGGATGCAGGGGGCGAGGGCACCGTACACGCTCGACGAGATGCGAACACTGCAGGCGCTCCCGCCCGACGACGGCCGCCCCGCGAGCGTCGCCGATATGCTCGAGCGCCTGCGCTGCTCCCACCTCCAGATCATCGGAGGATTGAAGGCGGCCTTCCAGACCGCGGAGGAGCTCGACGACCCTGGGAGTGCGGACCTGTTCGCACGAACCGTCCAGCTACACGAGAAGATGGAGTGGTTCCTCAGAGAGCATCTCGTGGAGTCGAGGACTCCGTCGGACGGCCTCCACGCGCGGACGGTCGCCCGCGCCACGGCGGCCCCCGCCTCTCGGTGAGACCGGCTTGAGCACCGTAGAAAGGCGTGGCCTCCTTGGCAAGCTCCTCCGGCGGCGGGCGCTGACCCGGGAACTAGCCCGCGCGATGGTCGGCAAGGAATCGCTCGACGATGTTGAGCTGACGGAGCATCGCGGTCTTCTTCGCCTGGTGCGACTGCATCCGGCGAAGGATGCTGTCGAGCGCCTCGACGGCTTCGACCACGTGCGGGCCCTTGTTGAGCATCACGCACTCCGCGCGCTCGCCCATCGCGGCGTCTGTCACTTCCGCCCGTGACGGCAGTCCGGTCTTCGTCAGGCCCTCCAGAACCTGGGTGGCCCAGACCGCCGGAAGATGCGCCGCCTCGCACAGCCAGAGGATCTCCTCCTGGATCTCCGCGAGCCGGTCAAAGCCAACCTCGACGGCGAGGTCGCCACGCGCGATCATCACCCCGACGGGCGGGCGGCGCAACGCGGTGAACAGGATCCCGGGCAGCTCCTCGAATGCCCGTCGGGTCTCCACCTTCAGGAGGATCCCCATGCGCGGCCGCCCCATACGTGAAAGCTCGGACCGAAGCCGGTCCACGTCCGCGGCCGTGTGGACGAACGAGAACCCGACCAGGTCGGCGTTCCGGACTATGAAGCGTAGGTCCTCGAGGTCCTTGGGAGGGATCGGGGCGAGGTCCAGCTCGGTCTGGGGAAGGTTGATCCCCTTGTCGGCGGCGAGCCACGCGCCTCCCGCCGGCGCGTGGGTCACCTCCACGACCAGACGGGTCGCCGTCGCCGACCGGACGACGCTCCCTATCCGGCCGTCGTCGAACCAGGCGGACTCGCCCCGCCGAACGCTCCGCAGCCCCTCGGGGAGGGTGCACGCGATGTGCGCGGGACGCAGTTCTCGGCCGTGGGCATCTCGCCGCGCCGGCTCGCCCGGGTCCGGGCGTGCGGTGATCACGAGCCGGTCCCCGATCCGGAGTAGGATGCGCTGGACAAGGGGAGGGACCGGTCCCACGCTCGTAGGGTCCTCCTCTCCACTCCTTGTCACGCCCGAGAGGTGCATACCCGGGATGACGTACGTCGTCTTCCCTACCTCGGCGCGACAGCCAGCGGAGGTGCGTTCCGCAACTCGGAACGCGCGACGGGCCCCCCGGGCGTCCACGAGTTCGATACGCTCCCCCCGTCTACGCCGCCCGAGCCACTCTCGTGGTACCGACAGTTCCCGCATGCCAGGCGTTGATAGACGCCCTACCTCGGCCGGAACCAGCCAGACGGACGCCGGGGTGGTCACCTTGCCGACCGTATCGCGTGTCGGTCGGAGCTTCATCACCGACGGGCCAGGGCGGATCGCGCCTGTCCGGATCTTGGGCCCCGCCAGGTCCATCTCGATTCGGCATCGACGCCCGAGGGCCTTCTCCGCCCGGTGGATGTGCGCGACCATCCGAGTCCACTCGGCCGGCCCCTCGTGGGCGCAGTTGATCCGGGCGCAATCCATGCCGCCGGCGAGGAGCGCCCGCACCAGCCGGTAGTCCGTGGCCGCCTCGGCGGGGAGGGTCACCATGATCCGCACCCGCCTCCCGGGACGGGTCGGGCCCAGCAGGAGACGCGCGTTCCTCTCGAGGATCCGCCCGCCTTCACCGGGTCCGGACCGGTGACCTCAGACCGATCTCGGGTCGGGGCGGGGTCGAGCCGGTCGAGCCAGCCGAGAACCGAATCCAGGTTGTACAGCACATGGCCCTCGGACCGGCCCAGCGAGGAGAGGGCGAGGTGGGCCAACTCGGCCTGGTCGCGGCGCAGGTCGAATCGACGGAAGGCAAGGTAGTGCAGCAGGTTGCGGGCGCTTTCCCGGCGGGCGCCGAAGCCAGTGAGGTCGACGGCGCGCTCGGTTTCGAGCATGCTGGCCCGGACCCGCTCGAGGTGGGTCACGAGGGACGCGACCTCGCTGGCCGCCGGGGGTGCGGGCGCTTTGCGAGCCACCATTCGTCCTCGTGTATCCGAGCCGAGTTGGCGTTATAGCCCGGGGATAAGGCCGGATTGACTCTCGGCAGGCGCTGGGCCGCAACGCGTCCGTCGCGACGGACCTAACGATAAATACGGACCGGACGAGGTCGAATGAAATGCGGCCGCGCGCGTCTTCGAAAGGTCCCCGCTCGCGTGCGCTCTCCATCCGCTCCGTGAGGACGCGAGCCGACCTGGAGGCCGCGCGTCTTCTGCTGGGCGAGTACCGCCGGTTCTTGGCGGAGGATCGGGAGGTGACGAACTTCGACGACTCGATCCTGAAGGTGGGCCTGGGTTGGCTTGACGAGGAGATCGAAAAGCTCCCCGGAGAGTACGGGCCCCCCGGGGGTTCCCTCATGCTCGCGTTCTCCGGCGCGGTCGCCGTCGGTTGCGGAGCGATCCGCCGCTGCCGCCAGGACGCAGCCGAGATCAAGAGGGTCTACGTGAGACCCGCCTTCCGAGGCGTCGGGATCGGGCGACGCCTGACCCAGGCCCTCCTCGACCGGGCTGAGAAGCTCGGCTACGAACGCGCGGTGCTCGACACTCTGCCTACTCTGACATCCGCGATCGACCTCTATCGCAGGATGGGGTTCGTGCCGATCCCCGCGTACTGGGCACATCCGGTCCCGAACGCCCTCTTCTTCGAGTACCGGTTCCGCACGGCCACCATGGGCGCGGACCGGGCCGACTAAACCCTTCGGCTGCCCTTCGGAACGTAGTCGAAGAACCGCTCGGTCGTTCCCCGGGTCGTCCACTCCGAGCGAAGTCGCGTCCTCTTCTCGACTCGGCGCATCTCGGAAAGCAGGTGACGGTTCAGGTCTCGCGCGCTCGTCCCCTCCATCTCTGCCACGACCCGGAGCTCGCCGTTCGCCTTGCCCTCCGTGATTGACGCCTTCGGTAGCAGTCGCTCGAGCACGGGACGAACCCCCGCGGGGTTTTCGGTGCTGACCCGGGCGGTCAGGGAAAACACGGTCGCCGCCATGCGACCACGGAACGGCGGCGCGGGCAAAGCACTTGCCCGGACGGGCCCCCATTCCGAAAGCCCGCCTCTCCGGACCCCGACCGGGACCCCGCTTCGAGGGGAGCCGGCGCGTTCCGGGCGACCCATCGAGCTGCGAGCGTCGTGGGTTCTTGAAGAGTCCGTCTATGGGGGTTGACCTTGCGACGCCCCGCCGCCCTTAATGGCTCACGACGTCCTCGTCTGGCCGATGGTCGGCATTCGCGCCCTCAAGAAGATCTGGCTCGATGGTGGCCTTGTCAACTGGGACGACGCCCAGATTCATGTCCTGTCGCACGGCCTGCACTACGGGTACGCCATCTTCGAAGGGATCCGCTGCCACCGAACAGAACGCGGTTCGGCGGTGTTCCGGCTGGAGGAGCACATCGACCGGCTGCTCAACAGCGCGAAGGTCTACCGGATGCGAATGCCGTACGACCGCACGGCACTGACTCAGGGATGCGTCGACCTGATCCGGGCGAACGAGACGCCCGAGGCCTACCTGAGGCCGATCGCGTTCTCGGGGTACGGAGAGATGGGCCTGGACCCCACAAAGAGCCCCGTTCGCGTCGCCATCGGGATGTGGGAGTGGGGTGCGTACCTCGGGTCCGACAACGTGGACCGGGGCGTCCGAGCGACGGTCTCGAGTTGGGTCCGCATCGACTCGCGTTCGCTGCCGCCCCAGGCGAAATGCGCCGCGAACTACGCGAACTCCGCGCT
Organism: uncultured Thermoplasmata archaeon; assembly: GCA_963713145.1. GTDB lineage: Archaea > Thermoplasmatota > Thermoplasmata > Lutacidiplasmatales > UBA184 > Lutacidiplasma. The sequence goes on along the minus strand of CAVQKI010000001.1, from coordinate 239,595 downwards.
GGCCAAGATGGAGGCTGTCAGCGGCGGGTACGACGAGGCGATCCTGCTCAACTCGGCCGGGATGGTCGCCGAGGGCCCCGGCGAGAACATCTTCCGCGTGAAGAAGGGCGTCGTGAGCACGCCCCCCGCGAGCTCCGGCATCCTCCGTGGGATCACGCGGGACAGCATCATCCAGTTCCTTGCCGACGAGGGGATCGTGTTCCAGCGTACCGATTTCACACGAGAGGAGCTGTTCACGTCCGACGAGCTGTTCTATGTCGGTACCGCCGCGGGGGTCACCCCAATCCGCGAAGTCGACGGGCGGCCGATCGGGACGGGGAGCTATCCTGTCACCGCCCGGCTGCGCAAGATCTACGAGGACGCCGTCCACGGCCGGTCGCCCCGCTACGAACGCTGGCTAACCTATGTGCCGAGCTCGAAGGCGGAGGGTGCCGGAGCTAGCCCGAAGCGGGAAATATCCCAAGGGCCGGCAGCGACTCGTTCGCGGAATCGAGTGACCGCTGCGTCCACGCCCTGAGCCCTGCCTCCTGACCCGGCGTCAGGACCGTCGCCGGCCAGCCCCAGTGCACGGCCACCGACGATCCCCGAGCCACGTCGGGTAGGACCCGAGGGTCGTAGGCGACAGTCGCTTCGGCCGGACGGCCCATCGTCAGGCGCCCACGGTCGACCGCGAGGGAGGGACGCTCGAGCCGGAGGGAACCCGGTCGGATCTCGAGAATGCGTGCCCAGGCCGGGCGGCACGCCTCCATGTTGTCGAGCGTCGTGGGTACATGCCCCGTGACGGTGCCCACCCCGACGTAGGCCACATGGAACATGTGGTGCGGGATCGGGTGCTTGGGCAGATGCTCCGTAAGTCGCGCCGCCGCGGAGCGCGGGAGGCCGCGGCGGGTGAGGGCCGTGAGCAGCGTGCGAAAGTCCTCCTGGTCGAAGGAATCCAGGAGCCGGTTCCCGATCCAATACGCCTCGACGACGTCGTAGTCGAACGGGTTCTTTCCGTGCTTTCCGGCGATCGCCTCGAGGTACGGCATGAGCGCCTCGAAGCCCGAGAGGGCTTGGCCGGCTCTCGGCAGTTCCTCGCCTTCGGCTATCGCACGGTAGAGGAGCGGCGCGGCGTCCGCCGGACCGCAGAAGCTCAGCCGGTTTGTTGCGATGCTGAACCGGGCTCCGAGCTGGATGCCGTCCATCTCAGGTCGCGTCGCGGGGCGCCACGGTAGGGCGGAACATCGCCGCGAGGTCGCCGAAGAGGCTGCGACCGATCACCACCGCGACCCCGACCGCGACGGCGATCGCGCCGATCGCCGCGGGCAGAGCGAACCCCGTGCCGCGGACCGCGATCGTCAGGACCCAGGTGACGGGGAAGCCGAGGACGAGCACCGAGGTCGCCACCCCGAGGTCGACCCGCGCGAGGCCCGCGTACCAGGTGCCGACGAACGCGGCGAGGAGCAGGGCACTGATGACGACCCATCCCCACTGCGGTCCGCTGAGCGACGCGACCGAGCTCCACTGGGCCGTGAGGAAAAGGTACCCGACGAGGAAGAGGCCGCCGAATCCCATCCTTCCGAGAGCCACGGTCGGGCTCGGTAGGGTGCGCAGGACACGCTTCGAGATCGTGTACTCGACCGCCCAGAGGACGGTCGCGGCGAGGACGTAGCTCGTGCCGTTCGTCCAGAGAGGCGAGATCAGGGAGAGAAGAAGGATGTTCCCACCCAGGAGGAGGCCCGCTCCGACGACTACGCGGAGCCTAAACCGCTCCTGCAGGAATACGAAGCCAAGCACCGTGGCCATCAGGAAGAGCGTCCGGTACACGAACGACGCCGTGGCCGCGCCGCCCGCCTTGGTGGCGAGCTGCACGCCGTGGAAGAACAACAGGAACGGGATCGCGCCCCCGATCAGACCGATCACCGCCAGGATGCCCCAGTCCGCGCGGGCCAGCGGAGCGCGGGCGCCGCGCGCGGCGAATATGGCGACCGGGGCGATCAGCGCCACGACCACCAGGTTCCGAACGGTCACGAACGCGTCGGAGTTCGTCCCCGCGACCGCGTAGGTGTTCACGAACGTGGAAACGCCGCTCACCACCGCGGTGGCCAGGACGAGCAGCAGTCCGATCGCGCCGACCCGGCTCCCCGTGAGTCCTGACACCGACATGGTAACGGCCCGACCGCCCAAGTAAAGGGGGATATTCAGCCTTCGCCGTGTGCCGGTGTCCGCTGACGCACGGTCCGGGGGCGGGACGAGCCTGCGCCGGAACCTCTGCTTTGGCGCCTAGCGACGATCCGGTCCAGTGGGAGCCGGTGGGGGAGCGTCGGCCATGGCGTTCATCTGTCGGGTGTATTCGAGCGCCTCGAGGGCTTCGCGCTCCTCCATCCGGGTCGTGGCGAACCCCGCGTGGACGATCACGTAGTCCCCCACGGCCGCCTCGGGAACGTAGACGAGGTTGACGGTCTTACGGACGCCGGAGAAGTCCACTTCGGCGAGGCGCGCCGGTGGCCCTGGCTCCAGCACACGGACGATACGGCCCGGAGTCGCTAGGCACATCGTTCTACTCCGCTCGGGCAGACTTCCAAAGGCCTCGGAACCTCTTGAACGCGCGGGTGGCCCGGCCCGCGGTGGGATTGCCGCTAGCCCCCCTGCGTTGGCTCGGGGTCTGCAACGGCTACGTCCACAAGGATGACGTCCTGAGCCCGCGGGTCGTGGGGGTCCACGGAGGCCTCGACCTCGAGCGTCGCCCCGCTCGCCGCCGAGTTCGCGACGAGCGCGGTCCACCGATTCCGCAGGGAGTCCGGAGTGATGTGGCAGAGCGCGCCTACGCGGATGCGGACCCGCGTGATCCGCTCGACGCCCTCGTCCACGGAGATCTGATCGAGCTTTCGCCGAAGGTCCCGAAGGAGCGTTTCCTCATGCATGGGAAAGCTCCGGGTCGGTCTGGCCGGCCTCCGGTGCGCCCGCCCGCTCCGCCAGGATCGACTCCACGACCCGGTCGACGGACCGTGCAACCGGCGGGCTGAGCTCGTCCCCCGGGGTGAACTCCGACCCTTCCACTCCGTACACGACCAGCTGTCCGGGGAGGCGTCCCAGCGACCGTCCGAGGTGGACGGCCTCGCCCACGGAAAGGCCATGGGTCGAGGTCGAGGGCTTGGAGGGGAAGACGAACGGACCGCTCGTGTCGATCCGGTGGATCGTGCCCGGCTCGGCTCCCGAGCGGACCGCGTCGACCACCACGACGAAGCGCTCGTCCTCCCAGAGGTCGAGGAGGCCCGTCCCCTCGCCCTCGAACTCCACGATGCGGGCCGGTCGCGCGGGCCGCGTTCGAAGGCGACGGGCCACCGCGAGGCCTACGCCGTCGTCCCGGCGGTTCGCGTTGCCCACGCCGATGACGAGGGAGGGAACCGCACCGGCCCCGGCGAGCTTGCGGTGCGGGTCCTCGTCCATCCGATCAGTCGCGCACGAGGTCGAACTCGAGGAAGTGGGTTGCGCAGGAGATGCACGGGTCGTGGTTGCGGATGGCGCGCTCGCAGGCGAACGTCAGCGCCGCCTCGTCCAGGTCGAGAGATCGGGTGACGAGGCTGCGGAGGTCGTCCTCGATCCGCTTCTGGTTCTGGGACGTGGGCGCGACGATGCGGGCGTCCGTGATCCTTCCGGGCGGCTCGATGCGGTACCTGTGGAACAGCATTCCCCGGGGAGCCTCTGTCGCCGCCGCGCCGTCCACGGACCGGGTGACGGCCGGGGCCGGGACCCAAGGCTGGTCGGGCGGACGGGTACTGGTCGATGATGCGGAGGGTCTCCTCGCACGCGTAGACCATTTCGACGGCCCGGACGACGATGCTGCGGTAGGGGTTGGTGACCACCGGCGGGAGCCCCACCTCCTTCGCGATCGCCTTCGCGCCCGGCGACAGCCGGTCGTAGTTCAGGGCGTAGCGGGCCAAGGGACCGACGAGGTAGGAGCCGCCGCCCTTCCGTATCGCGTGCAGGGCGTTCGAATAGGGGACGTGGACCTCCTCGAACGCATCCTCGAACCGGTCCTGGGGGATCCGGAGGCCTCGGTTGGAGACGATGTCCCCCTCGTTCATCGGGTACTCCGAGGGGTGCCGGAGGCTCACGAACTCGTACGGTTCCTCGATTTCGGGGAACGCGAAGCCCGAGACGAACCGAGCGGTCTCCTGGGAGAGGACCAAGGCCCTCTCGACCATCGGCCGAAGGCTCTCGAGCTCCTCGCGGGACGGGCAGCGGTAGAAGCCACCGATCCGGGCGTTGATCGGGTGGATCTCCCGACCCCCGAGCAGCCGCATGATCGCGTTGCCGGTCTTCTTGAGCTCGAGGCCGTGCTTGACGGCGTCCGGGTGGTCCGCGGCCAAGCGGATCGCGTCGGGATACCCGAGGAAATCCGGGGCGTGGAGGAGATAGATGTGCAGCGCGTGGCTCTCGATCCACTCGCCGCAGTAGAGCAGCCGGCGCAGTTCTCGTATCGGTCCGCCGACCGTCATCCCGAGCGCGCGTTCCATCGCGTGGGCCGAGCTCATCTGGTAGGCGACGGGGCAGATCCCGCAGATCCGGGCCGTGATGTCGGGGGCTTCCGTGTACTCACGGCCGCGTAGGAACGCCTCGAAGAAGCGAGGCGGCTCGAAGATGCGGAGCTCGACGTCCTCCACCTTCCGGTCGTGGATGCGGACCTTGAGCGCTCCCTCGCCCTCGACCCGGGCGAGGTAGTTGACGGAGATCGTCCTCTCGGTCATGGGGTCGCCCCCTGCTTCTCGGCCGAGTCGGCCGCCTCCCGGAACGCGGGGGCGAGCGCGTTGAAGGTGCGGAAGACGCGGGTGACCGCCGGCCGTGACATCCCGAGCTCCCGGAGCTTGACGACGAGCGAGTCCGTGTTGGGGGTATCCTGGGGCCCGAAGCATCCGTAGCACCCGCGGTGGAACGCGGGACAGATTGCCCCGCACCCGGTCTGCGTGACCGGGCCCAAGCACGGGGTCCCGTGGGCGACGAGCACGCAGACGTTGCCGCGGCGCTTGCACTCGATACACACGCTCTCGGTCGGGACGTTCGGGGCCCGATGGCCGAGGAAGGCAGAGAGCACCTCGAGCAGCTGGCCCTTGTCGATCGGACAGCCGCGGAGCTCGAAGTCCACGGGGACATGGTCCTTGATGGGGGTGGAGGTGGACAGGGTCTGGATGTACTCGGGATGTGCGTAGACGACCCGGGTGAACTCCGCCACGTCCGCGAAGTTCCGGAGGGCTTGGATGCCGCCGGCGGTCGCGCAGGCGCCGATCGTGATGAGCGTCCGCGACTGCGCCCGGATCTCTCGGATCCGCTGGGCGTCGGAAGCGGTCGTGACGGATCCTTCGACCAGCGCGACATCGTACGGTCCCTCCATCGTCGCGCTCGTCGCTTCGTGGAACTCCGCTATGTCGACGGCGCCGGCGACCGCCAGGAGCTCGTCCTCGCAGTCGAGCAGGCTCAGCTGGCAGCCATCGCAGGATGCGAACTTGAAAACCCCGAGGCGCGGCCGGTGAGCGGTCGGCATCCTAAACCTCCCGGACCGTCATGAACCGACGGACCTCGCCGTAGGAGAAGACCGGACCGTTCCGGCAGACGAACTCGGGCCCGAACTGGCAGTGGCCGCAGATCCCCACCGCGCATTTCATGTTCCGTTCAAGGGAGACAAAGATTGACGCCGGAGGGACTCCACGCGCTTCGAGGGCCTGGGCGGTGAGCCGCATCATGATCTCGGGGCCGCACAGGAACGCGACGGTGTTCGCCGGTTCGAATCGAGCGTCCGGGAGCCGGGCCGTCACCAGGCCGACGTCCCCGTACCAGTCTCGACCGGCCGTATCGACCGTGGTCTGGAACCGGAGCCCGGGTCGGGCCCGCCACGTCTGGATCTCCGAGTAGTACACGAGGTCCTTTGGCGACCGGGCCCCGTAGATGATCTCGATCCGTCCGTACCGGTCGCGGTGTCGCACAAGGTCGTAGATGGCCGGCCTCAGCGGGGGAAGTCCCAACCCTCCCGCCACGATCACGATGTCCTTCCCGACGGCCTTGTCGAGGGGCCATCCGGTCCCGTACGGACCCCGGACCCCTACGGCCGAACCGGGCGCCATTTCGCTGAGCGCCTGGCTGATCTTGCCGGCGGAGCGAACCGTGTGCACGAGGCGGTCGCGCTGCTCGACATCCCCGGCGATGGAGATCGCCGCCTCCCCGATGCCAAAAACGTAGAGCATGTTGAACTGCCCGGGCTGGAACCGCGGCCTCTCGCCACCGTTGTCGGGGTCAAGGACCAGCGTCACCGTGTCTGCGGTCTCCCGCGTCAGGCTGCGCACGACGTACGGGACCGGCAGGATGGACTGCCCCGGAGGGGAGGCATCCGCGCCGACGAACGGGACCGCGTCAGTCGCCATGAACGTCCAGGAGCTGGAATTGCGTGTTCTCGAGCCGCTGTGCGATGAACGGGAGGAGGTGGAGAAGGAACCGGTAGCCGTTCGCCGGGTCCTCGTCCAGCAACGTCCGCAGGACGTCCGAGTCGATGGAGAACGCCTGCGTTGGTTTCACTGCACGAGCGTCCAGGCGCCACCGGTGCGGCGGCGTCAGCCACGACCAGCCGACCACTTCGCCCGGCCCGACGGTCTGTATCGTGAGGCGGGGGCGGGCTGGCATCACGGCCTCGAGTGCCACCTTGCCGGAGACGACCAGGAGGAACTCCCGCGCCGGTTCGCCTTCCTGGAGCAGGATATCTCCGGTCGCATAGGTACGCTCGACCGCCACCCGGCCCATCGCGGCCACGAGCGGCGCCGGCAGTTCCTGGACGAACGGGTGGTCGGCGAAGCGGGGAGCTCCGGTGGTCGGGTGCGACTTCGTCATGTTTTTGCCTCCGCGGGCTGGGCCGGGGCGACCGGCGTGCGGATCGCGGCCACCTCCTCGGTCAGGTCGATTCCGACGGGACACCAGGTGATGCACCGGCCGCACCCGACGCATCCGGACATGCCGAACTGGTCGTGCCAGGTGCCCAGCTTGTGCGTGAGCCACTGGCGGTAGCGGGACTTCGTGCTGGCCCGCACGCTCGTCCCGTGAAGGGCGCTGAATCCGGAGTTGAAGCAGGAGTCCCACCGCCGCCAACGCTCGACCTTCTCTCCCGAGAGCTCGGGGACCTCCTCGGTCGTGTTGCAGAAGCAGGTCGGGCAGGCCATCGTGCAGTTCGTGCACGAGAGGCACCGCCGGGCGACGATCTCCCAGCGGGGGTGCTCAGGGTTGTTCACGAGCAGGTCCCGGAGGCCCACGGAGTGCATCGTCCGCCCCATCGAGGCCGCGGTCTTCGCGACAATGGCATCGGCCGAGGCCGAATCCGAGGGCGTGGCGGGCGAGAGCGGTACCCCCGCAAGGACCGCGGCCCCCTCGGCGGAGCCCACCTCGACCAGGAAGTAGTGTCGGTGGGCGGTGAGGATCTCCGTGAGGGCGAGGTCGTGACCAGCCCGGACGGCCGGCCCGGTTCCCATCGAGACGCAGAAGCATGTTCCGCCGGCCTGACCGCACTGGACGGCGATCCGCAGCGCCTTGCGTCGCCTCTCCCGATAGCCGAGGTCGCCGGCCTTCCCGAACACCTTGTCGGAGACGTCCATCGCGGCCATCTCGCAGGCGCGGACCCCGAGGAAGGCGAACGGGGGTCCTTCGCTCTTCTCCGGCTCGATCGTGAACGAATTGCCGGTACGAACGCCCGTCCAGAGGCGCTCGCGCGACGGGAACAGGTACTGCTTCCAGCCGTGGGGGCCGACGTTGTAGCCGAAGAGCGCCTTGTCGGTCCGGCGCTCGAGACGGTACTTCCCGGCTTCCTGCTTGTCAGTCCAGCCGGTGGGGAGGTCCGAGTCCTCGCGTATCTCGCCGTACACGATCGCACCGTCCCGGACGGTGGGCCCGACAACGCGATACCCGCGGGACCGGAGCGAGCCCAGGAACGCCGAGAATCCGCTGCGTTCGAGTACGAAGCGTTCACCCACTGCCCGGACTGGCGCTCGACACAGCTACAACCCGGGAGTGAGGAACCCCCAGTCCGCTCACGCCTCGCCCCCACTTAGAACCTATCGTCAATCCTTCCCGACCGAGGAAGGGTACGAGAGACCTGAGCGTGCCACAGTGGCCCACGGAGTTTCGGAACCTCCGCCGAGGATACGTACGCCGGATGATTGGGTCGTGCAACCGAGGAGTTGATTCTGATGAAGACTATCGAAGAGGTCGCATCGAGCATCGGGTTCCGGCCGAACGAGCTGATCCCTGCGGGACGCGGGGCGCTGAAGGTCCCCGTCGCGCTGGTCCGGTCGTTGTCGGAACGGTCCCGGCACGGCCGTCTGATCCTCGTCAGCGCGATGACCCCGACGGAGCACGGGGAAGGAAAGACGGTCGTCGCGATCGGCCTGGGGATGGCCCTCGAGCGGCTGGGCCACCGCTCGGTGGTCTGTCTTCGTCAGCCCTCCATCGGGCCCGTGTTCGGCGTTAAGGGTGGAGCGACCGGGGGCGGCCGTTCGACCGTGGAACCAAGGACGGTGATCGACCTCGGCCTCACCGGGGACCTGGACGCGATCGCGAACGCCCAGAATCTTCTCGCGGCCCTCGTCGATCACAACATCTTCCGGGGCAACCCGCTCGGCATCGCGACCGACGTTCCGATCTTCCCCCGGGCGTCGTCGATCGAGGACCGATCGCTCCGGGACATCACCACTGGACTGTCGGCCAACGGTCCCGGTTTCCCCCGCAAGGGAGGGTTCGTCGTCACCGCGGCGACCGAGATGGCCGCGATCCACGCCCTCGCGGGCGACTACGCCGACCTCAAGCGTCGGCTGGGCCGGATCCTGGTCGCGAAGACCGGGAAGGGCGCGCCCGTGCGCGCGAGCGACATCGCCGCGGAGGGAGTGGTCGCGACGCTCCTCGGGACCGCCCTCGCACCAAACCTTGTCCAGACGGCCGAGGGCACGGCGGCGTTCGTCCACGGGATCCCGTACGCGAACGTCGCGCACGGAACCTGCAGCCTTCTCTCGATGCAGGCCGGGGTGGCGCTCAGCGACTACTGCGTCGTGGAGGCGGGGTTCTCGACCGAGCTCGGCGCGGAGAAGTTCGTGGACATCGTCTCGCGCCAGACGCATCTGGACGCGAACGTCGGGGTCGTCGTCGCCACCGTCCGGGCCCTCCGTCACCACGGTGGGGCGAGCGAGGACGCGGTGTCGGTCGAGGCCGTGACCCGCGGGCTGCCGAACCTCGACCAGCACCTCGGCAACATGCGGCGCATCGGACTCGACCCCATCGTAGCGCTGAACCGCTTCCCCTCCGACTCGCCCGAGGAGATGCGGAAGGTCGAGGAGTTCTGCGCGGAGCGGAACGTCCCGTGTGCGATCAGCTCGGCGTTCCAGGACGGCGGCGCCGGGGCCGAAGCCCTCGCGCGTCTGGTGATCCAGGCCGCGGCCAAGGGCCAGACGAGCCACCCCTTCTATTCCGCTACGGCCTCGGTGGAGGAAGTGCTGACGAAGATCGTGACCGAGTTCTACGGCGGCGCCGCAGTCGAGCTGTCGCCGGAAGCGACGGCCGACCTCGAATCGATCCGGGCGATGGGCGAGGCGACCGGCCCGGTCTGCATCGCCAAGACACCCCGGTCGCTCTCGGACGACACCAAGAAGTTCGGCCGCCCGACCGGGTTCACGGTGCGCGTGCGGCGGCTCATGCGGTGGTCGGGCGCGGGGTTCACGGTCGCGATCGTCGGCTCGATCGTAACCCTGCCGGGGATGCCCGAACACCCAGCCACGGAGACGATCCGCCTTTCGGACACGGGCGAGGTGCTGGGACTCCGTTAGCGAGGCTTGGCAAGGTTCGAAGGGGGCGCCAACGGCCTGGCGCCCCTGGCACGCTGCGGGACGTGGGCGGGGCGTGACCCCGGCTCGCGGCGTTACGGTGCGCCCACGGCTCCTCTTCCGCCCGAGAGCGCGGGGGGCCAGAGCTATTAACCGAGGCCCGAATTCATCTCTCGGAACGGAACCCGGTCGGCGTACGCGGATTGGGGCACCCGCGAACACTGATGACCGAGCCAGAACCCCTTGCCTCCCGGCAGAAAAGTCCCGCGACCTCTTTCGACGATCTTCCTCTCGACCCCAGGCTGCGCCTCGGGGTCCGGGCGATGGGCTACACGACCCCGACGCCCATCCAGGACCGAACGATCCCTCCCGCCGTACCTGGGTCGGGACCTGGTCGGCACCGCTCAGACCGGAACCGGGAAGACCGCCGCGTTCCTGCTCCCCACCCTTGAACGACTTCTCGAACTGCCCCCGGGCCGCATCTACGCGCTGGTGCTCACGCCCACGCGCGAGCTGGCGATCCAGGCGCAGGAGTTCGTCCGTCAGCTGGGCCACCACACGCGCATCCGCGGCGTCGCCGTGTACGGGGGTGTGGGGATGCTCGAGCAGGAACGAGGGCTCCGAGGGCATGCCGAGATCGTCGTCGCGACCCCCGGTCGACTCCTCGACCACATGCGGCGCGGATACGTCAATTTCTCGAACCTGCGGATCCTCGTCCTCGACGAAGGGGACCGCATGCTGGACATGGGCTTCCTGCCCGATGTCCGCAGGATCCTGCAATCGCTCCCCTCGGACCGACAGACGATGCTGTTCTCTGCAACGATGCCCCCCGAGGTCGTCCGACTCGCCAAAGACTACCTCCGTGACCCCAAGATGGTCCACGTCGACCCGACCACGGTCGCCGCGGTCGGCGTATCCCACATCGCCCTGCCCGTCCCTTCGTCACGGAAGACCGACCTTCTGGTCGAACTGCTCCGGGACGCCACGATGTCGAGCGTGCTCGTATTCGTGCGCACGAAGCATCGCGCGGACCGGCTCGTCGACCAGCTTCTGGACCGCAAGTTCGACGCCGGGGTCCTCCACGGGGGACGGAGCCAGAGCCAGCGCGTCCGCGCGCTCGACAATTTCCGACAGGGCGCCCACCGCCTCCTGGTCGCGACGGACATCGCTGCGCGAGGCTTGGACGTCGAAGGGGTCAGCCACGTCATCAACTACGACGTGCCGCACGAACCCGAGACGTACATCCATCGCGTCGGGCGCACCGCCAGGGCGCAACGCCAGGGCGACGCTATCACTCTGGTCTCATCGGAGGAGGAGAGCGACTTTGCGCGGATCGAGCGACTCCTCGGCAACAAGATCCCACGCTCCCAGATCCCCGGTTTCGACCTCACGGCGCCACCCACGATCGCCGCTCGTCGGGCGCCGTACCGGCCCGAGGGCCGGTCCGATCGCGGACGGGCCCGCCGGGGCGGGCCGCCCCCCCAGTCCCGCCGCCACGACGACCGCCGCGGCGGGGGCCGCTACACGCCCCGCCGGTCGAACTGGTAGACGGGCCGGCGGTAGACAGGACCCCGGCGGGCGACGGCCCTTCCGGAGGGTCCCTACGCCGGAGCGCTCTCTCGGCTCATCCCGAGGAACGGGATGCCGCTTCCCGTGTTGTAGAGAAGCACCCTCTCGCCGGGCCGTAGGAGGTGTTCACGGACGAGGTGGGGCAGTGCGGCGTACGTCGCTGCGGCTTCCGGCGAAGACGAGACGCCGTGTCGCCGGGCCAGGACCTGCACGGCTGCCTCGATCTCGGGGTCGGTGACGGTGACACCCCCGCCCCGGGTCTCGCGCACTGCCTCGAGGATCCGCTCCGAGGCGAACGGCGCCGGGACCAGGAGACCCGGGGCGATCGTCGAGGGGGATTCCCACGGCTCGGCGCGGGCGCTTCCGTTCCGGATGGCGCGCACCACGGGAGCGCAACCTTCCGGCTGGACCGCCACGAGGCGCGGAAGCCGTTCAAGAAGACCGAGCGCTTTGAGCTCGGAGAACGCCTTGAACATCCCCACGAGCCCGGTCCCGCCGCCGGTCGGATAGACAATGGCGTCCGGGAGTTGGTCCGGCCCCAGTTGCTCGAATATCTCGAGCCCCATCGTCTTCTTTCCTTCGAGCCGGTACGGTTCGCGAAGCGTCGACATATCGAACCCCCCGCCCCGGGCCTCTTCGCGTCGGGCCGCTTGGCCGACCTCCCGCAACGTCCCGGGCAGAGTGCGCAGATCCGCACCGTGACCGAGCGGGCAGCCGCCTTCATCGGCGTGGGGGTGGTTTCGGGCAGGTAGACCCGCACGCGCAGGCCCGCGCGAGCCCCGTAGGCTGCGAGAGCGACCCCGGCATTCCCGGCGCTCGGCACGAACAACTCCCTCAGGCCGAGCTCTCGGGCCCGCGAGACCGCGACGGCCATGCCACGAGCCTTGAACGAGCCGGTCGGCAGCCCGCCGTCGTCCTTGAGAGAAAGGTCGACGCCATCGGCCCCAGCGACCGCTCCAAGCTCGATCACCGGAGTGATCGGTTCCCCCAGGGTTACGATCGACGCCGTCGAACCGACCGGCAGTAGCTCTCGATACCTCCACAACGACGGCGGGCGGCCCGACAGTTCCCGGAGCCACGCCCGCCCGTCAAGGCGCTTCAGGTCATACGTCGCCATCAGCGCTTGACCGCAGGTTGGGCAGACGCCCACGGAACCCCTTGGGTCGACCTGAGCGCAACACGCCCGGCACTCCAGGTGTTCTAGGAGCGACCCTGTCTCCTTCAACGAATCCTCATGGAACCGATGTTCGCCGGGCATAAGGGGCTCGCGACTGTTCGGGAAAGGTCGGGCAGAGATCTTCCGGAGCTTGCGGGCGTCGGAACCTCTCCGTCGGTCGTCCAAACCCTGCGGCTCCCAAAGTCGCCGCGCACAGCGGATCGCGGCGTCGTCGCCGTTCCTCGCTCCCCCTAGATTCAAGAGGGGAACCCCCGTCCCGCCGAACATGGGTCGCCGGCCGGCGAAGGCGGATGCCGGATCGGTCCCGGCACGGACTCGAAGGGCGCTGCCGCGTCTCCGGGGGCGCGCCACGTGGCCAAGCCAGGCCGCAGGACTCTAACGGAGGATGCGAGGCGCCGTGGGGCAGGGACAAGGGACTCTCCTTCGCCCCCAGCTTGGCTTCTTCGGGGCAGTCAGCGCGGGCTTGGCGGCCATCCTGGGCGCAGGGATCATTGCGGTGATCGCGCCCGCCGCGGGGATCGCCGGCCCCGCGCTCCTCGTCGCCCTTTGCCTCGCGGCGTTCGTCGCTCTTTGCAACGCTCTCTCCTCGGCCCAGCTTGCGGCCGTCCTACCCCGAACCGGAGGCACATACGAGTTCGGTCGTCGGATGCTCGGGCCCTGGTGGGGCTACTCCGCAGGCTGGATGTTCCTCGTGGCCAACACCGTTGGCCCCGGGGCCATCGCCTTGGCGTTCGGAGAGTACCTCTCGGGAGTATGGGCCGGCGTCCCGACCCGGGTCATCGCAGTTGCTGCGGCGCTGACCATGACCGGCCTAAACGCCCTCGGGATCCGTCGATCGGTCCGGGTCACCGAGATCGTGGTGATCTTCTCGGTGCTCACCCTGCTCGCCGTCGTCGTTCTGGCCGCACCATCCGTCCGAGCGAGCCACTTCGTGCCGTTCGCCCCCGAGGGGATTCCCGGGATACTTCAGGCAACGGCGTTGCTCTTCTTTGCGTACACCGGGTACAGCCGGATCGCCACGCTCGTAGAGGAGGTCAAGGACCCCAAACGTACCATTCCACGCGCCACGGTCGTGGCGCTCGGGAGCGCGACCGTGATCTATCTCCTGGTCGCGACCGCCGCCCTCGGAGTGCTGGGCGCGGTCCGACTTTCTCAGTCAGGGTCCCCGCTGGAGGCGACCATGGTCGCCGCCGGGAGTGCCGTCGGGGTCGGACTCGTGGTCGCCGGAGCTCTCTCCACAACGTTCAACGAAGGCCTCTCGGACCTGCTCGGGGTTTCACGCGTCGCATTCGCCATGGGTCGGGGGGAGGACCTCCCACGCCCGCTCGCCCATCTCGGTCCCGACCAGAACCCCTGGGTTGCCGTTCTCTCGGTGGGAATCGTCGCCACCCTGGTCTCTGCGTTCGCGCCGTTCACGCTCGCCATCGCCGTTTCCAGCTTCGGAACGCTGCTCTACTACTCCGTGACCAACCTCTCGGCCCTTCGCCTTCGCAGGGAACAACGCATGTTCCCCCGGATCCTGGCCGTCGCGGGGCTTGTCGGATGCGTGGGACTGGCCTTTTCTCTCGCCCCCCTCGAGGTCGGAATCGGTCTGTCCCTCCTCCTGATCGGGATCGCGTTCCGGCTCGCCTGGCTCCGTCGCCGTCGCCCCCAGGTTACTCGGACGGGACCGACTGCTTAAGTAACCTTTTGAAACTCACTAACCCGAGGTAACACACATGCCTGATGCTCTCCGATCCATCGTGCGGCGCTTCCCCGGTGTGCCGACCCTCGAGGGAGCGGGAGTGCGCCTTCGGCGCTCCTTCTCCAACAACGAGGTTCCGCTGTTCGACCCGTTCCTGCTTCTCGACCGCTTCGGGTCGAGCAATCCGGCCGACTACCTGGCCGGCTTTCCCTGGCACCCGCACCGCGGGATAGAGACCGTGACCTACGTCCTCGACGGCCGGGTCGAGCACGGCGACACGCTCGGCAACTCGGGCACCATCGGGGCGGGAGACGTCCAGTGGATGAACTCGGGGAGCGGGATCATCCATCAGGAGATGCCGCAGCGTACCGAGACGCCGCTCTCCGGATTCCAGCTTTGGGTCAACCTCCCGGCGGCGGAGAAGATGTCGACCCCGGCCTATCGCGGCCTCGGTGTCGCCGATCTCCCGACGGTTCGGACCGACGCCGGAGGAGAGGTGCGCGTGATCGCGGGCACGCACGGTTCTGCGGAGGGACCGGTGAAGGGAATCCCGGTCGACCCGACCTACCTCGACCTACATCTGACCCCGGGGGAGACATTCTCGCGCCCGTTCCACCCCGGCCACACCGTCTTCGCCCACGCTATCGAGGGAAGCGGGACGTCCGACGGGGACGACCCCGACCCTGTGTCGTCCGGCGAGACGGTCCTGTTCGGATCGGGCGGCCCCGTGCGCCTGCACGCGGGAGACGACGGGATGAGGCTGTTGCTGGTTTCCGGGCGTCCCCTCCACGAACCCGTGGCTTGGTACGGGCCGATCGTGATGAACACTCAGGCGCAGCTGATGGACGCGGTCCGCGAGCTTCGCTCCGGGTCGTTCGTCAGGGACCGACGGCCGATCGTCGAGGAGTAGCGACCTCGCTTCCGGGCCGGGCCAGGCTGTGGAGTGCGGCCCGCAGGACGGCGGCGGCTCTTCGGAGCTCCGCGAGAGAGAGCGACTCACGGTCCGTGTGGTCGAGCCGGGCGTCCCCGGGCCCGTACGCGGCTCCGGGAACTCGCCACGCGGGCAGCACGAGGTTGAGGTCCGACGTACCCGACTTCCTCCAGAGAGTGGGAACCCCTCGCTCGCCGCGGACGGCAAAGGTGAGGGCCATGACCACGGGGTCGGTCCTAGGAACTTCCACGGGCTCTACTCGGCTCAGTACGCGCAACGGCGGCTGTCCTGGCGCTTCCGACAGTAACGACTCGGCGTCACGGGTCGACAGTCCCGGTGGAATCCGGACGTCGACGGTAACGACAGCCGACTCCGGGTCCTGGCCGGGTCGGCTCTCGAACCCGATCGCCTTGGCCGAGAGGGACCGGAACGGGCTCTCGGCCTGGCGAGCGGCCACGACGGTCCGGATCGCGTCGATCCAGTCGACCGCCCTGTCCGCCGCGGTCGGGAACGGGGAGGCGTAGTGGGTCCGTCGGCCCCGGAAGGTCGCCTCGAGCCGGAGCTCGCCCTTGTACCCGATCGTGACCCCCTGCCAGCCGCTCGGCTCTCCGACGATGACCGCATCCGGTTTGCGGCCGGAGAGAAGATGGTGGGCCCCGCGGCTGTCGGTCTCCTCTCCGACGGCGGCGACGATCCGGAACGTCCCGGGGCCGGCGAACCCGCGGCCGGCCCAGAGTGCCGCCGCGATCGCGCCCTTCGCGTCGACCACCCCCCGGCCGTGGACCCTCCCGCGCGCTCGACGGACCGGGCGGTCGCCTTCGACCGTGTCTATGTGGCCCAGGAAGAGGAGTTCGGGCCGGCCTCGGCCCCGCTCGGCCACACCGTTCCCGACGCGATCCACTCGAGCCCGGTACCCCAGCGTGCGGGCGAGCGAAACGAACGCGGAGACGGCGGGACCCTCGTTCCCCGAGGGGCTGTACGGGGCAACGAGGCGTTCCAGGACGTCAGCCTCATCCATCGCCGATTGCCTCCGCCACGGCGGCCAGGCCCCGGTCCCAGTCGGTCTCCTCAATCACGAGGGGCGGAAGAAGGCGAAGCACCGTAGCGCCCGCCGGGATTGCAAGGAACCCGCGCGTCTCAAGCCCCGCGAGCACCGGAGCGACCTTGTCCCGGAGTTCGATGCCGATCATCAGGCCGAGTCCACGGACCTCGCGAACTCGGGTGGGGGGCAGGGACCGGAAGCGATCGAGCGCCAGTCGACCCAGCCGTTCGGCCCGTTCTGGGAGCCGCTCTCCGACAACGAAATCCAGTGCTGCGATACCAGCGGCGCAGGCCAGAGGGTTCCCTCCGAAGGTCGAGTGATGGCTACCGCGAAACCGAGACTCGACCTCGGTCGTCGTGACGGTCGCGCCTATCGGAATCCCGCCCGCCAGGGACTTCGAGAGAACCAACAGATCAGGCACCACGCCACAGTGCTCGAAGGCGAACAGTCGCCCCGTCCGGCCCATTCCGGTCTGGACCTCGTCGAACGCAAGCCGGGCGCCGGTCCGGTCCGCCGCGGCCCGTGCCGCCCGCAGATACTCCGCGGTCGCCACGTGGACCCCCCCTTCCCCCTGCACGGGTTCGAGAAGGACCAACGCCGTACGTTCGTCCACGGCGGCGTCGAGGGCCGGGATGTCGTTGTACGGAACATGAACGAACTCCGGGACGAGCGGACCGAACGGCTCGCGCAGCTCCTTGCGCCAGGTCGCACTGAGCGATCCTAGCGTGCGGCCATGGAACCCGCGCATCGCCGCGACGATCTTCGGACGGCCGGTCGAAGAGCGTGCGATCTTGATCGCGGCCTCGACCGCCTCCGTTCCTGAGTTGGAGAGGAATACCCGCCCAAAGGAGGAGGGCAGAAGGCCGAGGAGCTTTTCGAGGAAGGCGGTCCGTACCGGGTTCGCGTACCCGGAGCCGAGGTAGAGCAACTGGGCCGCCTGTGCCTGCACGGCGCGGACGACCGTAGGCGGGCAGGCCCCCAGGTTGCCGACACCGTGGGTTGCTCCAAGGTCGACCAGCCGTCGGCCGCGATCATCCCAGAGCGCCGCCCCCTCGCCGCGAAGGATCGTGGGCCGGGGGCGGCCCCCTTCCCCGAACTCGAGGTCCGCGGGACCCGCGCTCATCCGATCACCGTACCCCCGCCGGCGAGCGCCCCCTCCACTGGAGCGTTCACGTTCGACGGTGCGATGACGACACGAGGTACCCCGGCCCGGACCGCGTCGCGAGCGGCGATCAGCTTCTTTCTCATGCGGCCGTGCGCGAGGGGCAGGACCGAATCGATCTCCTCTGCGCGAATGCGAGGAATCAGGCTGGATGGGTCGTCTTTGTTCCGCAGTACGCCGGGGACGTTCGTCAGCAGGACGAGGGCGGTCGCGCCCAGCGCTCCCGCGACCGCGGCGGCGACGCCGTTGGCGTCGACGTTCACGACCTCTCCGTCGGCCGTGATCGCCGGCGGGCCGACGACCGGGACAAGACCCGCGGAGAGGAGCGTCCGAAGGAGTTCTGCGTCAACGCGCTCGACGGTTCCGGAGAGATCGTCGGTGAGATGGATCACCCTGCCCTCGATGACCGCCCGGGCGCCAACCTTTCGCTTCGCGAGGATCAGGCTCGCATCCACACCGGACAGACCGAGCGCGCGCACCCCGCGTCGGGCGAGCGCGGCGACCAGGTCGGTTTGGACCTTACCCGACAGCGCGAGCACGACGGTTTCGAGGTGGGCGGCGTCGCTCCGGCGGGAGACGACGCCGCTCGGGCTGGTGTAGGACTCGAGCCGGCCTTCCGAGGGCTGCGCTCAGACGGTCGACCGCGTCCGATCCGCCGTGCACGAGAACGTAGTCGGCGCGGGAGGCTAGGTCCGCCAGGACGGGTTCGGCGGCGTTCCCCGTAGCACCCCCGACCTTCACGACGATCGTCACGAGGCTCCTATACGGGGTGAAGTCCCAGAAACCCGAGCCCGGCGGTCTCGGGGAACCCCGCCCTGACGTTCAGGCACTGAACCGCGTTGCCGGCGGCGCCTTTTCCCAGGTTGTCGATCGCGGAGAGCAGGACGATGCGCTCCGCGTGCGGATCGGTCGCGAACCCGAGGTCGCAGAAGTTCGTGCCGGCGAGAATCTTCGGCTCAGGCTCCCGGTGGATCCCTTCCGCCTCGTGGACGATGCGGACGAACGGCTCGGTCCCGTAGGCCGCCCGGTAGAGGCGCCAGAGCTCCTTCTCCTCCACGGGTCGCGTGGCGAACGCGTGGACCGTGGCGAGGACCCCGCGGACCGCCTCCACGGCATGGCAAGAGAGGGCGATCCGGGTCCCGGTCTCCTGCTCGATCTCGGCCGTGTGCCGGTGCCCGGCGGGCGCGTAGGCACGCATCACTCCCGCTCGCTCCGCGTGGAGGCCGGCGCGACCCGGGTCCTGTCCGCTCGCCGAGGACCCGCTCTTCGCGTCGACCACAACACGGCGGGGATCGATCATCTCCTGCCGGGCGAGGGGCGACAGCGCGAGGATCGCCGCGGTCGCGATGCACCCGGGCACCGCGATCAGTCGGGCCGTCCGGATCGCCTCACGGTGGAGCTCCGGCAGGCCGTAGACGCTCTCCGCAAGAAGCTCCGGGTGCGGGTGGTCGATCCGGTAGTACTCCGGGTAGCGGGCCGGGTCCTTGAGACGATAATCGGCCGAGAGGTCGATCACGATCCCCCCCTCGGACAGGAGGTCGGGCACGAGGGGTATCGACCCTCCGTGCGGAGTGGCGAGGAACGTAACGTCCGCCGGCTTCAGCGCCGAGCGCGGAGCGAACTGGAGGGTCGTCGCCTTGCGAAGGTTGGGGTGCGCGCGGCCGACGGGCTTGCCCGCCATCGCGTCCGAAGTGACCTGGACGACCTCGACGTCCGGGTGGCCCAGAAGGAGGCGTAGCAGCTCGCCCCCGGTGTAGCCGGAACCCCCGACGACCGCGGCCTTCATCGGCGGCCGATCCCGACCGCGTAGTCCACGATCGCCCCCGCGATGTCTACCCCCGTGGTCGCGGCGAGGAGCTTGAACTCGGGGGTCGGGTTGACCTCGTGCACGACGAGGCCGTCCTTCGATTCCATCAGGTCGACCGACAGCGCCCCTCCGCCCACCGCCTGGGCGGCGCGAACGGCAAGGTCGCTCAGCTCGGAGGTGAGCGGGGCGGTCTCCGCCACCGCGCCGCGGGCCGCGTTCGTTCGCCAATCGGCCGATCGACGGTACATCGCTGCGAGGGCACGGTCCCCGACGACGAAGACCCGCAGGTCGCGTCCGGGTTTCTCGACGAACTCCTGGACGTAGAACACGGAGTGGATGGGCGATCCGAGGGCGCTCTTGTGCTCGATGACCTGGTCGGCCGACTGCGTCGTCGTCGACCTTCGCCATCAGCCGACCCCACGAACCGACCGCGGGCTTGAGCACGGCCGGATACCCGATCTCAGCGATCGCCTTCTTCGCGGCCTCGGGAGAGAGGGCCACGACCGTCCGGGGGGTCGGGATCCCTTGCTCCGTGAGTCGGAGGGAGGTGAGGATCTTGTCCCCCGCCAGCTCGACCACGTCCGGCGCGTTGACCGTAGGGACCCCGTAGTGCGTGTAGCAGCGGGTCGCATAGACAGAGCGGGTATGGCTGACCGAGCGGTTGACGACGACGCTGGGCAGGTCGGCGGGCGCCTTCAGCGAGAACGTGACTTCGCCGTCGTCGAGCCGCTCGACCGCTAGACCCCTCGATTCCGCCGCCGCGAGGATCGCTTTTTCCTCGGGTCGGATGATCGTGTAGAAGATCCCGAGGCGGAACCCCTCACTCACCCCAGTCCTCGGCTTCCCTTGGGGCGGGTTGTACCGAGAACGGCTCGGTCGCGGCGACCTCGAGCTCCGTTCCGCAGTCCCGGCACGGAAACACCTCACCCAGGATCTTGTCGCTGTTCTCAACGCTGGCGGCGCACTCCGGACACTCCGTCATTTTCTTTCCTCGTTCACGAGCTCCTCGACGCGCTCGACTTTTCGGGCGAGGGAGGAGAGGGAAGCTGCCCGATTCTCGCACCGAGTGCGAGCGAGCGATAGTTGGTGCGCGAACGCGGCCGACCCCGGGCCCCCCGGGGAGGCGCGGCGGTCCACGGCCGCCCGAGAATCGAGAAGCGTCCCGACATCGGCGGCCGCGCTAGGAAGTCCGGAGCGGAGTTCCTCCGCGCTCAGCGACCCCGTCGCCTTGCGGACCAGAGGGCCTACCGCCTCGTGGGCTTCGCGGAACGGGACACCGCGTCCCACCAGGTGCTCGACCAGATCCGTAGCGAGGAGTTCCGCGTCCTCGGCCGCGGCGCGGAGCCGGGCGCGGTCGAACTCGAGCGCGTCGACCATCGCCGCCATCGCGGCGACGACCTCCTTCGCGGTAGTGACGGCATCAAAGAGAGGCGGTTTGTCCTCCTGCAGGTCACGGTCGTAGGCGAGGGGAAGACCCTTGAGGGTCGTCAGGAGCGCGACCAGGTCGCCGATTCCCCGGCCGCTCTTCCCCCGGATCAGTTCGGCGACATCGGGGTTCCGTTTTTGGGGCATCAGGCTGCTGCCCGAGCCCAGTGCGGGGGTCCTGTGCAGGAAGCCGAACTCCTTCGTGGCGAACAGGACCACCTCCTCTCCGAGTCCGCTCGCGTGGACCAAGGTCAGCGCAAGGTCGAACTGCAGCTCGGCGAGGGGATCCCGGTCGCTGACCGCATCCAACGAATTCTCGAACGCACGCGAGAACCCGAGACGGGCCGCGACGTAGTGGGGGTCGATGGGAAGTGTCGAGCCGGCGAGCGCGCCGGCCCCTAGGGGGAGACGCTCGCGCGATCCACGGTCGCGAACAGCCGGTCAAGGTCCCTGTCGAACCGCCAGAAATGGGCGAGGAGGTAGTGGCCGACGGTCACTGTCTGCGCCCGCTGAAGGTGCGTGTACCCGGGCATCGGGGTTCCCGCCTCTTGTTCCGCCTTCGCGAGGAGGGTTCGCTCGAGCCCGATGAGCAGCGCGGCGACTTCTGCGATGGCCGTACGCAGATAGAGGCGCTCGTCGAGCGCGACTTGGTCGTTCCGACTGCGTGCGGTGTGCAGCTTCCCGCCGACAGGACCGACCATCTCGGTCAGCCGGAATTCGACGTTAGTGTGCACATCTTCGAGCTCGGACCGCCACGGAAACGATCCGGCGGCCATCTCACGGCCGATCGCACGGAGACCGCCCACGAGAGTCGCAGCCTCTTCGGCGGTGAGAATCCCGGTTCGGCCGAGCATCTCCGCGTGGGCGATGCTGCCCGCGAGGTCATAGCGCGCGAGGGCCCGGTCCACGGAGAGAGAGTTCAGGAACGCGGCTGCTGGGGTGCGTGACGTACGACGGCGGCGATCGCGCGTCGTCGACTGCGGCGGATTCGTGGGGCATGGCTAGCTAAGGGGTCGGCTCCCGGGCCGTCGCAGTCGTCGTAGGCGTGGTGGGGCCGAGCGCGGCCCACGTCCGCGCGGGGAGGCCCCAGACGTAGATGAACCCCTCCGCCATCTCCTGACGGAAACGGTCGCCGGCCGAGTACGTGGCGAGCCCCGCTTCGTAGAGCGAGTACGGAGAGCGACGGCCCGCGACCCGGGACGAGCCTTTGAAGAGCTTCATCGTGACCTCACCGCTCAACCGCTCCTGCGTCGCCAGAACGAACCCGTCCAGGGCCGTTCGGAGCGGGGCGAACCAGAGGCCGTCGTAGACGAGCTGGGAATAGCGGAACTCGACCGTCCGCTTGAAATCCAGAACATCGCGCGGCAGGACGAGCGACTCGAGCGCTTGGTGGGCCGACAGGAGGACGGTCGCCGCCGGGCATTCGTAGACCTCGCGCGACTTGATCCCGACCACCCGAGACTCGAGGTGGTCGATTCGCCCGACTCCGTTGGCGCCCGCGACCTCGTTCAGTCCGGCGATGAGCTCGTGGAACGGGCGGTGGTCTCCGTTGACCGCGACGGGGCGGCCCCGGTCGAACTCGACCGTTACGTACGTGGGGGTTTCGGGAGCCTCGGCCGGCGACCGGGTCCAGCCGTACGCCTCCTCTGGAGGCTCGACCGAAGGATCCTCCAGGATCCCGCATTCGGCGGACCGGCCCCACAGGTTCTCGTCCGTGCTGTACGGTGATGCTTTCGTCGCCTCCACGGCGATACCTCTCTCCCGCGCGTAGGCGATCTCGTCCTCCCGGGTCATCTTCCATTCCCGGGCGGGCGCGATCACCGTGAGCTCGGGCGCGAGGCTCGCGGTCGAGAGGTCGAAGCGGACCTGATCGTTCCCCTTTCCCGTGCACCCATGGGCGATGTACGATGCCCCCTCGTGGCGGGCAACGGCGACCAGGTGCTGGGCGATCAGCGGCCGTGCGAGGGCCGTGCTGAGGGGATAGACCCCTTCGTAAAGGGCATTGGCTCGGAGCGCGGGCAGGATGAACTCGTCGGCGAACTCACGTCGCGCGTCCGCAACGTACGCCCCGACGGCTCCGGACGCTAAGGCTTTTCGCCGTACGCGCTCGAGGTCGACCGGTTGACCGACGTCAACCGTCACGGCCACGACATCGAGGCCCTTGGTCTCCCGCAGCCACGGGATGGCGACTGAGGTGTCTAGCCCGCCCGAATAGGCGAGCACGACCTTTTCCCGCGGCGTCAATTGATCCTGTACCGCGGTGCAGAGGTCAGCACCGATTTATAGGATGTGACCGTCAGGCGACAGAGTTGGGCAGAGTTGTCCAACATCAGACACCTATGCCGGACACGGTTCCTTCCATCGCGAGGCGGGTGCGCGAGTACCCTCGACGCCCACCCCGTGCTGGCGGATGCCATCCGGGCCGGGGTGGCAAACCACTCGGCGGTAGCCCGCCGGGTCTCGGAGGAGCTTGGGGTCCGACAGACGGAGGCCGTGATCGCCGCGTGCCGTCGATACCCGCGAGGCCGGGGGCAATCGTTCGGGGAGGCCAGCATCCGGCGGGTCCTCCGCAAGAGCCGCATCGAGACTCGTACGAAGGTCGCGGCCATCACCGTGAGCCAGGGAGCGGACGTCCTCCAACGGCTGGGGGACGTCGTGGAGGAGCTCCTGGACGAGAATCTCCTCTGTCGCGTGATTCAGGTCTCCCGCGGGACCGTGATCCTCGTGGACGAAGATTCCGTTTCTCGGGTCACCCGCAGCCTACGGGAGGGGCAACTCGTCGGCGTCCGGAAGAACCTCATCGAGGTCGCCGTGACAGGCCCCGAGAGCATCGAAGAGACGCCGGGATTGCTCCGCCTCCTCACCGGCGTGCTGTGGAGCCAGCAGATCAACATCGTCGAGGCCCTGAGCTGCTACACCGACACGATCTTCCTGCTCGATCGGGAAGACATGTCGGCGGCGACTAACGTCCTCTCGAAGGCCCTGACCTGAAGGACGCGCTCCCCCGGATCGAGGCCCCTGCACCGCCGCACGCTTGCCACCGTCCACCAAACCCTCGGGTGGCCCTGTTGTTACGTTTTTGAAACACAACATAAGACTATAACCCCCGCGGGGGTGGGCCGCGCGAATGGCGGGCGCCAAGTCGGGTGCCGTAGGCCCTGCGTCCGGACCCGGTGATCTCAACCTAACCCCGCGCGAAAAGCTCACGATGGGCCTTCTGTATGCGGTCATCCTCGGGGTCACCTTCCTCTCCTTCGTTGCGGCCTTTCGGTTCCTGCCCCACCACGTCGCGGGAGAGGTTGTCCCGGGCGGCCTGATCTTCACCGGGCTGGCGATAACCGCCTACGTTCTAGGGCTGCGCCACGGTTTTGACGCGGACCACATCGCGGCCATCGACAACACGACACGAAAGCTCCTGAACGACGGGAAGCGCCCGCTGACCGTGGGAACCTGGTTTTCGCTGGGTCACTCGACCATCGTCTGCGCGATGATCCTGGCGCTCGTCGTGGCGTTCGACTTCATCAAGACCCAGATCGCCAACTTCGCAAGCGTCGGCGCGATCCTGGGGACGCTGATCTCCGGGGTCTTCCTGGTGGTCATCGGCCTCGTGAACGTGATGATCGTCCTCGAGGTCTATCGGATCTTCAAGGGGTTGCGCGACGGGGAACTCGACCAGAAGGCGCTCGACGAGCAGATGGAGAAGCGGGGGTTCCTCTACCGGTACTTCGGGAAGCTCTTCCGGGTAGTCAACGAACCGTGGCAGATCTACCCCATCGGGGTCCTGTTCGGGCTGGGGTTTGACACCGCGACCGAGGTCATCCTCATCGCGCTCGCCACGGGCCTTGCGTTCACGGGCGCGTTCCCGCTCTGGGCGGTACCTGATCCTCCCGCTGCTGTTCACGTGCGGGATGGTCCTCTCGGACACCAGCGACGGGTTCTCGATGCGCTACGCCTACGGGTGGGCGTTCCTCCGCCCGATCCGGAAGATCTACTACAACCTCACCCTGACGGTAATCTCGGTCCTGGTCGCGTTCGCCATCGGCGGCGTCGAACTGCTCCAGGTGATCTCCGGGGAGTTCGGGTGGGGCGGGGTCTTCTGGAGCTGGCTGGACGGCCTGGACTTCGAGACGCTCGGGTTCGGGATCGTGGGGCTGTTCATCGGGGCCTGGCTGATCGCGATGGTCATCTACCGGTACAAGCACTACGAGGACATCGGCTTCGCGCCGACGAAGCCTGCCTTCTCGACGAGCGAGACGAGCGGGCCCACCTCAGGATCGGGGCCGTGACCGTCAAGGTTGTGCGCCTCGGGGTCTCGCTCGAACCCGAACTGCTCGCCCTCCTCGACCGCTGGGTCGAGCAGCGGAACAGCCCGAGTCGCTCCGATGCGATCCGTGCCCTCATCCGCAAGGAGCTCTCGGACCGCACCCTCGCCAACCCGGACTCGGACGCCTTGGGTGTGGTCGCGCTGCTGTATCGCCACGAGGCGCCGAACGTGCTTCGTCGACTGACCGCGGCGGAACACCGCTGGGGCGATCACATCCGTTCGACAGCGCACGTCCACCTCGAGGGAGATGCCTGCGCGGAGGTCGTGATGCTCCTCGGGAAGCGACGCGAGATCGACCGGGCCACCCAGGACCTTCGCGGGGTGAAGGGCGTCCTCGAAGGCGGGTCGCTCGTGACCACTCCGGCAGTCGCCGGAGGTCGGTACGGGACACCGCCACCCTCACGACCCCCCACGGATTCGGGGGCCTCCCCATGGCGAAGCAGCGACCCCCGCCCGCCAGCGACGCCCTGGCCCGGGCCGTGCTTGACCGGTGCCTCTCCCTCCGCCGCGGCGAATCGATAACCATCGAGACGTGGACCCACGCGCTCCCGTGGGCCCTGTCGTTCGTCGCCGAAGCACGGAGAATTGGGGCCGAACCGGCGCTCGTGGTCGAGGATGAGGAGACGTTCTTCCGGTCGCTCGCCGCCCGGGGCCGCAGAGCGACCGCTCAGGCCCCCGTGGCCCCGGCAGGGTCGAGCGACGCCTACGTCTACTTCGGTGGTCCGGAGGACTTCCCTCGCCTGTTCGGCCTTCTGGGCCAGGACCTGGAGGCGGTGGTGGTTCGTCACGGTCCCGGATGGTGGCAGGCCGCAAGGCGGGCCGGACTACGGGCCGCCCGAGTTGCCATCAGCGCGGCCACGCCTACCGCCGCTGCCCGGTACGGCGTTGACCTCGAATCGTGGCAACGGGAGATCCTGGCCGGCAGCCGGGTGACTCCGGACCGCCTCGCGCGGAGAGGGGCACGGTGGGCTCGTCGCCTGACCCATGCCAAGACCGTTCGAATCCGCCACGCGAACGGGACCGACCTCTCGGTCCGGCTTCGCCCGGGACCGATCTACTCGAGGACGGTCGCGTCGATCGGGCGGACCTAGACGCGGGACGCTTCTGGACCCAGATACCCACGGGACTGGTCGCCGTACCTTTGCGGGAGGGATTTGCGGACGGCACGTGGGAGGCCAACCGGCCGGTCTACGACCGCCTCGCGGACCCGCCGGTAGCGCTGGGCGCCCGGTTCGAGGTCTTCGAGGGGCGCCTGCAGCAGGTATCGTTCGATCGCGGAGGGGAACCGTTCGCGTCCGCGTACGCGGCCGGAGGGGCGGGCCGAGACATCCCTAGCGGACTCCTCTTCGGACTGAACCCGGCGATCCTTCACGCCCCGGAGCTCGAGGAGATCGCCCTGGGAAGCGTCAGCTTGCTCCTCGGGAACAACCGCGCGGTCGGTGGACGGAACCGCTCGCGGTTCTCGTACCTCACGACGCTTTCGGGCGCCTCGGTGGATCTCGATGGGGTCCCGTGGCTCGTCGAGGGCCAGGAGACGATGCCCAGACGTCCGACCTCGGGGCATGCGAGGCGAACGGTCCAGCGATCGCCTAGGGGAGGATGACCCCGGAGCGTCGGGCGGGACTAGTTCCCGGTTCCGCCGGACCGGGGGAGGCAATCCACGAACGCGGCGAGCATCTCGCGGGCCCCGTCGAGGTGCCGCGGGGAGACCTGTTCGATGTTGATCCCCAACGGTACCCGAAGGTGGTCGGCGGCCGCGCGCTGGCTCACGGAATCCCACACTTCGTGCGCCAGCGCGATACAGCGCACCGAGGTGTTCGGGTCGTCGCCGCTCATCAAACGCCGTTCTGACTCCTCCGGGACATCAGCCCCCAACCAACGAACGAACTCGATGTCCGTTTCGTCGGCCACGGGGGCGAAGCTCAGGACGACGGTCGCAGGGGAGATCTGCGACTGCCGGCAGAGCTTGTCATAGGAAACGAGCGTCTCGGTGATCGCTTCGGAGTCGAAGAGGAGCTGCGTCGTGAAGAACGAGGCTCCCGCCCGGGTCTTCGAGATCATGCGGTGTGCTTCTCCGCGACGCTGGGGGATTGCGATGTTCCCCAGAAGGCCGTTCGACGCGGCCAGGATGGGGCGGACTACGCGGTTCGCTTCCGCGACGGGGGGTCCGGGGTACGGGATGAATCGGCTGGTCCCACCGACCAGCACGGCGTGCCGCACGCCGAGGCGAACCGTCTCCTGGGCCCATGCTTCGAGCGCCGCGTGGCTTTCCAGGTGGGCCACCACCTTGTTTACGATGACCTCGAGTCCCGTACGCTCCGCGATCGTCCGACCGTACGTCCGCGGGTCGTCCGTCCGGTAGCGCGGCCGTCCTTCGTGGTTCTCGTCGACTAGCTCGGGGACGTCGATCGCATCGATCCGGGGGGTCTGCGAGATCAGCCGAGCGACCTCTTCGACCCGCTCAGTAACCCGGTGGGGCGGGGTCCGGCTGGGAGGCGGAACGGGGGCGAAGAAGAGCGGGTTGGCGAGCAGTGCCTGTGCGAGCGGCCGTGGCATTTCCGTCTACGTCTCCGCGGCGCGGGATGCGCCGGGCTCGACGGTGAACGAGGCGAGGTCCGCGATAAATCGTTTCGGAGAACGACACCGCTTACTCGGGACGCAACGGCCCGGCAGCGAGAGCAATCGAACGGACTGCGACCCTGCCTCTCCCGCACCGGTTCCGGGGCGCCTGCGATGCTCCCACCGGACTCCCAGGGGCTACCGCGAGAATCGATATGCGCGGCGGCCGCTTCGGTCGACCGTGAGCGGCCGCGGCGTCGGGACGTGGCTTTCTCTCGCCCACCAGACGATATCGCTCGAGGTGGAATTCGGCGCCCACGCGCTCGAAGCGCTTCTCTGGATCGCGGAGACGGTCGAGGAATCTGTCTACGAACCCGGGTCGCTCGTCTGGACCCGGGAGGGCCTCCGGTTTGCGCTCGCCAACCCGCCGCTCCGCGCGGGGGCCTTCCTGGCGATCCGCGCCGAGCTCAACGGTACGGCCGTTCCGGCCGAGGAGCTCGATCTTCGGCCCGGCGAGGGCAGACCCTGGACGCCCGCGACCTCCCTCTCTCGGGTCGTCCCGTTCGAACTCCTTCCCGGCCGGCGCACCGAGATGCGGATCCGATGTCCGGTGCCGCCCGCCACGGTGCCGGTCCGCGTGCGCCTCGAGTTCGAGAACGTGGCCATCCCACCCCTGGTCTGGATGGAGTTTCAAGACACGCCCCGCGAGGCTACTGGGCCGTGAACGACGCACGCGCGGCCGGTGAGGACGGCGCCCCCCGGCATCGACTTCTTCGCAGTCTACGTTCTGCCGTGCTCCTCGATGGCCGAGGCGACGTGGCCCTCGAGCGGGAGACCCGAGGCGCCGTACTCGAATGGGGCGGGATCTACGGGCAGCTGGTACGGCTGACCGGTCCGTGGCGTGTGTCGGTGGAGGCCGAATGCCCGCCGACGACCTTGCCGGAAAGCCGGTCGGCCCTGCGGATCACGGGAGATTGCTACGAGAGCTGGCACCGCGTCGGCCGAATCGCCGTTCACCAGCGGATCGTGCCGCATGTCCATGATCCCGGCGCGGGCCGAGCGCTCCGGCTCTCTCTCGATGGCGGCGACCCGGTCCACGTCACGTTGACGAGTTCGTTCGAGCCGTATCTCCTGCCGGTGCTGGTGGAGGGGATCCGGCCCACCGTCTTCCACGCGGAGACACACCCCGACGAGCTCCGCATTCGACAGCGAGGGTTCGCGCTCTCGTTCCGCGCCAGCGTGGCTCCTTCGCAGTTGTTCCTTAACCGAAGTTCCTGGATTGGCGGCCGGTTCCACGGCGCCGTGAGCGAGATCGGCTCCGCTCACGAGGTTCTCGTGGCTCCGGGCGTAGACGTAGAGGTTCGGCTATCGATCCTCGGGGGCCTATCGCGGACGCTCGAACGGACCGGATGGAGCGCGGGCGGAACCATTCCCGACCCCGGAGAGGAAGCGGCCGTTTCGGCCCGCGTCGAAGCCGAGTGGCTCGCGTCGACCCCGACCCTGAAGTTTCCGGCAGCCCCGGAGCTCGAACGGGCCTACGAGATGGCACGGGCCGGATTGCGACGTCTGTACGCGGATCCGGGAGACGACATGACCGGGGTGGTCGCCGGATACCCGTGGTATTCGTCCCTGTGGTGCCGGGACACCGCCTGGATGATCCCGGCCCTGCTCTGGTTGGGCGATCACGACTGGGTCCGCTCGTCGATCGCATCGGTCCTCCGGTTCCAGGCGCGCGCCGAGTTGGATCTGCTCGGTGGAGAGGCGGGGGAGCTCCCGATGCAGATCGCCCCCGGCCCCCTCTTCCTGTACAGGTACCTCCGACACGACGCTCCACTTTCCCGAGCTCGTCCTCCGTCTCACCCGTCATACGGCCGACCCCGGCACTACGAGGGAGTGGCTTCCCTCGATCGAGAAGATCGTCGCCTGGGGACTCCGGCGAACGGACGAGGCGACCGGCCTCCTTCGCAACGGGGGCGAGGCCGCGACCATGGGGGCCGCGACACAGGCCCTCGCCCGGGTCCGGTTCGGCATCGACGCGCCCGACACGACAATCTGGGACTCTGCCGACCGGCGCGACCACGCGATTGACGTTCAGGTCCTCTGGTGCGGTGCCCTTCGGGCGGCGGCCGACCTGCACGGAGGCCACGACGTCCCCCCAGGCGACCGTTGGCTCGCGCTCGCCGACCGGACCGAGGCGTCCATTCGAACGCTGTTCCCCTGGCCCCAGGAGTCGTACCTGTACGACTCGCTCCGCCAAGGCGCACCGGTAGCCCGCGTGCGACCGAACGCTCTGAGGGCCGTCAGCGCCGGGCTCGTGGATCCTGCCACAGCTCGCGCGGTCGTTCAACGGGCAGCGCGTGCGGACCTGTCCACGCCGTGGGGTGTCCGGACGCTGTCGGCCGCCGACCCGGCGTACTCTCCGGTGGCGTATCATGACGGTCAGGTCTGGACCATCGCGACGACCTGGGCCGCCGACGCGGCCCTGGCGGTGGGTGAGATTGCGCTCGGGATTGACCTTCTGCGTCGCATCGCCGGCCGCTATCTCGCGGAGGGCGGTGACGCGAACGAATGCTATCGGGGGGACCGGCCGGAACCATACAACTCGTGCTTCCTGCTCGGCTTCAGCGTCGGGCCGTTCCTGGGTGTGCTTTTCGAACGGTTGTGGGGGTTGTCCGTCGACGCGCGGGGGTCGCGCCTCGACGTTCGGCCCCGGTTCCCGACCGAATGGCCTTCTGCATCGATCTCCGGCCTCCGAGTCGGGGCCGGGCATGCTTCGGTGAATTGGACCCCCGAGAGCATGGAGGTGACCTGGACCGGACCGGGTTCGTTGGAGGTCCGCGGCCCTTCTGCCACTGTGCGCGTCGGACCGGGCGGGCGAGGGAGTGTTCCCTCGGTGTAAGCGAGCGAGCGCGACTTGGGAGCCTTCTTAAACGAGCGGCCTACGGGTCAGCCTATGACGTCCGCCATCCAGGTCCGCGGACTGGTCAAGCAGTACGGCGACCTACCAGCGGTCGCGGGGATCGGGTTTGATGTCCCTGCGGGGACGGTCTTTGCGTTCCTCGGCCCGAACGGGGCTGGAAAGACGACCACGGTGGAGATACTCGAGGGACTCCGCCGGCGCACCGACGGGTCGGTGACCGTGCTGGGTATGGACCCTTGGACCGACGGGGAGGCGTTGCACCGGAGGATCGGAGTGATTCCCCAGGACTTCCACTTCTTCGACAAGATCACGCCCAAGGAGGCGGTCGACTACTACCGGGTCCTGTTCGGGACCGATGTCACCCCGGCGGACCTACTCGCACGAGTCGAACTGCTCGACAAGACGAACGCACGGTTCGATACCCTTTCCGGGGGTCAGAAGCAGAAGCTGGGTCTGGCCCTCTCCCTCGCCAACAACCCCGAGGTCTGCTTCCTCGACGAACCGACGACCGGGCTGGACCCTCACGCACGCCGCGCGATCTGGAATGTGATCCGCTCGTTGCGGAAGGAGGGCCGAACCGTCTTCTTGACCACCCACTACCTCGAGGAGGCGCAGCTGCTCGCCGACCAGGTCGCGATCATCCACCGGGGAAAGATCATCGCCTCCGGCACGCCGGACGCGATCATCCACGCTCACGGCCGCCCGGCGCGTTTGCGCGTGAAGGCCCCGCCCGAGCTCGCCGGCATCCTGCAGAAGGAGCTGGGGGCGGAAGCGCGTTTCGAGGCGGGCTACGTCGAGGTCGAGCTGAAGGACAAGCGGGACGCACTGCGCGTCCTCTCCGCGATCGAGCGGAGCGGCGTCCCGTGGGATTCCTTCACCACGCAGGACGACACGCTGGAGGACGTCTTTGTCCGCCTGGTCGGCCAGATGGACGACGGGGCGCTCAAGTCGGAGGTCCCTCCGTGAAGCCGTCCCGCATCGGCGCGGACTTCAAGGTCGTGTTCCGGTCCTACTCCCGGAACCCCGTGGCCCTGTTCTTCTCGCTCATCTTCCCGATCATCCTGATCGGCCTCTTCGGCCTTATCTTCTCCAGCATCGGTTCCTCCTCGACGACCCTGATCGTCCTCAACGAGGACCACAACTCGGCCCTGAGCGTGAGGTTCCTGGCCGCGCTCAACAACACGACGGTCGTCAACGTGCAGACCGCGGACGTAGCGCCCTCCGATTTCTCCGCGTGGCTAGGGCAGAACGGCTACTCGGCCGGTATGATCGTTCCCTCGGGGTTCCAGAACAATTCCACCGAGAACATCACGACCAATCTTTCGCTCTTTGTCAACCCTCAGGACTCCGCGGCGGAGGGGGAGGTCCTCGTAGCCGTCCAGGGCGTCGCGGCCAGCTTTAATCTGGAGGCCAAGTGCGCTCCCCTCTCGAACTGCACCCCGGAGATCGGGCTGGCGCCGCTCAACAATGTGGGCAGCCATGTCTACAGCTACATCGACTACCTCATCCCGGGCCTGATCGGCTTCTCGATCCTTACGAGCCCGATGTTCTCGCTCGTGGACGTCTCCTCGTCCTACCGCAAGGAGGGTATCTTCCGGCAGCTCTCCCTGACGCCGTTGACGCGCGCGGAGTGGCTCACGGCGCGCGTCGTCTGGTACATCCTGCTCTGTTTTGCGGCCGCCGGGATCATGATCGGAACGGGCGTGTATGTGTTCCACGCCCATGTGACGCTCACCCTCGGCATGATCCCCTTCCTCATCGTCGGCCCGTTCTTCTTCGTCTCCCTGGGGATGCTCTGCGGGACGGTCTCCAAGACGCCGGAGGCCGCCGCCCTGATCGGGAACATCGTCACGTTCCCGATGATGTTCCTGTCGGGTACGTTCTTCCAGGTCTCGAGCTTCCCGCCGGACCTGGCGGCGATCGCGCACGTCCTCCCGCTCTACTACGTGATCGACGGGCTGAACCAGGTGATGCTGTTCCAGAACACAGGCCGTGCCATCACGGACCTCCTGGTCGTCCTCGTGGCCTCCGTCCTCGTGTTCACTCTCGCGGTGCGCCTGTTCCAATGGCGGGACGAGCGATGAGCCCAACCGCGGAGCCGCCAGTGGATGTCGCAGCGTTCCGCCGGTTCATGGGCGGGTGGGCGACCGGAGTCTCGGTCGTGACATCCCGGGACGGCCCGCTCGATGCCGGACTCACGGTGAACGCCTTCCTCTCCGTCTCCCTCTCTCCGCCCGCCCTGCTGGTCAGCCTGATGCGGGACGTCGACACCCTGCCGGTGATCGAGCGCAGCCAGTCCTTCGCTGTGAGCTTCCTCGCCGGCGACCAGCGCGCGATCAGCGAACGGTTTGCCTCCGCCATCCCGCCGGCAGAGAAGTTTCGCGACCTCCCCATGCACCGTGGGGTTACAGGGATCGCGCTACCCGACGGGACCCTCGGGGCCGCGGAATGCCGGGTCGTATCGCTTGCCCCGCTGTTCGACCACGTGCTCGTGACCGGCGAGGTGGTCCGCCTGGAGCAAGGACGCTCCGCCCCCCCGCTCCTCTTCTTCCGGTCTGCGTACGGCGAGCCGGATACCGAGGGCCGGTTGCGCCTCCCGCCGAACCCGCGGTGACCGAGCGCGGCTGCTCACGGCACAGCCGACTCCCCCGCGTACCGTTCCACTCCCCGTCGGGCGCGGCGCTTTAACCCCCGCCCGGCCTAGTTCCGCCGATGAAGACGGGCGACCGGGCGGTCCGCGTGGCGATCGTGGGCAGCGGTCCTGCGGGACTTACGGCCGCGCTCTACTGCGCCCGGGCGGAGCTGAAGCCGGTGGTCATCGCCGGGATACCGCCGGGGGGCCAGTTGCTCATCACGACGGACGTGGAGAACTACCCCGGTTTCCCCGAGGGGATCCAGGGCCCGGAGCTGGTCGACCGGATGCGGAAGCAGGCGGCACGATTCGGCGCGGAGTTCGTTGACGACAACGTCACCCAGGTCGACTTCACCCGTCGCCCGTTTGTCCTGCGGACCGGCACCCACGGGACGTTCCGCGCGGACGCGGTCATCGTCACCACCGGCGCGACCGCCCGCTGGCTCGACCTGCCGTCCGAAACCCGCCTCAAGGGACACGGGATAAGCGCGTGCGCGACCTGCGACGGGTTCTTCTTCAAGGGCCTCGAACTGGCCGTCGTCGGCGGCGGCGACACTGCGATGGAGGAGGCCCTCTTCCTCACGAACTTCGCCACGAAGGTTACGATCGTTCATCGCCGCGACCGGCTCCGAGCGAGCACTATCATGCAGCAGCGCGCGCGGAGCCACCCGAAGATCTCGCTCCTCCTGGAAACGGAAGTGACGGAGGTCCTGGGGGCTGAGAAGGTCGAGGGCCTAAGACTGCGGAACACACGCACGGGCGCGGAGAGCATGCTCAAGGTCGGCGGCCTCTTCGTAGCGATCGGCCACATCCCCGCGACCGAGGTCTTCCGGGGGGCGCTTGCCCTTGACGAGAAGGGGTATCTCCGGGTCGCGGACCACACCCGGACCAACGTCGAGGGAGTGTTCGCCGGCGGGGACGTCAACGACCATCGATACCGGCAGGCGGTCAGTGCGGCCGGCGCCGGCTGTATGGCGGCGATCGACGCCGAGCGGTGGCTCTCCGAGCAGGCCCCTCCGAAGGGTGGCCCCACGACTGCCCGGTAGGCTTTAATTACGTACGGCTCGGTGGCACGTCAGGGCCACGGGCTTGGCGAGCAAAAAGAGCCTGCACATCGAGTCCTCGGGACAGCTTTGCATCTACTGCGGGGCGTGCGTCGGGATCTGCCCTCTGAACTGCATCTACCTTGACGAGACGCGCATCACGTTCGACGAACGTGTCTGCACCCGCTGCGAGATCTGCGTGAAAGCCTGCCCCGTCGGCGCCATCGAGATCGACTGAGAGATCCCGGAGGGGAGTTGCATGGTCCAGAATCTCAAGACCGACGTCCTGGTCATCGGCGCCGGCCCCTCCGGCAGCATGACCGCGAAGTGGGCCGCCAAGCACGGCGCGAAGGTCGTGATGATCGAGAAGCGCCAGGAGATCGGGAGCCCGGTCCGCTGCGGCGAGGGCATGAGCAAGGACTGGCTCCGCGAGGTCGAGATCAAACCCGGGCGCTGGATCAACCTCGAGGTTGAGGGCGCCCGCATCTACTCCCCGAGCGAGAAGGTCTTCGAGATCAACGAGAAGCACGCCGGTAACGAGGTCGGTTACGTCGTCGAGCGCGACGAGTTCGACAAGCAGCTCGCGATCGATGCGGCGAACGTCGGCGTGGACGTCCTGCTGAAGACGGCCGCCGTGTCGCTGCTGAAGGAGGGTAGCCGGGTCGTCGGCGTGAAAGCAAAGGCGTTCGGCGAGCCGTT
The DNA here is from genome assembly GCA_963713145.1 of uncultured Thermoplasmata archaeon. Classification (GTDB taxonomy): domain Archaea; phylum Thermoplasmatota; class Thermoplasmata; order Lutacidiplasmatales; family UBA184; genus Lutacidiplasma. Next base: position 204,797 of record CAVQKI010000001.1, on the reverse strand, counting down.
CGAGATCCGTGCCCCGGTGACGATCGGGGCCGACGGGTTCGAAAGCCAGGTCGGACGGTGGGCGGGAATCCCGACGAACATCGCGATGCGGGACATGGACACTTGCCTTCAGTACCCGGATGACGAACGTGGACTCCGACGTCCGCTACTGCGATTTCTATCTCGGCAAGGTCGCGCCCGGAGGGTACGTCTGGATCTTCCCCAAGGGGGAGGGGCTCGCCAACGTCGGGATCGGCGTCCAGGTCAGCCAGGTCACCAGCCCCGCGGACGCACGGACCTACCTCGACCGGTGGATCGACAAGCACCCCGGTTATGCGAAGGGCAAGAAGATCGACATGGTCGGAGGCGGGGTCTCCATCTCCGCCCCCCTCAAGCAGACGGTCGCCGACGGGATCATGATCGTCGGGGACGCAGCTCGGATGATCGACCCGCTCACGGGCGGAGGCATCGCGAACGGGTGCATCGCCGGGAAGATCTGCGGCACCGTCGCCGCGGAGGCGGTGGCGGCAGGGAACGTGTCGAAGGAGTTCCTCCAGAAGTACGACAAGGGCTGGAGGGCCCGGCTCGAGGAGAAGCTCTACCGCAACTGGCTCGCGAAGGAGAAGCTCGTCACGCTCAGCGACGAGACGTTCGACAAGCTGATCGACGCCCTCGCCGGGACAAAGCTCGAGAAGCTCAACGTTCACAACATCCTGAGGGCCGTCCAGTCGAAGTACCCGGAAGTCACGAAGGAGTTCGAGGCGTTCCTCTGAGCCCCTCGTTGCGATCGCATGCCCGGAGCCCCCAACCGACCGCCGGAATCGACGCCCCCTCCGCCGCCCCCTATCGCGGTCGCCCCCGATCGCAAAGCCCTACGGCGGCTCGTGCCGTCCCACGTTGCCCTGCTCCTCGATACATGGAAGGGTCCGCTCGTCCCTGACCTCGCGGCCCCCCTCGAGAAGGCCGAAGCCGCCTTCGACGCTGCGGACTTCTCGGGAGCGTCGGCGGCCCTCGATGTGCTGTCGGTCCGGTTCGCCGAGCCCCGCTGGCCGACGATGCCCGAGCCGTTCCGACAGCTCCGCGTGCTGATCTTCGCGCCGATGCCTCCGAGCTGGAACCCCGAGCACGCCCTTGCCGCCCCGGAACGCGAAGTGCTCCGGGCCCGCAAGGAGGCTGAGGTTCAGCTCGCCCTGGCCCTAGGGTGCGTGGCGTGGGCCTCCCAACACGGGCTCCCGACGGACGACCTCGAAAAGCTCGTGGAGGAGGCTCGGTCCGCGCTCGGTACCACCGGAGTGGCACCGGAGTTCTACGACCGCATCGATACGCTTTGGACGACTCTCCGCCCGCGTCTCCCCCGTCCCAGGGTCGCCGGAACACGCGCTCCGGTCGCTGCGACTCCAGAGAAGGAACCCGAAGAATCCTAGGACCGGACCGACCGGGCACGGACCGTCGGACGGCAGCGCGGCGCGGCCCCAACTCGAAGGCGGCCTCCGCCGTGAGCTTAATCCGCCGGGGGGCGTCGCGTTCCTACCATGCGGACTCCGAGGTTCGGGACATTCTCCATCGTGGCGCACGATGCGGAGAGCGGGGCGTGGGGGGTCGCGGTCCAGTCGAAATTCATCGCAGTGGGAGCCGTCGTTCCGTTCGCCGAGGCCGGCGCCGGGGCGGTGGCGACCCAGGCGCTGGCGAACACATCCTACGGCCCGGACGGGTTGGCCTTGCTCCGAAAGGGCGTGTCGGCCGACGAGGTCGTTCGGCGCCTGACGAGCGCGGACACCGGGCGGGACGAGCGGCAGCTCGGCGTGGTCGACGCAAACGGCGCCGCCGCGTCGTTCACCGGCACGAAATGCAATGCCTGGGCCGGCCACGAGGTCGGCAACGGGTTTGCGTGCCAGGGGAACATCCTCGTCGGGCCCGCGGTGGTGCACTCCATGGCGCGCGCCTACGAGACCACGAGCGGCGACATCCTCGACCGGCTGCTTGCCGCCCTATCGGCCGGCCAGCGGGAGGGGGGCGACCGCCGTGGAATGCAGTCCGCGGCCATCCTCGTCGCGAAGAAGGGGGGCGGCTACGGGGGGGCGACCGACCGCTGGGTCGATGTGCGCGTCGACGATCATCCCCACCCGATCGAGGAGCTCAAGCGGGTCTTCCACCTGTACGACCTCACGATGCTCTCCCGGGAGGACCCGGCCACCCTCGTCCGGATCCAGGGTGAGACCGCGACCACCCTCCAGCACGACCTGCTCGTGCTGGGATACTACACCGGTCGGCTCAACGGGAGCTGGGACCCGGCCAGCCAGGCGGCGTTCGCCCGGTTCATCGGTGAGCACAATTTCGAGAACAAGCAGCGGGACGACGGGACCGTCTGGCCGTCCATCCTCGCCTACGTGCGGGAACGCGCCGCTCAGGAGACCGAGCGCCGCACGAGGGCGGCGCCGATCGTTCCGGGAGCGTTGGACCGCGGTCCGGGGGCCGCCCCCGGAGGAGGGTCCGCATCGGCGCCGCCCGCTCCCAAGCGCCCTCGGTCCGAGTGACCGTCGTCGTGCGGCGGGCCTGTCGCTCGCCACGCGCCGCGCGCGCGTTGCGGGATGCCGTTCTCGCCGACACCCCCGAGTTCGTGACCCTCGGGGTCCAGGGTTCCTCCCTCACCGTACGCGTCACAGCCTCCTCGGCGGCCAGCGCCCGGGCCACGCTGGACGATCTCATGGCGTGCCTCGGCGTCGCCGAGAGGGCCACCGGGAAAGAACCTTGATCACCGCCCCAGGGCGCTCGCGACGGGCTGGTCGAGGAGGGGAAGGATCTCCTCGATGGAACCGACGATCCCCACGTCCACGTCAAGAAAGACCGGCGCCTCCGGGTCCTGGTTCACGGCGAGGGTCGCTCCGGCCCGCTTCCATCCGATCATGTGGTTCGTGGCCCCCCGGACCCCGAGGAGGATCGCGAGCCGGGGCGCGAGGGCCCGCCCGGTCAACCCGACCTGAAGCTGGCGCTGCACCCAACCGGCATCGACCACACGACGGGTCGCCGTGAGCGCCGCGCCCCAGGTCGCGAGGGTCGGGCGGAGGCGGGCGATCCCGTCGGGACCACCCACGCCCATCCCGACGGCTACCACCACGTCGGACCTCTCGATCGATACGCCCGGTTCGAGCTCGCGTCCCTCGGCCTCCCGGACCACCTTCGGCGCCGGCCAGGGAACTCGGATCGATCTCCAACGAAACCCACCTGGTGGGCCGGCTACCGTGGACGTCGCGAATGTACCGGGGCGAACGGTCGCCAATCCCGGCCGGGTCTTGGTTCGTATCGTCGCCAAGGTCCGGGCGCCGAACGACGGTTTCCTCCAGAGAAGGTTGCCGTCCGCCCCCGCGCTCAGGGCAACTGCGTCCCCGACCAACCCTAGCGCCCGACGTGCGGCTAGGAGACCGGCAACCTCCCTGCCGAACGGACTGGCTGAGAACACGACCGCGCCCAGCGCCCGTCGCGTGTCCAGCACGCCGCCGACGGCGATGGCGACCGAGCTGGAATCGAACGGAACCCCCGCCGGGTCGAGCACGTAACCCCCCAGGGCGCCGGCGAGTTCGAGACGATAGGTCGCACCCTCGGGGGGCGGGGCGCCCACCCATATCGCCGAGGGCCAGCGATCGGGAAGCGTCCGACGGACCTCGGAGAGCACGCCCGTCACGTCGGCGTCGAGCTCGCCGGAGCCATCGGTCACGAGAACGCCGATCTCGCGGTCCGCGAGAAGGGAAGGTGGCGCGGGCGGGAGCGCGGCTTGCGGCTCCGCGGAGCGGCGGAGGAGCGGCCGAAGTGCCTCCATCGCCCCTCCGACCCGGACCTCCGGAGTGCCTTGGGCGAAGATGCGGGGCGTGCGGGACGGAGCCGCCTCCTCGATGGCCACCACCTCCGTGGGCGAACCCCGCACTCCCACCCAGGAGGGGTCGACCTCGAGCTCGCGCGCGCCCAGGAGGTCCACGCAAGGCTCAGGGAGAGCGGAGAGGGCATCGGGGGTAGGACGCAGGGGCTTCGCGATCTTTTCCCCCACCGTGATGACGAGGGGAGGGGCCGCACGGACCCTGACCCAACCCGTCGGCGTATCGGCCTCGATCTCGAAGCTCGATCCGTCCGGGCTCCGGAGTATCGACCGGGCCTCGCTCACCACCGGGATTCCTAGGAGGGCCGCCACCTCGGGCCCGACTTCACCGGTCTCGCTGTCGGTGCTCCAGGCTCCTGCCAGGACCAGGGCGCTGCCCAGGGGTCCGATGCCTTGGACGAGAGCGCGCGCCGTCGCGAGAACGTCCGAGCCCGCGAAGCACGGGTCGGAGAGGAGACGGACCTGGTCCGCCCCGACGGCCCGGGCTTCCCGGAGCGCGGCCGCGGAGCTTGGGGGTCCGAGCGAAACGACCCGGACTGTCTCGCCCGGCTGTCGGAGCTCGAGGGCGACACGAAGGGCCCGCTGATCGAACGGGTTCAGGTACAGCTCGGCTCCGTCGCGGATCACCGTGCGACCCACGGGATCGAAACGGATGGACTCCAGGGCCGGAACGACTTTCGCGAGAACAACGAAATGCATGGCGGGACCGGTCCGAAGGAGGAGGGGGCTATGAGGGCGCGTCCCCTCCTCGCGGGCGGATCATGCCAAGGCCCTCCGAACCGGGCGCGCCGCCCTCCGCGTCGACGATGGCGTACGCGGCCGGCGTGGCGATCACGATCCTTGCGATCCTGAGTCAGTACCTTCGTGCCCGAGGCTGTCCCCGCGACGCGGGTTGTCTACGGCAACCTGCTCGGGGACCTCCTCGTGGCCTATGGTATCCCGGTGGCCGCCTTCTCGGTCCTGCTGGGGGCGGGGCCCCTACGCCGCTGGCGGAGCCGGATGCGCCTCGCCACCTGGCAGGGACTGCGGTGGTACGGACTGCTCTCCGTCCTCGGGCTCTTCGTGACGCTCGTCCTCGCGACGATCTTCCTGGCCGTGGACCCGGGCGCGCTCCAGGCACTCAGCCGAACGCCACCGCCCCTCGTAGCAGCCGCTGGGGATCCGTGGTTCTTTGTCGGCCTCTCGTTCGCCATCGGTGCGATCGAGGAGACGATCTTCCGTGGGTGGATCTTCGGGTTCTGGCGGAACCGACCCGGGTCGTGGCTGGTCCCCGCGACGTGGACGAGCGGGCTGTTCGCCGGCCTCCACCTCTACTACAGCTCGACCTACGGGATCGCCTCGGTACTGGTCTTTCCTAGCCTCTTCCTGGTGGGGTTCGCGTTCGCCGCGACGTACCGGGCATCGGGCGGGAACCTCGTGGTCCCCGCGGTCCTCCACGGTGCGTTCGACGCCTCGGCCTTCCTGACGATAATCTCGGTCACGTGGGGCGCCCTGCTCCGCTACCTGCCCGTGCTCGTGGGCGTGCTGATCGGGATCTTCTACCTGAGCAACCCCGGGCCGGGCCCGCCGCAACAGCTGGACTGGCCCGAGCCGGCGACCGCACCGGTGGGGACGGGGGCTAGTGACTCGGACTCTTGATGAGCTCGATCCAGAGCCCGTCCGGCCCTTCGTAGTACTCGATCTGGAGCTCGCCGCGCCAGCGGAACTCGTCGACCTTGAGCGCGCCGGCCTTTCGCAGCTGCTTCCCGGCGGCTGCCATGCTGTTGACCCGGACCCCGATGTGGTCGAGGCCCTCGCCGGGCACGAACGGGGTCGCGTACCGAGAGCCTTTGGGGTACCAGTTGAGCTCGAGCCGCTGGCCCGAGATCCCGTCTCCGAGGAGGACCCAGACGCCGCCGTGGGCCATACGTCCCCGGCGGAGCTCGTTCAACCCCAGGCCCCGGGTGAAGAACCGGACCGCCTTCGGCAGGTTCGTGACACGGATCCCGGCGTAGTCGAGGTGCATGCCACCGTCGAGTCTCGCGCCGTCTTAGCGGTTCGGTGACCGGTCCGGGCCGTCAGCATCAAGAACGGGTCGCCGTTCCCCTCCCGATGACCCCCACCGACGGCGAGCTGCGCTCCGTCCTCGAGCGGGCTCGAACCATCGCCGTGGTCGGCCTCTCGGACAAGCCGGATCGCGACTCGAACCAGATCGCGCGGTACCTCCAATCCCAGGGATACCGGATCGTCCCGGTGAACCCGATGGTCCGCGAAGTCCTGGGAGAACGGTCGTACCCCTCGGTCGCCGAGATCCCCCACGAACTTCGGGTCGACATCGTGGACGTCTTCCGTAAGAGCGATCAGGTCCCTCCGGTCGTCGACGAGGCGATCGCACGGCACGTACCCACGGTCTGGATGCAGCTGGGCGTGGAGAACGCCGAGGCGGCGAGCCGGGGCCGCCAGGCCGGTCTGACCGTTTTCGAGAACCTGTGCATCATGGTCCAGCATCGGCGACTGGGCATCCGCGCCGTGGGGACGGACTGAGGAACCGTGCCGACGACACCTTCCGCTCCAGCGGCCGCACCCCCGACCCCGTCCCCGCGCGCGCCGGTCCCCCCACGCACGGGCACGCTTTCCGACGAGGGGGTCGTCCGGCGCGACACCGTCCACGCACTCCGCTGGGACGTCACCGGCACTGCGAAGGTCCTGGGGGACGTGGACGTCGGGTCGGGTAGGTCACGGGGAACCGCCACGGTCGGAGGGAACCTCTCCGCCGACTCGTTCGACGCACGGGGGATCCTCGATGTTGCCGGATCCGTGGAGGTCCGTTCCACGCTGACGACCCGTGGCACCTTCAAGGCCGGAGGGATCGTGCGCGCGGCCGAGGCGACCCTGACCGGAACCGTCCGCTCGAGCGGGGACGTGCGCGTTACGGGGGCGCTCCGGATGGAGGGTTCGATAGCCGTCCCGTCGATCCAAGCGGGCGACCTGACCCTGCGGGGCCAGGCCCGCGTTCCGGGCACGGTCGCGGCGCCTCGGCTGGAGGCGGCCCTCGAAGGAGATTCGGCGATCGGCACGATCGAGGCAAAGTCCGTCCACCTGGGACGGAGCGGCTCGAACCCCTTGCAACGGATTCTCGGCGGGAAGAGCGCGGTGACCGTGGAGAGGATCGAGGCGGAGACCGTCGACCTTGAGGGGATCGACGTCGAGTTCGTTCGCGGGAATGCGATCACCCTCGGTCGTGACTGTCATGTCCGGACGGTCGAAGGAACGGTCGTCCGGGCCCATGCTTCCAGCCGCGTCGGTCCCGAATCGAGGAGCCCGCCACCCCCCGGTCTCAGCCGGTAGAGGCTCTCCGGCGCCGCACGCTGGCCTTTATTCCCCCCGCTGCGTCGCGAGGGCCCATGGCGACCGAGGAGGGAGAGGCGGGCGCTCCGTCCGGGGTCGCGGTCCAAGAGCGGGTGCTCGCCTACTGGGAGCGGACCGCGGTGCCCGCGCGCGCCGTCCTGGGTGTCGCCGACGGGCCGGTCTTCCGGTTCACCGAGGGGCCTCCCACGGCGAACGGACCGCCCCACGTGGGGCACTTGGTCGCGCGCGTCCTCAAGGACCTCCAGCTTCGCTACCGCCGGATGCGCGGTTTCCGCGTCGTGAGCTCGATGGCCGGATGGGACTGCCACGGGCTGCCCGTCGAGCTCGAGATCGAGAAACGCAACGGCCTCCGTTCGCACCACGACATCGAATCGTTCGGCGTGGACCGGTTCTGCGAGGCGTGCAGGACCGACACGCTCCGGGTGGCCTCGGTCTGGCAGGCGATGAGCCGGGGGCTGGGGTACTGGCTCGACTACGACCGGGCGTACCGGACCATGGACCCACCCTACATCGAGAGCGTCTGGTGGTCCCTAAAGACGCTGTTCGATAAGGGAATGCTCGAGAAGGGCCACTACGTTCTCCCGTACTGCCCCCGCTGCGAGACCACCCTCTCGTCCCACGAGGTCGCGCAGGGGTACCACGAGACGACCGACCCGTCCATCACGATCCGATTCGCGCTCTCTGGCGCCGGCGCTGCCCGGCGGGACCTCCTCGTTTGGACTACGACCCCGTGGACCCTGCCGGCGAACCTGTTGGTCGCGGCGCGCGAGGGCCTCGAGTACTCCGTCGTCCGGGAGCCCGGAGGAACGGAGGTCGTCCTGGCTTCGGCGGCCGTACCTCGCTACTTCCCGGACGGCGCCGACGTGGCCGCGCGACTCCACGGACGAGACCTCGCGGGCGCGACGTACCAGCCCCCGTTCGACACGCCCGGCCCGGCGGCGGGACGGTACCGCGTCGTGCTCGACGATTTCGTCACGGTGGAGGAGGGGACCGGACTCGTTCACGTGGCACCGAGCTTCGGCCCGGACGATCTGAGGATCGGCCGGCGAGAGAGCGTCGGTGTGTTCGACCCGCTGGACGGACGCGGTCACTTCACGGACCGTGTGCCGAAGGTCGCGGGCAAGGCGTTCAAGGTCGCCGACCCGATCCTGGTCCGGGACCTCGAGGAACGTGGCCTGCTCTTCCGGTCCGGGTCGCTGCGCCACACCTACCCGTTCTGCTGGCGGTGCGACTCGGCTCTCCTCTACCGCGCGATCGACTCCTGGTTCGTCCGTACCTCGCGCGTCACGGAAGGCCTCGTCAAGCACAACCGATCGGTCCTCTGGATCCCGGAAAGCTACCGCGACGGGCGGTTCGGGAACTTCCTCACCGAAGCAAAGGACTGGGCCCTGTCGCGCAGCCGCTACTGGGGGACTCCGCTCCCAATCTGGCTCTGCGACGCAGGGCACGCTACTTGTGTGGGAAGCTTCGCCGACCTGGCCGAGCGCTCCACTTCGCCGCTCCCCAACCCCCTCGACCCCCATCGGGTGACGGTCGATCGTCTCACGCTCCGCTGTGCGGTCTGCGGCCACGACGCCCGCCGGGAGCCGTACACGATCGACGCCTGGTACGACGCCGGCTCCGCCCCGTTCGCGCAGTTCCACTACCCGTTCGAGCCCGGACCGTTCGACCCCGCCGCCCCCCTCGACTACGTCGCTGAGGGGCTCGACCAGACCCGGGGCTGGTTCTACTCTCTCCTCGTGATCGCGGTGGCGATGTTCGACCGTCCGGCGTACCGGACGTGCATCACCACGGGTCTCGTCCTCGACGAATCGGGTCGCAAGATGTCGAAATCGAAAGGGAACGCGTTGGAACCGCTGGCCCTTCTCGAACGACTCGGCGGCGACGCCGCGCGCTGGACGTTCCTCACGCTCGACTTCACGGAGCCGATGCGGATCGGCGAGGTCGGGATCGAGAAGGCGGCGGCGCGTACCCTCGGGACCCTGCGGCATGCCGTCTCCTTCCATCTGGGCAACGCCAGAGCTGACCACCTGCTCCCGCAGCGCGACCGTCCGTCGCCCCCGGGGGTCCTCGATCGATGGCTCCTCTCTCGGCTTGAGGGGACGCGCGCCGCTGTGGAAGCGTCGCTCGAATCCTACGACCCACGCGCCGGGGCCATGGCGGCCCGGACGTTCGTGGACGACCTCTCGACATGGTACCTGCGGCGATCCCGCCCCCGATTCTGGGGCGAGACGACCCCGGCGGACCGCCAGAACGCCCACGAGACGCTGTCGTACGTCCTTCTCGGCCTCTCACGGATCCTCGCCCCGTTGCTGCCGTTCACGGCGGAGTGGGTCCACCAGGAAGTGGGCGAGGCAGGGTTCACGACCGCCGACGGCTCGGTGCATCTCACCCCCTGGCCCTCCGAGCTCGCGACCCGCGACCTTCCTCTCGAGCGCGGGATGGACGAGCTACGCGCCCTGGTCGAGGTCGGCAGGGAGCTCCGGCAGCGTGCCGGTGTGAAGGCCCGCGTTCCCCTGCTCGAGCTCGTGGTGTTCGGGGCCCCGGGTCCCGACCTCTCTGGGCTGGGCGAGGAGGCGACGACCCTCCTCGCGAGCGAGCTCAACGTGCGTCGGGTCGTCCGGGTCCCGGCCTCCACCCGCGCACAGTACCCGGAGGGTGAGTGGGTCGTCCGGGAGACCGACGGAACCCCGACCGCCGCGTTGCCGTGCCGGCCGACCGACGAGCTTCTCGAGGAGGGCCTCGCCCGGGAGGTCGCACGCCGGCTCCAGCAACGCCGGAAGGAGCTCGGTCTACTCTACAGCGAGCGGATCCGGGTCGACCTCGTGCTGGACGAGACCTTGAAGCGCGCGATCGAGCCTCGACGCGAATCGATCGCGCGGGAGCTGCTCGCGGACTCGTTCGAACTCGTCGATGCCCCGCTCCCCGTCGGTCCGGACGTCCGATCCTGGGAGTTCGAGGGGCTCACTTTCTCCGCCCGGGTCGTTCGCGCGTAGGGCGAGCCTCCGCGAAAGACCGTTCGACCCGTCCCGACGGTTCCCGTTCGTGGAACACCTGGGCCTCGAACCGACGGACCCGGACCGAGGGCGAGCGCCAGGCGCTCGGGGAGAGGCCCGCCTTCTCGCACGCCCCGTCCAGGAACTCCTCCACCGTCCATCCTTGCTCGGGCGCCACCTGCGGGAGAAGCAGACCGCTCCTTCCTCCCAACTCGATGATCAGCCCGTCCCGGCCCACCTGAATCGCGCGGACGATCGCATCGGGCCCCTCGCCGCCGACGGGAACCGGAACGGTCAGGATCGAGACCTCGAAGGTGAGGCGTGGGAGTTCGGACGGCGACACGGAAGGGAAGCGGGGGTCGTCGCACGCCGCCGACACCGCCGCGTCCGAGACCGCCGACCGAAGAGGCAGGACGGCCAGGGGGTACCCGATGCAGCCGCGGAGGCGGCCGTCCGGGTGGCGCTTCAGCGTGACGAAGACGCCGCGGGGCTGGTCGAAGCTGCGAGGAACCTCGACCGGCGGCCCGGAAGCGTCGACGCCGAGCGCCTTCTCCACCGACCGGCGGGCCAATCGGACCGCCACTTCGCCCTCGTGGTCGCCGAGCACGAACGGCGAACGCCCCGCACGCGCAAAGGCACTTCGACCATCGGGCCGTTAGACCTTTTATAGCGGGGTCCCGTCGCCGCCCTCCTCATGCCGTTCCCCGAGGCTATCGACCGGCTGCTCAACAAGAAGATCTGCATGAACTGCTCGGCGCGGAACCCTCCCAAGGCGGTCCAGTGCCGACGCTGCGGATACAAGGGGCTTCGCGTGAAGTCCCGCGAGCGCGCGGGGAAGACGGCGTAGGCCCCCGTTAGGGGGCGGGGCCGGGACCGAGTCCCCGGCTGAAGGGGGTCGGTGGCCCCTGCCGGGATTCCCTCGCGACCGCCAGGCGCTTCTCCAGAAGGAAGAGCATGTTCCGGATCCCGTCCCTCCAGCTCTGGAGCTTAGGCGGGCCGGACCGTTCCCCGTACGCGATCGGAGCCTCGACGAAGCGGAGGCCCCGCAGGGCCGCCTCGACCTTCAGCTCCTCGCTGAACGACATGCCATCCTGGGAAAGATGGACCCGGTCAAGCACCTCCCGCCGGAACACCCAGAACCCGCTCTGACTGTCGGCGATCGTGCCGCCGGGGAGCTGCTTCAGGAACCGGTGGTAGAGGACGCGGAGCATGAGGTTCAGCACCCAGTTCCCGATGCGGTGCTCGGTGGTCATCGACCGGCGAGTGACCCCGGCGATCCGGTCGCCGGTGATGAAATCGACCTTCTCGTCCAAGAGCCGACGCACGAACGCCGGAACGGTCTCGACCGGGTACGTCGCGTCGCCGTCCGAGGTCGCGATCACCTCCCCCTTCGCCTCCGCGAAGCCGGTCTTGTACGCCCGGCCGTACCCCCGACGGCGTTCCACGATGACCCGGGCGCCCTCGGCGGCCGCGAGCGCCCCTGTCCCGTCGGTCGACGCGCCGTCCACGACCAGGATCTCCCACTCGAGGGGGCCGTCGCGGAAGATCGTGCGGTTCGCTTCCTCGGCGGATGTCCGGAAGGCACGGATCACCTGCACGATCGAGACGGACTCGTTGAGGGTCGGAATGACGAGCGTCGCGCGCATGACCTGTCGGAACGGAGCCGAGGACCACTTAAACCCCTCCGGGGGCTCGGAGGTGCTACGTCTCGCTCCAGCCCGACCCGCCAGCCCGCCCGCGGGCGCTCCCGTCGCCACGGGAGCTTCCCCACGACCGCGGACGTCGGGATCTGGGCGACAGGCCCGACGGCCGCGTCCCTGTTCGAGGAGCTGGGCCTCGCGCTCTACGGACTAACGACCGACCTGCGTGGCGTGAAGCCGGCCGAGGAACGCACCGTGACCGCCTCGGGCGACGACGCCCAGTCCCTCGTGGTCGCCTACCTGGGAGAGTTGTTACTGCTGGAGGAGGACGACGGGTTCGTGGGGCGGTCGATCCGGGCCAAGCTCTCGGGAACGGCGCCGACGCGGGTCACCGCGCGGGTGCGGGGCGAGCCGTTCGACGCGGCGCGCCACGTCGCGCGCACCGAGGTGAAGGCGATCACGCTGCACCGGCTCGTCTTCGACCCGGCCCGGGGCGCGCCCGGGTCATCGTCGACATCTAGTTTACGGGGCCTACGGCATCCGTTCTACGATCGCGCGGAGGGACGCGCCCGAGGACGGGAGGCGACCGGCCTTCGCAAGGATCCGCTCGAGACCCGCGAAGACGGCGAGCAGGTCCGGCCAGTCCGCGATCCCCATGTGCCCGATCCGGAAGATCTTCCCGACGAGCGCCTCCTGGCCGCCCTGCACGAGCACGTTGTACGTCTTCTCCAGCACCTTGCGGACCTCCGGGTCGCTCATCCCCGGCGGGTTCCGAAGGGCGGTCACGGTGTCCGAAGCGTACCGGCGCTCAGGGAACAGCTCCAGTCCGAGGGCATCGGCGGCCGCCCGAGTCGCCTCCGCCAGACGGTGGGTCCGCTCCAGGCGTTGGGCAAGGCCCTCCTCCTTGAGGATCAGGAGCGCCTCGCGCAGTGCGAGGAAGAGCGGCACGGCCGGCGTCCACGGGGTGTCGTTCTTCTCGATCGACTTGAGATGCGCGACCAGGTCGAGGTAGAACGACCGGGGCTTGAGCGCCGTGACCGCTCGGTCCGAGAGGTGGACCAGCGAGAGCCCGGCCGGCGCGGCGAGGCCCTTCTGGCTCCCCGCGACCAGGGCATCGATCCCCCATTCGTCGATCGGAACCGGTATCCCCGCGACCGCGCTGATCCCGTCCACGAGGAACAGCGCCCCCGAGGCCCGGACCGCGGGCGCGATGGAGGCGAGGTCGTTCGCGAGGCCAGCACTGGTCTCGTTGTGGACCGCGCAGACCGCGCGGACGTCCCCCTTCGCGAGCTCGGCAAGCACGGCCTCGGTGGGCAGGGGCTTGCCCCACGGGGCGGTGAGCGTCGTCACGTGCGTCGAGGCGCGGCGGACCAGCGCGTCCGTCCGCTGCCCGAAGTAACCGTTGGAGACTACGAGGGTGCGCCCTTCGGCGGGGACGAGGGACGAGTAGACGGCCTCGAGGCCGGCGGTACCGCTGCCAGAAAGTATCACCTGGCGCCCCTTGGCGCCGAAGAGGACCGGCAGGAGCTCCCGGATCTCCTGCACGACCCCGTGGAAGTAGTCGCCGCGGTGGTTGAGCGACGACATCGACATCGCGCGCAGGACCCGAGGATGGATCCGGACCGGCCCGGCGATCATGAACGTCGTGGTCTCCGGGTCGAACGTCATCGAGGGCCTCCGGCGGGGGCCACGAGGGAGGCGAGAGGCTCGCCCTTCAAGGCCCGAAGCACCTCGCTCACGATCTCGGTCCCCGCGCGGCGCTGTCCTTCCTCGGTGAGGGCGCCGAGGTGAGGCGTGGGGATTACCCGCGGGTCGTCCAGTAGCTCGCGGTTCGTGGGCGGCTCCACCTCGAAGACGTCGAGCGCAGCGCCGGCCAAGCGGCCGGATCGGAGCGCTGCGAGTAACGCGACCTCGTCCACCAGCGCTCCGCGTGCGACGTTGACTAGGAAGGCGCCGGGGCGCATGCGTTCGAACGCGCGGGCGTCCAGGAGATGGCGGTTCTCCGGGGTCAGTGCGGCGTGGAGGCTGACGATGTCGGAGGACCCGAGCAGAGAGTCGAGACCGATGAGCTCGGTCGAGTCCGTGGCGCGCGTGACGAACGGGTCGTAGGCGATCGCTCGTGCGCCGAACGGAGCGATGCGGCGGGCGACCTCGCGCGCGATACGGCCGTAGCCCACGAAGCCGACCGTCCGGCCCGAGAGCTCGTGGCCGTGTGCCCCGCGTTCCCAGCGGCCAGCCCGGGTGGAGGTGATGGACGGCCACAGCCCGCGGACGAGGAGGAGGTAGAGCGCGACCGTCAGCTCGGCGACGCTCGTCGCGGCGGCGCCCGGTGCGTTCACGACCCGAATCCCGCGCGCCCCGGTCGCCGCGAGGTCGATGTTGTCCACGCCCACGCCCGCGCGTGCGACCAACGTCAGGTGCGGCGCCTTCGAGATCAGGTCCGCGGTCACCTTCGTGCGGCTGCGGACGATAAGCCCCCATGCGTCCCCGAGGTGGCGGGAAAGGTCCGCGGGCGCTCCGCTCGCGTCCAGGACGCGGCACGGCCCCGACCGCAACGTCTCGAGGGCCGTGGCGTCGATCGGGTCAGCGATGACGACGAGAGGTTCCGGCGCCATCGGTCGAGCGAGCGAGGGAGCTGTAAAAAGCCCTTGGGCTCGCCGGCCCGGCCTTTCAGCGGGTCTTCGGGACCGGGGTCCGCTCGAGCGCGGAGCGGGCGATCGCCTCGCCGCGGACGCCACGGATCCATGGCTCGGCCTTCACGATCACCCGGTGCGAGAGCGCGGGCTCGACGAACAGCTTCACATCGTCCGGCAGGACGTAGTCGCGGCCGCTGAGCAGGGCCCGGGCTCGGGCGACCTTTTGCAGGGCGAGGGCGCCGCGCGGGGACGAGCCGACCTCGACGCGCGGGTCGTCCCGGGTCGCCCGAACCAGGTCGACGATGTACCCGACGATCGACGGGTCGATCTCCACCGCCTCGACGGCCATCTGGAGGGCTCGGAACGAGGCGATGTCCGCCACCCGGGGGACGGTCACGGTGTCCTCCTTGCGGGCACGTCGCCGGGTGAGGATCGTCCGTTCCTCCTCGACGTCGGGGTAGCCGACCTTGAACCGGAGCAGGAAGCGGTCCACCTGCGCCTCGGGGAGCGGGTACGTCCCCTCGAGCTCGATCGGGTTCTCGGTCGCGATCACGAGGAACGGCGTGGGAAGCGGGTACGTCGTCCGCTCGCTCGTCACCTGGTGCTCCTGCATCGCCTCGAGGAGGGCGGACTGGACCTTCGGCGGGGCTCGGTTGATCTCGTCCGCGAGAAGGATGTTCGTGAACAGCGGGCCCTTACGGAACTGGAACCCGCCCTTCGACTGGTCGAGGATCTCGCCGCCGGTGATGTCGTGCGGCAGGAGGTCGGCGGTGAACTGCACCCGTTGGAACTCAAGGCCGAGCGCCTGCGCGAACGACTTCGCCATCAGGGTCTTCCCGAGGCCGGGGAGGTCCTCGATGAGCACGTGCCCATCCGCGATCAGGCCCGTGAGAATCGTCTCGACCGCCTGTACGCGGCCGACGACCGCGACGTGGATCGCGGCGCGGATGCGTTCGGCAAGAGCGCGTGCCTCGGCTGCCTCCATCGTCGCTTCCCCGAGACCGGAGGCGTTCCGGTATAAAGTCGGCCCTCCCGAGGCCGGAAGGAGGCTGTACCCCGACCGTAACGATCCGCGTCACCGTAGGCGTCTGCCCTCTCAGCGGTCTGACCCCGGTCGGGGATGTCGGGCGTCGGGGTTGTCCTCGCGTCATTCTCGGCGGACGACCCGTCCGCATTGAGTCAAGAGGGACCCTTCGTCGATACCCGGGCGCGGCACTTGGCCGCGGCGAGGATGGTACTCCTCGGCCGTCCTAAGGGTTTGCGGAGCGGCCCCGGTCGAGGAACTCCGGCCGACCGATGAAAATGGCGAGCACGACGATGGAAAACACGAGCAGCCCGCCGGCGAGCCCCACGAGGGAGTTCCGCGAGGGGAGGGCGATGGCGCTCGCCCACGCGATCACGACCACGAACAGGACCAGGACCAGGGACATCCCTGCGCGCCCTACGCCGCCGGGAGCCTCTCGAGGATCGGCGGTGAGCCACACCAGGACGGCGAGGCTCGCCCCGGCGCCGAAGAGCTCAGGGAGCGGGTCGGCGACCGAAACGAAGGCCAGGAGCACCAGGACAGCGAGTACGGGCGCGACCGCGTACGACCGGTGACGGTTCCGGCGCCTTCGCCCGAATGCCGGTGGCCACGGCGACGGCCGCGACCGCGATCGCGAGATCGAGATACCAGGGAATCGGGGTCCCCGTTGCGAACAGGACCATCGTCCCTGCCAGCACCACTCCGGGCAGGATCCCGTACGACCCCTGGTTCGCGGGCCGGGGGGCGGCGGCGCTCACCCGGCCCTCCGACGCTGTGGCTGCCTCAGAAAACGCACCAGGTTCGCGAGCGACCAGAAGTCATCCCAGTCGACGACGGGCGCGTGGACCCACGTCTCGGCCAGCAGGTTCTCGCGCTCCAGGTGCTCGAGCCGAGCGGCCAGCGCCTCGTCCCTCGCATCCATCCGAATCGAGGCAGAGCGGAGCGCGAGCGGTGACGGGCTGAGCACAATGACCGGGTACGCACGGCGGCGCAGGTGCGGGACAAGATCGGTCGCAGACTCCCCGACCAGACTGGAGAGGAGGATCACGGTGATCCCGGGTGGGTAGTAGCGTCCGAGGCTGATCGGGCACCGCTCGGGCACTCCCGACACCGACGCCCCACGGGTCTTCAGGACGGCCTGCTGGATCCGGATCCGTTGGTGCCGTCCTCCCGAGAGCGGGACGGCGTCGACGAACTCGCCGAACGCTGCGTACCCGACGCGGTCCTTCTCCCGGAGGAACGCGTCGGCGATCCCGATCGCCGCGGCCCGAGACACCCCGAGCAACCGTTCGTCCATCCTCGGACCGAGGGGCGTCGGGCGCGTGTCGAGCAGGATGAGAACGTCCCCCGTCCGGTCGAGTTCGAACTCGTTCGCGAGCGGACGGCCCGCCCGGGCGGTCGCGACCCAGTTGATCAGTCGGGGCGGGTCGGACGGCTGGGCTTCTCGGATCCCGAAGAACTCTCCGCTCGTCCCGATCCTCCGCGACCGGGTCTCCCCCGGGAGGGGCAGGGTACGTTCCAGGCGGACCGATCCGAGGCGTAGCAGGTCCGGTGGCGATCGCTCGACCACGAGCCCGGTGCGATCCCCCTCGGCCACGCGCTGGACGAGCCCCGTCGGGTCCTGCCAGACGACCAGAGGGGGCCGGACCACCGAGATCGTGGGCCGGGGCGCGCTCCACTCGAACGTGAAGTCGATCCCCTCGGGGCGCCACGTGAGATCCGGCACGAGAGGGCCGTCAAGGTCGCCCGGGCGCTCGACCACGAGATGTAGATCCGGCGACCGGCTCGCGGGCTCCGCCTGGACGGTTCCGCGGACCCGGACCTCCGTCTCGGACCCTTCGGTATGCCACGCGAGCGTAGCTCGAAACGGCGCTCCCGGCCCCGTCATCGCGGCGGCGACCGGAGCCACGAGGAACGGTAGGCCCGCGAACACCGGCACGGGATTGCGGGTCGTCACCGCAATCAGGATGAGCGCGACACCGACGCCGAGGAGCAGGACCGTCCGCGCGGTCCAACGAATCTCCGACAACGGAGCGGAACTCGGGTTCACGGAGCCTTCTCGAGTTTGTCCAGCCGGGATGCGACCCGCCGACGGAACTCGTCGTCGGGCAGGTTCGCGAAGGCCCGGACCTCGGCAGCCCCTCGCACCGGAAGATCGGGGCGAAGGGTTCGCCGTTCGAGGGCATCCAGTCGGAAGAGGAGCCCCTCCCTCCCAACCCTACCCTCACGGAAGAGGAGACGAAGGTCCCCTGTGGTAGGGACCTCGGGGGCGATCACGCGTGTCGGCGTTGCATGCGGCGCCCGCCGTACGCCATCCCAGAGCGCGAGTCCCGCGGCGATAACGGCGATCGCCGCAAGCCCTACCGCCCCCGAGAGATCGGTTCGCACAAGGAGCGAACCGATCGTCGCCGCCACGGCGAGTACGATCAGTCCCCGATGGAACGGCGGGTTCACGGCGCGGCCTCGAACCGGCTGAGATCGGCCTCCGCCGCACGAATCGCGTCGCGTGCCAGGCCGGCCGCCGCGGCGTCCATCGGATGGGTCGAGTACCGTGCCTCCTCGAAGAGCCGCGTCAGCGTGTCCGCCGCCGGCCGGCCGGACCCCCAACGGGAGGAGCTGGTTGGCCCGGATCTCCTCGGCCGTGGAGAACTCAACTCCGACCCCGAGCGGACTGACCCTCGATAGCAGCCGGTCGTAGAGCCGCACGATCACCCGCCGCGGGTCGCGACCTTCGTCCAGCTCGGACACGGCCGCTGAGAGCGCCGCGCGGGCGTCGCGCGCACGATCGGCCTCGGCCAGGCCTTCCTCCTTCTGACGGGCGGACCGGGAAAGGAGCGCCGGTATGGCCACCGCCGCCGCGACGAAAGCCACGGCGATCACGATGACGATCGGAAGCACGTTCGAGAGGCTGAGCGGAGGCGCCACCGTTGACGTGACGTTGACGGGTGTCGTCGTCGTGTTGTTGTGACCCACGGTCGTGTTGTTGGTCACCGTCGTGATGGTGGAGCCACAGTAGACGAAGCACCCACCGCCCCCGATGTAGTGACTGGCCACGATGAAGAGGAGGATGAACACGAGCACGCCGGCAAAGGGTCCCAAAAGGCCGAGGGCATTCCGCTTCCGGTTCCCGACCGCGGACGGGCCCCGTTGGAGAATGTATCCGACGAGCCCGATGATCAACGGCGATAGGAAGAGGAGCCCCAGGAGCCAGTCGGGCAGCTCGACGGGCGCCGACCCGGAGGTGGGCGCTGGCTGGGGCGTCACGCCGGTCAGCAGCGCGGCGGCGGCCCCCGCGGCGAGGGCGACGCCTACGAGCGCGAGCAGTGCGGGGTAGGCCCTGGACCCGAGCGCCATCCGTCAGGGACTAGGGGCGCGTTGGCGCATAATCCCTTCCGGAGACAGGGGCGTCCTTCAGGCGGCGGGCGGTTCGGCGGGGACCTTCGAAAGCAGGTAGAAGCTGCGGCGCTCGTGCTCCGCCTTGATCACCGCGAAATCGTCCACCGCGTAGCCAGTGTCCAGAGCCGCCCGGAAGGCATCCCTGACCGCATGGCGCCACCGGCGGAGCGACACAGCCTCGTGCTCCCGAAGGGTCGCCAGATCGAACGGGATCTCGAGGTGGGCGCTCTCGCCGCTGGGTTCGGCAACCGCCGTGGGTTGGCGAAGGCCGGTCTCCCCGGCCTCCGTTTCCACGATCGCCGAGGAGGACGTCCATCGGGTGATGTCTTCCTCCCGGGTCGGTGCGGCCCCCGAGAGCCGGCGCTCGACCGACGGGCCGGCGATCGCCCAGCGGACCCGGACCCGGTCGGTCTCGAGCCCGCGGCTCGCCTCGTCCTGAGGCTGGCCGTAGTAGTGCGGGAGGTACCGATCCGGCAGGGCCCCCAAACGTCGGACGGAGAGCCACGCCGCGCGGGACACGAGCGGGTCGTACACCCACCGGATCTCTGCCAGACCCTGCCGGAGCACCTCGTCTCGCTGGAACGCCATCAACCGAAAGCCGACGTGGTGGTTCTGGTACTCCGGCCGGACCACCGTGGCGTGCGAGTAGTAGTAGAGGGCTGCCCCGTCCCAGCCCAAGGTCGAGACGGAGCATCCGGCGAGGTAGATGTCGGCAAACGCTCCCACGACCAACCCACCGTTGTCCTGGAGCGCCCGCTGGAGGCTGGCCGGGACGGCCGCCGCCGATTCCACGTCCGGAACCCCCCGTTGGAGCTCCTCCGCCTGGCGGAACTCCTCGGGCTTCTCGAGACGACGAAAGCGGAACCCACGGACCCGGTCCTCCGCGCCGGCCTCCGTCACGGCCGGACGACGGGTGCACGGTACTTAACCCGGTGGAACGGGTCGCCCGGCTCGCCTACCGGCGGATGTGGAGTTCCGAGCTCTTCTCCTCGTAGCGGACTGCGTCGTTCGGAGTGAGGTCCCAGAGCAGGTCCTCCATCTCCGGGTATGTTTCGCAGGAACTCGGCCTTGCTCTTGGTCAGCATCAGATGCTCGAACTTTCGGCGTGCGATCGTGTAGGCCCCGACCATGTACCCTCCCACGATCGCCACGATCGGTCCGAGAACGATGAACACGAGGTTGTAGTTCGCGGTCGGCTGGGCCGTCTCGGCATTGATCGCCGGGAATGGCCCCACGCTCGAGAGCGGCGTGAAGTACCCCACCGCAAGGATGGAGAGGAGGATTCCGACCGCCAGCACGAACACCGAGACGAGGGCTCGGTAGGTCCTGAGCCCGTGCTTTAGCCGGCGGTCCAAGGGCACCGGGGGCGCTTCGACGGACATGGCCACGGGCGCCACGCCGCTTCCCTTAAGAACCTATCCGACGCATGTTGCTGGGAGAGGAACCGGGGCTAGGTCATGCTGGGGGGTAATTATCCGGACGAAAAGGCGCCGACTTCGCCGCAACGACCCGGCTCCATTGCCGGGGTTCCCGCCCAGGTTTCGGGACCGTTTGGCCAGCATCCAGGTCGGCCCGTCCCGTGGGGGATAGTCGCGGTGGCCGCCCAGGGAGCCGGACTGGTCATGCTCTTCCTCGGCACCCTGATCATGGTCGTGTTCGGCTCGACCCCTGCCGATTGCTTTACGAGCACGTGCTCTACGAGCACCGCCGCCGGTGTGCAGTACGGGATCCTCGCCGCAGGGATCTTCTGGACGGTGGGCGCGTTCGGGATCGCCGTGGGTTCGGCGATCAAGCTGCAGTTCACACTCCTCGACCCGGGATCGAACACCGCGGAGGCCACCGCCCGGTACCTCGACCGGCGGCGTGCAGAACTCGTCCTTCTGATCCTGGCCATCGTGATCCTGCTCGTTGTCACGCTCGGGCTGGCCACCTTGACGGCCGGCCACCCCTGAACCCTGCCCGAGCGGCGGACCGTTCACGACTTGGGCAGGGGCGCCTCGTCGGCCGGTTCCGCCACGGTCCGACCGTAGGGCGTGGGTCCCTCCCGCAGGGGGGGCGCCGCCCCGGTCGGCGGCGGGATCTCCGCGAGGAGCGGTCGGAGCCGGTAGTAGATGAAACCGGCGATGAGGAAGACCAGGAACGCGCTCGCGACCGCCGCGGTCTCTCCGCCGAGAGGGCCGAGACCGAGCAGGAAGAACCCGACGAGGCCGGTCAACGCGCCCCTCCAGGGGCCGCCCGGCCGGTCCGGGTTCCCGAGCCGCCGCACGGAGACGAGGGCCCCGGCGACCTCGAGCGCCACGACCGCTAGCGACTGGGCGGCCATCCATACGAGCCCGACCGGAGTGATCGCCGACGGGTCTCCCAGGTACGAAGCGACGATCGTGAGGGCGAGGATCCCTCCGACGGCAGCGCGGAACCCGAGGGCGTAGAACGGCCCGCTCGGTCCGGTGCCCCAGGACCCGGCTCCGAAGAAGCCACCACTGGGCGAGCTCCGTGCCGCCCACGAGCAGTCCGAGCGACGCCAGCGCGCCCGGCAGCGCCCCGTTCGCCATCGAGTCCACGAACAGAATGTACGCGACGGCGAGCGGCACGCCAACGAACAATCCGACCGTGTACGCCGCGACCTCCTTCCTCTCGTCGAACAGCGTCTGGGGGACTTGGGGTGTCGAGTACCGCCCGACCTCCCAGTAGACGAACCCTCCCGAAAGGGCCACTCCGACCAGGCCGCCCAGGGTCAGGGACGGGACGACCATCGTCAGTCGACCTTGCGCCCGGATGCGAGAAAGCCGGTGTGCCCCAGCATGTCGAACTCGGGGCGCGTCCCACCTTCCCCGACGTGGATCGCGCGTTCGAACAGCTCCAGGGCGCGCACCTCGTCGTAGGCCAGTGTCCGCAGCGTGCGCACCGTCCGCTCGAGCTGGTTGTACGTGGGAGTGTACGTCGCGACCGAGCCCCCGAACGCGAGCGCCTCGCGCGCCGAAGCGAGGACGGACCACGGCTCCGGCAGGTCGAGGAGCACGCTCGAGATCCCCTTCACGTCCAGGCCATCCTGGACGACGTCCCGTTCCCGGAACGTGACCCGACTCTCGAGCCCGGCCCGCCGCACGTTCTGTCGAGCGGCGTCCAGGAAGTCCCCCCGACGCTCGTAGCTCGTCACCCGTCCGTCGGGCCCCACTGCGGTGGCGAGGGCGATCGTGAGGGCGCCGCTACCGGAGCCGGCTTCCGCAACGTGGGCGCCCGGCGTAACGCCCGCGAGGTAGGAGAGGTACGCTGCGTCCTTCGGGGTCACGATCTGGGCGCCGCGGCGGAGCGTGGAGAACAGGTCGGACAGGGAGGGTCGGAGGAGCCGGTGGCCCGTGCCGAGCCAAACGATCTCTCCACCGGGCTCCTGACCGATCTGCCCCGAAAGGTCGATCACGCCGTCCACGCCCACGGGCTGGGCGCCGGGCAGGACCCGGAGAACGAGAGGCGGAACGCCGGCGCGCTTGAGGACCGCGACGTCCCCTTCGCGCCAGGCATCGGTCATGGGCCGGAGGTTGCCCTCGAGCTCATGACGGCGACCGTTCGGTAATAACGCCGCGCCCGGGAGGCGGGAACGAGGCGGCCGCCTCCGCCGGACGGGGTGTCGAGGGCCGTCGGGCGGACGACCACGGGTCGTTCGGCGCTGGCTTTAAGGGTGGTACGATGCTCGGGGGACGGCGCAGGACCGGCTCGCGAGCCGTGAGGGTTGCGAGCGGCCCGGGCCAAGCGAGTACCCGAACAAATTCACCCCGTGCGGGCATAGTGTAGTCTGGTTATCACGCAGGCTTGCCAAGTCTGCAACTCGGGTTCAAATCCCGGTGCCCGCACTCCCACGCGCTGGTCGGGAGGCGCCTCTCTCGAGGTGGAGCGCGGAAGCCCGCCTCGGCTTCCGAGGGCTCGCGAGGGTCTGCCGTGCGGTCTCAGAAGCCCTGAAACCGCGTCGGAACACCGCGCGACCGTTCCGTTCGACCGGTCGCGACACTTTTGGGCGGTGCGTGCTACGGGGGGTCGATGGCGAAGGTCCGTCGGGTCCGCATTCCGGGCCGGAAGTCATTCGAGTACGTCGCCCAAGGGGGCGGTCCTGCCGACGCTGCTCGTCCATCCCGGGGGCCCGGGTCTCACGTATCACTACCTTCGGGGCCTGCTCCGGCTCGCGAACGCAAACCTGCGGGTGGTCCTGTTCAACCCACGGGGCGTAGGGCACAGCTGGGCTCCCCGCAAGGCGTCCGAGTACACCATCCCGAAGATGGCGGAGGACGTGGAGGCGATCCGGCGGGCATTGCACATCCGTGAGCTCCACCTCCTCGGATACTCCGCGGGTGGCTTCGTGGCGCTCGAGTACGCCCACCGGTACGAAAGGAACCTCACTTCGCTCCTCCTATGCTCCACAGCCGGGAGCGCGGAGGAGGTGCGGGGCGCCCACCGCCAGATGATCGCCGCCGCATCCCCGCGCCAGCGCGCACGTCTCCGCGAGCTCACGCGGGCGAAGGCGTTCACCGACCCCGGGTACGTCGCCCTCTCGGAGGCGATCGAGCGGCCGTTCCAGTCCCGGTTCCTGAAATCGGTCCATTCAGACTGGAAGGCCACGAAGCTCAACCCGGCGGTGTACCGGGCGATGATGAGCCGCTCGGGCGACGGGTTAGTCGTCGACGGGACGATCGCTCGGTGGGACGGCCGAAAGTACTACTCCCGGATCGAGGCACCGACCCTGGTCGTCGTGGGAAGGTACGACTACTTCTTCGAGCCGTCGGTCGAGATGAACGAGCGAATCGAGCCCGCGCACCTGCGCGTCCTGCCCCGTTCGAGCCACTTCCCCATCCTCGAACAGCCGAAGGAGTTCCTTGGCACGATCCGCGAGTTCCTTGGAGATGTCACCGGCGGGTGACCCCTAGTTGGGCCGGCCGGAGGGCGTAAATGCCTCCGCCGACCTCCTTACGCCGAAATCCCGATGCCGCGTCCCGCCCCCTCCAACACACCTCCCCCGGCGGCTCCGGCGGCTAAGCTCCGCATCCGGCTGACGCCGCCCGCGCGCGAGGCGATGCTGAGCGCTCTGGATGGCCGACCGGCCGGCTCGGGAGTTCGGCTGTGGGTCGAACGGGGCATGCACCCCCACGCCCAGATGATGGTCGACCTCCCGTCCCACCGGGACATCCCCATCGAGGTCGACGGCGTGCTCCTCCTGGTGGACCAGACGAGCGAGCATTTTCTCCGAGACGCCGAGGTCCGCTACAGGACCGACATGGATCCCGCTGGTTTCGAGGTCGTGGGTCCGTTCCTACCGGTCCGAACCGCCCCGGGAGCCGGCCCTTCCGAGGCGCTCCCTTCCCGTGCTCCACGGTCGGGGGCCGCGTCGGGCCACGAGGAGGCGGAGGAGCGCGTTCGACAGGCGCTGAAGAACATCTACGACCCCGAGATCCCGATGAACATCGTGGACCTCGGACTCGTCTACGACATGCAGTGGAGCGACGCGGGCGAGCTCACGATCCGGATGACCATGACAAGCCCGGGCTGCCCCTCCGTGGAGGATATCGTTCGCGAGGTCACGGAGGCCGGGCGCGCCGCCTCGGGCGCAAAAGCGGTCCGCGTCGACATCGTCTGGGAACCGCCCTGGGGTCCCGAGCGTATGACCGAGTTCGCCCGCCGACAGTTCGGGTACGCGTAGGTCGCGCCTCGCACGAGGGCCGTCTCCCGGGGCGAAGCGCCCGTTTGTCGGGGTCCGTCACCACGAGGAGTTGGGTCCCCGGTCCCGGAGAGCGGGATCGAGAGGCGGGCACCTTATCGTGCCCGCAGCTCCTCGGATGGGCCGTGGTCGACCCCCAGATCCGAAACCTGAGGGAGGAGGATTACCCGTACCTTCGTTCCGTCGTCAACGACTGGTGGGCCGGCCGGCAGATCGCCGACCTGATGCCTCGGTTCCTCTTCCAGCATTTCCAGACCACCGGGTTCGCCGCCGTCGCGGAGGGCGACCCGCCCCGGATCGTCGGGTTCCTGATCGGATTCGTTTCGCCCACCCACCCCGAGCAGGCGTACATCCATCTCGTGGGGGTCGACCCGGCGTGCCGAGGACGGGGCCTGGGCCGCGCCCTCTACGACCGCTTCTTCGAAACGGCCCGGCGGTCCGGTTGCCGGGTACGTACGGTGCATCACGACGCCGACCAATTCGGCATCCATCGAGTTCCATCGGAGAATGGGGTTCGAGGTGGAGCCGGGGGACGCGGTCACGACCGCCGGAGTCGCGGTCCGCTCGAACTACGGCGGGGCCGGCCAGGACCGAGTCTGCTTCCTCAAGGACCTCCGCTCGTAGCGAGCCGGACCCCTTCGCACGAACTTCCCCCCCAACAGCCCCTAGGTCCGACGTCGGCGGGGGCCGACGCCCTGGGTCGTTCTCCGCCTGAGTCAGCGCGGCCGTGCCCTCGTCCACGCAAATGCTAAGTAGGGTACGTCGGTCGCCCGAGCCCTTGACGGCCGCGGCGAGCCTAGCGGCCTCGGGGGAAGATCACTTGACCGACCGCCCGCCGCCTCGCCTTCGGGGACCGGACGAATTCACACGATTCGAGCGGGCCCGCATCCTCGGCGCGCGAGCCCTGCAGGTCTCGCTGGGAGCTCCCATCCTGATCGATGTCCCCTCCACGCTCGTGGACCCCGTAGAGATCGCCGAACGGGAGTTCGCGGCGGGTCGCATCCCCATCACCGTCCGGCGCGGCGTCGTCGAATAGTCCGGCGGCTCAGACGCTGGCGGCATCCAGCGCGTGCGCGCACGCGCAGGCGGGAACCGTCCCGAGCCGGGGCAGCAGACGAACAAGGACGCGGTTCATCCGCGCGACGTTCCGGTGCATCGTCTCGAGGATCTCCTTCGCCTCGACCGGACGGTCGGCCCAGACGTCAAAGTCCGTCACCATCGCAAGGCAGAGGTAGCACACCGCGCGCTCGCGCGCGAGCGTCACCTCGGGAACGAGCGTCATCCCGATCACGTCCGCGAACTGCCGGAAGAACGACGACTCGGCCCGCGTGCTGAACCTTGGCCCCTCCACGCACACGTACGTCTTCCCCTCAGAGAACGGCGTCTCCGTCTCCCGTCCCACGTCGGCCGTCGTGCGGGTGAGGTCGGGGCAGAACGGGTCGGCCAGGGAGACGTGGAAGACGCGCCCGCCGTCGTAGAACGTCGTCGGTCGCTGCTTCGTGAAATCTACGAACTGGCTCGGAAGGACGAACGTCCCGGGAGGGAGCTCCTCCCGCAGCGAGCCGACCGAGCTCACGGTCACGATCGCGTCGGCGCCCAGCGAGCAGAGCGCGTCGACGTTCGCTCGGTAGTTGATCCGGTGCGGCGGGATCGTGTGCCCCGGACCGTGGCGCGGCACGAACAGAACGCGGATGCCCCCCACGTCTCCCTCCTCGACCGGGGCGGACGGGGCGCCCCACGCCGTGGAGACTCGGTGGGTCTTCCGCGCCCCGGCCTCGAACAGCCCGGTGATCCCCGAACCGCCGATCACGCCGATCGTCCGACGCGGTCCGGCGCTCATCGTGGGTCGGGGTCCCCCGTGGGCCGGACCCGGGCCAGAAAGCGGGCCATGACCACTTCGCCCCGAGTGCGTTCGAGCAAGGTCCGCGCGACATCCTGCTTCGGCTTGAGCTGCACGATCGCGCGCGTCGTGTCGAACCGGAGCAACGCGTGCGTGAGCCGCTCCATCAGACGCAGGAGACGGTCGGCTCCGGCGAGGTCGTCGTGGGCGAGGCGGTCCAGGACGAGCCGACGGACCTCCCCCACGGTGTCCCCCAGTCCGAGGAGGTACGGCTCCGGTTCCACCGACAGCTCCGCGGGGCCGGGCAGCGGGGTCCCTTCGACGATCGCGCCGAGAAGGCTCGCCTCGACCGCCTCCTGCAGCGCGTCGAGCGCGAGCGGTTCGTCGCCGCGTCCCTCCCGCCGCAGCCAATCCGAGAGCTCGGCCAGCATCCGCCGGACCTTCTCGAGGTCCGCCGCGGCGGCGCCGTCAGTATGCAGCCGCGCCATGGTCGCCTGGGCGAGGCGGCGAAGGCGCCGTGCCTGCTCGTACAGGTCCTCGCGACGAAGCTCCCGCTGACGGAGATGAGCCTCGATCGAGGCGAGCACGCCGTCCGGCAGGCCCGCGGGGGGCTCCGAGCGCTTATCGGAAGAAGGTGAAGCGCTGGTCATCGTTCCCCCCGTCCAGCAAGCCCAGCCGCACGCCCGCATCCAGCCAGCCGTGTGCGTAGCTCGCCGCGGCGAGCGCCCGCTCGGGGTCCCCCGACGCGGAGAAATGCTCGGCGTCGGCGAGGTAGGACCGGGCCATCGCGAGGAAGTCATCCGACGCCCCTCGGAGGAACGAGCGCCCGGGGGTCGCGGGGCTTACCTTGGCCAGCGCCTCGCGGGTGAGTCGCATGTACTTGTCGGCGAGCGATGCCTCGCTCACGAGCTCTCCCCGCCGCCCCGTCCCACCGCCACCGGTCCTTGGCGCCTCATCCCTTCGGGACCTTCTCCCAGTCCTTGAGGAATCGGGCCAGCCCTAGGTCGGTGAGCGGGTGCTGCACGAGCTTCTCCATCACGGAGTACGGCATCGTGGCGATGTCGGCCCCGACCTTCGCTGCGTCCAGCACGTGGACCGGGTGACGGACGCTCGCGACCAGCACGCGCGTGGGAAAGCGGTAGTTCCGGTAGATCGTCACGATGTCGCGCACGAGCGACATCCCGTCCTGTCCCTGGTCGTCCAGGCGGCCGATGAACGGGCTCACGTACGCCGCGCCAACCTTCGCCGCGAGGAGCGCCTGGTTCGCGCTGAAGACGAGGGTCATGTTCACGCGGGTCCCTTCCTTCGCGAGAGTGTGGGTCGCCCGAAGGCCGGCCGGGGTCATCGGGACCTTGACGTAAATCGACGGGTGGATCTCGCGGAGGTGGCGGCCCTCGCGGAGCATCCCTTCGGTGTCGGTGGCCACGACCTCCGCCGAGACCGACGGCACGCCCAGGGCGCAGATCTCGCGGAGCACCTCTTCGAAGCGACGTCCCTCCTTGGCCACGAGGGTCGGGTTGGTCGTGACCCCGTCGAGGATCCCGATCTCCCACATCGTACGTATCTCGTTCACGCTGGCCGTATCGAGGAACAGCTGCATCGACCCTCCCCCCGAACCGCTCCGGGCTACTGAACCTTCCCCCGAAGCCGGAGGAGCTCCCAGGCCTCGTCCCGGATCCGTTCGAGGGACATCCCGAAGCGGTCGACCAGCGCCCACGGCTCCCCGGACTCCCCGAAGACGTCGGGGACGCCGATCCGGCGGACTGGGACGGGATAGTTCTCGGAGGTCGTGGACGCGACCAGGGCGCCGAGGCCCGTGAGGACAGAATGCTCTTCGAGAGTGAGGATCGCGCCGGTGTCGCGGGCCGCGCGGAGGAGCGACGCCTCGTCGAACGGCTTGACGGAGGCAAAATCCAGGACGCGGGTTGAGACGCCGACCTTTGACAGCTCCTCGGCGACGTCCAGCGCGCGGGCGACCAGGGCGCCCACGGCGACCATCGTCAGGTCGCTTCCCGCGCGGAGCTCCGCGGCGTGGCCGATGCGGAAAGACCCGTCGGTGACGACCGGGAGGTTCTCGCGGGTCAGTCGGACGTACGCGGGTCCCTTGCGCTCCGCGACCGCGAGCGTCGCGGCGCGCGTGGTCGGGGCGTCGGCCGGAACGATCACGGTCATTCCGGGCAGCCCACGCATCAGCCCAATGTCCTCGAGCATCTGATGCGTGCCTCCGTCGCCGCCGACGAGGACCCCTCCATGCGTGGCGACGACCTTGACGTTCGCACGGTTGTAACAGATCGACTGCCGGACGAAGTTGTACGCCTGGCCGGCCGCGAACACCGCGAACGTGCTGGCAAAGACGGTCCTCCCCTCGAGGGAGAGGCCCGCCGCGATCGACATCATGGTCGGTTCCATCACGCCCACGTTGAAGAACCGGTCCGGGAACTTCTGGCCGAACAGCTGGGTCCGCGTCGACCCGGAGAGGTCGGCATCCAGCACGACCAGCGACGGGTCGCGCTCCCCGAGCTCGAGGAGCGCCTTCCCGTAGGCGTCCCGCAGGCTCTCGGTCTTCCGAACGGCCGTCATCGCGGAGGAACCACCCCGGGGGCCCCGAGCTCTACGAGGGCCTTCTCCGCCTCTTCCTTCGACGGGGCCTTCCCGTGCCAGGACGACTTGCCCTCCATGAACGACACGCCCTTCCCCTTCACCGTGCGCGCGATGATCGCGGTCGGTCCTTCCGTGGAGCGGTTCGCTTCGGCGAGGGCACCCAGGATCTGCCCGGAAGTCGTGCCCGTCGATCTCGAGGGTGCGGTAGCGGAACGCGCGGAACTTGTCGCCGATCGGCTCGATCCCCATGATCGCCTCGGTCGAGCCATCGGTCTCGTAGCCGTTCCGGTCGAGGATGGGAACGAGACGGGGGAGGCGGTAGTGGCCCCCGGCCATCAGCGCCTCCCAGGTCGGCCCGGCCTGACATTCGCCGTCCCCGAGGATGGCGAACACACGGTTGGCCCGCCCCGAGAGGCGGGCCTCCAGCGCCATGCCGACCGCCATGCCGATACCCTGTCCGAGGCATCCGGTGGATGCCTCGATCACCGGTAGCTTGTGCCGGTCGACGTGACCCTGCAGGCGGCTTCCGAGACGACGGAGCGTGAGCAGCTCCTCCGTCGGGAAGAACCCGCGGTGGGCGAGCGCTGCGTAGAGCGCCGGGGCAGCATGACCCTTCGAGAGCACGAGCCGGTCGCGGTCCGCAAGGTCCGGCTTTCGAGGGTCGAGCTTCATCTCGTGAAAGACCAGGGCCGTTATCAGGTCGGTCGCCGACAGGCTCCCGCCGGGGTGGCCGCTCCCGGCGACGTAGGTCATCCGGATCATGTCGCGCCGGATCTCACGGGCCGTGGCCTCGAGGGACGCGATCTGGGCCGCCGGCACGTCCTCCGTCACGAGTGTCGCGCGGAGGAAGGCCGGGCTATTTGACCGTTGAGGCGCGCCGAGCGGCCGGACCGGCGGCGCGACGCCGCGCAGCGGGTTTTTCTCCGCGGCCGACCAGCCCGCGGAGCGTCACAAGGTCCTCGGCGTACCGCGGCGTACCCCCGCTCGTCGAGCGGCGTCTCGAGGTAGCCGGGGACGCTGGCCCATCGGCGGTCGTTCACGAAGTGCCGGAACCCATCGACACCGATTTCGCCCCGTCCGATGTTCTCGTGCCGGTCCAGGTGGGAGCCGACCGGCGCCTTCGCGTCGTTGAGATGGAACCCCCGTATCGCGTCAGGGCCGAACGTCCCGTCCACTCTGGCGACGAGGGCGCCGTAGCCCTCCACGGTACGGAAGTCGAACCCGGCCGCGAACAGGTGGCACGTGTCGAGGAGCACCCCAAGCCTCGTAGGGGCCCCGACGGCCCTGAGGACCTCGGCAAGCTCCTCGAACGTTGAACAGAGGGTCGTTCCCTGGCCCGCGGAGTTCTCGAGGACGAGCCGGACCTTCCCGTCGGGCACCTCCTCCAGAGCCAAGCGGAGGCTCTCTGCCAAGGTCCGCAGCCCCTCGGCCTTCGTCGCCTCGAGGTGAGCCCCGGGGTGGAAGACGAGCGCGTCCACGCCCAGGAGCTCCGCCCGCTGGATCTCGTGCAGGAACGCGTGACGGGAGCGTTCGAGCATCTCGGGCTTCGGGTTCGCGAGGTTCAGGAGATATCCGTGGTGTACGGCCGTCGCCCGGAGTCCGTCTACCGGACGGCGGCCCGGAACTTCTCGGCCGCCTCCGTAGGGATCGCGGGGCCCGCCCACATCTGGGGGCTCTTCGAGAACACCTGCAGCGACTCGCACCCGATCTCGCGGGCCTGGCGGACGGCCCCGTCAAAGCCCCCGGTGATGCCGATATGCGCGCCCAGGTACATCCGCGGCGGGACCGCCCGCCGAGGATTAACCTATGCCCCCTCGACCGGCCGAGGGGGCGGGAGGCTGACAGCTTTCCGCGTTTCCCGTAGGCTCGCGCACTTCAGGTACCGCGCGGAACGCCAGTGGGCTTAACTGCCGGGTTCGAGATGGGACCGGGTGTTTCCCCACCGCTTTGGCCGTCAGCCAGCGGAGGCGACAAAGCCGACCTATTTAACTTTGGTTCGCGGCAGCCCGTCCCGGAGCCCTCCGGTCCCGTCGTCGAGAAACCTTCATCTCGGCCTATCGGTCGTGGGGCCGTTGTCCGGAACCGACCCAACCAGGACCGGACCCGCCTCGTGACCGATGCACAGGACCCGGCTCCGAACGAGTACCGGCTTCGACTGGACGTCGATTTCGCCAACCTTCGCTGGAAGGGCACCGTAGAGTTCGACCTTCCCGAGCACGGGCCGGTCTGCCGGCTGGATGCCGACGGCCTGACCGTGACGGCCGCCCGCGTCGACGGGCGGGCGGCGCCATACTCCCTCTCCCAGGCCGAGCAGGAACTCTCGATCACATGCGCACCGGGCCCCGCGGCGCGCGTCTCGATAGATTTCGAGGGCGCCGTGGACACGAACGCCCTCTTCGGCCTCTACCGCTCGCGACAGGGCAGCGGCTACCTCCTCACGACCCACTGCGAACCGTCCGGCGCCCGGCGGATCTTCCCGTGTGTCGACCGTCCGGATCGCAAGGCCAGCGTCCACCTCACGGTGCGCGCCCCGGCCGAGCTCGAGGTCGTCGCGAACACCGAACCGGTCTCGAACCGGGTCGTGGACGGGTCGCGCGAATGGGAGTTCGGAGCCACACCCCCGATGGCGACGTATCTGTTCTACCTGGCGGTCGGCAAGTTCGACCGCCTCGAGGACCGGCGGCCCGGTCCGTCGTCCGCGTGCTGACGCCGCCGGGCCGACGCGAATCGGGTCGGTACGCCCTGGAGTCGGGAAGCCGCATCCTTCGGGCGTGCGAGGAGTACTACGGGGTCCCCTACCCGTTGTCAAAGCTCGACCTGATCGCGGTCGCGGAGCACGCGTTCGGGGCCATGGAGAACTGGGGGGCGATCAGCTTCCAGGAGACGCGTCTCCTCGTGGATTCGTCCAGCAGTTCGTTCGCCCAGAGGGACGTCTTCGAGACGGTAGCGCACGAGATCGCGCACCAGTGGTTCGGGAACCTGGTCACGATGTCGTGGTGGGACGACATCTGGCTCAACGAGAGCTTCGCTTCGCTAATGGAGACCGTGATCACCGACCGGATCGCTCCGGTGCTGGACCCGTGGACTGACTTCTTCCTTCGCACCGCAGGCATGGCCCAGGCGATGGGCGGCGATTCGCTCCGGGCGACCCACCCGATCCGGGTCACGGTCCACCGCCCCGAGGAGATTAGCCAGATCTTCGACGAGATCAGCTACGGGAAAGGCTCGAGCGTGCTAGCGATGCTCAACCGCCACCTCGGCGACGACCGGTTCCGCGCCGGCGTAACAGAGTACCTCGAGCGATTCCGCCTCCGGAACGCGCGGACCGACGACCTGTGGGCCGCCCTCGAGCGCGCCTCGGGGGAACCGGTGAGCGCGATCGCCGGCCCGTGGATCGACCGGCCCGGTTTCCCCGTCGTTTCGGCCCGGATCGGACCCAAGGGGCTCGAGCTGGAGCAACGCCGGTTCTCCTACCTGGGGTCTCACGAGGAGGACCCGTGGCCGATGACGATGCTGCTGGACGTCGACGGCCAACGACAGCGCTTACGCTGGGATACGCGGACCCTGACCGTGCCGGTCACCCCGACCGCAACCATCCATCTCAACCCCGACGGGGTCGGCTTCTACCGGGTTCTCTACGACCGGACCCTCTACGACCGCCTTCTTACCGCGCTCCCCTCGATGAAGGCCGCCGACCGATGGGTCGTCCTTTCCGACCTCGCCGCGTTCGTCATGTCGGGCGATGCCGACTGGTCGACGTACATCCGGTTCGTTCGGGCGCTCGGCGCGACGAACGACCGGCTCGTGGTGGAGCCAATCTGCTCCTCTCGCGGGCTTCGCGCTCCTGTACCCCACGATCGCGCCGGTGCAGGAGTTCGCACGGTCGTACCTTGCCGAGGCGTTCGCCCGGGTAGGGGCCGAGCGTCGGCCCGACGAACCGGGCGCGCACGGCGTGCTGCGGGACCGGATCGCCTTCGCGCGCGTCCGGGTCGACGCGCTGGTTCGCCCGGGAGCTTGCGAGCCTGTTCCCCGGGTGGGACCGGCTCGACCCGGACCTACGCCAGTCCGTCGCGATCGCCCGGGCGCGCCAGGAAGGCGCGGCGGGATACCACGAGATCCGGCGCGCCCTCGAGCGCCCGGTCCTCGACAGCGACGCCCTCCGGCTTGCCCGGGCCCTCGGATGGTGCTCGGAGCCCGCGCTCGTCCGCGAGGGGCTGGAGTTCGCGGTATCGGGTGCGGTCAACCGCAGCCACATCCTCGGAGCGGTCGTGCAGTCCGCCATGAACCCGGTCGGGCGCCCGGTCGTCTGGCCGTGGCTCACCCAGCGGCTCGACCGGTTGGACGAACTGTTCCGGGGGTCCGGCTACCTTGCCCTCGTTCTCGAAGGCGTCC
This sequence comes from uncultured Thermoplasmata archaeon, assembly GCA_963713145.1. Classification (GTDB taxonomy): domain Archaea; phylum Thermoplasmatota; class Thermoplasmata; order Lutacidiplasmatales; family UBA184; genus Lutacidiplasma. The sequence goes on along the minus strand of CAVQKI010000001.1, from coordinate 171,376 downwards.
TCCCGGTCCTGGGGCTCAGCCACGCCGAGGAGGTCCGGGCGTTCTTCCGGACCCACACGTACCCCGAAGGCACGAGAGGCATCGTGAAGGGGCTCGAGCACCTCGAGGTTGTCGAAAAGCTGGGTCGACGCCTAGCCGAGACGGCGGGGACCTGACGTTGCCCCGGGCGGGGACCGTCGGTTGGTCTCAGCGCGCCCGCCGACGCGTGGCCGCACGGACGCTCCGCGGGGTCTCCGCCGCCGACCAGATGTACCACGTGCCGCGCGCCTGGCTGAGCGTGTGCCCGTCCGCGCCGAAAAGGTCCCCCTCGGCGAACGCGATATGCCGGCCGCGGCGGAGGACATGCCCCCGTGCGGTGAGGGTGTCGCCGGCCCGGGCCGCGCTCAGGAACTCCACGTACAGGGACGTGGTCGCAGCGGTCTCCTCCTCCGTCAACATCGAGAGCACCGCGGCGCCCATCGCCGTGTCCAGGATCGTCGCGTAGACGCCCCCGTGCACGATCCCGTTGATGTTCAGATGCTGCCGCTTCACCCGCCCGGCGACCGTGCAGAAGCCGCGCCCGCTCTGGGCAACGACGACCCGGAACCCGACGGCCTGATGAAAGCCGCCACGGCGGGCGGCGTGGTACAGATCCGGGCAGGGGGCGGGTCGGCCGTGGTTCCGCGGCCGGAGCCTTGCGTCGCACGACCCACGGAAGGGGACGGCGGCATAACGGCTTGGTCTGCCCCGGGTCGGGACCGGGCCTGGGGGGCTCGCCCGCCGTTCCGCCTCGCAGACGCTATCGCCTCGGCTGACTCAGGACCCTCGGGAAGGGAGGCTGGCCCGGATGAACGCTTCCGAAGCACGCCGCCGCCTCGTGATCGGACTCACCGGCTACACGTGCGCGGGGAAAAGCGAGCTCTCGAAGTTGCTGGGGACGAAGGGGTTCGCCCGCATCGACCTCGGTGACCTCACCCGCGAAGTCGCGAAGGCGCGCGGGCTCTCCGTGTCGCGGGACGAGACCTGGGCGCTGTTCGCCTCGCTGGTCGCCGAGAACCCCACGTGGCGGGTCGCGCCAGTGCTGGAGAGGATCCGCAGGTCGGGGTCGGACCTCGTCGTGCTGGATGGACTTCGGGTCAAGGAGGAGGTGGAGGGACTCCGTCGGGAGCTCGGGGCCGAGCTCCTCGTGGTCGAGGTTCGGTACGGACGAGGCGATCCGGCGGCAACGGGCAATGGCCCGGCGCAGGGACGTAGACCCTATCCGCTGGGACGACGTCGCGAAGGAGCGTTGGGAGAAGATGGACCGAGAGGAGGTCGCGATGGTCGACCGTGTCCGACCTCTCGTGGACGTCGTGGCGAACGGAGGGATCTAGGCTGAAGTCCACCGCGATCGCCTGCGCCAACCAGGGACTGATCAAGTACCGGGGCAAGACGGACGAGGCCCTTCGCGTACCGTCGAACGGGAGCATCAGCGTCTGCCTCGCCGCGCTCACAACCCGGACCACGGTCGAGTTCTCGGATGCGATCGCCCGCGACTCCCTGGTCCTCAACCAGCGGCCCTCGAACGATCCGCGGGTGTTCAAGCACCTCGACCGCATCCGCGCCCTTGCCGGGTCGAAGCTGCGCGCCCGCGTCGTCTCCGAGAACGGGTTCCCGCCCGGCGTCGGGTTCGCCTCGTCGGCGTCCGGCTTCGCCGCCCTCACGGTCTCGGGCGTCGCCGCCGCGGGACTCACGATGCCGCTCCCCGAGCTCTCCCGCCTCGCGAGGCTGGGCTCCGGGTCGGCCAGCCGGAGCATCCCGGGCGGGTTCGCCGAACTGCTTGCCGGGGACGACCTCCATTCCGTGGCCGTCCGCCTGGCCGGCCCGGACGACCTCGATTTCCGGACCCTCGCGGTGGGGGTGGGAGAGAGCCCGAAGAAAGTGGGCAGCTCGGAAGGGATGCGGATCACGACCGCCACCTCCCCGTTCTTCGCGACGCGCCTCGAGTACCTCGTCGGCGCGCTCGACCGGATGCGGACCGCGCTCCGCGCCCGAGACGGGACCGAGGTCGCGCGCCTCGCCGAGGTGGACACGCTCAACATGCACGCCACCATGCTCACGTCCGACCCACCCCTTGTCTACTGGTCGAGCGGCACGCTGGACGTGATACGGGCGGTCCTCGCCCTCCGGGAGACCGGGACCCGGGCCTACTTCTCTATCGATGCGGGTGAGAACGTGTTCGTCAATTGTCGACAACGCGACGTCACCGCGGTGAGGGACGGACTCCGGAGCCTCGCGAGCGTCTCCTCGGTGATCGAGTCCGCGCCCGGCGGCCCAGCCCGCCTCGTCGAGGACCACCTGTTCTGACGCACGACGGGGAACCCCGTCGGGAGCGAAGCGCTAGAGGACCCGCCGGTCGAACTCTTCGGGAGGGAGCTCGAGCCCGATGGACGATACGATCGCGCGCGTTTCGTCGATGTACCGGTGGCGGGCTTCCTCGTTCGTCCAGCGCTTCAGGCCGAACTCGATCGCCCGTCGGCTCGTCTCCGAGTTCGAGTGGCCGAACATGTCGAGCGCACGGGGGTACCACTTCAGAACGGACTCCTGGGCCTCCGCCTTCGACCCGTAGTACTTGGGCCCGTCCTGGACCATCCGTCGCAGGACGCTCGCGCCGAAGTTCAGGTGCAGCTGTTCCTCGCTCAGCATCAACGGCATCGCCCGCGCCAGCGGGCCGAACGAGCATTCTTGGAAGGCGCGGAGCTGGTAGACCCCGACCCGGTCGACGAAGCAGGTGAACGCCCCGACGTCCGACCATCGGTCGAACGGCATGTTGAACGCGTCCAGCTTGTGATCCCCTTCGCGTCGCAGGAGAAGGTCATCGATCAATCTCTGGCCCTCCTCCCCGAACTCTCGGAGGATACGGCACGCCTGGAGGCCGTGGCGGGATTCGTCCGCGATGATGCGGGATTCGATCCAGCGGTCCTCCAGCGTCGGCGCCTTGTCCAGCCACGGTCGATGCTGTTGGATGGAGGCGAACTCGGTGTCCGCCTGGACGACCATGAGCTTCACGACGAGCTTCCGCATGTCCGGCGGGAACTCCTCGGGGGTCTCGTACTTCCGAACGCCCTGTGCGGTGCCCCACAGGATCTCCCGGACGGGCTCTATCGTTCCGCCGTCCTTCAGGCTCTTCGCGACGGGAGCCCCCTGCACTGCTCCGGGAACCGTCATCGTGGGACCGTAGGAACCGAAAGGCGTCAGCGGCCCTTAAAGCTGGGCTTCCGCTTCTCGACGAACGCCGCCAGTCCTTCCTTCGCGTCTTCCGTGATGAACAGGCGGTTCTGCAGCTCGCGCTCGAGCGCAAGGCCGGCCGTCAACGGGACCTCGATCCCTTCCACGACCGAGCGTTTGATCAGGCTGACCGCGCGGGCCGGTCCGTGGGCCAGGGCGGCCGCATAGGCCTGGACGTCCTTTGCGAACGATTCCTTCGGGTAGACGTAGTTCACCAGCCCGATGGTCAGTGCCTCGTCGGGGGTGAGCAGCTTTCCGGTGATCATCATGTCGAGCGCGCGAGAAGTCCCGACGAGCCGCGGAAGCCTCTGGGTGCCTCCGGTTCCCGGCAGCACTCCCAGCGTGACCTCGGGAAGGCCGATCTTGCCCGAGTCCTTCGCCATCATCCGAAGGTCGCACGCGAGCGCGATCTCGAGCCCTCCGCCAACGCAGTGACCGTTGATCGCTGCGATGACGACCTTGGGCGTCGAGGCGAACTTGTCGAGGGTCTCCTGGCAATGGAGGCAGAACATCGCCTTGAAGTCGGGCTGGCTCGCCTTGAGCATCTCGATGTCCGCGCCCGCGCTAAAGAACCCCGGCAGCGAGCTCGTCAGGTACGATCGCCCGCGCGTTCTCGTCGAACCGGAGCTCCTCGACCGCTTGGTCGAGCTCCTTCATCATCTCGAGGTCGTAGGTGTTCGCCTTCGGCTTCCCGATCTCGATGTAGCCGACGTGGTCGTCGATCCGAGTTCGGAGGTATTTCCCCTGCATCTTCCCTCGGCCGCGGTCGCTCGCGGCCGGCCGATGCCACCCCTCGGAGGGGATAAACCTCACCCTTCCCGGGGACGGGGCTCGCCCCGAACTGGGCGTGGCAGCGTTCGGCCCGCTTGGACCCGCGGCCCGCGAACGGAGCCATGCCTGGGGCCTCGGGAGACGGGCTCACCGGATCGGCTGGTCGGACTGGCGACCCGAAGCGGCGGCCCCGCGCGCGAGGAGGTGGCTCACCTCGTCCTCGCTCACGGGTTCGAACCGACGGTAGAACTCCCCGACCGCGAAGAACTCTGCGGGGCTCTCAAGCACGACGACCCCGTCCGCCTCCCGCTCGAGCTCCCTCACCGTATCGAGCGGAGCGACCCCCGCGGCGACCACGATCCTGCTCGGGCCCCGGGGACGAAGTGCCTTGAACGCCGCGCGTACGGTCGCCCCCGTGGCAATCCCGTCGTCGACGAGGACGACGGTGCGGCCCGATACCTCGGGAAGCGGCCGACCGACCCGATACCTCCTGGCCCTCTCCACGGCCTCTTCCAACTCCCTCGCGATCGTTGCCGCCAGGTCCTCCGTTCGGTACCCGGCAGCCCGGACCCGGGCGTCGTCCAACAGCACCGTTCCATCCTCGACGACGGCCCCGAGCCCATACTCGGGGTTTCGTGGCGCCCCGACCTTTCGAGCGACGATCACGTCCAGCGGAGCGGCCAGGCGACGTGCGATGGGGGCGGCGACCGGGACCCCGCCCCGCGGCAATGCGAGGACGATGGGGCGCTCGCCCCGATACGTCTCAAGACGCGGGGCCAGTCGCTCGCCGGCCTCGGTCCGATCGTTGAGCATTACCATTCCCCTCCGGCCGGGGGAAGCGCCGGGCCGAGAATACGGCCGCGGACGCCGCTCGAGCAGAGGAGACGTTCGTCACTCGGTCCGCTTCGCGGGGGCGAGCAGCTCGCGCACGCGCCCGTCTGGCTGCCCCACCAGGACACGGTCCGCCATCCCCACGAAGAGGCCGGTCTCGACCACGCCGGGTCGTTCGTGGAGCTCGTCGTCGAGACGACCCGGGTCGTCCACGGGTGACGGAGGACGGAGGTCTATGATCTGGTTCCCGTTGTCGGTGACGAACGGGTGGCCGTCGCGGCCGGCCCGCAGGCGGACGTCGAACCCGTCGTCCTCCAGCTGTCGCGAAAGCACCGGTACGGCGAACGGCACCGTCTCGACCGGGATCGCCGCTCTCTGGCCCAACGCCGTGACCATCTTCGAGGGGTCGACCAGGATCACCAACTGGGCCGAAAGGCGGGCGAGGAACTTCTCCCGAAAGAGCGCCCCTCCACCACCCTTCGTAAGGTCGAGGCTGGGGGCGACCTCGTCCGCCCCGTCCAGCATGACGTCGAACCGGTCGTCGGCCGCGAGGGAACGAACCTTGAACCCGAGCGACAGGGCGAGCTCATCGGTGGCGCGGGAGCTCGCGACGCACTCGAACGCTTCTTCCGGAAACCGCTCACGGATGGCCCAGACCGCTAGGGCCGACGTCGAGCCGGTGCCTAACGCGAGGAGCAGGCCGGGCCGGACGAACTTTTCGACCGCGGACCGGGCCGCCGACACTTTGGCGGCCTCGAGCTCGTCTCCCACGCACCGTGGAAGCGTCTGGCCTAAAGAGGCCGGCCCTTAGTCGCGACAGGAACGCCTAAGTCGGTCCGCCTCTCCCGGGGCCTAGGCTATGGCGGCTCCACCCTCGACGCCCCATCGACCCGTTGTCGTGTCGATCGGGGGCTCCGTGCTGCTGACCGGGGACGGGGACTCCGACTACCTCGAGGCGCTCGCGGAGATGCTGGGCCGCGTCGGGCGGTCGGTCTCGTTGGTCGTGACCACCGGTGGGGGCCGCACGGCCCGGGATTACATTCGTCTCGGCCGGTCGCTTGGACTGACCGAATTCGAACTGGACGAGCTGGGCATCGACGTGACGCGGCTCCATGCGCGGTTGCTCGCAGGACGCATCGGCCCACCGACGCCCTCCACTCCTCCCGCCTCGGTCCGTGAGGCGGTGGATGCGGCGCGCCATGCGTCACCCGTCGTGCTTGGAGGGACCGAGCCGGGCCACACCACCGACGGGGTCGCCGCGCTCGTGGCCGTACGCCTCCGAGCCTCGTGCCTCGTGAACGCCACGAACGTGAAGGGCGTCTACGATTCCGACCCGAAGACGAATCGGAGCGCCCGTCGGCATCGACCGGCTGACCTGGCCCGATTTCCGGCGGATGGTCGCCTCCGCCACCACGGGCGAGGCTGGCCAGATGTTCCTGTTCGACCGGCTCGGGGCGGACGCGCTCGCGCGCGCCGAGATCCCGCTCTTCGTCGTCGCCGGTCGCGACCTCCCGAACCTCGAGGCTGCTATCCTCGGAAGGCCGTTCGACGGAAGTCGGATAGAGCACTAGCTCGGGAACGGCTATTACACGCGCCCGGGTCCCCGCACCGTGTACCGACTCGTCTTCTTGGGCCCACCGGGAGCGGGCAAGGGGACCCAGGCCGCAACCCTCGCCAAGCAACTCGGGGTCGTCCACCTGTCGACCGGGGACCTGCTCCGGTCGGCCGTGGCCGCCGGCACTCCCCTGGGCCAGGAGGCGGACGGGCATATGCGCGCCGGCCGCCTCGTTCCGGACGCCCTCGTTCTCAAGTTACTCCACGAGCGGATCTCCCTGCCCGACGCCCGAGCGGGGTTCATCCTGGACGGGTTCCCCCGGAACCTCCCGCAGGCCGAGGCCCTGGCCGCGATCACTACCCTCGACCGGGTCATCTCCTTCGAGGTTCCCTCCCGCGTGCTGGTGGACCGGGTCGTGGATCGCCGAGTCTGTCCCCGTTGCGCCACCGTCTACAACCTCCGGAGCCGGCCTCCCCGGAACTCGGGGGTCTGCGACCGGGATGGAGAGACGCTCGTCCAGCGGCCCGACGATCGCCTGGAGGCGGTAACGACCCGCCTGAAGGTGTATGCGGAGCAGACGGCGCCGCTGTTGGCATACTACCGCAGCCGAGGGCTGCTCCATCCTATCGACGCGACCGGCCCACCGGAAGCGGTCGCCGGCCGGCTGCGGACCGCCCTCGGGGGTGGTCCTTCAGCCACCGATTCCCCGTCCCAAGGCTCCGCGCCCGGCCCCTCATCCGTTCGGTAGGAACGAAACCCCGGGCGCCGGGAACGGGCCACTGCGGGAGGCTCCCAACTAGGGACTGACGCTGCCGAGGAGTGGTCCAACCCGCGGTCTCGGTTCGGTCGCGGCTGCTGCGCGGCGGAGGGCTTATAGGTCGTCTCCCCGTTCTTGCAACCGTCCCGGCTTAGCTCAGTGGTAGAGCGGGGGACTGTAGGCGAGACTGCCGGTGCAACCGGCGGCCCCCGTGGAGATCCTCAGGTCGCCTGTTCGAGTCAGGCAGCCGGGACCTTGAGGCTCGGCAGGCTAGGCCCACCGTGAAACTTTAGAGTCTCCTCGCCCCTCGCACGACGGACCTCCACCCGATGCCCGGCACGTTCTCGGACTCGTGGAAGCTGACGAAGAGCTCGTTCCGGATGATCCGCGAGGACCGGGCGCTGCTCGTCTTCCCGCTCGTGGGCGGCCTGGCCGCCCTCGGCGTGATCGCCCTCCTCCTTCTCGGGACCTTTTTCCTGATCATTCCCCTCGGAACGGCCACCGGATACTCGAATGCGACGTACCTGGCCGGAGTCGCCCTCTTCCTGGCGGCGTACGTGTCGATGGCCTTCGTCTCGGTCTATTGCACGGCCGCGCTCGTTGGAGCGGCGACCCTGAAGCTGAACGGCCAGAACCCCACGGCGGCGGACGGCTGGCGGGTCGCTCGTTCCCGGCTGGCTCGGTTGGTCGTGTGGTCCCTTCTGACAGCGACCGTCGGTCTCGCGATTCAACTGATCGCGAGCCGTGTGCGCGGGATCGGAGGACTGGTCATCGGGACGGTCGGAGGGGCCTCGTGGGCGGTCATCACCTACTTCATGATCCCGGTCCTTCTCTACGAGAACGAGCGGCCGTGGCCGGCCCTCAAGCGGTCGGGGCACCTCTTCGTTTCGTCGTTCGGCCGGACGCTCGTCTCGAACCTCGCGCTGGGTCTGCTGATCGCCGCCGGCATCGTCGCGGCCGTGGCAGTGGGGATCGTAGGGATCGTTCTGCTCGTCGGCGGCTCGACCGTGGTCGGCATCGTCCTGATCGGTGTGGCGCTCGCGATCGCCATCGGCGTCGCGCTCCTCGGCTCGGCCGCGGAGGGAATCCTCCGGGCTGCCCTCTACCGCTACGCGACCACTGGGCAGATCGACCCCGGGCTGATGCCGGCCAAGTATGCGGCCCCGCCCCCCGAGGCGCCCTCAGGGCCCCTCTGGTAGCCGCCGTTTCGACGGCGGCCGGCCAAGGGACGATGCGGTTGTCGGGATTCGAACCCGAGTAGGTAGCTTGGGAAGCTACCGTCCTAACCGCTAGACCACAACCGCGCGGCGGGAGGGGAGAGTCCCCGGCTCATACGGTTTGTGCGCGGTCGCGCGACTACAGCAGGAGGCCGACCGACTCCGTCGGGATGGAGGGGGCAGTCGCGAGAAGGTCGTTGTTCGAGACCAGTCCTTCCGCGGCCCGGCTCATGAACCCGGAGCGCTGGAGAAGGCGCCGCGCCCGGGCGGGGTCGTTCGTGGAGATGGCCACGAGCGGCTGGTTCCCCTCCCGGGCCACCAGGATCGCCACGCTCTGGATGTTGACCTTTTCCCGCGCGAGCACCTCGAGGACGCGGAGGAAGCTGCCGGCCCGGTCTTCGAGGCGGACCGCCAGCATCTCTCGCGTCTCGGGGTCGTAGCCGGCGGCGGCCAGCAAGGCCGTCGCCCGGTCCGGGTCGCTCACGATCAACCGGACCTTCCCCTTCCCGGAGGTCGAATCGACCGTGATGGCGGCGAGGTTGATCCGCTCCTTCGCGAGGGCGCGGGCGACCCCAGCCAGAGTGCCCGGGCGATTGGGGAGGGTCAGGGAGAGCTCTCGGAGGGCCATCGTCCGTGTCACCGGAGCGCAAGGCGGACTTTAGGTTCACCGCCGGAGAGACGCCACGGAGATGGCGTTCCGCCGAACATGTATTTATAGACGAATCGGGCCTAACTTTCGTTACCTCGGGAGTTGAAGCCCCGGGCGATGCGAATGGGGGAAGCCGGTATCGTTCTCACGGGCCGCCGCTATCGCCGGGCCCGGCGGCTAGACCGTGGCAAGCGCGGGGTCGTGGCGGTCGTGGGCACCCTCCTCGCCCTTCTCGTCTTCTTCGCGCTGTTCGGCATCTTCCTGACCCAGTACGTGCCGCTCTGGATGACCGACAACGAGCGGCAGTTCGCGGACGGGATCGAATCGTCCTTCGCGCTGCTCAAGTCGGCGGTCGACGAGCGGTCCTCCCTTGGGGGCCCGGCGACGTACGCCACGCCGTTCACGCTGGCCTCGCAGGCGGTCCCGCTCCTCTCCCAGCCGACCCAAGCGACGCTCACGTTCATACCCGCGAACTGCCCGGCCGGGTTCTTCCCAGCCAACGGTCATCCCGTGGCCCCGGGCAACTGCATCTTCGAGCATATCTTCATGGGCGTCGGCACAGCGATCCAACCGGCCAAGGACATTCCGTTCAACGAGACCAGTTCCGTCTCCGTGCTCCAGGGGGCCCTGCCCGACCGGGTCCTATCCCTCGGTCGACTACTTCTTCGAGGACGACGGGGTGTTCCTGACGCAGATCGGAGGACACCAGCTCATGATCGTGCCCCCGCCGCTCAACGTCACCAAGGTGGGCTCGAACACGACCGTGCAGTCGAGCTACCTGCAGATGTTCGGCAACGCCTCGGTCTACACTCGCCAGGGCACGAAGGATGTGTTCTCGCACTTCGTGTACTCCCAGCCGTACACCTCCTCGGACCGCTTCGCCACCACGACGGGGATCGCGGTGCCGTTCAACTTCACGTTCGAGGTCGGGACCCACAATGTCTGCGCATGGTACACCTTCCTCCAGTCCCTTGTCGCGACGAGCGGGCTCGCCTCCTCGGCGTACTCCCTCACCGGTTCGGTCGCCTTCCCACCCTCGACGACCGTCTGTCAGGATTCGGCGGGAACCTCGTACGACATCAGCCTCGAGTTCCTGAACATCAACTACGCGACCGTCGACTACGCCGGCGTCGTGGTCAGCTTCACGCAGGGAGGCGCCTGAGCATGGCCTCCGCGAACTCCTTCCGGGTCCGTATCCCGAGGCCCACGGGCGAGGGCGAGGCCGGGTCGCCGCTCGGCGGACCGGGCTCGGAGAAGACGTCAGAGGACCTGCCCGGCACGTTCATCACGGCGATGCCCGCGCTCGCGGAGCCGGCCATGAAGGAGCTCCAGGTGCGGCCGGTGAACCCGCCCTACTCCTACTCGCGCGTCACCTACAACGACCGGACGAAGGAGTACCTCTACGAGGTCATCGAGCCCCAGCTATCGAGGCACGAGACGGAGCTGGTCGCCCACCTCAAGGAGACGCTGACGAAGATCATCGGAGGGGACATCACAAGCCTCTCCTCGCCCGACAAACGGGCGTACCTGCGCAGCGAGGCCGAGGGCTACTTCAAGTCCCGGCGGATCACGCTGAGCCCGCTCTCGCTCGAGCGGATCATCTACTACCTGCTCCGCGACTTCGTCGGCTACGGCCCCGTCGACGCGCTCATCCTCGACCTCGAGGTCGAGGACATCTCGTGCGACGGCGTGGACGTACCGCTGTTCATCTTCCACGGGAAGTACGAGTCCGTGAAGACGAACGTCGTCTTCGCGAACGAAGAGGCGCTGAACTCGTTCATCGTGATGCTCGGGCAGCGATGCTCGAAATCGGTGAGCGTCTCGTCCCCCATCCTGGACGGGACCACGCCCGAGGGCCACCGCGTCCAGGCGACGTACGCCCGGGAGATCACGACCCGCGGCGCCAGCTTCACCATCCGGCGGTTCAAGGAGCGGCCGTTCACCCCGGTCGACCTCGTGATGATGGGCAGCGCCAGCGAGGAGATGGTCGCCTACTTCTGGTTCGCGGCCGAGCAGGGCGAGTCGGTCATCATCTGCGGGGGCCCCGCTTCCGGGAAGACGAGCACGCTGAACGCCATCTCCCTCTTCATCCCCCCGACCTCGAAGATCGTCTCGATCGAGGACACGCGGGAGGTCAACCTGCCCCACGAGAACTGGATCCCCGGCGCCACCCGGGGCGGGACCGGCGACCGCGGGCCCGACGGGAAGGCGGCCGGCGAGGTCGACATGTTCGACCTCGTAAGGGCGGCCCTCCGGCAGCGGCCGAACTACATCATCGTCGGAGAGGTCCGCGGCAAGGAAACCTACACGATGTTCCAGGCGATGGCCACGGGGCACACCACCTACTCGACCATGCACGCGGACAGCGTCAAGTCGATGGTGAACCGTCTCGAGAACCCCCCCATCAACACCCCACGGATCCTCCTGTCCGCGCTCAACAATGTCGTCATCCAGCTCCAGACCCGCACCGAGAAGGGGGTCGTTCGCCGGCTGAAACAGGTCCTCGAGATCGTCGGGTTCGAGCCGGAGACGAACGAGCTGATCACCAACACGGTCTACGAGTGGGACCCGAGCAACGATACGTTCGTGTTCAAGGGGCACTCGTTCCTGTTCGACAAGATCATGGAATTCAAGAACTACAGTCCGGACGAGATGGACGCGGAGTTCCAGCGGAGGACGCAGGTGATCCGCTTCCTCGTCACGCACAAGATCAACGATTATCGCCAGCTCTGGCAGACGATCGCGCAGTACTACAAGGACCCGAACGAGGTGATGGCCCGGATCCAGGCGACCCCGTCGCCGCCGGCGACCGGCTAGGATGGCCGCGACCCCGACCATCAAACCCCTGCCCTCGGGAGGGACCGAGGCGCCGTCGCGGACGGTCCGGGTCAAGCGGGGCGGACAACCGACCCCCTCAACCCTCACCGGCTTCCAGCGCTGGGCCTGGCGGACGTTCGGCGCCCGCGTGAAGGCGAAGCCGATCGACCCGGTGCTCGAGGAGAACCTCCTCAAGGCCCACATGCGGGTCCGCGCGGACGAGTACCTGGCCACGGTCTACGCGACGACCGTGGTCGCGGGGATCGCGGCCACGGTCGCCGGGGTCGTGGTCGGCCTCCTGTTCATCCTCCACGGGGTCGCGTTCCTGGGGATCATCGCGCTGATCATGCTCCCGCTGCTGGGCACCGTGGGCACGTTCTTCCTGCTCCAGGGAGCGCCCGGTTCGAAGGCAAAGGACCGCGGTCGCAAGATCGACCGGAAGATCGGTTCTGCGATGAGCTTCGTCTCCGCGATGAGCTCGGCCGACGTCAACGTCGACCAGATCTTCAAGGAGCTAGGCCGCCAGAAGATCTACGGCGAGGTGGCCGAGGAAGCGGCGTGGATCACGCGCGACACGGAGCTCCTGGGCGTCGATATCCTGACCGCGCTCCGGCTGGGCGCGCTGCGGACCCCGTCGAAGAAGTTCCAGGACTTCCTCCAGGGGGTCGTGACCACCGCGACCAGCGGCGGCCAGCTGAAGCCCTACTTCCTGCTCAAGGCCGAGCAGTTCGAGCGCGAGCACAAGCTCGCGATGCAGGAGCGGGTCGAAACGATGGGGCTCCTCGCCGAGACGTTCGTCACGGTCGTGGTCGCGTTCCCGCTGTTCCTCGTGATCATCATCGCCATCTTCGCCATCATCGGCGGCGGTGGGGCGTTCATGCTGGACGTCCTGTGGGGGATCGTGCTCGGGATGATCCCGGTGTCGCAGTTCGGGTTCATTTTCTTCATGTACTCGCTGGCGCAGGAGATGAACTAGGATGGCAACCGCGAACGCCAACGCTTCGGCCCGGAAGGTCAAGTACCCTCCACGAGTCCGACACGAAGATCCCGGGCGCGGCGATGTCCCGTGAGACGCAGCTGCTGATCCTCGGCTCGGTCGCCGGGATCGCGTTCTGGGTGATCGGGATGCTGAACTACATCGGCAGGCTGACGATCATCATCCGCCCGGGCGAGCCGTCGGGGGCGAACCCGGCGATCGACTTCTTTGTGATCGGACTGCTGTGCGTGATGGCCCCGTACGGCTTCACGATGACCCAGAAGCTGCGGCGGATCTCGAAGATCGAGGACCGCCTTCCCGACTTCCTGAGGGACGTGGCGGAGGCGGGCCGGTTCGGCATGACCCTGCCGGACGCGATCATCGTGGCCAGCGCGGGCCGGTATGGGCTGCTCACGGACGAGATCAAGAAGATGGCCAGCCAGCTCGAGTGGGGCGTCCCCGTGGCGACCGCCCTGCAACTGTTCGAGGAACGTGTCCCGACCCCGCTGGTCCAGCGGGTCGTCTCGATCGTCACCCGCGCGAACGAGGCCGGCGGGAACGTGGCGGACGTCCTGACGATGGTGGCGCGCGACACGCGGGAAGCGCAGCTCGCGGACGCCTCCCGCCGGATCTCGATGCTCACCTACGTGACGGTCATCTACATCTCGTTCTTCGTCTTCCTCGTCACGATCTACATCATGGCGGCGGTCTTCCTGCCGCAGATGATCAAGGCCGGTGAGGGGATCGCCGCCTCGTCGCTCTCGGGGGCGGGCGGGGTATCCCTCCAGTTCGCGTTCGTCCCGATCCTCTTCCTCGCGTTCCTGGTCGCCGTGATCGTCCACGCCGTCGGCGACGGGGTCATGGCCGGCGTCCTCTACAACGGGCGGATCGCCGAGGGGCTCCAGCATGCGACCATCATGCTCACGATGGGCTGGCTGATCATGCGGTTCGTGGTCCCCATCCTCGCCCTGCCAGCGAGCGGGTAGGAGAAAGAACGATGGCGGGCGAAGCGAGCGAGTACCAGACCGACACGAGCGAGGGCGGCAAGACCGACCGGCGCAAGGGACGGGGACGCACCTCGTTCTCCCCGTGGCTCCGGCTGGGCGCGTCGATGCGCAAGGGGACGGCCGAACCCCGCCCGGTGAAGCTCTCCCGGTTGGGCGTCTCCGGCCAGGGCGCGGCCGTCGACGTCACCCCCATCCCGCCGCTCAGCGACCCCGCGCTCAAGGAGCTCGACCTCGCTCCGATCATGCCGGGGTTCTCCTACGTCCGCATCACGCTCCACACCCAGCGGAACGAGCATCTCTACGAGGTGATCGAGCCGCCGCTCACGCCGCTGGAGAAGGCGCTCATCGGGCGCCTGCGGACCGCGCTGGTCGCGGGATTCCAGCCGCTCGCCGGCCGCGAGCCGGAGGAGCGGAAGGACGAGCTCCGGCGGATGATCGACGACCTGCTCAAGGAGTGGCAGCTGTCACCCGGCCCGACCTCGAAGGGCCGGTTCGTCTACTACCTCTCTCGGGACTTCATCGGCTACGGGATCGTCGACGTCCCCATGACCGACCCCGAGGTCGAGGACATCTCCTGCGACGGGGTCGGGATCCCGCTGTACATCTACCACCGGAAGTACGGGTCGATCCGGTCGAACCTCAAGTTCACGTCCCACAAGGAGCTGGACGACTACGTCACGTGGCTCGCCCAGCGCTCGGGGAAGCACATCTCCGTCGCGAGCCCGATCCTGGACGCGACGGTGCCCGACGGGTCCCGGCTGCAGGCGACCCTGGGGATGTACGTCACGAAGCGGGGCAGCTCGTTCACGATCCGGCGGTTCCGCGACAACCCGTTCACGCCGGTCGACCTCCTCAAGTTCAAGACGATGAGCTCGGAGATGATGGCCTACCTCTGGCTGGCCATCGAGACCGGGCAGTCGATGATGGTCTGCGGCGGCACGGCGAGCGGAAAGACCACGACCCTCAACGCGACGCTCCTGTTCATCCCGCCGCAGATGAAGATCGTCTCCATCGAGGACACTCGCGAGCTCAACCTCCCGCACGAGAACTGGGTCCCGTCGCTCACGCGCGCCGGGTTCGGCTCGAAGAACGTCATCAGCGGGAAGGCGCCCGGCGAGATCGACATGTTCGACCTCCTCGCGGCGGCGCTGCGCCAGCGCCCGCAGTACCTGATGGTCGGAGAGGTCCGTGGCGCGGAGGCGTTCATCGTCTTCCAGGCGATGGCGACCGGGAAGACCTGCTACACGACCTTCCACGCGGAGAGCGTGAGCGCGATGGTCCACCGGATGGAGAACCCGCCGATCACCCTGCCTCGGTCCCTGGTCTCCGCGCTGAACCTCGTCCTGCTCCAGCGCCAGGTGAAAGTGGGGACGAAGATGACGCGCCGGGTCCAGTCGCTCACCGAGATCGTCGGGCTCGACCCCGAGACGAACGAGCTGATCACGAACTCGGTCTACTCGTGGAACCCGTCGGACGACACGTTCCTGTTCTCGGGCCACTCCTACGTCTACGAGCGGGTCGCGCTGCTCAAGAACTGGACGATGAAGGATATGGAGCGGGAGATCCGCAACCGCGTGACCGTCCTCGACTACATGATGGCCCTGGACGCGCGGGCGACCCGCCAGAAGCCGTACACCCACCGCGACGTCGGCCGGCTCGTCTCCTTCTACTACAAGGAGCCCGAGAAGGCGCTCGCCGAAGCGCAGGCCGAGCTCGCGAAGATGAAGGCCGCCCCGCCGCCGGCGCGGTAACCGCGCCGCCGCGGCCGTTCGAGAGCGGGCCGATGGCGCCTCCGGCCGCGCGGCCGTTCGCCCGCCTCCCCCTCGGGCACGGACGCTCGGTCGTCCTGTGGAACGCGGACGCGATCGCGGAGCTCCCCCGAAGGGTCCGTCGGGCGGACGTGGTCGTCACGAGCCCCCCGTACAACCGGGGGGTCCGCTACTCCCGCTACGCCGACGACCGACCCCGGGACGAGTACCTCGCCTGGACCGGGGAGCTGGGGGATGCGGTCGACCGAGTCCTGGCGCCGGCGGGCTCGTTCTTCCTGAACGTGGGCGCCTCGCCGAGCGACCCGTGGCTCCCGTGGGACGTCGCGCGGGCGGCCGGCCGCCCGTTCGTCCTCCAGAACGTCATCCACTGGGTCAAGTCGATCGCCATCGACCGTCGGGCCGCGGGCCGCTCGGCGGGCCTCGAGCGCGACCTCGCCCTCGGGCACTACAAGCCGCTCGTCTCGAAGCGGTACCTGCACGGGGCGCACGAGTACATCTTCCACTTCACGCGCACCGGGTCGGTCCCGATCGACCGGCTCTCCATCGGCATCCCGTACCAGGACAAGTCGAACGTGCGACGCTGGGGGCGGACCGCGCGCGACCGCCGGTGCCGGGGCAACACATGGTTCCTGCCCTACGCGACCATTCGGTCCCGGACCGGGACCGGCCGCATCCGCGCGTCGTTCCCTCCCGAGCTTCCCGAGTGGTGCGTCCGCCTCCACGGGGTCGCCCGCACCCGGGTCGTGGTCGACCCGTTCGTGGGGATCGGGTCGAGCGCGGTCGCCGCCACTCGGCTCGGCGTCGGCTTCGTGGGGTTCGACGTCGACCCCGAATACCTCAGGACCGCCGTCCGTCTGGTCCGGGCGGAGATCGCCGCCGGCAGGGCCGACGGGGCCGTCCGATCGGCCTAGGCCGACTCGTCCTTGGACGGGGATTCCTCGTCCGAGGCGCCCGGCGGGGACCAGGTCTTCATCGGGGTCCGCTTCACGCCCGCGGCGCTGGCCAGGGCGTTCTTTGTGCCGGTCTTCGCCCGTTTCCCGGCGGAGACCATCGCGTCCCTCGCCGCGCCGGCCGCGCGCGCGGTGCCCTGGCCGATGGCGGTGGCCCCGGCACCGATCCGGTGCGGGAGGGCCCGCAGCTCCGTGTCGACCGTCCGGCCAAGGCTGGCGAGGTCGTCCTGGATGTCGACCGCCAGGTACCTGGCGTCCTGGGCGGTCGCGTGGCCCAGCCGTTCGATCTTGTTGTCGAGGTCGGAGAATTCCCGAGCGAAATCCTTGCCGAGTCCCGCGGTCGCCCGGCGCATCTCGGCCAGGTGCTGCCGGAACTGGGCCTGCTCGCGACTCTCGGTCATCGTGTCCTCGGGGCCCGGTACGTCCGGGTCGTCAGATAAAGATTGACGGCCACAGGCGGAGCGATCAGCCGCCCATCCGGCGGTCCTTCCTTCGCCCCTTGGCCCGAGCCCCGCGCTCGGCGCCCGCGGGGGTCGCGGGGCGGGCGGGCGCGACCGGAACCTCGACCTTTCGTTCGGTCTCCACGCCGTGGGCCCACCGCACCAGGAGCTCCACGCCGAGGTGGGCGGGGTCGGTCACGACGAGCTCTCCGAGGAGCGTTCGGGCGAGCGAGCGCGCGGCGACCTCGTACTCGGGGTGGTCCGACTTGAGGAGGATCACGGTCCGCCGCATCGGCTGGACGGTCGCCAGCTCGCGCGCCCGCTCGAGGGCGTGCTCCATCGCGACGTCCAGCTGGCCCGAGCGGACCCGACCCTCGTCGTCGGTGTACGCCTCGGGAAGGCCGTCGGTGATGAGGTAGACCTCGCGCCGGCTGGCCCGCGAGGAGCGGAGGAGGAGATGGGCGGCCCGGAGGGCCTCCGCGGTGTTCGTGAACGCACCCGCCTTGCACTCCCAGAGCTCCACCAGGTCGAGGACCGAGACGGTGTTGTCGAAGGCAAGGACGTCGATCGTGGCGTCGGGGTGCCGGCGACGGATGGCGACGTAGAGCGCGAGGAGGGCCTTCTTCGCCGCGTCGAGCTTCCCACTCTCCGACATGCTCCCCGACCGGTCGAACGCCAACACCACGTGGACCCGCTCCGACGTCACCTCGCGGTAGACGTAGCTGGTCGATTCGTCGATGTGACGCCGGCCGGCCATACGCGTCTCGAGGAGCGAGGACGGGACGTCGAGGCGGGCGACCTCCTCGAGCCGGCGCAGCTTCGCCTTCTCGTAGACCCCCGTCGACCCGCCGCCCTTCAGGGAGAGGCGTATGTCCCCGGGCAGCTCGCCGGGTCTCTTCCTCGAGAAGGATGCGGGCGAACCGCTCCACGAGCCCGTAGGTGACGACCAGCTCGCCGCCCTGCTCGGCGACGAACCCCCGTTCCTTGAGCTCGCGCTCGAACCGACCCTCCTCCGCCGCCTTGACCTTCTGGTCGGTGTCGGCCTCGGCCCGCCGCTTCGCCTCTTCCCGCTCCTGCTCGAGGCGCCGGCGCTGCGCCTCCGCGGCTCGGCGCTTCTCCTCGGCCTCGTGCTCGATGATGCGCTCGCGGTTCTTGATCGTACCCTCGACCCGACCCGACAGCTCTTCCCGCTGGGGGGCCGTCAGGCTCGCGAGGGCGTTCCCGAGCTCGGACGGCCCGAGCGTACGTCCGTTGGCCGCCAGGAACGCCAGCGAGACCGTCCGGTCCTTGGACCGGGGAGCGGGGGCCCCGCGGCGGCGGCCGAACAGGCGCCCGAGCCAGGCAGCGAATCGGACGGAACGCGGCCCGGATCCGGGCCAGTATCCCGGGGCGGGCCGGCGGGCGGTTCCAGGATGCGTCGGGAACGAGGAGCGCGCTCTGGATGTCGTCGAGGAGCATCGTGGGCGGTCCCCGCGTCCAGTCCGCCGAGCGGGCGGCGCGCAGCCGCTCCTCGAGTTCGGCGATGCGGCGGGCGACCTCCTCGTCCGAGCGGCGCTCGAGGAGAGTGAGCTCGCCCACCCGCCGGTCGTACTCCGCGAGCCGGTCCGGACCTGGCGGTTCGCCTGGGCTCGGAGCCGCTCGCGCAACCGGTCGAGCCGCGCCTTGAGCTCCGCGTCCTCCTGCGCACGTTCCTTGAGGAGGGACCGGGCTCCGTCGACACCCCGCTCCGCGAGCGTCCGCACGAGGAGGGCGCGGTCGAGGGCGTCGATCAGGTCGTCCGAAGTGACGTCGTCCGTGTACAGCGCGCAGTCCGGGAGTTCGACCTCCGGACTAGAGGGGGGCGTCGTCTCCGTCCTCGTCCTTGCAGGAGAACAGGGAGAACTCCTCGAGGAGACGGAAGACGCTAACCGCCGCCTCGACCCGAGGGATCGTCCGGGCCGGGTGCTCGCGCTCCGCGACGTACCGCGAGAAGAGGCGGAACTTGGGGAACGTGGTGGAGTCGGTCTCGAACCCCGCCGTGAGCGACCGGTCGTCCTTCAGACGCCGTCCCTCGCCGACCAGCGCCTCGGCCTCGCCCGAGTTCTTCTTGAGGGGTCCCTCGAAGTAGCGGCACCAGTAGACCCCCGAGCTCCGCTTCAGGGCCGCGGGCAGGTACTGGTCCACGAACTCGATGACCCGTTTCTGGTTCTGGCGGAACGAGTCGCCGCTGCGGGCCCGGATGCGGCCGCGCATCGCGTGCAAGAGTCCGGCCTTGAGGTCCGCGCTGGACGGAAGCGCGCGGCCATCCAGCACCGCGATGGCGCTCGTCCGTTCCGCGACGTCGAGGAGCGTCCGGTTCGACCCGACCTCGCCGATGTCCGGGTTCTCCTCGCTCATCCGAAGGCGCCACGCCTCGATCACGCGGACGGCGGCGTCGACCAGGATCTCGGGAACGTACGATGTCCGGGTCCGCGGAGCGGCCCAGCTCGACGATCCTGACGGTTGTCGGCATGGCGCTCGTTGAACCCGACGTGGAGGCTCGTGAGCCGGTCGGAGAGCGGGTCGTTGATGTTGTCGAGGTCCGCGAGGTTCGAGGTGGCCACCGCTACGAACAGTCCGGGGAACGTCTCCCGGGACTTCGACGGAGTGACCGTCCCCTCCTGGAGCGACTGGAGGAGCACGTTCTGCGTCCCGAGCGGAAGCTTGCCGATCTCATCCACGAGCAGGAACCCGCGGTTCGCCTGCAGAAGCTTCCCCGGTTCCAGGACCAGCGGGCTCATCGGGTCGCCGATCTCCTCGAGCTTTCGAAGGTTGATGTTCCCCGTCAGGTGATCCGGGAACACCTCGGAGCTTCCCTGGACACGGGCGAACCCGAACCCCTCGCGGAGGATGATGAACTCGGCGGGAACGTCGGGCAGGGTCGACCGTGGTCGGGTCGAACTTCGCGATGTCGCCCCCCGGGGCGAACCGTCGACGGGCAGATCGGGCACGGCCGGGAACCTCGCGGCCACGGTTCGGTCCACGAGGCTCAACGGGTGGTCGAGCACGGGGCACCCGTCCACGACCCAGACCCCCTTCGGGAACAGCTCCCACAGGTCCTTCGCGAGGCTCGTCTTGCCAGCCCCGGAGGGCCCAAAGAAGAGCACGTGGGCCCCCGCCACGATCCCTGCGACGAGGTCCTCGTACGTCTGGTCGGGCAGGATCGGTGCGCGGGAAGAGGGCGCGGAACGTCTGGGCCCGGTCGAGGCCGCGGCTCTTGAATGCCTCGATCGAGGTCAGGACCTCGTGGCGGAACCGTTCCGCCGGCGCCTCGACCACGGCATGCGCCGCGCGAAGGTCGGCTGCGGTCGCGCGGGTTCCCGGCGCGGGTCCGTCGCCCGGAGGAGCGGTCACGGCGCGCGGAGCTAGGTTCGAGATATGTAGTTTGCCGCGGCCGACCGGTCCGTTCCGGCGCCCCATTTCGGGGCGCGCGGCGGCCCGAACACGCCCCCGGGAACAGGGCGCTCGCCCTCGGTGAGAACCGGTCGAGCTAGGGTTAAGTAGCCCGCCCGGGTCGGCGGGCGCGCGAGCGATGGCAGAGAAGGAGTCCGGCGCGAAAAAGCCCGCCTTGGCCCGCACGGTCAAGGACAAGTGGCGCTCGAAGCGCTGGTACAAGGTCCGGGCCCCGGGCCTCTTCCAGCACGTCGACCTCGGCGAGACCGTAGCGAGCGAACCGGAGCAGCTGATCGGGCCGGACGCTCGAGACCACTCTCCCCGAGCTCTCCAGCTCGGCCGACTCGGGCAAGGCCCACGTCAAGCTGCGGTTCCGTATCGAGCGGATCTCCGGGGACGGCGTGGCCGAGGCCCGGTTCATCGGGCACGACCTGACGTCCGACTACGTTCGCCGACTGGCCCGCCGCAAGCGCTCGAAGATCGATCTCGCGCTCACCGTGACCACGAAGGACGGCGTCCAGATCATCCTGAAGCCGGTCGCGGTCGGCGAGCAGCGGCTGCAGACGCGCCTTAGGGCCGAGCTACGCCACCGGATCGTCACGATCCTTACCGAGGAGGCCCAGCTGAAGCCCGCGGCCGAGTTCGTTCACGAGATGCTGCAGGGCGAGCTGTCGAAGCTCCTCGCCCACGGCGTGAAGTCCCTGTACCCGCTCAAGAAGATCGAGATCCGGCGGTCGATCGTCCTCGGGATCATCGACGACGAGGTCCCGGTTCCGGCCGCCGAGGTCGTCCCCGAGGGCCCTGTCGCCCCGGTCGAGGTCGCCGAGGCCGGCGAGGGCTCCGCGGACCTAGGTCGTGCCGAGAATGCGGATCGACCGTCCGCTCACTGTCGGAGTGGCTCAGCCTGGTAGAGTACGGGACTCATAGCGGGGCGCGGTCCGCGTCCCGGGGGACATCCTGGGGCCGGGGGTTCAAATCCCCCCTCCGACATTTCTCGGGACGCCCCGCCGGGGGCGTGATTCGGGTTCACGAAGGTCCGGGGAGTGGGCCGACGGGCAACAGAGCCCTTCGCTCGGTCGTCAGGGTCGGCCCATCCTTCCATATACTGCCTCACCTTCGCCGCGGCCGAGAGGCAGGCGATCTTACGTTCGTGCACCAGACGCCGGGCTTGTAGCGATGCGCTCGACCTCTGCTCAAGCGGTGCTCTGGATCGTCGTTGTGCTGAGCACGACGGCGGGGCTCGGATCGGCCGTTCTGTCGCCTCATGCGGGTGGAGGCACCTCCTTAGGCGCCCCCCTCGGGGACGCCTTCGCGGGTCACGCCTCGGCTCCCGGCAGTTCGTCGGCGCGGCCGACCGCGTATCCCGGCAGCGCGGGGGTGAGCCCGCACGCGCCGCTTTCCGCGGGGCCCGCCGCGACCCAATGGGCCGTAAACCACACACTGGTGATCTTCAACAACTCCCTCCTTCCCGGAAACTTCCCGGTCCCGCTTGACAGCGTGGCGGCCAGCGCCAGCTCGCTGGCATACGACAATCGCTCTGGCGAGATCTATGTCGGTGACTTCGGAGACTCGATCAGCGTGATCTCGGACACCACGAACGAGGTCGTGGACCTCTTCGAGCCTTTCGCAACGGTCCAGTATCTCACGTCGATCGCCTACGATTACAAGGACAACGAGATCTTTACCCAGTATACCGGCGACCCCGGCACGGTCGCCGTGACCTCTGCCGTGACGAACACGCTCGTCGCGACGATTCCAGTAGGAGACGTCAGTGAGTACAACACCAACGGACTGGCGTACGATAGCGGGCTGGGCGAGATCTTCGCCTCGAACGGGCAGTCGAGCAACATCAGCGTGATCAGCACTGCCACGAACAAGGTGGTCGCCTCGATCGACATTCCCGGTGGGATTCCCTATGCGCTGGGGTATGATCCCGGGACCCACCAGGTCTTCGCGGCCAACGACACGAGCGGCTTCTCCAACGGTAACGTAAGTGTGATCTCCGACGCCTCCAACACGGTGGTCAAGATCATCGACGTCGGGATCTGGCCCGCCGCCTTCGCGTACGATGCCGGGACGGGCGAAATGTTTGTCGCCAACGAATACTCGGCCACGGTGAGCGTGGTCAACGACACGACAGACACCGTAGTGACGACGGTCGGCGTGGCAGACGTACCCAAGGCGATGGCCTACGACCCTACGGAGCACGAAGTCTTCGTCACGTGCGGCAATTCGAACGAGAGCGTGATCTCGGACGTTTCGAACACCGTGGTCGCGACAGTTCCCTTGGACCTTGCGGTGAACGGCGCGGCGTACGATTCAGGCATGGGCGAGGTCTGGACCCTCAACGGCCTGGTGACCTACGCGAGCGCGATCTCGACGACCTCGAACACGATCGTAGCGAACGTGCTCCTGACGTTCAGCTCCCGCTATTGGGCGTACAGACAGTGCCCACCAGGAGGAGTTCCTGCCGGACACGGTCTCCGGCGGAGTCGCCGTCGTCTCGGACGTCACGGACCATGTGGTGACGATCATCCCGGTGCCGGGGGAGGTGGAACCGTATCGGACCGTCTACGACCAGGGTAAGGGCGAGGTGTTCCTTTCGGACGACGCCGGTGGTGTCGGGCTCACCGTCATCAACGACACCACCGACACCGTGGTGGCCACGATTCCGCTCCCGGGCGTCGGACCTACCGGTATGGCCTACGACCCGGCCAAGGGAGAGATCTTCGTGGGCAACCAGCTGGGCTCCAACGTCACGATCATCAACGACACAACGGACGCCATCGTCGGAGCGATCCAGACCGGCGGGGAGATCCCCTGGAGCCCCGTCTACGACCCAGAGAAGGGAGAGATCTTCGTGGCCAACCAGGGGTCGGGGATTTCCGGATCCAACGTCACCGTGATCAACGACACTACGGACACGGTAGTGACTTCCATCAACATCGGAACCGATCCCCTCGGCGACCTGGTCTACGACAGCGGGAAGGGCGAGATCTTTGTCCCGAACTACGGGAGCGGGAACGTCAGTGTGATCTCGGATGCGACCAACACCGTCGTGGCGACGATCTTCATCGGCACCCTCGTGTGGGGGGCGGCCTACGACCCCGCGGCCGACGAGATCTTCGTAGGCAACTTTAACGGCGACTATCAGAACGTGACCGTGATCTCGGACGTGACCGACGAGACGGTCGGTTCGATCTTTCCCGACGCCTTCACCCCGATGGCCCTGGCCTTCGATCCCGTGACCGGGGATCTCTATACCGGCGACCCCGACGGGACGGTCGCGGTCATTACTCCCATGACGGGCCCCGCTCACTACCCGGTGACGTTCACGGAGACCGGCCTGCCGGCGTCCACATCGTGGGGCGTGACCTTCAACGCGACTCTGAACAGCTCGACGACGAGCTCCATCGGATTCTCCGTGCTGAACGGTGACTACTCTTTCGGGGTCGGCGCGGTCTCGGGGTACAGCGCGAGCCCGAGCTCGGGTCCGGTGACCGTAAGCGGTGCCGCGCAGACGATCCCCATCGTCTTCTCGGTATCCGTTACGCCGACCTACACCATCACGTTCGAAGAGAACGGCCTGCCGGCGTCCACATCGTGGAGCGTGACTCTCCAGTCCACCCCGCAGAGCTCCGTGACCACTGCGATGGAGTTCGTGAGGGCGAACGGCACGTACACGTTCACGGTAGGGTCTGTCCCCGGTTACTCGGCGGCGCCGGGCTCGGGGTCGGTGATCGTCTACGGCGCCGACGTGCTCAAGGAGATCAACTTCACCGTGCCGGCGCCCGGAGGGGGCTCGTCCAGCTCTGGATTCCTCGGCCTCACCGGATACGAGGGGTACGTCCTTATCGGCATCCTGGCCGGGCTGTTGGCCGTGATGTTCTTCCTCTTCGCCGGGTGGCGACACAAGTCCCGGGTCGTGTTCGTAGAGCAGGGCCTCCCTCCCGGGACCCTCTGGACCGTGACCTTGGACGACGTCACGAAATCCGCCGAAGCAACGGAAATCAGGTTCTTGGTGAGCTCCGGAAGGCACCCCTTCACGGTCGGTTCCGTGGCGGGGTGGCGGCCGGCGCCCGCGGCCGGTACGGCGGAGGTTGGCCGGGATCGGGTCGACGTCCGCATCTCCTTCACCGCCGGCACGTCGCCCCCGTAGGACGGCACGGACCCTCCCCCGTGGTCGAGCGTCATCCTCCCTAAGGACTCGAGATCGCCACGGTCAGCGGCCGTCGGCACGCCATCGAGCCGAGCGACCCGCCCCCGCGAGTGCCGTGACGCAACCGACCGCTCAGTCGCCTTTGCCCTCGGCAGCCCCTTGACCTGAGTCGCCCGCGCCGCCGCTCGCGGCCAGGGAATCCTTCAGGCGTTCGAACTCCGGCAAGAGGTCGGCTCGTACCGTCGGCAGGTTCTGGCGTTCGAGCTCGGCGACGCGACCCAGGGCGTCCGCCGTGTCGCCGCGAGCGAGGGAAAGCTGACCGAGCCGGAGGACCACGTCGATCTCCTCCAGCGTGTGGTTGAGCCCCCGGAGCAGACGGTGGGCTTCGACGAGCTCGGCTTCCGCGAGGTCGTAGTTGCCCTGCCCCATCGCGATCTGCCCGCGCACCTTTACCGAGACGCTCATCCCGACCTGGTCCCCGATGCGGTCGAACAGCTCGCACGCTCGCCCGACCGTCTCGGTAGCCTCTTCGAACCTCTTCCTCTCGCACAGGAGCTCCGCGGTCTTGTACTGCGCCCAGGCGATCCGGCGGGGGTCCTTCGCCGTCTCGGCGAACCGGATGGCCTCGCCGTAGACCACGAGCGCTTCCTCGCGCTGGGCCGGGGTGGACCGGGCATCGGCCAGGATGTCCCCGAGGAAGAGGTGCGCCATGGCCGACTCCCGGGCCGACCCGAACTTGTCACGCGTGACCGTGGTCTCGCGCGCTTCCGAGATCGCCTGCTGCGTCTGGCCCATCATCTGGAGGGCCGCGACCCTCCACACCTGGGCGCGGGCGAGGACGAGCTCGTTGCCGAACGCCCGGGCCAGCCGTATCTCCTCCGTGTGGTGGGCGAGAGCCTCCGCGTAGTGCCCGTCGTAGTAGAGGACCTGCCCGGCCTGACGGTGGGCTGCGATGCGGACGAGCAGCTGGTCCTCGAGCCCGGGCGTGCCCAAGACCTTCTGCGCCAGCTCGGCGGCGGCGGGCATGTCGCCCACGGCGGTCAGAACCCGACCAAGGAACAGTTCGAGCGTCGCGCGGCGGACCGGGGCCAAGCGAGGGTCCCCCCTCTCCCGTTCGAGGAACTCCCGGAGGATCCCCTCCGAGTCCTTCAGGAGACCGAGCTCCTCGGTCACCCGCGCGAGGTCGAGGACGAGTTCCGACTCTCCGTCGGAGTCGTCCGGGATCAGCTCGCGGTGGCTCTCGAGGGCTCGGGAGAAGTGGTCCCAGGCCGCGTCCGGCGCCAGGGCCTGCTCGGCGAGCTGGGCGGCGATCCGGTTGGTACCGGACCGATTTCCTCCCGTCCCGACCGAGGTAGAAGTGCCGTGCCAGAGAGTACGCCAACGAATTCCCCGGAGTTCCCATCGCCTCCAGGGCCTCCCCGGCCTTGCGGTGTAGCTGACGACGGCGGCTCTCGGCGAGGCGGACGTACGCCTCTTCCCGGCGGCGATCGTCGGGGAACGCGAGGATCTCTCCCTGACGCTCCACGAGGAGCCCCCGGCCGACCAGGCGGCCGGTGACCTCGGTGAGCCGCTCCTCGTCCACCCCGCTCGCCCGGAGCAGGAGGTCGAACGTGAACTCCGGGCCGAGGACCGCACCGAGATCGAGCGCCTGCTGCGCCTCCTCGTCGAGGCGGTCCGAGGGCGATCCCGACCGCCCCCCCTCCTCGTCAGCGGCCGGGCCCCGGCGATCCAGCTGCTGGAGGAGGAGCGGGTTGCCGCCCGTCTCGGAGAACCGCCGGGCGATCTCCTCCGGCGACATGTCCCGGGTACAGGTCCCTCACCCTCAGGAAGGCGGTGACCTCGGTCGACGTCATCGGCGGGAGGGGGATCCGTTCGGCGCGGGTCACGCGCTCGAACTGTTCGAGCCTTGCTCGCGCCGTTCTCGAGAGCGAGCCGTAGGGGCGGGTCGCGGCCAGGATCCAGAGGGGACGCTCCTTGAGCTCGTTCGCGAAGAACTCCACGGCAGATAGCGACGACTCGTCCGCCCGGTGGAGGTCGTCGAGGACCACGACCGTGGGACCGTGCCGGGTGAACTCGAGGAATCGCTCCGCGATGTCGGTGAGGACCCTCTCTCGCGACATCGTGCCCGACCCGGCGGAGCCACCGAGAAGGTCTAGCAGCCGACCCTCGATCCCCACCGGCGTGGGGAGGTCCCGTTCTCCCATACGAGGCACGAACCCGATCAGCATCTTGCCGCCGCCGAGGATGGGGTCCTCGTCCGACCGCAGCGCCGGGTCGTCGCGGGCGCTCTTGATCGTGGACTGGAGGAGCGAATATGGCGGAGGATCGTCCAAGGGAGGGGCTGTCCCGATTAGCAGACGGACCCCGCGGCCGCGGACGTCGCGGACGAGCTCGGAGATCAGGGTCGACTTCCCGACCCCGGTATCGCCCACCAGGAGAGTGACCCCTCCCGCGCCGCCCAGGGCATCCTCGAATCGGCGGCGGAGGGCCTCCGCCGTTTCCGCGCGCCCGAAGAAGGCGTGTTCGGGGCCGGGATCGACGGGCATCGTCCTCGGATGAAGGGAAGGCGGCGTTCGACTATTTACCTGCCGGAGCGGAAACGCGGGGCCGACGCCTCCGAGGGGGCGGAACGGGAATCAGCACGACGGCGTGCCTCGCGGCAGCTGCGATCCGGCTCGAAACGGTCCGATCACCGGGCCGTCCGGCCTCGAGGATCCGGTCCAGCAGTCCAATTGGCGGGCAGCCGGCGCCGAGGACCGCGTCGTGGAACGCACGGAGGTCCCCGTGGAACGTCTTCGCGAGGACGCGACGGCGCGCGTCCAGGATCGCGATCTTTCCGAGCGTGTAGCAGAAGTACTCCGGGTCGAACGTTCCCCGGAGCGCCTCGCGCTGCGCGGGAAGGCGGTCCATGTGCGCCGCGGTCTCGAACAGCTGGGTCGACCGTTCGACCGACCAGTTCGCCGTGTGGAGCCCGATTGACGACAGCAGTCGGCAGTTGCGGAGAAGGGCGTCGTGCAGCTGGGCGATCTCGGCGGCGGCGGTCTCCCCGTGCAATCCGGCCTCCACCGCGAGTTGTTCGGTGTAGTGGGCCCAACCCTCGACGAAGGAGAGCGACATGTACACCTTTCGGGCGAGCGAGCCCGGCGTGGCCCGAAGGTGCAGGAACTGTAGGTAATGGCCAGGGTAGACCTCGTGCACGGTGACGTTCCGCAAGACCGGGCGGTTCAGCGAGCGCAGCCACTCCTCCTGCTGGACCGAGGTCCACTTCGGGTCGACGAGCGTGACGTAGTAGATTCCCACGGGGGTCTTCGTATCGAACGGCCCGGGCGGGTTCATGCTCGCCGTGGTGGTTGCGCGGCTGTAGGCCGGCGTTTCCTCGACCCGGCACTCGGCCCCGGCGGGGATCGTGACGAGCGCCTTCGACTCCACGAACGCCCGGGTCTCCTCGACGAACGAATGCGCCGTCGAGAGCAGTCGGTCGGCGGGGGGGTGGTCAAGGCCGATGCCGAGGTGGAGCTTCTCGGGCGGCACGCCCTGGGCCATCGCGAGCTCCGCGAGACGGGCCTGGTTCCGGGCGAGGTCCGCCTCGCCCGCCCGCCGCATCTCGGCGAACGGGGCCTCGATGCCTTCCCGCACGAACAGCAGCCGCTGGTACTTCGCGGCCCCGAGGGCGAAATCGTCGGTCGCCGTGGGCAGCATCTCCTCGCGGAGCCATCGAAGGAAGTCGCTGAGGGCCTTCTCCGCCGGAACCCGCGCCTTCGCGACCGAGGCGCCGAGACCCGCTGACGCGGCGAACGCCTCGGCGTCCGCGAAATGTCCGGGAATCCCATCTCCCATGGAGAGCGCGAGCTCCACGAACGGGCGCGGGAGCGGTGTCCGAAGCCGAGCACGACCCTGGTCGAACGTGGCGGGCAGGGCCTCGAGCGTCCGCACGATCGCGGCCACACGCTCCGCAGCCGGAGCGTAATCGCGGACGAGGTAGGAGGTCAGGGACACGAGGCCGACATAGCCCATCGGGTTGCGGTCGAGGTCCATCGACTCACGGAGACCGAAGAGCGGGGCCTCGAGGAGCAGGCGCAGCAGCAGCCGGTCGATCTGGCGTTCTTCCGTCAGGGAAGCAGGATCGAGGGCTTCGATGCGCCGGAGCAGGGCATCCGACTGCGAGGCCCATCGACCGGTCGCCTCGCGCGAGAGGTCGGGCACTCGACCGTCGTACGCGTGGAGGCCGAGCCCGACGGCGTACGAGGGCTGAAACTCGAACAGGTGGTCGACGACCGCCTTCTCCACGGCATCGAACTCGGTTGTGATCGTCACGGACGGACTCCCTGAGCGAGTCGGGGTCTAAAGCTGACGGTCTCGAATGGAAGCGGTGCGGTGCTCACTCGACCCAGGTCATGCCACACTTCGGGCAGGCGCCGTGCTCGAGGGCCGTGCCGCAGACGAAGCACGTGGCGTAGGTCCCGCGGTGGTCGTGGGCCTCCTCCACCGGTTCGGGCAGGCGAAGGGGAAGGGGCGGGGGCGGGAGCGCCAGCTCCGGCGGTGCGGCGGGCGACGAAGGGACCGCGGAGGGGGGTTTCGTCCCGGACGAGGGGCCCTGCGGGGCGGAGGAAGGGCGCTGGCCCTGGGTCCCGGGGGGACGCTGACTCGGCCGCACAGGAGGCGTCCCCTTCGACCGGCCGGGAGGCTGGGTCGGCGGAGCCGCGTCCGTCTCCTTCGGCCTAGGCCCGTCCGAGTCCCGGCGGCGTTGCCGGAAGAACCCCATGCTTCCCCGAACCGCCTCGCTCCTTTACTCTTCTTCCCCCGAACAAGCACATCGCTTTCTGGGCCGGGGGCGTGCGCGAGCGTGTCGTCGCCCGGCGAGCGGCTAAAATCCCTAGGACTCCACCTGCCACCCCCGCCTCGACCGGCGGGCGTGTACGCACCCGTCGTGCGGTCGGGCACCCTCGCGTGGGTGTCGGGCCAGATCGCGTTCGAGGCCGGCGCGGTCGTCCGCCCGGGACTGGTCGACCGTGACGTCCCTATGGACGTCGCCCAGGGTCTCGCTCGGCAGGCCTCGCTCCAGGCGCTGAGCGCTCTCCAGCAGGAGCTTGGCTCCCTCGACCGCATCCAGCGGGTCGTCCGGGTCGGAGTGTTCGTGGCAAGCTCTCCCGGATTCCAGCGCCAGCACGAGGTCGCGAACGGGGCGACCGAAGGTACCGATCGAACTGTTCGGGGCGGCCGGTCGACCCGCTCGCTCCGCGGTCGGCGTGGCGGGGCTACCGCTCAACGCCCCCGTGGAAGTCGAGGTCGTGGTCGAGACCGGTCTGAACCGTCCCCCACACGGAGACCGCCTCCCCCATCTCATAAACCGTCGGAGGGTGCTCGACAACGGTGGAGACCACACGCTGGCCCGGGGTCTATCGCGAGGGCCGGGACCTTTACACAGTCAACGGCGAGCCCGGAACGCGGGTGTACGGCGAGGCGCTCCGCATGGTCGACGGGGTGGAGGTACAGGCTCTGGGACCCGTTCCGGTCCAAGCTCGCGGCGTTCCTGCTGTCGGGGGCGCCGCCCGACCTCCTCCCGCCCGCACGCCGAGTGCTCTACCTCGGCGGGGCCCACGGCACGACCGTAAGCCATCTTTCCGACCTCTGGCCCGAGGCGGGAATCTTCGTCGTGGAGAAGAGCCCCGCCTCGTTCGCTCCTCTCCTCGCCCTCGCGCGGCGGCGAACGAACCTTCTCCCCCTCCTCACGGACGCTCAACTTCCCGAGAGGTACCGGGGCCGACGTCGGCGAGGTCGACTTCCTGTACCAGGATGTGGCGCAACGGGACCAGGCCGGGATCTTCGTGGAGAACGTCGAAGCGTGTCTCGCCTCGGGGGGACGGGCGATCCTGATGGTGAAGGCGCGGTCGGTGACCCAGCGCCGACCCCCGAGCACGATCGTGCGGGAGACCCGCGAACGGCTCGGCCGGGCCGCCCTGCGCATCGACGGGGAGGCGTCCCTCGCCCCGTTCTCGCGAGACCACGTCGCGCTCGCCGTGCACCGCTGACCCCGCGTTCCATCTCCCGCTGGGGGGTGCGGCCGAAAGACCCAGGACCCGCCTCGGTGCGCCGGGTGGTTGGCTACGCCGCGACGCGCACGGCACAGCACGTGGCACGCGTTCCGAGGGACCGCGGTTCTCGTCCTGTGGATGGTCCTCGCGGCCGCCGCGCCGAGCGGGCGGACGGGCGCCAACGGGGCCGTCCGCGCGGAGGCGCCGTTCGAAGGTGTGTCCGACCCCGCGGGCCCCCTCCTGACGGTCGCTCCGTCGGATTGGTGGATGGTGGAGGGAACGAACGTCAGCCTCCGCGCGAGCTGGACCCAGATCCCGCCCGGTTGCACGATCTTGCCGGACTGGTTCCGTTGGTCGATCGCCGTGGGGGGGGCGCTGGGCACCCTCTCCTCCGCCAACCTCTCGGAGGCCAACTTCTCCGCCGGCGGGTTGGGGAGCGGGGCCACCGGGATCATCGTCCGGTCCGCGGCCGAGCTCGGATGCGGTTCGACCCAGACACCCGCGTTCCGGACCGCCCGCTCGAACCTCACGATCGACGCACCCCTGACCTTACGGAACCTCTCCATCACCCCCAACCCGATCCGAGGGGGAACCGTCGCGTCGCTTTCGGGCACGATCGTCGGGGGCCAACCCCCGTACGAGCTGCGGGTCTCGTGGGGGGACGGAACGGTCGGGTGGGGGAACGAGACCCGGCCCGGCACGTTCTCCCTCGACCGTTCGTTCGAAGCCGGGGTGTACTCTCCCGCTCTACTCGTGGAGGACGGCGCCGGGTTCCTCGCCAATGGCTCTCTGGACGAGCCGCTCAACGTGAGCCCCGATTTTGCGGTGGGCATCGTTCCGTCGACCTTCGTGGCCGAGGTCGGCGTACCCATCGGGCTGACGATAGCGGCCGTGAACTCCCCGTCCGGTTTTTCCTCGGTGCTGTCGTGCGGGGCCGCCGCCTCCGTCGAGAGACCGAGCGGGACTCCATCCCCGGCCCTCAACTGCACGTTCGCTGACTCGGGGACGTCGCTGGTCGCGTTCGAGGCGGTGGGCGCAACCTCTCCCTACTCGGTTGCCAGCGCCCTCCTCGACGAACCTGTCGTTCCCGCCCTCGCCGTCCGTCTCCTCAACGCGTCGACGTCCGTGGAAGCGGACCTCCCCGGCTACATCCCGGTGGACCTCTCGGGCGGCGTCCCTCCGTTCAAGGTCGCCTGGCGCGTCGTGGGCAACCAGAGCACCCAGGAGGCCGCCCTCTCGGCCGACGGGACGTTCTACGCCGCGGTCCAAATCGCCAAGCCGGGTGCGGACGACCTGACAGTCGAGGTGACGGACGCGCTCGGCGTTTCCGAGACGAGCGCTACCGAAACGATCGATGTCTTGGCGCCGCTTTCGGCCAACGCCTCGATCGCAGGCGACGGGAGCGCCGTGGGGGAGGTCAGCCTCTCCGGCGGGGTGACCGCCGGATCGCCCCCGTTCGACTGGGCCGTGGTACCCGGCATCGCGCCGGAGAACGGGACCGACCCCACGGGAACCCTGCCCTCGATCGGGTCGTTCGGATGGAACGCCACGTTTCGGGTAGAAGGGACGCTCACGGCCGAGGTGATCGTGCTGGACGCCGCAGGAGCTGTCTCGCGGCTGAACGTCTCGGCCGACCTGGTCGCCCCGCTTCGGGTCTCGGCCGGGTTCGCTCCCGGCACCCCGTCGGGATTCCAGGCGCAGATCACAATCGCTGGGGGAGCGCCGCCGTACGCGTACTGGATCAACGACTCGGCAGGAGGGTCCTGGAATGGGTCCACACTGGTGGACGGTACGCTCAGCGTCCAGGGCGATGCTCCCGCGACCGGAAACACCACGTTCGTTCTCACGGTCAGGGACGCCCTCGGCTACGAGAACTCGTCGGCGGCCGTGGTCGATCTTCCGGCGGCTTCCGGTGGCGCGGTCCTGGCAGGCTCGAACCTCTTGGCCGTAAGCGCCGGGGTGGCCGTTCTACTGCTAACCGCCGCGGTCGCGGTGTGGTGGTGGCGGCATCGGGCCGGGCACGACCCTGTTCCCGGCCCGGACCCGGAGGCCACTCTTCAACGGATCATCGCGCCGGCCGACGGCGCCGACCGAGCGGTAGTGGAGCTCGTGGCGGAGGAGGAAGGTGTCCCGATGTCCGTCATCCGGGAGACGCTCGACCGCCTGATCGCCCGCGGCACGGTGAGGGCAGAGCGTGGGCCGGACGGGGAGGAGGTGCTGGCGTGGTCGACCGAACCCGGACGGTGACCGGTTCGTGGCGCCGGGGCGTGTCGGCGGCTCTGGGCGTCGCCCTAGGGATCGTCTGCCTCGTCGCGAGCTCGGCGGGCGGCCAGGCTCATCCTGCGAGCACCGGGGCCACGGGCGCTGCGCCGTCGCCGGGCTCTGGGCCCGTGGCGAACTTCACGAACGCGATCAACCGGCTCGTCGAGCTCGTCGGTCTCGCGGGGAGCGGAATCCTCGCGCTCGTTTGGGCCCGGGTCGCGTTCAGCTGGTTCTCCAACGATGTCACGAAAAAGGTCCAGGCGAAGGACCGGGCCCGGGACGCGCTCGTCGGGACGCTTCTCTTCACCGCGGCGGTCACGGGACTCGTCTGGGGCCTCGCGCACTGGGTCATCACGGGGAGCTAGCCCGTGGGGATTCCGCTGCTGGCCACCGACTGGGGCTACATCGTCCAGACGATCCTATTCCTGCTCTTCGCCGACCTTACGGCGCTCGTCGCGGCCGTCATCGGTCCCACGTACGACAACCTCCTCGTCCCCGAGCTCTCTCCGGGCTCCCTCTTCCCTCCGCTCGGCGCCCTCCACCCCGGGCCAGGGAACTTTCTCGCCCCCGCCGCCCACTTCTCGGACTTCCTGATCGTGACCGTGGTCGATCCGGCGGTCGCGCTGGTCGCCGTCGCGATCGCTGTCCTGTTCCTGGCCCGCGCGAGCGTCGCCCGATGGGGCGCGCAGTTCGACGGTCTCCTACCCCGTCTCGTGGTCGCGGTCGTCGGGGCGAACTTCGCGGTCCCGATCGCGGGCGCTATCCTCGGGCTTGCCGGGTCGCTCTACCCGGTGATCGCCGGCTGGGACGGCGGGTCGTGGCAGCACTGGCAGAACCTCGCGGGCTGGGGCGAGATCAGTTTCTCCTGGGACAACGGCGCGGTGGCGTTCGTCCTTTCGCTGGTCGAGTTCGTGGCGGTCTTCGCCCTGGTCATGGCGGTCGGACTGCGTGACGCGTTGCTCGCCGTCCTACTCGTTCTCCTACCGGTGTTCACACTTCTTTGGCCGTTCCGGCCTCTCTCTCCGGTCGCTCGGCGGGCCTGGCTCCTGTTCGGTGAGATAGCGTTCTTACCGTGCGTGATGGTTGTTCCGCTGGAGCTCGCGGTCGGGAGCCCGAACCCCGTGATCCTGGTCGGGTTCCTGGGGGTGGCCCTCGCCTCCCCGTTCCTGCTCTCTGTCGCGGGAACCAACCTGGTCGCAATCGGGTTCCCCTCGCCGGGGAACCTTCTCCACGGCGGCACCCAGCAAGGTGTGGCGAGCGCGCCCAGGGCCGCGACGGCCCCGTTCTCGCCCGCCGGAACGGCGCTGCGCAACCAGGGTGCTACGGGCCTCGCGGTCTCGAGCGGTGTGAGAGCGGCGGGCACGGCCTCGGCGCCACTCGCAGCACCTCTCGCGGTCGGGCAGCTGCTCGGCCACGGAGCCGTCCGGCTCGGCCCGCCATATCGGGGGGTCGCGCTCGCACGGGCCGGGTCGCCCGCCGTCCGTCGGGCCCCTGCGGCCGTGAGGTCACCGATGGGATGGCCGGAGCCGAGGGTCCGCCGGTGGTCGGGTTCCCCGAAAGGCTCGACCGCACGCTGCGGCTCGGACCGTTCCCGTCGGGCCGGGACGCCCTCCGGTTCGTCACCTACGCGGCCGTGGCGGCGTGCCTCGCTCCGTTCGTTCCGGCGTACGTCTGGCTCGGGATCGTCCTCGTCGGGTTTGCGTCGTCCGTGTGGAAGCCCGGCGGAGCGACAGCGGAGAGTCGCATCCTCCGGTTCACCGCCTGGGAGCTCCGGCGGCTCGGGGGAGGGAGGCCGATGAGACCTCGGGAGGGCGTCGTGTCGGCCCGCCGGGGTCACCTGCGGCTCCGTTCCGGCCTCCACGTCACGATCGTGCGTGCCGCCGGTCTCCCTCTCGCCTACCTGCCCTCGGCAGAGCTCGCTCGGCGGTTCGAGCTGTTCCGGGAACTCCTGAGGAGCATCGACGGCGGCTTCGCCCTGTTCGCGTCGCTCGCGCCGATCCATTCCCGCCCGTTCGTTCCGGCAGAACCGGCCCCGGCCGACGCCGAGGGGGCGGCGCGCGCCGGGTATCAGGAGCTCGTCGAGCTGATCGCCCGCGGCCGCTCGGTTCGTAGAGTCTTCGTGGTGATCGCGTCCGCAGATGCGGGCGTCGAAGGGGTCGGACGGCTCGAGGCGACGACCGCTACCCTTCTCGACCGGCTGGGAGCGCTCGGGTTGAAGCCGGTGCGCCTTCGGGACCGTGCCCTGGGAGAGGCGGCCCGGCTGATCGGACTGGCCGAAGGGAGACCGACCCCGTGACGGCTCCCTCCGCGGTCGGCTCGCTCCTCGGGTTCGAGACGTTCGGGACCGCCGTCGGTCTCTCCCTGGTAGTGGGAGCCCTCTCGCTCGTGGCTCCGATGCTAACGGTCCTCGCGGGAACGCTCGCGGCCCTCGCGATCGCCGGCTGGGCTTCGCTCCGCTACCGGGAGCGCCGCCCGCTCCGGTGGGCCGGTTCGAGCGCCCGCTGGGCGGCCCTAGCCGCCACGGCGGCGGGAGCGCTCGTCTACCTCGACCCCCCCTTGGCCGTCGCGCCGTTCCGTGGCCTGGTCCTGGGGGTCGGGCTCGTCCCGCTCTGGGTCTCTGAACGGGCCCTCGCTCGGCGCGCCCCCGCGGCGGTGTCGAGCGCGTGACGGATCGCCCTTCGCCCGCGGCCACCGAGACCGAGGGTGCGACCTGGATGCGGCGGGGCCGTCGATACCCAGCCCCTCTCCTTGTCCGACGGTTCCCTTCCGAGGTCCCGTTCGGGTTCGTCGGCCGCGCCCTGCCTCCGCACGCCGAGGTCGACTTGAGGATCGAGGCGCACCGGATCCCCCCGTCCCGCGCCCTCGAGATCGTCCACGGCGCTCGGGCGGTGGCCGAGGCCGAGCTCGAGGGCGGAAGAGGCGGCAGCGCGACCGCTGAGCTGGAGGTCGAGAGGACCGCCGCGGAGGAGCTCGGACGGGCCGTGGCTCAGCGGACCCAGGAGCTGTGGAGGGTCGGCCTTCGGTTCGTGGCGGCCGGCTCCTCGCGGTCCCGGGCCGAGGGAGAGCGGTTCCGCCTCACCGAGCGGCTCACCGCGCTGGGGTTCCGGACCCGAATTCCTCGATACGAGACGCAGGAGGCGCTCGAGCCGACGGAGCTCCTCGCGACCGAGTCGCGTCCGCCCGGGTACTGGCAGACCCTGTCCACGGACGGACTCGCGGCTCTGTTCCCGTTCGTGGACGAGACCCTGCTCGAACCGGCCGGAATACTGGTCGGCCTGGCCCTCGCCAACGCCAGCCCCGCCTTCCTCGACCGCTGGTCTCACGCGAGCTACTCGTGGGGTATCTTCGGCACGACCGGTTCGGGAAAGTCGTTCGCCGCCTCCCTCGTCGTGCTTAGGACCCGCTGGCTCCGCCGGAGACCGAGGTGTTCGTCCTCGACCCGCTCGGAGAGTACACCGGCCTCGTGCGCGCGCTCGGCGGAACCGTCGTGCGGCTCGCGGACCGGAGCGCGGGCCGGCTCAACCCGCTCGACCCCGAGACCACCGGCGGCGACCGGCGGGAGAAGGCCGGTCGCGTCGCGGCGATGCTCCGGGCGCTGTTCCCGAGCCTGAAGGACGAAGAGGCGGCCGCTCTCGACACGGCGGTCAGCCGCCTCTACGCGTCCGACGGGCGGGTCCCGACGTTCGACGACCTGCTGGGCGAGGTCGGCGGGATGCACCCGCCCCCGGGACGCCTCGCCGCCCTGCTGGAGGTGTTCCGGTCGGGCTCGCTGAGCGCGGTGAACGGCCCGACCACGTTCCGGCCCGACTCCCGGACCGTGGCCATTGACTTCTCCGGCGTACCCGACGACCAGCTTCCATTCCACCTCGCCTACGTCCTCGACTGGGCCTACGGTCGGCTCCGTTCGCATCCGGGACCGAAGCTCGTCCTGATCGACGAGGCCCACCTGCTCGCCCGTAACGAGCCGACCACGGAGTTCCTCGACCGGGTGGTCCGGCACATGCGTCATTTCGACGCGGGCCTGCTCCTGGTCACGCAGAACCCGGACGACTTCCTCGCCCGGGCTTCCGGACGATCGCTGCTCCGGAACCTCTACGCGACGGCGTTCTTCCGACTGCCCGAGGTTTCCGCCGAGGCGCGGACGTTCTTCGGACTCGGGGCCGCGGAGGCCGAATGGCTCCCGAAGGCCCGGCTGCCCCGCGATGCGGGCTACTCGGAATCGCTCTGGCGGATCGGGGAGTGGCACCTGCCGCTCGCCGTGGTCGCCTCTACCCCCGAGTACGAGTTCCTGGGGTCGGCCCTCGGGACACGTTCCCCCCCGTCGACCTGACCGCGATTCGAATCGAGGGGGAGGTTTATACGGCGGGCGCGGACCGTCCCCCCTCGTGCGAAGCGACGCGACGGTCGACGGCCCGCCCCCACGACGGTCGAGCTGGAGCCTGAAGGCGATCGTCCAGGACGTCGCGGGCAAACCCATGGCAGATTTCCAGGACCCCGGCAGACCCGTCCACCCGTACGTCCGCGCCTCGGCCGGCCCCTCACACGCTGCCGTCCCGGCGCCTCTGTCGGCCTCGAAGGAGGCCGAGGAGGAGGTCTACGACCCTGTCGCGCATGTCTACCCTCCCCTCGTGGGGGCCCACGGTCGCGAGTACCACGGTCCCGAGAACGAGCATCATGCGGAGACCCTCGAGCGCCACCGCGCCGAGCCGACCTCAGGACCTGGGCAGCCAGCTCGGGCGCCCGGCCCCTCCCATCAGCCCGAGCGGCTCTACCTCCACTACCTACTGCTCCACATGGACCGGCTCAGCAACAGCGCCCTCCAGTACCTCCGGGCGGCGGTCGAGGAAGAGGTCGCGCATCGTCAAAGGCCGGCCTCCCCTCCCCCACCGCTACCGGCCCCCGCGGAACCGGCGCTCCCGGCGCTCTAGACCTGGCTGAACCCGCGCTTCTTCCCAGCGTCGACAAGAGCTTCGAACACCGTTGGGTCCCATTCGACACCGACCGCGTTGCGTCCGCACCTCGCGGCGGCCCAGAGCGTGGTCCCGGTGCCCGCGAACGGGTCGAGGACGGTGTCCCCGACCACCGAGAACATCCGTACGAGACGCTCGGCCAGCTGATCGGGGAACGCTGCTGTACGGCGAGCACCGAGGCCCTGCCTCGCCCCACGCACGTCCGTCCAGACCTGGCTGAACCATCGGTCCCGTTGCGATCGGGTGAGGCGGCTCGCGGTCCGTCGAGGGTCGTGCGGAGGGAACGACCGGAGGGCGCCCTTGCGGAACAGGAGGACGAACTCGCAGTCGAGGGTGACGTAGGCGTTAGGCGGAAGGAACCCGGACCCCAAGTAGGCGTTGGGCTTGTTCGTGGGCTTCTTCCAGAGAATGTAGGGTAGGGGCCGGAATCCCACCTCGAGGGCGTCTACGGTGATCCTCGCGTGGTTCGGCCACAGCTGAAACCCCTCCGCCGACCTTCGCAGTCCATCTCCAATCACGACCGCGAGCAGTCCCCCTGGCGACAGGACTCGGTAGCACTCCCTCCATGCCTCTCTAAGGACACGAAGCATCCCGTCGTAATCGCCAGCCCCCAGGCTTCGGAACAGCGCGTCCCACTGCGCGATCATGGGGTAGGGCGGGGAGGTCACGACCAGCTGGACGGTGCCGGCCTTTACGGCGAGCAGGCGGCGCGCGTCTCCGCGAACGAGTCGCACCCGCCCCGGTGCTACTGCGCTCAACACCGAAGGAGTCACGGATTGGTTAATAGCGGCCTCCACCTCAGATGAAGGTATGCGGCTCGAGAGGCCGGTCCTTCAGGTCGCGCTCGACTTCGAGAACCTCTCGCGGGCGCTCGTTGCGGCGCGCGAGGCGGTCGAGGGCGGAGCGGACTGGGTTGAAGCCGGAACTCCGCTGATCAAGAGCGAAGGGTTGGACGCGGTCCGGCAGCTCAAGAAGGCCGTTCCCGGCCATCGCATCGTCGCCGACATGAAGATCATGGACACCGGGGCGTTCGAGGTCGAGATCGCCGCGAAAGCGGGGGCCGACCTGGTCACGGTGCTCGGTGCCGCGGACGACGACACGATCGCCGACGCGGTCCGTGGCGGCCGCCTCTACGGTGCCGAGGTCGTGGTAGACCTGATCGGCGTGTCGGACCCGATTGCCCGGGCCAAGAGGGCGGCGGAGCTCGGGGCGGCCGCGGTTTGCTGGCACGTCGGGATCGATGTCCAGATGCGGGGGAAGACTCCCTTCTCCATTCTCGGAGAACTCGCCAAGGCCTCACCGCTCCCCGTGAGCGTCGCAGGCGGTCTCAACAGCGAAACGGTCGCCCCGGCCGTGCGGGCGGGGGCACAGATCCTGATCGTCGGCGGCGCGATCACGAAGAGCACCGACATCCCGGAAGCGACGCGGCGCGTCCGAGAGGCGATCGCCACGCAGAAGGAGGTCGCGTCGGAGCTGTTCCGCCGCTATGCCGGGGACGAGATCCGGGAAGCGTTCCTCAAGGTCTCGAGCCCGAACGTGACCGACGCGCTCCAGCGGCAGGGGGCGATGCACGGGATCGTGGCCCACCTGAAAGACCGGTCCGTGAGGATGGTGGGTCGAGCCGTGACGGTGGTCACCCGGGACGGTGACTGGGCGAAGCCGGTCGAGGCCATCGACCGGGCCGGTCCGGGCGACGTGGTAGTCGTGGACGCGGGAGGGGGCCACACGGCGGTCTGGGGGGAGCTCGCGAGCTGGAGCGCGCACGGTCGGAAGGTCAGCCGGGGTCGTGATCGACGGCGCTGTTCGCGACCTGGATGCGATCCTCGAGCTCGGGTTTCCGGCGTTCAGCCGCCATGTAAGCTCCAACGCCGGCGAGCCCAAGGGCCTTGGAGAGATCGGCGTCGATGTCACCGTCGGCGGCCAGCGGGTTCGGCCCGGGGACTGGATCGTGGGCGACACGAGCGGGGTTGTGGTCGTCCCGGCGGAGCGGGCGGCCGAGGTCGCGAACCGGTCGCTGGATGTCTTGGAACACGAGAATCGGGTTCGCGAGGAGATCCAGCGCGGGTCGACCCTGAGCTCGGTACAGAAGCTCGAGCGTTGGGAACGCGTCGGCTAGTCCCTCTCGGCGGCGACCCCTCGAGTCGACGTACGAACCGGGAGAATCGGCCCAGCCAGTCAGCCCGGGAGACGCGGAGATGCGCCCCGGCCGAACGCGGGAAGGGAGCGCAGAACCGCGGCGCGCACCGATACGGCCTCCTTCATCGACTTCCGGCGCGCCTGCTGGCGACGATTAGGCCCCTCCCAGCGGTACTTCCATCGAAGGGGATACTGGACCTCCCAGAGCACCAGGCCCTCGGGCTCTGCCATAGGGAGGGACAGGCGCACCTGGCCGCGGACCCCAGCGCCCAGACGAGCGGCTGTGAGGTGCCCTCCGTCGTGCTCCCGAAGTGCGCCCACCAGCTTGCGGACCATGCCCCAGACGAACGAGGGCGCCCGAACCTCGATCACCGCCCCCAGGCGAAGCCGGGTTACCGTTACCGATTCGATCGTCCGCCAGACCGGATCGGCGGCCGGAATCGACCGGCCGAACGACCGGACGTCCACCCTTCCGGTGAGCATCGCCGCCGCGGACTTCCACGAATCGAAATCTCGATCCGGGCCGGGCTCGTAGTAACGGTAAATCCTCCTCACGGCGCTCCGTACACGGAACTGTTCGGCCACCGGGAGGGCGGCGGTACAGCAAATGTCGGGAGAGATCCCGTTCAGGGCGCGCAGCAGCGCCGGCCCCTCAACTTCGGTGGACAGTGCGAGGGCGTTCCCCCGGGCGCTCACTCCGCGGTCGGTCCTGCTCGCTACTTCTAGGCGAAGTAGGTCCGGCGAGGAGGCGAGGCCGTACCGAACCAGGCCGCTCCTCAGCTCTCCTTCCACGGTTCGGAACCCAGGTTGGCGGGCCCACCCACGAAAGGGCGCGCCATCGTAGCCGAATCGGATGAGCCAACGCGTCGTGGCAGTCCGGACAGCGCGGACGGCTATGACGAGGAGGCGGCCGGAAGAAGGCCTAGCTCCCCATGAGACCCTGTGACACGCACAGACCTATGGTGCACTACTGATTCTACATTGATTCTCCATATATCACCAACGGGGCTCGCTCGTACGATGCCGACCTCACCGGGGCCAGCCTCCGCAGGGAGAACGGAGCTTCCGTGACGGGCCGAGCATCGCAAGAACAACGAGGTGGATGACGTTGAGTGGACAGAGCTCAGGAACGACTATGGGAACGACAGGAAGTACGACCACAGACACGCTCGGAACTTCCATGCGAAAGCGGTCGGGAACGATCGGCATGGGAGTCGCGATCGCGCTTGCGGTGGTCCTGCTCTTGGTAGGGATCGGAGGGGGATATTTCCTCGGAGCCTACGAGACCAAAACATCAAAGTCGGTGACCCAGATCACGGAAACTGGATCGACCCTGCTGTTCCCCCTGATGCAGATCTGGGGGCCCAACTACACTAGCGCTCAACCCGGCGGTCACGCTGAGCACTACCGCGAGCGGTAGCGGCGCCGGTCAGACCGGGGCAATCCACGCGACGTTCAACATCGGGGCGTCCGACGCCTTCCTCAAGAATGCGAGCGCGGACAACGTGCTCAACGTGCCGGTCGCGATCTCATCCCAGTTGGCCTACTACAACCTCCCGGGTGTCAACGGGCACCTCGACCTCAACGGAACCGTCCTCGCGATGATCTACGGCCAGACGATCACCAGCTGGACCGACCCCTTGATCCTGGCTGCCCAGTCGCCTTCAATCCAGAGCAACCTCGAGAACCTCTCCGGCGCCGACGCAACAATCACGGTCGAGAAGCGTTCGGATTCGAGCGGCGACACGTTCCTGTGGACAAGCTACTGCAACATGTCCTGGAGCAAGTTCCCCTACCCCGCATCGACCAGCGGCCTCAGCGGGCTTACCGGTTCCCACGTTCTGCCGGAGACCGGTAACTCAGGGATGGTTACCGGTCTCGAGGGCCAGCCCGGAGCCATCGCGTACATCGGAATCAGCTACATGCACGACGTCTCGGGCTCGGGCCTAAACTACGCGGCGCTCGGAGACAACCTGACACTCGCAAACGGCTCGTACGCGAACTCGACCGCCCGCGCGAACTACATCCTCCCGACCCCTACCACGATCGCTCAGGACACAGACCTCGGGCTTACCCACCTCAACTACGCGTACTACGGGCTCGCGATCAACATGATTCTGGGTGGCGTTCCGGGCACCGCGGTCAACATCTCCGCCGGTGCCGGGGGGACCAACCCCAGCGTGTCGGATCCGACGCCGTACCCCATCGTGAACCTGGAGTATGCAATCATCCAGAAATCGCCGACCGGCTCGACGGTGACCAGCGGTGCGCTGCTGGCTACCGTCGAGTTCCTCCAGTGGGCGATCTCCGGCGGGAACAACGCGATCTACCTTAACCAGGTCGGGTTCATTCCGCTGACGACCCTGGTCCTTGGCTACGTCGAGCAGGAGCTCGCGACCGTAACCTACTAGGCGCGCGAAGAAAGGGCGAATCGTGATCTCCCTACCGGAATCGGGTTCGCCCCCCGAACTTCAACCCATTCCCCCTTCTTCGCCCCCGACGGCGGCCCGACCCGCCCTGAACCGCGCGAAGTGGCTCGTGTACCGGGTTGTTCCTCTCGTCCCCGCTTTGGTGCCCGTGGGGATTGTCGTCGCCATCGTTTACGCGCTGCTGTGCATGGCGGGATTTGGCATCGAGTTTTCTCTGGCCCCTCTCCGCTTCCAAGTTCAATGGCCCGTCAACTTTGGCGGAGAGTTCTTCGGGTCCACGTTCAATCCGCCCCGAGCGTGGGGAATCGAAGTATTCGTCGTGGGGTCGTTACTTACCGCGGTTCCAGCCGTGGTCCTCTCGATGGCGGTAGGGCTCGGGATCGCAATCGCATCCACCACTTACATGCCACGGTTCCTCACGCTCTGGCTCGATCCCTTCGTGGATCTGCTCGCGGGAATCCCCAGTGTAGTGTTCGGAATCTGGGCGTACGTCCTGGTCGCCCCGTACTTCGGCCACACGCTCAACCCTTGGGCCGCGACGCACCTCAGTTTCATCCCGGGCTTCGGAGGCTCCCCGGGCGGCCTCTCAGGGGATGGCTTGCCGGTCTCGGTCTTCATTCTCACACTCATGGCCCTTCCGATCACGACACTCCTCATCCGTGACGCGCTCCGCTCACTACCCCGAGACCTCTGGGAGAGTGGCCTGGCCCTGGGCGCGACCCGCTGGGAGGCAATGCGCCGCATAGGTCTCCCCCACGGGATGAGAGGTATCCTCAGCGCCGGGTTTCTCGGGTTCGGCCGGGCGTTCGGTGAAACCGTCGCTGTAGCGATGATCCTCGGCGTGAACGCTCACTACCCATCGAACGTTTACGACTCGTCCGCCACCATGGCAGCCACGATGTTCGAACTGCTCGATTCGGCGTATGGCAACTCGCAGTTCCTGGCGTTCCTCGCGGAAATGGCATTGGTCCTGCTCGCAATCACCCTCGTCGTGAACATCGTCGGCCGGCGCTTCATCTCCAGCTTCATCGGCTACGAGATTGCGGGGTTGTAGACGGCCATGGCGAGCATTGCCCAGATCGGACCCGGCATCGCCGCCTCGGACCTACTCACCGACCGTTCCTTTAGAACACGATGGCGTATCGGGTTCGATCGCGCGATCGGATGGACCCTGCCGCTCCTCTTCGGGGTGGCGATTCTCCCGATCCTCGACGTTGTTTACTACATCTCCTCGCGAGCCTTGCCCACCTTGACCGTCAGCGTGCTTACCAGCACGAGCCTGACTGGGGGGGTGGACGAACTTGGCGTCCCAATCGTCAGCACGGCCGAGATCATGGCGGTCGCCACCTTGGTCGCCGTCGCCTTGGGGCTCTTCGGGGGTATCGCGACCGCGGAGTTTCTCTCCGAAGGTCACCGCCGGCTGGATTCGAACCTCGGCCAACATGCTTGCAGGGACCCCCTCGGTCGTGGTGGGCTACTTCGGTTACTTCGCCTTCGTTCTCTACTTCGGGTGGGGCTACACGCTGATCTCGGGAGCCGTTACGCTAGCCTTCTTCATGACCCCCTACGTCTTTCGGACAGCCGACCTTGCTTTCTCCTCGATTCCGAGACATATCCGCGAGGCCGCGTACGGCTCGGGAGCGGGCCCGATGCAGTATATCCTCAAGGTCGGAACCCCCATCGCACTTCCCCAGATCCTGACAGGGGTGTTCCTCGCGATGGCGATCGGTGTCGGAGAGACCGCGCCGGTGGTCTTGACGACGGCCGTGTCCACGATCATTCCTCAATCGGTGTTCTCCCCCGCGACGTTCATGACAGAACTGATCTGGGCCAACTTCAATTCGCCGTTGGGGGCAGGCTACGTCGATGTTGCCTTCCAAGCTGCCTTCCTGTTGATTGTCGTGGTCATGGGCCTGAACATCGCCGTCCGGTTCATCGCTTCCCGCTATCAGAAGAAGCTTGAGGGGTTGTACCGATGAGCGAGATGCCAGCTCCCCCGAATGGCCCCGTTCTCTCGGTCAGGGACCTCAATGTTCGAGCAAAAGAGCGATCGATCCTGTCGCAAGTCTCGATTGATTTCGCAGGACGATCGCTCACGGCCGTCGTGGGACCCTCGGGGTGCGGCAAGACGACGTTCATCCGAACCCTGAACCGGATGGTCGAGCTGACCCCCGGCCTTGCGGTGGATGGATCGGTCCTTTACCTCGGGCAGGACATCTACGACCCCAGCGTGAATCCGGTCCTGGTTCGAAGACGGATAGGGATGGTCTTCCAGCGTCCGACGGTTTTCCCGATGTCTGTCCTC
Source organism: uncultured Thermoplasmata archaeon (assembly GCA_963713145.1). Taxonomy (GTDB): domain Archaea; phylum Thermoplasmatota; class Thermoplasmata; order Lutacidiplasmatales; family UBA184; genus Lutacidiplasma. The sequence goes on along the minus strand of CAVQKI010000001.1, from coordinate 126,687 downwards.
GAGAATGCCGCGTTCGGCCTTCGCCTCGTCCACGAGGGGGAGGATGAGATCGACCGCGCGGTCTCTGAGGCGCTCCACAGGGCCGGCCTTTGGGACGAGGTAAAGGACGATCTCAATCGCTCGGCGCTCGCCCTCTCGGGAGGTCAACAACAACGCCTGTGCATCGCCCGCGCGCTCGCTGTCCGGCCGCGAGTTCTGCTGCTGGACGAACCGACGTCCGCCCTCGACCCGGCCGCGACGCAGCGAGTCGAAGCGACGATGCAACGGCTCAAGGAGGAAATCGTTCTTGTGCTCGTCACGCACAACGTGGGGCAGGCGGCCCGTGTCTCCGACCGGGTCGCCTTCCTCCACTCGGGAAAGCTCGTCGAAGTGGGTTCCACGGCCGATATCCTCGAACGACCACGGGAAGCGCTCACGGAACAGTTCATCACGGGGAGGTTCGGATGAAGAACGGAGACGATCAGGCACCGGGAGCTGCGTGGAACGACCGACAACGCGAGATCGCCGAGCTGAAGCAGCACGTCGCGGATATGACCGTGCTCGCGGTCGGCATGGTGGCCGACGGCACCCGCGCGCTCCTCAACGCGGACGTGGAACTCCGGACGTCCGTCATTTCCCGTGACGCCCCTCTTGACCGCCACGACCTCAACATCGAGATCGAGACGATCCGCCTGGTTGCGGTACTGCAACCGGAGGGACCCGACCTGCGGACCATCGAATCGGTGCTCAAGATCGCCAACTGCGTAGACCGTATCGGACGCCTCGGCTACGATCTCGCCCGGAACATGGTCTCTGCCCCCGAACCGGCCGACGCTGAACCGAGGGCGCTGCTCCGGCGAATGGACGAGAGGGCCCGGGCGATGGTGACGCAAGCCGTGGACGCCTTCCTCGCCAACGACGCTGCCCGCGCCAAGGCGGTATTCCCCATGGACGACGAGGTCGACTCTCTCCACCGAGAGGTTCAGCGCAAGCTGATCGAGCTCCTGCGCCTCGGCGGCCCTGCCACCGACCGCCTTGCGTACGAACTCCTGGGAGCCCGTCACCTCGAGCGCGTCGCGGACAACGCCTGCAAGATTGCGGAAAAGGCAGTCTATGCGATCACGGGCGAACGACGGTCGGAATACATGCCCCGACCCTCCCAGCAGGCGGCTCCCTCCCAGGGCCCCGTCGATCCGCCCCCTAGCCGACGGCGCCTCGGGGCGAGACATTCCGCACGAAATCGCCTTAGACCGGTGAGCGCCTGCCGGAGCACGGCACCTGCTCCCGTAGTCTAGTCCGGTCAAGGATACGGGGCCTTCGACCCTGCGACGCGGGTTCAAATCCCGCCGGGAGCACCCCTCTCGCCAATCCCCGTCGATGGGAAACCAGACGGTTATTGGATAGTACATAGACTATTGTTTTAACGCTTATGCCTCCATAATGCCTCCGTTAGCTGGGCCCCCGCCCATGGAAGGCCGAAAGTTACAGCTTGCCGGTAAGTCGACGTTCCTCGTCTCCCTCCCCAAGCGCTGGGTTACCGGGGCCGGGCTGAAGGCGGGCGATACCCTTTTCGTCGAAACGGAATCCGACGGATCGGTTTCCATTCGTACTCGATCCGCGGATCGCCCCGCGATACGGCGAAAAATCTTCATCGAGAAGGGCGAGGAGACACGCGAACATCTGTTGCGCAAGCTCATCGGCGCCTACATCTCGGGCTTCGGATTGGTCGAGGTCCGCTTCTCGCCGGACCGCTCCCCGTTCGTCCGTCGAGTCACGCGCGAATTCTGTCACCTCGTAATCGGGCCCGAGGTAATCGAGGAGGCTCGGACCTCCATTCTCATTCAGGATCTTTCTGACCCATCGGAGCTTAGCTCAGAGAAATGCCTCCGCCGCATGCATCTGACGGTAAGAACGATGCTCGAGGACGCCCTCTTGGCCTTGAAGACGGGGGACGAGGCCCTTGCGCGCGATGTCGAACTCAGGGGTCAGGACGTCAATCGCCTGTACTGGATGATTTCGAAGCAGTACCACCTGGCGCACGCCCCCTCCCCGACGGCCGCGGACCGCACATCGGCAGCCCTCCTCCACGGCCACCGTCTGATAGCGAAGTTAATCGAGAGGATCGGCGAGCACGCTCAACGCATCGCTCGAACGTTCCCGGTCGTAGCCAAGGTCAAGAATCTCGACCCGAAGCTCATCAAGGACCTCGAGGAGGCGCGAACCTCGGCGCTCGCCCTGCTCGATCGGGCATTCCACGCCCTGGCCACTCGAGACATCGAAGAGGCGAACAGGGCTATCGATGCCCGCGTCGAGCATCAGAAACTCATCGACGCTCTCTCGCACCGCGTAGCCACTCGCCGGGGCGAGGAGCTTCTCCAGCTCGGCACGGTGGTCGACAGTTTGGGCCGTACGGCGGTCTATGCGTCCGAAATCGCAGAGCAGGCGATCGATCTCGCTGTCCTCACGAACCCCGAGCCTGCGTAGAGCCCGCTAGGTCTCCTCCCACACCACTGGACCGGCGGTGGGGAGGGACTTCCCTTGCGCGGGCGTTGGGTTCGGAGGCTGAGCCCCCGAGTCCTCTGCGTGCTTGCCCATGATCGCGACGGCCATGGCATACGAACTCCGTTGGCCAAGAATGGTCTGGACGGAGTCCACATCCACACGATATGCCCTGTGCGCGACCGGGTACTCGATTGCGAGATCCGCGAGCTCGATCAGCCGCCGGGGATTTCCGAGCACACCGCGGTTGAGTTCCTTCAGTGGGCGATTTCTTTTGGGAGCAGTAAATTGTATCTTGAACCGGTGACATTCGCGCCGCTCACTACCTTGATCCTCGGCTACGACCAGCGGGAGCCATCCGCTGCAACAATCCAGGAATAACGATAGAACTCGGCGTGACGGTTTGCCTTCAGAAGCATTGTCGATGTGACTCCCGTCGACAACTGAACGGGTTCAATACTGATTGAGCACACCGCGTCGAGCCGTTTGGGGGGTACTTAGATGAGATGTATCCTTCCGCCCGATGGCGAGGAGGAATGAGCCGCGCCTCCCTTCGTCCCTTCGGAGGCGCCGCATGCCCGAAGAACTCTATGTTGGACTTGACATCCATCGGCTGACGACCACCGCCACGATTCTCGACCCCGAAGGTCATCGGGTCGACCAGACCCAGCTCAGCTCGCTCGACGCCGAGCTGATCGCCTACCTGAACCGATTCCCGGCCCCGAAACATGTCGTCCTTGAGGCGTGCAACGTCTGGCCCCACGTTTACGATGCTGCGCGGTCTACGGGGGCCGACGTCACGCTTGCCCACCCGTTCAAGGTCCGTCTGATCTCGGAGGCCAGCTTGAAATCCGACAAGGTGGATTCGGAGGCGCTGGCGCGCCTCCTGCGCCTCGGTGCGGTTCCGATGGCCTACGCTCCCGACCCGGCCACCCGCGACCTCCGCCAGATCGTTCGCGACCGGATTTTCTACATGCGCCAGGAGAACGACATCAAGAATCATGTCTACTCGGTCCTCCTGCGACGTGGTCTCCCCTACGAGAGCGGGATCCTAGGGTTGAAGCGCAAGCGGGAGAAGCTGCGCGAGTTGCATCTCCCCGAGGTCGATCGAGGCCTCGACGTATCCACGACATCGACACCACCTGCCTCGACCTGGACCGAGCCGTCCACGAAGCATTCCTCACGTCGAAGGAGGCGCAACTGCTCGAATCGATTCCCGGCATCGGCGAGGTGACGGCGGTGGCGTTGGTGGCCGAGCTGTGCCCCATCGACCGGTTCCCGAACATCGAGAAGCTGTGCTCGTATGCGGGACTGGTGCCGACGAATCATCAGTCCGGAGAGACCTCCTACCAGGGGCATTTGAAAAAGGACTCGAATCAGACGGTGAGGTGGCTCTTGGTCGAGGCGTCCTGGGTCCATCGCGGCAAAGAGAAGAGAAGTGACGTGGCCAAGGTGGCTAAACGTGTCTCTCGGCGACGGGGTAAGCAGAAGGGGAACGTCGCTGGGGCGCACAAGTTGTTGAAGATCGTCTACGCGGTCCTCAAGCGAGGGACCCCTTACACTCCCGACCGACCGAGTCCCGTGGGGTTTTCTGCAGAGTCGTGAGACGGCTGCGGTTGTTAGATTGGGAGAAGTTGGTCAGGAGTCGGCGGTCGCGAACTTCATCGTGCGCGCAAGGCGCGGATAAGAGAGTGCGAAGCCGACAACAACACACCTGGAGGAATCATGTGAGGAGCGGCGAACGGGCGGAAGGACCATAAGAGACAAACCCCCACGTAGACAACGGTCCAAGGCTCACCAGGTCTGCCAGATCCACAGATCAGGCCCCTTTCGGAGCCTAGCTAGAAGGGTTCAGGCAGGGAGGACAGGCGGAGACTCTTCCTCCCCGTGCCCTGAACTCGTTCAATGATTCAAAATACATTTAGGCAATCCGGACGACCGCGCAGCTTCGACGAGATTGAAGCGCGGGAACGGCGACCCAGGACCCGCCGGCTCATTCGGGTCACCACGTTCAATTCAGCGCGACCGGGTGCTCGCTCAGGCCAAAGCGTTCGAGGGTGCTGCGGAGGAGAAGTCGACGCCGGAGACCTTGACGACGGCCTGCCACGCGGCTTCCTGGTTGGCGCGATCGTGAAAGTGCGGGTGGCGCATCGCTTCGATTGGGCCGGTGAGCTTCTTCGGCGCTGAGGCGAAGAATTGGCCCGAGACGTCGGTTCCGAACTCCGATGCCTGGAGGTAGCGACGAGCCGCGGTCTCCGGCGTATGAGACATGCCGGGGATGTGCTTTGACAGCGGGATCAACAGCCACTTCGTGGCCCCCCCAGCGTTCCGCACCGCCTGGGTGTCGGGCGCGGCACCGGGCGAGACGGCGAATACAGCCATGCCGGAGGGTAGGCGACGCGCCAGTGCAGCGGCCCACCAAGCGACGATGAGCTTCGCGTCGGCGAACGCCAGGTTGGGCCGGTACTTCACGTTCGGCCCGCCGCGCAACAGGGCTTCCACGGCGGCAATTCGGTCACCCTGGTGATGAGTGGCCGCGAGGGCCGCCACGTCGGTGTAGCTGAACATAGGCACGTCCCCTCGGGCAGCTTCCGAGCCAGCGATAACAATCCTCGCGCTGGGGCTAAGCAGGTTGGCGCGGAGCAACCCCACGGTCAGTTGATGATGGCCGATCAGTGGGGCCTGAGCCGCCTCAATTCCCTTCACGGTGACCACACGCTCCTTGCCGCCGAGCATCCCCGCATTGAGCAGAAGAAAATCGATTGGTCGACCTAGCTTGACCAGCTCAGCTAGAGCGGACTGAACGCTTGTCGGCGAACCCAGATCCAGCTCCAGCGGCGTGAAGACCTGTTTGTTTGTTTCAGCTGCGAGCTGAGAGGCCGTTTCCTGGACCCGGGCCAGGGTGCGGCCCGTGACGATGACCTGGCGGCAGCCCCCGGCGGCGAGCATACTGGCTGCCGCATAACCGAGCCCGGAGGTGGTGCCGGTAACGAGAGCGATCGAATGTTTCATGCAAGCCTTTTTCATCGTCAGGAAGTATTTCGTCTTTATGGACCGTAACGTCTCGAAAATGGTGAAGGGCTCCTATGACCAACTCGGACAAGGACCCCGGAGAAGACGGGGTCGTCCCAGGAGCGAGGCCAGCCGAGCGGCGATTCTCTCGGCCGCCCTGTTCCTGGTGGGGGAGATGGGATACGGAAAGGTGACTCTGGAAAGGATTGCCAGCCGTGCCCGGGTCGGTAAGCAGACGATCTACCGATGGTGGGACTCGCGGGCGAGCCTCATGTCAGAGGTCGTTCGAGAACTGGCTCTCGAGAAGGTCCAAGACCGGGACTTGGGTTCCCTTCGGCGCGATCTTGAGCATTTCATAGGCGCGGGGTTCGACTTTCCGCTCGACGTTCCTCAGGTGCCAGCGCTCCTTCAGGGCCTCATGGCCGAGGCCCAGTTCGACCCTGATTTTCACAAGCGGCTTCTTCGCGAGCTGCTCGAACCTCGTAGGGCAGCCCTGCGGGCAGTGTTAGAACGTGCGTGTTCACGAGGGGACTTGCGGCGGACCATTGACATAGAGCTTGTAATCGACATCGTCCACGGGGTCCTTTGGTACAACCTTCTCGCCACCCGCCGTCCCCTAACTCGGCGAGTGGCTCGAAACCTTGCCGAGTTGATTGCCCGAGCGTCAACATGACATTCGTTCTCTCCTATCTTCGCCGGCAATCACCCTAGGCCTGCAGAACAGCCCGCTCGTCCAAGCGAGACGCCTGCCCATGCCCGTCGTGGAGGTCCCACGAGCCAATCCACGTTCCTTTGGCTCTAGGTGCGACCCGCGTAACCTGACGATGTCCGGGAGTGCCGTTTGAGAAGGCACCCCTTGGCGCATTGCGGGGGTTGTGAGTAAAGCGAACTGCACGGAGGATTGACCTTCCCTTCATCGGTTCCGGCGATCGGGCGCGATCGATGCGGCTGTGGACAGCACTCTATGGAGCAGTCTGGATTGTCCTCTTAGAGTTCCTACTCTCGATGGTTCCTCAAGGGAGGCCTTGGGTCCTGTATGCCCACTTCGTCCTGGGTTTCCTGATTGTCGGGATCACTTACTACAACTATCACGCACTGCGACAGACCACGGTCCCGGTTCGGGTCAAGCGCATCGTTTCGGCTACCTTTTCCATGGCAGTGATGATGGCGGTGCTCGGCCCTCTCCTCCTGTTTAACGTGGGCGCCAGCTGGCCGGTTATCACCGGAGTTACCGTCTGGAATCTCATTCTTCTGATCCACGTGCTGACCGCTTTCGGAATCATCACCCAAATGGCTGCGACGGCCATCGCTTACGACATGTGGGAAGAGAAAGAATTCCTCCAGGAAACAAGACCGGGGGAAATCCCTCGCGCTCCCGGCCTCACGACGTGCGAATCATCCTGAGGCGAGCCTCTGCTCGTAGCTGATTCCGCGGTCCCACCTCACAGCCTGATCCGAGTGCCTCTGCTTAGGGCACCCAGCCGGTTGCTAGCCAGCGCACGGGTGTTCAAGGAAGATTGAGCACACAGCCTTGACCCGAATGGGGGGAGCTTAGACAGCCCCCCACGTAGACAACGGTCCGAGCACGATCAGAACGGCCAGATGCACATTTCAGGCCTATTCTTAGTCGTGGCGAGAGGATTGGTCGAGCGAGTACCGCGATCGGCCCCTCCAACCATCGAGTTTGCGGGTACATATCAGCTGAGTGCCGCAGAGCCAGAGTCCGGCACGAGATGCGAGAATTCTCTCCAACGTAGGTCGAGTCCGCACCGGGGGTCCCCTACCACTTATAATCCTCCATGGCTGAAAGGCGGCGCACGCGGGGGAGTGGGTTCGACAGTCGGGAACCGATGCGAACGCCTAGGAATAGGAATGAATCCTCTTCTCACCGAAACCGGTAGCGGTCGACCTTCAGAATCGGGCAATCGATCCCGAAGGACCAGCTCAATCTCGAGAAGCCGCGGTCCGTACTCGAAAGCCCGCTGGGTCTGGCTACCGGTCCTTCTGGTCCTGCTCACCGTCCTATCGGGGGTCCCCACGGCCACGTGGGAATCTCTCGGCGCTACACCGACGATCGCTCCAGCCCCTCCTACGACCGCCTCCCCCGAGCTCCAGACCCTCCCGCCCGTCGCGAACGCGTCGGCGCCAATCAACCGGGAGTCGCTCTGCCTGCTCGGTGCGACCCCGGGGTGTCTTCCCTTGGCCGCTCGTCCTGCAGGGGCGGTCGCGCCCGAGGGGGGAGATCCCGTGTCGTCCTGGACCAACCTGACGCCCCCCGCGGGCTCCAGTAACCCACCGGTTCGGTTCCTTCCGGCAATGACGTACTATCCAGCCGGCCATGATGTGATCCTCTTCGGAGGCTACGGAGAGGTCGGGATCGCCCCCTGGTCGTTCTACCAGGATACGTGGTCGTTCGTCAACAACCGCTGGACCGAGACGATATCGAACAAGAGCTGCGCGCCAACGACCTGTCCTTCGCCGCGGGCCGGCGCGATGCTGGCCAACTACGGCCCCGACAACGCGCTGCTGCTCTTTGGGGGCTACACCTACTCCCCCAACATCACCTACGTCCCGTACAACGATACCTGGCTCTACTCGGGTGGCGCGTGGACGAACATCACTCCGACGGCGGGACCGGCCCCGTCGGCGCGCTTCGAATCGAGCATGGTCTGGGATTCCTACGACAATGACGTGCTCCTGTTCGGCGGGTCGCTTGCCAGTGGAACCACGTTGGGAGACACCTGGACGTTCAACGGGAGTTGGCACAACATCACCGCGTCCCTGTCGCCCGCCCCCGTATCGCGGGCTGGCGCCGCCATCACCGATTCTCCTTCCGGATGGATCCTCCTCTTCGGGGGCGAGCACAACGGGGTTGTGATCATCGATCCTAACTGCGGCCAGTCCACCGTAGCTTGGTGGTTTTTTGACGGCAAGTGGCAGTACCTGGGTGAGCCCGTGTGCATTGACGTCCACACCGGGGCCTCCGTGCTGGCGAACGCAACGTACCCCCCCTGTGGGCGAGTGAATGCCGCCCTCGGCTGGAGCCCCAAGAACAACCGGTTCGTGCTCTACGGAGGGCTGGGACCTAGCATCCAGACCACGGCCTCGTGCGGCGGTTTCTATGGCTTCCTAAACGACACCTGGACCTACGCGAATCCCCCCGGCAGCGGCTTCGTCTGGAACAATGCGACCGATTCTGGCGCCCCCTCCGCCCGCGAGCAGATGGGGTACGCGAGCGACTACACGGACGGCTACTTCGAGATCTTCGGCGGTTACAATGGGACCGACGGGGGTCTGAACGAAACCTGGCGGTTCTACGAGGTCGTCCACGCTCGACTGACGGGCCCGACGAACATCGACACGAGCGGGAGCCTCACGTTCTCGGTTCCGTTCACAGTTACCGGCTTCGGCGGAACCGGAGACCTGTCGTACCAGTTCTCGATGAAGGGCCTGAAGAACTCGAACACCCTGGTCGGCACCGGCTGCCTGAACCTCACGCTCGGCAACATCTCCCTCCTTCCGTACGACGGTGTGGCCCAGGTCAAGTGCCAGCCCCTTCCCACCAGCTACAATCTCTACCGATTGACCGTCGACGTCGTTGATACCGGGAACACCTCGGATTATGCGACCTCCAACTGGACCTTCACCGTCAGCCCGCCCGAAACGATGGCCATCTACTCTCAGCACTCGGGCTACTTCTACTCGGGGATCCCGTTCCCGAACACGTTCGGGATACTCGCCAAGGTCGCAGGCCTTCCGGCGACGAGCCTCACGGCCACTCTGGGGGGCGTAGAGATTGGGTTCACCCAGCGCTCCGGCGCCGGGCAATGGTGGGACGGCACGGTGGACATGAACACGGTCCCCGTTGGCGCACAGGTTCTGCGGGCGACCGCTACGTTCGAGGGAAACTGGACTCTGAACGCGACCTACAATGTCAATGTCGTCGAGACCCCGGACTGGCTCGTGAGCGTCATCGAATTCCCCCAGGTTACCCAGACGATCACCCCGAAGGGTGCCGGCCCCTACAACGAGAGCTATTCGATCACCGAAGCCTTCTCGTGGTCGCTCGACCAGGCCTTGGGGTTCAATATCAAGCTCCCGTTCGTCAGCGGGAACGTATCGCTCATCCCGGCAATCAAGGTGTCGCTGACCGCGACTTCGAGCGGCAACCTCACGCTCAGCGGGTCCCTTTCCCTCACGCCTCCTTCTATCAATCTCGGGATCGCGAAGATCGGCATTTCTGCCGCAGTTTCGCTGAAAGGGACGTTCACGCTCGGCATCGTGAGCGGCCAGATCACCGGCATCAAGTGGCAGTCGGCCGTTGCCGCGATCACTGTTACCGGCAAGTTCGGTGCCTCGGTCCCGATCTACGGGTTCGATATCCTGGGAATCAAGGTCGGGTTCACCCTCGATGTGGAGGTCGACCCGTCCGTCACGCTGGGGGCGATGCTCGCCCCTACGACCCCCGGTTTCGATGAGTTCATCCAGGGGATCCAGATCAAGATCCAGCAGTTCGTCGGAAGCTTCACCCTCCCCTTGTCCGTGGCAGTCTCTTTCGGGATCGGGATCGCCTCGATCGCGATCGGAGGATCGATCTCGGTGGCTCTGCAGTTCGGCACGAACACGGGTCTGTACATCTCGGCCGGCTGGATCAACGGAACGATCTTCGTCCAGGCCACGGCCCTCTGGTGGTCCGACCAGTGGAACCTTGCCAGCGGGACGATCTACAACTGGACTAACCCGCCTCCCGCCGTCCACGCCGCTTCCGAGGGCCCTAGCGGCGCGAACCTACCCGCGTACGACAACGGGACCAACAGTACGTGGGTCTTCCACTCCAGGTACTATGCTACGTCGGGGTACGACCGCAACGTCTGGGGGCGAGCCAATTCGACCGGCGCAGCCATCTCCGACATCTACCCTTTCACTTCGGTAACTGCGGCCCCCGGACCGAACGGGACCTACCTGTTCTACACGGACGACAACGTGGGCCTGCCCGTGCAGGAGGGGCTCGGGTTCTCAGGGATCGGCCTGACGTCGAGCTCCAATGCCCTCGCCAGCCTACCGACCCCGGCCGATCCCGGATTCCTGGTCTCGTCCCCGAAGGCCACGGCGTTGTCGGACGGCAGCCTCTACGTTCTGTGGGACGCCTTGCCCACCGCGGAGGAGACGGTCTCCACTCCGGCCGACCTCACCGGTACTCGAGCTGCAGGGGGCCCGGTACTTTCCGGGCAATCATACGTGGGGCCCGATCCACACATACACGACGAGCGGACTCGCTCAGTCGTACCTCGCTGATGCCTCCTCTGCGCGGGCCCCGGTCGTAGCGGCGCTCGTGAGCCCGACGTTCCTGTTGGGGACTACCTCCGCGGAGCGGCTTCTCGAGTTCAACTTGATTACGGGCGCGCAGATCGCGAACTCCAGCGTCACGGGGCTTGCGGAGATCACGGGCCTGCGCGGATCTCTGGGGACAGCAATCGTCCGGGGGGTCGACGGGAACTACTCGACGGTGACCCTGTCGACGGGAGCGGCGACTGAGTTCTCCTACTCGGCCCCGACCGGTGACGACCTCGTATCGGCGGAGTTCGTCCAAGGGTCTGCCTCTACCGCCATTCTCCTGTACCGGGGCACAAACGGCTCGCTTCTCGTCCTCTACGACCTAGCGACGACCCACGTTACGGGAACGCTGGCTCTGGGCCAGGACGTGGCGGAGGCCGAGGGGATCGCGGGCGCTTCCAGCGTCTACGCCTTTGTCCGGACCACCCAAGGTGTGGAAGGCTGGGCCGAGAGCGCGGGGACGTTCACCCCCTTCACCAATCTTACGGAGACCGGAGTGGCGGACTACTCTCTGGTCCAGTACGGCAGCGGGATCCTAGTGGGTCTCTCTGAGCACCACCGGCAACTCTTCGGCCCCCGTCGTTACCTTGGACCTGGCGGAGATCGGCGCTTCGATCCCGCCGCTACCGAGCGGTGGGGCGACCCGGTCGAGCTCCGGCAGCTCTCCGACCAGCGACTCGATCTACGCGCTCTACCTCGCGATCACGGCGGCGGCCGTCGCGCTCCTCCTGGGAGTCGTCGCGGTCCTCACCCGCCGGCGCCCTCCAAAGGGAGAGTCCCGCTCAGAATCTCCCTCCGGGACAGTCCAATCCCCTGACTCTGCCCCTTCCGCCGGGTCGTCGCGCTCGGAGAACGGTTCTGAAACATGACCACCCGAACCCGTTCGAGTAGCGAGCGCTCCTCCCGCGGATCCCTCGGCCCTTTCGCGCTCGTATCGGGTGTCGTCCTTGTGGTGGGGGTCCTGCTCGCTGCGGGCCTCGCGATGGCATCGCTCCCCGCACCGTCGGTCCACGTCGTCACCGGGGGGAAAGCCGCCTCCGCCACGCCGTCAACACTGGTTCCCCCATCGTTGGCCCGGGCCAGTTCCCCGCATCCCTCCTTCGCTTCTCCCACCTGGATGAACCTCACGTCCGACCTTCAGGGCGCACGGCTCCCGGACGTGTATGCCGAGAGCTTGGCCTACGATCCGATCGCCAACGTGACCCTCCTGTTCGGCGGGTGCCTCGGCCCTCAATGCCCGAGCAATCAGACTTGGGCGTTCGCAAACGGGTCGTGGTCCAACCTCACCCCGGCATCGGGATCTCCCCCGGCCCGCGACTACGCGAGCATGGATTTCGACCCCAATATGGGAGGCGTCCTTCTGTTCGGCGGAGATGGGGTGGGGGGGACCCCGCTCAACGATACTTGGCTGTTCTCGGGAGGCGCCTGGACGAACGTCACCTACGTGGGGGGGGCCCGTCGCCGCGGTTCGGAGCGAGCATGGCGTTCGACCCGGACCCTGAGGAGAACGGCTCGGTCCTGTACGGCGGGTGCGTCGCGGCGGACTTCTCGGATAACTGCTACAACGACACCTGGGTGTGGCAAGGATGGTCGGGGTGGGTGCCGCTCTACCCTTCCCTTGGCGGCCCCGGGGTCGGGTTCTCCGCGATGGCCTTCGACCCTGCCGACGACTACCTGGTACTGTTTGGTGGGTGCGCCGGGGTGTTTTGCTTCGGCATCAGCAACCAAACTTGGGAATTTGTGAGCGGCCAATGGTGGGAGATCCAGCCGACCCCCGCGCCGGTCGGCCGGACGGATGCGGCGATGGCCTACGATCCCGTCGGGATGCGGCTGCTGCTCTTCGGGGGGATCGATTCCTCGCTCGCGTTCGACGCCGATACCTGGAGCTTTTCGGGTGGACACTGGACCTCCCTCGCGACAGGGACCGCTCCCTTCGCCCGCGCGGATGCCGGCTTGGCGCCGGCCCCTCCTGGCAGCGCTCTACTCCTCGTCGGAGGGAGCACCTCCGGCCCATACGAGAACGACACATGGGCCTGGGGGACGCCCCCCTCCGTGTCGCTCGCCCCTGCCGCGAACGCTTCGGAGACCTCCCAGCCGGTCAACTTCACTGCCATCGTGAGCGGCGGCGCAGCGCCGTTCGCGCTTCTGGTCGGCTTCGGGGACGGAGCCGAAGCGTGGGTCTTGGGGGCCGGACCATCGTTCACGTTTGTCCACAGCTATCTGGCCGAAGGAACCTTCACCGCGACCGTCAATCTGACCGATGCGGTGGGGATGCCGGCGAACGCGAGCGCGCCCGGGGTCGAGCTCGAGTCCGGTCCGATGGTCACGGCGACCGCCCTCCCGTCGGTTGGCGAGGTCGGTATCGCCATCAACTTCGCAACCAACCTCACCTCCCGCGGGGTGCCTCCGACAGCGTACTCGTGGGAGTTCGGAGACGGGACCTCGGGGTCGGGAGCCGCCCCCTCGCACACCTACTCGACGGCCGGGTCCTACTCGGCCACGGTCACCGTCACGGACTCGCTGGGTGGAACGGCCAACGTCTCGTTGGTCGTCCTCATCCGTCCTGCCCTGAGCGTCTCGGTCGTTCCGCAGACCTCGGATCCGAACACGTCCACCCTGGAGGGGTTCCTCGCAGGGGTGTCGGGAGGGGTCGGGCCGTACCAGTATGCGTGGAGTTTCGGCGACGGCAACTCCAGCGTCGCCCCGGCCCCCGTGGAGAGATACGGCCAGGCCGGGCCGTATACTGTCTCCGTCTACGTGAACGACTCCCTAGGAGGGGTCGCGCACGCTTCCCTGGTGCTCACGGTTATCGAGCCGAGCTCCTCGTCATCGGGCGGGTCCTCGTTGGCGTCTGCCCCGCTCTGGTTCTGGGGGGGCCTCGGTGGCCTGTTCCTGGCCGGGGCAGTGGGCTCGCTCGTCATTCTTCGGCGACATCCGACAGGTCGCTGAGGCACCACGTCCGTTGGTCGTCCGTGGGCCGGGCGCGCGATCTCAAACCCGTCACTCCGCAGAGCTGTCGGCCCCGGTACCGGTCGCTCGATTGGCGCGGCCTCGGGCACCCTGTGCCTCCATGAGGCACCTCGTCTCGGACGCAACGGCCGGCCGTTAGAGAAGGGTCTGATCGCTACGACCTGCGGTGGGAGCGGTCGGCAACCTGCCTGCCTCAAGAATCCAAGACCGACCCAACGGTACGGGCCTGAGAATCAACGGGGTTTCGCCGGCTCGCCCGGTAGAGGGGAGTAGATGACTCCACTACCGACATCGAGGAGAACCATTCCGCAGTCGAGGCATCGCCACGCTCGAAGGTGCGGCACCGAGAGCATCGTGTCGGCCACTCCGACGATGGTGTCACCCTTGAACCAAGCCGCGTCGAACCACCCCAACTCTTCGACCCAGTTTGCACGTCCCCGGAACGCCATGAACCCCGAAGACATCCTCTTGGAACAGTTCGGACATGCCGGCAGCAATAGGCCGGAACCGCTTCCAGATGGCAACAATCGGACTCGATCCTCTTGGCCCATCGAAGAGCGGACCGTATCTAAGTTCGGGTATGCGGCGCCTTGACCCCGATTGGAGCGGACAGGATCTCTACGCGTCCGGAGAGGACTACCCCAGCGCGACGAAGCCTGCCCCTTTGTCACAGGTAGACTTCCGGTGGGACGGCCGGGCCCTACGAGCGACGGTTCGTTGCTCCGCGGGAGTGCATCGCAACCTGGCGGTCAGTCTTCGCGACGGTTTCCGGTTCGACGCTCCGATTGATCGTGACCTCGTTCACGATCACGAGCATTTCCATCGCCATCAGCAGGTTCGAGACGACCCGCTGGGCGGCCACCGCGAGCCTGCGGTCGGAGATGTGGCGGGCGAGGGCGTCCCCCAGCTTGTAGTCGGCGGGGAGCGACTCGTCGATCTCGTTCAAGTTCGCATTCGCGTCCATTACCGAGAGCCCGGTGAACGCATCCATCGTTCGCTCGAGGAGGGTGTCGACACGGCCGATGAGGGCGATCAGGTCCTTGAGGGCCGGCTTCGGCATCTTCTGAAGCCCCGGAAGGTTGTCGCCGATCTCCCGGCCAGCCCCTGCCACGAGGTCTCCGGTGACCTCGAGGACCTTGGCCAGGAGGCGGTAGCCGATCTGGTAGTGGTGGCTCTCTACCCCGATGTCTCGGGCGACCTGAAAATCGTCCGAGGAGAGGAGCAATTGCCGGACCATCAGTAGGTAGAACCGATCGATCTCGTCCTCCATCGGCCCCAGCTGCTGGAGGGCGGAACGATTGCTGCCCAGCAAAGCGGACCGGCAGGCCTCGAGTTCGGTTCGCAGCATTCGCACGACCTGGCCCATGAGCCGGTGGAAGGGGTACTTGCCTGGGTCGACGAAGTTCTGGATCTCCACCCCTCCCGATTCCTCCTCGACCACGGTCATCCCGAGGACATGGGCGACCGTACGTCGGACCTCCTGTCGCTGCTCGGGGGTGAGGCCCGTGCGGGAGCTCACCACGATCTGGTCCTGACCGGTGATGTACGCTCCAATCAGGAGCCGGGCCAGGAGCTTCGGCGGGGCATCGCTCGCGTCGATGCGAAGGAGCTTCTGGCGGCGGTCGGCCGGGTTCTCCGCGTTCGCGGGACTGATCTCGAGGCGGCCGCCGCCGAGGTCCCGGAATCGGAGCGTATCGCCGGTTTCGAGGTTCATCGAATCCGTCCAGGCCTTGGGGAGGGTGATGGAGAGGGACGAGGACCCCGTCCGTTGCACGCGACGGGTGAATCCCGGTGCGGGAGGATTCTCTGACTTTTCCTTCCGAGCCGTGGGCATAACGACCGCATCGTTGCAGGGTCATTAACGGGCTAGGCGACCGGTCCCCGGCCGAGAGAGCGCCCGTGCGGGTCTCCTTACTCTCCTTACGGCCGTTACCGGGGGGGCATCACTCTCCAACCCTCTTACCCCCCTTGAGGCGGGCAATGCGACTAGGAAATGGCGTCCGACTGTTCGACCGCGCTGAGTGGAGACGAAAGACTCGTGTTCCGGACCGGCTCCGGCACGGAAAGAGCGAAGAGCGGCGCTCGCAGACCGAGGACCGCAAGGCACCGGGGAAGTGGTAACCATGGCGTTCGTCGACTTCCTAGCGTTCCAGCAGGTCCTGCTGCTGTTCGCGGCCGTTGTGGTCGGCTACGTGGGCGTGGCCAGCCTTCTGGCAATGCGCCGCAACGACCTGGCGGGCGTGAAGGCCGCGCTCAAGGGCGCCGCGATCCCGCTCGGCAGCCTCGGTGGCGTGGCCACCATCCTTGCGCTCTGGGGGGAGGTCGCGTGGCCCCTGCCCGGGAGCTACAACATCTTCTTCACGGACGTCTTTCTCCTCTTCGGCGTCACGCTCGTGGTGCTCGCGGTCTCGATGGCGACCTCCTCGAAGCTCCAGTACGCGGGCATCTTCGCCCTCGTCGCCGGTGGCGTTACCATCTCGTACGGATGGAACGGCTACGTACTGGGCATGACGAAGGACCCGTTCGAGACATTCCTGCTCTATGGCGCGTTCGGGCTCGCGGGGATCCTCGCGTTCCCGGCAACCCTCGTCGCGGATCACTACGTCTTCCACCCCAACAGCAGCACGTTCGCTGCCCGCTCCCCGTGGGCGCTCCGTCGCCGAACGCCCTCGTTCCAGTCCGCGAACCGTGCGGTCCAGCCAATCGCGCCCGTAACCTCCCCGAACGCCACGGACACGCCCGCGGAGGTCCGCCCCGGATTCCACCTGCCGGCGTACCTCACCGTCACGGTGCTCGTCTTCGTGGCAGTGATGGCGCTCGCCGGTCTCGCGGCGCTGTTGTACCTGAACACCACGATGCCGGCCCACCTGGCGTACGCTCCGTAGGACGATCGGCCAGAGGAACAAAGGGACCCGCCTGAGGTCGGAGATGGCTGCGTCATTCCGTCGCCCATCTGCCGACCCGCCCCTCCCGCGAGCCGTAGCGTTCGCCGCTCACGAACTCGGGGAGGGGCGCCTTGAGCCGGGAATTCCAGACGGGCGACCGCAAAAGGTGCTCCGCATCGACATGACGGGCGCCCCACCGAACCTGCTGGGCCGCCTGCTCGTCGGAAGCTACATCACCGGCCAAGACCAGGTCATCATCACCGCGCGTCGCGGCCTGACACTCGCCCAGCGGCGGGAGCTTCATCGAGTGGTCGACCGGTCCCTCGGGATGTCCGTCGTGGTGGACACTCCGGCGGTCGTGGAGGTTCAGAACTTCGTCGACCCGCGTAAGTTCGAACTCCCCCGCCTTCTCCATCGAACGGTCCAGCTGCTACGGAGCGAACTGCAGATCTGTCACGCGACCTTGGACGGAAGCGGAGCGGAGGAACTACCGCGCCTAGAGACCATCGAAGAGGAGATCGACCGGCTGTACCTGTTGATGGTGCGGCAACTCCTGCTCTCCTCCGACAGTCCCCGGATCGCGCGCAGCATCGACGTCGAGAGTCACCACTATCAGATTGGGGACCGGCTGGTGGCAAAGGTCCTCGAAGTAACGGGCGACCTGATCCACGAGATCGGGAACGAGCTGGTGCACCACCTGCCGGGTCTCCAGCGCATGCCGCGACCGGTGCTGGTCGCGATTGTTGATCGGGTCGAGCGGCTTGAACTGCTTCTGACTCGATCCATGACGGCCTTTGGCCGGCTCTCGGTGGTCGAGGCTAACGCGAACCTCAACGAGATTGCAGAGGTTCTCCCGCACGACGCCAACCTTGGCCAGCTTATCGGACGCCGCGTGCTCGACCGTAAGGTTGCCGTCGCCGCCCAGCGCATCGTGTGCAACCTCGTGATGGGCCTCGAGATGCTGATCATCGTCAACGAGGTGACGATCAACCGGAGCGTCGAACCGGAGACGGTCGCTCACACTGGCTTCCGATTGCCGATGGGCGCTGGGACCTCGCGGCGGGCCGGGAGGGAGTCTCACAAGATGATTGCCATCCTGGCAACCCCGAACGGCAAGGCCTCCGAGTCCGTAACCTGAAAGCCAGGGGCGGGCGTGTCCTTGGAGGCCCGCATCAGCGGCCTCTCCACCGAGGACGCGCTCCGGGGGTTCGACCGGCCCTCGACTCGAAGCAGCCCCTAGCGGGTTCGATTGCTGTTGCATCGCAAAGGGGGGCCCGTTTTGTAACCATCAGCACGAGCACACAAGGAAGATTGCACCGAGGTGGGCGAGGTGCCCACCGGACTGCCGGATTCCCTTCTCGGACGCCAATGCTCTACCCATCTACAGGCTTGACGCCCACGAGCAACCCGCGGCCGGGCGTGAGACCGCGGGCCAGGAAACGGGGCCTCAGTCCGGCGCTTCGCATGAGCTGGATGAGCTCCTTGCGCGAGAGCATGAGACCCACATCAATCACTTCGTGGTGCCGTATTCCGAGATTGGGCCTCCCGATGAGGAAGTGATAGTGGATCTTCGAGCGCCGCCTCTCACGTGTTGAGTAGGCTAGACGGAGGACCGTCAGCTCGGGACTCGAGTGGGCTCGAAAGTGAAGCATACCCGAGCGGAAGGACGAGAGCTCTATCCATGGTTCTACAATGGCGACCCCTCCGGGGTTCAAGTGTCGCGCGAAGTTGAGGAACGTCCTTCGCAATTCCTCTTTCGTCTTCAGGTGGCCGATAGCGCTGAAGAGGCAACTCACGATGTCAAATCGTTCATCCAGGCTGAACGTACGCATGTCCGCAAGCACGAGTCGAACCCCCGGCAAGCGGTGCCGGGCGATTCGAAGCATTCTTCGGCTGGAATCAACCCCCATAGTGGCATGTCGATGGCGCAGGAACTCGAGATGACGCCCCGTCCCGCACGCCACATCCAGCCATGCCGTTCTCCCTCTGGGGCCGAAGCGCCGCGCGATACTCTCGACACGTTTGGACTCACTCTGGTAGTCCTTCCAGTCGTTGATCGCGTCGTAGTACTCAGCAAGCTCGTAGAATTGCGAAGGACCGGATTCTGACATCTCGGCGCCACTACTCCGGCCTTCGAATCGGGACGGGGTATTTCACGTGCCGCGGACAGAACTCAGGTCTTGCGATGGATAGGCAAACCGTAGGTTCAATGACGATTGAATCTCTAGTCCACCCAGCGGCTGGTGGAGAGGGCCCGCGAAAGCTCGCACCTGCCGGGCTCGACGGCGGACCGAGCCTCCGCGGCGACCGCACTTCTCGGTTCAGTCAAAATGCTTCGCGACTGCGACCATATACACGACCAGTAGCACGACTATGAGAAGGCCCAGCCAGGCCGAGGCGAAGAACTCAACAGCCCCGTAGAAGAGGAGCACCAGGATTGCGAGAACCAGCGCCCAGAGCTCTTGGTTCCACAGGCCGACCGCCACTCCAAGAACCACGAGTCCGATGATCGCGACGATGATACCGGCTATTGTTCCGGTCGTGCCGAACACTCCGCTCACCCCGACGCTCGCGACCGCGTACCCGGCGGCCGAGATTAGTAGCAGCAGACCGCCGAGAAGAATGAAGAACCCGAAGATTCCGACAAGGATCGCGATGATGGCAACGCCGAGCGGCAGGCGGCCGATGCCCGAATCCGACATGATTCCGGATTGGAATCCGCCTCAAATAGGATTCCCTTAGCCGAAGATCTGGCAGAGACGCTATCGGACGAACCCGTCACAATCACCTACCGAACACGAGGGGGGGTACTCGGCGTACCGATTCGTCTCGGAGTTCCTTGGAGAAGGGGTTAGAATCGTCGCCGGTCACATCCACTTCAGTACTCCGACCCTTAGCTCGGTCCGCATCGACCAACCCGTGGAACGGTTTCGCCGGCGACCCTCGGGGTTGTCACTCTACCGTAGCGTGCAAGACCCGGGCTGCGGGGCGCTCGCGAAACGAATCCGGGGTAGGAGATCGGCGGGAGCGCAGACGAATCGTCAGGACTCTCCGATGGTCCGAGATCTGATCACAAGGAAGCCTATAGTCCGCGGCATTGGATGTGCGAGCCGAGCCGCTGAAGCACAGTGGGCCACTCGTATTCCGGTCCGAAGTCAGCTAGCTTCCGCTTGTCCGTTTCTACGGACCAGTAGAGCGTGTCTTCGCAATGGACACCGATGCTGAACGCTGAGATGGACTCTTTCCGGGCCGACCCTGCAACGACCAGCTCCTCTGCCGCGCGCTGGGTAGCGACGAGCAGGTCGTCGCGGGAGGTCGCATCGGGGGTCTGGAAGAGCTCCTCGTAGATCCGGTGGACACACCAGGGTCTCTCGACGTCGGCCTTCAGCGCCGAATCGATTTGCGCGGCACGCTTCGAGAGCTTCTCGGTCAAGTCAACCGCCGAACACGCTAGATGTCGGGCGTTTGATAAACCCAACCGTTTGCCTATGGCGCGGAAAGCGTCGCTTTGTTCCAGGACGACCCGGTTCTGGAGCAGAGGCGGAGCACACGGCCGGACCAGCGACCTACGTCGTGGTCGGTAGAGGTCAACCGGAGTGGACCGAGCATTCAGAACTGCGTCGTCCATGTCTCCCGGAGGGGGCTTACCGTGCGGTTGTGGGCAGCGCTCTATGGGGCGATCTGGATCGTCTTTCTGGAGTCCCTTATGGCGATGGTGCCCCAAGGTCGTCCTTGGGTCCTCTACGCCCACTTTCTCCTCGGGTTCCTTATCGTTGGGATTGCGTACTACAACTACCACGCACTACGACGAACGACGGTCCCCGGGAGGATCAAGCGTATCGTCTACGCGACCTTTTCCATGACCATCCTGATGGTCGTTCTGGGGCCGCTCCTCGTGTTCGACGTCGGGGCGGGTTGGCCCGTCTTTACCGGCGTGACGGTCTGGAACCTCATCCTCCTCCTCCATGTCACCGCGGCCTTCGGGATCATCACACAGATGGCCGCGACCGCGATCGCCTACGACATGTGGGAGGACAAGGAATTCCTCGAGGAGACGAAACCCGGGGATATCCCGCCTGGCCCCAGATCGCGATCGGACTCGAGGGACGCCCCGCACTCGTAGGAGGGCGGGGAGAAAGGGTGCCGGGGCAGAGGTCTTCGCTTACTTCTTTGAAGCGAACTGCTTGATGCCCGCGCTGTCCTCAGCGAAGACTTTCTCGAGGTTGCCCATGACGGCCTTCTCGAGCATCGCCGGAGGGATGGATTTCGATACCCACTCGCCAACGACCGTGACCTCGGTCTTGTTCCCCTTTGGGGTGTAGTAGTTAACGAACTTCGACCCGGCAAGCGGCCCTTCGAGGGGCTCAACGACGAAGCCCAGAGGGGGGAGGAACGTCAGACGGTTTGCAGTCTTGACCCACTTTCCATCCATCTCCTGCTCCCAGGAGAGTTCGACCATCGATTCGGAGATCGGCTTTCTGGAGAAGTTGCGGCGGCCCTTATGTGCCTCGCCGTGATCCATGTCGGATTGGACGTATTTCCAAACTACGTCGAGCGGCACGTCGAAGTGGCTGCCTTCGTCCTTGATGTGGACCATGCTGGATGAGCTGTACAATCGTATTTGAGGCCGTTGGAAGCTCACTATGTACCTGTAATCGCGGTACGACCCGGTTCGTGGTTTACATAGTTCAGCAGAATTTGCATTGGCTCGTCTAAAACGCCCAACGGTACTGCCCCACCGACTCCTGAAAGGGCACAATGACCATTGAACAGACCCCCCCCGCGGCTAGCCAGCCCCGGGCGACCTATCGCACCCTCAGCCCGTATCGGGCCGGCCCCCGGCCACACCTAGAAAAGAACCGCCGTCAGGACGATCAGCAGGACGACGGCAACGACGAGAATCTTCACCCAGCGGAGCGTCGCCGCGGTGTTCATCTCGATGCGTCCGAGCACTCCCGAGGGGTCGTTCGATGGGGACAAGGGCATTGAACCGGACATGCTCACGGATTCGATCTCATGGCTTTAGCTAATCGGCCCGCCCTTGACCCTAGACCACCAGCGGGGCGGCCTTCGTGCAAAGTGGTGCACCTTGGTCCCTGCCGGAATTCCCGCTCCCACCGTGGAAGGACCCAGGATGAGACCCGCCGACCGTGCCGCATCGGTAAGTGCACGGTATGCCTCCTCGGGGATAGGAAAGGCGGAAAGTCCTAGCTCGGGTCGATAACGGAACTCGAATCTCTTTGGGCGTCGCACCCAGGGGGGGCTGTTGTGTATCGACTCGCGGAAATCTAGCAATGCGAACTGTAGCTTAGGACTGTTCCACAGGAGGACTCGCGACTTCGATGGACCGTAGTCAATCCGTATGCCACTCCCATCGATGGTGAGCTCAGAAGGGACACGACTCCAGAAGTGACGAACCACTGCATCGTCAAGGGCCAGTTCGAACGCCTGTGCCCTGATAGGGCCGGAAGTTACGGGCATGGATGGGCTCTGCTCTGACGGAGAAGGTTCTTCTCCTTCAGAACACCTGCTGGAGTCGAGTAATGAGTGGAACACCAACGCCTCCTTCGTTTCCGAGTCCTCAGCACGTCCAGGTCGATTGGACGTACACCCCAGTCATCTGAGAGCTAGCTCTCTAGGCGGTGACCCTTACGCACTGAACGGTCAGGGTAGGACGCAACCAGTGACCTCGCGCTTCTTGGAGCATGCTTAATCACCGGTGCCCCCCCCGTTGCAGTGCTGAAGGAAGAATGGGACCTCAAGGGTAGGATTGAAAGATGGCAGAAATGAACGCGGTCAGCCGCTTCTTCGTCAACTTCGGAACCGGTCACAGAGCGGCTCGGACCCTAAGAGTCCTCGAGCCGGGCCTCCATCTCCCTTCCTCGAGCCGCCTGCTCGAGCTGGGGGCCGGCCGCGGCGCGCTCTCGGCCCTTCTCCAGGATAGATTCAACCCGGGACGGTTGGTCGTGACAGACTTCGACCCTCACCAGGTCGAAGCGGCCCGGACCTATCTCGCCCGGAGATTCGGCTCGATACCGTCGACCATCGAACTGCGCGAGGTCGACGCCAGGACCCTGCCGTTCGAAGACCACTCCTTCGACTGCGTGTTTGCGATCTTGATGTTACACCACGTCGAGGAACGGCATTCGGAGTATCGCCAGCGCCCCACGGTTCTTCGGGAGATTCGTCGCGTGCTGGCTCTCGGTGGAACGTTCGTTTACTCCGACTTTTCGCACATCGGAAACCTGCGTCGAACGCTCTCCGAGCTCGGATTTACCTGCCTTCTCGAGTATCGGCGTTGGCCCCATCGTGAGCTGGCCGTGCTCCGCTCGCCGAGGTAGGAGCAACCGCGCCCGAGCCGGTCTGAATCCCGTTCGGTGCCGATTGATCTCAACGGGTATGGCTCAACGCCCGTTGCACCGAGGGGAACGACTTCGCTCAGCGACGTGCTTTGGCTCTTGCTGCGGAAGCACCGACGTCGCCGAGCCCAATCAATCGCTCGTGGCGTCCGTGGGAGCGGGCCGCGCGGCCGGTTGCGTGGCCGTCGACAAGAGACAGAGAGTCTGCAGATTACCAACGCCCAACCTTTGGTCCAGAACACTGGG
Source organism: uncultured Thermoplasmata archaeon (assembly GCA_963713145.1). Classification (GTDB taxonomy): domain Archaea; phylum Thermoplasmatota; class Thermoplasmata; order Lutacidiplasmatales; family UBA184; genus Lutacidiplasma. The sequence goes on along the minus strand of CAVQKI010000001.1, from coordinate 103,403 downwards.
GATAGCTCCCTCCCGCGAAGAGCAGGTCAGGTTCGCCACCGACGGGGACTTCACGTACGTGTCGAAGCAGTAGCTCGCCACCGTCCAGTTGTAATTGAAGTCCTCGCCCGCGAGGGCACCGTCTTCTGATCCGAGGTCCTGCTCACCCAAATAGAACTGCGAAAAATCGCTCGACGGGCCGGTCCAGCACGAAGTCGAAGGCATCATCGCCTCGACCTCTGCGAGGAATGCGCTGAGGTTCATGCCGATCGTTCCTTGTTTGAGGCCCCGGGTTGATTGGCCTCCATACGAGAAGTCGAAACTGATGTTCCCGTTCGAGCCGTTGTCGACACCGTGACACCAATAACCGACGTCCCACGGCTCTACCGAGACAGTTCCATTCACAAGCGTGTCAGTGCTCCAATGGGCGTAGTGGAACGAGTAACTGATGTTGTGTGCAAGGAATACCTCGACCTCGACGAACGGGGGCACCTCAATGGTCGGCGGCAGTCCTTCGCTGAAGAAATTGTCGAACGATAGGTCGTACCCGTCGGTATCGGCCGGACTTGGCGCGTTGAAGTCGTAGGAGGCCGTGACCCAGAGGCTCGTGTTCACCACGGTTGAGACAGTCTGAGGAAGCTCCCAGGCTGGGCTCTGGTTGGTGTAGGTGGTGTATTCGCCTAGGTAGTCGTTGACCCCGTAGGCGACTTGGGGATAGCTGAACCATCCCCCGGGTGCGCCCACGTGGCTCCAGTTCGCGTAGGCGAACAACGACCCGTCTTCCGAACTGTAGCACATGCCCACATGCCCTACGGTTCCGTTTGGCACCGAGTAGGTGTTGCCCTGAAACGTCCCGTTGTCGAGCGGAAGGGTTGGCCGAGGAACTCCGGGAGTGCCCACGATGCAGGCCGATTTTGTGCCAGGAGATGGTAGAAGGTCGATCTGGCTGGGTGACCCTTTCCCAGGCCCCGAATTCGCGGGAAGGCTCGGCGCGAGATAGAGTACCAGGACGAACGTGACTACACTGGCAATGAGCGCCGCCGCCACGATCACAGCGAGGAGGCGCAATCGGCGGCCCTCGGACCGGAGCCAGTGGCATTGGACGCATTCGTCACGCGCCCTCACCCCCGGTCGATGACCTCTCGTCTTGGTGCCGCTGCCCGTGGCTAGTCGCCCACCAACTTGGCGCGTAGAAAGGCACTGTTTGCGCGCGGGCCGCGTTCTCGATCAGAGCACCGGTTTGAGCGCCTACGAGGATAATCCATCTTTTGGAGGATTCCTAGGTCCGAGCGGGGGAGGAGGGCCAGCTACAGACGCCACGAGTACCGAATGCGAGCCTTCAAGGAGAGATAGCCATTCGACCCCCGAGAGTGCCTGCGTGGACCCGTTCAGCCACATCCTGCTCGCCTACCTGTTCGGGTTCGGTCTCTTCGGCCCGCAGGGACTCCAGTTTGTCGTAGCGTCGGCGCTGGCCGGCGCTCTTCCCGACGCAGACGTGCTATTCTACCCCCTATCGACTCGATTCCCACTCCTCCGCCACCGCGGGATCTCCCATTCAATCGTTGGCGTTACCGGAATTGCGGCAGTCGGCACGTTCCTCGTCCCTCACGCCCTCGCATGGGCGTTCGGTCCTGCCTTCGGCGACGGCCCTCTTGCCTACTTCTTCGTCGCCCTGGAGGTCGGAGGGCTATCGCATGTACTGCTCGACGCGATGGACCACTGGTCGGTCCCTATCTTCGCCCCGCTATCAAAGCAGGAGTACCACTTCGATGCAGACCGGATCATGAATTTCGGCGCGATGGCGTTCACGGTGTTCTCGTACGGAACAATGATCTACGAGCGGGGGCGGGTCGCAGTCTGGATCTGGGAGACTACCACCTACCTGCTCCTCCTCGCCACGGCGATCTACTTCGTAGTGCGGCTTGTCGCGCGCTGGCGAGCCGGCGTGGCCAAGAATCGGTTGGGCTTCGACCGGGTGATTCCCCAAGCCAACCCGCTGCTCTTCACCTTTTACCGTCGGTCAGAGTCCTCTGATGAGCTCAGTCTCAAATTCGCACAGTACCATTTGATCCGCGGCGTCCGGGTATCTCTCGAATCGGTAACGCTGCCCCTCGCCTCTTCGGGGTCGCCGAGCACACTCACCCCCACGGAGGCGCTCTCTCGGAGTTACCTACCGGCGCTCCGCTCCAGCTGGTTCCTAGGGGAGACGCACCACTTCGGCATGGTGCGACCCGTTCCCGGAGGGTTCGAAGTCTTCTGGTACTCCCTCGAAATGGCGTTCTTCGGACGGGCCGCCGGTGTCCTGGCAAGGGTCAACGCGGAGACCGGGGCAGTGGCCACGCGCACGGCGTGGCGAAACCCGCAACATGTGTTTGATTCGCCTACCTGATCCGAAGTGCACCCGGTTCAGCGGGAGTTGCATCACACCTGCTAAGCGCTCGTAACGGGGCAGCAGTGCAGCGGTTCGCTCCCTCACGCACCCCGATGTCTGTAAAGAGCCGCCCGATCCTCGCGACAGCCTCGCGCAACATGCGACCCTCGAGCAAAACAGTGAGCAACACCGACCGGTTCAGCCATTGTAGCGGCGCGACCCTAGGCTGGTGGGCAGCGTGACCGACTACCTCTCGAACGGAATCATTTACCCCGAGCTACACATCTCGATAGGCGCAGGATTCGTATTTGGTGCCTACCTTCTGCTCAAGGGACTCCCACCGTTCCGGACCAACCCGAGCGGTGAGCGGGTATCCCGCGTCGCCTGGAACCTGGTAGCAATCGGGCTCTTCGTGTTCCTCGACTTCCTGAAGGAGCTGCTATGGGACCCCGTCAACGAGGCCAATAATCCGTTCCTCTGGGCAGGAGTCACGGACCTCGGGTGGTACGTCGTGGGGATCTTGGCCGCGGTTGCCCTTATTTACGCTAGATTCCGAAAGCTCTGAGACGGTACCGCGCAACTTGCGCCGCTCACCTCAGAGCTAGTGCACGAACCCCGAGCACCCCGTATCTGCGAACCGACGCTAGCCTTTCTGCGAGTGAGGGACTCTTCGGTTCGCGATTCCCGGGATTCGCACCCTGCGTCTGTAGATTCAACAGCCATTGCAATCACTGGTTGGCCGGTGGGCCCGATGGCCCTGTGGCTGACAACACGTCCGCCCACGGGCGGCTCAAGAAAGAAGGTGGACTTGGATGCTGAGGGTCCTGGGTAGACAATGCCACCCTCGAAAAGGCTCAGGACAGCGATAGCGAAACCAAAGCCGAAAGGTCCCTCGGAGATCGCCCCGGGAGTGTTCGTCGGGGGATGGAAGGACGCGCTCCGATTCGAGGGCGCCCGGTTCTGTGTCCTTGACGAAGCTCCCCCCGATATGCCTCCGGCGACCCACATTCCGATCTACGATGAGGCGACAGACCGGCCGAACACCAAGAACCTCGACAGACTTGCGGGGGCGATGCACGCCTCCAAGCAGAAGGGCGAGCCGGTCCTGGTGTTTTGCGGTCATGGGATCCGGCGGTCCCCCCTTGGTGGAGCATGGTATCTGCGACGCGTCGAGGGGCTTTCGCTCGACGCGGCCTACGAGCGCGTCCGTACGGTCCGCCCGAAGATTGAGCGGGCGCAGGATTGGATGGGTCACGCGAACGAGCTTGAGCGGACGTAGCCGGCCCTGATTCAATGGAAATCGAAAGGGACCCCGATGTGGGGTGGGTCGAGACACTCAGCGGGCGGGGACCTTCGGAATCCCTGCGCGCTGTCCGCGAGGCTCAGGGGGAACGGCGCCTCTTCTCCCGTTTGGCGCGGGCCCACGACCGGGAGGGTCGCGACTCGTACGGTGAAATCGACGCTCCCCTCGAGTTGTATGCCCTCGTCCGCCTACTCCGCCCCGCCCATGTGGTCGAGGTGGGGGTTTCCTCTGGCGTCTCCTCAGCGTACCTGCTTACGGCCCTGGACAGGAACGGGCAAGGAACCCTTCACTCGATAGATCGGCCATCGATCAAGCGCCATGCGCAGGGGGCACCAAGATCTTCCCTGGGCTCGTGGAGCCTCCCTCCGGGGAAGTCCACCGGCTGGGCGGTCCCGCTCCCGCTCTGGAAGCGATGGGACCTCCGACTCGGCGACAAGGCGACCGTCTTCCCCATCCTTGTCCGTCAGCTGCCGAGCATCGACCTGTTGGTGTACGACGTACCCCATGAGGACGGAGCGACCCGGGAGGAGTTTCGGCTGCTCGACCCATTGATTCCTTCGGGGGGGGTCGTTATCGTCGACCATGGCCCCGGAGGAGGCCTCTGCTCAGCGCTCCGGGGGTGGGCACGGGATCGGCTGGCCCAACCCGTCGGGCGTAGGGGGCTCGGCCTGCACGGAATGCGCCTGCCAGGACACTCAACATCCGCCGGGAGGGTTCGGCAAGGGTCGGGGGCTCTATCGGGAGGGAGAAACCTGCCCGCCGACCTCAGGAGCCCCCTCTAGACCGACGTCTCCCGGCAGCCGACCGCGAACCTACGACGATTGAGTGCCCTGGAGGGGAGTCCTCGTAACCCTCCGAGCGGGACCGGTTGCCGAGAGGACCGTCGACTCTTCGTCGGCCCCGACACGCGCCTTCAGGGAGACGATGCTGTTCGCCAACAGCCGGAGCTGACCCTTGCGCAGGTGCTCGCCGAACGTGGAGCGGGACAGTCCCTGACGTCGCGCGATCTCATTCCATCGCGTCCGCGCGGGGACATCGAAGAGACCACCCTCGTAGGCGGCCACCAACGAACGAGCTTGGCGATCCGTCAATCCCTCGAAGAAATGGACCGACGCCTCGGGAAGGTCGCGGACGCTGTCGAGCCTCTGCCGATCCGAGACGGAGAGGAGTTCGACTTCGCCAAGCCGACGCATCCGCGAGACCAGCCTGTTCAGCTCGAGCTTCCTGGGGGCCAGGAAACGATAGGTTTCCTTCCCGTCGAAGTAGACGACTGGGTGAAGGACCCACACGCCGACCTTCCGTGCAAGTCCGGTCACGGAAGGGGGGTCGGCCCATTCAAAATCCGGTACCATCACAAGCGCGTCCCTTCCGTCAACCAAGAGACAGCGGGCATGGAAGGAGGCGCGGAGCGCCGAAACGACGCGGCGCCGCTCGAGCTCGTCGGGAGCAGAGACCAGGAAGACGTCACGCCGATTGTCGCACCAAAGCAGAAGCAACGTGCGTGGGAACTCGACAGAGATGTCGCAGTACGGGCAAGGGTGGTGGACCCGAACATGGGCGTCCACCACGGTCACACTTCCCACATCCTCAGAGAGGGTTAATTAGGGCGACCCGCCCGAGGGCGGGCCAGAAGGTATCACCCGCTTGGGTCCTATCTTCTTCCGAGGGACGTCCGGGGGACCGTGCAACATGGTCGTGGATTTTGCGTTGAAGCAGGCACCGAGATTTCGCGTGGCGTCGATCGTGAGGATCGGGCCCTGGAAGGTGGACAACCTGCGGACGGAGTTCGGCGAACTCGTCCGGTGGGCGACAAAGCAGCAGGTCCGTACAGGACGTTGGATCTTCCTTAAGCGGCAGAGCCACCGCTGGGAAGCGTGCCTCGAGATCAAGGGTCAGGCCAAGGCCGAAGGCCGGATCCGACTGAAGACGCTCCCGCCGACCCGGGTGGCGCGTGTGATCTTCGACCCGGACCAGGTCTCCTCCCGGGTGGTGTACCACGGGCTGAGCGATTGGACGCGCTGGCGACGCAAGGACAGGGAAATCAAGTCGGTCGCGTCCGTGCGAGAGATCTACGCAGGTGACCCCTGGAAGGACAAGAAGGCCTGGGCGAACTGCGAGGTCCAGTTCGTCGTTCGGAAGTGAAGCTGGCATCGACCGATCGGTCGCGAAAGATTGCAATGGCTGGGAGAGCAGGGGCACAAGCGCCGGGGCCAAGCTCGCGAGCCGGTTCGCCGGGCACGGACTGTTTCTTTTGCGATCGGCTCAGAAACCGCAAGAGGATCGAGGATTGGTGCGTCTGCGAAGACGACCTTCTGCTGGCGACTCACCAGTTCGAGGTCGGGGAACCGACCTACCTCGGGACACTATTGATACAGACCAAGCGGCACTCGGAGGGGCTCGCCGGATTGACCGACAACGAGGCGGGACGTCTAGGGCTCTGGGTCGCCCAGCTGAGCCGCGCGCTGAAGGAGACCATGAAGGCAGAGTGGACATATGCGTACTGTTTCACCGAAGCCTTCCGCCACGTGCACATGATTGTCGACGCGCGGTACCCAGACATGCCCCGAGAACACGTTCGCCTCGGGATCCACGACTGGCCCGACGCTCCTCGCGGCGACCCGGGGACCGTCCGCAGCCTCGTCAAGCAACTCAGGGCACGTCTGGATGACCCCGTCAGCGCGATTCAAACTCACTAACCGCTATCGCCCCGGGTCTGCTCGCACCCGCCTGCCGCAGTCAGATCAGGTGCCCGCGGGCAGACAACGGGTTGAGGAAGGAGCGCACCGAAAACCCGGGTGACGCGATATGGGTTCAGCGGCCTAGTGAAGCGACCTCAGGCCGAGGTTGGTAGCACGCCGGGGGTCTAACGCGGACCGGGACTATGGAACCTTCCCCTCCCTGGAAACGATTCCTGGGCCGGGGGCGGGCGGGGGTGGCAGTCGGTGTCGGGCCTTCCACCCGACCATCGTCACTACGACGATCAGGATCCCGACGAGTCCAATCGCGACGAAGCCCCACCATGGGAGACCAGACCACGCCGAGGGATTCTGAGATAACGCAACGGATTTGGGAACCGCAACCCCGCCGACGGTCAGATTACCCCTGGACGGGTTCGCGGAGTAGCCCGCCGGAGGAAAGACCGTGAAGGCGTAGGTTCCGTTCGCCACCGCGAAGGCGATCGTCGCTCCGCCGGTGCTGATCGTCTTGTCATACCCCGAGGAGTTCGTCAGCGTCACGCTCCAACTACTCCCCACGGGCGCCCCGGTGGATGTGAATGTGACCGAATAGACAGGCGGACTCGGAAGAGCGTAGGCGGTGAGGTCTCCCTGCGTCCCGTAATCCCCGCTCGCGACGTAGAGCTGGCCGTTCGCGATCACTGGCTCGGTCACCCCGCTCCCCCCGCCGGGTAGCGTAGCGTTCCAGAGGACGGTTCCGTTCGCGCCGTCTATCGCCTCAACCTCGCCCCCGCCGGCCGCGTAGACAAGCCCGTTCGCCCACGCGAGCGAGCCGAGGACCTCTCCGCCTCCGTCCATCCCAGCGGACCAGAGAACGGTCCCGTTCGCCGGGACGACCGCGTTCACCGAGCTGCCCCCCGCGAGATAGAGAGTGTGGCCGTCGAAGGCGGCTCCGGAGAACCCGCCACCCGTGCTCAGGGTCCAGGCAGGACCCCACGAGCCGGAGGCGCTGACGTTGCTCTGGTTCATTGCATAGGCGACCCCGTTCTTGTCGCTCGCGACGACCATGGAGACCCCGGAGGCCGTCTGGAACAGGACCGGAGTCGAGCCGAAGTCGGCGTCCTGACCGGCGACATTCGGGACCTGCCAGGAACCGGTGACGTTGAGGGTGGTCGCGTTGAGGCCGATGATGGCGTTGGCGTAGATCGGGTAGTACGGATCTGTGGACGCGTTCTCGTTCCCTGTCGCGAGCCAGAGCGTGTTGGTCTCAGGATCCAGCGCGGGGGTCGTCCAGATCGACTCGCCGTCCACCCCCGGAGGCGACGCGTTGAACTGGTGACCAAGCGTCGGGGTCGGTCCGCTGATGTTCAGTTCCAAGAGACCGGCCGGCACGAGAGGGTTGTCGAAGCAGCTCGAGAGGCCGATGTAAAGGGACTTTCCGTAGACGAGCGCGCTCGCCCAGTTGTAGTAGTTCTCGTCCACGGGCCCGGCCAGGAAGCGCCACTCCGTGGACCCGGTGGTCGCGTTCAACGTGTACCAGTAGTGGTTGCCTCCGCCCAGGTACAGGGTCCCGTCGAGATACGCGGGAGTGGAAGAAATTCCCATCGGAGTATAGCCGCCACAGGCGGTGTCGGTGCCGAGGTACGTGCTCCACTCGACGGTTCCGCTCGTTGTATTCACAGCGGTCTCGTTGCCATTCCAGGAACCGTAGTAGAGCGTCCCGTTGACAACGATCGGAGCGCTGAAGTCGGAGCCGTTGCCTGAGAGGGACCAGATCGGCTGGAGCTTTGCGACATTGGACGGGGCGATCGTGTGCTCCAGGAAGTTCGCTCCCGTTCGCTCCACATTGTCCATGTAGGTCGGCCACGGAACGGGAGCCGGTGGGGTGGAGGAAGGAGAGCCGGGAGAGCCGCCCGCATGCCCTGGCGAGAGGACCCGGGGATGCTCGAGGAACGGCGCCACACCGCCCCCCGCGATAGGCATCCCCAGCACGAAGAGCGCGGCGGCGATGGCCCAGACGGGATTCACTGAAGGTCGATGTCGGTCGGATGGCTTGAACCCTTCGAATCCAGAATCCAACCCGGCCCGAACTTGCCGCTTATCGGCCGCCCCTTTCCTGTCGTCGCATCGCGACAATGTGCGCCCAGAAGTCACGCCCGACCTTCCGGATCCTGTCGAGTAAGTGACGATGCTCGAGATCGGACACTCCGCGTCGGTCCTTTGGGTCGCGATCAGAGGCGGGCTCGGCCATCGGGGGTCTCCGGAGCGCTCTCGCCATGGTCGGACTGAGATGTAACCTCCTCGCTCGGGGTGGAGACCCTGGCTGTCAGTCCCTCCACACGTCGGTCGGCCGTACCCGGCGCCTTGTGTTCAAGAAGGGGTTAACCAAGCCTTCTCCGCACCCCTTACGGTAGATTGAATGGGACCTCCGATAGAAACCCTCAGTGGTTGACAAGGGTCTAAGTTGCGCCGGGGGCGTCGGAGAGTAGCTAAGCGGCCCGCTTCGGTCGGATTTCCCCCGTCCTCGGTATCCCATCGCCTCGCAGGTCATTCCCCACGGTTTACTCACAGAGCAGACGGCCCCACGTGCTCCGTAGGCGAACGGCCCGCACCAGCCGTTCGATAGACGACGTTGGGTCGGCTGCATGCACATCGGCGATTAGACCCCATACCGACACATCTGGACGGAATCCGGCTGCCATCACCGGCTCCGGCCGGGACGGGACAACTTTGATGCGCCTTCGAGGCCATGACCGTCTGATGGAGCCACCCTTCACGCTCGAAACCGTCGCGACGCCGACCGGGAGCGTGCTTTGCACCTGGTGCAGCAGTCCGATTCAAGAAGGGACCCCCGCGGTTCGAGTGAAGGACTACCCGTCGATCCTTCCCGAGAATCTGCGAGGGTTGTACCTTCACTCCACGGATCACTTGCGGAACTGGGCCCAGCAGGCATCCCTGAATGCGATGCGGCTCATCGCGACCAACGACCCGACATACCATGCACACCCGGACGAGATCGTTGCGCGGCGTGACGCTTACACCGCGCTTGCTCAGTTGGCCTGGACCAAGCGGTAGGGCCCCCACGTCCGGGCCGAGCAAGCCGTTGGCTCGATGGCGTCCGGCAAGAAGCGAGGCGGAGTCTACTTTGGGTCCTCGGAGGTCGGCTCGGTCCACTTCCGCATCGGTGCGCGCCGAATTCCCGCCGCGCGTGCCAAGGCGTTCTTGGTCCCGTCCTTGACCAGGTGGGGCGCGTCGGCCACCTCGGTCTTGGCGTCCTTGCCGATCCCTCCCAATGCCTCGCGCATTTGGTGGAGATGCTCGCGGAAGTGCGGTCGGTCTGCTTCGTCGGTCATGGATCCGAACGTACGAGCCGGAGCTCGGGTCCAAAAACCTTGAGGTGGAGGGGAAGCCGTCACGCGGGAACTGCGCCTTGACGAACGGCGCGTTCGGTAGCGTGACGATAGGCAAAGTTCATGGCCCTTCCTTTCCCGTGAGTCGGTGCCTTCTCGACGCAAGTGGAGCGCTCGCATTCGGGCCAGCTACGGACACGCCAACCGGATCTGGGAATCCTAGGCCCGTGCGGTCCGGACAGGAGACGGCTTCCAGGGTAAGACACCAAAGATTACGTGGCCACGGTAGGCGAACGGGCTTGCAAGAGGAATCTCACAAGGACCGAATGAAGGAGAGTGAAGGTTGCGCGTACTCCACCTCGTATTCCGTTTCGACAGATTCGATCGATGACCGTCCGATCCTAAGGCGGCGAGCGCGCACCGGTGGAGTCCGGTCCGCTCAGCTTCCCCAGGCGGCTGCCCAGTCGATCCAGGTCCGACTCCCTGAGGCCGACGAACCGCCTCCCGTCAAGCCTCTCCCAGGGCACCCCGTCCCGGAAAACTGCGATCGAGGGTGTGATCTAGATCTGGAATGAGTCCCAGAGCGGGTCTTTGAGTGACGTGATATCGGCCATCGCGAGCCTGGCCGACAGGTTCCCGTTCCGAGCGACGAACTTCGGGACAAACCTCCGCGTCAGTAGGCACCATGTGGCCCCAAAGCAGACGGCATAGGTCCCGTCCCGCTTGAGACGCGTACCGTCGAAGTCCGTGGTTCCCAACACCTCAAGTCCGGGTACTCGCCCAGCTGCGGGCAACCTCCTTGACCAAAGGCGACCACCTTGTCCCAGAATGAGAGGTCGCCCTGGAGAAGGTGCCGGCCTGGAACCTGCGCAAACGATCCGTTCAGCGATGGTTAGGCCCGGAACTCTGCAACCGGCCCTTCGCAGGACGACAGGCCGTCCCAGTCTGCCGAGTTTCTTACGGCGTGCCTCAACGTGCCGTCTTCGACGCATCGGGGGGATTGAATTGACGGGATCCGACGGTAGGTGGAAGGCTTTCGATTTTCTTCTCGGCGAGTGGAGCTGGGTCGGAGGGGGCACGTTTGGGCAAGGGAAGGGGTCGTCGGCGTTCCGCCCTGAACTGAATGGGACGGTGCTGGTCCGACGAACTCACCTCGACTATGCTGCGACGAAGGACCGACCCGCTTTCACCCACGACGATCTGCTCTACGTTTACCTCGACCCGGTCGATGGCTCTCCTCGCGCCATCTTTTTTGACGGCGAGGGCCACGTCATCAGGTATGCGGTCACGGTTATGCCCGGTGGGACCAAGATCCAGTTCTTGAGCGACGCGGCGCCCGACGGGACCCGCGCTCGTATGAGCTACACTCGGACGGGAACGGACTCCGCGATTGAGAGGTTCGAGATCGCTCCACCCGGCAAACCCGACGAGTTCACTACCCACGTGGAGTTCCAGGCCAAGCGGATCGGCCCGTAGGGGCAACCCCCGTCGGGCGTTCCACTGGACCGCTGGCCATTATATGGAGAAAACCGGCTCGTTTGAATCCCCAGCGAACATGCCCGAACGGTTTGAAACGTCGAAACTCCACGTTGTCGCGGGCTGGGACGCATCGCGCTATCCCGGACCGAATGCCGAAGAAACCGGGTACCGACTGACGGTCGCGCCACCTCTGGACTCTTCGAACGAACGCCGACCCATGATCACCATCGCCTCGCCTCCCGCACCAACCAAAGAGCGAACGGTCGATCCGACCCACCCCTCAACCGCAAGTGCGGAGCCCAGCGCTGCACGAGGCTTGTTCGACCTGACGGGCCTGTTGTCACGAGCATGGTCGATAGGCGGACCGGGGAATCCGGCTATTTCGTCCGCGGCCTCGCGGCCCGATACCGTTCCGCTGGGTATCGGAACCCTCCCGAGCGGACCCGGGCCCGGCACACCAAAGCCGCTCGAGCGCCCCGCTTTCGTTCCGCCCGCGGCTCTTCCGATATCCGCCTCACCCTCCATCCTGCCCAGCCCACCTCGGCCGATTCGTCCGGCTCCGGCCCTAGGAACCGTTCCGCACGGAGCTGCCGAGGCTGCGCCGCGCCGGACCCATGCCTGGATCTGCCCGTTCTGCCACCTTACCAACGCCCCGTGGGCGCCAGCGTGTCCGAGCTGCCGCCGCGTGGCACCCACACTCTGAGGCCGTGGTCCGGCGAATCCAGCGCGCGACCGACATCTCCGCCAGTCCAGAGGCGGTCTGGAAGGTCCTGACCGATCTGGCACGATACCCAGATTGGAATCCATTCCTATCCCGGATCGAGGGGTCGCTGACCCCGGGCGCCCGCCTTAGCGTGGACTTCGGCCGAAGCGGCTCTCGGAAGGTTACGATGCGACCGCGCGTGCTCACCGTCACTCCCTGCCGAGAACTGCGGTGGCTTGGCAAGCTCGGAATCGGTGGGTCGTTCAACGGCGAGCACTCGTTCCGGATCAAGCCTTCCGCGTCGTCGACAGGGCGGTTCGTCCAGGCTGAGAAATTCACCGGTCTGCTGGTTTCCCTGCTGGGAGGGGTCATCCGGCAAGCCGAGTCCGGGTTCGAGGAGCTGAACGCTGCTCTGAAGCAGTGCGTCGAGACGGATCTCCCGGCCGCGGGCGGGTCCGCGCCGGCGAGCTAGGGTAGTGGCGGCCGCGACGGGTGCTGGGAGGTGCTAGAACCGCCGTTCGCCTTCATTTCGCTGGCGAGGTTCAACCGGGTATGGCGCTCGATCTCTGGGAGAAATCATCGGAGGACGTCCGAGAACGGTGGAGGGACATGGCGCGGACGCTGCGCGATACTGGCGACGCCGAAGCGATTCCTCGCGCCCTCCAGACGTGCTTCTGGTTCGGAGCCCAGGCCGGAACGGCTAAACCCGGGCCGCAGGCAGAAATGAGCCTCCTCAACCTGCTTCCCTCGGACCTGGCCGCCCAGATCGCAAAGATCACCCGCCAACGCTAGCATGGCCCGCCCCCGGTTGGCTGCCTCCCTGGCTGAGCTAGACGACGGCCCGGGTCACACCGATTCTTCGATCTCCCCCGCGTGGGGGGCGCCGACCAATTGCCCCGCGACCTTCCCGAGGATCTCGAGGTGGCGGTCGACGTCGGCGGCGGTGTGCTGTACGGAGATCGTCCACTGCTCGTCCGGGCCGGTCCCTGACGGGATCAATCCCTGGTTGAGACAGAGATAGTAGTACAGCATCGAACGGTCGCCGTCGATGGTGAGGAAATCCCTCCAGTTCCGGACCGGGTGGTCCGTGAAGTAGACCGACCCCGAAACGCCGTCGGCCGCGACGAACGCGGTGACCCCGGCGTCCCGGAAGACCTCGGCGTACCCCTTGGCGAGACGAGCGCACAGAGCGGCCGATCGTTCCAGGTTCTCGTCGGTGAGGATGTGCTCGAGGGAGGCAAGGCAGGCGGTTACCGCCAGCGGGTTCGAGTTGTACGTACCCGCGTGGGCGACCTTCCGCGGACCGACCTCGTCGAGTATTCCCGGACCCGCGGCGACCGCGGAAAGCGGGATGCCGCAGGCGATCGACTTTCCGAGAGTCACGACATCCGGTCGGACCCCTACTCGAGCGGCACCGCCCCCGGGGTACTTGGCCCCGGTCTTGATCTCGTCGAGGACGAGGAGGGCGCCGAGCTCGTCGCAGAGCTCGCGCAACCCGGGAAAGAACCCTTTCTCCGGCAGGATGAACCCCATGTTCATCGGGATCGGCTCGGCGATGATCGCCGCCAGGTCCCCGCGGTGCTCGAGGGCGATCTTCCGGGTCGCCTCGAGGTTGTTGAACGGGGCGACGAGCGTGCGGCCGTACGTTTCGGGCGGAATTCCGGGTGAGGCCGGCGCGGAGTTCGGATGCTCCGGAGCGCCGGCGACCTCGAGCCGCGGTTTCACTCCGACCAGCAGCGTGTCGTGAGAGCCATGGTACGAGCCCTCGAACTTGAGCACGTACCGCTTCTTCGTGTACGCCCGGGCGAACCGCATCGCGTGATGCGTCGCTTCGAGGCCCGTGGTGCTGAAGCGGACCTGCGCCATGCCGAACCGTCGGCAGACCCGCTCGGCCGCCTCCGGCGTTCGCTCCCACTCGTACCCGTAGACGCTCCCCTGGCCGAGTTGCCGACCGAGCGCCTCCACGAGCTTGGGATGGGCGTGTCCGCTCTGCAGGCAGCCGTAGGCCATGTTGAAGTCGAGGTAGTCGTTCCCGTCCGCGTCCTGGAGCGTGACCCCGTGGGCACGCTTCACGTAGAATGGGTACGGGTCCAGGAACCGGTAGTTCGAGTGGACGCCGACGGGTGTCCACTTCCGGGCCCTCGCGAACAGCTCCGCGGAGCGGGGCGTTCGACGCCGGTACTCCGCGTGTGCCGATTCGACCCGAGGATCCATCGCGACCCTCACGGGGGGACGGCGACCGGGCCCCGCTTTTCGGGGAGGCCGAAGAGATGGCGTGCGTTGCCTCCCAGGATGGCGGCCCTGTCCTTGTCGGAAAAGTCGAGCCGGTCGATGAGGTCGACCGCTGTGCGGAGCTCCTCGAGGGGCCAGTCGGACCCGTAGAGGATCCGCTCCGGCGAGCCGATCGTGAGGATGACGTCCTTCAGCCGTTCGCGGCACAGCTCGAGGGAGCGGGCGAAGTAGGGGGCGGACGGGGGGCCTAGGAGGCCGGAGGTGTCCGCGTAGACGTTCGGGTTCTTGTACACCACCTCCGCGGCCTCCTCGATCCACGGGTTTCCGAGGTGGCAGAGCACGAACCGCACGTCCCGGAAACGCCCGGCGACCTCGTCGACCTCCACCGGCCTCGCGAACTTGAGGAGCCCGCGCCCCTCGAGCGTGTCGCCCTGGTGGAACAGGACCGGTAATCCCCGCTCCTTGGCGTACTCATAGATCGGGTCGAGTCGGGGGTCGGCAGGGTAGAAGGAGAGGTATCCCGGAAAGAGCTTGATCGCGGCGATCTCGGGCTCGGAGTCGATCGCCTCGAGGTCCTCGGTCATCGCCGGTCCGCCTCGGGTAGGGTCGAGGGTCGCCACCGGCAGGAGGCGTCCTCCGCTCGCGATGAACGAGCCGCGGCCCTCGGCGAGCGCGTCCTTGCACGACGGCGCCTGGAAGAGCTGGATGGCCAGCGCGAACTCGATGCCATCCCGGTCCATCTCTTGCAGGAGCCCGGCGACCGAGTAATCGAGGCCCGGCCGATAGGCCGTCTCCGCGATGCGCGGCCACCAGCGGCTCAGGTGGATGTGCGAATCGACACGTCCGGTGCGGAGGGGAGGGTCTCCCACGGTAGCCGCGAACTCTCCCCCGCGCTTAATCCCTCGGGCCACGCGGGATTGGGGACGTTCCGGGTGTCCCTTGAGCGGGACTCCGATGCCTTCCGGCGGGTCCGCGGCTTGGCAGGCCCGAGGTTCTATCTCGACGTTTCGAGGCGGCCGGGCCCCGGTCCAGCCGGTCCACGGCCTTCGGTCTCCACAGCACGGCCACGACCAGGGCGCCGAGCGGGACGGCGGTCAGGTAGACCCAGAGGTCGGTGTACGTCCCCGAGAGGATCGCCGGCGCCAGCGTCCGCGCCGGATTGAGCGAGCTTCCCGTCCACGGCCCGATCAGGAAGGTCGAGAGCCCCACGACCGCGGGAGGAAGGAGGATCCGCCAGCGGCGGAAGCCCTCTCCGAGGTCCGCTAGGACGAACACGGCCACGACGAGGCCGGCCGTGAAGACAGCCTCGAGCGGGAAGGCTCGCAGGGCATCACCTCCTGTTGGCACGGTCGCTCCCAGATGGGCATGGTTGCCCAGAGCGACTAGGACGACCTCGCTCGCGAGCAGAGCCCCCGAGAACTGACCGACGAGGTATGGCGGGACCTCGCGCCACGCGATCCGACCGCTGACCGCAAGGGCCAGGGTGACGACGGGATTGAGATGGGCGCCGGAAAGCTGGATGAAGAAAAGAATCGGGATCAGGACCGCCAGGAACCAGGCGAGCGCCATCTCCCACTGCGGGATTCCCCCGAGACGGGCGGCGGCGACGATCGTCCCGGTTCCAATCCCAACGAGAAGGGCGGTCCCTGCCGCCTCGCCCGCCGCGCGGCTAGCGATCGAGCCGATCAATGCCGAGTGCTCTGCACCAGATCGGCCGCCCGCCGTTCCTGGAGCGCGATCTCCGTTCGCAGACCGCGCACCGAGGACCGGATCCGGTCTCGGACCCGTCGGAATCCTTCGTCGTCCAGCTTGGCCGGGTCCGGCAGAGCCCAGTCCCGAAGTTCCAGCGACTTCAGGCGGGCAGGGCAGCTGGCGTCATCCAGGCACCCCATCGTAACTCGCACGCGCGCCTCGTCCATCAGTTCCGTCGAGAGAAGCCGCGGGGGGTGTGGGGGCAGGGTAAGCCCAATCTCTGCCAGCATCGGGCCGGTCCGGGGATTCGGGGCCGCGGCCGGTGTGGTACCGGCGGACTTGGCGGTCCACCCTCCCGGAGGGTCGGCGTTGAAGATCGCCTCCGCCATCAGCGACCGGCAGGAGTTCTCCACGCAAACGAAGAGCACGTACCTCTCGGGCATGGCGTTCACACCTCGGGCTTCGTTGCCTGGATGTCTGCCGAAACGACCCCTAGGGCGAACTGGCCCTTCAGGGAGTCCGGGACCTTCTCGGGGGTCCGGAGCTTCACCTTCACGTCGACGAACCCCGCGCGCTTCAGGAGCGACTTCACGGTCCCCACTGCGAGTGCTCCCGACGAGCAAGAAGACCAGAGGGATGGGTCGGCACGCTCCTTGGCCGTGATAGGGCGCGTGGCGACCACGTCGGAAACGGCCAGATGGCCGCCCGGCCGCAGGACGCGGTGCGCCTCTCGATAGACCCTCCCCTTGTCGGGGGCCAGATTGATGACGCAGTTCGAGATCACCACGTCGACGGAGGCGTCGGGGCCGGAAGGTGCTCGATCTCGCCGAGCCGGAAATCCACGTTCCTGTAGCCTCCGTTCCGTGCGTTCTCCCGTGCCTTCGTCAGCATCTCGGGGGTCATGTCGACGCCAATGACCGAGCCCCGCGCTCCGACCTTCTTCGCGGCCAGAAAGCAATCGATGCCGGCGCCGCTCCCCAGATCGAGGACGACCTGACCGGGCCTCAAGCCGAGGATGGCCGTGGGGTTGCCGCACCCCAATCCCAGGTCAGCGCCCTCGGGAAGGCTCGCCAGCTGTCCCGGCGTGTATCCCAGTTGGATCGTGACAGCGGGGTCGCCGCAGCAGGAAGACGCGGCTCCCGTACCGCAGCAGGAGGATGGGGCAGGGGTGGAAGCGTCGAGGCGTCCCGCGGCGGCGATGCCCCCGTAGCGTCGTCGAACCTGGATTCGTCTGTCGTCATCGGAGACGGCCACCTTTCGATTCTCGTTCATGGTCAGCAGACCGCATTCACTTCAATATGTGAAGTGCTCTTAAGGCGACGCTACGTACGGACAGAGTGTCGCAGTGCTGCGAGGGTGACCTCGAGTGTCCGTGTCCGCCGATCGGCCTGATCGACGTGGTCGGGAAGAAGTGGGCTGTGTGCGTTGTGTCGCTCCTGGGGAAGTACGGCACAGTCCGCTTCGGGCCGATACAGAAGTGTCTCTCGGGGGTCAGCCCGGCCACGCTGACGTCAACATTGCGCTCGCTCGAACGGGCTCGCCTGATTCACCGGGTGGGTGCGGAGGGACCGAGGGGGCCGGTGAAGGCGTACGCGTTGACCGAGCCGGGCACGTCCCTCTATCGCAGCCTGCTGCCGCTGGCCGGCTGGCTCCAGCAGAGCTGACGGGCCCAACCTCCGCTCTCGCACGGAGCGGCGGTTGCCCGGTCGACCTTGTCGGGGACTCGCGTCAAGCGTGAAAAGTCCTCGGGCAGGTTGATATGGCCCCTCGTCGGTTCTGGTGTTGACGTCGATGACGCATACGTCCGACTGGCTCAGCTTTCCCGATGCGCCGCGCATCGTCGTCCACCGCCGGGGCCCCGATCGCGGGAGCTGCTCGGGGAGCAGGCCCGTCTCGAGACGGACGCGGTCGCCTACCCTCACTACTTCCCCATCGCCCCGAAGGTCGCGCAGGGTGCAACGATCGAGGACGTCGACGGCAACCGGTTCATCGATTGGGTCGGAGGGATCTCGGTCCTCAACCTGGGGCACTGTCACCCTCGGCTCATGGCCGCCCTGGCGGCTCAGGCGGGCCAGATCTGGCACGCCCTCGAACTTCCGACCGAGGCGCGGGTCCGATTCCTTCAGGAGCTCGACAATGCCCTGCCGGGGAATCTCAAACATCACGCGAAGATCCTTTTCACCGTCACCGGCGGGGACGCGGTCGAGACCGCCGTCAGCCTCGCGGACTTCGCCCAGCGCAGGAACGGCACCGTGGCGTTCTCGGGCGCCTACCACGGGGTCCACGGGGGTGTGGTCAACCTCACCAGCGGCCGGCGGTACCACACCGACGAGCTCGTTCCACGGAGGCACGGTGGTCCGGGTCCCGTACCCCGACCCGTATCGCCCCGTCCTCGGGGGCGACCAGGGGGCTGCGGGCACGATCGCCTACCTCGAGCACCTCGTGAACGACCCGCACTCGGGCGTCGACTCGATCTCCTCGGTCCTCGTCGAACCGATCCTGGGCGAGGGGGGCTACGTGGTCCCTCCCGACGATTTCCTCCCGTCCCTGCGCGAGTTCTGCGACCGCCACGAGATCCTCCTCATCGCGGACGAGGTCCAGACCGGGCTGCGCCGGACCGGCCGGATGTGGGCGGTAGAGCACTCGGGCGTAACGCCCGACATCCTCTGCATCGCGAAGACGATCAGCGGCGGTCTCCCGCTTTCCGTCGTCGCCTATCGTGCCGACCTCGTCAAGGAACTTCCGCGCGGATTCCACCTCGGCACGTACCGGGGGAACGCGCTCGCGCTGGCCGTGGGGACCGAGACGCTCCGGATCCTCAAGGAGGGCGACCTGCTCGAGCGGACCCGGCACCGCGGGCCCCGCATCATGGAGCGCCTTCAGGCGATCTCGGAACGCCACCCTACGATCGGCAACGTCCGCGGCAAGGGGTTCATGATCGGCACCGAGTTCGTCCACGACCGCGCCAGTCGTCGGCCGTGGGGCGATCGGGCGAAGGCGATGCGCTCGGCGCTGCTCGCCCGAGGGGTCCTTATGCACACCTCGGGAAGCTGGGACCAGGTCCTGCGGTTCATGGCCCCGCTCGTGATCGAGGACGAGCTCCTCGAGCGCGGCCTCGCGGCCTTCGAAGACGCGATTGAAAGCCTGGATTCCGGGCCCGAGGCGGCTCGGTCGGTCGGACCCCACCCTCCCGCGACCCCGCGCGAGCTCCTGCTCCCCCCGGAGCACGCGGCGCCGCCTCCCCGAGTCCCGTCGGTTCCTAGCCCCACGCTCGCGGACTAAGGGGCGGCCGGGTCGTTACGATCCGGCGTAGTTGATCGAGATCAGCTTGACCTCAGTCATCTCCTGCATGGCGTAGCGCAGCCCCTCCCGTCCGAGTCCGCTCTCGCGGACCCCGCCGAACGGCAGTGCGTCCCAACGCAGGTTGGTCGGGTCGTTGAGGTGCACGCCTCCGGCGCGGATACGCTTCGCGAGCGCAAGGCCGCGCGAGAGATCTTTGGTGTAGACCGCGGCTTGGAGACCGTACGGGGTCGCGTTCGCGATGCGAACCGCGTCGTCGACGGCGGAGAACCTCAGGATAGGGGCGATCGGGCCGAACGGCTCCTCGCGGACGACCAGCGCGTTCTCCGGAACGTGGTCCAGCACCGTCGGGGCGTAGAAGCTGCCGCCTTGGATCGACACCCGGCTGCCGCCCGCGATGACGGTCGCCGAGCGTCCCCGGGCGTCCTCGACTAATCGTTCCAGCCGCTCGACGGAGGCGCCGTCGATCACGGGCCCGACCTCGGTCGCTTCGTCGAGCGCCGGGCCGACCCGGAGGGAGCGCGCGCGCTCCGCGAGGGCCCGGCCGAACGCGTCGGCGATCGATTCGTGGACGAGGAGGCGCTTCGAGGCTGTGCAGACCTGGCCGGAGTAGCCGAACGTTCCCCGCACCGTCGCGGCCACGACGGCGTCGAGCGGCGCGTCCTCGAGGACGACCAGGGGATCGAGACCGCCCATCTCAAGGATCACCCTCTTCGCGTGACGGCCGGCGCGCTCGGCGATCCGCTTTCCGACGGACGTCGACCCGGTGAACGAGACGAGCCGGGTCGCCGGGTGCTCGACGAGGGCGTCCCCGACGGGATCGCCCGGGCCGACCACCACGTTGAGCACGCCCGGCGGGATCCCTGCCGCCGTGAGGTGCTCGGCCAGCCGCAGGGCTGTGAACGGGGCGGCGCTGGTCGGCTTGACGACGACCGGATTGCCGGCCGCGAGGGCCGGCGCGACCTTGTGGGAGAGGAGGTTCAGCGGGAAGTTGAACGGACCGATCGCGACGACGACACCAATCGGGTCCCGGACCGTGAAGAGGAACGGGTCCTCGTTGCCTGCCGGCCGCTCGTAGGCGTCTGCCGGAAAGCTCTCGCCCCCCAGCTGGCGAATCTCCTCGGCCGCGAGTCGGTAGACCCCTACGGCCCGGTCGACCTCGACCCGCGCGTCGGCGATCGGCTTCCCGACCTCCGAGGCGATCAGTCGTGCCATCGTCTCGCGGTCGGCCGCGAGGCGGTCCGCAGCAGCCCGGAGGATGCGAGCCCGTTCGTGCCCCGGCACGCGCGCCCAGCGCTCCTCGTTCTCCGCCGCGCTGTCCGCCGCGGCCCGCGCGTCCTCGACGGTCGCCAGGGGTGCTTCGCCCAACGCGACTCCCGTCGACGGGTCGACCACAGGGGCGTAACGTCCACTGGAGGGCGGCCTCCAGGTCCCGCCGATGAACAGGGCGCCCCGGCCGCCCGGCGGTATCCCCTCGATCACCGGTGTCCCTAGGCCGGATCCCCGTAGACGGTGTAATGCCAGCTCTTCCGGGCCTGGCCGGTGAGGTCGACGTAAATGTTCTTCACGACAGTGTAGTCGTTGAGCGAGTCCGCGCCGAGGTCCTTTCCAAACCCGGACTGCTTGACGCCGCCGTGCGGGGTCTCCGAACCGAGTGGCAGGTGGTCGTTGACCCATACGTCCCCGAACCGAAGAGCGTGGGCCGCTCGGATCGCGTTCCGCACGTCCCTCGTCCAGACGCTTCCCGCGAGGCCGTAATCGACCCCGTTGGCGATCTCCATCGCCTCGTCGAACGTGGAGAACTCGAGAACGTCAAGGACCGGGCCGAAGATCTCCCGCTGGGCGATCGCCATGTCCGGAGCGACCGAGTCGAACACGGTGGGCAGGACAAAGGCGCCCGCCCGACGCTCCCGGCCCCCATCCGTCCCCCCGATACGGAGCCGGGCGCCCTCGCTCTTCCCTTTGGCAACGAACCCCAAGACCTTCTTCTGGTGGACTCGGCTCACGAGCGGACCCAGGTCGGTCTGGCGCGAGAGCGGGTCGCCGATCCGGATGGTCCGTACCTTCTTCAGAAGCTTCTCCACGAACCGGGTCCGGATCTTCTGGTGAACGATCAGGCGGGTCGCCGCGGTGCAGTCCTGCCCGCCGTTGACGAACCCTCCGACGATCGCGCCTTCCACGGCGGCCGCGATGTCCGCATCGGCAAAGACGACAAACGGTGCCTTTCCGCCGAGCTCGAGCTGGACCCGCTTCACGGTTCCGCTCGCCGACTCCATGATCTTGCGGCCGGTCGCAGTGTCGCCGGTTAACGAAACCATGTCGACCTTGGGGTTGCGCGTCAGCTCGTCCCCGACCTCGGCACCGGGCCCGGTCACCACGTTCAAGGCGCCGGCGGGAAGTCCTGCGTCTTGAAAGGCACGGCCGAGCTCGAGGCTGGTGAGCGGCGTCCAGCTCGCAGGCTTGAGGACGACCGTGTTCCCGACGACCAGCGCGGGAGCGATCTTCCAGACGGCCATCATGATAGGGTAGTTCCAGGGGGTGATCGAGGCGACGACTCCGACGGGTTCCCGGCGGAATATCGTCGTCCCATCCCCCGTGAACTCGCCCGGACTCCGGCCTTCGAGCGTGCGTCCCGCGCCCGCGTAGAATACCAGATTGTCGATGCTGAAGGGTAGGTCCGCATCCGCGGCCTGCTTGATGGTCTTCCCTTGGTTCCGGCTCTCCAGTTCCGCGAGCTCCGAGAGCCGTTGCGTCAGGAGCTGGGCAACCTTCAGGAACACCTCGCCTCGAGCGCGTGGGGGAAGCCGGGGCCAGGGCCCCGAATCGAACGACTCGCGAGCCGCGTCGATTGCCCGTCGTGCGTCCTCGCGACCCCCTTTCGGCACGGTGCCGAGAGCGGCGCCGTCGAAGGGGCTCACGATCGTCGTGGCCGCCCCGGAGGCGGCCGCCTCCCACTCCCCACCGATGAACATCGAGAGGTCCCGTGACGCCATCGCCCGCGGGAAGGTCGGGCGGGTAAAGATAGTGCCGGGCCGCAAGGGCGCTCCCGACGCGCTCCCGGATACTATATCCGTTAGGAGTCGATGGGCCACCGAATCGGCGGGAGCGCTCCGGCTGTGGACCCCAAACGACGAAACATACTCGTCATTGGCGTCGTGGTTGTCGTCGTCGCCGCCGGAATCGGTGGCTACTTCCTGCTCCAGAAGGTGGCACCTACGTGTCGGTCCGGGCAGACCAGCACCATCTGCATCGACCAAGCGGAGATCCCGGATTCGCTCGATCCCGGGTCTACGTTCTCGACCCCGGGCTGGGCTGCCGTTCAGCAGGTCTACCAAGGCCTCATCAACTACAACGGCTCGAGCTCGACCACCTTCGTCGGCGTGCTGGCCAAGAACTGGACCAACGGGACCAACCCGCTGACCGGACTCGCCGAGTTCACCTTCACCCTCCGGCCGGGTGTTCACTTCTCGAACGGAGACCCCTACAATGCCTACGTTCAGTGGTACAGCTTCTACCGGAGCCTGCTGCTCGAGCAGGGTCCGCAGTTCATTCTTGAGGAGAACTTCTTCTCGACGAACTTCAGTGCTGCGAACCCCCTGTCGTACTACTCGCCATTGGCCGCCGTCACCGCGACCAATGCATCGCTCGTCAACGACCTGAACAGCTGGGACTTCAGTGTTCCGAACGCGACCGCGCTCACGGACATGGAGACGGCCAACCAATCCTTCCAGGTGATCAACAACCTGACGATCGAGCTCAACCTAGGGTTCGGGTACCTCGCGAGCAACTACACCTACCTCCTGTCGTCGATCTCGGCCCCCAACTCGTACGCGGTCGACCCCATCTGGGTCGACCAGCACGGGGGCATTTCCGAGGGGAGCCCGAACGATTACCTATCGACCCACACCCTGGGGACCGGGCAGTACACCCTTTCCAACTACAACCCCAACGCTGGTGGGGGCTACACCCTGGCTCCGGATTCCAGTTACTGGGGCAAGACGGCGGCCCGAGCCGAACCGTGGAACGCCATGATCCAGCCGGCCAACACGTCCGTCGATGTCATCTTCCAGTCGACGCTCGACGTCACCGTCAACGACCTCGAGAGCGGCGTCGCGCAGACGGCCTCGTTCGCGTACATCGGCCCGTCGACGATCACCGAGCTCGAGACCCACTCGAACCTGGTCGTGAAGGCGCTGCCGACGGTCTACGGCTCGACCAGTGGCGCGTGGTGGGTCTACCTCAATCAATCCGTCGCCCCGTTCAACAACCTCTCGGTGCGCGAGGCGGTCGCTCATGCCATCGACTACACCCAGATCATCGACCAGGCCTTCGGAGGGTACGCGCAACAGTGGGTCGGTCCGGTCCCCCCGGCCTACCCCTACTACAATCCCGCCAACCTGTCCCCGTACCCAGTACCGACCTGCCCCTTGCGAAGGCGGAGATCGCCGACTCTCCCTGCGCGTCGGGCGCCTGCGTGGGCACTCCGGTCAAGTACCAGGTACCTCACTCCCGGAGCCGATTGGGCCGAGACGGCACAGTTCCTCGCAAACGACCTCGCCGCCATCGGACTGACCATCGACCCCGTCCCGATCTCGCTGCCCGACCTCTACGTCGAGCAGTCCTACAGCGGAGGGGTTTGCACCACCTCCACTTCCACGAACGGAGGTCCCTTCCCGATCGGCCAAGAGTTCTACACCTCCGACTACATCTCGCCGGACGACTGGACCCAGAATGACGCCGTGAACTCCGGTAGCGCCAACCTGTGCATGTCTGGCTACAACAACTCGACCGTGAACACGTTGGTCTACCAGGCGGCGGCGGAATCCAACCCGGCGAATCTGACGGCTGACTACACGAACATGACGAGTCTGATGTACAACAACTACACGGACATCTGGTTGGTGGTTCCAACGTCGTTCGCGGTATACTCGACCAGCCTCCACGGGATCGTCAACAACCCGATGGCCAGCGCCGAGCCGTTCGCCTTCCTGTTCAACACCGACTGGATCAGCTGACCGGCTCGGGCGCGCTCTGGAGCAGTTCGGACGGGGCGATGTCCCCGACCTCCTCCGCTCGTACGCAGGCAACCAGACGCTGCGATGCGCCAGGCAAGGCTCGAAGGGGCGGGTCCGCCGTTCGGCATCGCGGCTCCACGAAAGGGCACCGCGGCGCGAACCGGCACCCCGGCTCGGGATCGATGAGGGTCGGTATGTCCCCGCCGATGCGGTAACGTGTCCTACGGCGACGGGCGTCCGGCACGGGTGCGGCGGCGAGCAGCGCCTTCGTGTACGGGTGCACGGGGTGCTCCAAGACCTCGCGTACCGTGCCCACCTCGAGAATCTGCCCGAGGTACATCACGGCGATCCGGTCCGCAACGTATCGTACGGCCGAAACGTTGTGGGTGATCATGAGGTACGCGACGACGACGTTCCCGCTGCAACTCCACCAACCGATTGAGAATCTGCGCCTGGACCGCGACGTCCAGGGCACTGGTCGGTTCGTCGAGGACGATCAGCTTCGGGTCGACCGAGAAGGCCCGGGCCAGCGAGAGGCGCTGCCGACCCCCTCCCGAGAACTGGTGGGGATAGTGGTCGAGGCAATCGAGCGGGAGGCCCACGGTGGGGAGGAGGGCCGAGACCCGGCCTCGGGCCTCCGACCGCGTCGCCAGGCCCTGGGCCCGGATCGGCTCGGACACGATCTGCCAGACCTTCAGGCGGGGGTCGAGAGAACCCACGGGGTCTTGAAAGACGACCTGCACGTTGCGTCGCCAAGCCCGGAGCTCGGTACCGGCGAGCTCGGTCACATCGGTACCCTCGAACCGTAGGGTCCCCGCCGTCGAGCTGTGGAGTCGGGCGACGAGCCATCCGAGCGTTGTCTTCCCAGAACCGGACTCGCCGATGAGCCCCAGCGTCTCGCCGGGCGCGATCGCGAGGCTCACTCCGTCGACCGCGTGGATGGCGCGTCCGGGTCGACCGCCGACCATCTCCCGGACGGTCCGGGGTAGCGGGAACTGCTTCGTGAGGCCGATTGTCTCGACGAGTGGGGTAGCGGTCACGGCAGCCCGGCGACCTCCTCAGCGAAATGGCAGGCGCTCGTGTGCGGAGTTCCCCCGGACGAGCTCGAGCCAACGGTGCGCAGCGGAGGAGCCGGTTCGACCCGACAGGGCGGCCGGGCGATGGGGCACCGTGGGTGGAACCGGCACCCGGGGGGTGGTCGAGCCAGGTTGGGCACCGCGCCCGGGATCGAGGAGAGCGGCCCCTCGTCCTTGTACCGCATCGGGATCGACCGGAGGAGGGCCTTCGTGTAGGGATGCCGCGGGGCGTGGAAGACGTCGGCGACAGGACCGAACTCCACGAGCCGGCCGGCGTACATCACCCCTAGGTCGTCCGCGGTCTCGGCGATCACGCCGAGGTCGTGACTGATGAAGAGGATCGACGCATGCACCTCGTCGATCAGTTCCTTCATCAGGGTGAGGACCTGAGCCTGGATCGTGACGTCCAGCGCGCTCGTCGGTTCGTCGGCGATCAGTAGCGACGGCTTGCCCGAGAGCGCCATCGCGATCATGATCCGCTGGCGCATGCCTCCCGAAAGTTCGTGCGGGTAGAGGTCGATGATCGTCTCGGGGTCGTTGATGCGGACCAGCCGAAGGTACTCGAGAACCTCGCGGCGGTAGTCCGCGCGGGTGCGCAGCTGACGGCCCGCGCTGGCCGCGACCGCGCCGCCGGGCAGGAACGGCTTCGTGAGCACGTCCGACGCTTCTGGCATTGGTCGGCGCGAGTAGTCGAACGGCGTGGGGCCCGGGCGGAACACCGGAAGGATCCCCCGTTCCCTCCAGTGACGGATCTGTACGGCCTCGGCAATCTGGTCGTAGACCCGGTAGGCGGGGTTGAGGGAGTTCAGGGGCTCCTGAAAGATCATGCCGATCCCCGTCCCTCGGACCATCGGAAGCTTCCGATGGGGGACGGGGACCAGATCGGTACCCTGGAACAGGATCCGGCCCGATTCGATGCGCGCTGGCGGTTCGGGGATCAACCGAGGGATGGCCTGGGCGAGCGTGCTCTTTCCGCACCCGGTCTCCCCCACGATCCCGACGACCCGGCCGGGCGGGATCGTGAGCGAGACATCAGTGACGGCCCGGAATCGGCTCGATCCGACGAGGTAGTCCACGGATAGGTGTTCTACCGAGAGAACGGGCTCGGTCATCCTGCCTCCAGATGGCCGCTGGGGCCGGTTGGAAGGGGTGGGGGGATCTCGGTCGGCGTCGCGAGGGCGATCTCGGCGGGCGGGGGACGCGGCGCGGGCGATTCGGCAATCGCCCGGCGGGTGCGCGGGTCGAGCACGTCGCGCAGTCCGTCGCCGAGCAGGCTGAACGAGAGAGCCGTGACGAAGATGCCTAGGGCCGGGAACGCGATTGTCCACCAGTCCTGGGAGAAGAGCCCGTTCTCGTAGTAGTAGGACATCATGCTCCCCCACTCCGGCGGCCGAGGGTACGGCACCCCACCCGGAATCACGTAGGCAATCGTCGAGAAGGTCACCAGGACGGTCCCGATGTCAAGCGTGAAGTACACGACGAGCGGCTCGAGGATGTTCCTCAGGATGTGGCGGAACAGGATCCGCACTTCCCCCACCCCCGCGGCTCGGGCCGCCACGACGTACGGCAGGTGTTTGACCGCCAGAACTTCTCCTCGGACGAGGCGGACATAGTACGGCCACCACGTCAGAAGGACCGCGAGGATCACCTGCCAGATCCCGGGGCCGAGCGCGGCGACCACCGCGAGGCCGAGAACGAGACTGGGAAACGCAAGGAAGACATCGGTCGTCCGGAGGATGGCCGTGGACGTGACCCCGCCCGCGGTTCCGGGCTTGTCCCAGAATCCGGCGGCTAGCCCGAGCAATCCTCCCACGATGAGCGCGACCCCGGCGATCAGGACTCCGATGCCGACGTCGAGCGGCAGAGCGAGGAGCACCTCCGAATAGATGTCAAGCCCACTCCCATCGGTCCCGAACGGATGCTGCCAACTGGGTGGCCATCGGAGGAGGGTCGGGGGTACCGTGTACGCTGTACTCAGCTGCGTGGCCCCATACGGTACGACCAGGTGTGGAGCGATCGTGACAGCCGCGGCGAGGGCCAGGATCACGACCACGAGGACGAACCCGACGAACGAGAGCGGGTTTGAGCGGAGGATCCGGTAGAACCCGACCACCGGGACGTACCAGCGATGCTTGGGTTCCCCCGACCCGGGCGGGGGAGTTGCAGTTGGGTCGTCAGCCAACGCCGGCTACCTCCAGTCCACGCGGGGGTCGAGCACGCCGTAGAGAATGTCCGCCACCAGGTTCGCCAGGACGACGGCGATGGCGAACACCACGACGACCGCGATGGACCCGTCGAAGTTCGGCACGCCGCTTCCCCCCATCGATTCGAACGCGTAGGCGCCGATCCCCGGCCAACCGAACACCTCCTCCACGACGACCGTGCCTGCGAGCAGGCCGCCCGCGGTCACCCCTAGGACCGTCGTCGTCGTGATGAGGGCGTTGCGCAGGGCGTGCTTGTAGAGGACAACCGCGTTCGAGAGCCCTTTCATCCGGGCCGACTTGATGTAATCCAAGGGGAGGACCTCCAGCATCGAGGCACGCGTCATCCGGGTCGCGATGCCCATGTTGATGAAGGCCAGCACCGACGCAGGGAGGATGAGGTGCGAAACGGCGTCGACGGTGTAGGAGAGGTTACCGGCCAGCAGGGCGTCGAGGACCGACATGTGAGTCGGCTGAGGGAACGGCGGCGGAGCGCTGAACTCCCCGGAGGTCGGAAGGCCCAGCGGCCCCGCGAGATAGATAGCCGCGATGATCGCCCCGACGTACGTCGGGGTCGCCCAACCGCTGAGGTAGAAGATCCGAACGAGGTGATCCGGCCAGCGCCCCGCGTACTGGGCTGCGACGACGCCCAGCGGGATCCCGATAACGATCATGATCAGCAGAGAGGCCAGCACCAGCTCGAGCGTGGCAGGCACCCCCAGTTCGATCGCGGGAAGGACGGGCGAGCCAAGCTGGGAGGCGCCCCAGTTCCCCTGGAACAACGGCACCAGATACTGATAGAACTGGTTCAGCAGCGGCTGGCTGAACTGGGCCTGGCAGTGCATAATCGTCGACTGCCCGGCCTTTTCGTACCACCGGGGGCAGGGGTCGATCGCGGCGACGTGGGTGACGAAGAAAGTGAGGGCAATCACCCCGAACAATACCGGGAGAAGCTGCAGCAGGCGGCGACCGATGAAGATAGCGAGGTCCTCCGGATTCCGGCCCATCCCCCGACATTCCTACAGGGGGTGGGGCCCCACCGTCGCAGTCATTCGAGACGCAACGGCATCGGGCTATTAATCCCCCGGCGGCGGGTCGTCTACGGAAGGTAGTCCCTCGGGAGGGTCTTCAGTTCCTTGAACGTCTCGGTGGCGGTCTGCACGAACTGCTCGACGTCCTTCTCGGTGTGGGCGCTCGAGAAAGTGAGCCGCTCGTAGTTGTCGGGGTGGATGTAGATCCCGTGGTCGAGCAGCAGCTGGTGGTGGCGGAGGTAGAGGTTCCAGTCGATCTGGAGCGATTCGCGATAGTTCACGATCTTCTTTCGGCGCGTGAAGAAGAACTGAAGCATCCCGTTCACGGACTGGATAAGGACGTTGATCTTGGCGTCCCGGCCGGCTTCCTCGAGCCCCTTCTCGAGCTTCTGGGTGAGCCGACCAAACCGGCCGTAAAGGTCCTCGCCCCCCTTGTGCAGGGCCTTCAGGTTCGCGAGCGCCCCTGCGAGCGAGATGTTGTTCGCGAAGTACGTCCCTCCGAAGGAGATCCGCCCGGGGGCGATCATGTCCATGTACTCCGCCTTACCCGAGACCGCCGAGATCGGGACCCCGCCGCCCAAGGCCTTCGCCCAGCAGGAGATGTCAGGCTCGACCGAGTAGAGCTGCTGGGCCCCACCGGGCGCGACCCGGAACCCGGTGAATACCTCGTCGAATATCACCAGCATGTCGTTCTCGTGGGCGATCTCGACCAGGCGCTTCAAGAAGTCCGGGGCGGGAGGGATGACGCCCGCGTTCGCCATGATCGGCTCGAGGATCACCGCGGCCAGCCGGTCACGGTAGCGGCGGACCATCCGCTCGAACGCCACGATCGAGTTGTACGGCGCGACGATCACGTAGTCCATGACCCCGGGAGGGATCCCGGCCGAGTTGGGCATCGGCCGCGGGTACTCGTCGAGCCCGGAGACCACCGGAGGCGCCTCGGCGCTGATCAGCGCGAGGTCGTGCTGGCCGTGGTAGTGGCCCTCGAACTTCAGGATCGCGTCCTTTCCCGTGACCGCCCGCGCGATGCGGATGGCGTTCATGGTCGCGTCGGAGCCGTTCGAGCAGAACGCGACCCGCTCCGCGCTGGGCACGAGCTTCTGGAACAGCTTCGCGACCTCGATCTCCAGGACCGTCGGGGAGGCGAAATGGAGCCCCAGCTCTACCGCTTCCTGGATCGCCTTGACCTGGGCCTCGGGCGCGTGGCCATTGATCAGGACCCCGTAGGCGAGGTTGAAGTCGAGGTACTCGTTCCCGTCCTCGTCCCAGATCCGGGCGCCCTTGCCCCGGTTGATGAACGGGGGGCACGGGTCGTACGACGCGACCCGGATCAGCGAGCTTGAGGAGTTGGGGATGCGCTTCTTGCCCTCCTCGAACAGCTTCTGGCTCTTCTTCAGCTTCGGGACGAGCCGGGCGATCGGTATCGGGAGCGGCACGACCTCGGCCTCGGGGGCCGGGGCCGGCTCGGGCACGGCCTCCTTCTTCGCCTCGCGGGGAGCTTCTACGGTCGGAGTGCCCGCGGGCGGGGTAGGAGGGGGGACCGCGGTGCCTTCCGCGGTCAGGGGACGAAGGGCCGGACCGGGCCCCGGCCCGAGGGCCGGTCGGTCCGGCAACAGCACGATCGGGGCGGGTTCCGACTCCGCCATAGGAAACGCATCTACGCGGTCTCGATGAGCCCCGGGTGCGTATATATAGATGCCCGGGGACGGGAATAAAAGGTAGATGTCATGAAACAGTTTCTAATCGTATCTTTCCGATAGGTCACGAGGCTGAACCCATAGATTGGGGCCATCTGGGGGCCCCGTTTGTCGCACGAATCCGCGATTTGGTGGCACCGAGCCGGTTATTGAGGGGGCGGCAGGGGCGCGTCGGGAGGGACGACCGCGGTCCGTATGCCGCGGCGTTCGAGCGCGGCCCGGAACGGTCCGGGAGGAACGCACCGCTCGGGCGGGATCACTCCCTCGCCCCGGATCGCTCCCGACGCGATGAGCTCCGCCCCGATGGCCCCCGCGACCCCGACGGCGTACTCCGTCGCAGAGAGGTGCCACTCCGGCCGGGGCGGGAACCATGCGACGGCGTGCCGGACGACCGGCCGACCCTGCGCGGTCCCCTTGACCTCGATGTCCAGGCACTCCCAGTCGTTGACGACCACGCCGGCGGGGACGCCGAGGAGGTGCCCCCGTCGAAGGAGCGCGAGGGTGAACTCCCGCGGGACCACGCTCGTCCCCCGCACCTCGAGAGGCATGTCGGACGCCATCCCGAGGAGGGCCATGGTGCGGAGGACGTCGATCCCCGTCCCTCCCTCCTTCCATTCGCAATGCCTCAGTCCCTTCGCCTTCAGGCTCTCCGGCAGGGTCGCCGGTTCCGAGTGGAGCGTGCGGTAGAGCCGGGTCCGGCCGACCGGCGGGCCGAAGTCGAACTCCTCCGGGGCGCTCATCGGCGGGTGGTCGTGGTACTCCCCGTCCTCGAACACGACCGCGGGAAGGACCATCTCGTCTAGAAACGTGCTGGGCGACCAGGAGAACGAGATCTCGGGCCCCCCGACCGTGAGGTCGCGCCACCCGTCCCGTAGGACGAGGGAATCGACCCGGTCCAGGTCCGCGGACGCCTGCATCGCGAGAACGTTCGAAATCCCAGGCACCTGCCCCAGGCCGGGGATGGCGAGGAGCCCTGCCTTTCGGAACGCCGCGTCCAGCGCGAGCTGGCGCCTCGTCATGTGGAACAGCCCGCCGAAATCGAGGTAGGCCACCCGGGCCTCCAGGGCGGCCTCCATCACCTCGAGGTTGAACGTATACTGGACGGCGTTCACGACGACCGACGCGCCGTCGAGCAGCCGTACGAGCGCCGTGTGATCGCGTACGTCGATGGGGACGGCCGACGCTCCCGCCCCCGCGGCCCGGGCGGCCTCGCCGGCCAGGTTGGGGTCGAGGTCGGCCACAACTACGGAATCGAAGACGCCACCGCGGGCGAGGTCCCGGACCGCGCACCGGCCCGTGAGCCCTCCCCCTCCGAGGACGACCGCTCGCATCGCAGCCCCGACGGGAGCCAGCGGAGTGCGCTAAAGGCGGCTTCGGACCGGACCGGCCCGGCGCCTCAGTGGGCGCGGTTCTTCCGGCCCCGGGCGGGGGCCTCCGCCGTGCGCGGGACGCTCACCGGAGCCGTGGCCGAGGCGGCACTGGCCGCGTTCGTGCGTTCGACCAGCTGCCGGAACGTCTCGAAATGGGGCAGGAAGGGGTCGGCGCGTCGGCGGTCCTCGAGCTCGCCCAGGGCGATCTCGAGCAGCGCCTTCGCCTTCGGATCCCCGGCGCCCGCTTGCGCAAGGTAGACGCACAGGACCTGGTAGTGGGGAAGGACGAACGCGTCCGTACGCGGAGTGCTCATGTCTCCCTTGCGTGGGCGGTAGATCCGCTCGATCGGGACCGCCATCGCCACCACACGCCGGTGGGAGAACCCGAAATACCGGCCCGGTCCGACGATCCGAGTGACTTCCCGGATGCTTCCCTTCAAGCTGTTCGTGAGACGGTCGACCTCGTGCCAGCACCACAGCCCGAACCCGTAGTCCCCCTCGAGGTACGCCTCCCAGGCCTTGCCGTAGAGCTCGCGCTCGCGTTCCTCCTGAGAGGCTTCGACCGGGAGCGCCGCCCTCCAGTCGGAGACGAGGACATCAACCCGCATCGTGGGCGAGAACTCGCTCATCGCCGGCGGTTCCGAAGGGTCGGGCACGGCCCGACGAGGGAACGGGGAACTTAGGCTTGCTGACCTGCGGGCCCCGGTGCCACGTAGACCCTCCGACCGGCGACCCAGGTTTCGCGCACCGGCGGGGTCTCAGAGGCGAGCGCCTGGCGGAGGTCGGGGGTTGTGAGCACGACCAGGTCGGCGACTCCCCCCGCCTCGAGGTGGCCGTGGGTCGGCAGCCCGACCGATACCGCGGCGTTCGTCGTGTACAGGCCGAGCGCCTCCTCGGCCGACAGCACCTCGCCGGGGTCGGCGTTCGCGGACCGGCCGGAGGGGTCGCGACGGTTCACGGCGGCCCGCAGGCCCCGCCACGGATCGACGGGGTCGTACGGGGCATCGCTCGAGCCAGCGACGACGAAGCCGCGGGAGATCAGCGTCCGGAACGCGTAGGCCCACCGACACCTCGCCGGTCCGAGGCGGTCCGTGAGCCAGGAATCGCTCCAGACGAACCCCGGTTGGACGACCAGGGCAGGACGCGCCTCGAACAGCGGACCGAGGGCCTCCGGCGGCGTCAGAGCCGCGTGCTCGACGCGCGCCGGAGGTCCGGAACGGCCCGTCCACGGCCGGAGCAACCGCGCGGCCCTCTCCACCGCGGCGTCGCCGATGGCGTGCAGGGCCGGTGCGAGTCCGCGCCGGCCGGCCTCGGCGAGCTGGTGGGTGAGCTCCCCATCGTCCCCGACGGGGATTCCCGAGTTCGAGGGATCGTCCGCGTACGGCCTTCGGAGGGAGGCGGTCCGCGGCCCGAACGCGCCGTCCAGGAACGCCTTCACGCCAACCACCGACAGCCGCCGGGAGCCCGCGACCAGGTCGGAGGCGGAGAACGCGGAGAGCTCGGACAGGCGAACGTAGGCCCGGACCGTGAGAGGCAGGTGGCCGGCGGCGTCCAGGTCACGAAGCGCACGGACCTCGTGGGGGCTCGCGCTCATCGCCCCGACGGTCGTGAGGCCGTGTGCGGCAAGGGCCCCCAACGTGCGGGTAAGGCCGTCGGCGCCGGGACCCCCATCGGAGGCGATCGAACCGGCGAGGCGGAGCGCCTCCTCGTAGAGGATGCCGTTCGGCTTTCCGTCCAGGGATCGGCCGATCATCGCCGGGTCGCGCACCGACCCCGCCCGAAGCACCCCGCTCGCCTGGAGAGCGGCGGAGTTGAGCAGGGCGGCATGGCCGCTCGCGTGGTAGAGGACCGTCGGACGGCCGGGAACGACCGGGTCGACGTCCCGGATCTCCGGCCAGCGCCCGTCCTTCCACCGCTCGGGGTCCCACCCCCGGCCGACGATCGGCCCCGACGGATGCTCGGCCGCCCATGAGGACAGGCGGTCCCGAAGCTCGGCGAGCGACCGGGTCGCGGAGAGGTCAAACCCTTCCCGGACCCGGGTCAGGTCCGAGAGGTGCACGTGGGCGTCCACGAGCCCCGGTATGAGGAGGCTCCCTCCGAGCGCCCGCCGCTCTACGCCCGTGGGCGCGAGCCGGCGCGCCCCGCCGAGCGCCCCCGCGAAGAGGACCCGGCCGTTCTCGACCAGGACCGCCTCCACGTAGCGCCGGCCGGTGAACACCCGACCCCCCGACCAGAGGGACGCCTCCGTCACCGGTCCCTCCCCGCTTGACGGCCGAGTGAAGCCCGTCGGGGAGCCGCCGTCCGGCCTAGACGTCGAGGTACCGGTAGAACTCGTACGGATGGGGCCGCAGGTTCAGCTCGAGCTGCTCCTCGCGCTTCATCTCGATGTAGGTGTCGATCAGCGAACCGGCGAACGCGGGCTTGAGGAAGTCGCGGTCGGAGGCCAGGCAGTCGAGCGACTCGCTGAGGGACCCGGGCAGCTCGCGGATCCGGAGCTGCTTTCGCTTCGCGGGGCTGAGCTTGTAGATGTTCTCGTCCACCGGGGGTGGCGGCTCGATCTTCCGGCGGATCCCGTCGAGCCCCGCCATCGCGAGCGCGGCCTCGGTAAGGTAGATGTTCGCGGCGGAGTCGGGCGTACGGGTACTCGATCCGCTTGGCCGCGGCCCGGCCGCGGTGGTAGAACGGGATGCGCACGTTCGCCGAGCGGTTCGCCTTGCTCCAGGCGATGAATACGGGAGCCTCGTACCCGGAACGAGCCGGCGGTAGGAGTTCGTGATCGGGTTCGTGATCGCGCACAGCGCGCGGGCGTGCTCGAGAAGCCCGCCGATGTAGTACCGGCATGCCTGGCTGACCTCCGCATACTCGTCGTCCGGGTCGTAGAAGACGTTCTTCCCCTTCGTCCAGAGCGACTGGTTGGTGTGCATCCCGATCCCGTTGTCGCCGTAGATAGGCTTCGGCATCAGGCAGGCGACCTTCCCGTGGCGGCGGGCGACGTTCTTGATCACGTAGCGGACGTCCTGGATGTGGTCCGCCATCGGGACCAGCTCGTCGAACCGGACGTTCAGCTCCGACTGGCTCGCGGTGGCCACCTCGTGGTGGTGCGCGTCCATGACGATGTGGAAGTCGTCGGCCAGGATGTTGCACATCTCCGCGCGCAGGCCGACCAGGGAATCGGTCGGGGGCGTTCGGTGGTACCCTTCCTTGAACCGGATCGTTGGCTGGCCGCTAGCCGGGTCCCAGGGCGCCTCGGATTGGCCGATGAGGTAGCCCGCCCCTGCCCACGCGTCCCGGACCCCGCGTAGGACGGGACGAGCTGGACGCTGTCGAACACAAAGAACTCGATCTCGGGTCCCCAGTACGACCGGTCATAGCCGGCCGCCGCGAGCACCTGCTCCGCCTTCCGTGCGACCCCCCGCGGGTCGTGCTCGTACGGCTCGCTGGAGGCGCCCAGCCGTACATCGCAGATGAACCGCACCGTGCGCCCGGCTTCCGGGTTCCAGGGGATGTTCGCCATCGTCCGGGGATCCGGAACGAGCAGCATGTCGGACTCGAAGATCTCGCGGAAGCCCCGGACCGAGGAGCCGTCGAGCTTGGGGACCCCGGTCCGGAACATCTCGGCCTCGAGGGCGTGGACCGGGATGTCGAGCTGGTTGAGCCCGCCGAAGACGTCCGTGTAGAACAACTGGACCCAGCGCACCTTGTCGGTCGCCAAGCGCTTGACCACCGACTCGCCGTCGGTCGACTCCTTTCCCCGCTGCGATGCCACGTTCGCACCCGGTGCCCCGACTGTTTCCGAGGTACATCAACCCTCAGTCGAAAATTATGGACGAACGTCCACAGTTGCTAGCGCAGGGTTTATTTTCGGACGCATCCTTGAAGTTGTATGCGGCGAACGTCCACTCTGGACGCGCTCGACCGGTCGATCCTCGAGGAACTGAACGTCGACGCGCGCCGGAGCCACCGGGAGATCGGCCACCGCCTCAAGGTCTCTCCGACGACGGTGAGCTCCCGGATCGGGCGGCTCGAGGAACAGGGCGTCATTCGAGGGTACATCCCGCTCCTCGACGACGAGCAGCTCGGCTGGGACCTCTGGGCCGCGATCGGGATTAGGATCTCGAAGGGCCGTCTGAGGGAGGTCGAGGAGCATCTTGCGAAGGACCCGAGGGTCTACGCCATCTACGACGTCACCGGCGACGACGATGCACTCCTGATCGGTCGGTTCCGCGACCGCAGGGATCTCGACCGGTTCGTGAAGCACGCGCTCCAAGACCCGCACGTCGAGCGGTCGAACACCCGGGTCGTTCTGAACCGGGTGAAGGAGGACCGGCGGGTGCCGGTCGCCCTCCGAGGTCTGGAGCGAACCCCGACCGACTGATCCGGGGGTGCCCGCGATTCCCCAACCGCTATGAGCTCCGGCCCCGTCGCGTCGGGGTCGGAGGAAGCGGATGGACTGGGGAATGCGCAACCGATTGGCCCGTATGTTCCCGGGCGCCGAGAACGGGAACTCCGTGATGCTCGCGGTCGACCACGGGTACTTCATGGGACCGACCCACCACCTCGAGGACGCCCGGGCGACCATCGCGCCGCTCCTTCCCTACGCGGACGCCGTCGCGCTCACCCGCGGGATCCTCCGCACGTCCGTCCCGTCGGCCAGCGTCACTCCCGTCATGCTTCGCGTCTCCGGCGGTGCCACGGTCCTCAAAGAGGACCTCTCCCACGAAACGATCACGACCGCGATGCGGGACGCCGCGCGGCTGAACGTCTGCGGGGTCGCCCTTTCCGTGTTCGTGGGGGCTCCCCACGAGCACGAGTCGCTCGTGAACCTATCGAAGCTCGTGGACGAGGGGGAGGAGGCCGGCATCCCCGTCATGGCCATCACGGCCGTCGGGAAGGAGCTCGAGAAGCGCGACGCGCGGTATCTCGCCCTCGCCTGCCGCGTCTCGGCGGAGCTGGGCGCGCACCTCGTGAAGACCTACTACTGCGACGGGTTCGAGAAGGTCGTCGAGGGATGCCCCGTCCCGATCGTCGTCGCCGGCGGGCCGAAGCTTGACAGCGACCGGGCCGCGCTCGAGCTCGCGCACAGCGCTATCGCGAAGGGAGCGCACGGGATCGACATGGGCCGGAACATCTGGCAGTCGGACCATCCCGTCGCGATGCTCAAGGCGCTCCGGGCGATCGTGCACGAGAAGGCGACCGTGGCCGAGGCGATGGACGTCCTCGGCAGCGCGAAGGGACGCGCGCCGGGCGCTGCGTCGGCCCGGGCCTGATCGTTCTCGCGGAACGGTCTTATGCGGGACGCCGCTCCGCCCGACCGCGCGGGGATCGCCCAGCTTGGTCAAAGGCGCCAGATTCAGGGTCTGGTCCCGTAGGGGTTCGTGGGTTCAAATCCCTCTCCCCGCACTCCCCCGGTCCGACCGGGACGCTTCGACCGCTCGGGGGCCGTCCTCAGACGTGAGGCGCGTTCCCGGGGGCCCTTCGTGCGGCCAGTTGGTTGAGCTCGTCGAACGTGATCGCCCCGTCGAGGAGGGCTCCGTACGTCCCTCGGGTGAGAACCTCCTGGCTCGCACGCTTGAGGAGCCCCAGGGCCGCGTACGAAGCGGACGGTCCGAAGCTCACTCGTTTCACCCCGAGCTTCTCGAGCTGCGCCACGGTCGGGAGACCCTTTCGGATCATCACGTTCACCGGGCAGCCGAGCGCCCGGACGAAGGTCCCGATCGCGGCGGGGTCGCTCACGCCCATCGGGTAGACGCAGTCGGCCCCCGCATCGCGGTACGCGAGCGACCGGCGGATCGCCTCGCGCAGCCGTTCCTCGTCGCTCCCGGTCGCGTGCCGGAACGCGTCGGTCCGAGCGTTGATCACGAGCGGGATTCCTCGGGATTTTCCCAGGCGGCGGACCGCCTCGATCTTCTCCACCTGCGCCTCGACCGGGTGCAGGCCGCCGGCCGATGGCTCCAGGTCCTCCAAGTTGATGCCGACCGCCCCGACCGCGAGGATCATGCGGACCGTGGACGCGACCTCGCGAGCCGTTCGCCCGTAGCCGCCCACGACGTCCGCGCTCAGGGGCACGGAGAGCCTACCCGCGATCCGCCCGACCGCCTCCACGAGCTCCCGGCGAGGCATCTCCTCGCCGTCTCGATACCCTCGTGATACCATCAGGCCCGCGCTGGAGGTCGCGATCGCCGGGAATCCCGCGTCCTCGAACACGCGCGCGCTCGGCACGTCGAAGGCGTTGGGAAGGACGAGCGGATGCGGTCCGTGGTGCAGGGCCCGGAATGCCTCGGCCTTCTGCGCCTGGGTCGCCATACGAACGCCGTACGTCCGCGAGGGCATAAACAGACCTCCGGACCGGGACCACGGGGCCGGCGAGCAGCGCTCGCAGCGTTCCGGGAGCGGCTTACTTCAGGGATTCCTTCTTGCCGCCGTAGAGGTCGCGGGCCGGGCTCAACAGATCGAAGATCGCCGGATCGATGGCGGGCTTACCCCGGATCGCGAGCGAGGCGAGGTTCATGCCGACGCCAGGGCCGAGCATGAACCCCTGCCCGCACATCCCGATCCCAAGGAGGAGGCCGTTCACGTTCGGGGCCTTGCCGACGATCGGGTTGCCGTCGGGGGTCATCGGGTAGAGTCCGCGCCACACACGGCGGATCGTCAGGTTCTTCAGGCGGGGGATGAGGTTGACGAGACGCGCCGCGACGATCGGCATGAACTCGAACGTCGACGTGCGGTTCTCGCCGGGGAACTTCTCCTTGGGAGTGTAGCAGAAGATGATCTGGCCGTCCGAGTCCTGCCCGAAGTAGAAGTTGATCGTCTTCCCCTCCGGCCGGGCCGGAGGTCCACGACCAGGGGACCCAGGAACTCCTGGACCGGGGCCGATATCCCGGCCTCGTGGCTTTCCGGCAGCACCGGAAGGTCGAGACCGGCCATCTGGCAGAGGCGGGTCGCGTGGGTGCCCGCCGCGATGATCACGCACGGGGCGTGGTACTCGCCGTTCTGCGTCCTCACGCCGGTCACGGTGTGGTCCTCCGTCACCAGGGAGGTGACGGCCTCGCGGTAGCGGTACTCGGCGTGGAGCCGTACCGCTTCCTGCGTGAACGACTCCGCTGCCTTGAGCGGGCTCACCTGCCCGTCGTCCGGAGAGTACGTCCCGCCGCGGAGACCGACCGGGGTTATCCCGGAGACGATGCGGCGGATCCCCTCGGCGTCGTGCCAGTCGATGTTGAGCCGGTGGGACTTCTGGATCGGGAGCAGCTTCTGGAGGGTGGCCTCGACCTGCTCGTCGAACGCGGGAAAGCAGTAGCCGCCCTTCTTCCAGCCGATGTCGGTGCCGGTCGCAGCCTTCCATTGGGCGAAGATCTCCAGGCTCTGCTGGCCGAGCCGGATCTTCGCCGGGTCGGAATGGGTCGCGCGCACCCCGCCGATCGCCGCCTTGTTCTGGCCTTGCCCCGAGGACGGCATCTCATCGAGGACGAGCGTTCGGACCCCCTCCCGGGCGAGGAAGTACGCCGTGGGGTTGCCGACCGACCCCGCGCCGATGACGATCGCGTCAAACTCCGGATGCGCCATCGTCCACCGCCAGGAACGCCGTGATCGGGACCTCCTGGGTGAAGGGGCGGTGGACCGCGGGGGTCACCGCCGTGGGCTCCACCCCCAGCTCCCGGAAGATCCGCAGGATCAGCTCACCGCACGTCTTTCCGCCGCACGGGCCCATGCCGCTCCGCAGTCCGGCCTTGACCGCGTTCAGGTCCCGCGTCCCGGTGGTCCGGATGTAGTCGGCGACCGTTTCCTTCGAGACCCGCTCGCATCGGCAGATGACGGTCTCCGCATCGGTCGGAGGGGCCACGTCGTAGACGTGGAGCAGCGGCTCAAGCTCCCGGATGCGGACCCCGGCCACGCGGTCGGCCTCCGCGGCGGGTACCTCGAGGACCATCAGCCGGCGACGATTGAGCGCCTTGCCGGAGAGAATCCGGATCACCTTTCCCGAGCCCACGGGCTCGCCTTCGAAGCCCGTCGTGGCGATGGTGTCGCCGGTCGCCGCGAGCTCCTCGGGCATCTCCCACGGGATCGTCACCTTCGCCCGCTGCCCCGTGGGGTCGTAGCGGCGGTCCACCATCGTGATCGCGAGCCCCGGGCAGATGGCCACGCACTTGAGGCACCCGACGCAATCTCCCTCGAGCTTCGGCCGCCCGAGGATGTTCCCTTCGGGGATCGTGATGCTGTCCTTCGGGCAGACCGTGGTGCACGGGTTGCAGGGGATCTCCTGCGCGCAGCGGATGACCGGATAGACCGGGACGTCGGTCGGCGGGGGATAGAATCCCCGCACCGGCCCCGGATGCGAGGCGAGGAGCGCCCCCATGTGGCTCCAGGCTTCGGGGACCTCCACGGGTAGGCCGAGGTCGCGAAGGATCGTGCGCGCCGCGATCTTCCCCGAGAACATCGCCGCGGAGGCTTCCGCGATCTCGTGCGCGTCGCCCGCGGAGTAGACCCGCAGGCCGAGACGCTGACCCTCTTCGAACAGTTCCTTGATGGGAGAGAGCCCGACGGCGACGAGCACCGTGTCGACGTCGAACGCCACCTCCGTGCCGTTCACGGGCCGGAGCTTGTCGTCGACCCGGGCGGCGATCACACGCTCCACGCGATCGTTCCCCTCCACGCGGAGCACCGTGTACGAAGTGTAGACCGGCACGCCAAGCCGGACGATCTTGTCCCGGTGCACCTTGTACCCCCCGACCTGGGGCAGTATCTCGAGCACCGCGACGACGTCGATCCCGGCCTGGAGCGCTTGGTAGGCGACGATCAGCCCGACGTTGCCTCCGCCGACAATCAGCAGCTTCTTCGATGGCGTGATCAGGTCCCGGTTAACGAGGGTCTGGAACGCTCCCCCACCGTACACGCCCGGCAGGTCCGCTCCGGGGAACGCTAGCGCCCGCTCGCGCGCGCCGGCCGCGACCAGGAGCGCCTTCGGCTTCACCACGGTGAAACGGCCCTGTTTCACGACGCCGACCACGCCGTCCTGGAACACGCCCACGACCGGCGAGTCGGTCCAGACATCGACGCCGGAGTGGCTGCGGACCTTCGCCTCCAGGAGGTGCCCGATCTCCGTCCCGCGGTGACCGGCATAGCAGTCGTCTACCGAACCAAAGAAATTGTGCGTTTGGAGGCTCAGCTTCCCACCGAGCGTCGGCTTGTCGTCGCAGAGCGTGACCCTGATTCCGTGCTCGGCCAGCTCGGCTGCCGCCGTCAAGCCTGCGGGGCCCCCGCCGACGATCAGCACGTCGGTCTCGACCTCCCGGACCTGGGGGATTGCCCGGAAGGGGACGTCGTCGGCCTCCAGCCCCGGAACGCCGATTACGGACCGGACCTGCATGCCGGGCCGGACGGGCGCGATGCACGCCTTCACGGCGCGCCCGTCCGCCACGACGAGACACTGGGCGCACTGGCCGTTCGCGCAGAAGATCCCCTGGGGGGCACCGTCCTTGAGATGCCGCCCGAACACGTGGATTCCGTTCGCGAACAGGGCCGACGAGATCATCTCCGATCTTCGCGCCGAAAGGCGCTGGCCGTCGAAGGTGAATTCCACCATCTCGGGCCGGTCGGGCACCTCCAGGATGGGGTGCCGTTCCAGGCGGTACGGCGACATCGAAGACCTCTCACCCGTTTCAGGGAGCGAGGGCGCCTTAAACTCCGCATCAAGGTTAGTTGACGATACCGTTAGCATCGCCCGGGATTTCCCGTCGGACATGAACTGGAACATCGAACGGCCGGTGAACGACGTCAACACGATCCGGTCCGATTCGCCCGGCTCGCCCGATCGTCGAAAGCTCGAGGAAGAACTCGCCGCGATGCGCAAGTCCGCGCTCGAGATCCCGCTCATCATCGGGGGTCGAGAGGTCCGCACGGGCACGGTCGTCAAGGTCCCCTGCCCGGACGACACGGGCGTCGTCCTCGCCCGGGCTCATCTCGCGGGTCGCAAGGAGCTCAAGCTGGCGGTGGAGAGCGCGCTGGCCGCGCACGAGGCGTGGGCCCGGACGGACTGGTACCACCGGGTCGCGGTCTTCGTGAAGGCCGCCACGCTGCTCGCGGGCCCGCGCCGGACGCGGAACACCGCGGCGGTCATGCTCAACCACTCGAAGAACCCGTACGAGGCGGAGATCGACCTCGCCGAGCTCGTGGACTTCTGGAACTTCAACGCGCACTTCACGCGCCAGGTCTACGAGATCCAGCCGAACCAGTACCCGGGGGAGACCAACCGGTTCGACTGGCGGCCGCTGGAGGGCTTCGTCCTCGCCATCCCGCCGTTCAACTTCTACTCGATCGCCGGGAACCTGCCGACCGCTCCCGCGATGGTCGGCAACGTAGTCCTCTGGAAGCCGGCGCGCTCGGTGATCCTCTCGAACTACGAGATCTTCAAGGTCCTGGTCGAAGCGGGCCTGCCGCCCGGGGTCATCAACTTCGTCCCGTTCTCGAGCAGGGACGCGAACGTGCTGCTGGACCACCCCGACCTGGCGGGGATCCACTTCACGGGGAGCTACAAGACCCTCGTCCACGTCTGGAAGCGGGTCGGCGCGAACCTCGAGACGTACCGGAACTTCCCGCGGATCGTGGGCGAGACCGGAGGGAAGGACTTCATCTTCATGCACCCGTCCGCCGACGCCCGCGGCACGGCGATCAACCTCCTGCGCGGCGCATTCGAATACCAGGGCCAGAAGTGCTCCGCCTGCTCCCGGGCGTACATCCCGGAGAGCCGGTGGCCGGAGATCGAGCGCATCCTGAAGGATGAGGTCCCCAAGGTCCCCGTCGGCCCGGTGTCCGACCTCAAGAACCTGATGGGTGCGGTGATCGACGAACCGGCGTTCACGAACATCGAGCGCTACCTCGCTTATGCGCGGGCCCACCCGAAGGTGTACTCGTTCGTGGTCGACGGAGGGACCGACCGTACCGAAGGGCTGGTTCGTCCGCCCTTCCGTGATCCGCACGACGGACCCGAAGGGGAAGTTGATGTCGGAGGAGATCTTCGGCCCCGTGCTCACGCTCTACGTGTATCCGGACGAGAAGTTCGAGGAGACGCTCGCGCTCTGCGACACGACGTCCCCCTACGCCCTGACGGGAGCCGTCTTCGGGCGCGACACGGCCGCGGTCGCAAAGGCCGAGGCGGCGCTGCGCTGGAGCGCGGGGAACTTCTACATCAACGACAAGCCGACCGGGGCGATCGTCGGGCGCCAGCCGTTCGGTGGCGCACGACGCTCCGGGACCAACGACAAGGCCGGGTCGATCCTCAACATGCTCCGATGGGTGACGCCCCGCAACATCAAGGAGAGCGCAGTGCTGCCCGCCGACTGGCGGCGCCCGTTCC
Organism: uncultured Thermoplasmata archaeon; assembly: GCA_963713145.1. Lineage (GTDB taxonomy): Archaea > Thermoplasmatota > Thermoplasmata > Lutacidiplasmatales > UBA184 > Lutacidiplasma. The sequence continues at coordinate 60,579 of CAVQKI010000001.1, read as the reverse complement.
AGGGCTGACCGCGCGTTCGAGAGCTCTTCCCCCGGTGGCAGGGCCTGCGGCGGGTGCCCGGCTGGCCCCGCCTCCGGGGATCCGACCGCGGTGCCCGGGCCCCGGATCGTGTCCGTCAGGGACCCGCGCTCGCCCAACGTAAATAGCGGGGTGGGGTCGACGGCGCCGATGGCGCCCGCGCAGACGACCGGCGCCCCGTCCTCCCGCCCGACGTGCGGTCCGATCGACCCACTCTCCCGCGGCCCCCCCCCCGCCCCGACCGCGAGTGGTCGAGCCGATCGATCCCGAGGACCCGCACTCCCACATCGTCTGCCGCGTTTGCGGACGGATCCAGCCGGTCGAGCTCACGGAGCTCGATCGACACCTCCTTACCGAGCTCGCCGCCCTCCGTCCGGAGGGCTGGAGCGTCGACCGGATCGCCTTCTCGCTCACCGGGGCGTGCCGGCGCTGTCGAGAGGGCCCCGACGCCCCGTGAGCGTGCGAGAGGAATGACGGCGTTCTTCACCTCGCCCTCGATTGCCTGGGGGCCCGGTGCGGTCGAGCAGCTGAGCTCGCTGGGCTCCCGGCGGGCGTTCGTCCTGGTCGACCCCGTCGTAGGGCGGCAGGACGGCCACCGCAGGGTGCTCGAGGAGCTCGGGAAATCCGAGACCGTCGTCGAGGTCGCATCGGAGGCGAAGGACCCCGACGAGATCGCGTCGGCCATCGGGCTTCGGGACCGGATCCGGAGGTTCGACCCCGACTGGATCGTCGCGATCGGGGGAGGGAGGACGATCGACCTCGCGAAGGCCGCGCGGGCCACCTGCGAGCGGCCGGACCTCGACCTTCAGGCGCCCCCGGCGGTGCTCGGCCTACCGGAGGCGCCCCGTTGCCGACTCGCCGCGATTCCGACCACGAGCGGGAGCGGTGCCGAGGTCAGCTGGACGGCAGACCTCTTTTCGAGCGCTGGTGATCCGGTCGAGCTCGCGGACCGGGCGCTGGTACCCCACTGGGCTCTGGTCGATCCTACGTTCGCCCTCTCGCTCCCGCCGACGGAGGTCGTGTCCGGTGCCCTCGAGGCCGCGGCGCTCGCCACGGAAGCGTTTCTCTCCGCCTGGGCGAACCCGTTCTCGGACGCCCTGGCCGTCCACGCCGTGTCGACGATCGTGCACCGGCTGCCCCACGCCGTTCGATGGAGCGACAACCCCGACGCCCGGAGCCTTCTCCACTACGCCGCTACGTCGGCGGGGCTCGCGGCCTCGAACGCGCAACGGGGGCTCGCCCACGCGCTGGCCCGAGCGCTCGTACGACCGACGGCGCTGCCCTACGGCCGGCTCCTCGGGATCGTGCTCCCGCCCGTCCTCGAGTTCGACCGCCCCGCGGCCCGCGAGCGGCTCGAGGCGCTGGCCGCGGCCACGGCCCCTCCCGACGACAGCACTCGACCGCCGTTCGCCGTGCGGCTCCGGCGCGTGTACGACGGGCTCGGCGTTCCTGCCACCCTGGTCGCCGCTGGGATCCCGGCGGAGCGGATCCGCACGGACCGGGACCGGATCGTGACGAACGTCCTCCGCTCCCCCGCCGCGCTCGCGAACCCCCGGGTCCCCAACGCCGACGACGTACGCGGGCTCCTCGACGCCATCGTCGGGCGCCCGGGCTAGGACGCACGGCGCGGCGCCATCTCGTTCAGGGGCGGGCGGGCGCCACGGCCGCGGGAACGCGGACCGAGAGATCCTCGATTCGCGACGGGGTCTCCACGGCCCGGTTGATGGCGATCTCGGCGAGGTCGCTCGCGTAGAACGCAGAGCGTTCCAGGCTCTCGAGAACGTAGGCAAGGCCGACCGCGAGCCGGCCCCGCTTGAGCGTCAGCTCGTGGAGGACGTGGTCTCGCTGGCGGGTGAGCTCGTGGGCCGCGTCGATCACCGCGTTTGCCTTCTCGATGTTCCGGGAGTCGAGGCTGTCGAGTGCGTCCACGAGTCCGCTGGCGGCCTCGGTCGCCATCCGCTCGAGGTCCACGACGATCTTCTCGGGCAGCGGTTCCTTGCCGAGGATCGTGACCGCCCCGGCGATCCGCACGGCGTGGTCGGCGATTCGCTCGAGGATGCGGGAGGCGAGCAGGTAGGTGGAGCATTCCGGGAGCGTGAGGTCGAGGGTCGCGAGGATGCGGGCGTCGCGGAGCGCGCTCGTCACCTGTTTTTCGAGGAACCAGTGGAGGCGGTCGACCTCCCAGTCGCGCTCCTCGACGTCCCGCGCGATCGCGAGGTCGCGGGCGCGGAGGGCGGCCATCGCGTCCGTGTGCATCGCGCGGACCATCTGGTGCATACGGCGGATGATGGAGGGTATCGGAAGCGGGTTCTGCCCAACGACGTCCTGAAGGATCACGGACTCGGCGGTCTCCTCGAGGATCTCGGGGCCGATCATCCGCTGCGCGAAGTTTCGGATCACCTCGCGGGTGCGCGCGCTCATGCGTCCGCGGGTCCGGACCTCGAGGAGCGGGTACCCGGCGATGTACTCCGCGATCAGCCGCCGGAACAGGTGGTCCTTGTCGGCGTCGTTCGACACCTCCACGACCCGCCGCTCCGCCTCGGAAGGGGCGGTCGACTCGGCGAACACCGTGAGCGACCCGTCCGCGCGCGGCGTGAAGAACAGCACATCCCCCGCACCCAGGCCCCGGGCGAGGACCCAGTTCTTCGGGAGCGAGATGATGAACGTCGAACCGCCGGTCTTCTGGATCCGGCGTCCGTGGAAGCCCCCGCTGCTCCGCATGCTACGTACGGGGCGGGACCCTCCGGTCTCTATATAGCCTCGGTCGCGAAGCGGCGCCCGCGGGTGCGGGGTCCCTCCGTCTCCTTCGTCCGGGCGGGAGCGTAAATAGACCCGGAGACGGTCTCGGCCTCTCGCTCGATGGCCGATCCAGCTACCCGACGGTTTCGCTTCCGTGGCGGAGAGCGGACCGCCGCCTCCGGCGACACTCTGCTGGCCGCGCTCGCCGGACAGGACCTCCCCAGCGTCGTTCGCTCGGTACGCGATCATCGACCCCGTGGCCCCTTCTGCGGACTCGGCCACTGCACGGGCTGCCTCGTGCGGGTGAACGGTCGCCCGAACGTTCGGGCCTGCCGCCACGTCGTGGAGGAAGGGGACCGGGTGGAGACCGAGAACGCCTGGCCGAGCCCGCGGTGGGACGTCCTCGGAGCGATCGATGTCGTGTTCCCGCGGAGCCTCGACACCCTGCGGGGGTTCCGACGGCCGGCCTGGGCGACCCGCGCCTACCAACGGGTGGTTCGCCGGCTCGCCGGGTACGGGGCGGTGCCGGATCCGGTCCCGGACGGAGCGCCGAGCGCGAACGTGCGCCGCTGGGAAGCGGACATCGTGATCGTCGGCGCTGGCACCTCCGGCCGGGCCGCCGCGGAGGCGCTCGTCCGGCGCGGGATCCGTCCCCTCGTCGTCGACCGGGCGCTGGAGGTCGCCGACGTCCCGGGCGCCGACCTTGCTCCCCGGACCACCATCACGTTCCTCCCGCCTCCCCGCCCGACGGCGCCGCGGCCGTTCGTCCTGCTCGGTTTCGAGGAGCCGGACCGAGGGGTCTCTATCCGTGCGAAGGCGGTCGTCCTCGCGACGGGAGGGTACGACGGCCCCCTCCTCTTCGAGGGAAGCGACCGACCCGGCGTGATGGTCGCCGACCTTCTCAGCCGCATGGCGCCGCGCGGTGGGAGCCTCCCGATCCGGCGGGCGGTCGTTGTCGGAGGCGGTCGGAGGGTCAGCGAGGTTCTCGACCGGATCGGGTCCTCGGTGACCGGGGTCGTCGCCCCTGGCGAGATCTCTCCCGACGTCGTCCGACGTGCGTCCGAGCTCTCGATCCCGCTCTACCCGCGTTCCCTGGTCGTCCGAGCGGTGGGCCGCTCGCGCGTCCGGACCCTCGACCTCAGGACCCGAGGTCAGGACACACGATTCTCCTTGGCATGCGACACGGTAGTCCTTGCCCACCGTCGCCTTCCGAACGCGCAGCTGCTCTTCCAAGCCGACGCACGAATGGTCTGGCGACCCGACCCGGGAAGCTATTTCCCGGTGGTCGACGCGTCCGGAGGGACGACGGTCCCCGGGCTCTACGTGGCAGGGACCGTGGCTGGGTTCGCCGCCGACGACCGCCGGACGAGCGGGGAACGCGCGGCTGCGTCCGCCGCGGGCGCCGGGGCGGAGACGACCCCGACCGTAGCCGCGGCCCCGGACGTCTCCGCGGATCTTCGAGAGTACCTACCGGGAACTACTGAAAGAGCAGCGAACCGGAAAGTGGGTCGTCTGCCCGTGCGAGGACGTCCTCCTAGAGGACATCGAGGATGCATCCAGGGCCGGGTTCCGCGGGATCGAGGTGGTGAAGCGCTACACAGGAGTCGGCACCGGGCTCTGCCAGGGCCGCTACTGCCTCCCCGACGCGCTACTCCTCCTCGCCCAGCTCGAGGGGCGCCCGGCGTCCGAAGTAGGGTATATCCGGCAACGTCCCCCGCTCGTGCCCACGCCGCTCTCCGCTCTCGCGGCAGCGCACGAGGAGTTCGCGGGCGAAGGGGTCGCGTGACGGCGCTCCGGGCCGACTCGTACCGCACCGTCGTCGTCGGCGCCGGTATCGTCGGGCTGTTCACCGCGGTCCGCCTCGCGCGGGCCGGAGCCGGTCCGATCCTCGTGGTCGACCGGGGGTTCCTTTCCAGCGGCGGCTCCGGCCGGAACGGCGGGGGCGTTCGCCAGCAGTGGGAGACCCGGTCGACGATCCGCCTTGCGCGCGAGGCGGTCTCCGACTGGCGGCGGTTCGGCCTCGAGTTCGGATACAACATCTGGTTCCGCCAGGGAGGCTACCTGTTCCTTGCCGAGAACGACACCGAGCTCGGCCGGCTCCGGCGGGTCCACGAGATCGTCCGATCCGAAGGGCTGCCGTCCCAACTTCTCACGCCGGAGGAGGTCGCCCGACGGGTCGACGGGATCGCGCCCGGGTCGGCGGTCGGAGGGGTGTATCTGAGGAGCGATGGGACGCTGTACCCGTTCCCGGCGGTCTGGGGAGTCTACGAGACGGCCCGGTCGCTCGGGGTCGAGGTCGCGCTGGGAGTGGACGCCCTCGGCGTGATCGCGCGCGACGGGCGAGTGGAGGGGGTCGTCACCTCCGAGGGGACCGTGCGGGCTTCCTCCGTCGTGAACGCCGCGGGCGGATGGTCCTCCGAGTTCTCCCAGCGGGCCGGCCTCTCCACGCCCAACGTCGCCTCTCGCCACGAGATCCTCGCGACGGAACCGATGAAACCGTTCCTCGACCCGATGGTCGTCCGGACCTCGGACGGGCTCTACTTCAGTCAGACGATGCGCGGGGAGCTCGTCGGCGGCCTCACGGTCCCGCACGCGCCGGGAACCGCCCGAGGTGTGCCGAGCTCGCCGCGGTTCCTCACAGGTATGGCGCGGGCGATGGTCGGCCTGATCCCCCGGCTCGCGAGGCTCAACGTCCTCCGTGCATGGACCGGCTACTACGACGACACGCCCGACGGTCTCCCGGTGATCGGCGAGGACCCACGCCTCGCGGGGTTCGTCCACGCGAACGGGTTCGGCGGGCACGGTCTGATGCTCGCCCCGGCGGCGACCCGCAGGGTCGCCGCGTCGGTCCTCGGGGAGAAGGTCGACCTCGACCCCATGGAGTTCTCTCCCGCGCGCTTCCTCCAGGGCACGGCAGCCCCGGCCGCGGAGAGGCTGCAGCTGGGCTGACGGCGCCGTCGCGGCCGCCACCGTATTGACCCCTCTCCCCGGTCCGGCCGGCGTGAGCGCTCGGCTGCCGTGGGAAACGGCCCAGGCCACGACTCCCGACCCGGTCGGGCCGGACGCGCTCCACGCGATCTGCTACCGGGCGGCCGTTGCCGGTGCCGACGCGTACCGGTTCCTCCGCATCGCCCTGCGCCGGGAGCGCGGCATCCTGCGCGTCGGGAACCGGTTCGTGGCGGACGGCCGGTACCGGGAGGTCGCGTTCGTCGCCGTGGGCCACGCGGCGAACTCGATGGCGCTCGCGGCGCTCGGCGTGTTCGGGGACCGCCTGACCCAGGGATACCTCGCGGGTCCCGAGCCCGGTGCCCCTAACGTCCCGTTCCAGGTCGCGGAGCTCCCCGCGGGATGGGGCGGCGCGGAAGGGGCGAGCGCGGTCGTCGGGGCGGCGCGGGAGATCGCCGCCGGACTCCGCGCGTCCGACCTGCTCCTCGTTCTCCTTTCTCCGGGGGCGCTCCGAGGACTCCTGCTGCCGCCGCCAGGCGTCACCGCCGCCGAATTCTCCCGCTTCCTGGAAGAGGCACACGGACTCGGCGCCACCGGCACCGAGGTGATGCTGCTCGCGAGGGTGCTGGGCTCGGGTGGAGTCGGAGGCCGGCTGCTCCCGGCGTCCACGGCGGCCGACATCGAGGTGCTGATGGTCGACCGCGGGGACGGCCCCGCGCTCTTGGGAGGAGGGCCGTTCACCCCGATCGCTCCGAACGAACGGGCGGAGGCGCGGGCTGTGATCGAACGGCTCGGCCTCGCGGGCCGCCTTCCGGCCACAGCGGTCGAGGCGCTTCGGGCCGGTGCGCCGTCGGCACCGCTCCCGCCCACCCTGCGTCGGCCGGTGCTGGTCACGGGCCCGGCCGACGCCCTCCGGGGCGCTGCGGACGTCGCCTTCGACAAGGGGTGGACCTCCCGACTGGCCTCGCTCGAGATGCGGGAGCCACCCGACGCGGCGGCCGACCATCTGCTCGCACGGACCGAAACGTTCCTCGCGGAAGGGCGGTCGGCCCCGCCCGGGCGCACGAAGGGCTACGCGACATTCGCGATGACGACCCTCGACCTTCCCGAGGGCGTCGATGACACCCTGTCCTGCTGGGAGTTCCTCCAGCGGGCTCGCGCCGGTCTCCGCCGGCGCGAACTGAGCGTCAGCCTCCTGCGCACCGCCGGGCCGCTGCGACTGCCGAACGACCCCGACGACCCGGGCGATCCCGGTGGATGGGTCGTGGGAGCCCCCTCGGACGCCGAGGCGACCCCTACACCGGACGAGACCCGACCGCTCGCGATGCGTCCCGGAATAACGGATGTCGGTCTGGTCGCGATGTCCGTTTGGCGCCCGCCCGCCGTGCCGGCCAAGGGGACGGGCTAACCCGAGCCGCCCTCGGGTGCCGGGTGGGGACCCCGCTCTGTCTCCTCGAAGTGGCGCTTGAGCGCCATGTACTCGGCGAACGAGATCTGTCGCCGGGCTCGGACGGCGCCTGCCTGCCTAAGGGAACTGATCTGGAACGTCCGCAACAGCTCGGCCACCGGCCGGGACGCGGGCAGCGACCGCTCGACGGCGAGAGGGACGGCTGCGATCGGCACGGACGCGATCGGGCGCTCCACGTTCGGTTCCGGACCGCGGGGGGCCGGAGCGCCCGCGGCGGGTCGCGCCTCTAGGTATCCGATCAACCGTTCGTGTTCGGTGGGAGTGAGTTCGCCGTCGTCCCGTAGGAGGTCGACCAGGTCCCGCTGCCGAGGACGGTACGTTTCGACGAGCTCGGTCAGCTCCCGGTCGGGCCGGGCGATGGGCGCGGCCGCGAGCAGCGGGCCGACCAGCGCGTCGAGGTCGGCGGAGAGCTGGTCGAGCGCGGCCCGGAGCTCCGCGGGCGAGGGACCCTCGCCGCCGGGACCCGCATCGAATCGGGCGGCCAGGCGAGCGATGCTGCCCGGCGGCGCGCCGGGGCCGACCGGTCGCTCCACGGACAGCTCGACTTCCCGCCGGCGCACGGTCACGCGGACGGACGGGCGCGCTCGGAGAAAACGTCACTCCGACACCGACCACCGTCGGTCTGTGCGAAATGGCGCGAGAGGTAACTTTTCTATACTTACTATAGGGGCGTAACTATAAATCCGTCGGCGGCGTCGGGCGGGTGAGGCAGCGCGAATGCAAAGCGATCGGGTTCGTCGGGCGGCCGGTGCGAGCGCCGATGGGTCCGACACGTGCGATGCGGAGGACGGAACCTCGATCTGCCCCGTGCTCGCCGCCGTCGGTGTGATCGGCACCGAGTGGCGGCTCGCGATCGTCCACCGGCTCCTCGAAGGGCCGCAGCGGTTCAGCGAGATTCTGAAATCGAACACACGGCTCAACGCGAAGACGTTGAGCGCGACCCTCAAGTTCCTCGAAGGCCAGGGAGTCGTCCAACGGACGGTCGTGAGCACCCGACCGTTCTCGGTCGTCTATTCCCTCACGGAGATGGGCCTAGGCCTCGCTCCGGCGGCCCGGGAGCTTCGCCAGTGGGGCGAACGCTGGCTCCTCCCGCGACGGCAGGCCGCGGCCCGCACCAGCGCGTCGGTACGGCGTCCGCCCGTGATCCAGGGCGAACTTCCTCGGATCGTCCTCGGCGAGGCCGAGAGCCGGGCGAAGCGCTGACCCATCGCTGAGGGGCCCCTCCCGTTCCCCGAAGGACCCTTCGAACGGACGCCTCCGCCGCAACGGCCCATCGGGAGGGGCGTTTCACCGCCCCTCCTTCCGGGCGTTCAAGTAGTCGCGGGGCGGTTGTTCTCTTGCAACCAACCCAGGGAAGGACCCTCAACATCGCCCAAAGGAGACTCGGCACCGAGTCTCGGGCGTGCGGGGGCCTTCCTACCAGGTTCCACCGTTCTCGAACTTCCGAACGAACGTCTCCCCCGAGACCCCATGGGGATGCCGAATTCGATGCGTTGCCTGCCGTCGCCCCGTTCGTCCGCGTCCCCGACCGCTCTTCCCGTTAGGTCGCGCACCCCGACGATCCCCGACACGCACGCGCTCGACCACCCGGCCACCCCTCGGCTCTGCAGGCCCTCCACCGGCCTCGGTAGACCGGCCCGTCGCGCCATGGTCGCCAACACCTAGAGCCTGGCGCCGCCCCGCAGCACAGGACCCCCGGGGCCGCCGTCCGTGAGCGTCCGCCCGGCCGGTCCAGACCGCTGCCACGATTCTACCCACGCACGACGGGGCCGACGACCGCATCGACTTTCCACCGACGCCACGAGCCTTGGGTCCCACTACGGTCCGGTCGACGTGCCGGGTCCCCCAGGGTCGCTGGAATTGCGTCCGCCGTGAGCGTTGACGCCGCCCGACACACCACCCGGCCGGCGACCCGTCGGCGGGGGCAGAGAACATGCGAACCATGATGGAAGAAGAAGACCCCGCTCGCCCGAGCGAACCCATTCCTGGCCAACCCGTTCTGCGACCCTCGAAGAGAGTTGTCCCCGACGAGCCCGAGCTGCGACTCCGTCGGGCCCTGCCTGGACTAGGACCGCGGGGGCGGGGACACCCATGACTCCCCACGACGCGATCACGACCTCGTCTCCCGGACCCTACCCCGTCCGTCGCCGATTCTACCGGGCGCTCGCCGAGGGACTGCTAGCCTCCGAGCCGGGTGGCTTGGTGCTGTTCGAGTCGACGCTCGACCGGCCGGTTCCCCGGGTGACCGCCCGGCCGGCGTCACTGCTCGCGCCGCTCGCCGCGATGCCGACGTTCGCAGGATCCCCGGTCGATACCGGCCCCGTCCGGTCCGCGGACGAACCGGCGTACCGGGGTGCGGACGTCTACGGGACCCTCGTCCCCGGGACGCCTACGTTCGTGACCGCGGCGTCGCTCCGAGCTCTGCCCGAATCGGAGCCGCTCCTTGGCCCCGGAGGTTGGCTCGGCTTCCAGACGTTCTGGGGTAGAGGAGAGGACGGCCGCCTCTGGGCGGCCCGACGGTTCCGGCTCTCAGGGTCGACCCCGCAGGACGTCCACGCACGGTTCCCCGCCGTGGCCGCGACCGTGGCCCAGGAGTGGGCACAGGTCACCGGGAGGAACTCGATCGCTCGCGTCTCCGGCCACGGTGCCCGTCGCGATTGGCGCCGCGCCTCGACCCGGTCGATGCCCCGGGACGCGTGGGGCGCGTTCCTTCCGGCAACGGTCGAACGGACGGCCGAACCGGCGCCGTTCGCCAGCGTCGACGCGGAGCCGTGCCGGGTCGGCCACGGTGTGGTCCTGGGCGCGTCCGGAGCCGGGGAAGACGTGGTTCCTCGCCGAGCGGGCGTCGCGAGCGATCCTCCGGCAGGAGTCGGTGGTCGCGATCGACCTGCACGGCGATCTGGCTCCCGCGATCGTCGCGCGGCTCCCGGCGGGCGCCCGGCGCCGGGTCGTGGCGGTCGACGCGCTCGACCGGCCATTGCCGGGCATCGCGGCCCTCGCCGGTTCGGACGAACGGTCCGCCGCGCACCTGGTCGCGGCGATCAAGCGCCTCAGCGCAGACGGCACGGACATCTACTGGGGGTTCCGGCTCGAGCGGATCTTCGACGCATTCGTCCGAATCGTCCAGGAGTCGGGGGGCTCGCTCCACGACCTCTACGCGCTCCTCGCCGACGCGGACCGCCGAGATGCCGCGCGGCTGGCTTCGCGGAGCACCGACCTGGTCCGGTTCCTTGAGGAGCTTGCGCCGATCGCTCGCCGGAACCCCGACTTCCTCTGGGCCGCGGCGGCGAGGCTGTCGAAGGTCGTCCTCGTGCCGGCGCTCGCGGAGCTGCTCTCCCCCGCGGACGGTGGCTTCCCGGTCGAGGAGCTGCTGGAGGGAGGGCGCTCGCTCCTGGTCCGGCTGCCGTTTGCCACGCTCGGGCCCGAGGCCGCCTCGTTCGCCGGGACGCTCGTGCTCGCCCGCGTCTACCTCGGGCTCGCAACCCGGGGTTCCGCGCGCGGTCGTTGTCCCGCGGTCCTCACCGTTCTGGACGAGGTGCAGGGGCTCTCCCCACGGCTGGTGAGCGAGGTCCTCGCCGAAGGCAGAAAGTTCGGCTTGCGGCTGCTGCTCGCGAGCCAGTACCCCGAACGTCTCGCGCCGGAGCTTCGGCACGCTGCCGCGGGCGTCGCCCGGGACGTGGTGGCGTTCCGCGTACCCCGGCCAAGCGCTGCGACGGTCGGTGGATGGATCGGCCTTACCGCGGCCGAGGCCGACCGCCTTCTGACGGACCTTCCGGCGGGTCACGCCCTCGAGCGGGACCCCGAGACCGGCGAGATCCGGCCGCTCGCGCCCGGAGTTCCGCCCGAGGGCATCGCGACGGATGCGTGGGCTGGGGCCGTCGCCGCCTCGCGCCGGGAATTCGTCCCGGAGGCGCGCAGCGCCCCCTGCGGATCGATCGACGACCCGGCGACCGAGCGGCTCCTGCTCGCCGTCCTGGCCGCGGAGGAGTCGGGCCGGCCGCTCGCCGAGGACGGTCTCACCTCCGCCGCCGTGCAGCTCCCCGGCCCCTCACCCGACCCCGCCACCCTGGGCGACCGCGCCCGAGGGCTCGCGCGCCGTGGATACGTCGAGGTCGGCCCGGGCTGGGTCCGGCTCGACGCCGGCGGGGGAACGTCGCCTCGGCCTCGGGTCGGCGACGGGCGCCACCCGGGAGAGCGCCGAGCACCGGGCGCTCCTCCTTCGGGCGTTCCGGACGTTCGCCCGCCGAGGCTACCTCCTCGAGATCGTTCGACAAGGGCGCTACGACACGACGCTGCCCGACGCGATCTTCCGTCAGATCCCGGACCGGGTGCGCGCCGGCTCGGCCCGTGACCTGGCGGGGGCCCTCGACTCGGTGCGGAACGGGTGGGCGTGGCGGTTCTTCGGCGGCCTGGACGTGCACGTGGAGGCCGAGGTTTCGGGAGCGCTTCGGCCGGCGCGCATCCGGCACGGGTTCCTCAAGGCCCGGTCCCGAGGTGCGTACGCCCTGTTCGTGGTCGCGGACGCCCGACGGGCGGCCCGCGTGAAGCGAGCGCTGCGCGCCGAAGGGATCGGTCCGGCCGAGGCCCAGGTCTGGACCCTCCGCGTCGGCTGACGCTTCCGCCGGCCCGGACCGCGCGGGACGGCGCGGGCAGGTAGGCAGGGCGCAGCGTTGCCACTGACAGCGTAAGAGGGCGCGGACCCTTCGCGACGCCGTGCGCGCCTTCGTGGCGGTCGAGGTGCCGAGGGGGTAGCCTGGGAGCGTACGTCGCGCGACCCCCGAGCACCTCACGCTCCACTTCCTCGGAGAAGTCCCGCCGGAGTCGGCGCCGCAGATCGCCGAGCGACTGGGGCCGGTGGGCAGAGGAATCGCCCCGTTCGATATGCGGCTCGAGGGGATCGGCGCGTTCCCCACCTCCTCCGAACCGCGCGTCGTATGGGTCGGCGTCACGTCGGGCCGAGCAGAGTTGACGGAGCTCGCCCGACGGGTGCGCTCGGCCTTGGAAGGGACGGTCTGGGCTCCCCGCGAAGAGTTCGTCCCCCACCTGACGTGGTTCCGGGTCCGCTCGCCCGCGGACCGCCGGAGGGCGCTCGAGGTACTTCGGGACCCCGGCTCCCCTCCCCCGCCCCGCTCCGTCCGGGTGAGCGAGTTCGTTCTGAAGGAGAGCGTTCTGGGCCAGGGCGGGGCGGTCCACCGTACGATCGAGGCGTTCCCGCTCGCGGGGTCGACAGGGGCGTCCTGATCAACCGGTCTGGGCCTCGAACTGATCGGCCACGAGCTTCCGCCAGAGGTAGAGCGTCGCGTAGCTTCCCCAGCCTGGATACCGGAGCTTCCCCCACGCGCGCGCCGCCTCCTCGGGCGCCGAGCGCGGCAGGACGCCGTACCGCTCCAGAGCGACCCGGACCCCGAGGTCGCCCGCCACGAAGACGTCCCGGCGGCCCGTTCCTCGCAGGAGCGCGTTCTCGGCCGTCCAGCGCCCGACCCCGGGGAGCCGTTCGAGCGCGCCTCGCGCCGCCGGCAGCGACCGTCGTTGGAGCCCCTTCGCGCTCGGCGGCCTCCCGGAGGCCCAGGCCGCGATCGCGACGAGCGCCCGGGACTTCGCCCCGCTCATCCCGAGGGCGCGGAGCTCGCCCTCCCCGGCCTCGAGCACACGGGACGGAGCGGGGACGCGCGGGACCTCGAGGCCGTCGACCGTGAGCGGGGTATCTGAGCCGCTCGAACAGACGCCTCTTGATCGCGCTCGCGGCGGCGACCGACAGCTGTTGCCCCACGATCGCGTGGAGGAGACTCTCGTACAGGCTCGCGTCGCGAGGAAGTCGCAGTCCGCGGAACGCCCGCTCGGTACCCCGGAGCACCGGGTCGGCGCGCGTGTGCCGGTAGAACTCTTCGAGCGGATCGCTCAGGGAGAACAGCGCGCGGGCGGCCTCCCGGGCCTTCTTCGGACCCGCGCCCCAGGCCTCCACGCGCCAGCGGGCACCCGCGGGCTCAACGGCGAGGACCCACGGCCGTTCGGGGGACCCCCAGGTCCTGACGAGGCGGCGGCCGTCCCGCGCGAAGACGATGGAGCGCGACGGGTACTCGAGCTGGGACCGCTCCCGGGGGAGCGACGCGAGCCGCGGAGGCACGAGCGACGTGCGGGCACGCGCGACCACGGACCCGGCAGGGACTCCCTTCCTTGAGCGTGCCGGCTCGCGCATCGTTCGGCCAGGGCCGGCCGCCAGCATACGATTAAGGACCGGTAGACCGCTGGAGGGTGTCCCGCGATCGGGTACGGGACCCGGGGGAAGTCGGTGCCGGCTGGAGGCTCGTTCTCGAGGGCGATCCCCGGTCCCGTGGTCGCCGTGGTGATCGTTGCCCTCGTCCTTTCGTGGGGCCCGTTGCCTCACTCCCCGTCGAGACCTCCGGCCGCCTTCGCAACCGCGGGTACCTGCGCCGGGTCGCACCTCCAGCCGGTCTATGACGGCGCCCTGTCGATCGACGGGGGGACGCTCCCCCCGAACGCTACCGGCGACGCGACGATCCAGTTCTCGTACTTCGTGGACGTCTGGGTCATCGACGAACCCGGCGGCGTCGTGACGAGCGCCAGCTGTTCGTCTCTCTCGGGTTCGGCGACGACGGACGCGGCAGGTGGGTTCTCCTTCGAACCTACGACGCCGCACAGCTCCTGCGCTCCCGCCCCGAACGGTTCCGTCTGCACGGACTATTCCTCGGCGATCGGCCCCCTCACCCCTTCGCTCGCGGTGTCTCCGCCCGCCGGCTACGCGCTCTCGTTCAACGTGACGCCGGGCACTGTGGACCTGGCCCTCGTCTGGTTGCTCGAAGACGTCACGCTCTCGCCGGCTGGGCCGACGCTCACCGCGGCTCCGGGTGCCCCTACATCCGTCGTGGCGTCGGGGTGGCAGGGGAACGGCTCCGCGACCCCGCTCGACGCTGCGTACACCTGGACGCTCAACGGGACCGGTTGGGCATTTTCCGCCACCCCCGCGGGTGCCCAAGCGACTGTCGTTTCGGTACCTGGCGCGTCGGCCGGAACGCTCACCGTCCGGGCCGAGGCGACGGTCAACGGAACGGACCTCTCGCCCCCTCCGCGAACGATCGCCCTGTACGCGGTCGCGACGACCCTCGCGGAGGCCGAGCTCAACCGAACCGAGCTGGACGTCGGCTCCAACGTCTCCGCCAACGTAACGGCCGTGGGCGCCGCCGGCTACGAATATCGGGCATGGCTCGACCCGGGGCTCGGCCTCGCGGCGGTCCAGGTTCCGTGCGGGACGACGCCGGACGGCCCGGGGTCGGTACCTGGCCACGTGCCGCGCCAACCTCACCTACACCGGAGCCGGCATCGCGCAGCCGGCGTTCAACGTCACGAACGGCTTCTCGGCTGCGATCGGCCAGTTCCCGAGCGTCACGGTCGACCCTCCCGCCGCGCTGTCGGTGACCCCGGGGTTCCCGACAGGCTACGCGCTCTCCCCCCTCCCGGTCGATCTGGTCGCCGCGGCGGGCTCGGGGATCCTCCCGTTCGCGGCGGCGTGCCTTGACCCGGGATCCGGTGCCCCGCTGTGCACGAACGCGCCCGGACCGAACTGGACGTTCGACCCGGTCTACGCTTCGCCCGGACAGTACAACGCGTCCGCGTGGGCCCTGGACTCGGAAGGGACGAACCGGTCCGTCTCGTTCGTCGTCTCGGTCGTGGCCCCTCTCGCCGCGACCTCGCTCGACCTCGAGACCCCGAACGCGACGGTTGGGTCGAACGTTTCGGCCTCCTCCACGCTCACGGGCGGTGACCTTCCCGGACGGTACTGGTGGAACGCGTCCACGGAGGACACCCCGCTCGAGAGCGGAGAGTTGGCCGCCGACGGTCGGCTCTCGCTCGCGTTCGTCCCATCCGTTACCGGCCCCGTCACACTCACCCTGACGGCCCGGGACGCCCTCGGCACCGTCGTTAGCTCCGCGCTCGCGCTCACCGTGGGGCCGGCACCGGCCGTTCGGCTATCCGAGACCGGAACCCCACCCGCGTCGTCGGTCGTGGTCGGCGGCTCCGTTCCGCTGAGCTGGGAGGCGCTGGATGTATCGGACCAGCCGGTGGCAACGTTCGCGACGGACGCCGTCGTCGTCCTCGCGGGCCCGGGGTCCATCGCGCCGACCGGGTGGGTCAACGCCTCCACCGTGGGCGGCCTGACCGGTGGCGGCAACGGCACGTTCGATGTCCCCGGCGCGGCCTGGGTCAACGGGACGCTCGCCCTCACGGTCGGCGTGCTCACCGCCGGCCCGTTCTCGGTCGAGCTCGTCGGAAGCGGCCTGCCGTCAGCGGTCCCTCTGATCCGCTTTCTCGCGAACCCGGACACCGAGCACCTTCGCATCTACGACCCCCTGGTGGCGGTGAAGGGAACACGCGTGAACGCGACGTACTGGCAGTTGGAGGACCGGTTCGGCAACGCCGTGCCCGGGGCGAACGTGACGATCCGGTACGTGTGGGGCACCGAGCGCTCCGAACAGAACGTGATCGCCACCCTCGAATCGAACGGCTCGACCGGTGTCTGGGTCAACTTCTCGGCCCCTGGCCCAGAGGGCGGGACCGTCACGGTGCTGGACGGCGCCGGCACGGCCCTCCTCGGGCCGCTGACGGTACCGGCGGCAGCCGTGACCCCCGGACCGGCCGTGCCGTACGCCACCGTGGGAGGGCTCCTCGGGGTCGCCGCGGTCGGGGCCGGCGTGACCCTGGTCGCGCTTCGGCGGGCTCGTCGCCGAGCGTCGGGTTCGTCGGACGAGAGCGAGCTCCAGCGCCTCGCCGAAGGCCGGGCCGCGATCGTCGAGATCGTGCGCCGCCACGGGCCGGTGGACCTGCCCGAGATCGAGTCGTCCTGGCAGCCCACGCCCGCCCCGCCCGACCTCGCCGACTGGCTCGCGTCCCTCGTGACGGACGGGACCCTGGGTGCGACGGTCGGGCCCGACGGGAAGGCGCGGTTCTGCCTCGCCCCGGGACCGTCCGCCCCGAGGGTGACGCTGGACGCGGAGGCGTTCGACGACGCGCTCCGCCGGAGGGACGAGGAGCTCGCGGGCGACGGCCCGGTCCCCTAGGACGGGTCCCGGCCGACGAGGTCGTAGTCCCGGTAGGCGGATTCGCCCGCCCCGAAGCAGTAACGCAGCGTCGTGAACCCCTTCTTCAGCTCGGCCGCCCGGGCCGAAACCTCCTCGACGCTCCGCCCGCGGTGCAGGAGGTCGTCGAACAGCTCGGCGATCCGGACCATCTCGGCCTCGCCCATCCCCAGACGGGTCACCTCGGGCGTGCCGAGGCGGACCCCGCCGGGCTGCTTCGGGCTCTTGTCGCCCGGCAGGAGGTTCTTGTTCGCGATGATCCCGGCGTCCGCCAGGCGGCGAGCTACGGGGGCCCCGCCACCTTCCGAGTCCACCCGAACGGCGAGGGTGTGAGACCGAGTGAACCCGAGGTCGGCAGCCAGGACGTCGAACCCCCGGTCGTGGAGCGCCTGGGCGAGCGCCCGGGCGTTGGCGATCGTCCGTCGGGCGTACTCCCGCCCGAACTCGAGATGCTCGGCGAGACTCACCGCGAGCGCCGCCATGGCGTTCAGATGGTGGTTGCTGGTGACGCCGGGAAACGCTCCCGACTGGAGGCGGCGCACCAGCTCCGGGTCTTCGGTCTGGCCGAGAAGGATGCCGTGCTGCGGGCCGGGGAGCGTCTTGTGCGTGGAAGCGCTCATCACGACGCACCCCTCCCTCAGGGGGTCCTGGAACTGCCCGCCGGCGATGAGGCCGAGCACGTGGGCACCGTCGTACCACCCCCGGGCGCCGATCTCCTCCATCGTCGACCGGAGCTCGTCGATCGGGAGCGGGAAGAGGAACAGCGACAGGCCGAACAGGCACGTCTTCGGGCGGACGGCCCGCAGGATCTCGCGCGTGCGCGGGACGTCGATCGACATCTTCTCCGAATCCCACGCGTAGTAGACCGGACGGACGTTGCGTAGGCCGAACGCTCCGAACGCGGCGCTCGAGATGTGCGCCCCGTCGGCGAGGCGACTCGTGGCGACCAGGTCACCCGGTTCGGTGAGCGCCTTCAGCACGGCGAGGTTCGCGACCGTCCCCGAGATGGGGCGGACGTCCGCGAAGGAGCACCGGAACAGGCGCCGGGCGAGGTCGAGACAGATCGTCTCAACCTCGTCGACCTGCTCGTTCCCCTCGTAGTACCGGTCGCCCACCAGCCCTTCGGCGTAGCGGGAGTGGAAGTCCGAGATCAGGAGCTCCTTCGCGTACGGTGAGAGCAGGTTCTCGCTCGCGATCAGCGGGATCGACCGCTCGAACCGCGCCGAGTGGCGTCGGACCGTCTCCCGGATCTGGCGTACGACCGTGGCCATCTCACCGGGGCCCGGGGTGGTGGCCGGGTCGGGGGACGCCCCCACCCCCCCACTTCCACTCGAGCTCGGCGCCATGGCACCCACCCCCGCGTGCGCTCGCGGAGCAGCGCCGTCAGCCTCTTGAGGCCATAATAGGGAGTGGGACAGTCGGTAGTCGAGGTAAGGGCCCGTGTCCGGTACAGGAGCGTGGAGGGTTCGTCGTCGGTTCTACGTCACGTACCACGATCTCGACGTGCTCAACCACCTCAACCACGCCGCGTACTTTCCGATGATGGAGACCCTCCGTTGCGACTACTACCTCCCTCTACTCTCCTCTACCGACCCTACCTCTCTCGACATCATCATCGCCGAAGCCTCCTGTCGCTACCTCGCACCGGTAGGGTACGGGGCCGAACTGCTCGGAGAGATCGCTCCGGCACGTCCTCCGGGCCGGACGAGCTTCACATTCCTCTACCGCTTCTCCGACGTGAAGACCGGTACCCTGACCGCGCTAGGTCGGACCGTCATCGTCTGCTACGACTACAGGTCCCGGCTCCAAGAAACCTATCCCTGACGCACGCCGGGCCGTGCTCGAGCGCGACGCGGTCGAGGCGACGAGCGAGGGGTGGCCTGCCCCTGGGAAATAGCTGCATTGGAAGCAGGGGGGTGGGGGTGTCTCGGTCCTCGTCTCCGTTCGACGGGCGTTCTACCCGGAACGAAAGGCGGACCGGCCCCGCGGGGTGCTAGGCCAGCAGGATTGCCGCCCGGACGAATCGCCCGTAGATCTCGCGCGCTCCTCGGCCCCGTCACCCCGCCAGCGTCGACGGGTCACGGTAAGGCTGCTCCCGTCAGGACCTGACCCGATGCCCGTGATGGATACCCGCTAGGGCGCTCCTCCGAGCGCTCGTCGCGGGGCCCGCGGCCCGGCGGAACAGAGCTTCTGCGAAGCCACGCGGGACGCGCGACTCCTCCGAACGTCGCTCCTGCCTGTCACCCCCGCTAAGGACGGTTTCGGTGTGTAAGGGGACGCCCAACCCCCCGGTCTAGCCTAGCGAAGAGACCGACGGGCGCCCTCTACATAGCTCTTGGCAGGGGGCGAAACCGCGCTCCGGAGGGCGTGGAGCGGAGGCGCGGGCTCAGCGGATGTGCTCGAGACTGAACGAGCCGAGGTTGAACGAGCGCTTCGTGAACGTGTAGCCGACCCAGCTCCGCGCCTGGGCCTCGCCGATCCCGCGGACCGAAAGGAACGTCTTCATCTGGTCGATCTTCAGGTTCAGCGACCCGTCGACCATGTGCTCCAACGTCTCGAGGTCCGACTCCGAGTGCATGCCGCTCTCGAGGACATAGTAGCCGACGGCCCCGTCGAGCTTGCGGCGTCCCACGAACGGCTGGAGGAACCGGAACGTGGACGCCGTGTCGAGGTACGCCGTGATGGTCGACACCGACTCGAAGATGAGCCGGTACGTCGAGAACTTCGCCTTGAGCTCCTCGCCGAACCCGTTCACGCTCTGGGCGAGCTGGTCGAGGACCGCCTTGCCGGTCGAGGAGAGGAAGCGCACGCCCGGCACCGGCGCCGACGACCCGACCGAGAGCGAGTAGAGGTCGACGAACCGTAGCATCCCCTTCTTCTCGGCGTCCGCCAGGCCGGGGTAGAGCGCCGCGAGGTCGTCCCGGACCTGGCCGTAGCTCTTGTCCGTGACCACCCAAAGCGAGGGGATCCCGACGCGCAGACCCTCCGTCGAGAACAACCGCGCGAGGACGTCCTTTCCGGTATGCGCAGGACCGTTGAGCAGGATCTGGGTCCCCGGCGCGAACCCTCCGAAGAGCAGGTCGTCGAGCCGTCGGACGCCGCTCCGGACCTTGGGGGACTCCGCCGCGGCGACGTTGTCGGCATGCATCTGGTCGGCCTCCGCCTCGGCCGCCCGGCCGGCGAGCTTCTCGAGCTCCCGGACCTGGTCCTGGAGCTGGGTCTCGCGCGCGCGCAGTTCGGCCTCCTTCTTGGCGAGCTCGTGGCGCATGTCGTCGAGGCGGACGGCCTCGCTCGTCTTCGCGACACCGCCGACCCCCGCCTCCCGGCGTTGCTCCTCGAGGCGTCGCGCCTCGATGTCGAGCGCCTGGCGGCGAGTCTGCAACTGCTGGTCGTAGACGGCGAGCTCCCGTTCCTTGAACTCGAGCGGGCCCCGCCGCCGCTCGACCTCCTCGGCGTTGATACGGATCTCCTCGAACTTCGCGCGGAGCTCGTTCTCCCGGGCGACCAGGTCCCGCTCCTTCTGGGTGAGCTCCTCCAGCCGCCGGGTCACGTCCTCGGCGATGGGGCTTCCCTGCTTTCCGACGAGCTCGGCCCGGCCCTCCGCCTGCTGGGCCACGCTCGAGAGGCTCCGGATCTCGCCTTCCAGCTGGACGACCCGGCGGCGGAGCTCCGTCTCCCGTTCGATGAACTGGTGTTCATGGTCGGAGAACTCGTTGCGGAGGCGAAGCTCGGTGTCGCGGATCGCCCGCTCGACGGCGCCGGGGTCCGAGGCCGACGAGGGGACGCCGTCTCCGGACGAGGCCGCGGGGAGGGTTCCGGGGCCGCCGGGGGAGCCGTTCAGGGCGGTCAGCCTAAGCTTCAGGTCGGCGACCTCCGCCTCCTTGGCCCGCACGGCGAGCTCGCGCTCCTTCGCTTCCCTCGACCGGACGTACTTGATGACGGCGATCGAGCCGCGCTTGACGTGCTCGACCTGGTCCTCGAGCTGCTTGCGCTTCGTCCGCTCGTCGTAGAGCTGCCGCTGGAGGTCCTGGACCTCCTGGATCATCGAGGAAGGGTCGAACTGGTCGGACTTCACGCGGTCGAGGAGGCCGGTGAGCCACCGGACGACAGTCTCCTCCCGCTCGCTGACCGTCGGCAAACCCCCGGGCTCGGCGGTGCGGGGCAGCAGAGCCCCTTCCTCTGTTCCGGCGACGGTCGGGGGAGCCGGGGCCACGGGGGCGGGACGCTCGGTGTCGGAGGACCGGATCCAGTCCTCCATCGCACGGTCGTCGCCGTCCACCCACTTCCGCAGCACGTCGGTGGAACCTTTCGCGGCCGTGGGGAGCCGGCGCTTTCTCCCCCGGTCCGCCCGCTGGACGTTCCCGACCCATCGCTCGACGATCTGGTCGGCGTTCGGCGAGGCGGACGGGTCGACCCGGGGAGCGACCGGCACGGGGGCCGCCTCCGGCGAAGGGGAGGGTGAGCTGCGCCGGATGGCGTCCCGCTCCTCGGGGGTCACGCCCAGCCGGTCGAGGGTCTCGGTCGAGAGCTCCCGGACGGCGAGGGCACTTGCGTACCCAGCGTCGACGAGGCGCTGCGCGGTGCCCCGGGAAAGCCCGAGGGCCCGAGCGAGGTCGTCGGCCCCGAACGAGGTGCCTTCCGGAGCCGCCATCGCCCCCCCCGTCGCGCCGTCCATGAACCGAGGAGAGGACTAGCGCGGCGTGAGGTCATAATATATGTCTCCGTCAGGCGAAGGCCCTTCCGGCCGCCCCGGCGCCGCGCCACGGCCTAAATACGGGGGGAGGTGAGGAGTGACGTGGACGTCGAAGCACGCGTCGACCGGGTAGTCCGGAACACGGCCGAGGTCCTCACGACGGAGGAGATCCGGGCCCTCTTCGCCCGGACGGAGCGGCCCCGGGCGTACATCGGGTTCGAGCCGTCCGGCTCGCTCACGATCGCCCATCTCATCACCGCCCGCAAGATCATCGACCTGGCGGACGCGGGGTGCCACGTCACCGTGTTCCTCGCCGACTGGCACGCGTGGATCAACGACAAGCTCGACGGCGACCTCGCCCGGATCGAGGCGTGCGGCCGGTACATGCAGGCCGCGTTCACGGCCCTCGGCGCCGACCCGCAGCGCGTCTCGTTCCGCTGGGCGCACGAGCTCACGGGCTCGTCGGCGTACTGGGCTCGGGTCGTCCGGGTCGCGAAGGCGACCAGCCTCGCGCGCACGAAGCGGGCGATGTCGATCATGGGTCGGAGCGAGGAGGAGTCGAACCTCGACAGCTCGAAGCTGTTCTACCCCTCGATGCAGGCGGCAGACATCTTCGAGCTGCCCGTGGACCTAGCCTACGGCGGGCTCGACCAGCGCCGGGCGCACGTCCTCGCGCGCGAGGTGGCCCATCACTACGGCTGGCCGGTGCCGGCCGCGGTCCACACGCCGCTCCTCTCGTCCCTGCGCGGCGGGGGCCGCATGGACCCGACCGACGGGCTTGTCGAGGGAAAGATGTCGAAATCGGACCCGGGCTCGGGGGCCCCGATCCCCTCGGAACGGGACGAGATCGCCGCACGCATCGCGGCCGCGTTCTGCCCCGTGAAGGAAGTCGAGGGGAACCCGGTCGTGGAGATCGTCCGCTTCATCGTCTTCCCGTGGGAGGGTCGCCTGACGGTCGAGCGGGCGGCGAAGCACGGCGGGTCGGTCGAGTTCGCGGACGAGCCGGCGTTCCTGGCGGCGTGGACCGAGGGGCGACTCCACCCCCAGGACCTGAAGGGCGCGGTGGTCGCCTCCCTCGACCGGCTGATCGCTCCCGCACGCCGCTACTTCGCGGCGCACCCGGAGCTTTCGAGCGCCGAGTTCCGCTCCGCCGCCCCTACTAGCGTTAAATAGCGCAGGCCGTAGGCGGGCCCTACCCGTGAGCCGAGGACCCCCCGTTCGGGGGTTCCGCTGACGCGAGGAACCATGGCGCGACCTATCTACGTACGGTTTGAGACCCCGAGCGACCTGGCCGACAAGGTGCTCCAGCTCGTCCAGGTGGCGAGCGAGACGGGCAAGATCCGCGTCGGCACGAACGAAGTGACCAAATCGAGCGAGCGCGCGGAAGCGAAGCTCATCGTGATGGCGGAGGACGTCGACCCGGTCGAGATCCTGGTCCACGTACCGATGCTGTGCGAGGAGAAGCGCATCCCGTACGTCTACGTCCCGAAGAAGTTGAGGCTCGGCCAGGCCGCCGGGCTCTCGAAGTCGGCGGCGAGCGTGGCGATCGTCGAGCCCGGCGAGGCAAAGGTCCTGCTCGATGAGATCGCGGCAGCGTTCCCGACGCTGAAGAAGTGAGCCCCGTTCGGGCAAGGGATCGTCGATGGCGGAAGAGAAGGGCTCGCCGGCCGAGGTCGTCGAACTGGTAGGCCGCACCGGGATGGCGGGCGAGGCGACGCAGGTCAAGGTGCGCGTTCTCGCGGGCCGCGACCGCGGCAAGATCATCACACGGAACGTGGCGGGCCCAATCCGCCTGGGTGACGTCCTGATCCTTCGAGAAACCGCGCGCGAAGCCCGAAAGCTATCGGTCAGGTAGGAACGTTCCCATGGTGGTCAAGCGCCAGTGCTCGTTCTGCTCCCGGGAGATCGAACCCGGCACCGGGTCGATGTTCGTGAAGCGCGACGGGACCGTCTTCCATTTCTGCACCTCGTCGTGCCGCAAGCAGCAGCTGAAGCTGGGACGCGTCGGCCACCGGTTCAAGTGGACCCGCGCGTATGAGCTGAAGAAGGCCGCCGAGCGCTCGGCGAGCGTGCGCGCATCGGCGGCTGGACCCAAGACCCGCCCCGGGGCGGCCGCGTCGCCGAAGGCCGCTCCCGCCCCCAAGGAGCCGGCTCCCGCGGCCAAGGAGACCCCGGCCCCCGAGGCTCCGGCGCGGGCGAAGGCGTCCGCCGAAGCGAAGGCCGACGCGGCCAAGACGCCGCGACCGCGCAAGCCGAAGCCCAAGGCGAAGGCCTCGGACGCGGCCGACGACGCCTAGGCGCGGGTCGGGCGGCGTGCGCCTCCAACGGAATCGGTAAGTCCGAGCGCGACGCGTTCCTCGCGCGTGCGGCCCGAGGAGCGCTGGACGACCCCGTCCGAACTCGCCGAGTACACGTGCACTGTCCGCGCGCGCACCACTACCGACAGACGTACGGGTCGGCCGCGCCGAGCCGGAGCGCGGTGGCGGGAGAGAGGTATCACTCACGGACGCTCGGCGGTGAGCTCCGCCGTTCGGCGCACGGGTCGGCGGTACTGGGCCCTCGTCGGGATCGGCGCGCTGCTGGTACTCGGGGCGCTGGCGGTCTTCCTGTGGCGGTGATCTCCCTCCTCGCCCTCACCGCGCTCCTCGTGGGCCTGGCCGTACTCGCGGCAGGGGCCGGGCTGCTCGCGCACCGGCGCCGCGACCGTCGGTTAGGGTCCCTGGTCGCGATCGACGCCGGCGCCGGAGACCCTACGTTCGGAACGGTACCGTATCTCGGGCCGCCCCGACATCCTGCGTCGCGCGCCCGATGGGACGCTGGTCCCGATCGAGCTGAAGCACCGGGCGACGCCGGCGCGCGGTCCCTTCCCGTCGCACGTCGTCCAGGTGTGGGCGTACTGCCTGCTCGTAGAGGATACGACTGGCCGGTCGCCGGCGTTCGGTGTGCTGCGCTACACGGACCGGGAGATTCGGGTCCCCTGGAACGCGACCGCCCGGACCGAGCTCCTCGCCATCGACCGCGCGGTCCGGGCGAGGTACGACGGACGGGCGACGCCGAGCCCGGGCCGATGCGGGCGGTGCTCTTGGGCGGAGGTCTGTGACGTCCGCGCACGGCCCGGTTGACAGCGCCCGGCTCAGCCCTTGAGGCGGGTCCAGTAGACCTCGGTGTCGTAGGGCAGTTCGACCGACGAACGGCCCCGGGTCATCGGGTCCGTCCGGAGCAGCTTCCGGATCTCGTTCGCGACCGTTCTCCGTTCCGCGGCCGGAAGGATGGCGATGGAGCTCACGGACAGGAACCGGTCGAGGACCTCGGAGGGGGTCGCCCGCTGGACGTGGGAGATTCGGCGCATCCGGGGGGAGGGAACGGTGCGCTCTTCGCCCGGAACGCCGCCTTCCATCGGCGTTCGCGGACCTGCGGGGCGTGGTTGTAGCGGCCGAGGATGCGGGAGACGGCCTTCATCCAGCCGACCGACTCGTCCCGGACGTTCCAGACGAGGCCCAGCCCTCCGCCCGGCCGGAGCACGCGCGCGATCTCCTTCATCGCCGGCCCGGGGCGGAACCACTGGAACGCCTGCGCGGCAACGACCGCGTCGGCGAGTCCGTCGGGCAGAGGGATCGCCTCCGCGGTCCCGGGGATGACAGGGACGTTGGGCATGGTGCGCTCGAAGACCCGACGCATGCCCGGCGGTCGGCTCTACCGCCACGATCGCGCATCCTAGGGGAACGAGCGTCCGCGTGAACTTCCCCGTCCCGCTCCCGAGCTCCACGACCGTCCGGCCCGGCCCGAGCCGGAGGACTCGGGCGAGGTGCCGGGCGACCGAGGGCGGGTAACCGGGCCGGCCCCGCTGGTACGCCTCAGCGCTCCGCTCGAAGCCGCGCACGGCCGGCGCGGTCCTGAACGTGGGCTCGCTCACGGCGACCTCCGCCGCGCGGGCGCGGGACGCCCGCGTACCGTACGGGGCCGCGGCAGGACGAGCTCGCCCTCCGCGGGGTCGCCGAGAACGAGGGAACGTCCGGCGAGGTGCTCGCGGCCGGTGTACGCGCAGACCACGGCGTCCAGCTCGTCGTGGGTGATCGTCCTTCGCTCCACGTCGCCGCGGAACCCGAAGCGGACCAGGGCCCTTCGCAGGGTCTCCACGCCCGCTCCCTTCCGAGGGATCCCGAGGACATCCTGCGCGCCCCCCGGGTACGCCTCGATGACGGTGAACCCGTCCGCGCGGAACCGCTGGGCGAGCGCGATCCCCCGGGCGGTGAGCATCCGCATCGGGCCGAGGGTGACGGGGAAGAACCGGATCCCCAGCTTCTGCAGTTCGCGGTCGCATTGCCTCAGGTGTGGAGGGCCGGGAATGTCGAGGGAGAGCCGGCCCGCCGGGAGGCTCAGCGGAGCGTCGATCGCGACGATGCTCGGCCGGGAGGAGCGCACCGCATCCAGGATCTCCGCGTCGCCCGCCAGCGGCGCGGTCCGGGTCGCGAGCCCCGGCCCGAGCCGGCAGAATCCGGTCCGCCGGCCGGGGCTCCCCGCCAGATCCAGCCCGATGACGCTCCCTCGCCGGGGCGACACGCCTCGGACGAACCGGTCGGGATGAAGAGGTCTGCTCTCGGGGCGGCGCGAAAGCTTTACCCTGCGCGTAGGCTCGTCGAGCCGATGGCAGAGGGGAACGTCGAGCGCACGCTCGTCCTCGTGAAGCCCGACGGCGTGCGGCGGGGAGTGGTGGGGGAGATCATCGGACGGTTCGAGCGAAAGGGGCTCAAGATCGTCGCCGCGAAGACCGTTCGGGTGGCGCCGGAGCTCGCTCAGCGGCACTACGCCGAGCACCAGGGTAAGCCGTTCTACCCCGCGCTGATCCAGCATCTCACGTCCGGGCCGATCGTCGCGATCGCCCTCGAGGGGCGCTCGGCGATCTCGGTGACCCGGCTGGTGATCGGCACGACCAACCCCCAGCTGGCCGCTCCCGGCACCGTTCGGGGCGACCTGGCGCTCGGGATCACGCCGAACCTCGTTCACGCTTCCGACTCTCCGGAGTCCGCGGCGCGGGAGCTCGCGCTCTACTTCCAGCCCGACGATTACCTCGCGTACTCCCGCGTCGGCGAGGAGTACTTCTAGGTCGATGGGCCGGTCGGTCGCCGAGGCGGTCCGCGCGCTCGGGGCCGGCGCGCTCGTCGTGTACCCTACGGACACGGTCTTCGGGTTGGCCGCGCGAGCCTCCTCCCGGGGGGCGGTCAACCGTCTCGTGCGCGCGAAGGGCCGCTCGGGAACCCAGCCGTTGTCGGTCGCGGTCAGCTCCGTGGAAGAGATCGAGCCGCTCGCCGCCCTGTCTCCCTCAGGCCGTCGATGGGTCCGGCGGCACTTGCCCGGGTCCGTTCACGATCCTCGTGACTCCCTCCCCGCGCGCGAGGAGGTCGCTGGCCCCCGCCGTGGCCGGCGGTCGTACGCTCGGCCTGAGAGTGCCGGCCCATCCGGTCGCGCGCGAGCTCGCGCGGGGCGCCGGTCCGATCGTGGCTACCTCCGCGAATCTCCACGGGCAGCCTCCCACCTCGACGCTTGCCGACGCCTGGGAAGCGTTCGGCACGCGCGTCCGGGTCTACGTCGGAGGCGGCCCCCGGCCGAGCGGCGTTCCGTCGACCCTCGTGGATCTCACGGGCCGTGAGCCGCGAACGAGGGCCCGTCGATGACGCCCGCGACGCGGTACCCACCGGACCTCGACCGCTGGCGCGAGGCGGCGCGCATTGCGGCCGACGCCCGGGAGCTCGGACTCCGCCTGGCCGTCCCCGGGGCTCGCCGACGGGATATCGCCGAGGCGATCGAATCGTACATTCGCGACCACGGCGCCCAGCCCGCGTTCCCCGCGAACCTTTCCCGGAACGTCGAGGCCGCCCACTACACCCCGGATGCCGCCGACGAGGCGGTGCTGGTCGAGGGCGATCTCCTGAAGGTCGACGTCGGAGCTCACATCGACGGCGCGGTCGCGGATACCGCCGACACCGTCGAGGTCGGAGGGGGTCACCGGAACGCCCACCTCGTCCGAGCCGTCCACGACGCGCTTGCCGCGGGGGTCGCGGCGGTCCGACCCGGGGGAGACGTGGACGACGTGAGCAAGGCGGTCGCCGGTGCGATCCGAGCCCGCGGGCTGAAGCCCGTGGTCGACCTCACCGGGCACACGATCGACCGGTACGTGCTGCACGCCGGAAAATCCATCCCGAACGTCCCCGGGATGACGGACGCGACGTTCGTGGAGGGTGAGATCGTGGCGATCGAGCCGTTCGCCACCAACGGGGTAGGCCGGATCGACAACGGACCGTTCGGCCACATCCTTAGGTTCCGCCGGGCGCCGCCGACCAGCGACGGGGTGCTCACCGGCCTGTTCGGCCGGTTCCACACCCTGCCGTTCACCGCCCGCTGGGCGAAGACCGACGAGGAGCGGGAGGCGCTCGAGCGTGCCCGACGCACGCTGCAGGCCTACCCGGTCTTCCTCGAGAGGGCGGGCGGGCTCGTCGCGCAGGCCGAGCACACGGTGCTCGTCGGACCCTCGGGCGCCGAGGTCCTCTCGGTCGCGTCGCGGAACCCGCCCTGGCGGCCGGGCTTCGAGAGCTCGGCCCGCGCGAGGGCGGCTCCCTCGACGACCGCGCGCAGCTTCGCGTGAGCGACCTCGAGGCTGCGCGTCCGCAGCCCGCAGTCGGGGTTCACCCAGATGCGCGTAGGGTCGCCGAGGTACTTGGACGCGCGGCGGATCCGGTCCGCGACCACGCTGGGCGCCTCCACCGGGTCACGATGGACGTCGACGACCCCGAGGCCGATCGAGCGCGTGTCGCCGTACTCCTTGAGCGCCCGGAGCACCTCGTAGCCGTCGTGGCCCTCCGAGTCGCGGTTGGCGAACTCCCACGCCCACTGGCTGCAGCGCTTGGCCTCGAGCAGCGCGGGCAGGAGGTCGCGGTACTCCGAGTAGCAGATGTGCATCGAGAACTCGGCGTCCAGTCCCTCGGTCGCGGCGTTGAACCCCTCGACCACCAGCTCCGTCTCGTCCGGATGGGTGCCCGCGGCCGGCTCGTCGATCTGGATGACCTTGCAGCCGCGGTCGATCAGGGCCCGGAGGGTCGGACGGATCGCGTTCTTCGCGAGGTCGACCACGAACTCGCGCTGCGCCGAACGGCGGGCGCTGCGGCCCTTCCAGCCCTTCTGGCGGGCGAGGTAGTACTCGTTGAACGACCAGTCCGCGAGGGTGTACGGGCCGGTCACGGGGATCTTCGGCACGGCGTGAGCGTGCCTCCGTACGAAATCGAACTCCTCGACATCGAACGGTTTGTCCAAGCGAACCGGCTCGACGATCGCGGCCTTGAGGTAGTACTTCGAGTCGAACGAGCGGACGTGTCCCTGGAACCGGAATCCCTGCATGTGCCGGACGGGGTGCTCGTACATCTCGACCCGCCGGGCTTCCCCGTCGTAGATCCGGTCGAGGCCGGCCGCCTCGAGGTACCGGATCGCGAAGAGGGAGGCGAGGTCGCGAACGGCCTCGGCCCCGGGTCCCTTCGTGTTCCCTGCGAGAAGGGCGTCCCGGGCGGTGGGGAGCTCTCCGGCGAACTTCAGCCGCCGGTCCCACGAGTCGAACTCGGCGCGGGCCGCTACGTCGAGCGCCTCGCCGCGCTGGCCAAGGAGCTGCCAGCGGGGCCTCGCCAGGCTTCCGATCTCCTGGGCCGGGAAGAGGCGCTCCGTCACGGCTTTCCTCCGTCCGAGAGCGTGCGTTGGACCTGGGAGAGGACCTCGAGCTTTCGGGTCGCCGGCTCCGGGGGCAGCAGGTCGAGGGACGCACCGGGCCCGAGCCAGACCGTCTTTGCGCCGCGCCGTTCCGCGGCGGCCCGAACGACTCGCACGACCTCGGCCGGGTCCTCGGGCAGCGTGGTCCTGGGGTCAAGGACGCCCAGTCCGAGCGCCGGCACTTGGCCCCCGGCAGGGATCCGCTCCACGTCGGTGTCGGCGAGGTCGATCCCGACCACGGAGGCCGGAAGCCGGTCCAGGATTCGGAGCGCGGGGAGCGCGTCCTTTCCGAACGTCCACACGATCGAGGTTCCCCCGTCGAGCGCCTTGGAGATGGACCCGTACGCCTCGACCACCGCCTCGGCGTGAGGGCCGTCGGGGGGACGCACGACCAGGAGGGGCTCGGTGAACTGGAAGGTCGAGAACCCGAGCCCGCGGAGCTCGCGCACCTCGTCCGCGAGCAGGCGGCCGAGCCGGTGGACGATCGCGGAATCGGTCTCCCCCGACCGGTTCTCGAGGAGCCCCGCGAACGTATAGGGGCCGGGCAGCAGGATGCGGGCGGCGGCGGGCTCGGCCCGGAGCGGAGGCGGGATCCTCGTCGCGAACGCCCCGGGGACCCTCAGGGGTGGCGAGAAGAGGATCGGCTGGCGGTAGAACGTGTTCGTCTCGAACCACCGGGTGAGCGGCCCGACGGAGAACCCCTCCCAGGTCTCGGCGAACGCGCGGAAGAGGTCGGGCCAGCGCAGGTAGCCGGCCGTGACGGTCGAGAAGCCGAGACGCTGCTCGAGCGTGACCACCTCGAGCTCGCTCGTTCGGAAGAGGGCCTCGACCGAATCCTGGCTCGCCCGGCCGCGGTCGAAGTCGCGGGTGGCGCGGACGAGTCCCTCCGAACGGGGGAACGCGCCGGTCAGACCGGTACGGACGATCATGGCGCGGCTCCGAGCGGGGTGGGGTCTTTAACGGTCGCTCTCAAACCGCCGTCTGCAGAATGGGAAACGATGTTGCGCGGCGAACAAGGAGCCATCCCGAGGCCGGGTCCGCCTCGGGATAGGGAGCCGCCTCGGAACCGACGATCGCAGACGCTCGCTGCGACCGAATCCTCCGGCGATTGCCGGAGGTGTCGGACGACTTCACCGAAGAGTAGATAGCTCGGTCCCCGGTCCGACCTCTGCCGATGGCGGAGAGCGCGGCGGCTCCCGATTCGCCCCACCGCGTAGGTCGGCGCCGAACCCTCACCAGCGAAGGGACGGTCGAGAAGCGCCGGGAGGTCCAGACCGACGTCCTCGGACGTCGTGCCGTCGAGCTGTCTCGCTTCTACGGTGGGAAGATCGAGACCGTTCCGAAGGTCCCGGTCCGCTCGATGCACGACTTCTCGCTCTGGTATTCGCCGGGCGTGGCCCAGGTTTCCCGGGCGATCCACGCGGACCCGGAGCTTGTCTTCGAGCTGACCGGACGCTGGAACACCGTCGCCATCGCGACCGACGGGACACGGGTCCTCGGTCTCGGCGATGTCGGTCCCGCCGCCGCCCTTCCCGTGATGGAGGGGAAGGCGCTCCTGTTCAAGTTCCTCGGCGGGGTCGACGCCATCCCCGTGCCGATCCGGGCCTCGAGCCCGGCCGCGTTCATGAACACGGTCGAGGGGATCTCCCCCGCGTTCGGGGGGATCAACCTGGAGGACATCGCCTCACCGAAGTGCTTCGCCATCCTCGAGGAGCTCACGAAACGGCTCGAGATCCCGGTCTGGCACGACGACCAGCTGGGCACGGCGGCCGCGACGGTCGCGGGCCTGATCAACGCACTCACGCTCACGCGTCGGTCCGTCAAGGAGACGCGCACCGTGCTCTTGGGCGCGGGCGCGGCGAACCTCGTCACCGCCCGGATCCTGATCACCCTCGGCCACGACCCGCAGAAGCTGACCCTGGTCGACCAGAAGGGGGTACTTCACGCCGAACGGGACGACGTCGACGAGCTCTCCGTTCGCAACCCGTGGAAGTACCGGCTCGCGCTCAAGACCAACGGCGGCGGGCGCACGGGCGACTTCGCCCGCGCGATCGAGGGGTCGGACGTGCTGATCGCGGCGTCCACCCCGATCCCCGGAACCGTCCGACCCGAGCATGTGCGCGCGATGAATCGCGACCCGATCGTCTTCGCGCTCGCGAACCCGGTTCCCGAGATCTGGCCGGACGTCGCCCGCGCCGCGGGCGCGGCGATCGTCGCGACGGGCCGCAGCGACTTCCCGAACCAGGTGAACAACTCGCTCATCTTCCCGGCGGTCTTTCGGGGCGTGCTCGACGCGCGGGCCCGGTCGATTTCGGACGAGGTCGTCATCGCCGCGGCGCGCGAGCTCGCGAAGGCAGCGGAGCGAAAGGGCATGAACGCGCACCACATCCTTCCCACGATGGAAGAGCCCGAAGTGTTCCCCGAGATTGCGGCCGCGGTCGCGGACGCCACCGTCCACCTCGGGGTCGCGAGGAAGAAGCTCTCGCACGACGAGTTCCTCGACCGGGCTCGGACGCTCATGGCGCGCCCGTCCCGTCTGGTGCGCGCGCTCGCGAGGGCGCACCTGACCGCGCCGATGCCCCGCGGCTCGATCGGGCGCCGGAGGGCCACATGACCCCCGACGAGCCGAGCTCCCACGGCTCGGGCGCGGACGGGGGAACGCCGCCGATCCACCTCCGACCCGCGGTCGTGGCGGACATCCCCGCCCTCATCCCGCTCCATCTGCGCCTCAAGCGGTTGAACGAGGAGTTCGACCCGCTGCTCAAGGTCCGAGACGACGCGGAAGAGCAGAGCCGCTCCATCTTTCGCGCGCAGATCGCAGACCCGAAAGCGGTCGTGCTCGCGGCCGAAGGGGTCGGGGCCGACAAGAACAAGGTCGTCGGCTTCGTCCGGGCCCTCGTCCGCGAACGGCCGTTCTACACCCCCGAGTTCGAGGGCGTGATCCTCGACATCTACCTCCTGCCGCTCTATCGGCGTCGTGGGGTCGGGGAGTACCTCCTGCGCGAGGTCTCGGTGGCGCTGAAGGCGAAGGGCGCCGGCGTCGTAACCGCCGAGTTCCCCGCGCAGAACGAGATCGCCGGCCGTTTCTACGCGAAGCGCGGGTTCCGCCCGATCACCTCCATCCACGCGCGCTCGCTGTAGCGTTCGGGCCCGTCCTCCGCGAACCTTAAGCGGGCCCGTCCTCCTCGGCCGGTATGGCCAAGACGACCGCTGCCCCGGCTGCGCCGGAACCGAAGTTCCTCCGCCGTGGGAAGGTGAAGGAGGTCTACGAGGTTTCGCCGACCGAGCTCGAGTTCCGATTCACGAACGACATCTCGGTGTTCGACAAGCACATCCCGAGCGAGATCCCGTTCAAGGGCGAGACGCTCGCCCGGACCGCCGCCCACTGGTTCGCGCTCTGCTCCCGGATGAACATCCCGCACCACTTCCTCCGCCTGAGCGGTCCCACGTCGATGCGGGTCCGGCGGGTTCGCGTCGTTCCCAAGCCCCGGACGCTCGGGCCCCGGCCGAAAGACTATCTCGTGCCGCTCGAGCTGATCGTACGCTACTACCTCGCCGGCTCGATGTGGGACCGCGTCCAGGCCGGCAAGGTCTCGGGTCGCGACCTCGGGTTCAAGGCCGACCGGACGCTCGCCTACGGCATGGAGCTCCCCGAGCCCCACTTCGAGGTCACGACGAAGCTCGAGCCGGTCGACCGACTGCTCACGATCGGGGAGGCGCTCGAGCTCGCGGCCATGGACCGCGCGCAGCTCGACACCATCCGGGAGACTATCCTGAAGCTCGACAGCGCGATGCAGGCCGAGATCGGCCCCCGCGGCCTCCTCCACGTCGACGGGAAGAAGGAGTTCGGGATCGATGCCGAGGGGGTCCCTCGGGTCGTCGACACGTTCGGGACCGCCGACGAGGACCGGTTCTGGGACAAGGGCGCCTACGAGCGGGGTCGGCAGGTCGACTTCTCGAAGGAGTTCGTACGGCAGCACTATCGCCAGAGCGGCTACTACGACCATCTCGTGCGCGCGCGCGAGGCGAAGGCCGAGGAACCGCCCATCCCGCCGCTCCCGCCCCTCCTCGTGGACGAGGTGAGCCGGCTCTACACGACCGTCTACCAGCGGCTGACGGGCGAACCGTTCGCCCCGAAGGCCGCGACCGCGTAGGGACGCATCCCCCGGCGTTTCGCGACCTCTCCCCGCACCCTTATCTCCCCGAGGCCCGGTCGACCCGGTGTGCCCGCAAAGACCGCCACGCGACCCGCCGAGACCCCTGGCCCCGCGACCGAACCCCGAGTGACGGTCGCCCTCGAGGACCTCCCCGGGGTTGGACCGACCATCGCCGAGAAGCTCCGCGAATCCGGCTACACCGACCTCATGGAGCTCGCGGTCGCCTCCCCTGGCGACGTCGCGGAGGCCGCGGAGATCGGGGTCGCGATCGCCCAGAAGATCATCGGGGAGGCCCGGCGGCGCGCGGACGTCGGCGGGTTCGAGAGCGGGTCGATCGTGCTGGAGCGGCGGAAGCGCCTCGGCCGGGTAACGACCAACGCGAAAGCGCTGGACGAGCTCCTCGGTGGCGGGGTGGAGACCCAAGCGATCACCGAGTTCTCCGGCGAGTTCGGAACGGGTAAGACCCAGATCGCGCACCAGATCGCGGTCGATATCCAGCTCCCGGTCGCCCAGGGGGGCCTCGGGGGTGAGGTCGTCTACATCGACACGGAATCGACGTTCCGCCCCGAGCGCATCGTCGACATGGCGAAGGGCGTCGGGATCGACCCGGCCGCCGCGCTCGAGAAGATCCACGTCGCGCGCGCCTACAACTCGAACCACCAGATGCTGCTCGTCCAGCGGGCCCAGGAGCTCGCGCGCGAGAAGCCGATTCGCCTGCTCGTGGTCGATTCGCTCACCTCCCACTTCCGCTCCGAGTACATGGGACGGGCCGAGCTGGCGCCCCGCCAGCAGCATCTCAACCGGCACCTCCACGAGCTCCTGCGCTTCGCCGACATGTACAACGCCGCGATCGTCGTCACCAACCAGGTCTCTGCCCGCCCCGACATCCTGTTCGGCGACCCGACCCGCCCGATCGGCGGGAACATCGTCGCGCACGCGGCCACCTACCGGATCTACCTGCGGAAGTCGAAGCCTCCGCGGAGGATCGCCCGCCTGATCGACTCTCCCAACCTTCCCGAAGGGGAGGCGGTGTTCTCCCTCACGACCGAGGGAGTCCGGGACTAGCCGACCGGCCGGCCGAACGATGGCGCCCCCGAACCATCCGGCGAACCGCGCCCCGGTGCGGGAGCCCTCGAGCCCCTCGGAGATCGCCCCGGGGGTATTCGTCGGCGGGTGGGACGACGCGATCCGGTTCACCGGAACGAAGTTCTGCGTCCGGGAGGAGCCTCCCGAGGGGCTACCGGGGGCGATCCACGTGCCGATCTACGACGGCGTGGAGGACGCTCCGATCGTCGAGAACCTGGAGGTCCTGGCGCGGCGGATGGAGCAGGCCCGGGAGGGCGGATCCCCGGTCCTCGTGTTCTGCGGTCACGGAGTGCGCCGGGGGCCGCTCGGCGCTGCCTGGTACCTGCATCGGTTCTCGCAACTGACCCTCGACGAGGCGTCCGACCGGATCCGGACCGTTCGCCCGCAGGTCGAGCACGCAAAGGAATGGATCGGTCACTGGAAGCCGCTCGAGGAGTAGGCGGGACCCGCGGCGCGCCAGGTGACGACCCCGTCCCCTAGTGCGATTCCCCGTTCACGGGGCCCCGTCGGTCCGCAGGAGCGTAACGGAACCAAACGCGCCCGACGAGGCCGTTGAGCGGCACGGGACCGAACGACCGGCTGTCCAGCTCGGTCCGGGTCGTCCCCGACGAGATAGACGGTACCAGAAAGGCACCGGGGCCCCGGAGGGATCCGGCTCGCCCTCGGTCGCGCCGACCCGCTTCACGAGGAGCCGTCCGGGCCTCTCCGGGTCCCGGAGCACGACGATCTCCCCTCGGCCGGGGCCGTCGGGCCCGATGGTCATTGGGTCCACCAGGAGCCGGTCGCCCGCGCGCAGCGCCGGGAGCATCGAGTCGTCCTCGACGACCACGCGCCGGCTCCGCCATTTGCGCAGTAGGGTCCTCCCTTCCGTCGCCTCCTTCTTCCCGGCCGCGCCCTCTCCCCTCGGCAACGTTATCCACCGTCCCGGATACTGCCCGCCATGTCGGCCTTCTCTCGATTCCGCGACGGGGTCCTACGGGCCCGGGACGCGATCCGACCCCCTACGACGGTCTACGCGCATTGCGACATCCCCTGCGGTATTTACGACCCGCACGAAGCCCAGATCGCGGCGCTCACCGTCATCCGGATGGACCAGCTGGTGGCGGAGCTCGCCGCGCCGGCGATGGACGCGAAGCCGGAGGACCGGGCGGCGTACGTCTCGAAGCTCGCACGGTACACGGCCGTCAAGGAGCTGCACTCGGAACGCGTGAAGCACGAGGTCCGTATCATCTGGGGCGACTACTTCACGGCGGACCACGCCAAGCAGTTCCCCAACCTCGCCGAGCTCACGATGAAGATCATGAAGCAGGCGTCGAAGACGCGGCAGGGCACCGGGCTCGCGGACGCCCAGGAGCTCCTGAACCTCGTCCAGCAGTTCGCGGAGATGTT
Source organism: uncultured Thermoplasmata archaeon (assembly GCA_963713145.1). Taxonomy (GTDB): domain Archaea; phylum Thermoplasmatota; class Thermoplasmata; order Lutacidiplasmatales; family UBA184; genus Lutacidiplasma. Next base: position 25,242 of record CAVQKI010000001.1, on the reverse strand, counting down.
CTGGCAGACGAAGGGCGCGAAGACGAAGCGCCAGCCGTCGCTCCAGAAGGTCGGCGGCGAGCTCGTCGTACCGGCGTAGGCCCCGAACGCGAGCGGCCCGTCGCCTGCGGACCGACGGATGACGGAGACGCTCCCGGTCGACGGCCGGTCGCTGTCGCTCGAGCAGTTCCTCGAGGTGGTTCGGGGCCGGCGCGGGGTCTCGATCTCGAGCGGGGCCGCCGCCGCGGTCCGGTCGAGCCGGAACGCGGTCGAACGGGTCGTGGACGCCGGGCGGCCGGTCTACGGGATCTCGACCGGCTTCGGGGCGCTCTCCGACCGCACCGTCCCCCGCGAGAAGCTGCGGGAGCTCCAGGCATCGCTGATCCGCAGCCACGCGAGCGGCACCGGACCGGCCCTCCCCGCCGACCTGGTGCGGGGCGTGATGCTGCTGCGCCTCAATTCGCTCGCCCGGGGGCTCTCGGGGGTCCGGATCGAGGTCGTGGAGCGTCTGGCCGACCTGCTCAACCACGGGCTCGTCCCGATGATCCCGGAACAGGGGTCGGTGGGCGCGTCCGGGGACCTCGCGCCGCTCGCCCATCTCGCCCTCGCCCTCACCGGCGAGGGTGCGTTCGTCGACGAGCGCACGCGGACCGTGCTACCGGCCCGGGACGTCCTCCGGAGCGAGGGGATCCAGCCGCTGGTCCTCGCGGAAAAGGAGGGAGTGGCGCTCCTCAACGGCACGTCCCTGATGGCGGCGTATCTCGCGCTCGGGGTCGCCGACGCCCGGGAGCTCCTCGACGCGGCCATGGTCGCGGCCGCCGTTTCGTTCGACGCGCTGCTCGGGGCACCGGAGTCGCTGGACGACCGCCTCGGCGAGATCCGGAACTCTCCCGACCACCGCGAGGTGGCCCGGGCGCTCCGGGCGTTGCTCCACGGGAGCGGACTCGCGGTATCCCACGAGAAGTGGACGGGCCAGGACCCGTACAGCTCTCCGCTGCCTCCCCCAGGTCCTTGGGGCCGTTCGCCTGGCGATCGGGTTCGCCGAGGGCGTGGCGCTGAGGGAGCTCGACGCCGTCACGGACAACCCCGTCGTGTTCGAGGGGGACGAGTTCGTGAACGGCGGGAACTTCCACGGCCAGCCCCTCGCCTTTGCCCTGGACGCCCTAGCGCTCGCGATCCAGTACATCGCCGGCTTCTCCGAGCGTCGGACCGTCCGGCTCGTCCACCCCTCGCTCGAGCCGGGGGTTGCCCCCGTTCCTCGCGCCCGAGCCCGGATTGAGCTCGGGGTTCATGGTCCCTCAGTACGTCGCGGCGGCCCTGGTGAACGAGAACGCGACGCTCGTGCATCCGGCGAGCGCCACGAGCCTTTCGACGTCCGCCGACCAGGAGGACTTCGTCAGCATGGGCCCGTGGGCCGGTGCCAAGCTCTTCCGGGTCCTCGCGAACACGCGCCGGGTGGTCGCCATCGAGTGGATCGTCGCCGGTCAGGCGCTCGAGCTCCGACGCCCTCGCCGGGGCGGCAACGGAAGCGAGGCCGCCCTGCGGGCGCTCCGGTCGCGGGTGGGGCCGTGGGAGAAGGACCGGATCCGCGCGCCGGACATCGAGCGGATCGCCGCCGCGATCGCGACGGGCGAACTGGTCCGAGAGGTACGGACCGCCGTGCCCTTCTAGGGGCGAGCGGGTCCGAGGCCGACCGTTCGGTCGTCCGGCACGGGAGGGTCGGCCCCGTCCCGGGGCGGCACCCGGCAGGAAGCGCGGGCCCGTGGCACGGTCGATTTCTTCGGAGCGATCACCCGCGCGGTCGGTTCGGCGGGAGCGCGTCCGAGGCCTGCGATGGACCTTCGGAGGCGCCCCCGCACAGAGCTCAGCTCGGAAGGCTCAGGGGCCGGTGCGGTCGGTGGCCCGGCAAGCGCTGCCATGGCAGCCGTCCCCACGCCGGATGAGAAGCTCTCCCCCGCGCGGGGGTTCGAACCGAGCGGGGAAGCGTTCCCGGCGCGCGCGACGGGAGCGGGGGGGTTCTCCCGGACCGGCGGGGCCGTCGGCGGGTTGACGGCGGGGGCCGGGGTGGAAGGGGAGGGGCCGGATCCGGTCGGTGGGGGGGAGGACCCGAACCGAACGGTCTCACCGCACGACGGGCACGCGTACTCGCTCAGCCCCTTGTGGCGTAGCGGCGTCCGGCATCGGGGGCAGGGGATCGGCCTGGAGGTCACGTAGGCGGCGAACATCTCCTGGGAACGACGATCGGGCAGGGAGCTCGACCCGCGCGACGGGGTCGCGATACTCTCGGTGGTCCTATCCGGAGCCGTACCTGCTCGGTTCACGGGATCGAGTCGTCGCGAGTCGGCCGCAGTTCGGGCATACGACCAGAGACCCGGACGAGGCCGCGACCAAAGGAACGTGGCAGGATGGGCAACTCAGTTTCGCCCCGGCGGGCGTGAGGGTGGGGCGGAGGGTGGGAGCAGCGTACCGGCGCACCGACCGGTGGTGGCGCAACGTTCGGCTGGGTGGCCGGAGCCGGCGCCTCCTCGATCGGGGGCGCCCAGCGCACGACCCGCAGAGCCGGGTCGTACGTCAGGGGGGTTCCGGGGCGGGCGAGCTCCTCCACCAGGGCCCGTTCGGTCCGGCGCTCGCGCCAGGCGAGCGCGGCCGCGAGTCCGGGAACGCTCGTCGCGCCGAGGGATTCAACGGTGCTGCGCAACAGCCCAAGGTCGTCTGAGGAACGGCGGAACAGGGAGACCATCACCCCGTCTCGCGGTCTCTACGTAAGAAGAACCTATCGTTCGACCCGAACCGGATAGGGAAGGCACCGACGGGGCGTCGCCTGGTCTCGTGGACGGTGCCACCAGAGGCCGTCACCGTCGGTGCCCGAGGCCAACCTAGGTACCGCGAGACGCACTATATAGTTGACCAGAGCCGCGGAAAATGGCGGCTGGCCCTCGGAGGGGGAAGGGTTCATCTACCCGCGGTGACCAACAATTCTACGCGGGGTCTTCTCCGGGACGAGGGGGTCCACGGTTCGATGTTCGCTGGGCAGGGTGGGGCGGCAACGTTCGCCACCGGTAGTTTCGTCTCTGGCGGGATCCGGCGGCCTCGCGCCCCCGCTGCGATCTATGGACCGGACGACGACGTCCGTCTGCTTCTCCGTGGAATCCTTCTCCTCTACCGCCACCCGGTGACCCGGGAGGCGAAGTTGCCCTCGGAGCTCGCGCGTCTGCCGCCCGAGTCGCGGGTTCTGATATACGACGTGGGCAGCGCTGCCCCGGGCTGGTCCGAGGTCCTCGCCGGGGTGACCCGGGAGAACCCGGCGCTGCCCGGTGCTCGTCCTCCTTCCCACCGGCGGTGAGGAGCTCGCGCCGGAAGCGGAGCGTGCGGGAGCGCAGGGAACCCTCGTCAAGCCGTTCGCGACCCACGCACTGATCGACGCGATCGAAACGCTCCTGACGGTGCCCGGGTCGTCGTGAGCCGGTCCGGGGTGAGGGACACCCCATACTCGTAAGGGCTGGGGACGCTCCCGCCGGCGCCGTGACGCAGGGCTCTCTTCCCTCGCTCGACCGGGCGGTCCGCGGAAGCGTCGTTCGAACCCCGGAGGCCATGGACCGGCTCGGGCACGACGCCTCCCACCTTTTCGGGCGGCCCGTCGCCGCGGTCGCGCCGGCGGATGCCGAGGACGTGGTCGCGCTGGTCCAATGGGCGCGGCGGGAGCGGGTGCCACTGGTCGCCCGCGGCGGGGGGACCTCGCTCGAGGGAGGGTCGGTCCCTTCACCGCGTTCGGTAGTGGTCGACCTCTCGGGCTGGAATTCGATCCTCGAGGTCCACGAGCAGGAGCTGTGGGCGCGGGTGGGTCCCGGGGCCGTCAACCTCGACCTCCAGCGGGCGCTGCGGCCTCGCGGTCTCTTCTTTCCGCCGAACCCGGTGTCGTGGACGCGCTCCACGATCGGAGGCAATGTCGGTACGAACGCCTCCGGACCCCGTTCGTTCGCGTACGGTCCGACCCGAGCGTGGGTTCGTGCGGTCGAGGTCGTCCTTGGGAACGGCCGGCGTCTCCGGCTCGGGTCGCTCGCACTGAAGCGGTCGGTCGGACCCGACCTGCTCTCGCTCGTCGTGGGGAGCGAGGGGACGCTGGGGATCGTGACCGAGGTCACCGTTCGGCTCGCCCCGATCGCCCCCGCGTGCGAGGGCCTCGTGGTCCCGCTCCCGGACACCGCTCGGTTGGGCGAGGTCGCGAGTCGGCTCGCTCGCGCTCACGGCACGGGGCTTTCCGCCGTCGAGTACGTGGACCGGACCTGCGCGGCCGCCCTGGCGGAGCGTCGCCGGTCCCTGGGACCTACCGGCCAGGCTCTCCTCCTTCTGGAGATCGAGGCGGACGGCCCGAAGCAGGCTGCGGAGCGCCGGGAGCTCGTCCGCGAGCTCCTGTCGACCGTCGGAGTGGACGGCGAGGCGGTCGCGGTCGACCCCGAGGAGCTCTGGACGCTCCGGGGGGAGGCAGGAACGTCCCTGAACGAACAGGTGGGACCAAGCGTGCGCGAGGACGTCGCCGTGCCGCTGGGCCGGCTCGACGAGCTCGTGGACGCTCTCCGGGCGATAGGACAGGAGGCCGGGGCGCGTTTCTTCCTCTACGGGCACCTCGGCGAAGGCAGCCTGCATCCGCATTTCGCGGTCGACCCCGCCAGCCCGGCCGGCGACCGCGTCCGCACGAAGGTGGTCCGGGCCGCTCTCGCTCTCCGGGGGACGATCAGCGCGGAGCATGGCGTCGGCCTTCTCAAGATCCCGTACCTCGCGGAGGAGGTCGGGTCGGATGCTGTCGAGTGGATGGTCGCCGTGAAGCGTTGGTGCGACCCCGATGGGGTCCTGAACCCGGGGAAGATCTACCCCCATCCCTGAGAAGCCGGACGATCTTCTCGGTCGCGCGGGGCACGGGCAGGCGTTCGAACTGTCCGCGCGTGACCCATCGACGGGTCGGTCCGGTCGTGGGACGTCGGGATCCGACGGTCCCGCGAAACACGTGGAGTTCGACCGTGAAATGGCTGTACTCGTGATGGACGACTCCCGCGGGCGAAAGCCGGCCCGCACTGCCCTGGGTCTCCTCGCGGAGCTCCCGTCGTGCAGCGTCCTTTGGCTCCTCCCCCGGCTCGATCTTGCCGCCCGGGAACTCCCATAGGCCCCCGAGCAGGCCGTTCGGCGGCCGCCGTTGGACCAGCCACCGACCACGGTGCTCCAGGACCACCACGGCGCCCCGAACGTGCGGCCTCGGGGGACTCCGTTCGCGTCTCGGAAGGCTCGCGGGGTCGTCGAGCTCGAGGTACGCGCGACAGCCGAACGCCACCGGGCACGCGTCGCAGCGCGGGACCGCCGGGCAGGCAGACCGTCTCCCCCAGCTCCATCACGGCTTCGTTGAACGTTCCGGCGGCGGCCCGGGGGAGCGCGGCGGCGAGGGCCGACTCGAGCCGTTCCCTCACCCTCGCCTCTCGTGGATCCCCTTCCTCCCGGGTCCACCGGGCCGCGACGCGGAGGCCGTTGGCCTCGAGGGCGACCACCGGAACCCCGAAGGCGAGGCTCGCGACGGCCCGCGCCGTGTAACGCCCGACGCCGGGCATTCGCTCGAGGGCTTCGACCGTCCGGGGGACTCGGCCGTGGTTCGTTCGGACGAGGAGCCGGGCAGCGGCGTGCAGGTTACGGGCCCGCGCGTAGTACCCTGCCCCCTCCCATGCCTTGAGCACCACGGACGGGCTCGCCTCCGCCAGCGCGCGAACGGTCGGGAAGCGGCGGAGGAACCGCTCGAAGTACGGGACCGCCCGCGCGACGCGGGTCTGCTGGAGGAGCACCTCCGCGACCCAGATCCTGTACGGGTCCTTCGGTCCCCTCCACGGGAGGGGGCGTCGGTGGGCGCGGAACCACGTCAGCAGGGCCGTCGCGAGGCGCGGGGAAGGACGCTCGGATACGGACGACGCCGGTCCCGGCCCCACGCGCCCTCGGCCGCGAGACGAAACGCATCCTTAAAGCAACGCAGGATTTCGATGCGGCCGCCACCGTGACCGGAACCGAGTTGAAGGAACTTATCGTCGTCGACGATTCGACGTTCGAATCGGAGGTGATCCACTCCCGTCTCCCGGTCGTCGTCGACTTCTACGCGGACTGGTGCGCTCCCTGCCGGGTCGTCGAGCCGACGCTGCGGGAGCTTTCCTCTCGCCTCGCGGGCCGGATCAAGTTCGCGAAGGTGAACGTGGACGAGGCGGCCGCCGTTACTCGTTCGTACGGCATCCACGCGATCCCGACGTACCTGTTCGTCGAGTCGGGGATGGAGAAGGGGCGCGAGATCGGGCCGATCGACCCGGTCGCGTTCCGTGTGATACTGCGGAAGTACTTCGCCGCGCGCTCCGCCGCTAGTGGCGGAACACCCGCCAGCCGGTGAAGTACATCGACATCCCGTAGCGCTCGGCCGTCGCGATCACTTCCGGGTCTCGGACGCTGCCGCCCGGTTGCACGATCGCCCGAACCCCGGCGCGCCCCGCCACCTCGACTCCGTCGGGGAACGGGAAGAACGCGTCCGACGCGAGAACGGCGCCCCGCGCGCGCTCGCCGGCGACCTCGCAAGCGAGCTCGGCCGCCTTGACGCGGGTGGGTTGGCCGGAGCCGATCCCTACGGTCGAGTGACCGACCGCGAGGGCGATGGCGTTCGACTTTGCGTGGCGCACGACCCGCCAGGCGAACTGGAGCGACGCCAGTTCCTCGGGGCCGACGGGCGTTCCCGTGACCCTCTTCAGTTCGGAGGGGACGAGCTCCCGGCGGTCGGCTTCCTGGAACAGCACCCGGCCGAGGGCGCTCTTCGCTTCCCAGCGGCTCCGGGCGACGTCCGACGGGTCGAGCCGGACGAGCTTGACCTTGGGTCTCTGTCCCAGGGTCTCGAGAGCGGCCGGGTCGAACTCCGGCGCGGCGAGCAGGTCGACGAACACCCCTTTCAGGGCCGGCGGGACCGTCGGGTCAACGGGCCGGTTCAACGCGATCGCGCATCCGTACCGCGCGACGGGGTCGGTCGCGATCGCCTGTTCGAGCGCCGCGTGGATCGTCGGGCCGATTGCGACGCCGCACGGCGTCGCGTGCTTCACGATCGCCGCGGCCGGTTGCGAGAACTCCGCGACGATCGACAGGGCCGTGTCGAGGTCGAGGAGGTTCGTGTACCAGAGCGACGCCCCCTTCAGGACAGAGAGGGGGATCGGGGCGAAGCCCGCGCCTTCGGGGTCCGCCGGTCGGTAGGTCGCCGCGCGCTGGTGGGGGTTCTCCCCGTACCGCAGCGCGAGAGGGTCCCGGCGGAGCGCGAGCCGGTCGGGAAAGCCGTCGGGAGCGCTTTCGGGTCCTGCGAGTCCGCGAACGATCGCAGCGTCGGTACTCGGTGCACCGTTCGAACGCGCGGACGGCGAGCCGTCTCCGCGTCTCCGGCGACACCGCACCCGAGAGTCGCCGGATCTCCTCGAGGAGGGGACCGTACTGCTCCGGATCGGTGACGACGGTCACGAACCGATGGTTCTTCGCCGCGGCTCGGGCCAGCGCGACCCCGCCGATGTCGATGAACTCCTCCCGGTCGGTCGCGTCCGGCGTCTCCCGGAGGTGCCGCTCGAACGGGTAGAAGTTGACGACCACGAGGTCGAACCCGAGGAGCCGCCGTTCGGCGAGCTCGCCCAGCCCCGCCGGCGTCCTCGGGGCGAGGATCCCGCCGAAGACCGCGGGATGCAGTGTCTTCACGCGGCCGTCGAACCAGGCGGCGACTCCGGTCAGATCCTCGATCGAGCGAACGGGGACACCCGCGGCCGAGAGATTCCGTCCGGTCCCGCGGGTCGCCCAGAGCTCAACCCTCAACTCGGAGAGCCCCCGCGCGAAATCCGAAAGCCCCGTCTTGTCGTCCGTCGCCAGTATGGCGCGTTCGATCTTCCGGGCCGGGACGGTTTCCGACGACACCCGCCTTACCCCGAACAGCGAGGGTGGGTGCGAGATAAGGTTCGCGGCCGTTCGGCCCGGGGCCTGCGAATGAACGCGGGACGCTCCTTCCCGGGAGCGAACAACGCCGTCGGTCCCGTTGGGCCGGGCCGGACCGCCCGGCCGAGAGAGAACACGGTCCGGATCGCTGCCGAAAGCGAGCCAAGGACTAAATACGGAATCCTAGGCTAGTTACACCCTCCGGAGTAGGCCGTGCACCCCATTCGGATCCCTCGCTCCACGCCCCACGCCGCCCGTCGCGTTCGTGTCGCGCGGCGGGAGGGCGCACACCCCGAACCCCGGGTCGGTCGTCCGCGTCCGTCCCTCGCACGGCACTCCCGGGTCGCGCGGCGCGCCTGGAGAAGGCGCGGTCGCCGGGCCCAGGTCTCCGCGATCGCCACGCTCTTCGGACTGCTCCTGGTCGTGACGTTCATCGGGAACTACCTCACCACCGTACTGCCGGGCCAGATGTCCTCGAACGACCTCAACCACGGCCTCTTGGTGGAGGACCAGGTCGGGAGGCTCGCCACGCTCCTCCGCAACGAGGTGAGCGCCGACGCCGTGGGAGCCCAGATTACCCAACCGGTTTCCCTCGGCTCCTCCGGCGAGCCCCCGTTCCAGGGCCGGACGGCGCCACGATCGGCCCCGGGGCCACGGGATCCTCCGAGGGCCTCTCCTTCACCGTTAGCGGCCCCAGTGTTTACAATCCCCCGACCGGGGCCCCGCTGGGCGGTATCAACACGAACCTTGGGGGCGCGATCTGCCCCACACCGACGTCCACCGGCTTCTCGGACACGGGGAACTGCAAGGCCATTTGGAATTTCACCGGGAACTCGAAGGCGTTCTCGATCGGCGAGACCGGATCGGGGACCGTCGCGGTGAACGTGACGACCAACTCCTCCACGATCACGATCACCGGCACGGGGAGCGGCGGGGACTACTACCAGTTCATCGGCACCGGCAACACGATCGCGATGACCGGGGTCGGGACCGGAAAGACCACGGTCTCGCTCGTGGGAAGCTCCAACACCCTCGCCATCAGCACGGTCGGAACCACGCCGATCATCGTCTACATCTACGGGAACCACGACTCGGTGACGGTCACTTCCACGGGAACTGGGCCGGTCAAGATCGTCGTCTACGGTACCCAGGACACGTTCTCCGTGCCCAGCGACACCGGCAACCAGCAGTTCCGCCTCTACCTGAACGGATTCAACGCGACCTCGCCCTCGTCCTCGCTCTGCCCGTACGGGAACCTGTCGTCGACCGACAACCTGACGGGCTTCACCGAGACGGGGACGGGCGGCGTCACGGAGTACATCAACAACTCGGTGCACTTCAACCACAACGGCACCGGCGCGGGAGCGTGCACGGGGAACGCCACGTGCTGGACGATCCACAACCAGAACGTCGCGCAGACGACCTGTCCGTTCTTTACGTCCCTCTCGATCCCGTACGCGAAGTCCGGGGTCCTGGGAGCCTCGTTCGTGGTGCACCTCGTGAATTCGTACGCGCCGAACGTGGACGTCGCCATGGATGCGGGGGCCGTCGTCTACGCCGAGGCGGGCGGGGTACCCGTGATGGTCGACCCGCCACCGATGAACTACTCGCACGGCGCGCTGTCTATCATCGTCCCCGAGTTCCAGGGTCCGGTCGCAACGACCACGGGCGCCTCCACCACGGTCATGGCGCTTCGGATCGTTTCGATCCAGCCGATCGTCCTTCCCGGCGGCGGGTTCTCGCTCTCCGGCTCGGTGACCCTGACGGTGACCACTCCCTTCGCGGCTGCCTGGATGGGGTACTTCGACTCGGTGTCGCCGGCCTGGGGGACCCTCTCCTGCTCGGGTCCGTCGGCCGCGTGCAACGGCCCCTACGCGTTCGGCGGCCCGTTGGGGACCGTGACCCTTGTGGTCTCGCCCCAGACGTTCACGCTGTCGCTGGCGACGGTCTCGATCTCTAGCGTGTGAGGCGAGGGACCGGCTGAGCGGGCCGGTCTGTCGCGTCTGCGGTCTTCATCCAGGCCTTCGCCCCGAGAAGGGTCCCCCACGTACCGACGTGTGGCCAGGGCGCCGGCGGAGCCGTTCTCCGCGGTCGCGCCCCAGGCGGTCCGGGCCCGGGCGAGGTCCGCGTGACTGACCTCCACGATCGCCCGACGACGGTCGGAACGGATGACCCGGAAGCGGACGCTCGGGCCCCCGAAGCGTTCGAGCGCGGTCCGGAGGAGCCCCTCCCAACCGGGAAGGGAAGACGAAGGAAGGGGTTGGGCCACCACCTCGACGCCGAGGTAGCGGGCTCGCGTCGTGCGGGCCCTACCGGACGAGGTCGATGACTTCCTCGGATTCACCGGAAGCGTAGCCCCCCTTCTGGCCCAGGAGGCTGGTCGCGCGGACTCCCGTGATGATCAGGAGCACCTTGATCGTGTTCTCCATCTCGGGGGAGTTCTCGACCGAGCAGCCCCAGATGATGCGGGCGCGCTTCGAGATCTTCCCACCGACCAGGGCTGCGGCCTTCTCGGCCTCGCTGACGGTCATGGTCGGACCGCCGATCACGCGCACGAGGGCTCCGGTCGCGTCCTTGAGCTCCACCGAGCCGAGCAGCGGTGAGGTCAGCGCCTCGGTGACGGCCTCGGTGACCCGGTCGGTCGCGCTCTCGCTCTCGCCAAGCCCGATCAGGGCGACCCCGCCGTCCTTCATGACGGTCAGGATGTCGGCGTAGTCGAGGTTCACGAGCCCCGGCCGAGTGACGATCTCGATGATCCCCTTGATCGCGGTCATCAAGACCGCGTCGGCGAGCTTGAACGCCGAGTCGAGGGGCATGCGGGGAACGAGCTCGAGCAGTTTGTCGTTCTGGATGACGATCGTGGTGTCGCAGACCCGACGCAGGCGCTCGAGGCCGTCCTTGGCCTGCTCCATTCGAGCCGCGCCTTCGCCCGAGAACGGAAGGGTGACGACGCCCATGGTGAGAGCCCCGGCCTCCTTCGCGACGCGAGCGACGAGGTGAGCGGACCCGGTTCCGGTCCCGCCTCCCATGCCCGCGGTGACGAACACGATGTGAGCACCGTTCAGGAACTGCCGAAGTTCCTCCTCGTTCTCGCGGGCCGCCTCTTCCCCGATCTCGGGGCGAGCGCCCGCGCCGAGTCCCTTCGTCGCCCGCCGTCCGATGAGGATCTTCCGCGGAGCGTGGATCGTGAGAAGGTGTTTTGCGTCGGTGTTGATGGCGCACATTTCGGCGCCCTGGATGCCTTCCTCGACGCAACGGTTGATCGTGTTCGACCCACCGCCACCGCATCCGATGATGCGGATGTTGACCTTCAGCGTCTCCGCTAGCTTCGCGAGCTCCGCGTCGTCGGCGCTCCCGAACTCCGGCCCGGTTGGCTTCTTCTCCTCCACCAAGGCCTGGTTGTCCTGGTGCTTTGCGATAGCTTCCTGAATGATGGACTTCATGCTGGTTTCCCTACCCCGTTTGTCAGACGAGCGTCATACGCTCTGAGGAAGGATTTGGGTAGTCGCTACATAAACATTTGCGTATAGCGGAACTGTTGCGCCATCGCGGGGTCAGCTCTCCGGAACTTCTTCTGTTTCTTTTCGCGTGGCGGCCTCGAGGATCGCCTTCCATCGGAAGTGCGGACCTACCGGGATTCCCGCGGCCTCGCCGGGCGTCATTCCGATTCCCTGATGCTCACGCACGAGGTTGTAGTGAACCCTGAACCCCTCGGCAATCCCTGAGGCACCGTTCATGTTGTCGAAGGCACGCATGACCTTCGTTCGCTCTTTCTCGGTCCCATGGAACCGCTCGATCTTGTTGTTCGACTCGGCAGCCCGGATGCTCGGAACCCGCTTGTGAGGGTTGAACCGGCCGCCCCGGACGTGCTTCGGGTCGTCAAAGGCCGTGGCCTTCCGCCCCAGTTCCTTCGCGATTGCGACGGGATAGCTCTGCATCCCATCGGACAGGAAGTCAACCGGGCGATCTTGGGTCACGGTCTTGGCCTTGTGGATTGGGGCCCGGGTATTCGCCAAGCTCCTGTCGTGGCTGATGTGAGTCGCGAGAAGGAAGCGGCTTTCGCCGTCCAAGACGTTCCATAGGTACTCGTTCCTCCCGTTCACGTTGATTACCGTCTCGTCGACGTGCCAGCGGTCGCCGGTTCGCGCTCCCTGCGCGTCCATCCAATCGGCGGCCAGCTTGGAGTAGAATCGAATCCAACGGTAGATGGTCGAGGCGTTGAGTTTGAGCCGGTGGACCTGGGCAAAGTGATCCGCAATCTTCCGTAGGCTCATACCCCGGAAATAGAGGTCCAGAGCGAGCGCAATCTTGTCCGGGTCAGCTCGGCGCTTATGGAACCCCTCGTGCCCGGCAAACCGCTTGCCGCATGTCTGGCAGAGGTACGTCGGCACGTCCCCGCTCTTGTTGTGTCGAACTCCGTAACGGATTACCGAGGGCGACTGGCACCGGTCGCACGCGACCTTCTCTTCATGGTTCGGTGCAGACTCTTGGAGGCCCTGTCGGAACCGGACCGATACGATGTGGACGCATGTCTTCTTCGTGGCCGAGAAGAACGCGCAGTCGCACGACCACCGAGGGCCGTCCGTGAGTACGTTGTGGAACGTCCCCGGCTCGCTCTGTGAGCATACGGAGAAGTGGATCGGACTGAGTACGCGAATCTGATCCCCCCGCCCGACGATTGCGAGAGCCGGAGTCCTCTGGTCCGTCCACTCCATCAAATTCCACCGCTGAGTCTCAGTCATTGTTTCGCGGGCCTGCTCCATCTTCTTTCTCCGCCGTGTTTGTCCCACAGCTTGTCTAATGCTATAGGCCCGCCGGTACTTAAGGCTTTGTCTAATCGGTATTCCCACATTTAGAGCAAGTTGAAATAGGCTCCCGCCTATGGCCGTGGTGGGAGAATCGGCCGTGTCGGAGGACAAGCCACCCGCGTTCGGATCGTTCGAGTCGTCAGTACTTAGAAATCTCGCCGCGTCTAATTCGGTGCGGACCACCATCCCGGCAGTGATCGCCGCGCTTATCGGAGCGGCTCCCGGGACGGTCCTGGTCTGGTCGTTCGACTCGGCTACCAAGGCAGTGACCGTCCGGGTCAAGTCGGGACGCGACTCTAAGAAGTCGTCTAAACGGACCTGACGACCGCAAGGGCCGCGCTTAGCCAATCTGGCGCGCACCCTAACTCAAGGCAAGCCTGCGTCTAAAGGGGTAGGCGCAATTAATTATACGCAGGATACTACACCCTGCTGGTAGGGTATATGGCCGTGGCCGCGAGAGTGCGTCTCCAAGCCCCAACACCGAGCCGGCCGCGCCCGATGTTGGTCGTGGGAGAAATGCCGAGGCAGCACCGGCCTGTATCAGGTCGCATTCACACCGCCACGGTTCTGCGGGCGCTTGCCGATGCTGAGGGTGGCCGGCTTCACTATTCGATGATTCAGATGAAGCTGACCTTGGCTGTCGGTAAGCCGGTCTCTGCCCTCAACATCCTCCTACACGATCTCGAGGAGGAGCGATTGATTCTCAAGCTCCCGGCCAAAGCGGGGTACGAGATTACCGACAACGGCCGAAAGGCCTTGGCCGGACTCGAGGCCTACCAATCCGCCACGAGTTCCACTCGAAAAGGGGGGGCGGGGGCTGGGTAGAGTGGCGCAATCGCTCCTACACCCTGCGGCTCGCCCACGGTCCGATCCCCGCGACCTCCGTGTGGCTGATTCCAGTTGGGACTTTCGTGGGGAGGATACCAAGTACGCAACCCACGGAATCTTCCGGTATCCTGCGATGATGGTCGCGCCGGTAGTCCGGCGCTTGATCGACACGTACGGCCCGAAGGAAGCAGGGGGAAGGCTGCTGGACCCGTTCTGTGGCTCAGGGTCGGCCCTGGTAGAGGGGATGCTCCATGGCATGGCATCTTTCGGAGTCGACCTGAACCCTTTTGCGACACAGCTGGCCAAGGTGAAGACGACCCCGCTCGACCCGACTGAACTTCGTCGGTGTCACGCTCGGGTGGCCGCGCAGTTCGATGAAGCTCCGCCCGGCGAGCCGAACGTTGACCTCCCGACGCTCAAGTTCTGGTTTTCTCCAAAGGCGATTAGGGACTTGGGTCGTCTTCGGAGTGTTATCGGGCGGATTCGGCAAGCCGATGTCCGTGAGTTCTTCGATATGTGTCTTGCCGAGACGGCCCGGTATGTGTCGTGGACCCGACGGGATGAATACAAGGTCTTCCGAATCCCCGAGGACAAACGCAAGCTATGGCACCCCGACGTGCTGTCAAGCTTCTCAATCATCGTCCTTAGGAATGTGGCAAGGATGGACGACTTTGTTTCTCGTCTGCCGGAAGATGCTACGAATGCGACGGTCGTGGCCGGCGACGTCAGGCTTCCGGGGACAATCCCCCCTGGGCATACGACATGATTGTGACCTCACCGCCCTACGGAGACAGCCGGACAACCGTGGCCTACGGCCAGTTCTCAGCCTCTGCCTCGCATGGCTTGGGTATGATCGCAAGACCGTGAACTCTATCGACCGCGCCTCTCTGGGAGGAATCCGAGCCCGGGGTGTCTTGCCACAACCGGCCTAGCTACTCTCGCCCGGCATCTTAGGGAGATTGAGGCGAAGGACCCGGCGCGGGCTCGCGACGTGGCGTCCTTCTACGCTGATCTCTGCGTTGCCTTCCGCAACGTGGCGGCGGCGCTCTCACCCGGGGGCCGGGCTTGTGTCGTGGTTGGTAATCGAACCGTAAAGGGAGTACGTCTGGAGACCGACGTGATCCTCTCAGAACTCTTCGAGAACGAGTGCGGCCTAGTTCACCAAGAGACTATCGTGCGTGGCATCCCGAACAAGGTCATGCCCCTCCGAAACTCGCCCAGCAATGTTCCGGGACAGCTCGGCGATACGATGGCCAATGAGTACATCCTTGTACTCAAGCGGCCAAATGCCTAGGTAGAGGACCCGACGAAGGTTCTTCGGTAAATCGTCCAGAGTGCGGATGCTAGTAGCCTCACGAAACGCCGGGTCGCTATCCTTGATGTGAGCCGGGACAAACACCACAATCTTCGATACGGCCATCTCTGGGATCTTGTCGGCCGTAAGGTCCTCGCCCATCGTGACCAGGTAGACGTGGCCGGTACGGCCCTCGTCAATCAGAACCCGCCACTTCTCTCGGGCCTCGGTCTTGAAGCTGAGGCGCACGGCTTGATCGGGGGTGTCGATCGCAACCCTCACGGAAGGCACGACTCGATCTATCTGACGGAGCTTACGCCGGTCCTCCTTGCCAGTAGGCTTCTCGCAGATGATTCCGTTCCACCTTAGGAACTGGTCTCCGAGCTTCTCCCAGACGGATCCGGCGCGAGCCTTACGAGTCTGACCTGCACGGAACTCGAACGCGACAAACTCGGGTGCCGCTCTTTCGAGTAGCGCGCGAGCCCATGCCATTACGTCCTCAGTAGGGGCAGGCGGGGCTGTACCGGACATGATCAGGCCGACTAGCTTGCGTAGGGCCTCGGCCTCTCTTTCCCGGTGAATCCTCTCGACCGCCTTCTGAGCTGCGACAAGCCACTTACCGAACTCAGTTTTCGCCAGACCCTCGTTGAAGCCCTCGGCTCTTATCGCCTTCAAACCCTCCTCTAAGAGTTGGTCGACATCCGGTACGGAAGCGCGTACCTCGTCGACCCACGCGGAGCCAAGTTGAGCCGTCGGTCGGGCTCCGCCGTGGCCCTTTCGAGGGGGAGTCTTGACCGGGTTCCCGTTTAGGGAGTGCTGCATTCCACTGTTAGCCGGCCCTGACGATCCCTACCGCCGTCAAATCGGCTAGTACCCGATAAGCAGTATTCTTGAGAGATTGGTTTCCCTTTCGCGGCCATGTGCCATTGCAGGATTTCTGGGGCGGTGACTCCTTGATTTAGGAACCAGAGTAGAGTAGACGCTGTCTCCAACCAAATTGCGTCAGATTGGTGGGGATTAACGAACCTTAGAAACCTCTCGAATCGTTCCTCTGTGGGTCCGTCCTTGAACTTTAACGGCTGAGCCTTGGCGAAGACCGATGGCGTGAGCGAGTAAGCGTCGCTTGCAAGTCCTGTAGAGTATGGACCTCTCAGATAGTAGTTGAATTGGTATCCAAGGTCCACGTCAAACCCGGCCTGTAGAAGATGGACAGCCTTCTGGAGACGTAGCCGGGCGTCGAAATCCAGCATGAAGGCAATGGGGTCGAAACCCCCCATGCGCTTCAACACCGTCGCGAGGAGTTCTTTCGGCATGTTCTCTCTCGATAGCCCCTGCTGTCTAAGTGCGAGTGTATATACCCCGACTCCTCATAAGCACGGCCAACCCGGAAGTCGCCGGGAATCTGGATGATCGCCACCTCCGAGGAAGCGAAACCGTCGAAGCACGATATCAAGCGTGCCTTGGAGAAAAGCGATCTCCAGTCGATTCTCTCTGACCCGGAGATTCGAGCCGCCTTGCGTGACCTAATGGCCGGTTTATCCGAGGCTCTCGACCGGATTGAGCGCCTTGAGAATGAGCGGCGCGCTCAAGCAGAACGTCGACACGACCCTGGCCAGGGGTCCGACGGGGTTGTAGCAGATTCGCCTCCGACGAACCCGGCCTAGGGTGATTCACGGGTGTTGGACTTAACCACAGAAGTCATCGACGTCTTCACCGCCGCGGTACTGCTTGCCGGGCTCCAGATCCCTTTGATTGCGTCGCTCCCGGAACTGTACCGGCGCACGAAGAACCCCAACTACCTCACGGCCCGTGTGCTCTCCGTTTCATCTTCGGTCGCGTTTCTGATTGTCGCTGTCTCCACGCTGCTGTACCTGCTCGTGTCCTCTGCCGTCGATGGCAACTACCTGCTGTCGGTCCTCTTTGGGGCTCTGGTCGCCGGGGTCTTGCTCGTAATGATAGCTCTGTTCTACGCCGCCGCGCTGATTGTCGAGGACGCAGATTCCTCCGCTAAGCTCGAGGAGCCCCCAAAGCCACGTAGGGTAAGGGGCCGCCGCCAGAACTTGCCGTCGGGAGCGTCCGCCGAGTCGAAACCCGCACCAGCGGATTCTTCCACCGCCGGCATCTCCCGCTGAGCGGGCGGAGGAGATATCTGACCAGCCCCCTTCCGGACCTACGGTCCGGGAGGGGTCAAGCAAGCCCGTGGTGAAGTGCTCGGCCTGCAACGAACCAGCAGTCGCGTACATCCAGCTCTTCCGCGGTCGTAAGAAGGTCAGCACGAGCCCAGTTTGTGCGGCCCATGCGGTGTGGAGCTACGGCTTCCAACGGATTGGTCAGGATTGGGCTCGTTCTGGGTTAGCGAAGGCCTTCGGGATACGGAAGGGATCGCTTCCCAGAATGAAGGTCAGCCTAACACCTTAGGCGGGTCCCCGGAGAGTGAATGTCAGAACCGATGAACGCAAAACCGGCGCCTCCGCCAACCGACGCATATGGACGGTTCATGGGGCCCGTCAATGCCGAATCGACGAAGAAACTCTTTCACGCGATAG
The DNA here is from genome assembly GCA_963713145.1 of uncultured Thermoplasmata archaeon. Classification (GTDB taxonomy): domain Archaea; phylum Thermoplasmatota; class Thermoplasmata; order Lutacidiplasmatales; family UBA184; genus Lutacidiplasma. The sequence continues at coordinate 7,819 of CAVQKI010000001.1, read as the reverse complement.
ACCAAAAGATTGCAGCAGGAGTATCTCGGATTCACTTACTGATTAACACCCCCGGCGGGACTGTTGCGGAGGGAATCGCGGTCTACAACTATCTTAGAGGCGCGCCGGTCGAAGTCATTACCCATAATTTCGGAACGGTGGACTCGATTGGAACGATCATCTTTTGCGCCGGAGAGAAGCGTCTTTGCGTCCCGCATGCGCGGTTCCTGATGCACCCCGTCGCTGCGAATTTTAGCGGAGAACTACAGCTGGGGGAACAGGGTCTTCAAGAGAGATTGGAGGGGCTCAAGGTCGATCAGGAGAATATCTGCCGTATCATCGCAGATACCGCCCAAAAGCCTCTCGAAGAAGTGCTTGCAGATATCCGGAAGGTTACAACTCTTAACGCACAGCAGGCAAAAACGTACAAACTGGTAACCGAAATTCGGTCCCAACTTCATCCGGCATCTGTCGACCTTACGATAATCGATTGACACCCGCTAGGTTCAGTCGGCAGACGAAGGGACTGTCAGAAGTCGCTTGCCCCGCGAATTGAAACAGCGTCCATTCTCCCCAATCTACCACGCGAAAAGCGACAGAACCGCGTATAGCGGAAGTTGTGCCGCAATCACCTCGAGGGCCCCAATTCAGTTACAGGTGGCGCGGGCTCGGTTCGATTTAGAGACAGCAGGTTTTCGACTCCAATTGCTTGATGGAGCGGGGCCGGGGTTAGGGTGCCCTCGGGCGGCCGTAGGAAGTCTGGCAGGATCCCCGCCTCGAACATCTGTCGCACCATCACCGTGATGTTGTGGGCGATTGCCAGCGAGAGAACCTCGTTGAGCTGAGCAGTGAAGTTCCGCGAGGCAAGGGTCTCACCGAACTTCTGTTTGAACGAGCCGAATGTCGATTCTACCTGAGCCCGCTGCCCGTAATGGACATCAAACTCCTCCCGTTGGTACTGGAAGAAGAGGAACATCTTGTGATACAGGGGGCTTCCCCCGGCCTTCCCTGTCTGGTTTCGCTTGAACGGGATGAAGGGCACGATCTCCAGCTGGTCGGCCGCGCTGAAGTTCTCGCGGCTTTGGTAACCCTTGTCGGCGTACACCTCCTTGAAGCGGAAGCCGTTCGCCGTGGCCCGCCGCAGGAGAGCCGGGAACTGCGGGCTGTCGCTGACCGTCCCTGACGTCACTTCGAGAACCGGAATGACGTGAGTCTTCACGCCGACCAAGGCGTGCATCTTGAGCCAGGCGTTCTCCCTGGACGGGTTGTACTTCTCCTGACGGTAGTAGTTGAATCGCGTTGTTCGCAGCCCCGTGGAATCTACCGCGCACTTGTCCTCGAGCCCGATCAGAGGGATGGCTGACCGGGCGATCATGTCGTGCAGCCCCTCAGTCACGTCCTGTCGGCAGAGGAACCGCGAGGGAACTGCCCAGAATGGCGTATCGGATAGGAGTCCGTTCTTCGCGGCCTGTGCCCTGAAGCCGTGCGAACGGCGAAGCGAGAACCCAAGGTAGGCCCGCTGGACGGCGCAGAAGGCCTGATCCCGCAGGGGAATGGGCTTACGGCCCGCCCGTTGGGGGTCCGTATGGGGCTCTGGGAAGCCAATCGAGAGGTCCCGAAGCAAAGTGTTGAACAGCCGGTATTCCTCGGTCTGGGACTCGTTGTAGACTGACCAATTTCGCTTCGGACCACTGGCTGTGGGAGGGATTCGGGAGTAATGTGACGGGGTGGGGTCTTCTTCCGCCCGTTGATCCATTCGGACGAGGTGGATGTGTTTGCAAGGAGCTTGGCGCTCCTCGAAGTCGGGGCAGGAGCACGTCTCGGCAGTGTTCGGGTCGGCAGGGACATGGACCCGGTAGAATCCTTTCCCAGACTGCGAGGGGACCACATAGTCGCCCTCGGAGCCGAGGACTTTTCCGATTCGGACGTCCCCGCGAAGCATCTCCAGCGCGCGGACTTGGCGCGCCACCATCTTCGAGGGAAGGTCGGTCATAAGTCGTCCTATATGTTGACCTATACTTCGAGAGTACTTAACCTTTGAACCTACATGTTGACCCACCTGTTGGCCTATATGCACTCGGAGTTTCGCCTTCTTGTCCCTCGGGAGAATCGTGGTCAGAACAATTGAGTCCAAACTAGTAAGGGCGGTCGAGCGATCAGAGTCGCTTCGTACTACCGTCCCCTCAACCGTGGTCGACGTGCTTGGAGTTGAGGCGGGGGATTCCCTTAGGTGGTCCTTGGATCCCAAGGGATCACGAGTAATGGTTACGAAGTCCCCTGGGACACCCAGGTCGAGAGAGTAGTCCTCGAACGTCCGCTGGAACGTCCCGCGAGAGGGCGGGGGGAACCTCAATCGCGCTCAGCCTCCGTGGGAACGCCCACGGCACCGATGGGCGGCTGGCCCGAATGACGCGGGGGAGCGCGCCGAACGGTGTTCAGTTCAATCGCGCAGAAACCCTCGCCCTCCCGCGCGCTTGATTATCAAGTGTGACCGGGGTTGCGAATCGGGGCATATCTAGAGATTGAACCGATTGCGGAGGAACCCGAAGGCGGTTTGGCCCTTTTGGGTGTGGAACGCCAACTGCGGGCTCGGCCCGCTTGGCCGCGGTCCCTTACCCTGTTGACCAATGGCCCATTCGAGTTGCGCCTGGCCCCACGTAATGCTCACGTCCAACGGTCCCGCCGAGCCGTCAGCGATCGATGCGTTTCCAGCTTTATCGACACGAAGGGTTGCGGTCCCCGCCTCGGTGGTGAAGCTCCAAGCCTGCGGCAGGTAGCCTTTCACAACTCCCGAGAAGAGCCCTGAAAGGTGGGGCTTCAGTTGGCTTTCGATCTGCGGACAGATTGGCGTTAGGGTCGCACGGATAGCCGTCATTGCTGCGACCACCGAGGTATTACTATATTACCGCCGACGTACTGAAAAAGCATATTACTTACAAACTAGATTACCCACTTCGAGGTCGTATGTCCGAATCTGCTTCCGGCAAACGTGTGACCATCTCGATTAAGCTATCCCCCGATATATGGAAGCAAGCCAAGCGGGTCGCGCTCGACAGAGACGTCACATTGGGCCAGCTGGTGGAAAACGCTTTACTACGGGAGATACGTAGCCTCAACATGCGACCAGCCGGAAGTGTTTGACGATGGAGGTGGATTGGTTCCTCGAGGACGAGGACTCGTTTGCACACGCGTCGAAGCTCAGAGTCGGAGGAAAATCGGCGCAAACACCGCTGAAGGCCGAGGTCGTGTCACCCTTGCATGCGACGTCAAGAGCGGAACACGAGCTGGTTTCAAGGAAGAGCAGGTCCGTCGCGCCGAAGGTCGCCCTAGCGATCGCTGGTGAGGCTCTGGCCAGACCAACTCTTGAGTCGGTGGGCTACAGCAAGAAGGCGACCGACGAATTGATTTCGCGCATGAAGTCTCGGAACCTATCGGATTGCATTAACCTCGTCTACACACGAATCCCTGGGCGATACACGACCGCTGAAGGGGCTCCATTGCCAATGCCTCCTCTCGATGACATTAGAGCATCAGCCTTGGTCGATGTTCAGCTAGAAGCTGGCGCCAGCCTTGTCGTACCCCCGCTCCCAACTGGCCTGTCGAGCGCCGTGCTGTTTCGGCGGAGTCTGGAAAGAACTCGCGTCGCGATCCAGACATCCAGCGGGGCAGAGGACATAGTGGGCTATGTCCCCACAACTGACGACCTTGGGCTTGTCAGGGACATGGTTCTCGCGTACTCGAAGTTGGGGGTCAGATTTTACGCTGTAGATTTCTCCGGCGCCTCGAATCAACCCGCTCTCATGCGGTCTCTAGTCCGATTCATTCGCGAGAGCTTAGGTCTGAAGCGCAGGTCCCATTCGCGGGACGAGACTTACTACCTTCACGTCTTCAACGCCGCAACGAGCAAGAAGTCCTCTCGTGAGATTACGCCACTCTCAGACATTATCACTCACCCCTATGGGGTTGACAGCACAAGCGGACAGATGTGGGGAGCGGGAACGCTGGACCCGGAGAAACTTCGATACTACAGAGTGCTCGATTACGGTGCTTACAGGCGTGTTGCCCTGAAGGGCGAGGCGCTAAGCTGCCAATGCCCGACTTGTAAGGGCTCCACTGTTTCGGAAATCTACACGGGGGGGGCCTCGGGAATCCAAGACCGCTTGCGTGTGCACCGAGTCTCTGCTTACGCCGAGGAGTGCACTCGAATCACTGAAAGTCTCGCGGCCACGAAGCAGACAGATAGGTATGTTCCTTATCTCAGTGGCAAGAAGACGGCGGCGGGGGATATTGCCCGGATTCTTGCAGACGTCCGTGAGATAAAGGCGGCGCTCTGAGGGGTCCCAGCGTTGTGTGAGGAAAGGGCGATGTTGATCTCCACATTGGCGCAACGAGCGGCCCCGACCTAGGATTTCCCGGCGGACGTTGCAGGTGCTTAGGGGCCGACTCGAGGATGGGCGATTCTATAGACTCGGACCCGGGCAGAGTCAACCCCGGATGCGGTTGTCGTGGAACGTCTCCACTACACCGTGGCGATTAAGGACGTCAATCGTTTGAGAGAAGACTTCCGGTATGTCTACTCGGGAGCGGGGCGGTTGCACATCCTTCCTTTGATTTGGAGGCAGCGATCCGTCCAAGCGAATATGGTGACGTTGGACGCCGCCGACTAAAACCTAGTCTATCTCCCCACGAAACGTGGAGTCGAACTCACCCAAGAAGCACTGAGTAGAAGGTGGAACGCGTTCCTTCTTACGTTAAGCAAGGACCAACAGCTGGCCACGACCAATGTGCTGAGCCAAGTACTCCCTACGACAGAGTTTCGCACTTCTCCTGATCTGATCGCCGGAGCGCGTCAAGCAATTGAGGAGCTACGTGCGCGGTACTCCGAATCAAGCGAACTCAGGCGGTTCGTTGGGTTTGCAAGCAATCTAACTGAATCCTACGTCCCATATGTTCAGGTCCCTGTCCAGCCCTCAGAGTACGTACTCATCCGTCATGGGGTCGATCTCCTAGAACAGGGTCGGCGTAAACATTCGGCCGTTTGCGACTTTAACACGATTGAGTTCCTTGTGTTCTTTGTCAGCGGAAGAGCCTCGTTCGCCGTCCGGCCCCCGCTCGTAGCTTTTGACGCCCCTCCCTGGAAAGCTACCGAGTCCGTTCATGTTCGGACGATTGTTCCTGATGGCCTGGAGATAGTCAGAGGGTACCGAGGATCCCCCGAGGAGGCCTTTGACGGGACCGAGATTCTGAGAGGATCGACGCACGACAGTTCGAGCGCCTACGCGTACATTGGGAAAGACGAAGGTCGTAGGGTTCTGGAGGAGTGCGCGGAGATAGAGCGAGATTCACACGACGCCACGCTCCGATATCTCCAAGCCGCCGAGCACGCGAGGAAAGATGAGGCTTCGTTCCGTGATATTGCAAACTTGGTCGGCCACTTCAAGGAGATGTTCAAGCGCGGAAGGATTGCGAAGGACGCCAAGGAGCCCAGCCTTCGTGTGCGCGCCAGACTCGCTCGCGGGATCGGGGCAATTGTGGCGCTCCTTTGGGTAGTGTGGGCGGTCGGACTCTACGCGACCCTATCTCAACAGCTCGACGCCTCTAACCTGATTGAGTTGCTTTCCGCGCTGCTCATAGTTATCCTCGCTCTCGTCGTTTATGCCGTTGAGAAACCATTCTTGCGGTGGCTTGTCTACGCGCAATCGGCCTCAGCAACAACAGCTCTCCTAGAGCTGCCGATTCTGCACTACCTAGCTTTGATTGGATGGTTGCCGATCCCGAGATGGTGACTTGGGCAGCATCAAGCCTTGAAGAATCGCCACCACCGTCCCGGGAACGTCGGAGTCGTGTACCGGATGCTCGATCGACTTCTCTAGTTCGGGGGCGACCTCTGCGGGAGGCGTGTAGCTCTTGACAATCATTGCAATCCGAAGGAGGTTTAGAGGGGATATATAGGGTTCTGCACGAACTCGCGGAGCAGCGAACAGTGTTGCCGAGTTCCGTACTGGCCACTGTACCCATTGGCCAGATGTGTTCGCTCGGACGGTGGGACGTGGTTCAATACGACGACAACGACCGCCGCGGGGGGTCTTCCCAGGCTGGAAGTGCGTGAGTGGGGTCGGCTATTGGGGGACTACTGACCTCGCCACCTTCGACCGCCCTTTTCACAACGTGAGCGAGCGCCCGCACATCGTCTTGGTTGTACTTGACGAGCTTCTTCCACGGAGGTTGCTTTCCAGAAAGGAGGAATTCCGAGTAGTACAAACCTACGGCGAACCCATCGATGTCAGGATGTCGGAACTGGTATCCGAGTTGGTGGGCTAGTTCCTTCAATTTGTGCGAAGGTGTATTTCCGGTGAGGGCCCTCCGAGCAATCAGGCAGAAGTCGATATCCGTTGCAAGCCTCCTAGGAAGATATCGAAGCTTATGGACCGAGCTTCGAGTCGAGAGCACCCTAGCATCAAACGACGAGCCGCTGTAGCTCACGAGAAGGTGGTCGGGCCGGTCCTTGAGATAGCTTCCGAAATCACGCAACAACTGGCCCTCGTCCCTCCGCTGGAAGAAGGATACCAGCTTGCCATCTACGGAATCGAGAGCGCCAACTAGCCAGGTTCGACCCGGGCCAAGGTCGGTCTCAATGTCATAGTAGATCGTAGGGGAAACAGCGAGGAGTTCCCGCTCGGGAAAGTCATGTATCGTGATCACGCCTCGGCGGATCGCGTCCGCCTGTTCAATCCATCTGGCGGCTGAAGTTTTGCCTACGCCGGGTACTGCGAGAAATCTTTCCCTATTGTCGGCAACGATATCGTCTAAGGACCTAAGTCCAGCCTCCAATAGCACCCGCTCGCGGACGAAGCCGATCCCTTGGAGGAGACGGAGGTTGGACATCGAGCCGTCGAGTAAGTGCCAAGCGCACCGGACATCACAACCGTCAATGCGAAGGGTGGCCAGGCGAGCTTCAGCACCGTCATGGTCGTGAACTGCGGTGTTCACGACCAAAGTTCGTCCGAGTCGCTCTGACTTGCCTCCGTTCATGTGGCTGTGCCCGCATAACACGAGAGGCACTCGGGTCGCGTGCCGTTCGATGAATCTGCGAAGGGCCCTTGATCCGATATGGTCGGTGCCGAACCGCAGGGAGAGGTCCAGAATCCCTTTCGGCGGTGCATGGCTCACCACCACAACCCGTTTCGCCCCACGACGAGTAACCTCTCTGAATCGTCGTTCTAAGTGCTCCGCGGCTTCCCCCTCCGTGTAAGTGACGAAACCTAACGGAGGAGGACTTCCTTCGAGTCCGATGAAACCCGTCCCATCTTCTGTGATTAGTGGTTCTGAGTGAAGGTCCCACTTGCGCGGTCCGGAGAACGCAACCCGATGCTGGGGCTCGCAGTCGTTACCGATGACCCCAGCGACCCCTAGCCGCAGTGCGGCCGGAGAGTTGCGAGAAGTCCCCGAACCGGACCGTATCGTCTCCGCCGTAGACCAAGAGGTCAGGTTGAATCGAAAGTCCATCAAGGAACTCGGCGACTGCCTCAATCCGCTGTACCCTCCAGTCCGACAGGGCGACTATCCGCAACATCAGCCGGGGAAGTAGTATGCGAGCGCGAGGCACTTAAGCCCTCCATCGGCGGAAGGCGGGAACCTCTCAAGATGTGGCGGTCGACGAGTCCGGCCCGTTTGGCGGAGCGACATTTCGCCGAGGTCAGGACCCCTGAGATTAGACCGGGTCCCGCTTGCGACCTAGCAAGGGTATGTCGCCTGCATATGTGCAACGACGGATCCCGGAATCGATTTTAGTTACAGCGAGCGCGGTCGCCAGTCGATTAAGTTACAGACGGTCGATTAC